>CAWCAK010000001.1:0-897633 GCA_963793455.1 uncultured Bacteroidota bacterium
GCACTATGGCCTCGCCACTTCCCAATCCATCAAAGATCCTGGTCTTTCCTGAAAAGTCTGTCTCGAATACCACAAACTCATTGGATCCGGCATCTATGAAGGGAGAAGAGGGCTCGAGGTTGAAATCATCATTTTCTAAATCAGAAAATATGGGATCTTCATATACATTTGAGGCCTCCTGAAAATTACCCTCCAAATCGGCTGAATTAGACCAAAATCCATTGCTGTGCAATAGCATAGCGGTCACAGCATCATTTAGAATACCAATTCCATTATTTGCAATGATATTATTAGCGATTTCGTAATCGTTCTCATCAAAATTCTCATGGGTTGAATTGATGCCTGAAACGTAGTTATTAACGATTACATTATTGATGACTTTTGGTTCAACCCAATCATCCCCAAGGCTATAGATGCCGTTTCTGTTATTGTAGATCAGGTTATTATAGATTTTCGCCCCAATATAACCGTTGGCATAATGTCCATCCCAGGCAGAAAGTTCAATTCCATTTCCACTGTTATTGTAGATCTCGCAATTTTGGATCAGTGGACTGCAATTGCCGGTCCTGGAAGGTATGCATCCATCACTTGAGTCTCCCTCTCCGGAACAATCAAAGCCATCCATTGAGTTATATCTGATAATACAGTTGCGAAACTCACTCAAATTTCGTTCAGATTTACAACCTGAAGCCCATGCGCCCAGGCTAATTGCAGTGGTGGCATATTCAAAAGTGCAATGGTTGAAAACACAGTTGTCATAAGTTCCAAAGATGCTTATTCCATCCCAGCTTCCCGGAACTTCTGCAGAAGAAGTGAAGGTGACCGGTTGCTCTTCAGTTCCGTTTACCTCCAATGTTCCACTGACTCGGAACCGGATCTGTTCCCCGGGTATGGCAATGATCTTTACACCCTCTTCGATGATAAGGGTACGATCTTCGTTAACAGTTGCACTGCATGTCAGTAAATAGGTATTGCCTGTTTCCCAGGTCCCAGAAATTGCACCGCATACCGGAACAATGTTCTCATCACTGTAAAAAAACTGTTTTGGAGAGATGTAGGTAATGTTGTTCTCCAAGGGAATCTCTATTGTTGCGGATCCCTCCGGATTGGGGGGGCATACCAGTGTTATCAGGGTATCGCTCCAAAATACATAGCTCAGGGATTCTATACCATTAAACAGGACTTGTTTATCGTTCCTTTGTTCCTCGAAATGCTTACCAGTAAGGGTTACCTCTTTGTTACCCGCAGTGGGCGCGTACCTCTCAATGACTTCGCTGATCTCAGGCATGATCCGGGTGTAGCTTGTCCCAAGATTATTAACCCTGCTGGTTGCATCGTGTTGCCCACCCAGGCCATCTATCCAGGTACTGTAGAGGTAGCCGGGGATGACTGGATCTGGCAGGGCAAAATCATGCACAAGTGGATTGTTATAGAATGCTTCATATCCTGTAAATGAAAGGTTCGCACAGCTGGTAAGATCAACATCTGATATTCTATTATAAGAAAAAGACCTGGGTCCAATAGACTGAAGAGAAGTGCAATATGAAAGGTCTAAGTTTAGCAAGGCATTGTAGCTGAATGCTTGCTCTCCGATGTCTTCCAATGATGTTAAACCAGAAAGGTTCAGATCTGCAAGGTAATTGTTACTAAAGGTTCGACTACCAATGATCTTAAGAGTTCCGGGAAGCTCAACGGAGGTGATTCCAGTACGACTGAAAACGCCTGAATACCAGGGACTGGAAATACCAATCACGGTCTGCCCGTGGAGGATCTCCGGGATGATGATATTCTTCAGCTCAAAATCGTAACTGCAGCTTTTGATAATACCGTTTTCCACCACAACATCATGGTCGGCAAGGGTATATTGAATGAAGGGAAGATAGAAGGTTCCAAGATCCGTAGCCATATCAGCTCCAGCGATGTAATTGTTGTTATTCCCATCTTTCCACAAATCGTAAACTGTTCCATTATCGGTTACTTCCGGCAGCGCAAAGCCGGTTAAGGAAGAGTTGGTATAAAACGCCTGATGTCCAATCCATAACAGGTGCTTGCAGTTGGTCAGGTCAACATTTGTAAGTTTGTTAGATCTAAAAGCACCTGAGCCAATGGATGAAAGCTTCGTGCAGTTCGAAAAGTCCAGGTCTGTGATTTCATTATCATCAAAAGCCAAGTCACCGATGGAGGCAAGTGCTGAACAATCTGAATAATCGAGGCTGGTGATCTTGTTGTCGGCAAAGGCAGATTCACCAATTTCAACCAGCGATGAGAGGTTTGAAAGGTCCAGAGATTCGATGGGATTTCGAGAGAAGGCCTCATCCCCAATGTAAATCAGTTTTGTACAGTGTGACAGGTCCAGTGATGTGAGTGAATTTGAATAAAATGCCCTGGAGACAATGGTATCGATCTCCGTACAATTTGTCAGGTCCAGGGTTACCAGATCGTTATCCGCAAATGTATGGCTCCCGATCAGTGTGATGGTAGGCGGCAGTTTAATAGAGGTAATTCCCTTGTTTTGGAATATACCATTATACCAGGTTCCCCGAATCCCGGTCACGGTCTGCCCGTCGAGGATTTCAGGGATGATGATATTCTTCAGGGCGAAATCATAACTGCAGCTTTTGATAATTCCGTTTTCCACCACTACGTCTTCATCGGTAAGGGTGTACGGGATAAGCGGCAGATAGAATGTTCCCAGGTCAGTAGCCAAGTCGGTTCCTGCAGCATACCGGTTGTCATTTCCATCCAACCAGGTACTGTAGACTGTTCCATCGTAAGAAACTTCCGGAAGGTGAAATCCGGACAGGGAATAGTTGTATATAAATGCCTGCTCACCGATGGATAACAGGTTTGAACAACCGGTCAGGTCAATATTTGAAAGTTGGTTCGAGCGAAAAGCTGAAGCACCGATTGAAGAAAGTGCAGTGCATACAGACAGGTCCAGGTCTGTGATTTCATTATTACTGAAAGCATAGGACCCAATGGAGGTAAGCTGCTGAACAATCTGAAAAATCGAGGCTTGTGATCGTGTTATAGGAAAAGGATGACTCACCAATATCAACCAGCGATGAGAGGTTTGAAAGGTCCAAAGATTCGATTGAGTTGCGCGAGAAGGCCTCATCCCCAATGTAAATCAGTTTTGTACAGTGTGACAGGTCCAGGGATGTGAGCGAATTTGAATAAAATGCCATGGAGACAATGGTATCGATCTCCGTGCAATTTGTCAGGTCCAGGGTTACCAGATCGTTATCCGCAAATGTACGGCTCCCGATCAGTGTGATGGTAGGCGGCAGTTTAATAGAGGTAATTCCCTTGTTTTGGAATATACCATTATACCAGGTTCCCCGAATCCCGGTCACGGTCTGCCCGTCAAGAGTTTCAGGAATGATGATGTTCTTAAGCGCGAAATCGTAGCTGCAACTGGTTATAATTCCATTTTCCACCACTACGTCTTCATCGGTAAGGGTGTACGGGATAAGCGGCAGATAGAATGTTCCCAGGTCAGTAGCCAAGTCGGTTCCTGCAGCATACCGGTTGTCATTTCCATCCAACCAGGTACTGTAGACTGTTCCATCGTAAGAAACTTCCGGAAGGTGAAATCCGGACAGGGAATAGTTATATATAAATGCCTGCTCACCGATGGATAACAGGTTTGAGCAACTGGTCAGGTCAATATTTGTAAGTTGGTTCGAGCGAAAAGCTGAAGCACCAATGGAAGAAAGTGCAGTGCATACAGACAGGTCCAGGTCTGTGATCTGGTTATTACTGAAAGCATAGGAGCCAATGAAGGTAAGCTCTGAACAATCTGAAAAATCGAGGCTGGTGATCTTGTTGTAGGCAAAGGCAGATTCACCAATATCAACCAGCGATGAGAGGTTTGAAAGGTCCAAAGATTCGATGGAGTTGCGAGAGAAGGCCTCATCCCCAATGTAAATCAGTTTTGTACAGTGTGACAGGTCCAGTGATGTGAGTGAATTTGAATAAAATGCCATGGAGACAATGGTATCGATCTCTGTACAATTTGTCAGGTCCAGGGTTACCAGATCGTTATCCGCAAATGTACGGCTACCGATCAGTGTGATGGTAGGCGGCAGTTTAATAGAGGTAATTCCCTTGTTTTGGAATATACCATTATACCAGGTTCCCCGAATCCCGGTCACGGTCTGTCCGTCAAGGGTCTCCGGGATGATGATGTCCTTCAGTGTAAAATCGTAGCTGCAGCTGGTGATCATGCCGTTCTCCACGACTACATCCTCATCGGTAAGGGTATACTGCTGTGCTGCAACATTTGAGACGGTAAGAAACAGACCAATCAACAGGGTGCTGGATAAAGCTCTGGAAATCTAAGTGTTTTCTCATTGTAGTTTGTTAAAGTGCCTTTTCAAGGTACTAACTTATTGAGAAACACACCCAATGCTTACTTTTATTTATATTCAGTTTATGGTAGAGTAAAACAGTGCTATTACCTTCCTAACACATATACCCTGGATGCCATAATCATGGATCTGGTATATCCTGTTTCCGTTTTAACCAGGATCAGAAGTAGAGATGGTTGTAGACTAAAGCTCCCTGATCCAGATATTCCTGTAAGACACAGGATTGTTGTGGTCCTGCAGGTGCAGGGGTAGCTTGTCCGGGTGAGCCTGGTATTTGGGTTTTCCGATAAACTCGGTGGGACCCCACAGCTCCACATGGTTCTGCACCAGTACACCGTTGTGGATCACAGTCACATATGCAGGTGATTCCAGGGAACCATCATCTTTGAACTCGGGAGCGGTAAAGATGATGTCATACTCCTGCCATACTCCTGGTGGAAGGCAGGCGTTGACAAGCGGGATGTGTTGCTTATATATACTGGCAGGCCTGGCCATTGTAATAGGTTTCGCTCTCATAGGAATCCAGTACCTGGACTTCGTATTTCCCCATTAAATAGACTCCGCTGTTTCCACGTCCCTGCCCTTCACCTTCAATCTTGGAGGGTGAACGCCACTCGATATGCAGTTGCACATCTCCGAAACTCTTTTTGGTCTGGATCCCGCCTGTTTTTGGATTTATTGTAAGGCAATCACCTGTTTTCCATGTGGCTTTACCACCTTTTGCGCTTTCCCAGTTCTTTTGCAGGTCTTGTGGATCGGCGTAAAGAACGATGGCATCGGATGGAGGCAGTGTTCCTTTTCCCGGTGTGACTTTTCCGGTTTGCGTGACCAGTCCTCAGTGGCCTCCGGTTTTGCCTCCGAGAGTAGGCGGTCGGAACGAGTAAAGAGAAGAGAATGAGGGAGATGATTTTTTTCATAAGTTTTGATGCTTAATTTTTGGTGTAAATTTTACCGCCTGCTAATTTAATAAAGTTTGTGCATTGTGCTTTCAGGGTGTGCGATGGGATTTCTTTATATATTTGAATGACATGCAGCCTATCATTGTATTGAGAACTTCCATTTTTCTTTGGTGTATACTGGTCCTGTCATCCGTTATAGATTGCATGGCAGCAACCTCTTTTGCCGGGAAAATTCGGCACCGGCAATTGAACAGTGGAGGGGGGGCTGAACCGCATCGGTATACGAGAGTCTGTTCGAAAAGCAGGAACCGCTTCACCTGACCCTGAAATTCGATGTGAAGAGCTTTCCAGCGTACACGGCAGGAGGAGGAGTACCACCCGGTGGAGATGACCTGTATGACGGTTGGCAACCAGGGCCGTTCATCAGAGGGTTCTGCTGCCATTGGCTCTTCCTCAGGGGGCTCGTCCAATGTGCTTCCACCGCAACCAGCTTATCACGCGGCCGACACATTCCGGGTAACCCACCCGGTGCGGGTGAAGGCCGGGGGATCTACCGGAGGGACAATTGCTATGATCCCGCCCTTCTGGCTGAATATCAGGTATTCGGGTATTGAAGCCGAGGAGCTGGAGGGTATCAGGAGGATGAAAATGGTGACCCGGTGCAGGAGTGCCAGGGAGTATGAGGATTACGTGCTGAGGGAGTACCTGGTCTACAGGATCTATAACCTGGTTACGCCATATAGTTTCAGGGTGAGGCTGGTACGGCTGAAGATCATCGACACCGGCCGGAAGAACAGGGAGACGGAGGAGTGGGCCTTCCTCATCGAACCGGAGGAGATGATGGCCAGAAGGCTGGATGCCAGTGTAATAAAGAGTGATGACCTATGCCATGAAGTCGATGAACAGGGATGTTATGGACAGGCTGGCAATATTCCAGTACATGATCGGAAACGGGGACTATTCGGTGGCCGGAAGGCACAATCTGAAGATCCTGACCATGTAAGACGGGAGCCCATTGGGATTTATTCCGGTACCTTACGATTTTGACTACACCGGACTGGTGAATACCGGTTATGCCATCCCGGGGATAAGCCTGGGGATCGAACATGTGAGGGAGCGATATTTCCTGGGACCCTGCAGGGGAAAGATCCTCCATGAAAGGGCCGTTGAGGAGATGCAGTCCCTGCACGATGAGATCGTGGAGATGATCCTGGGATTTGAATACCTGGATGAGAACGAGAAGGTGGATATGATGGCTTACATCCAGGAGTTCTTCAACCAGGCCGGGAAGGAGGATTTCATAAACAGTCATATCCTGAATACCTGCAGGTAAAGGAATCGATTGCAACATTTCTGCTTTGGTTTGGTTATTGTATATAGAGGGAATAAAGATTGGCTATTATGAAGAAGTATATGTTTCACATTCATGATGATCCTGGCCATTTCAGTTGCCTTCCCATGCAACCGGCCAGGATCTTTCGTCGGTCACAAAGCGGCCCAAGAACATCATCCTGATGATCGGGGACGGGATGGGGCTTTCCCAGGTAACGGCCCCCTATTATTATGGAGAGGATGAACCTGCATTCAGCCGTTTCCGCTACATCGGGCTGGCCAGGACCTCTTCGGGACTCGATCCGGTGACACAGTCCCCTGCTGCAGCCACAGCCCTCAGTACGGGACATAAGACATACAACATGGCAGTGGGGGTGGATATGGATACGGTTCCACGGAAAAACATTGTGGAAATTGTTTCGGAAAATGGGTACATGACCGGGGTTATTGCCACCTCATCCATTACCGATGCCACTCCGGCCGGTTTCTATGCCCACCAGCCCGACCGTTACATGCAGCATGAAATTGCCATGGACCTGGTTGAAATCGGAGATCGACTTTTTTGCCGGCGGAGGGATCAAGTACTTTCGTTGACACCACGGGTATAGACCATTTCAAAGCCAATGGAATCGAGATAAATTTCACCAGGCTTAAAAAATCAGGAATCCGTGAACCGGGCAGCCCGGTATGGATTCCTGCTGGGCAATGACCGCATGCCTACCATGCTAGAGGGAAGGAAAGATTTTCTGAAGAAAGCTGCAGGGATCGCCATGGATTTCCTCTCCACGGGGAGGCCAGGGATTTTTCCTGATGATCGAAGGTTCACAGATCGACTGGGCCGGCCACGGAAACAAGGTGGAGTACATGATCACCGAAATGAATGATTTTGAAGATACGGTCTACAGTGTGCTGATTGTGCGGAGGAGGACGGGGAGACCCTGGTGATCGTAACGGCCGACCATGAGACCGGCGGATTTACCCTTGGAGCTGCAGGTACCAGAACGGTATGATGCGGATTACTCGGTCATCACTCCCACATTTGCCACCACCAACCATTCGGCGGCACATGGTCCCTGTGTTTGCTTTCGGCCCCGGTGCTGAGATCTTCACCGGGATTTATGAAAACACCGCGATCTTTCATAAGATGGTTTCGCTGATACCGGTGGAATAAACCGCCTTGTAAGGAGTCAGTATTTTGCCTTGCCCGATCCAGGGATTTTTTAGGGAATTGATGATAGCAGGAAGATTCGCCCGGCTAAAGATTTTCCGCCAGCCAGTCACCCACCTCCGAGGTCCTGAAAGCTTTGTCTTCTGCGATGTCTTCGGTGACAATGCCTTCGGCCATGGACCTGTCCACCACATCCCTCACTGCCTTCGCCTCTTCCGTAAGGTCAAGGGCGATCTCCAGCAGCATGGCTGCCGAAAGCACGGTTGCCAGCGGATTGGCAATGTCTTTGCCGGCAGCCTGCGGATAGGAGCCATGGATCGGTTCGAAGACCGAAGTGTGGATTCCCACGGAGGCCGAAGGCAACAGTCCCAGCGATCCGGTGATCACGCTGGCCTCATCCGAAAGGATATCCCCGAACATGTTCCCGGTGACCATCACATCGAATTTCTTGGGCCACTGGATGATCTGCATGGCCGCATTGTCCACGAACATGTAATCCACCTCAATCTCCTTGTGGCCGGGCTCCATCTCCTGGGCGACTTCCCTCCAGAGCCTGGAGGAGGCCAGTACATTGGCCTTGTCTACCACGGTCAGTCTCTTGTCCCTTTTGGCAGCATATTCAAATGCCAGTTTCAGGATGCGTTCCACCTCAGGGCGGGTATACATCATGGTATCGAAGGCCTTGTTCAGGTCCTCGGAACGGCCCCTTTCTCCAAAATAGATACCGCCGGTGAGTTCCCGGATCACCACGAAATCGGCGCCTTCCACCAGGTCTTTCCGAAGGGGGATTTGTGGATCAGGGAGGGGAAGGTGGTCACCGGCCGGATGTTGGCATACAGTCCCAGTTTCTTGCGCATGGCAAGCAGGCCCTGCTCGGGCCTTACTTTGGCTTTGGGATCATTGTCGTATTTGGGATCACCGATGGAGCCAAAGAGGACCGCATCGGAATCCATGCAGAGCTGGTGGGTCTCTTCAGGATAGGGATCACCCACCTGGTCGATGGCGGTGGCCCCGGTGAGCGCTTCGGTGAATATGAAGTTGTGGTCAAATTTCTTCCCAACGGCCTTCATCACCTTGATGGCCTGGTCGACGATCTCGGGTCCGATCCCGTCCCCCTTCAATACCGCAATCTTATACTCCATCCTTTACAACTTTATAAACTTTAAAAACTTTACAAACTCGAACATACGGCCCTCAGCCGTATGTTTCGATGATATTCAACATCCGACGTGTACACTCAATGGCCGCCACTGTCTGGTCCGGGTCCACCGCCCGGGTCTTGATGATGTTCCCCTCGTAGTTCCATGTGATCATACACTCCACGATGGCATCGGTTTTTCCGCCGGGGGGAATGGTCACCACATAGTCGGTCAGCACGGGGTGTTTCTTCTCCAGCCGGTTGTAAATCTTCCAGATGGCCTGCATGAAAGCATCGTACTGCCCGTCTCCAGAAGCCGTTTCCTCGTATACCTGGCTGTCGATTTCGATGGCAACAGTGGCCACCGAACGAAGTCCCCGGGCTACGGAGAGCTGGAAATTCCTGATCCTGATCTTCTCGTCCACCCGCTTGCTCCGCAGCACGTCCGAGATGATGTAGGGCAGGTCCTCCTTGGTGATGATCTCCTTCTTGTCCCCGATCTCGATCACCCGTTCGGTGACCAGCTTCATGTCCTCCTTGCTCAGTTCGATCCCCAGCTCTTCCAGGTTCTTCTGGATGCTGGCCTTGCCCGACATCTTACCCAGGGCATAGGTACGCTTTCTTCCAAACCTTTCGGGCAGGAGGTCATTGAAATAGAGGTCATCCTTCTGGTCCCCGTCAGCATGGATCCCGCTGGTTTGCGTAAATACGTTCTCCCCGATCAGGGGTTTGTTGGGCGGGATCCGGATCCCGGAAAAGGACTCGATCATCTTGCTCACATGGTAGAGGCGGTCCTCCCGGATGTTCATGGTATAGTTGAAGTGGTCATGCACCACCCCGATGACACTGGAGAGGGGCACGTTCCCGGCCCGTTCGCCCAGTCCGTTTACCGTGGTATGAATCCCGGAAATCCCCGCTTTGATGGCCGAGTATACGTTGGCAGTGGCCAGGTCGTAGTCGTTGTGGGCATGGAAGTCGAAATTCAGCTTCGGGTAGCGGGTGATCATATCCAGGCAGAAATCGTAGACCTCCTGCTGGTTCAGGATCCCCAGGGTGTCGGGCAGCATAAAGCGGTCGATGCTCTCATCCTTCAATGCATCAAGGACCTCGTACATATATTCAGGCGAGTTGCGCATGCCGTTGGACCAGTCCTCGAAATAGATGTTCATGCGGATATCCATCTCCCTTGCCAGCGCCAGCACCCTCTTCACATCGGCGATGTGTTCGGACGGTGTTTTCCTGAGCTGGGTCTCACAGTGCTTCAGGGAGCCTTTCATCAGCAGGTTGTTGACTTTGCCTCCTGCGTTCTTGATCCATTTCAGGGAGACATCGCCGTCGATGAATCCCAGTACTTCCACCTTCTCGATGTGTCCGTTCTTCCTGGCCCAGTCGAAGATCCGTTTGGCGCCCTGGAATTCCCCCTCGGAAACCCTGGCTGAAGCTACCTCGATGCGGTCCACATTCAGCTCCTCAAGCAGCAGTTTGGCAATATTAAGCTTTTCAGAAGCTGTGAAGGTCACACCGGAGGTCTGCTCGCCGTCCCTCAGGGTGGTATCCATGATGGTGATGTGCATGATGCGTCGGATTTAGTTCCTTTTCAGTTCGAAGGCTGAAACTTTCTCCTTGATATTCAGCAGGTAATCAATGTCATCGTACCCGTTAATCAGGCACTCTTTTTTGTAGGGATTGATCTGGAAGGATGCTGTTTCTCCGGTGGCCACCAGGGTGATCTCCTCTCCTGCAAGATCCACCTTCAGTTGTGTGGAAGGATCTTTCTGAACAGCCGCGAAGATCTTTGCCAGGAATTGGTCGGAAACCTGGACCGGAAGGAGCCCGTTGTTCAAAGCATTGTTCTTGAAAATATCTGCAAAAAAACTGGAAACCACCACCTTGAATCCGTAGTCGTGGATGGCCCAGGCAGCATGTTCACGGCTCGATCCGCTCCCGAAATTCTTTCCGCCCACCAGGATGGTTCCCGAGTAGGAGGGATTGTTGAGCACGAAATCAGTTTTGGGCTCACCGCTTTTGTCAAACCTCCAGTCCCTGAACAGGTTCTCCCCGAAGCCATCCCTTGTGGTGGACTTCAGGAACCTGGCAGGAATAATCTGGTCGGTATCCACATTCTCCACGGGCAGTGGGACTGCGGTTGATTGTATGGTTTCAAATTTATCTTGGGACATGGTTTGTTCATTAAATGGTTAACGGGGATTGGGATTTAAAGCATGGACCTGGGATCGGTCACTTCACCAGAAATGGCTGCTGCGGCCGCCACAAGCGGACTGGCCAACATGGTGCGGGCTCCGGGTCCCTGCCGGCCTTCGAAATTTCGGTTGGAAGTAGAAACCGCCAGTTTCCCTTCCGGGATCTTGTCATCGTTCATGGCCAGGCAGGCTGAACATCCCGGTTGCCTCAGCTTAAAACCGGCCTTTTCAAGCGCAGTATCGATGCCCTCTTCTTTTGCCTGCTTCTCCACCTGTTTCGAACCGGGTACGATCCAGGCGGTCACATGGTCTGCTTTCTTCCGTCCCTTTACAAAACCAGCCACTTCCCGGAGATCCTCAATGCGGCCGTTGGTACAGCTTCCCACGAACACGTAATCCACCTTTCTTCCGGCAACGGGTGAGCCGGCCTCGAAATCCATGTAGGCCAGGGATTTTTGATAGGAGTCGCGGGAACCCTCTTCAATCTCATCAATGGCGGGGATCTGGCTGCTGATCTTAGCACCCATGCCGGGATTGGTCCCGTAGGTGATCATGGGTTCAATATCGGCTGCATCAAAATTCAGTTCGCTGTCGAATATTGCATCTTCATCAGTATGCAGTGCCTTCCATTTTTCAACCATGGCGTCGAATGCTTCTCCCCGGGGGACAAATTCACGTCCCCTGAGGTATTCGAAAGTAGTCTCATCGGGTGCGATCAATCCACCCCGGGCACCGCTTTCAATACTCATGTTGCAGACGGTCATGCGGCCCTCCATGGAGAGGCTGCGTATGGCCGATCCTGCATATTCGATAAAGTAGCCTGTGCCACCACTGGCTGATATCTTTGCGATGATGTAGAGGATCACATCCTTGGCGGTCACCCCTCTGGTTAGTTCCCCGTCCACCGTGATGCGCATCTTTTTCGGCTTGGGCTGAAGGATGCACTGGGTGGCCAGTACCATCTCCACCTCCGAGGTACCGATCCCGAAAGCCACGCTTCCGAAAGCCCCGTGGGTGGAGGTATGGCTGTCTCCGCAAACCATGGTCATACCAGGCTGGGTGATCCCCAGCTCCGGGCCGATCACATGCACGATACCCTGGAATGGATGGTTCAGGCCATAGAGGGTGATGCCGTGTTTTTCACAATTCTCAGTAAGCTTGTTTACCTGGAACCGGGAGAGCTCATCCCTGATTTCCAGGTGCTGGTCCACGGTGGGCACATTGTGGTCCGGTGTGGCCACGGTATGCTGAGGGCGGAATACGGTGATCCCCCTCTTTTCAATCCCTGCAAATGCCTGGGGGCTCGTCACCTCGTGGATCAGGTGCTTGTCGATGTAAAGTACTGAGGGTCCGCCCGGTATCTCTTCCACCACATGGGCGTCCCATATCTTGTCAAAAAGTGTCTTTCCAGCCAAAACAAAATCCATTTAAGGTAAGCCGCAAATGTAAGAAACTTCTGCAACAATCCGGTCATGCCCGCCGGTTGCAGAGGTGTTAATTTGTTACAGATTTTCATATTCTGGTATCAAATGAATTGTTCCTGCCGTTGTTTGCGATAAATTCAATAAATTTAGAGTAAATTCATCAGGAGTCATGAACAGGTATTTCATTACCGTCATTTTTTGTGTTCTCCCCTTTCTGCTTGTGGCACAGGAACCACCTGATGATTCCCAGCTCGGGGATACGCTCGTCACCAATGCAGACCTGTTCGAAAGCGCTGAACCCCTGGAGCTGACCCTGACCTTCGATATGAAAAAGTACCAGAGGGAAAAGCATAAGGAGGAGTACATGCCTGTCCATCTGAAGCTCCATGTGAATGACACCATTGATATTGAAAAGGATGTGCGCATTAAGTCCAGGGGGAATTTCCGGAAGGACCACTGTTCATTTGCCCCCTTCTGGCTGAATATCCGAAAGGCGGATGTAAAGAACATCTACCTGCAGGATGTGAAGAAGATGAAGATAGTCACCCACTGCCGGAAGCTCAAAGACTACGGTTCGTATGTGCTGAAGGAGTACCTGGCCTATAAGCTCTACAGCATCATCACACCCATCAGCTTCAGGGTAAGGCTGATCAGGATGGTCTACGTGGATACCGGGAGAAAGAACCGGGTAACGAAGGGATGGGCATTTATGATCGAACCGGAGGAGATGCTGGCCGAAAGGCATGACGCCCTTGTGATCAAGAATGACAAGCTCTCCATGAAGGTTATGAACCAGGAGGAGCTCATGCTGGCCTCCCTATTCCAGTACATGATCGGCAACTCCGATTATTCGGTGGCAGGGCGGCACAACATGAAGATCCTGGGGCTCCGGGATTCGGATCGAAAGGATATACACCGGTGCCCTATGATTTTGACTATACAGGCATTGTGGATGCCGAATATGCCGTCCCCGGGGAGGACCTGGGGATCACATCTATCCGGGAGCGTTATTTTCTTGGCCCCTGCGGAACGGAGCAGTCATACCAGAAAGCCATCCGGCACCTGGAAGATCACAGGACCGGGATCCTTGAGATGGTGAACGGATTCCCCTACCTGGAGGAAAAAGAGAAGGAGCAGGTGACCGGGTATATTGAGTCCTACTACCAGCTTTCGGGATCTCCGCGTTTTATCTCGCAGGAGTTGCAGCGCACCTGCCGTTGACCGGTCGCTGATCTCCCTTAGATACTGTCAACCTACTTTTCCTGGTAATGCTTGTTATCTGTGTCCCTGATCCAGATTTTTAACCGCACTCTGTTTTTCAGGGTATCAATATTTCCAGCCTGTATGGAGGAGATGCCGGTGATCCCGAAACGGGTTTCCAGGTCAGCTCTAAGTTCCGCACTTCTCTCCCCTGCCAGTAATTCCGGCCGGTCATAATTTACCACTTTCTCCACCAGGTTATTTCTGTATACCAGGTAGTCAGTGAGGCCAATGGTGCCCAGGATCAGCAGGCTGTTCACCAGCACCCTGAGAAAAGGCGTATCCAAAGGCAGCAATGCAAACATCAGGGAAAAGCCCAGGCATATGAACAGGTAAGCCAGTTCCCGTGCTGTGGCCTGTACCGACCTGAAGCGGATCACGCTGAAAACCGCAAAAAGGCCCAGTGCAATGCCCAGTTCCACTTTCACCTTGCTGATGAGGATACAAACCAGGAAAATGACCATGGAGGTGGAGATGTACGTGAACATGTATTCCCTGGTGCCACGCCCTTTTGAGTAATAGAAATACCTGCTGATAACCACGATGATTAGCAGGTTCATGAAGAACCTTTCAATGAAGATGAGCCAGGTCCCATCAAAGATTTCAACCAGTTCCATTTCCTTTTATTTGAAATGACAATTTACAAAATTATCTGTTTCGTTTCCTGGCAGCCCTGATCCGTTTCTTCCTTGTTTTGGAGGGATCTTCTGCCCAGGGGCATTCTCCTGAAATGGTGGGTTTTCCCCAGGACTCTTCCTGAAGTTTCTCCTTCTTATTCCGAGGGCAACCCAGCATCAGGTTGATCCCGAACCGGAGGTTCAGGGTGCGGGTATTGAATGGAGTGAAGAATCCGAGCAGGTTGTCAGACACCGCATGCAACTGGAACCCTTTTCCATGGTAGGCGATTCCCAGCCCCACGTTCTTCAGGCTGTTGTTCAGGTAGGACCAGCTAACTGTTGCCAGGATCCTGTCCAGAAGATCCACGCGGGCGGAGAGGGTGACGGAGGAGTGGAGCTTGCTGCTGAGGATCAGGTTCCTGTTCACCACCCCGAAGGAGATGTTCTCCCTCCACTGGTAGCTGCCCCCCAGGTAGAGCTGCGTGGGGAAGAAAGAGTTGAAAGGATCCCGGGTTACGGTTGTCTCGAAAGCATTGAGCAGGGAGTCCCCCATCTCGGTGAGGAAGGCGGAAGAAACCAGTTCAGACTCGATATCCGCCCCGTTGTAGGTAAATGTTCCCTCTCCCTCTACATTGTTCAGGTCGGTCTTCCACCTGACAAATCCCAGGTCCAGCAGGCTTGCTGAAAGGGTAATCTTATCATTAAACCTGTACATTGCACCCAGGTCGAGGGCAAATCCCGGGTTCCCGCGGTTCATAAGGTATGTGTAGGGATCGATCTCGTCCACAATGATGCCATCGATGTTCCCCTCCGCATCCTGGGTGATGGTGGCCGGAAAAGCGCCGTTGATTGTATACTCACCCTCCATGAGCAAACCGAAATTATCTTCCCGGGTGGTCATTCCCATTTTTGATCTGCTGGTGTAGATACTGGCTTTGCCGAAAAGCAACCTCGCCCGGACGCCGGCAGTGAGTTTTTGGTTGAATATCCTGGAGAGTCCCAGTGAATATTCCCTCACATGATAGCCCCCCGGCCGGAATGCATTGAAACTGGCCGTCTCTCCCACAAAGGGACCGTTCCCGTGAATGGCCACCTCGGCCAGCTCTTTGGGGACGGTCTGGAAACCGTGCATTTTTTCAGCAACGTTGAACGTGAAATAGAGTCCTTTTCGACGGTACCCGAGGGAGAGGAGGTGAAGATGTGCTTCCACAGAATAGAGGTCCGTGTTGTGCATCTGGTCAAGAACCCCTTCTGTATTCCAGGTGTCTGTACCGGCCAGGTCGTTGTAGGTAAAAGCGGTGTTTGAGTAGGAAAGATGAACCGATGAGAGCAGGGGAATCCCGATATAATATTTGCACTCCAGCTGCACTGCCGGATTCAGCAGGTTTGATTGTGGAACATCATGCATCAGGTAAAGCGTGTTGGCCTGCTGTGCCCGGAGCTGCACGATGCCTGCTGCCACAAAAAGGGCCATGAGCAGTATGATGTTATGGGGGCGGGGAGGTCTCAATAGCTTATGGTCAGGTCAACCATGATCCCGATTTCAGCACCGAATTCATAGGATGGATAATATGGATAGAGCGTGGAGTCGATCTGGGAAAGGTTCCTGATAATGGCCTGGAATTCAAGCTGGGTTACATCCGCCAGGCCGATGACCCTGTCCTGGTCAAACACCACATCCTGCCTGATATGGGAGGGATCCACGGTTTCGCCGTTCCCAAGGATCCTTCCCGCCGGTACAGGGATGGGTCCGCTTGTGAACATGGAGTCCACCTGGTTGTCGGAGGGATCCAGGAAATAGCACTGGGCCATTAGCTCATTGGGGAATCCGTTATCGAAATTGATGCGAAACAGGATCTGGTTCATATCATCTATGGATTCATTGATGGAGGAAAGGTCAAATTCGAGCCGGTAGCGCAGGGTTATCGAATCCTCATCAATCCAATTCGGAAAACTGGTGATGGTGTCAAATTCCAGCCAGGTGGAATCAAACCCGTCCGCTGCGTCGATCCCGAACAGGCCAGATCCAATGGGGAGAGCCAGTTCAGCATTCCACTCAATATGCTCAGGCAGTGCTTCAGGCATATCCTTGAGGCAGGAAGCCAGTAACACCATTGTCCCGGTCATTATGAGGATTACAAAGCGTATCATCTGGAATGATTGGTTCAAGTAAAGTTAGAACAATCTATCAAAAGATATCGTTCATATGTTAAACGGTAATCAAATTCATGTTATTTTTGCCAATTCATTATTTAAACAGCATCGCATGCTTTCAGTTCATAAGATAGGTGGTACTTCCATGTCCAGGTTCGGGGATGTATTACAGAATATCATCATTGGCCAGGCCAGGGATGGTGATCCCTATAACAGGATCTTTGTGGTTTCGGCTTACAACCATGTGACCAACTGGTTGCTGGAGCACAAGAAGACAGGTGAACCCGGGGTATATGACCTCTTTGTCAGACGCCAGGATTACGGGGAGGCCCTGGATGGTCTGCTGGAGAAGCTGGTCGGGATCAATCAGGGACTGGAAGGGATCGGACTGGACCTGGATGAGGGCTGATGATTTATCAGGGAGCGTATTGAGCAATCAAGGAACTACCTGGCCAGTCTGGACGAGGTAATGGCATCAGGCTATGTGAGCAAACAGAATATCCTGCTGGCAGCCAGGGAGATCCTGGCCTCCATCGGGGAGGCCCATTCAGCTTTCAACTCGGTGGATATTATCCGGAACAATGGTTATCATGCCACTTTTGTGGACCTGTGCGGATTTCATGATGCGGAGTACCTGACCATCGACGAGCGGATCAACCGGGCCTTCAGGGAGCTGGACTGTTCATCCACCATCCCTGTTGCTACCGGATATACAAAGGGAACCGAAGGGATCATGCGGGAGTTTGACAGGGGTTATTCTGAAGTTACCTTCAGCAAGATCGCAGTGGAGGTGAAGGCCCATGAGGCGGTCATCCACAAAGAGTACCACCTTTCCAGTGCCGATCCCGCCATTGTTGGCGTGAAGCATTCAAGACCGGTGGGGAACACCAATTTCAATGTGGCCGACCAGCTGGCCGATATCGGGATGGAGGCGATCCATCCCAAGGCCTCAAAACCGCTGGAGACTGCGGGGATCAATATCCGCATCAAGAATACCTTTGAACCTGACCATCCGGGTACTGTGATCTCCAGGGAATACAAGGGGGAGGAGTCAAAGGTGGAGATCATCTCCGGGACCGACAGGGTGACGGCCATCGAGGTGCATGATCCCTACATGGTGGGTCAGGTGGGGTATGACCTGAATATGATGAAGGTGATTCAGCGGCACAACCTCTCCTATATCCTGAAATCGACCAACGCCAACAGCATCACCATGGTCTTCTGGGAGAAGGATATCACTGATGCCCTGATGCTGGAACTGCAGGGGTCTTTACCACGAGGTTACCAGGAAGGAGGTCGCCCTGGTGTGTGCCCTGGGAACCAATATCGCCAAGCCGGGGTCCCTGGCCAAAGCGGCTTCAGCACTATGGGAGAATAAGATCAATGTGGAGGCCGTTTCCCAGTCTCTTATGCAGGTGAACATGCAGTTCGTGATCTCCCGGGACGACTACCGGAAGGCCATCATTGCCCTGAACGGGGCACTTTGTCTGGATGCATAGGAAGCCCATTCATCCGGACCAGCAAGCGGGTAATTCGCTAAAAATTCTAGATTTGTATCCATGATATTCAAAGCGCTGGCCCGTTACGGGCCCTTCATCGCCGGATTATGCCTGTTTGTTCCTGCGGCCGGCCAGGAGGTATCATCAGATTCCACAGGCAGCAGGGAGAATGCAGTGAGGGTTTTCATTGATTGTTCCCACTGCGACATGGATTATATCCGTGAGCAGATCCCCTATGTCAACTATGTGAGGGATGTGAAGGAGGCACAGGTCTATATCCGTGAAACCCGGGAACAGACCGGGAGTGGTGGGAGGAAATATACTTACACCTTTGTGGGACAGGATGAATTTGAGGGGAAAAGCGATACCCTTACATACGCAAGCAGGCCTGATGATCCCAGGGACATCAGCAGGATCTGGCGGACCCAGATGATGAAAATGGGATTGATGTCTTACGTGGCCACGACTCCTCTTTTCAACGAGGTTATCATCCAGCCTACCGAGGAGTAGTGTCAGGGAGGAGGTGGTGGACAGGTGGAATAACTGGGTGTTCGAGATCGAGGCGGAACCTGAGTTTGACGGTGAGGAGTCCTACAAGGAATTATCCCTGAGCAGCTCTTTGTCAGCTGTGAAGGTAACCCATGACTGGAAACTCGATTTTGATGTGGATTACCGGTATACCCGGACGAAATATACCTACGAGGATACGGTCTATACCAACGACCGCAGCTACCAGGGGATGGATCTGCTGGTGGTTAAAAGCCTTGGTGAACACTGGTCAGCCGGGATCCGGTCCGATCTTGTCTCTTCCACCTATTCAAACACCAGGTTTTCGGTGGATTTCATGCCATCGGTGGAATACAATATTTTCCCCTATTCCGAATCCACCCACCGCCAGCTCAGGATCCTGTATGGTATCGGTAATTCATTCAATATGTACATTGACACCACCATCTACGACCAGATCCAGGAGAATCTCTGGCAGCACCAGCTGCAGGTGGCATACCAGGTCCAGGAAAAGTGGGGATCCATTAACGTGGCGCTGGAGGGTTTCAACTATTTGGATGACTTTTCAAAGAACAGGATCGAGCTGAGCGGGTATATTACCATCAGGATCCTCAAAGGGCTTTCCCTGAGGGTGTTTGGAGGTGTTGCAAGGATCAATGACCAGCTCTCTCTTCCCAGGGGTGAACTGACTGAGGCTGACATCTTGCTGGAACTGCAGGAACTGGAGACAAGCTACAGTGTGGGAGGATTTGCAGGCCTTACCTATACCTTTGGTTCCATCTATAATAACATCGTGAATCCCAGGTTTGGGAACGGAAGGTTCAGGTACTGATACGGAGGCCGGGATCAGCTGCTCCGCAGTTTTTCTATCTCCGACCACATCTCCTCCGGGATCTCCACACCGTATTCCAGGTGACGGATCCTTTTTTCAAGGGTACCCTGTCCCGGGTAGCGGGCTTCAGGATTCAGGCTTTTGGTATACCCAAGCGTTTCATTGATGAGCGCATTTACCTGGGCCGGACTGAGATGGCGCTCAATGTCTATGGCGATGAAAACCTGGGAAAGGCTGGTTTCCTTTGAAAGTCCTCCTATCTCCCTGGAGGTATTGCCCCCGGAAATAATGGCAGCAGCCAGGTCAAGAACCATGGAGAGTCCGCTTCCCTTCCACAGTCCCACAGGAAGGATCCTTTCCGAATCCAGGATCTCTGACGGATCTTTGGTCAGCTCGTTTTCCCTGTTGTATCCCCCGAATTCGGGAAGATTGGTTCCGCACCTCTGGTGCCATTCCAGTTTGCCATAGGAATACTGGCTCATGGCCATGTCGAGCACCACATGGCCCTCCCTGCGGGGTATGGCCATAACCAGGGGATTGTTGCCAAGGGATGCCGTGGAGCCTCCCCACGGGGGCATGTTGGGGGTGGTATTGGTCCAGCCGATAAACAGGAATCCCTCCCTGGCAACCTTCCATCCGTATGTTCCTCCCCTGAGCCAGTGGTTGGTGTTCCTGAGTCCCACACAACCTATACCGGATGCTTTTGCCAGTTCTACTGCCCTTTCTGCGCAGTGCAGTGCATTCAGGATCCCGGCCGCCTGCTTTCCGTCCCATTGCTCCAGGGCGCCGGAACCAGCTGTCAATTCCGGTGTGGCGCCCGGGTTGACAATCCCGTCCCGCACATCCCTGATGAACCTGGGGAAACGGTTGATCCCGTGTGAGAATATGCCGTCAAAGGTGGTTTCTGCAAAGACAGCAGCGATCCGCACCGCATCCCCATCCGGGAATCCGTAACGGGTAAGAATGGAACAGAATACGGTCTCTAGCTTTTGATATTTGATCTTCAATGGTCAGGTCATTGGATAGATGATCCTAAGTTATAAAAAAGAGGATCATTCCGCCACGCTGATCACATTGCCCACACCGCTGATATCGGAGGTAAGGGAGGGATGTCCCATATAGTAAACATTGCCCACGCCGGAAATATCAATATCCAGGTTGTTGGTCACATAAACCTCGCAATCGCCGGCTCCGGAGATCCGGATATTGCAGTCATTCACCTCCATATCAAAGGCATCCACATCACCGGCTCCCGTAATGTGGATGTCCAGCGATGGCTGTGCATCTCCGCTGAGCCAGAAATCCGCGGCTCCCGTAACTGCGATATAATCAATTGCGGGAACGACGATATAAGCTGAAATACCTTTCCTCGGTATTCACGTTATAATCGGGTTTGAAACCAATGTGCAGGATCCCTCCCCTGACCTGGTAGGTCATCACATCGAGCACCTCCTGCTGGGCGCTCAGTTCAACCATTTGGGTTTCCCCGGTACGGATCTCCACATCACAGGTCCCGGTAACAGAAACCCCTGTAAATGCGGGTACATCCACCTCCATGGTCTCCACATCGCCCGTACCTATGATGGTCCGGTTGGGATGCATGTCACATGAGGTGATCAAAAGAGCGGTTGACATTAAAATGAATATGGATCTGATTGCTTTCATGATTTTCGTTTTTCTTTAAAGAGGAAGTTCCGGAGGAAAAGTTGCATGGGGATCCGGAAATTGTCAGATTGTGCTGAGGTTGCAGACTATCATGATCTGCCGGGGAAGGTCCTATTTCCGGATAAACACAAAGTCGCCCCCCTCATCTCCCGCATTCTGGATGGTCCCGTACTGGGGCACGTTGGGGGAGTTGTTGAGGACAGCGGTCTTGAAATTACTGAACAGGGTCTCCGAAGGGAGGAAACCGGCCTGGTTCTGTTTCAGCTCGCGGATGAGGTATTTGATAAATACGCTCCTGTCGGGAACTTCGTTCAGTGCCCCGCTGGTCATCGCCTTCCGGCTGGGAAGTTCCCGGAGCTTCTGGATCCCTGAATCCTCCTGCCGGAAACCGGCCCTGGTCTTAAAGATCGATCCGCT
The DNA here is from genome assembly GCA_963793455.1 of uncultured Bacteroidota bacterium. Taxonomy (GTDB): domain Bacteria; phylum Bacteroidota; class Bacteroidia; order Bacteroidales. The sequence continues at coordinate 21,487 of CAWCAK010000001.1, forward strand.
GAAGCAGGCATCGGCGATCAGCAGGGTATGTTTTGAGGGGATGCTTCCAATATAGTCCCTGAGGGCGCTGTTCCTGAACCAGTTGGCGGTGTTTGACCTGGTTGCATCCCGGGGAAGCCAGGACCCGATCCCCGTCTTCTCATCCCAGTAACCGTGACCCGCATAAAAGATCAGCAGGTTGTCATTGCCGGTTACCCTCCTCCCCAGTTCATCCATGGCAATGAAAATCTCTGCACGGGAGGGATTCTTCAGGTAGGTCATATCCTCCTCCCTGAAGGTATAGTCACTCACCAGTACGGCATAAAGGCTGTCTGCATCCCGGATGGGAAAGTCCAGGTCGGAAATATCCGGGTCCAGATATTCGCTGATCCCTATGATCAGGGCGTGGTACCTGGTGCCTGCCTGAGCGGGTGCCTGGATGGTTGCGGGTGCATTGGGATCGGTGCAATTGACCACCATCTCCCCCTTGCTCATCTTGCCTTTCTTGCTTACCGCCACCAGTTCAATGCTGTTTTCGCCTGCATGCAGGGGAACTTCGGCCTGGAATACTCCTGCATCGCTGAGCTCAATCCGCTGCTGGTTGATCAGCACATTCTGAACACCTTCACCACTTTCTGCAAGTCCCACGAGCAGTACCGATGTTTCATCTGTTTGGGTGATCCCCTCTTCGAAGCCCGGGTAGAGGATCAGGACTCCCGGGTCGGAGCGGTAGGATATCCACTGACCGGTCTCCACATCCATGAATTCTGTCCTGGTGGGTTCATAGAACTCATACTGTGGGGATTCTCTCCTGACCTCCTCCCTGTGCCGCTCCCCTTGCATATGGGTAGTTTCGTCGGAGCCGCGGCCGGTCTCATTGGCCCAGATCCTCAGGGATTCGGAGAGGAGGCAGGAGGAGATGAACTCGTTTTTCAGCGGGCTGGCATCCACGGAGAGCACAATTTGTTCAAGCTTTCCGGAGGCTGCCACCTGTTTGCCGCTTTCCACGTTCCAGATACGGATGGTAGCATCGTGTCCGCCGCTGATCAGCTGGTTCCCGGATGGGGTAAAGGCCAGGGTCTGCACCCAGCCGGTATGGCCTTCCAGGGTTTTTACCTCCGTCAGGTTGTCCGGATCCCAGATCCTGATCAGCATGTCATCCCCGCCACTGCAAAGGATCCGGCCATCCGGGCTGAATTCCAGGCAGCGTACCACGCCCCTGTGGGCCTCCACCTCCCTGATCAATCCCCCGGTCTGCAAGTCCCACATGATGATCCCTTTATCCGCACTTCCTGTCACCGCTGTTCTTCCATCGGGGCTGATGTCAGCAGCAGTCACTGTTTTTTTATGGCCTTTCAGCTCATAGAGAAGCTTCAGGCTTCCATCGTTGACTGCCCATACCCTGACCACCCTGTCATCTCCTGCCGAAACCAGCCTGGTCCCGTCCGGGGTGATGGCCAGGGCCTTGATGGCCCCGGTATGTCCCGAGGCAGTTCCTGATACCTGCACCAGGACCAGGTCCCAGGTAGAGATCAGCCCGTCCTCACCAGCCGAATAGAGGTATTTGCCAGCGGGACCGAAGACAGCCTGGTTGGGCCTCTTTTTCAATCCCACCAGGGTCCGGTGGATGATCCAGGAACCGGTGTTCCATATGATGATGTTGTTGTCCGACCCGGTGGTGGCTATGAACTCTCCTGCAGGGCTGTAGGCTGCATGGTAGATCATGTGGCTGGTCTCGGCCAGGTTCCGCTTTTCATTCATCTGCCCGGCCAGGGGATTCATCAATCCCAGCAATAATACCAAACCGGCGAAGGCAGTATGTTTCACAATAGGGCGGTTAGAGTTCTTTCGATTTCAGGAAGCTGATCCTGGCACCCAGGTGGACATTGATGCCATGAAAGCTGGCCTGTTTGGGTAAATCCTCGTGAAATGCACCATCCTGGAGGCGGCCAAAGTAATAACTCACCTGGGTAAAAATCCCCAGGTAATCATTGACAGCATATTCAATTCCTGCCCCGGCATGGGGACCTACGCAGAAGGAATCCTCAAACCAGTTAAGAAGCCCGGTATCCATATACGATTCCTCGTATTCATCGATCCTTCCCAGCCTTTCATATGCATCCTTCTCATGGTTGATGAAGGTCCAGTTGAAATAGCTCAGGTTAATGCCTGCAAACAGGAACGGATTCAGTTTCTTTCCGGGCCTGAAATAGTACCTGGGTGAGATTCCTACAAACATGTTTGACAGGAGCATCTCATTCTCCCCCCTCTCAATGACATCATACTCTGATGTGTCTGTGGTAGTGATCTCATACTCCAGGAAGTTGAAGGCATCTGTATCCTCACCCGACCCATCATAATACCATCCCGGTGATCTCATGATCCCGAAGTTCAGTTCAATGGAAAAATGACGGCTGTGGTTGTATTGAATCCCGCCGGCGAATGAGTAGCCTCCCTTGAAGTTCGGCATCAGGGTCGGGTCCTGTTCACCTGTCCCTGCGGCCCAGTCAGGTTCATATCCCTTTGCTCCCATGGTGTTGAAATAACCTCCCGACAGGTTGATGCTCAGTTTCTGTTCAAATTGGGCAACCACGGGATTGGAGGCCCAGGAGATGAGGATGACAAGGGCTGGCAGCAGGAGCCGGTTTCTTGCGGGCAGGAGGTTCATGCAGGTTGATTTGGTGAAGTTTCTGACATGTTAAGATAGCAAGGTTATTCACAATTGTCAAGCTGGGGAGCTCCTAATCACCCAATTTCTTTTCTTATATTGCGGCTTCAAATCCCTGGCACCATGAAAAACACAACCGGTTTCCTGCTCCTGAATGTATTGCTGGTCCTCATCCTAACAACAGGGTGTGACCGTTCCCCCAGGATCGGGAAGGGTGTCCAGAAACAGGAGGCAAAACAGGAGGAAACTGCCCAGGTTAATGCGGTAGCGAAGGCTGAATCGGCAGACCTGATGAGGCAGGCAGCCCTTGACGGGGACCTGGAGCAGGTGAAGGCATTCCTGGATGCCGGGGCAGATCCGAACACACCGGATCCGGACGGGCGCATGGCCCTGATGTTTGCTGCTTTCAACGGACACTCGGAGGTTGTGCTGGAACTGCTGGCCCGGGGTGCAGGCATCGACCGCAGGGACCTGATGGGAAGGACAGCCTTGTTGTATGCTGCCACCGGCCCATTCCCTGAAACGGTTAAGATTTTGCTGGACAAAGGGGCTGAACCCAATGTGACGGATACCGATGAGCACTTCTCCCCGCTCATGCATGCGGCAGCTGAAGGAAACCTGGATGTGGTAAAGATCCTGCTTGAGGCAGGTGCGGATCACACACTGAAGGACGTGGACGGGGATAATGCCGAATCTTTCGCCCGGCAGGCGGGCCATGTGGCCGTGGCGGACTACCTGGCAACGCTCAGGTAAGCCGGATCCAATAACCGGACCCAATAGCCAGACCCAATGGGCCGGACTCATTAGACAGGAAACAATCCTTAACGGACCGATTTGATGAACCTGCAGGTGTGGGTTCCCTGTGTGTTTTCGACCACCAGCAGGTATACGCCATCCGGCAGGGAAGATACATCCAGCTCCGTATCAAGGAGATGGCCCTGACCGGGTAACTGGCGGACCAGGAGCCTCCGGCCGTTGAGGTCACAGAGCGACAGTGTGCACACTTCCGGGGGGGTGCCACCTGATAATATAATCCTGACATGCAGCAGGTCCGATACCGGGTTGGGGTAGAGGGCTATTTCCATGACAACATCCTGTATGACCGATACGATCTTTCTTACGTTCACCTCTCCCGGGGTGGATTGCGGCATGGTATACCAGTCACTGCTTCCGTCAGGGTACCTGCCCCAGGAGATATTGGTCACCTGTTCACCGAACCACATGGTGTCTAACCAGACCGTTTCAGGCCCTGACCGGTAGGAGAGTCCTATGGCCTCGCCCTGTGCATCAAGCTTGAAATCGAGGTGCAGCGGACCCAGCAACGGATCCCCGTCTGCATAAAAGAGCAGGTGTCCCCCCGCAGGGATGGTGGTAGCTTCCGGGTCCCCTTCCGGAATCCGCCATTTTCCAGACTCCTGAAGGCTGTCGGTGAAACAGATCCCGGCCATGTCCACATCAGCATCCCCACCGTTGTAGATCTCGATCCAGTCAGGTTCATTGATGGAGCTATCCATGAAGATGGTGCTGCTGGTGGCCATGAATTCGTTGATGAACAGTTCAACATCCCGGTGCTCTCTCCCTGCAACGGGCCTGATGCTGACCCCCTGATCAAGTTTCATTGAAAGGGGATTTTGATCCTGGGTGATCGTATGAACACTGGTGGTTCCGGCAGCTGCCAGTTCCAGGTCGAAGCTGATATCCGAGCTGCCCGGACCGTTCTGGTGGATCTCCACGGCAATGGTGTTGCTACCCTGCCGGAATGCCTGCCTCTCCACCGGGAATTCGAACCAGGCGTTCTCTTCCTCACCGCCTACGAAAGTGAGTGCCACGGTGCCGGGCAGGATCTCTCCCGAAGGCATGTTGTCGCGGATGACCTCTGTTCCATTCACATACACCAGGGCCCCGTCATCGCGTTTCAGCCTGATAACGTACCGGTCATACCTGGAGGTGTCGGGCAGTTCGATACCGGTTCTGAAATAGTAGGTGATATGTTTGTCCTGGTCATCCGGTCCAAAATCCAGGACCGTGGCTTCGTTGCCATCCCCGTATCCCAGTTCTCCCTTGCCCGAAGGCCAGCCGGAGTCATCGTATGCCTGCCCGTTCCAGCCATCCCCCGGGTAGTTCCCCGTGTCCAGGTAGCGCCACCGGGAGTTCCGGGGAATGAGGAGGTCGTCCACAACGCCCTGGGTGGTGACTTCCCAGTGACTGAACCGGTACCCGGGTTCGGGAATGAATGCCACATCCAGGTCTGTTCCGGAGGCAAATCTCCCCACGAATCCTTCCGGTGGGACACCCATGCCGTTCAGCATGACTGCCCCGGTCTGATCTGCAGCGGGGATCGCCACCTGAACCACGCTCCCCAGTGAGAAATATTGTTGCATGTTATACCAGACAAATGCAGGTCTCTGTTGGGCAAACTGCCTCAGTTCATCCACCTTCTCTTCCCACTTCTCCATAGAACCGTACTGATTCCACCTGTTCAGATGAACCGGGAATAGATCACGGATGCCAAGGTAGAGGGAATCGATTACGCCGATGACCCTTTCTGTCGAAAATGTGGTGTTCAGGTGCATCATATAACGCTGCAGGAATTTGTCCCGGAATCCTTCGTTTTCAAGCAAACGGCGGATCTGCAGGGTCGCCCAGTAAGGATTGGGCCATTTCTGAACGGTATCGGCGGTCACAAACGAGAACATGTCAATGGCTGCATTGCCGGTGTAAAGCCCCAGGCTGAAATCGGTATCAAAGAGGATCCACCTCCATTTGGTCCCGTTCACCCTGTCCCTCCAGTATTTCTGGTTATTGCCGGGCCAGTCACGGTTGGCAAAGTACATCTGGGTGACCAGGTAGTTGATGTATGCATCAATATCGATCTGGTCCGCCACAACCTGGTAATTGGCCTCCTCCACAAGGGAATGATGCTCCATATGCTGGTACAACGCATCAAAAGCTTCCAACGATCCGGCGAATACCTCGCTGGAATTTTTTATGAAATCCAGGTTCTCATCGGGGATCCCGTAGTTGGAGGTGACCCAGTGTTCGTTCACCTTCTCCCTGAGGTTGTGGATCCCCCAGTACTCCCCGTTGATGAATACCTGGACCGGTTCGTAGGCCTGTCCATCCACATCCATGGCCGTGGTGGCGGTTGCCTGGACCACCGCATCCCTGATGAATGAATACCAGAAATCGTTCCCGGAATTCCTGAGGATCAAACCCTTGAAGCTGTCTGCCTCTTTTTCCCGGAAGAACCTGTAATCGAGGGAGTTGGAACCGTACTTGGTTCGTGCAAAGAAACCGAGTGATTTCAGGGGGGCGTTCCTGCTGCATCCACCGTGTATCTTCACCCCGCCATCAATCTGCAGCTGGTGAGTCCCCTCCCGGTCGAAGTACTCAAAGCTCATTGGCTTTTCCCAGTCCATGTTCCAGTTCTGGGGCTCTGAATTGCAGTAACCGGGAACCCCGTTTGTACCGGTCACATAGATCCCTATCTGATCATCAAACAGGTTATCCGGATTGGTGGCCAGGGAGATGACCGGCAGTGTGAAACCATCACTGATCATGTAGCTGGAGGTGGAGGGATCGGATGGCTGTTGGTCTGTCATCCACTGGCGGGCCCTGATCACCATGGTGCTTGTTACAGGAATGGGACCTGTATAGGGAATAGCGTCCTGGTTCGGCTCTGAACCGTCCAGGGTATACCGGATCACTCCTCCCTCTTCACCTGTCACCAGGCTTACCTCCTGTCCGGAAGCGTAGATCCCGGCCGGCGGGTCAAACCTTACCCTTCCGGCCACACGGAATACCGATGATGATGTGTTCCAGAACCCGGGTGTGGGTTCCCTGAAGTGGACCAGTTCCCCCTCCAATGATCTCCCAAATGAGATATCCTCGTACATGCGGGGAAAAACCAGTGAATCCACCATTGAGCCATCGGAAGCAAAAAGCCCCAGGCTCTCCCCGGCTACGTTCAGCTTGAAACTGGTATGGCATCCCTTCAGGGTATCGTTGGTGCCGTCGGCCCACACCAGCAGGAAGGCACCCGGGGGGACCACCATACCTGATGGGAACCTCCATTTAACGGGATTCACAGGATTATCGGTAAGATAATAGTGCTGGAAATCCACCGCGGTGTCTGTCCCGTTGTAGATCTCGATCCAGTCCCCCGGTTCCCCGAGCACGGGATTGAAAAGCCCTGTGGTATTGCAGGACATCACCTCGGTGATCTGCAACTGCCCTAAAAGGAGATCCCCTGGCACGGAGATAACCAACGCTAATATCAGAAGAATGATTCGCATGGTACGTGTGCGGGGTCAAAGGTAAAAAAACTGGCCCGGATTGGATCAAAACAGTAACTTTGGACACTTTTATTGTATACCATGTCCCGAAATCCGGCAAACTTTCCTTTAAAGGACTATTACAGTGACATCCATTCCACCTATGACAGGGTGAACCGGTTGTTCACTTTCGGGAGGGATGTGGCCTGGCGGAAAAAGGCTGTTTTTGCCTGCCTGGAGGCAGGTCCGGTATCCATCCTGGATGTGTGTACGGGAACCGGCGATTTCATCCTGGAGGTGGCACGGCAACTGGGAAGGAACGGGGAATCGGCACAACTCAGCGGCTATGATTTCAACCGGGCGATGTTACAGGAGGCACAAAGGAAGCTGGAGGTGATGCAACAGCGTGAGCAGATCCCGGGTGTCATGTTCCGGGAAGGGGATGTGGGCAACATGCCATTCGGGGATGGCAGTTTTGATGCCATGGGGATCACGTTCGGATTGCGGAACCTGTTGTATGAAAATTCACACGCGGACAGGCACCTTCAGGAGCTTTACAGGGTACTCAAACCAGGGGGAAGGTTCATTATCCTGGAAAGCAGCAAGCCCGCAAACGTGGTGTGGCGGCTGTTTAACAACATCTACCTCCGTTTTTTCCTGCCCCTGCTGGGAGGGGCCATTTCGGGCAACCTGAAAGCCTACCTCTACCTGGCCAGGTCTTCCAGGAACTACTACACCATCAGGGAGATGGGAGGGATCCTGCAGGGGGCGGGATTCCGGATCAGCCACTCCAGCTCCCTCTTCCTGGGTTCTGTCATGTTGGTGGTGGCAGAGAAGTAACGGGGGGAATGTGTATCTTTAACCCAACAGACTTTCCTGATGACCATTGAAGAGATCAACAACAGCCTCAAAGGCACCTTTATGGACCATCTGAATATTGAATTCACCGGGTATTCAGAGACCCGGGTGGAAGCGGTGATGACCATTACGCCGGATCTTTACCAGCCTGTGGGAGTGGTTCACGGTGGTGCACTCATTTCCCTGGCGGAGAGTGTGGGTGGTGCCGGTTCGTTCCTGCTGGTGGACCCGGAAAAGTTCGACGTATTCGGATCGGTGGTGAACAGCCAGCACATTTCACCTGCCAGGAAAGGCAGGTTGCATGCAACGGCCACCATCGTTGTGAAAGCTGATTTCAAACATGTGTGGGACGTGGAAATAAAGGATGACCAGGGAAAACTTATTTCCATCAGCCGTGTTACTAATAGTGTTAAACCTAAGAACCAGGAAGCGGTATAGCCCCGGGTGAACGCGATGAATGAAGGCCTGACTAACATCCAGAACCTCTGTATCTCAAAGAACCTGCCTTTCGTAACCTTCCGACAGCCCCAGCAGGAAACCTGTAACACCTATGTGCAGACCACACCTGGCAACGGAAAGTGGAAATCCATCCAGGAGCTCTCCGGGGAGACGGGATTCGTCATGGCCCCCTTTGATACCCGGAACGGACATCCCTACCTGATTGTAAGACCGGACCTGGTATTCGAGGGAAACCAGATCGGTCCGAAACAGATCGCGCAGGTAAAGGAACTGCCGTCCAGGGAGGCTCCCCGGTGGTCCGACAGCTTTCCTGTGGTGACGGGGAGGGAATCCTTTATGGACCAGGTGAATGACATCAAGGCATCCATTTCTACAGGGGCATTCCAGAAGGCAGTACTCTCCAGGATCAGGGTGATTAAGGGAGATTACATCGCTCTCATACCCAGGCTGTTCCAGACCATTTCCCGCCGGCATCCCAATGCGTTTGTCTACCTGTTCCAGAGCGATGAACACTTCTGGATGGGTGCATCACCCGAACCTTTGCTGAGGCTTCACGACGAACGTATTACCACGGTTTCCCTGGCAGGAACAAGGCCCTATGCAGAGAAACATATGGATGTGAACCGGTGGACCGCCAAGGAGGTGCTGGAACAGGAGTATGTCACCCGGTACATTCACGATGTATTGCACTCTTACGGGATCAGGGATTACAGGGTGACTTCGCCCTATGTGAAAAAGGCAGGCAACCTGGTCCACCTGCGTACCGATTTCTCCCTGGCATTTGAGATGATCAACGGGAAGCTCTGGGAGCTGGTGGAGGCCCTTCATCCCACCCCTGCGGTGGCAGGACAACCGAAAGACGATGCCATCAGCTTCATCAAAAACCTGGAACCCCACGACCGGGCGTATTATACCGGTTTCCTGGGTCCGGTCACCCACCATAAGGAGATTGATCTTTTTGTGAACCTCCGGTGCATGAAGATCACCCCGGACTATCTTTCCCTGTATGTAGGTGGAGGGATCACCCTTGATTCTGATCCTTCGGACGAGTGGGATGAAACCAGGTGGAAGGCCGAATCGTTGCTGAAGATCCTGCGAACCTATATCAAGAACCTGGAGCCTGCCGATGCAACACAACCAACATATCGCTGATCTTGCCCCCCTGCTGCTCGCATCCGGGATCCGCCACGCAGTGATCTGCCCGGGTAGCAGGAATGCACCCCTGACACAACTTTTCACCACCGGGAAAGGGTTCCGGTGCCACAGCATCGTGGATGAACGGTCGGCCGGTTACGTGGCCCTGGGCATGGCCCGGCAACTGGGCGAACCGGTGGCGGTGGTCACTACGTCGGGAACGGCTGTACTGAACCTGGCACCCGCAGTGGCCGAGGCTTATCACCAGGAGGTCCCCATAGTGGTGATCACGGCAGACCGGCCCCTGGAGAAAATTGGACAGTTCAATAACCAGTGGCTGGATCAGGAAGCTCCATTCTTTGCCAGTTCCAAGGGTTTTTACCAGCTGCCCCTGAAGGTATCCCACCCGGAGGAGCTGGAGCACATGCTCGGTTATGCCGGGAGACTGCTGGATTCGTCCACGGCATCTCCGGCCGGACCGGTCCATCTTAATGTTCCGCTGGAAGAACCCCTGTATGAAAAGCTCCCGGAATCCTCAGGAGCCTGGCAGGGATCCGGGGAGGGTCCATCCGGGGAGGTCCCGGCAGGGGAAGATTCCTTACAGGCACTGTTCCCGCCGGACAGGAAGATCATGGTGCTGGCCGGAATGGGTCCGCCCGATGAAAACAGATCTGCAGGCCTCACATATCTTGTGGCCAACCGCCAGGCAGTGGTGGTGGCAGAGAACATTGCCAATATTCCCGGTATGGATTTTATTGCCCATCCTGAGCTGGTGCTGGCCCTGTCCGGTGAAGCGGAAATGGGAACCCTCAGGCCGGACCTGGTGATCTCTTTCGGCGGACAGGTGGTCTCAAAACGCCTGAAACTCTTTTTGCAGTCCATACCGGATGTGGAACACCGGGAGATCAGCAGGGAAGTTGCCGGTGCGCTCTCCAGTATGAAGAGCCCGGAAAGTCCAGGTGAAGGGAATGAAAATCAATACCTTGAAGCCTGGAAAGAGCTGGAGAACCGTGCACTTACCCGGGTCCGCAAAAAGCGCGGGGATCTGCCGTATGGGAACCTGTCGGCCACCTACGCCATCCTGGAAAAGGTGGCCCCGGGAACGGTCATGCACCTGGGAAACAGTGCTGCCATCCGTTACTCCCAGCTGGTGCCCTGCCGGAACGACTTGACATACTATTCAAACAGGGGTGTTTCGGGCATTGACGGCTGTTTGTCGTCAGCGGCAGGGGCTGCCATGGTCTCGGAGGGCCCCCATTTGCTGGTGGTGGGGGACCTGAGTTTTGTCTACGATTCCAACGCCATGTGGAACAAGGATTTTCCGGAGAACCTGAAAATTGTGGTTCTGAATGACGGGGGAGGGGGGATCTTCCGCCTGCTGGACGGACCTGACCGCATGGGCTTCTTCGAGGAGTTTTCGGTAACACACCACCCGGTATCCCTGGAGCTGCTTTCACAGGCATTTGGAAGGCCCTGCCAGAGGGCCACCGGCATGGAGGATCTGGGGGAGAAACTGGCAGCGTTCCTCATGCCGGGGAACATGACCACCGTCCTGGAGGTAGATACTTCAGGCAGTGAAAATAGTCGTATCTTTAAGGACTTTTTGGACCTTAACCATTAGCAGACATGCCCGACAGAAAATGGACATCCCTCAAGGCCTTTGAGGAGATCAGGTTTGAGTTCTTCGAAGGGATCGCAAAGATCACCATCAACCGCCCCAGGTATTACAATGCCTTTACGCCGGACACCACCAGGGAGATGAGCGAAGCACTGGTCATGTGCCGGGAGATGGCCGACGTACGTGTGGTGATTCTCACAGGGGAAGGGGACAAGGCATTTTGCAGCGGTGGGGACCAGAACGTGAAGAGCTTCGCCGGCTACATAGGAAAAGACGGGGTGCCGCGGCTCAATGTGCTGGATGTGCAGCGGCAGATCAGGAGTCTTCCCAAGCCGGTTATTGCCATGGTTAACGGCTATGCCATCGGGGGGGGACATGTACTGCACGTGGTGTGTGATCTTTCCATTGCTTCGGAGAATGCACGTTTTGGCCAGACGGGCCCGAAGGTGGGCAGCTTTGATGCAGGATTCGGATCATCCTTCCTGGCACGGCATGTGGGACAGAAGAAGGCACGTGAGATCTGGTTCCTTTGCGAACAGTATACCGCGGCAGAAGCCCTTGAGATGGGCCTTGTCAACAAGGTAGTGCCCCAGGAAGAGCTGGAGGATACCACCGTTGAGTGGTGCAGGAAAATCATGCGGCACAGCCCCATTGCCCTGAGGATGATCAAAGCGGGGCTCAACGCCGAACTGGACGGTCAGGCCGGGATCCAGGAACTGGCCGGGAATGCAACCATGCTCTACTATATGACCGATGAAGCACAGGAAGGGAAGAATGCTTTCCTGGAGAAACGGGATCCCGACTGGGACCAGTTCCCAAAACTTCCATAACCGGAAGAAAATCATTAGTTTTGCCCCCTATGAACAAGGCAACCATCTGGATCAAGGCTTTCAGGCTCCGCACCTTACCCCTGGCACTTTCCGCCACGGTGCTGGGCAGCTTCCTGGGATTTGCCGAAGAGAAGTTCAAGTGGGGTGTATTTGTATTCGGGACCCTGACCACCCTCTTCCTGCAGGTTCTCTCCAACCTGGCCAACGATTACGGGGATGCAAGGAAGGGGACCGACAATGAGCACCGGCTGGGACCCCTGAGGGTAACCCAGAGCGGACTGGTGAGCCAGAAACAGATGCGGGGTATGATCATCCTGTTCATGATGCTCAGCCTGGTTTCAGGATCGCTTCTGATCTGGTCAGGATTACGGAACGGGAACATGCTGGTTTACGCGGTATTCTTCGTGTTGGGCTGTTCGGCCATCTTTGCAGCAGTTAAATATACCATCGGGAAAAGGCCTTACGGGTACGTGGGATTCGGTGATATCATGGTCTTTATCTATTTTGGGATCCTGGGAGTGGCAGGCACCTATTTCCTGCATACACAATCCTTTCACATGACCATCCTCCTGCCTGCATCCTCTGTGGGGCTCTTCAGCGTGGGGGTGCTGAACCTGAATAACCTGAGGGACCATGAGAATGATGCCATCAACGGAAAAAACACGCTGGTGGTACGCATGGGAGTTGCCTGGGCCAAGGTGTACCACGTGGTATTGCTGCTGACCGCATTCCTGCTGGCCGTGGCCTACACCCTGATCCATTTTGAATCCTATTACCAGCTGATCTTCCTGCTGCCGGTTCCCCTGCTGATCTCCGATGTACAAAAGGTGATCACCAACACCGTTCCCGTTGAACTGAACCCGGAGCTGAAGAAACTGGCAGTGGCCACACTGTTGTTTTCACTTGCTTTCGGACTTGGACTCGTACTTTAAATGATCCAGGCCCGGTATATCCGTCACCCTCTCTATTTCCACCGTCCTGCCGGCACCTCCCGTGGTGTGCTGACCGAGAAGGATTGCTGGTTTGTGGTGCTGACCGGTGATAAGGGGTTGCCGGGGATTGGGGAAGTGTCATTTATCCCGGGACTGAGCGTTGAGGATCCCGGGGAGCTGGAGATCCGGCTGGACCATGTGTGTAAGCTGGTCAGCAGGGGGGAGATGGACCCCCGGCAACCGCTGCCTTCCCTGCCGGGTGTACAGTTTGCTCTTGAAACGGCCATTGCGGACATGGAGGGTGGAGGTAGACGCATCCTCTATCCCTCGGATTTCACTTCGGGCCTTTGCGGGATCCCCACCAACGGGCTCATCTGGATGGGGGACAGGTCATTTGTCATGGAGCAGGTGAAGGAAAAAATTTCCGGGGGCTACCGTGTCCTGAAGATGAAGGTGGGGGCCCTGGATTTTAGCGATGAACTGGAGATCCTCCGGTGGATACGGTCTGAATTCAGGACTGCAGACCTGGAGATCAGGCTCGATGCCAACGGTGCCTGGAAGCCCGGGGAGGTGCCCCGCAGACTGGGGGAGCTCTCCCGGTTCGGGATTCATTCCATCGAACAGCCCATTGCCCCGGGTCAGATAGAATCCATGGCATCCATCTGCCGGGATTCGCCCGTTCCCATCGCCCTGGATGAGGAGTTGACAGGTGTGGCCGGGAAGTCGCAACCCAGCGAAATGCTCCGGCAGATCAGGCCGCATTACATCATCCTGAAGCCCGGACTGCTTGGGGGATTTTCAGCAGCAGGGGAGTGGATTGCTGCCGCACGGGAAGTGGATACCGGTTGGTGGGTTACATCTGCCCTTGAATCGAACATAGGTCTGAATGCCATCGCCCAGTGGACCTTTACACTGGGGGTGGAGATGCCCCAGGGACTGGGGACCGGGATGCTCTACCGGAACAATGTGCCCTCGCCCCTGCACTTGGAGGGAGCCAGGTTATGGCACCGCGAGGTACAACCCTGGGACCTGACATCCCTGGACCTTTAGATCTTTTATATCTTGGGGATTCTTGCATCATGGAAATCGCCACATCATACCGCATCGATGGCAGATCCTTCAACCGGGAGGAGTTGCTGGACCATTGCCGGGAGATCGTTCAGGATCCGGCAACGGCAGCGTGGTACCGCAATCTCTTTGCTTTTATTCACAGCTTCCTGGACACCGGAGCCGGCTCCATCCTCCAGCGGTCCAGCGGCACCACGGGCGATCCGAAGGAGTTTGTCCTTCAAAGGGAGGTTATGGTCGCCAGCGCCCGCAGAACCCTGGATCATTTTAACCTTGGCACGGGTGAGCGTGTGTTGCTCTGCCTCCCGGTGGATTATATTGCAGGCAAGATGATGGTGGTCAGGGCGCTGGCCGGGGGACTGGACCTGGTACCCAGGGAGCCCTCGGGAAGGCCATTGGAGGGGCGGGGCGGGGAGTTCAGTTTTGCTGCCATGGTCCCCCTGCAACTCCATGAATCACTGAAGGCCGGAGATGACCTGTCGGCCATCCAGACCCTCCTGGTGGGTGGAGGGGATCTGCATGCTTCCCTCAGGACCCAACTTTCCGGAATGGACCAGCCGAAGATCTATGAGTCTTTCGGAATGACCGAGACATACACCCATTTTGCATTAAAAAGAATCAACGGTCCCTCTCCCGATCATGGTTTCCTGCTGCTGGAGGGTGTGAATGCCCGGACCGATGGACGCGGCTGCCTGGTGGTTGAGGTTCCCGGGGTCACCGGTGGGGAGGTGGTGACCAGTGATCTGGTGGAACTGGACGGTCAGGAGGGGAGTTTCAGATGGCTGGGAAGGTACGACAACCTGATCAGCACGGGTGGTATCAAGGTGGTCCCCGAGATCCTGGAGGAGCGCATCGGGAAGCTGTTACAGGTTGAATGCCTGGTTTTGCCCAGTCCCGACAAGAGACTGGGCCAGCGGCTGATCCTGGTGGTGGAGTGGCCTGAAAGAGAGGCTCCCACAGGCAGTTGGACCGCCCTGTTGCGTAAAGAACTGGCCCCCCATGAAGTTCCGAAACAGGTTTTTGCTGTCCGGGAGATCCCCCGGAATGCCTCCTTTAAACCGGACCGTACAGCTGTTGGAAAAATTCTTTGATGTTTGCTTCTAAATAAATGATGCTTTGGGTTTATCCCGTCCTGTTTCATTGATATATTTCACCTTGGGGTGACCAAGTAGCAGGGCTGCATAGATCATATGATTGGAGGGAATCCCAAATTCCTTTCGAATGGCCCTGCTTCGTTCCATTGTCTTAACGATAAGACCATTAAAACAGGTTCCCAGTCCAAGGGTGTTTGCATATATGGAGGTATATGTAGACCAGATGTAGGCGTCTGCACCAGCCATGCCATATTTTGTAACCGGAGCATGAAATAACATCACTGCAGGAGCATGGTGGCATACCTGTGACGATTCAGGGTTTTGCCGTGTAATAAACCGCTTCTTGTACCTATTTAATCTGGACACCTCCATGCTTGGAGCGAACAACTTAAGGAATGGCCTCACGAGAGGTGAGGTACTCAGTTTAAGGATTCTGATCAGTTTATAAGCAGTATGATGATCCAGCCTTTCAATGGCCTCTCTGTTTTTAACAATGATGATCTCAATGGGACGTGAATTGCTGGCAGAAGGATAGTGTTTCATATTCTCGATCAACAAATTCAATGTATCATCATCCACCTCTTTTTCAAGGTAACTCCTGCAGGTTCTTATACCTGCTGATAAATGCCGGAAATCGGTGGGAGTGGTCGAGGGCAAATGCAATTTTTCAATATCATCTGCATCTGGAAAAACAGTTGATTCCGGACATATAGCCACACAATGCCCGCAGTGTATACAGGAATTGTGAATGATTCCCTGTTTAATGTCAATGGCATCCGAGGGACAATCATCTACACATTTTAAGCACCTGATACAGTTTTCTAATTCTATTGATGGCATATTGTCATTTTAATTTCCGCCAAAGGTAATTATAGTGGGCATATCCCGAAATCTATCTGCATGAGAGGCTCCATGTTGTATGATTGGGGTATGCCCAAAAAGTCTAAATCCCTTGACTTGTATAAACGAAATCCTTACTTTTTCGTCTTTAGAAAAAATCAAATCACTATGGAGGTAATGATGAAATTTAAAGGTATTAAATCATGGGTTGGGTTGTGTTTACTTATTGGCTTGGTAGCGGGTTGCTCGCTAAACCAATATGAAGGGAAATCTGTAAGTAGCGCGTATGATGTTGCAGATAAACTTCAGATTATTCCAACTCCAAGAGAGATCTCTCTTGATGGAAAAAAAATTGATCTTAAAGACTGGGAAATCGTGCTTACCAGCGATAAATATCCCCTCTACAGCATCGGCGCAGAAGAAATTAACCAGCGCATAGTCTCCTTGGGAGGAGAGGCGCTACCCGCTGTTACCACCCCTTCCCTTCAGAAAGGAAGCATTATAGTTGGCAGCTGGCCCGATCCTTTAGTGCAAGAAGTTATCGCCGCTATAGACGTTGAGCTTAATCTTAGCACACCCGGTGAGCAAGGATACGTAATTGAATTTGGAACCTACCTAGATAATCCTATTATATTTATTGGAGGCTCAGATGCTCAGGGAGCTCTTTACGGTTGCGTAACGCTGCGCAAGCTAATGGAAAAAAGCGACAACGGTGTGGTAGCTCTTTCAGGCAGCGTAAAAGATTGGCCAGATTTTAAAATTCGTAATAATGGGATACTTACTCTCAATTATTTGTTTTCGGCAGAAAACCCAGATGAATTAGAAACTATAACTGAAAACTTAAAAGAACAGATTGATTTCTTTCTAAGGCATAAGGTTAACTACACTACCGTATTTTCATGGGGTGTGGGGTGGCATACGCTTGCCTTAACAACGCCGGACGAAGCGGCAAAGGACGAGCTATTTCAGCAACGTTATCAAAAAACTATAGAAGTATTACATTACGCCAGAGATAGGGGGATTAAGACCCGGTTTCAAGGATTTGTTGACATCTCGAAATTTATTACTGATGAGCAGAAGAAAGGTGCTATCACAAAGAAGAGTCATCCCGGTAGCGCATATATCTGGTCTGCTTTCGATGCTCATCGCAAGAAAGCTAGCTTATATGCAAAGGTTCTAAAGGAGGTAAGGGCGTCAAAGTTTGTTCTTCATTGTGTAGATTTGGGTCCTTATACCGACCCTCAAAAATGGAGTGAGCGGAGTCCCTTGGATAAGGAATATTATAGAGATGATGAACGACCTAAGGCAGATCTTAATGTATATAAGATTTATTTTGACGCAATAAGAGAAGCTTGCCCAAATATTGAACTGGAAGCAGTAGCTAAGCCGTATCATTTTACGTGGGTTCTTCCGGACTTTGGGATAGATTATGAAAAGTATGGAGACGGACTTCCTCATAATGACAGGGTTAAAATGATAAAGAGTCCAGAGCAGGCGAAAGAGATTCAACAAGAAAGTGTCCATTACTACAAATTTCTAAGCGAAAACTTACCAGATGACGTTGTGTTTACCTTTCGGGAAGCTGGACGTGAGACTTTCTTAGCAGCGGCAGAACTGGTTGCCCCTCATCCGTTAGATATATGGGTCTATCCACAGCGAAATTATGGTTGGGCTGGAACATTTTGTCCTCAGGTAAGAATGACAAAGACCTTTTGGGTTCCCGGCAGGCATGATTCCTACTATGTAGCATATCTTGTGACTGCTTATTCTGACGAACGTGTTCAGCGATTGGCTCAGCAGGAGTATCTTTGGAATGTAGACACGCCGGATGGAACGGATGAGTTTACCATATTTTCCCGCTATTATGAAAATGGAGGAATGGTAACCGATTTTCAGCGAAGTCATCTCATTCCGCGTATATGCAAGATGCTTTATGGTAAAGAATCGCCTACCTTTCAGGAATTAGTGGAAAATAATGTCAGTTTCTCCTATATTGGTAACCATGAAGCCACTACCGGAGATAAGCTTGGAACGGAAAAATTCGATGATCCATATAAATATATGGAAGAAGAAAAAGAAAAAAATGAGTATTTCCACAAGAAGTTCGATGTTCTTCTAAAAGGACTTTCTGAATCAGCGGATACAATAGACGCTCGCACCAGAGGATGGATAATTTCTTATTACGAGAAAACAGGTGTCTGCGCTCAGAAGGCACCATTGGAAATTATGATAGGTAATTGCAAAAGTTTGATGAAAAGCGGACTAAAAGACGAAGCGAAAGAGCTAGCGGAAAACATAATTAAAGCATTACCGGAAACGCAGAAAAAGATAGAAGATATAAAGAAAATTAGCAGTGAGGCAATGAGTAAAATAGATTCTAAGATGTTGTTCATGTTTAATTGTTTTGGTAATCACGCCATAGGTTTTGATCCCTTAGATTACAAAGAAAGAATTGAGAAGATTCTATCGCCGGAAAAGAAAAAGGTTGAGTCTTCTGGGTACGAGTAAAACGCATTCCGTTAGTGTGTATCGAGAGAAAAAGTCGATGTGCAAAATGCCCACTTCATTCCCTATTTAATGTAACAATGCACTAGTAAATGATGAAAAACACCGACTAATTTCTTATTTCATCGTTGGGATAACGATGCCGCGCATTATGATGCGATGGAGCATCGAGAAAACCATCCGGTTTATCAAACAAACATATGATCTGGAGAATATCAGGGTACTGAAATATGTCCGGCTGCAAAACATGATGGCGCTGCTTTTGGCTGTGTTTTATTTTGTCGCAGTAATTCTTGACCAGATCCCAGAAACTAACGGTAATGGCAGGACATATCCTCAAAAGTGTTAAACGGGTCTTTGGAATACCTGACTTGTAAATACTATGCCCTCGGTGATGGACTAAGCAATATCTTCTCTCGTTTCCCCGGACAGCTACAAAAACAGACCGAAATACACCAAACTCAGCTCAGTTTCGGATTTGGCTAAATATTGGGGTATGTCCAAGCAAAACCCTATTGACCCGTATTGCCTGCTTCCCTATTTTTATGGGTTCTAGTCTTCATTTAAAAAAAAATATGATGAAAGCATTAAAGATTATCGGGATCATCGCAGGTGTGTTTGTGGCGGCCATCCTGATCGTGCCGCTATTCTCACCGGCCACCGCAGAGGTGAGTTCAGAAATTGAGATCGCCCTGGAGCCGCAACAGATCTTTCCCGCCGTGGCATCCTTTAAGAACAGGGAGGCGTGGGATCCCTGGCTGACCAGCGACAGCACTGCATCTGCAACCATTGAATCGAAGCCTGGATTTGTGGGCTCCACCTACGCGTGGGAAGGAGAAGCGGTTGGAACCGGGAAGATGGAGGTGGTTGCGGTGAAAGAGAATGAACACATCGAGGCAAACCTCTGGTTCGGAGCAGTGGAGGAACCGTCGCTGGTGGAGTGGCACTTTGAAACGGTGGATGGAGGAACCCATGCGGTCTGGTCCTTTTCGCAGGAGACCACCTATCCCTTCGGAAGGCTGGGGATGATGTTCGGGAAGGTGTTCCTGAAGCAGAGTTTCGACCTGGGACTTGCAAACCTGAAGGAGTTGCTGGAATCGGATCCTCCACAGGATCCCCCGGAGGTGAGCATGCAGGAGAGCCTTTTGGGCCCTATTTCCGTAGAAGCATTGGAACCTTTTGAAGCCATGGTGGCCAAAGGTGCAGGGACCATGGAGGAAATGGGCCAGCAGCTGGGTCAAATGTACGGAATGATCTTCGGTGAAACCGGGAAGCAACAGCTGGAAATAGCCGGACCGGCATTTGTCCATTACCTGGATTACGATGAAGCAACCGGCTTTTCAAACTTCCTTGCAGGAGTTCCGGTCAACAAGAAAGGCAAGGATGCGGGCGATGTGATGGCAAAATCATATCCCGGTATGAAGGCGGTTCAGGCTTTGCATTCCGGTCCGTACGAGAAATTCATCATCTCCTACGGGGAGCTTGATACTTACATCAAAGAGAATGGGATAGAAGTGACCGGCGAAGCATTGGAATTCTACAAAGTGGGAATGCAGGATGATCCGGATCCGGCCAACTGGCGGACGGTGATCGTCTTTCCCGTCAAATAGCAGGATTTGGAGGGAGGCCTGAGATGAATGCACTGAAGAAAACCGCGATCATCCTGGGAGTGCTGGTGGCGGCCGCGCTGATCACTTCACCCCTGTTGCCTGACAAGGTGGGAGTAAGCGCTGAAATCACCCTTGCCTCAGACCCGTCAGCACTCTTCGCTTCGGTGGCCTCCCTCAGCTTTCCGGAAACCTGGGACCCTCGGCTGGTCAATGAGAACCTCACAGTGACCGGACTGGAGCTTGAGCCGGGCTATGTGGGATCTGCCTGCACCTGGGAAGGCAGCCGTTTCGGGAACGGGAGGGTGGAGGTCGTGGCAGTGAAGGAGGGTGAGTACATCGAGTCACAACTCTGGTCCATGGGGGCAAAGCAACCGGTATTGGTAAGGTGGACATTCGAACCACTCATCAGAGGGACACGTACAGTCTATTCCTTTGAACAGGATGTGGCCAAACCGCTTGAGTGGTACAGGTTGATCCTTGGCAGAAGCATCCTGAAGGGGGACATTGAGTATGGAATGCTCAGGGTGGAGGAGTATTTGTGGGCTGGTCTGGTTGATGATAGCAGTACCGGGGAGATCACCATTGAAACCCTCCAGCCCTTTGAGGCCATGGTGGTCCAAAAGAGAGGCAACCTGGAAAGGGGATTCACACAGATGGGGGGACTTTATGGTTTGATCCTGCAGGAGGCCGCAAAGCAGCATCTGCATGTGGCGGGCGCCCCGTTTATCCATGTCCTGGATCATGATGGGAATACCGGACAGTTTGACTACCTGTTCGGGATTCCGGTTTCCGGTAAAGGCACCGATTCGGGCCACTACCTGGCACGGTCCTACCCGGAAATGAAGGTGGTTCAGCTCCTCCACAGGGGCCCTTACGAAATCCTTCCGGACTCATACTCCGAACTCAATGTTTACATCATGGACACCGGGATTGAAGTGAAAGGGGAAATCCTTGAATTTTACCATGCCTGGATGATGAATGAATCTGATTCTGCAGCGTGGCAGACCCTGATCATCTTACCATTGAAATAACATGGACCAGAAAGAGATCGGCCGTATTTTTTACCGGGACGGGTACCGCCTGGCCCATCAGCACATGGAGGAGGGGATCTCTCCCGGGGGAATGAAGGAGGCAGTCGGGGAGCTCTACCTGGCCATGGATGGATTGCTGGAGGCATTCCTTCAACGCTCCTTGCTGGAGGGAAAGCCGGCCGCATGCAGGAAGGGATGTTCCTGGTGCTGCCACCAGCCGGTCTTTGCAGTGACCCACGAACTGCTCTACCTTCATGACCATATCAGGGAGGCATTTCCAGCGGACAGGCAGGAGGGCTATGTGGAAAAGGCCAGGGAAAAGGCAGTCAGTACGCTCAACAGAACCCTGGAGGAGCAGATGAAGGTCCGGATTACCATGCCCCTTCCTGGAGGATCACTCCTGTTCCATTTACAGGGCCAGGCCCATGGCCTGCCGGATCTACCTCTCCTATTCGGAAAAGGCCTGCAGGAGGGAGCTACCTGAACTGTTTGAATTTCCCCTGCATGCTGGAAGGATGCTGAACGAAGGTTTCGTGGCCTGGCTGAAGCAGAACGGGATGCAGTCCACCGAATTGCCCCTGGAGCAGGGATATGCCTCCATCGTAACGCTCGGGCAGGACTTTGGGTCGTGGATCGGGTAGGAATTTGCTATCTTCGCGTCTATGAGTAACCTGATCCTTGGTATTGTCCGCGAGACCAAAGATCCGCCCGACAGGCGGGTTCCCCTGACCCCGCATCAGTGCAGGTTATTGCAGGAGATAAACAAAGGACTGCAGATCCTGGTGCAGCCCTCAGAGATCCGTTGTTATTCAGATGAAGAGTACCGGGCTGAGGGCATTGCCCTTCAGGAGGACCTGTCACCCTGCGCTGTACTGCTGGGGGTGAAGGAGGTGAAGACCGGGGTGCTGATTCCCGGACGGGCCTACCTCTTTTTTTCCCATACGGCAAAAAAGCAGCCCTATAACCGGGAGCTCCTGCAGGCAGTGGTGGAGAAGGGGATCCGGCTGATCGATTATGAATACCTGACCGATACCGGAAATATCCGGGTGGTGGCTTTTGGCCGCTGGGCCGGGGTGGTGGGGGCATATAACGGATTGAGGGCCTATGGGATCCGGAATGGAATTTTTGAACTTCCGCCGGCCGGAACGCTCAGGGATCTGAATGAACTGAAACAACGGCTCCGGGACATTGACCTGGGGAGGGAACGGATTGCCATCACCGGGGGAGGACGGGTAGCAGGGGGTGCCACCGAGATCATGGATGCAGCGGGGATCCGGGAGGTGGAACCCGGTGAGTACCTTGAACAGGATATGAATGAGGCGGTTTACACACGGCTCGATCCCTGGCACTACACCCGGAGAAAGGATGGTTCCCCCTTTGATTTCGGTCATTTCGTGACCAATCCTGATCAATACGAAAACAGCTTTTTCCCCTATGCCTCCAGGACCGGTATGTTCATTGCGTGCCATTTCTGGGATCCAAGGTCCCCGGTGCTGCTGACCCGGGAAGAGCTGTCAGGCGGGGAGGTGCACATGGATGTGATTGCCGATATCAGCTGTGACATCGACGGGCCCATTGCCAGCACCACCAGGGCCTCTACCATCGCAGCGCCTTTTTACGGGTATGATCCGGACAGCGGAAGGGAGACCCGGCCTTTCCGGGAAGGCTCCATCACGGTCATGGCCGTTGACAACCTGCCCGGGGAGCTTCCCCGGGATGCTTCGGCCGATTTCGGTGAGGCCCTGTCAGAACAGGTGATTCCCGAACTGCTCGGATTGAGGGATACAGGAATGCTCGAAAGGGCGTGCATTACGGAAAACGGGGGACTTACCAAAGCATATGCCTACCTGCAGGCCTACCTGGAGGGCAGGGAATAACCTGCTCAGTTAAAATGCCGGGGCTCGTCCCGGTCTTTTTTATCCCTCCACTTATCCATGTTGGCCAGGCTCCAGACCAGCCCGAATCCACCCACACCGAGCAGAATATACCCCAGGGGCCTGATCATGGAGAGGTTGAAGGTAAGTATGAGCCCGATGACCAGTATTCCCAGGCTGGCGATCCAGAGGCTCCTGTAGTCCCTCGGTTTTTTTTGCTGGTACATGCTACCGGGCGTTTTTCAGGTTATGGATGACCTGCTGCGGATCTC
Source organism: uncultured Bacteroidota bacterium (assembly GCA_963793455.1). Taxonomy (GTDB): domain Bacteria; phylum Bacteroidota; class Bacteroidia; order Bacteroidales. The sequence continues at coordinate 44,533 of CAWCAK010000001.1, forward strand.
CGGCCGAGAAGATGGTATTGCCCACCACGAACACATCCACCCCAGCGTGGATCAGGTCCGGGATGTTCTTTTCGGTCACACCGCCGTCCACCTGGATCAGGGTCTTGTGGCCTGCCCCGGTGATCATCTTTTTCAGTTTCCGGATCTTGCCATAGGACTCCTTTATGAATGCCTGTCCCCCGAATCCTGGGTTGACGGTCATCACCAGCACCATGTTCACATCGCCCAGTACTGGTTCCAGCAGGGCCACATCGGTGTGTGGATTCACCGATACGGCCGGTTTCATGCCCAGTTCGCGGATCTTCTGGATGGTGCGGTGGAGGTGGGTGCAGGTTTCATAGTGCACGGTGAGCCAGTCAGCCCCCGCATCCCGGTACTCCTCCAGGTAACGGTCCGGGTCCACGATCATCAGGTGCACGTCCAACGGCTTTTCTGAAATGGCCCTGATCTGCCTGATGACCGGGAATCCGAATGTGAGGTTGGGGACGAAGACCCCGTCCATGATATCCAGGTGGAGTGCATCGGCTTCAGAAGCGTTGACCATCCCGATCTCCTTTTCCAGGTGGAGGAAATCGGCAGTAAGGATGGAGGGGAATATGAGGTGTGTATTCATACAATATCTTTTACGTAAAAATAGTTTTTTATTAGTTACCTTTAATTCTTTTGTTGAACACAGCTTCATGAGAAAATACCAGATCCTTCTCCTCCTGTTGCTGATTCTTTCTGCCGGAGTGGCACGGACAGCAGTACACCATCAGCGGGTATGTGGAGGACCAGACCTCAGCAGAAAAACTGATCGCTGCGACCATCTACGATTTCAACTCGGGGAAGGGGACCTCGGCCAATGAGTATGGTTTTTTCAGCCTGACCCTCCCTGAAGGGGATGTGAACCTGCAGGTCTCCTACGTGGGTTACGGTACCTACAACGAGACCTTTCTACCTGGGAGCTGACCTGAAGATGAACATCTCCCTGGTGCCCTCCCTGACCCTGGACGAGGTGGTGGTGACCACCCACCGGCCACAGGATGTGGTGGAGGATGTGCAGATGAGTTCCATACATATTCCCATCAAGGAGATCAAATCGATCCCCATGTTTATGGGGGAGGCCGATGTGATCAAGACCATCCAGCTGATGCCGGGGGTGCAATCGGGTACCGAGGGGACCAGCGGGATCTATGTAAGGGGCGGGGGACCCGATCAGAACCTGTTCCTGCTGGACGGGGTACCCATTTACAATGCCAACCACCTTTTCGGTTTCTTTTCAGTGTTCAATCCCGATGCCATCTCCAACATCACGCTTACCAAGGGAGGATTTCCCGCCCATTACGGGGGAAGACTCAGTTCGGTGCTGGATATCAGGATGAAGGAGGGAAACATGAAGGAGTTTCACGGGGCTGCTTCCATCGGGCTGATCGCCACCAAACTGACCCTTGAGGGCCCCATATATCAAGGATAAAACCTCCTTCATCATATCGGGCAGGAGGACCTATCTGGATATCCTGGCCCAACCCATCATCCAGCAGATTAACAAGGCCAACGGTGTGGAAGGCAGGACGGGGTACTATTTCTATGATGTCAATGCCAAAATCAACCATAAGTTCTCTGACAGGGACCGTATTTACCTCAGTGCCTATTTCGGCAGGGACAAGTTCTACATCGATAACGAGGAGAAGTGGATCAACAATGACACCTCCTACCTGGTTACTTCCGAATCGGGGCTCTACTGGGGGAACCTGACCACAGCGTTGCGATGGAACCACGTTTTCGGGAGCAAGCTGTTCAGCAACATCACCGCTATGTACAGCAACTATGCGTTCGATACCTTCGATAAGACCCAGAACCTGGTGAACGGCAGGTACGACCAGAGTTATGCCTACCACTACTTCTCGGGGATCGAGGACTGGGGCGCTACGGCCGATTTCGACTACCGGCCGGTGCCGGCGCACACCATCCGGTTCGGGGGAAAATACCTTTACCACACCTTTTCTCCCGGGATCGAAACCCTGTCATCCACCGACGATACCCTGACGGCCGAGTTTAACAGTGACAAGGTCTTTGCCCATGAGTACTATGTTTACGCGGAGGACAATTTTCAGCTGGGTTCACGTATCAGGGCCAATGTGGGACTGCACTATTCGGGTTTCTTCGTGAATGATGAATTTTACCATTCACTGCAGCCCCGCATCTCCGGAAGGTTGCTGATCACACCCCACCTGTCATTCAAAGCTGCTTTTTCACGGATGGACCAGTATATCCACCTGCTGACCAATGCCACCATCGGGCTGCCCACCGACATATGGGTACCGGCCACCGACAAAACCCCTCCCCAGAGCTCATACCAGACGGCGGTGGGTTTTGCCTACAACCTGAAAGACAGCTGGTATTTCACCCTGGAGGGATTCTACAAAACCATGTCCAACCTGATCGACTACTCGGAAGGTTCCAGCTTCTTTGAGTACGGGGTGGACTGGGAGGATAAGATCGAACGGGACGGGACGGGTCTCTCCTACGGGCTGGAATTCCTGGCCCGGAAGGATATCGGCAGGTTCCGGGGCTGGGTGGGGTATACCCTGTCCAGGGTGGACCTGCAGTTCGCAACCCTGAACAACGGGGAGCCTTTCCCCTATACCTACGACCGCAGGCATGATGTATCTGTGGTGATCATGTTCAAGGTCAATGAAAAGTTAGATGCCAGTGTCACCTGGGTGTACGGTACCGGGAAGGCAAGGACCCTGGCTGTATCCAGGTATGCCCCTGACAACCATGATTTCAGCAATCCCGGCAATGGTTATAACTATTACGGGCCGACCACCAACAGCTATTTTTATGATCCCGACATCGAATATTTCAAGGGAAAAAATGCCTACCGGGAACCGGCCTACCACCGCCTGGATCTGGGTGTGAACTGGCACAAGAACAGGAAATGGGGGAAGACCACCTGGAGTCTTGGAATCTACAATGTCTATAACAGGCAGAACACCTTTTACCTGTTCTTCGGGTATGACGAATTACGGGAACAGGTCGCTGAAACAGATGAGTATCTTCATGCTGATACCCTCCATCAGTTATTCTGTTGAATTTTAGAAGTCATGAAAGGGAAATCACATATTATCTCAACCGCATTACGGGCCACCCTGGCTGTTTCAGCGCTGCTTTTGCCCCATGCCTGTGAATCGACCCTGTTCATTGAGCTGGAGGAATCGGACAACCTGATCGTGTTGAACGGGGCCATAACCAGTGATTCCCTGGTAGCTGTGCAGGTCTCCCGGACCCGCCATATCCTGGACAATGCGCCGGTGGCTCCCATGGAGAATGCGCTGGTCAGGCTTTACCAGGGAAATACATTGCTTAACGAACTTACCTACAGGGACAACGGCTACTATGTATCGAACGATTTCATCCCGTCCATCGGAGAATCCTATACCATCACTGTGGAAAACCAAGGGTACCCCCTGGTCATTGCCAGCAGTGAGATCCCGGAACCTGTGATGATCCAGGGGATCGATACGGCCACTGTTTCCATAGAATACGAGGATGAGTATGCCTATGACTATGCTCAGGAGATGTTGCAGTTTGACCTGACCATCAACGATCCGCCGGGGGTGGAAAACTATTACCTGTTGTTTGCCGGAGTGGACCGCTCATGGACCGAGTACAGGGATACCACGGTGAAGGTGGTGGATTCGGTCTACTTTAACAATCAGTGGAACTACTTCCTGGAGGATTCCTCCTACTCCTATACCATCATTCACAGGGACCAGGGGTATCCCTATATCTACAGCGAGGATATCATCGTGGAGGCGATCACCTCACAGGGCGTCCTCTTCTCGGATCACCTGATGGACGGAAAGAGCTATTCACTCAGGGGATATTTTGCAACCTATGAACTGGCATCGGCCGATTCCGCCATTGTGGATGTCCGGCTCCACTCCATTTCAGAGTCCTATTACAAGTACCTGAGATCGAGGCAGCACCACTATGACACCAAGGAGAACTACCTGGCAGTACCCGTGGTTGTCTACAGCAACGTGGATGAGGGTACCGGTTTTTTCGGGGGATATTCTACGGATGTATATACAATCACTACTTTTATCCCCGAATACAGTTATTACTGGTATGATTATTACTAACCGGATCTGAATCAGATAAACATGATCGTTTTTGAGGATATCATAGCCCAACGGGTAGGGGTACCCGTCAGGCAGGTGAAGAATACAGTGGAACTGCTGGAGGAGGGGGCCACCATCCCTTTTATCAGCCGGTACCGGAAGGAGCATACCGGCAGTCTCGATGAGGTGAAGATCACCGAGATCAGGGATGAGCTGAACAAGCTGAAAGAGCTGGAGAAGCGCAGGGAGTACATCCTGAAGACCATCGATGAGCAGGGGTTGCTTACGGATGAGCTGCGGGATAAGATCGTGGAGTGCCTCGACCCGGTGGTGCTGGAGGATATTTACCTCCCCTATAAACCCAAGCGGAAGACAAGGGCTACAGTGGCCAGGGACAGGGGTCTTGAGCCCCTGGCAAAGATCCTTATGAAGCAGCAGGAGAAGGATGTGGAAGGAGCAGCCTCAGGTTTCCTGAACGACGAGGTAGCGGGAGTGGAGGATGCCCTTCAGGGAGCCAGGGATATTATTGCCGAATGGGTGAATGAGAACCAGCGGGCCAGAAAGACAGTAAGGCACCATTTTGACATGGGCGCTGTCGTGACATCAAAAGTGGTAAAAGGAAAGGAGGAGGAAGCGGTCAAATTCAGGGACTATTTCGAGTTCAGCGAACTATTAAAAAAGTGCCCGGGCCACAGGATCCTGGCCATGCGCAGGGGTGAGCAGGAGGGATTCCTGCGGCTTTCAGTGGAGCCGGATTCCCTCCGGGTGACCGATGCCCTGGAAAACCAGTTCGTGAAGAGTCCATACGATGTGGGGCAACAGGTGGCCCTGGCCGTTAAGGATGCCTATAAAAGGCTGATCCAACCCTCCATTGAAAATGAATACAAGGCACTTTCCAAGGAGAAGGCTGATAAGGAAGCCATCAAAGTATTTGCGGATAACCTGAGGCAATTGCTGCTGGCTTCACCATTGGGCCAGAAGCGGGTCCTGGCGCTGGACCCGGGATTCAGGAGCGGCTGCAAGCTGGTTTGCCTGGATGAGCAGGGGAACCTGGTTCACAATGCCACCATCTATCCCCATCCCCCCCAGTCGGACAGGACAGGAGCCACCCGTAAGGTCTCCTCGCTGGTTCAGCAGTACAAGACCGAGGCCATCGCCATCGGGAACGGAACCGCCAGCCGGGAGACCGAGCGGTTCATCCGGCTTATCCGCTTCCCCCAGGAGATGGAAGTCTACATGGTCAATGAGTCGGGAGCTTCCATCTATTCTGCCTCCAAGATCGCCAGGGAGGAGTTTCCCGATTACGATGTGACGGTGCGCGGCGCGGTTTCCATCGGCCGGCGGCTTGATGGATCCACTGGCCGAACTGGTGAAGATCGATCCGAAATCCATCGGGGTGGGCCAGTACCAGCATGATGTGGACCAGGGCAACCTGAAGAAGAGCCTGGATGAGGTGGTGGAGAGCTGCGTGAACATGGTAGGGGTGAACCTGAACACCTCAAGCATGCACCTGCTTACCTATGTTTCCGGACTGGGTCCTGCCCTTGCACAGCATGTGGTGGATTACCGCCAGGAGATCGGAGGATTTACCTCCAGGAAGCAATTGCTGAAGGTGCCCAGGATGGGTGCCAGGGCCTATGAGCAGTGTGCAGGGTTCCTGCGGATCGAAGATGCGGAGAATCCCCTTGACAACTCTGCGGTCCACCCGGAGAGTTATCACATCGTTGAGAAAATGGCAGGGGACCTGGATGTGGAACTGAAACAGCTGGTGCAGAATGAGTCCCTTTTGAAACAGATCAACCTTCAGGATTATGTGTCAGGCGATACCGGGCTTGCCCACCCTCGAGGACATACGCTCTGAACTGGAGAAGCCGGGCAGGGACCCCAGGGAGCAGATCGAGGTGTTCGAGTTTGACCAGGGGGTGTACAGCGTTGAGGACCTGAAACCGGGCATGGAATTGCCGGGGATCGTCACCAACATCACCAAATTCGGTGCCTTTGTGGATGTGGGGGTGAAGCAGGACGGACTGGTGCATATCTCGCAGCTGGCGGACCGGTTTGTGAAGGATCCCAATGACATTGTGAAGATCCACCAGCATGTAAAGGTGAGGGTCCTGGAGGTGGATGTGCAGCGCAACCGGATCCAGCTTTCCATGAAAGGAATTACATAGGAATCCGGCATTGAACAACCATCTTCATACAGCGTTTATGATTTGACAGATATCATTATGATACGGTAAAAATTGATTAATTTCAGGGACTTAAAATGCAATCCATGAAACATATGGTTACAGTTATCCTGATGGCCCTGGCCGGGATAACCATTGAGTCATGCAAAACCTCTTCAACAATGGAAGCACCGGATGCCGCTAAGAAACCTGAAGAACTGACCATCCATGGTGACACCAGGGTGGATGACTACTACTGGTTGCGGGAACGGGAAAATCCGGAAGTGATCGCTTACCTGGAGGCGGAGAACTCCTACAGGGAGGAGAAGATGAAGGGCAGTAAAAAATTTCAAAAATCACTGTACAAGGAGATCATCGGCCGCATCAAGCAGACTGATGTGAGTGTTCCTTACAAGGAGAACGGTTATTACTATTATGAGCGGTACGAGGAGGGAAAGGAGTATCCCATCTATTGCCGACGGAAGGGCTCCTTGGAAGCTGAGGAGGAGATCATCGCCAATGTGAATGAGATGGCAGAAGGCTTTGCCTACTACGAGGTGGGGGGGATGACCATCAGTGAGGACAACCGCTATGCTGCCCTCGGGATCGATACGGTCAGCCGGAGGAAGTATACCCTGATGATCAAGGACCTGGAGACGGGAAATATGCTGGATGAAAGGATACCGCTGACCACCGGCTGGGCAGTCTGGGCCAATGATAACAGGACCATTTTTTATACGCTGCAGGATGAGGTGACCCTGAGAAGCAAGGCCATTTACAGGCATGTTATGGGAACAGACCCATCGGAGGATGTGCTTGTATTCGAGGAGACCGATGAGACCTTCGATGCAGATGTGGCTAAGTCCAAGTCCAAGGAGTATATTTTTATCACCAGCTACAGTACCCTCACCTCCGAAGAGCAGGTGCTTAGGGCCGATAATCCGGTGGGCGAATTCCGGGTCATCCAGCCCAGGGAGCGGGAGCTGGAATATCAGCACTTTTCATTTCGGGGACTATTTCTACATCCGTACCAACCTGGATGCCAAGAACTTCAGGTTGATGAAGACTCCGGTGGACAAGACCGGGAAGGAAAACTGGGAGGAGGTGATCCCGCACCGGGAAGATGTTTTCCTGGAGAACCTTGAGCTTTTCAGCGACTACCTGGTGGTGAACGAGCGGAAGGATGGCCTGAACCAGCTGAGGGTGATCCGCTGGGATGACGGATCGGAGCACTACCTGGACATGGGAGAGGAGGTCTACACTGCCTGGATCTCCATCAACGTGGATTTTGACAGCGAGCTGCTGAGATACGGTTACTCTTCACTAACAACACCCTATACCATCTACGACTACAATCTTGTCTCTCGTGAGAAGACCCTCCTTAAACAGCAGGAGGTGGTGGGTGATTTTAACCCGGCTGCATATGAAACCAAGCGGCTTTTTGCCGCTGCCAGCGACGGGAAGAAGATCCCCATGAGCATTGTTTATAAAAAGGGCCTTCAGCTGGACGGCAGCAACCCGGTTCTGCTCTATGGATACGGATCCTACGGGTTTACCCGGGAGCCCTTCTTCAGTTCCCCCAGGCTCTCCCTGATCGACAGGGGATTTGTGTTTGCCATCGCCCATGTCCGGGGAGGCCAGATCTACGGCAGGCCCTGGTACGAGGACGGGAAACTGCTGAAGAAGATGAACACCTTCACCGATTTCAATGCCTGTGCCGAGCACCTGATCAAGGAGGAATACACCTCACCGGATAAACTGTTTGCCAGGGTGGAAGTGCCGGGGGATTGCTTATGGGAGCCATTGTCAACCTTCAGCCCGGGTTATACAAAGGCGTGATTGCTGCGGTGCCCTTTGTGGATGTGGTGACCACCATGCTGGATGACGAGATTCCGCTGACCACCAGCGAATACGACGAATGGGGCAATCCCAACGACAAGGAGTACTATGACTATATGCTCAGCTACTCGCCCTACGACCAGGTAAAAGCCATGGATTATCCCCATATGCTGGTCACCACGGGATTGCACGACAGCCAGGTGCAGTACTGGGAGCCGGCCAAATGGGTGGCCAAACTGCGGGATATGAAGACCGATGACAACATGCTGCTCATGTATTGCAATATGGACACGGGCCACAGCGGTGCATCTGGCAGGTTCGAACAGTACAAGGAGACAGCCATGGAGTATGCATTCCTGCTGACCCTGGCAGGGATAAAGGAATAAATTGGTTATTGGGAATTGGGTATTGGTTATTGGGAAACCGCAGGAACTGAGCCGTAGGCGAAGAATTGGAGCGAGACAAAATATGTTACCAATTACAACAGAGGTTAAATACCGCATCCGGTATGCCGACACCGACCAGATGGGTGTGGTCTATTACGGGAGTTATGGAAGGCTTTACGAGATCGGGCGGACGGAGATGATCCGGCACATGGGATTTCCCTATGCGGAACTGGAGAAGCAGGGGATCGTGATGCCTGTCTATTCGTTGAATGCCAGGTACAGGAACGTTCTGAAATACGATGAGCTGGTTACCATTGAGACCACCGTGAAGGAGCTGCCCGGGGCACGCATGGAGTTCTTTCACCGCATCTTCAATGAAGCGGGTGACCTGGCCAATGAAGCCACCGTGGTGCTGGTCTTCATGGAGTTGGCCTCCGGCAGGATTGTCAGGGCCCCGGAGATACTCAATAGTGTTCTGGAATCATACCGTGCTCCCGGGCCAGACCTACTTCCCGGTTAGTTCCCTTTCAATCTCTTCAAGCGATTTCTGCTTGGTTTCCACCAGGTGCGACCGGATGAAGATAAATCCGGCCACACAGATCAGACCGAATACCCAGAATGATCCGGATGCCCCCAGGGCCCTGTTGAGAAAGGGGAAGGTGTAGACCAGGATAAAACTTGCGGCCCAGAGGGAGACGGTGGAAACTGCCATGGCTGCTCCCCTGACGCGGTTGGGAAAGATCTCAGAAAGGACCACCCATGTGATGGGAGCCAGGGTCATGCTGTAACAGGCAATGGCCACCAGGACAATGATCAGTACGGGCAAACCGGTGAATTCAAAATAATAGAAGGCACCCATTACCCCGTATATGCCCGCAAGCCCTCCTGCTCCCAGTATCATCAGTGCCTTCCTCCCCAGCCTGTCAACAGTGTAGATGGCCACCAGGGTGAACAGCAGGTTAACACTTCCGGTGATCACGATGTTGAACAAAATGTCTGAGACTCCATAACCGGCTGCCGCGAATACCTCTTCGGCATAGTTAAAGATGATATTGATGCCGCACCATTGCTGGAATGCCGCCAGGACAATACCGATCAGAAGCACCCTTGGCATCTTGCCCTCCAGCAGGCTTTTCAGCCCTGCTTTGCCACTGCGGGCGCGAACGGAGGCTTCAATCTCAACAACTTGTTTCTCAGCATAACCGCTGCCCCCCAGCCGGGTCAGGATAGAGATGACCTCTTTGTGTTTGTTCCGGGTGGCCAGCCACCGGGGACTTTCGGGCACGAACCACATCAGGATGAAAAAGAGGGATGCGGGGACCACTTCGGCCCAGAACATCCAGCGCCAACCCTGCTGACCGTTCCAGGATTGCAGTATCTCCATGGATGTGGCACCTTCGGGAACCGGTTCGGCGATCAGCCAGTTGATGACCTGGGCGGCCAGGATCCCGATCACAATGGTGAGCTGGTTCAGGGATACAAACCTTCCCCGGAACTTTGCCGGGGTGACCTCGGCGATATACATGGGCGACAGGTTGGAAGCAAGGCCGATCCCGATCCCCCCCAGGATCCGGTACAGGACAAATGGTGTGAACCGGTCAGAGCCACCGGTCCCGATGGCCGAGATGGTGAACAGGAGTGCGGCGATGATCAGCAGCCGTTTCCTTCCGTAACGGTCACTCAGGAAGCCTGATATGACCGATCCCAGCAGGCAGCCTGCCAGGGCACAACTCATGGCCCAGCCCTGGAGCCTTGGCAGGTCGGCAATATCAAAGAATTTTTCATAGAACGGTTTTGCACCGCCGATCACGACCCAGTCGTAGCCAAACAGGAGTCCGCCCATGGCTGCAACGAAAGAGATCCCAAGGATATACCGGAGGTTAAAGTTTTGAGGCATAGTACAGATCCTGATAATGCGGGTGACTGGTGAAACTACAAAAAGAAATTAACAAATAATGTGTATTTTTAGAATCCAGCATGACATTATGAAACCACCCCCTGAACGGAGAATTCATCCATACAGATTCACAGTTATTTTCCCATTGCTGGCAGTCATGGCAGCAATGACCGGTTGCGCGGTGGATGCGGAAGAGAAGTCACCACCCGACATCATCCTGATCCTGGCCGATGACATGGGCTATTCCGACCTGGGGTGTTACGGTAGTGAGATACCCACTGCCCATATCGACCAGCTGGCGGACCAGGGTCTGCTCTATACCCGGATGTACTCCTGTGGAAGGTGCTGGCCCTCCAGGGCCACCCTGATGACCGGCCACTATGCCCGTGCGGTCAACATGGATCCCAGGAAGAAGGAGCTGGGGGCTCCCGGCTGGATCAAATACCTGCCCCAGTACCTGAATGAAGGAGGGTATTATTGCTATCATTCCGGGAAATGGCACATTAACGACAACGATCCCCTGGCGGCCGGGTACAGACACTCCTACTTCAACCATGGATGGGACCGCCATTTTAATCCCATCAACCACAACTTTGACAGGGATACCCTTCCACAACCGGAGGTGGAGGACGGTTACTATTCCACGGTGGGCATCACCGGCCAGATGATCCGCCTGCTGGAGGAGCACCATCAGGGAAACCCGGAGGTCCCCTTCTTCGGTTACCTGGCATATATCAGCCCCCATTTCCCCCTGCATGCCCTGCAGGAGGACATCGACCTCTTTATGGAAACCTATACCATCGGGTGGGACACCATCCGTGCCAGGAGGTTCCGGAACCTGGTGTCGGCCGGGATCCTGGATTGCGAATTGTCCGCCAGGATGCCAGAAGTGTTACCGAACTACAACCTTAGCCAGGAAAAGCTGGAGGAGCTCATCGGACCGGGGGAGGCCCGGTATGCGGTGGCGTGGGAGGAGCTGACTGAAGTGCAGCAACGGTTCCAGGCAACCAAGATGGCCATCCATGCGGCCATGGTCTACCGGATCGACCAGGAGGTGGGACGTCTGATCAACTCCCTGAAGGCGATGGGCCGGTACGACAATACGGTATTGATCTTCATTTCAGACAACGGGGCCAGTGCCGAGCAGATGATCCGGGGAGACATGCACGACAAAAACCTTCCTCCCGGATCGGCCGGAACCTATCTATGCATTGGCCCGGGCTGGGCCACTGCTGCCAATACCCCCTTTAAAAGGCATAAATCATGGATGAATGAAGGGGGTATTTCCGGGCCGTGTATCATTTCATGGCCAGAAGGGATCAGCGCCCGGGGGGAGCTCAGGACCACCATGGCCCATTTCACCGATATACTGCCCACCGTCACTGACCTGGCGGGGGTGGAGATCCCCGATACGCTTAGCCCGGAACTTCCCGGGAAGAGCCTGGTACCCTCCTTTGACCAGGATATGCAGATCCCGCACCCCATGCTCTACTTCGACCATGTGGGAAACCGGGCCATCACCAGGGGGGAGTGGAAGCTGGTCTGGGCAATACCTGACAATGTATGGGAACTCTATGACCTGGGGGCAGACCGGAGCGAGGTCCATGACCTGTCAGATGAATACCCCGGGCTGGTTGAAAGCATGGCCGGCGAATGGATGGAGTACCAGGCCCGGCTCGACAGCCTGGCAAGGCTTTAGTACTCTTTGGCGGAAAAGTTATCATGAAAAGGATTGGGACAATCATGTTGCAATGGATCATTGGACTGATTTTCCTGGCGACCTTTCCCGGCCTTTCAGCCGGAGTGGATCCACAGGAATTCAGTCTGGAAAAGATTGCCGAAGGCCATGCAACCTGCAGATTGCTGGAGGAAAGCGGGGTGTTTGGTAAACCTGCCCTGGAGATCAGGCCCGTGCCCGGTGATGCCGATGTGGTCATATGGGAGAAAGGTGACAGTCCGGACTGGAGCGATGCCAGGTACCTGGTACTGGAACTATTTGGGAGGAACGATTACAGCGGGATGATCACCATCAGATTCTACAGGGAATCCGGGGCGCGGGAAGCAGGCTCCCTGTGGTTGTCATCCCTTATGGGCATTCTGCCTTGTGTGCGGACCAAGATCCTGTTTCCTCTGAGCCATCTGGATGCCCAGCAAATATTTATTGACCGGTCGCCCCGCCAGCTGAAAGGGACCGTCAGCGGAAACCGCATGGATGCAGAGGAGATCTCGAAGGTGGTACTGCATTTCGGTCCGGTCCAGGAGCCCTATTTCACACCAGCGTTTGAGCTCTCCTCGGTCAGTCTCAGCAATTTCGAGCCGGAACCCTATCCTGCCCTGCAGGATCCGGTTGTTGACCGGCTGGGTCAGTGGAAAATGAAGGAGTGGGATGGAAAGGTGAAAAATGAGGAAGAACTGGTCGCCAAAAACCTTGCGCTGAAAGATAGCGTCAGACAGGCATCCTGCCCCGATAGCTGGAGCAGGTACGGGGGATGGAAGGAGAAGAAGTTTTCCGGAACCGGTTTTTTCAGGACCCATCATGATGGTAGCAGGTGGTGGCTTGTGGACCCGGAGGGATATGCATTTCTCAGCACTGGCGTGGATTGTATCGGGCCTGGTTCCGGAGGACCCGTCCGGGGGATAGAGGACCTTTTCGAATGGCTTCCCGGGGAGGGTGAGAAGGAGTTCCCGGCATTGGATCCGGGCAATGACCGTGGGAGGCAGATGGACTTCTATGAGGCCAATATGATACGGGTATACGGGGACTGCTGGAAAGAGGCATGGCAGGAGGTTACCGCCGGTATGATGAGGGAATTCAGGATCAACACGGTGGGGAACTGGTCAGACCTTGAATTTGCCAGGGCCATGAAGATCCCTTATGTTCTGCCCATGCGCGGATTCCCTTCCACGGAAACAATTGTTTACCGTGATTTCCCCGATGTCTTTTCCCGGGAGTACAGGGATAATGCGGCGGCATTTGCTGCACAGCTTGAAGTGTATAAGAAAGATCCGTATCTGATCGGTTATTTCCTGCTCAATGAACCACACTGGGCCTTCGGGTACCACAACCTGGCTTATGAGATGTTCAGAACCGGCCAGGATTCAGAAACAAAGAGAGCATTCATTCAATGGATAACGGATAGATACCATCACAACATTGACTCCCTGAATGTGGCATGGCAAACGGATCTGGAACAATTCGGTCAGCTGAGTGGTATGGTACTCAAATCCCCTCCTTCAACCATGGCGGAATCGGATTTCAAGCTGTTCAGTGAGATCATGGTGAAAAGGTACATCGATATTCCCTGCGATGCTGTGGAGCGGGTGGACAATAACCACCTGAACCTGGGAATGCGTTACGCATGGATCAGTTCTGACCTGTTGTATAAAGCGGGTGAGCGGTTCGATGTATTTTCCATTAACGGATACGCCAATGTGCCTCCACCAACAGAGGAGATCTCCAGGAGAAGCGGGAAACCTGTGATAATTGGGGAATTTCATCACGGGGCGGTGGATCGCGGTCTGCCTGCCACAGGGATCCGCGGGGTGCTGAACCAGGAGGAGAGGGCACTGGCTTTCCGCACCTATATGGAAAATGGATTTGCGCGGCCCGAACTGGTCGGCATGCACTATTTCCAGTGGATCGACCAGCCTTTCTCAGGCCGCTTTGACGGTGAAAACTACAACATAGGGATCGTCACAATCACCAACCTTCCCTACCCGGAACTTACCCGGGCCATGAAGATCACCAATGAAAGGATTTACCTGGTTGGCAGCGGGAAGGTTTCACCATTCAGGAGCGACATCACAAGGATACCACCCATACATTACTGAAAGGAGTTCAAACGCTATCAGGATTCCTGGTGTTCAGCTCAAGCAGGGTGATTTCCGGCCTGATACCCACCCGCCCGGGAAATCCTGTATAACCAAGTCCCCTGTTCACATAGAGGTACTGCCCGTTCTCACGGTAGAGGCCTGCCCAGTGTTTATAGGTCCACCGGGAGGGGCTCCAACGGAAATTTCCGATCTCGAATCCGAACTGCATGCCGTGTGTGTGCCCTGAAAGGGTCAGTGCGATGGGCTCTTTTCCCATCACCTGCAGGTCCCAGTGGGAGGGATCGTGGGAGAGCAGGATCTTCACCAGCCGGGGATCTGTTCCCTCCATGGCTGCCTGCAGGTCACCCTCCTGCGGGAAGGGCGGTTTTCCCCAGTTCTCTACGCCGATGATCTCCAGAGAACTGCCGTTCAGTGCAACGGAGCGGTGCTCGTTCAGCAGCAGGTCAAATCCTGCATTCCTGATCTGCTCCTTCACCCGGTCCAGGTTCTCTTTTTGCGCATGATCTGACTCCCATTTAAAATATTTCCCGTAGTCATGGTTCCCCAGCACGGCAAATTTCCCCAGAGGAGCCTTCAACTCCTGCAATATGCCTGTAAAGGGATCCAACTCTTCGGCAAAGTTATGGACCATGTCCCCCGTAAAAAGGACCAGGTCCGGTTCCAGGCTGTTGGCCTGCTCCACCACCCGCCTGATGTGTCCGGGCTGGTGGTAAAATCCCGCCAGGTGGATGTCGGAAAGCTGCACGATCTTCAGTCCGTTGAAAGCCGGGGGGAGCCCCGCGATTTGCACGGTCTCCCTGAACACCTTCACATTGGTCCTGCCCCGGAGCATGCCCATGCCGAAGGCAATGAACAGGAATATTCCAAGGACTGCCCCGGGAATGAGGAACCAATTTCTAAGGGAGGCTCCGCTTCCCCGGGTGATCCGGGCCACCAGTACTGAGAGGTCGCCAAGCAGCTGGGTGGCATTGAATATCAGTTTTGGAACATAGAGCATGAGGAAGATCCCCATGACCACCATGACACCCAGGAACAGGGAGGGATCACGCATCCTCTGGAATCGTGAGCCGGTCCACAGCAGGGCAGTAAGCATAACAAGGGTGGCCCCGAAGAAAACCAGGGTGAATGCGCTCCTTCCCTGGGGTTCAATTCCCAGCAGGTGGTGGATCCCCCGCCAGGCATAGAGGTCCATGGAGACGATAAAGAGGGTAAAAATGGCAATGACAGTGAAGGATCTCATCGGTTTTTCCGGATTTATCTTTTGATATGAATGTAAGGATAGTAATTTTATGAGCATGAGAAAAAGCAGATTATCAACGAGGAATTTTTGGCTGGTTCCGTTCATCATGGCAGCCTGCAGCTTTACCCTCCGGTCACAGGTTCAGCCCGATGAAAAAAACCAGCTCCTGGCGCCCCTTCCCGATCCACTGGTGACCGAAGGCGGTGTCGTTATAGAAAATGCAACCCAGTGGGAGTCCGACCGCAGGGAGGAGGTACTGGAACTGTTCCGGGACCATGTCTATGGGAGGGTTCCGGAGATGGGGGTGGAGACTGACTTCCAGGTGAAGTTTATGAATGCAGATGGACTGTCCGGAAGCGCCATCATGAAAGAGGTGGAGGTCCGGCTGTTCAATGCCATGGATACCGTGGCGTTTTCCATCCTGCTCTATCTGCCGAAGGATCACGCCGGACCGGTCCCGTTGTTCGTCGGACTCAATTTCTACGGGAATCATACCCTCGATCCTGACCCTGACATCAGCCTGACCGGTAGCTGGCTCAGGAACAATAAGGACTTTCATGTCACTGAAAATAAGGCTACGATTGAATCACGGGGCGTAAGGTCCGGCCGCTGGCCGGTGGAACTGATCCTCTCCAGGGGGTACGGGCTGGCCACCATTTATTGCGGGGATATTGACCCCGATTTCGATGACGGGTTCATCAACGGGGTACACCGGCTGGCGGGCGGAGCCGGTGCAAACCGCACAGGTTCCTCCTGGGGAACCATTGCTGCCTGGGCCTGGGGATTGTCCAGGTCCATGGACTATTTCGAGCAGGATGCGGATATCGATGCCGGCAGGGTGGCGGTGATTGGCCACTCCCGGCTGGGTAAGACCGCCCTGTGGGCCGGAGCGCAGGATGAGAGGTTTGCACTGGTGATCTCCAACTGTTCGGGATGCGGAGGGGCCGCGCTCTCCCGCAGGCCATTCGGGGAACGGGTCTCCCGCATCAATACCTCCTTTCCCCACTGGTTTGCCGATCGGTTTAATGATTACAATGACAATGAGGCTGCTTGCCCGGTGGACCAGCACATGCTGATGGCCCTGGTGGCACCAAGGCCCCTTTACGTGGCCAGCGCCAGCGAGGATGATTGGGCCGATCCCCATGGGGAATACCTGTCACTGGTGTATGGAAGCAAAGTATATGGACTCTACGGGGAGGATGTTATGGACCGGGAGGATCTGCCTGTCGCGGACCAGCCGAGGTGGAAGGGCAAATTGGGGTACCACATGCGGACAGGCAAACATGACATTACCCCGTATGACTGGGAGCACTACCTGGATTTTGCGGACCAGCATATGGGACCGGCAGGAGGTGGATTTGTCAATCCTGTTTCCATGGAATGGATCAGGGACCATATCCGGACGGATCCACCGAGGCTGATCCTCACCCCGGAGGTTGAAAGCCTGGTCAGGCGAAAACTGGAAAACGGGGACAAGATCACCAGGAACGGGTTGAAGCTTCTTGCAGGGAGCGCCGATGCTTTGCTGGAGGTGGATCCGCTGGTATATAAACAGACGGGGCGCAGGCTCCTGGGTGTCTCCCGTGAAGCCATCCACCGGCTTACCACCCTGGCACTGGTCTACCGTTTCGAAAAGGATGAAAAACACCTGGAGCGGCTGGAGGAGGAGTTGAAGGCCGTATGCTCGTTCGAACACTGGAATCCATCCCACTTCCTGGATGTGGCTGAAATGGCTGCAGGTGTTGCACTGGCCCTGGACTGGGCAGGGGAGTGGATCTCGCCGGAAGTGAATAAATTTGCAAAGGAAGCCCTGGTTGAAAAAGCCCTCAAACCGGGGCTTGCAGCTGCAGGATACAACAGCTGGGTCAACGCACACAACAACTGGAACCTGGTGTGTCACGGGGGACTGGCACTTGCTGCCATCGCTGTATTTGAAGATGAACCGGAGCTGGCCTCCAGGGTGCTGCACCAGTCGGTGGAGAAGATCCCGCTGGCACTGCAACCCTATGCACCGGGGGGGATCTATCCTGAAGGGCCCTCCTACTGGTTCTATGCCACCACTTACCTGACCGCTGCCATTTCTGCCTTCGAGTCGTCGCTGGGTACCGACTTTGGTTTTACAAAAACACCGGGAGTGATGGAGAGTGCCATCTTCAGCCAGGTACTTGCAGGTCCCTCCGGCGAATACTACAACTACTTTGATGCCAGCCTGGGTGGCTACAACAGCCTGGCGCATTTCGGACTGCTGGCATGGTTCACAGAGCGGTCGGGACCGGGAGTGGATATGGAAACATACCAGGCCCTCCTGAAGAAAGAACTTTCAGAACCCAGGCAGGTCAGGAGTACAAGGTTCTTCAGCACCCATTTTCTGGATCTTACCCGGCTGGATCAAAAAGGAGCAGCCCGGTTCACCTGCCCTGAGGTATGGATCGCCGGAGGCGGGGAACCGGTCGGTGTCTTCCGGGATCCTGAGAATGCCCCGGGATCCTTTTTCCTGGCAGCCAAAGGGGGCATGGCTTCCGATAACCACGGGAACATGGATGCAGGATCCTTTATTCTTGAACTGGATGGAGTGCGCTGGTCAGCGGACCCCGGGAACCAGGGTTACCATGAACTTGAGCAGCTCATGGGGACCGGCCTGTGGAACAAAGCCCAGGACTCCCCCAGGTGGAGCCTGCTCACCAAGAACAATTTCGGGCACAGCACGCTCACTGTGAATGATCAGATGCACCTGGTGGATGGCCGGGCGAAGCTGGCAAGGGTTGACCTCCGTGATCCATACCCGGAATTCACCTTCGATATGACCCCCCTGTTCGGAGAGGAGATGAAGAAAGCCCGGCGGACCTTTAAACGGACCGCGCCTGACTGCCTGGTCATCAGCGATGACCTGGTTCCCTCCGGAAGCACGGAAGCCGTAACCTGGCAGATGATCACCACGGCAGAGGTGACCACAGAGGCGGATCAGGTGGTGCTGTCACAGGACGGGAAGAAGCTTTTCATGCGGTTACAACATGAAATTCCCCATGAAGTAAAGGTTGTGGATCTTTCCCCGCCGCCACTCACATACGATAAGGAGATTGAAGGATTAAAAAGGATCGATATCAGGATCAACCGGGAGGATTTGTCCAACCCCCTGGCGGTTGAACTCACATCAGAACCAAACACATCAAAACCAAACACATCAAAATGAGAACCTTAGTCACCGCAGCAATTGCCGGATCACTGTTCATCCTGTTCCATGGGTGCCAGCCGGCGGAACAGCCCAATTTCGTCTGGATCATCTCAGAAGACAATTCCACGCACTACATGGAACTGTTCGATCCGAACGGTATTGCTACCCCGAATATTGAAAAAATGGCACAGGATGGAATCACATTCACCCGGGCATTCTCCAATGCCCCTGTCTGCAGCGTGGCCCGTTCCAGCCTGATCTCATCCTGTTTCGGTCCCCGGACCGGGGCGCAGTTCCACCGGAAATCACAACTGGTCCCCATGCCCGTTGATGTGGAGATGTTTCCGGCCTACCTCCGTGAAGCAGGTTATTATACCACAAACAACTTCAAGGAGGATTACAACTATTTCAAATCCGACAGTGTCTGGGATGAATCCTCCAATAAGGCGCACTGGAGGAACAGGGGTGAGGGACAACCCTTCTTCCATAAGGAATCCCACCCGGTCTCCCATGAAAGCAGGCTCCATTTCCCGGCTTCTCTGATGGAGACGTATACACCGGTGACAGACCCCGAAACGGTCCACCTGTTCCCCAACCATCCCGATACGGAGCTGTTCCGGTTCACCGGTGCCTATTACAGGGACAAGATCCTGGCAGTGGATACCATTGTGGGGAATGTACTGCGGCAGCTGGAAGAAGATGGGTTGCTGGAGAGTACGTTCGTCTTCTATTTCGGCGATCATGGCGGCGTGTTGCCGGGGAGCAAGGGGTATGCCTATGAAACCGGGTTGCATGTCCCTCTTGTGGTAAGGGTTCCTGAGAAATTCAGGCACCTTGTGGATATCCCGGTGGGTTCAGAAACCGATGGATTTGTGAGTTTTGTGGATTTCGGACCCACGTTGCTGGAGCTGGCCGGAGCCGGAATCCCGGACGGGATCGATGGCAAACCATTCCTGGGCCCGGGAATTATTTCAAGTGAACTGGATCAGTGGGATGTCACCTTCGGCTATGCGGACCGGTTTGATGAGAAGTACGACCTGGTGAGGACCGCAAGGAAGGGAAACTACAAGTATATCCGGAGCTACCAGCCATTCAATTTCGACGGTCTTCAGAACAACTACAGGTACAAATGCCTTGCATACCAGCAATGGCGTGAGATGTATCATGCCGGTCAGTTGAACGGGGTGCAAAGCCAGTTCTTTGAGCCAAGGGAACCGGAAGCGTTGTACGACCTGGAAAAGGATCCCTATGAAACTGTCAACCTGGCGGGTGATCCTGCATACAGGGAACAGCTGGCAGGGATGAGAACGCTGCTGACGGACTGGGTCAAGGGAATGCCCGACCTCAGTTTTTATCCCGAGAACATGCTGCGACGGGAGGCATTCGGCAACCCGTTGGAATTTGGGGTGAAACACAACGGGGAGATCGGGGCACTGGTGGATATTGCAGATCTGAGCCTGCTTCCGTTTGAGGAGGCCAAGGCAGGGATCGAAAGTGCCCTGGCATCAGATGACCCTGCCAAAGTGTACTGGGGACTGATTGTCTGTTCCTGTTTCGGGGAGGAGGCCGCCCCCTTTGTTGACCAGGCCAGGAGCCTGTGTGACCATGGAGACCTGCTTGTGCGGACCAGGGCTGCCGAATTCCTGGGACTTACCGGCAAAGGGAGATCCGGTACCCGTGATCATGAAGGCGCTGCAGGAAAGCAATGATGGCATTGAAGCCCTGCTGATCCTGAACTCACTGGTTCTGCTGAGGGATGGTCCTCATGGTTATCAATTCCGGATGGATGGGGTGACCCTGAATACACCCGTATTGGAGGAACCACAGGTACAGCGCAGGCTGGAATACCTGGGGTATACTGACCAATAAAAAACATTAGTTTTGCCTGATGATTCCATTTGAAGAGTATATCAGGGATAACCTGGTGCTGCTGGATGGTGCCATGGGCTCACTTATTTACGAGAAGGGGGTGTTCATTGACAAGTGTTATGATGAGCTGAACCTTTCGAGACCCGATCTGATCAAATCCATCCATGAAGATTACATCCGGTCCGGAGCAAAAGTGATCGAGTCCAACACCTACGGGGCCAACCGGTTCAAACTGAAGTCCCACAACCTGCTTGAACATCTCGGGGAGATCAACCGGAAAGGAGTGGAGCTGGCCAGGGAAGCTGCAGGCGGAAATGCCTATGTGGCCGGGTCCATGGGTCCGGTGGGGGAGGAGATTGAACCCTGGGGAGAGATTACCCTGGAGCAGGTTTCAGAAGCCTATGCTGAACAGGCGGGTTTCCTGGAGGAGGCGGGTGTGGATCTGTTTATCCTTGAGACCATCCAGGACATTCGTGAGATGGAACAGGCCGTGACAGCCATCCGGACCATCAGCGACCTGCCTGTTGTGGCCATGATGACCGTGGGGGAGGATGGCAAAACCAGGTACGGGGTAGACCTGGATGATATCGCCTGCAGGCTCCTGGCCACCGATGCTTCGGTGATCGGGCTGAACTGCACGGTGGGCCCCAAACCCATGCTCGATTTTGTGGAACGCCTCATTGATGTGAGCGACAGACCCATCTGCGTAATGCCCAATGCAGGCCGTCCCCAGTATACCGATGGCAGGATGATCTACATGAGTACCCCCGAGTATTTTTCGGTCTACACCAAACGATTCATCGACAAAGGAGTCCGGATGCTGGGGGGATGCTGCGGGACCACCCCGGAGCACATCAGCAAAATGGCCAACACCCTGGCCATGAAGCAAACCCGGATACAGCACTCCATTGGCATCGGGGTGAAACCCGTAACAGAAGAACCCCTTCCCGACCCTGTTCCCCAACCGGAGAAATCAAACCTGTCGAAGAAGCTTTCCGGAGGGAACCAGGTGGTGATGGTGGAGATGGTCCCCCCGCGGAGCACTGATATCACAAAACCGCTGGAGGGTGCGGAAATCCTTCAGAAAAGGGGGGTGGATGCCATTAATATTCCCGATGGTCCCCGGGCCTCGGCACGGATGACCGGCCTGGCACTGGCCGTACTCCTGGAGCAGAAGGTGGGCATTGAGACGGTGATCCATTACACATGCAGGGACCGCAACCTGCTGGGCATGCAGTCAGATCTGCTGGGAGCTGCGGCCATGGGCATCCGGAACATCCTGGCCATCACCGGTGACCCGCCCATGATCGGGGACTACCCACAAGCCACCGCAGTCTTCGACATCGATGCCATCGGACTGGTCCATTTGATCAACAACCTGAACCACGGAATCGATGTGGGTGAAAAACGGATCGGGGATCCCACAGCCTTCTTCACCGGTGTGGGACTGGATCCCAACAGTGTGAACCAGGAAAACGAGATCCACAGGCTGCAAATGAAAAAGGATGCCGGGGCCGAGTATGTGATCACCCAGCCGGTATTTGACGTGGATTCCCTGGAATCATTCCTTGAAAAGGCGGATATGGGGGACCTCTACCTCATTGCCGGGATCTGGCCCCTGGTGAGCCTGCGCAATGCTGAATTTATGAAAAATGAAGTGCCGGGTGTGTTTGTTCCCGATCGGGTGATCGAAGCCATTGCCAGGTATGAGACCAAAGAGGACCAGTTGAAAGCGGGCATTGAGATTGCCCAATCCATGGTGGAAAGGGTTCTCACAGTTTGTGCACGGCATCCAGGTCAGCGCCCCCTTTGGAAGATATCCTCTGGCCGTGGAGGTAGCCGAAAAACTACTGCAATGAAAAAAATGATCTGGCTGATGGTCCTGGCTGCGTGCCCGGGATCTGCCGTTAATGCCCAGCTGCATCCGGACTGGGAAAATCCGGAAGTATTCGAAAGGAACCAGGTTCCTCCCCACGCTACCCTGATGCCTTATGAGGACCTGGAACAGGCACTGGACGGGGAGAGGAAATCTTCGCCTTTCCACATGACACTGAATGGCACCTGGAAATTCCACTGGGCAGAGAACCCGGGGAATGCCCCGGTTGATTTCCAGGAAGCGGATTATCCAAAGGGGGACTGGGATGAGATCCCCGTGCCTTCAAACTGGCAAATGGAAGGATTCGGGTACCCGCTCTTCAGGAATATCGGATTGCCGCATCCCCTTGATCCTCCCAGGGTCCCTGAAGATTTTAACCCGGTGGGTTCCTATTTCCGGACTTTTCAGCTTCCTGGGCACTGGGTTGACAGGGAGGTGTTCCTTCATTTCGAGGGAGTCCAGTCCGCATCCTACGTCTGGATCAACGGAAAGGAAGTGGGCTACAACCAGGGAGGAATGGAACCTGCAGAATATGACATTACCCCATACCTGAAATCAGGCGAAAACAGTATCGCGGTGAAGGTTCTCCGTTACTGCGACGGGACCTATATGGAGGACCAGGATACCTGGCGCCTGTCTGGCATATACCGGGATGTCTACCTGATGGCCACACCGAAACAGCATATCAGGGATTTCTACATCACCACGGACCTGGATGAGGATTACCAGGATGCCACCCTTCGGCTGCAGTGCTGAGATGGCCAACTACAGGAATCGGAAGACAGGGCAGGGGACCATCAGGTACAGTCCTTTATGAACCCGGAAGCAGCCGGTGCCTGTTGGTGCCGGTGCCATACCGGTTGAATCCATGAAAAAGGGAACCAGCCTGAAGATCAGCGGCGATCTGGCGGTCCCCAATCCGGATAAGTGGTCGGCCGAATACCCCAACCTTTATACCCTGGTGCTGGAGTTGGTGGACGGGGAAGGCAATGCCACCGAGATCCTCAGCAATGTGGTTGGATTCCGGGAGGTGGAAGTAAAGGGCCAGGCCGTCTGCATCAACGGTGTCCCGGTGAAATTCAACGGGGTGAACAGCCATATGATGCACCCGAAGACCGGGCATGCCATGGATGTGGAGACCATGCGGAAGGACCTTTACCTGATGAAGCAGTTCAACATCAATTGTGTACGCACCAGCCATTACCCGCCCAATGTGGAGTACCTGGACCTGGCCGACGGCTGGGCATCTATATTTGGATGAGACCGGGGATGAAGCCCATGCCTACATCTACATCTCCGGCCTGCCGGAGTGGAGGGAGCAGTACCTTGACCGGAGCCAGAAAGATGGTATACCGTGACCGCAACAATCCCGCGGTGGTGATCTGGAGTGCCGGGAATGAAAGCGGACCGGGGGATAACATCTGTGCACTCATTGAGGAGGGCAAGCGATCGATCCCAAGCCGTCCTGCCTGGATGTACGGGGGCAACCGGGATGAGGACCCGAAAACCAACCCAATTCGCTGTGAGGACATCGTGGGCCCCCGCTACCTGCATCCCTTCCGCCTTGAACAGCGATTCGCCAAATCGGACGATCCAAGGCCCTCCTTTATGGATGAGTACATTGCTGCCACGGGGAATAGCCTCGGGGGACTGGACGAATACTGGGAACTGATCTACAAATACCCGCGCCTTACCGGCGGTGCCATATGGGACTGGATCAGCCCGGGGATCACCTGGCCTGTGGTCAAAACAACCGATGACTCCCCCGGGAACCTCACGTGCGTTCTCATGAACAGGGCCCATCTGGTGCCCGGCAAACATGGGCAGTCCCTCCGCCTGAGCGGGCATGACGACTGGCTGGAGGTATACCGTGATCCGGCCCTTGATATATCCGGGGAAGCACTAACCATTTCGTTTTGGGTCAGGCCGGAGGAATATAATGGGAATGCAGCTTTCCTGACAAAAGGGGATTACCAGTTTGGGATCATTCAGGCTGACAGGGATCACCTGGAGTTCTACGTGAATACAGGAGAGAAAACAGTGCTGCAGGGCCGGCTTCCTGATGGGTGGACAGGGCAGTGGCACCATGTGGCCGGGATCTACGACGGGAAGAAGATGGAGTTGTATGTGGATGGAAGCATTATCGGGACGAAAGCGTGCCGGGGTTCCATCCGCAACTCACCCTACTGGGTGGTCCTGGGCAAAAGTGCCGAGCTAAGGGACGACCACCGGGGATACATGTGCCACGCCACCCTTGATAAGGTAAGGATCTTTGGTGATGTCATACAAATGGCTGAACTGCAGGCGGAAACCGAGGATCTCCGGCACAGGTCGCGGCTGTGGCTGGATTTTGAAACAACCTGGCAGGATGGAGAATTCTATACCATAGGGATCCCGGGGCGCACCTATGGTCTGGTCTGGCCCGACCGTTCGGTGCAACCCGAACTCTGGCAGCTAAAGAAGTCGCCCCAGCCTGTGAAGATCTGCGGCCTGAATCAGAAAAATGGTGAAATCACTATTGAGAACCGGTATCACTTCCGGAACCTGAATGAACTGGATATAAGGTGGATGGTAACCGGGAATGAAATTGTGCTGCAGGAGGGCATCCTCGATGTGGACCTTCCGGCCGGGGAAGCAGGGGTGATCAGCGTTCCTTTCAATACTCCGGAGGTGAAGCCCGGAACCGTTTACCACCTGCTGGTCACCTGCCGGACCGCAACGGACCTGCCCTGGGCCAAAGCGGGTCACGAGGTGGCCTGGGAGCAGTTCAGGCTCCCCGTCTCAAAGGACCCGGACAGGGAAACCGGAGAATCGGTCATGAATAGAATGGATCTGGCTGGACATACGACCGGATCCGGATTGCTTGAAATGGAAGAGACCGGTGACGCGCTGGTCATCACCGGAGATGGATTCAGGTATACCTTCGACAAGCACACCGGAACGCTCACCTCAATGATCTTAGAGGGGAAAGAGCTGATCAGCAAGGGTCTCACCTTCAACGTATGGAGGGCACCCCTGGCCAATGACCTGGATTCCTGGAACGGCTGGCACACCGAGATGGGTTACATGGAGGAGTGGATGGGGAAGGAGACGGCCAACGGATGGCGTTCCCTCGGACTGGACCGGCTTGTCCAGGATGTGGACCAATTCAGAGGCTGGAAAAACGGCAATTCCGTTGAGGTCAGTGTTGAAGCGAGCCTGCATGCCAACAACCATGCCACCGGATTCAAGGTTCGCCATCATTATGTGATCTTCCCGGATGGGGAGATCAGGCTCTCCACCAATGCCTCCCCCAGGGGCAACCAGCCCCGCTGGCTCCCCAGGATCGGACTGCAGATGGAGCTGCCCGAAAGCTTCCAGCAGATGGAGTGGTATGGCAGGGGACCCTTTGAGACCTACCCGGACCGGAAGACCGGGGCCAAAGTGGGCAGGTACCGCACCACTGTGGAGGAGGACTATGTTCCCTACATTATACCACAGGATTATGGTAATAAAACGGATGTATACTGGTTCAGCCTGACTGACGAATCGGGGACCGGCCTCCATATTTCAGGTGAGGAGACCTTTAATGCCAGCGTTCAGAAATACACCACCGATCACCTGGACAGGGCACATTATCCTTTTCAGCTGATGGATGAGGATGTGGTCACATTGAACCTGGACCACATGGTTAGCGGGGTGGGGGGAACGGCCAATTCGGTGCTGAATCCCTACAGGGTTTTTCCCGGGAATACATCCTTTACCTTCTACATCCGCCCGATCAGGGGAACGAAGACCAGCATGTAGGTAAGGAGGGAAATCCCTGCTGTGAGGGTGACAAGCATATTGCCGACACATTTGATCCTGCTTACCAGGAAAGGTGTCAGGGAGGAATCGTATTTTACCTGAAGCAATGCTGCAGTCCGGAACGTGCCTGCTGCTACAAAGAGGATGGTGACCAGAATGACCAGCAACCACTGGATGGCGCTGATGGAAAATACCATGCAGGCAGCCACCACCGGGAGGGTCAGGAAAAGCTGCATGATAAGGTGCGGGTCGTGTGAGTAGACCTTGCGGAGCGCTTGCAGGGTATTCCTGAGCGCAGAAGTCCGGGCCTGGAAGGCCATTTCAGGGTGTGTAAAATCCATGGCTAAAGGATTTGGTTTTGACCAACGTCACTTTTTTGTACGCGAAACGTCAAAAAAATGTTACAAAAGTGACATTTCAATCCCCTGGATCCCTTTAACCGGGGAATGGATTATTCCATTTCAGGCAGGACTTAACAAATTTTTAACCTTCTGTGTGGCCCTGTATTCGGATCATTGGGCTTTCCCGCAGGAAGAAAGAGGCAGTCAGGGCCAGAATGGCCAGGATAGAGAAAAGGATCATGAAGGTGCCCAGGAACTGGTTGTTCTGTACACTCATGCCGGCCACAAATACCATCCCCGTCAGCTGCCCCACCCATAACAGGATCCCCTGTGAGGCTGATTCGGGAGCAGGGTGGCTCACCTCGGCCGCGTACTGGAATCCAACAGGTCCGGCACTCATGACGAAGAAGCCGAGGATAAATGAGGAGATCAGCGAAAGGGTATAGATTTGCTCAGGGTCAGAGACGAGCTTTCCCGCGAATGCGAGACCGGCCACTGCCGGGACCATCCCTGCCAGGCAGATCACCATAAACAACTTCCGTTTCCTGAGTTTATCCGACAACGTGGGGATCACAATGGCTCCGACGATCCCTCCAATCAGCATCAGTCCACCGATCAGTCCGTCCGAGTCCTCAATCCCTGCTTTTTCGGAAATGGAATCGGTCATGGAGCTGATGGCATTGAAGATCCCAAGGCCGATCAGGAACAGGAACAGGGTGATCAGCATGTCCCGGTTGCCCAGAATGTGTCCAAGGCCCCTGAAAAAGGGATAGCGTTCTGTTTCCACTGTCGAAATCCCGGAGGGCTTTTCCCTGATGAATAGCACCAGTATCACAGCAGAACCCACGCTGATGATCCCGTAAATCCACAGCATCTTCTCAAAGCCGGTCCCGTACCCGTCCAGTGCCGGATCGGATCCCACAAGAGCGGGCGTCACCAACATGGCGATAATGATCCCTATATACTGTGCCAGAGCCATCAATCCGGCTGCCAATCCCCTCTGGTTAATGGGGAACCAGCGGGCAGTGACCGCGGTTACAGCGTTCAGGATAAAGGGTTGGGCGAGGGCGAGCCCCGTCTGGGCGATCACCACCCCGGTAAAACTACCGGCAAAGAGTGCTTTCATAAGACTGAATATCCCCAGCATGATGGCCCCGATGGATAGTCCGGTCTTGATCCCGTAAGTATCGATCACGTAGGAGGCCGGAAAACTCATCACCAGGAATGCCACCATGTATACCATGGCCAGGAAATCGATATTCAGGAAGGAGGCCGGGTTGAACTGGCCCTGGTAGAACACCTCGGCCGGCCGCGCTACGGCAGCATGGGTGAGCCACTGTATCTCGATGGCCAAGGTTACCAGCATGAATACGGCCAGGATCACATATCGGTAGAGAGGGTAGGTGTTCTTTGGTTCCATGCGGGTCTTGTTTCAGGGTGAGGTTTTATTGATCAGCCTGTTTCGGGTTCTCCTTTACCTGTCCGGCCCTGTTCCGGTCAGCTTCCCTGGCATATTTCCGGATATAAAGTTGGTGCATCAGGTGGGCCTCGAACCTGTTGATGCTTTTGGCACCGCCCAGGAATTCAGCTTCTATGAACGCTTTGCATGCTTTCTCAAGCACCTGGCACACCACGAAGGCCTCATCCAGGTCTGTTCCCACGCAGACTGCCCCGTGGTTGGCCATCAAAGCCGCTTTCCTTCCTTTCAATGCTTTCACGGTTTTTTTTGTGATCTTCTTCGTGGAAGGAAGCGCATAGTCGGCCACCCTGACTGTGGGTCCGATGATCTGTGCCATGTCATCCAGTACCGGGGGGACCTCCCGGCGTGCGGCTGCCACGGTGGAAGCGTTCATCTGGTGGGTGTGGATCACTGCATGCACTTCACTCCGGGTACGGTAGATCTCACAGTGCAGCCCCTTTTCAGAGGAGGGCCTGACAGGGCCCTCATGATCAGAGGTGTGGTAGTTTACCAGTACAATATCTTCCTCTGTGAGTGATTCATAAGTCCTGCCGCTGGGAGTGATCAGCATGTATGTTTCATCCACCCGGAGACTGATGTTCCCCCAGGTCCGTGCCACCAGACCTTCCTTCAGCAACCGCTTTCCACCCTTGATGATCTCCTTTTTCAAAGTATCAATGCCTTCCATGGAATTATTCTTTTGTGCTGCCGAACCTGGAGAGGTTGGCCTCGGTATAAGCTTTCTTCAGTCCCCTGTAGACGTTCTTGTAAGACCTGAACAATTCACGGTATACCTGTTCAAGTCCCGGGTCGGGAGTATAGGTGTCCCGGATCTCAATGTGATTGTTCACTTCATCAAAACCCTTGTAGCATCCGCTCCCCACGAAAACACAGGTGGCCGCCCCGATGGCACCGGCCATGGTGGGCTGATTGCAGGTTTCCACGCTCATCCTGGTGATATCGGCAATGCCCTGCATCCAGTTCCCGTTGACCGAGCCTCCCCCGATGGCCCTGATCTTTCCGGGGGAAAAACCAAAATCCCTGCGGTAATTCTCGAAGATCCACCGAAGGTTGAATGCCACCCCTTCCAGCATCGCTTTCACAAAATGGCCGCGGGTATGTTCAAGACCCAGGTTAAAGATGGTTCCCCGGGTAGTGGTGGTACTTACAGGGCACCGTTCTCCAAGGAGCCAGGGCGTGAAAATAAGGTGGTCCGAACCGGGCGGAATCCCTTCAGTCTCCTTTTCGATGAAAGCAAAGATGTCTTCCACTGCCGGATCCTTCTTTTCAAGCTTATAGAACTTTTCGATCATCCAGTCCAGGTTGGACCCTGCCGACTCGGTGATCCCCACCAGCAGGTTCATGGCCGGATCGGCACTCTGCAGGACCACTGCCCCGTTTCGGTGTTTCAGGTTCTTTCCGGTGGTGATGCCAGCCCAGGCCGATGTTCCAAGATAGATGTGGGCATCGCCTTCACCTGTTGATCCGGATCCCACAGCCGCACCCTGGGTGTCGTCACAACCTCCGAATACCTGGACCGACTCCGGTAATCCCAGCTCCTTTGCGGCCGCAGGGGTAAGCGACCCTACCACATCGGTGGAACGAACAAGGGGCGGCAGTTTTCCCAGGTCCACGCCTGCGGCTTTGAAGACCAGCCTTTCCCAATCCTTCTTCTTAAGGTTGAATCCATATGAACAGGCACCGGTCCACTCGAACACCTTTTTACCGGTGGCCCGGTACTTCAGGTATCCGTTCACATCAAGGAACGATTCAGTCTCGCTGTAGAGCTCCGGGCTCATTTTTTTTCAACCATTTCAGCTTGGGGATCACGTCCTTGCCGGTGATCTCCACACCGATCATCTTCTCAAATACCCTCTTTCCGCCAAGGAGCCTCATAAGTGATCGGGCTTCCTCCTCGGCCCTTCCATCCACCCAGGTGATGTTGGGTCGCAATACAGTGCCGCTATTGTCCACCGGAATAATCCCCATGGCCTGGGTGGAGAATACAATACCGAGGATTTTTCCGGGATCCATCTGGCTTTCTGCCATGATGTTACGGGTATTCTTTACCGAACCGGTCCAGTAGTCCTCCGGAGCCTGCTCCGCCCATCCCGGCCTGGGACTGGTGAGGCCATAGCCTGTTGTGCCATGGGCCAGGATTTTCCCACCACCGGAGACCAGCGCACTCTTGATACTGGAGGTCCCCACATCATGGGCAATTACGTATTTCTCAATTTTACCCATACAATTTCCAATCTACCTGCTTTCAACTTTCACTCTTCGATAATTGAGGCAGATATCTAAGCATTCAAGTAAATGGTAGTATACAATTAAAGATGGATCAAGGATTCAACAATTGAACCTATTTTATTAGATATCTCAATGTATTCTTTTGTTTCCTTGATACCAGGAATGAAGAAATCGTCTGGATATCGCACCGATACGCCAAATTCGGTCAAACTCTTCAAGTCAATCTCAAAGCTCTTCTTATCTATGGAACAACACATTTCAATAAGGAAATCAACATCATGAGTCCTGGGAAAGTCAATATCGTGATAAACCAGAAAAGCTTTTAGGTATTTTTCAACTGCCTGCTGCGAATGAAAACAGATCGTACTGGAATAGAATTCAATTTCCGCTTCCGCAAGCCTGTTCATCGCCGACAAGTCTTCTCTTGCCCTGAATAACCAATTCTTAATATGATCCTTTTTTTCCGGATTCATAGCAGAATGGATTCCTTGATTATACTCCTGATGAAATGCCCTGGCAGGTTCTTTTTAATCTCTATTTCAGAACGGCTCTGAATCAGAATATCTGAACGGATCCCTGATTTGAGCAATTCCTTTCTTACAGCAGTGCGTATGGGTAATTTCTGGGCAGAAGTGTAATCGGTTTCTGTGACAATCAGCACATCGTAATCACTTTCATCCGTGTGAAATCCTTTTGCCCTTGAGCCAAACAGGATTACATCGGCCTCCCCTATATGAAATCTGACGACTTTCTTAATCTCTGATATTGAATGATTCTGGTTCATTTACATAGAAGTTCTCCCCATGATGATTGCTTATGTACGTGCAACAACAAATATACAGCAAAACTCAAAGGGAGACAATGCTGACCTTGAACTACTACATCTTCCTGAACACCCTTTCAAATCCTGCAAGGGCTTCATCAATGACTTCATCTGTATCAGCCATGCTGGTATACATGCGGCTCCCGGCCAGGGTAACGATCCCTTCTACCATATAGGCTGCCCCCATCTCCTCCATCATGTGTTTCCGGATCTTGATCTCTTTCAGTGTCCGGGGGATGGTCCAGAACCGCGTCATGTTGATGGGAATAAACATGGTGCCGGTGGTTTCAAGGTGGCAGATGGATCCCTGGTTGTAAGCCACAAATGGCAACTCCATGGATGAGATCAGCTCCTGCAGTCCCCTGGTAAGCCTGTCACCTGCTGTACCAGCCTTTTCGCACGCATGCTGTTTTTCGATCTCCAGCAGTGTATAGTACCCTGCGGCGGAACTGAGCGGATTGGCAGCCAGGGTTCCCCCCACCATGGCCCGTTTCTTTCCTGTCTGGAGTCCTGCGGCAAGGTACTCCATCAGCTCCCTGGATCCTCCCAGACCCCCGGCAGCAGGATATCCCCCGGCCACCACCTTCCCGAAGACCGTCAGGTCGGGTTTCACCCCGAAATATCCCTGGGCACCGCTGATGCCAATGCGGAATGCAGTTACCACTTCATCAAAGATCAGCAGGGCCCCATACCGGTCACACAATTCCCGTATCTGCTGGTTATGTTCCCGGGAAACCGGCCTGGTACCGCTTTCGGTACCCATGGGTTCCACGATTACCGCAGCAGTACCCTGCCCTTTAAGTTTGTTGAGTCTCAGGCGGCGTTCCAGGGACCTGATGTTATTGGGGAAGGCCTCCTGGGTGTACCTCCTGCTGGCCCGTGGGATGCCATGAGCATCAAACCCGGCTGTCCCGGGTACCCTCAGCGCATAGACCAGGCTGTCGCTCCAGCCATGGTAGCCTCCGCCCATCTTGATGATGTTCTTCTTCCCGGTGGCCAGCCGGGCCACACGGATGGCAGCCATGCAGCCTTCGGTCCCGCTGCCCAGCATCCTGAACATATCTACCCCGGGCACATGTTCACAAATGAATTGGGCGATCTTCAGTTCGTATTCATGGAAGAGGCCCGTGGAAGGTCCTGTGGTATTGATCACCTCCAGGATTTTCTCCTTTACAGCCGGGTAGTTGCTGCCCAGTACCGTGGGACCGCCGGCCTGCAGGAAATCGATGTGCCTGTTCCCGTCCCTGTCATAGAGGTAGGCCCCTTCTGCCCGGTCGAAGACGATGGGGTATGGGTAGTTAAAGGCCAGGTTGTGTTGTACCCCGCCCGGGATATACTGCCTGGCCTTTTCGATGACCGGCTTCGAGGAGGCGTACTTCTCATGGAACGCTTCGATGTACTTCTCCATCTCATCCCGTTTCACCGGCCGGATGGGCTGTGCCAGCAGCCTGCCGATTCGGTCATAGATCCCGTCCACATCGTGGTACTCCTTTATGGCAAATCCTCCACTCATCTTTTTCCTTAACCTGGTTCAATTGTATATGACACCTATCTCATCCCCAATACCCAATTCCCAATAACATCCCAATAACCAATATCCAATAACCAATATCCAATACCCACCCGCGCAGCGTGCTATTTCACATACTTCTCCAACCACTGGTCCTGTTCCCACAACATGTGCAGGATGCTCTCCTTGGCGGCGTACCCGTGGCTCTCCTTGGGCAGCATGACCAGCCTGACTGTGGCCCCCAGTCCTTTCAGGGCATTGAAGTATCGGGTGCTCTGAAGGGGATAGGTACCCGAGTTGTTGTCCGCTTCGCCATGGATCAGCAAAAGCGGCGTTTTCATCTTATCGGCATGCATGAAGGGTGACATGGTGTAGTAGACCTCCGGGGCCTCCCAGTAATTCCGCTCCTCGCTCTGGAACCCGAAGGGGGTAAGGGTCCTGTTGTAGGCACCGCTTCTGGCAATCCCTGCAGCGAACAGGTCGGAGTGGGAAAGCAGGTTGGCCACCATGAATGCCCCGTAGCTGTGGCCACCCACAGCCACCTTTTCACGGTCGATGTACCCCAAGGCATCCACCGCGTCGATGGCGGCCTTTGCATTGGCCACCAGTTGCTTGCGGAAGAAGTCGTTGGGTTCCTCATCCCCTTCGCCCACGATGGGGAAGGCAGCCCCGTCCAGGATCACGTACCCCTTGGCCACCCAGTAGATGGCCGATCCGTAGTAGGGATATGTGAACCGGTTGGGATTGGCGGTTTTCTGCCCTGCGCTGGACTTGTCCTTAAATTCCTGGGGGTAGGCCCACAGGATCATGGGGGCCTTTTCCTTCTTCCCCATATCATACCCCACAGGGAGGTAGAGGGTTCCGGAGAGTTCCAGCCCGTCGTCCCGTTTGTAGGTAATTACCTCCTTATGAACATCCTGGATGCTTTTGAAGGGATTTTCAAAGGCGGTAACCTGCACCAGGTCATTCTTCTTCAGTCCCCTGAAATAGTAGTTGGGATATTCGGTGGGTGACTCGATACTCACAAGCAACTCCCGTTTATCCGCATCATAATCCCTCAGCGACTCAAGCCTGTCTGTATATGGTGACTGGTAGAGCCGCTTTTTCTGCTTGCTTCCAAGGTCCAGCTGGTCCAGGAAAGGGAACTGTCCCTCTTCGGAATAGCCGCTTCCGATCAGGAAGGCTTTCTTCCCTTTCAGGCTCAGTACCTCACTGCCCATTTCATTCCTTTTAGAGACGAAGTAACCGGGATCACTATACCGGTCCTGGTAATTCCGGTCAAACAGCACCACCGGTTCCTGTGAGGGATCGGAAGGATTGAATACATAGGATCTGGTATTGCGGTTGTTCCACCAGAAATCATGCGCCACTGCAAGACCGTCATTTCCCCACTCGATATAGGAGTAGCGGTTCTTTGTTTTCAGCAGGCTGACAGGAGTGCTGTTAAAGGGGGGCTCCAGCTGGAAAACTTCATCCCGGAATTCCACCTCGTTCTCAGGATCACCTTCATCAAGGACTTCTGCATATACCAGCGTGGAAGGTCTGTCACTCCGCCAGCTGAAATCCCTTCGGCCTTTCCGTTCGGCCATGAATCCCTTTGGAAGGTCCTCGATGAGGGGAACTTCCACTACGGTCTCCACCTTTTTAGCATCACTTGTATAAATGGTGGTCTTTGAAGGAAACCGGTAGTAGGGAACCAGGTAGGAGAACGGTTTTCCGATGGTGGTGACCATCACATAACTCCCGTCAGGCGAAAAACTGATACCGGTGTACATGTCGCTTCCCAGCCAGGATTCACTTTCTCCGTCAACAGATACCTTCACAATCTCAGATGTGGCCAGCTGCTCGAAATTGAACTCATCATTCTTGTTCTTCAGCAGGTCCTGGTAAGTCCGGTTCTGGGCTTTCTTCCCGTCTGCCACCGAAATGGTGGGACCGGTGGGGACAGCCTTATCCGCATCGATCAGAGGCTTCCTGCCTGCAGGAACCATTTTCACAAGCATGGACCTGCTGCCCTCAAACCAGCGGATCACACCCCCTGTATTGGCATTGGCCTTCGGACCGGTGAGCTTTTTGGCCTTAGTGTCCTGGATGTCAAGCACCCAGACCTCCACACCGGTGGTTGCAGTATGGGTAAAAGCCATCATCTTCTGGTCCGGTGACCAGGTGAAGTTGGCCAGCAGCGGATCTTCAGGCAATCCGGTCACCTGCCTGGACTGGCTGCCCTTTTCCGAAACGGCCTTCACCGTGATGTCGTTGTAATACCTGGTCCTGCTCCCGATGTTGGTGGCAGGGTCAATGCGCAATCCCCCCAACCTCAGTTCTTCTTTGGAAAGCTCTTCGATGGTCTTGTAGGCATCCCGGTACAGAAGGACCATGGTTTCCCTGGCGTCGTCAAGCCTGACTGAAGGGGCCAGGGGTACATCCACCAGGTCGAGGATCTCCTGGGAGGGTTTCTGGTAAGTCAGGTTTTCCTGACCGTTTATACTGATGACTGCCAGCAGCAGTGCTGAGAAGAGTGTTGTGATCTGTTTCATTGAATGCATTTATTTATATGATATGTCTTTAAGGAAAAAGCCGATATGGATCAGGTTTATTGAATGTGGGCCGGTCATTTACTCCCTGACCTCCACCACCATCTCCACCTCGCAGGCGAATCCCAGGGGGAGGGAGGACATGCCAACGGCTGCACGGGCGTGTTTTCCGCGTTCCCCGAAAACCTCCACCATCAGGTCTGAAAAGCCGTTGATTACCTTTGAATGCCCTGTAAAATCAGTAGCTGCATTGACCATCCCGGTCACCTTCACGATCCTTACCACCCGGTTCAGGTCCCCGATCTCAGTCTTTAATGCTGATAGCTGTTCAATGGCGGCCAGCCGGGCAGCCTGGTAGCCTTCCTCCACCGTCAGTTCACTCCCCACCTTCCCGGTGACGAATCCCCCCTCCGGTATTTTTGGACCTTTCCCTGCCATGAAGACCAGGTTTCCTGTCCGGACGGCGCTTACATAGTTGGCCACCGGCTTCCCGGGTTCGGTCAGCACGATCCCCAATTCAGCGATCCGCTCCTCCACATCGTAGTCATAAAGCTCCACAATCCCTGAGGATTCAGGGTGTCCGGAGGGTCCGGATCGGTTGTTGCTACACCCCGGGAGGATGATCAAATGGGAAATGAATACTATGCCAGGTATGATGAATATCAGGCCTGCCAGCCTCTTAACATATTTCATGGTTTCAGGTTTTTTCAGAGGTCAACCCATGACTGGGCTTCGGAACTTTCCACCACCTTGTCCACGAACCGCATTCCCCTGAGACCGTCATAGATGGTCGGGAAATCCCAGGCTTCCTTCGGGTGGTTCGGTGCCTTCCAGGATGTGCTGGATACAGGTAGCGGCATTGCGGTAGATGTTGGCGAAGGCCTCAATGTACCCTTCGGGATGCCCTGCCGGAACCCTGGTGTTGTACTGCGCGATATCACTCACAAATCCGGTCCCGGTACGCCTCACTTCTATGGGTTTATCCCGCCACCTGATAATCAGTGTATTGGGCTCCATCTGGTTGAATTCCAATCCTCCCAGTTCTCCGTATACCCTCAGTTTGACGGCGTTCTCCTCACCGGCCGAGATCTGACTGGCGTAGAGGACGCCCCTGGCACCACCGTCAAAATGAAGCAGCATGTTGGCATCGTCATCCAGCACCCTGCCGGGGACCAGTGTACTCAGGTCGGACAACAGTGAATCCACCTTCAGGCCGGTCACATATTCTGCCAGGTGGAAGGCATGTGTTCCAATATCACCCACACAACAGGTTTTCCCGGAACGGGCCGGATCGCTCCGCCAGGAGGCCTGCACATGGTCGGTCTGTTCCAGCGGTTCCGAGAGCCATCCCTGGGGATACTCCGAGACCACCTTCCGGATCTTTCCCAGTTCCCTGCCTGCCAACAGTTTTCGGGCTTCCTTCACCATGGGATACCCCGCATAGGTATGGGTCAGGGCAAACAACATCCCGGTCTCCTCCTTGATGCGTACCAACACTTCTGCCTCGTCCGCATCCAGGGAGAGGGGTTTGTCGCAGACCACATGGAATCCATGCTCCATGGCCAGTTTGGCCGGTTCGAAGTGGAGGTGGTTGGGTGTGACAATGCAGACAAAATCCATCCGTACTCCCTCGGGCAGACTGGCCTCCTTTTCGATCATCTCCTGGTAGGTGTCATAGACCCTTTCAGGCGGAAGGTAGTATTCCGCACCGGTGATTTTTGACTTCTCAGGTTTGGAACTGAAAGCCCCGCAAACCAGGTCGATCTGTCCATCCAGGACAGCGGCCATATAGTGTACACGCCCGATGAAGGAACCCGGGCCTCCGCCCACCATTCCCATGTTGATTTTCCGTTTTGCCATTGCTGAAATTCTGTTTTAAAGTTGACAATATAAAGCTAACGCTTTTTTCAAAACCTGGGTGCTGATATGCTGGAGAAGCAGGTCCGGGTGTTGGATGAGGCACGATCCATTGAGACGCAGGTGCTCGCACTTCTGCCGGAGGAGTTGAATTCCTGAGCACATATAACTTTGGCTTTTTATCTTCAAGGCTTACCCAACCGGCTCCGGATCCGGGGATCCGCGTTGAAAAAGGTGCTCAGTTCATGGCCCCTTTTTTACTACATTTGGGACTGAAAACAATAGATATCATGGAAAAGATCAGATGGGGGATTCTGAGCACTGCCAGGATCGGGTTGAAGCATGTGATCCCGGCGCTGCAGAAGTGCGAATTCGGGGAAGTAACAGCCATCGCTTCCAGGTCGGAAGAGAAAGCAGATGTGGCTGCATCGAGCCTGGGGATTCAAAAGGCATATGGCTCCTATGAAGCGTTGCTTGCAGACCCGGATGTGGATGCCATCTATAATCCCCTTCCCAACAGCATGCACCTGGAGTGGACTGTGAAATCCATGAAGGAGGGTAAGCATGTGCTGTGTGAAAAGCCACTGGGATTAAGTGTGGCGGAAGTGGAGAAGATGATCCAGGTGAGGGATGCCTGTGGGGTGAAGGCAGGGGAGGCTTTCATGGTGAAATCAAATCCCCAGTGGATCGAGACCCGTGAGCGGGTGCGCAGGGGGGAGGTGGGGGATCTGAGGCTGGTGCAGGGTACCTTCAGCTATTATAACGATGATCCGCAAAACATCAGGAATATCCCGGCGATGGGAGGAGGAGGCATGTGGGATATCGGGTGTTACTGCGTCACCATGTCAAGGTACCTGTTCGAACAGGAACCAACCCGCCTGGTGTCCACCCTGGAGTTTGACCCGGAAATGAAGACCGACAGGTTGGGCAGTGTGATCATGGAATTCCCGGCCGGACAGGCCATTTTTGCGGTAAGCACCCAGCTTACCGGATTCCAGCGGGTACATGTCCTGGGGACCGCCGGACACCTGGAGGTGAAGATCCCGTTCAATGCCCCCAATGACAGGCCATGCACCGTGGCCCAGGACAGGGGGAGCATATTGCTGGACGAAATCACCATGCATGCCTATCCGGTGGCTGACCAGTATACCATGATGGGGGATGATTTTGCCAGAGCCATTCTTCATGATTCCGGTGTACCGGTTTCACTTGAAGATGCGTTGTATAATACGAAGGCATTAACTGCTATATTTGAATCTTCAAAGAGCGGAAGGTGGATTGAAATTGAAAATGGTTAATGGGTATTGGGTATTGGTGGGAAATAGTACGAAGAGGCAATGAGTTTAGTTTATCCCGGACAGTTTGAAACGAAAATTGGATTTGACCGGATCCGTGAGCTGGTGAAGTCCCACTGCCTGTTTGAGCCCGGGAAGGAGCGGGTGGAACAGATGGGATTTCAGTCGGATTTCCAGGCCATATCAGTGGAGCTGGACCTGGTGGATGAATTCCGCAGGATCTGCCTGGAGGAGGATGAGTTTCCCATTCAGCATTTCATTGACAACCGGGAGGCGCTGAAAAAGGCGGAAGTGGAGGGCACCTACCTGCTTGAGGAGGAGGTGTCAGGGCTGGTGAAAAGCCTCGATTCGGTCCGCGCCATCCTGCATTTCTTCAAGTCGGATGACGAGGAGAACTACCCTGCCCTGCAGGAACTTTGCAAACCGGTGAAGGTATTCCCGTTTGTGCAGGACCGCATCGCCAAGGTACTCAACAAACACGGGAAGATACGCGACAATGCTTCTTCCACCCTGCAGCAGATCCGGAGGAGCCAGCAGGAGAAGCAGGGCGCTGTCTCAAAGAAACTGCACCAGGTGCTCAGCAAGGCCCAGCGTGAGGGCTGGGTGGATGCTGATGCAGCTCCCACTTACCGGAACGACCGCCCTGTGATCCCGGTGATGGCCGGGAACAAGCGGAAGCTCGGGGGACTGATCCATGATGAGTCGGCTACCGGGAAGACGGTGTTCATAGAACCGGCGGAGGTGGTGGAGCTTTCCAATGAGATCAGGGAACTTGGATATGCCGAGCGCAGGGAGATCATCCAGATCCTGCTGGACCTGACTGCAGACCTGCGGCCCTATATACCCGACCTGCTTTCCACCCAGGATTTCCTTTCCACCATAGATTTTATCCGGGCCCGGTCCCTTTTTGCCATCCGTATTGACGCATGCCGGCCCAGGATCGAGAATGAGCAGAAGTTTGACTGGAAGGAGGCCAGGCACCCCCTGCTCTACCTGGCCCATAAGGCCGAACAGAAAGAGGTGGTCCCGCTCTCGTTCCATCTTTCAGACAAGAACCGGATCCTGCTGATCTCAGGACCCAATGCAGGGGGTAAATCGGTCTGCCTGAAGACCATTGGCCTGTTGCAGTACATGTTGCAGTGCGGGATGCTTGTTCCCTGCAGCGATGAATCGGTCTTCGGGCTCTTTGCCGGGATCTTTATTGATATCGGGGATGAACAGAGCATCGACAACGACCTGAGCACCTATTCGTCCCACCTGCTGAACATGAAGTATTTCATAAGACATGCGGCGGCCGACACGCTGATCCTCATCGATGAGTTCGGGACCGGGACAGAGCCCATGCTGGGGGGTGCCATTGCTGAATCGATCCTGGAGCAGCTGAACCAGACGGGCACCAGCGGTATCCTTACCACCCACTATACCAACCTGAAACACTATGCCACCTCTTCGGAAGGGATCGTGAACGGGGCCATGCTTTTTGATAACCAGAAGATGCAGCCCTTGTACCAGTTGCAGGTGGGTAAGCCCGGCAGCTCTTTTGCCTTTGAGATCGCTCGTAAGATCGGGCTCCCTGAGGAGGTTCTTGCCAGTGCCTCCGAAAAGGTGGGGAAGGACCATATTGATTTTGACAAACACCTGAGGGAGATCCTGAGGGATAAGAATTACTGGGAGGGGAAACGACAGAAGATCCGGCAGTCGGAAAAGAAACTGGAGGAGCTGATGTCCCGCTATGAACGTGAACTTCAGGAGAGTGAGAAGCAGCGGAAGGTGATCGTGAAGGAGGCAAAACAGCAGGCCGATGCCATGCTTTCGGGTGCCAATAAGAAGATCGAACAGACCATACGGGAGATACGGGAGGCTGAAGCCGAAAAGGAACGCACCAGGGAAGTGCGGAAGGAGTTGGAGGAGTTCAAGGAGCACATTGAAGTGGCCAAAGGGAAGGAGGAGGAGCATGTGGAGAAAAGGCTGCAGGAGATCCGGCAGCGCGGAAGCGAGCTGGAGGCCAGACGGCCCGACCTGAGGCAGCGATCGAAGAAGACCCTGGCCCAGAAACAGGAGAAGGAGGACCCGGAAATCAGGGTGGGGGACATGGTC
The DNA here is from genome assembly GCA_963793455.1 of uncultured Bacteroidota bacterium. Lineage (GTDB taxonomy): Bacteria > Bacteroidota > Bacteroidia > Bacteroidales. The sequence goes on from CAWCAK010000001.1 coordinate 84,875, forward strand.
CGGATCAGGGGCCAGGAGGCTGCCGGGGAGGTGTTAGAATTGAAGGGCAAGAATTGTATGGTGGCTTTCGGTATGCTCAAGACCCATACGAAACTGGACCAGCTGGAGAAGATCCATGGTGAGGAGGCGGGCCGTCTGAAAATCAAAGAGGGGTCGAAAGTAGACCTGGGGGACTGGGATGTGGGAATGCGGAGAATGAGTTTCAGGCCCGATATTGACCTGAGGGGAAAACGGGCGGATGAGGCCATGGAGATGGTGGTGGATTTCATTGATGAGGCCATCATGGTGGGTGCCAGGGAGCTGAGGATCCTCCACGGCAAAGGGAACGGCATCCTCCGGCAGCTGATCAGGGAGTACCTGCATACGGTGGACCTGGTGGAGTGGTACGGAGATGAGCATCTTGACAGGGGTGGAACGGGGATTACTGTTGTCAGGATGGACGTATAATGAAGTTAGAAAGTTTGTAAAGTTTGTAAAGTTTGTAAAGTATATAAAGTTTGAAGAGAGGATTTAGACAAGGTGAAGGTTGAATATTTACACAGGAAGGAGATTGATGCGGGGAAATGGGACGAGTTGATCTCCCGTTCCCCGGCGGAAACACTCTATCCCTATTCCTGGTACCTGGATGCATCGGCCGAGAACTGGTCTGCCCTGGTCATGGACGATTACCGGTTCGTCATGCCACTGGTGTGGAAGAAGAAATACGGGATCCGTTACCTGTACCAGCCGGTGTTCTGCCAGCAACTGGGGGTATTCAGTAAGGAGTATGTTGATCCATTGATTATCAGGCAATTCATTGAGAAGATACTGAAGAAGTTCAGGTTCGGGGTGGTGCATTTCAACATGAAAAACCTGGTGGGGGAGGAGCGTTCCTTTGAGGTGACCGACAGGAGCAACTATATATTATCCCTGGATGGGTCATACGAAGCCTTGCAGGCTTCCTATTCTGTGAATGCAAGGCGCAACCTGAAGCGGTCACAGGAATCCGGGACTTCACTGGAGAAGGATGTGGACCTGGATGAAATGATCAGGTTCAAAAGGGAGTGCGACCTGGTGAAAAAGGACGATGCAGCTTACAGCCGGATGAAATCCCAGTTCAAATCAATTGCTGACAACAGCAAGGGAGTGGTTTATGGGGTCCATGACGGGGGGAAGCTGCTGGCGGCTGCATTCCTGGCATTCAGCAAAACAAGGATTATCTATCTGCAGTCGGTTTCCAGCACAGAAGGCAAGGAGCAAAGGGCCATGTTCAGGATCGTGGATGAGGTGATCAGGGACTATTCCGGGTCAGCCCTGAAACTCGATTTCGAGGGATCCAACATACCATCCATCGCCAGGTTCTTTGGTGGATTCGGGGCCAGGCCGGAGATCTACCAGGCCCTCAGTTTTAACCGGCTCCCGGCACCCTTAATCTTAGGGAAGAAATATGGAAGATAAGCGCCGCAGGAACATATCCAGGTATTCGAGGTTCATGAACCTGAGGTGTCTCGTGGCCCTGTCAGGCCAGGGAACCATCTTCCCATTCTACCACATTGTCTCATGTACGTCCCCTCCGCATACCAGGCAACTCTACCACTCCCGTTCCGAAAAGGAGTTTGAACGGGACCTGGAAGGGATGCTGAAACATTTTGAACCTGTCAGTGTGGAGGATTACCTGGAGGGCAAACCTGCCAGGGGCAGGAAAAGAGAGATGGTGCTCTCCTTTGATGATGGGCTGGTGGAGTGCCACCAGATCATAGCCCCTCTCCTCAAGAAAAAGGGAATTCCTGCCATTTTTTTCCTGAACAACGATTTCATCGATAACAGGGGCCTGTTTTTCAGGTACCGGGCCAGTATCCTGATCGAGCAGCTGCTTATGGATGCCTGTGCACCAAAACGTGCAGCCGAATTCCTGGCTATCCCGGAGGAGCAGGTGGTGGACGCCATCCTGATGATCAGGTACGATCAGCAGCCCCTGCTGGAGGAGCTTGCAAAAATTGTGGAGTTGGATGATGCCTCCTATATGAAGGAACAGACGGTCTATATGTCTGCAAGGCAGGTTAAGGAGCTTCAGAAATGGGGATTCCACCTGGGCGCACACAGCACGGACCATCCCGAATTTTACCTGATGAAGGAGAAGGAGATCGTATCCCAGGTGAGCAGAAGCATGCGGGACCTGCAGGAACGCTTCAATGTAAACCCGGCATGTTTCGCATTCCCGTTCACCAGTGACGGGATCCCGGAAAGGGTGATTGACCAGCTGCTGGAAGATGGTGTGGCTGATGTTATATTCGGGACCGCCGGAATGAAGAGAACAGGCCGAAGGAATTTCATCCAGCGCATACCCATGGAAGCGCTGAACTTGCAGGCCACGCAAGTACTGAAGGCAGAATACCTCTATTACCTGATGAAAGCCCCACTGGGCAGGAACCACTATTTTAAATCCCGGTAGCCCAATGGAATCATTTGATTTTCTGGACCGGATATTGGAGAACCTGGCGGACAATCCAGGGAGGCGTGCTTTTTACATCAGGGAACAAGGGTATACATACGGGGAGCTGGCCCTGATGATCGCAGAGGTCCAGTCCAGGTTCAACGGGCAGGCTGATGAAGCAGAATATGTAGGTGTTTACCTTTCCGATGATCTCCATACCTATGCCTCCATCATTGCGCTGTGGATGTCGGGGAAGGCATTTGTCCCGGTGAACCCGCAATTTCCTGTCATCAGGAACAGGAAGATCATGGAGCAGCTGGATCTGAAACTGCTGCTGCATTCGGTGGAATATGACCCCGGGGTGCTGGTGGGGGGATGCAGGACACTGTATACAGGTGACCTGGGATTCAGTTCAGGCAGGATCCCCGAGCGTCGCGGCAGTGATCCGGAAAGGGATGCCTATGTGCTGTTTACCTCGGGAAGTACCGGATCCCCAAAGGGGGTAAGGATCTCCTTTGGAAACCTGAATGCCTTTGTCAGGGACTTTATGGATTATCCCGCCTATGGATTCACCAGCGAGGACCGTTTTCTGCAGATCTATGATCTCTCATTCGATGCATCGGTCCATTGTTACACTGTTCCCCTTGCTGCCGGGGCCTCAGTCTATACCGTTCCACCCGAAGGGATCAAATACCTGGCAGCCATCAAACTGATGCAGGAGCAGAAGCTGACATTTGTGAAAATGCCGCCCTCTCTGCTCTCCTACCTCCGGCCCTACTTCGGATCCATCCGTTTGCCGGACCTGAAATACTGCCTGCTGGGAGGTGAGGCGTTTCCTTCAATCCTGGCCGGGGAATGGGAGCCTTGCGTTCCCAATGCGTTGATACAGAATGTATACGGACCTACAGAGGCAACCATCAACTGCCTGATCTATGATTGGAATGCTCCCGGCAGCCGACGAAAGGAGGTTGGCGGAATTGCCTCCATCGGGAAGGGATTCGGAACAAACAGGATCCTGGTGCTGGGGGAGGAAGGGAAACCTGCAGGAACCGGCGAGTCCGGTGAGTTACTGGTGGCAGGAGACCAGGTGTCTCCGGGATACTGGGACAATCCCGGTCTGAACAACCGTGCATTCCTGGAACGGGATCTGGATGGGAGGCCGCTCAGGTTTTACCGGACCGGGGACCTGGTATCGGTGGACGGGGATGGGGATGTGATGTTCCTGGGGCGGAATGATGAGCAGGTCCAGGTGAGGGGATACCGGGTGGAACTGGGCGAGATTGAATCGGTGGCAAGGGCTTTCCTGGATGGATTGAATGTGATGGCCGCCGGCAGTGGGGAGGGTACCGGGGAGATGATGATCTGCCTGGCGGTGGAATCGGAACAGGTGGATACCAGCCTGCTCAGTGAGCACCTTGGGAAACAGCTGCCTTCCTACATGGTCCCGGAAAAGATTATTGCCATACCGCATTTTCCACGGCTGGTCAGCGGAAAGCTTGACCGGAGTGCCATTAAAATTTTGATGCCATTAAAAACCTGATGCCCTTATGACCACAGAGGAAGGGATAATCACAGAGAACCTCTACCGGTTTTATCACCGGATTGCTGCATTGTGCGGTTATGAAACCGGTCAGCTGGCAGGATGTGCATATGTGTGGAACCGGAAAGGATCCTGGCCCGGGTACCTTCTGGGCCTGCCGGAACCCGGAACTATTCCTGAAATTGTGGGTGCCATACAACAGGGCATTGTGCCTCCTTTCTGGATCCTGCCGGAAACCTCGGGGAATGAGATCGATCTGCTGGAGGCGGCCGGTGTCAGGGTGGTCAAGCAGTGGAGCGGGATGATCCTGGATCCCGTTGATTTCAAGCCGGCTCCTTCCCTGCAGGGGATAACCATCAGGATCAACGAAAGGGAAACCCTGGAAGAGTGGCTGCAGATCGTGAATAGTGACCTGGTCTCAGGGGCGCAGATCGGCCATGAGATCATGGAAGCCATCGCCTCTTCAGATGATTTCCAGTGGATGGTCGCCTACATGGAGGACCAGCCGGTGGGTACCGGGATGGTGTTCTCACATGAGGGAATAGGTGGCCTGTATATGCTCGCCACACGGTCAGCAGCCAGGGGCAGGGGGATCGGATCAGCAGTTTTCTCGGAAATGACTTCACTGGCCATCCGTTCAGGGAACCATACGGTGGTGCTCCATGGTACAGGGCTTGGAGAACGCATCTATGTAAGAACCGGGTTCAGTGTGGTGAGCGGTTATTCGGTACTGTGGAACCTGGGCCAGTAATACGTTCCGGCCGTTGAGAAGTTTCACGCCGGATTCCTATCTTTGGGAACATGGATTTTAATACTGTACTAGAGAAAGTCATTGCCCTTGCCAGGGAACAGTTTGCAGAGAAGAGTGCGGAGATCACCGGGTCAACCACCGCATCGGAAATCACTGCATGGAATTCACTGAGCCATGTGATGTTCATTGCTTCCATTGAGAAAACCTTCGGATTCAGGTTTGACCTTTTGCGGATGATCGAAATGAAAAGCATCGGGGACATCGCCCGGGCAACTTTTGAGATGTTGAAATGAAATACCGCATCCAGTCCATACCGGCCGGTGAACTGCCCGGCTATATCTCAGGGGATGCCTGGGACCGGGCGGAGATCATTCCCATTACCCCCGAGCGGGCAGATTCCCAGCAGAAAAACCCGCAAGCAATACCCGGTGACCCGGCCCTCTGGGTGGCCACCAGCGAAACAGGCCGGGTGGTGGGATTTGCAGGTTCACTTCCCGGTTTTGATCCAAGGAACGGGGAAAGAATGGGCTGGAATACCTGCTGGTGGGCTGATCCGGAGCTGGGGAGAGAAGCAGCCCTGCCCCTGTTCTTCCAATTTCTTCAGCACTGGGACCAGCGGGTAGCTTTTGCAGATATGACAGCCCGTACAAAGGCCATTGTGGATCAACTGGGATTTTGCCACACCCGGGAGGAGGAGCTGATGTTGTGCTATTACAGGATACCGGGACCAAAGACCGTCTCCAGGTTGGGAATCCCGGGGAAATTATTGCTCTTGCTGATCCTTCCGGCCGCATTCCTGGTCAATCTCCTTCAGCAGTTCAGGATGAATACGGCGAAGAGGAGCAAAGGTCCCATGGTCCCTGGAAAGGTGTCCCGTCTTGATGATGAGTTGTCCGGGTTTATCCTGCAGCACCAGGAAAGGGACTTTGTCCGGCGCTCCCGGGAAGAGTTCGATTGGATCAGGGAGAATCCGTGGCTGGTGGAGCGTTCCGGTTCCTCACAGGAAACCGGTAAGAAATATCCCTTTTCATATGTGACAGGTGGTTACAGCCAGGAGTGGCTGGTATCGCGGCGGGGAGATGAAATCACCTCGCCATGCTGGTATCGGTCAGGGACGGGGCATTGAAGGTGCTCTACTATTATGGCCGGGAACCACTTGATGCCGTCCGGGCATTACAGTCGACCATTGCCGGAAGCAGGAAGATCCATTCACTGCTCGTGGCACACCCTGACCTGATGAAACACTCCAGGCAGCTCAGGTCCAGGAGTATAAGAACCCTCTTCCGGATTCGCCGGGTGGGTGTGTCGAGGAAGATCCTGGAGCACTTTCCTGATGACATGGTTATCCAGCTGGGGGACGGGGATTCGGCTTTCACTTAATCCTATTTATTCTTTACTTTATTCAGGTGCTGCAGTCTGGCCCAAAAATGATATCAACAATTTTGCCGAAAGGGTGGCTTCCTATGCAGGATCGTTCTGGATCAGCCGGTCGATATCGGCTTCGCTCAGGTTGGCACCGGTTAGTTTTTCATGCTCGCATTTAAGGGTCCTGGAGGGAAATTTCTTGATCAGGTTGTAGTTGTGGGTGGCCATCATTACAGCGCGGCCACTTTCAGAGATGGATACCAGGATATGCATGATCTCTTCGGAAGTGGCCGGGTCCAGGTTGCCTGTGGGCTCGTCGGCCAGGATGATCTCCGGATCGTTCAGCAGGGCACGGGCAATAACCACACGCTGCTGTTCTCCCCCCGATAGCTGATGGGGCATCTTGTATCCCTTGTATCCCAGGTTTACCTTTTCCAGGACCTCGGCAATCCTGTCTTTGATCTCTCCCTTGTTTTTCCATCCTGTGGCTTTCAGGGCAAATTCCAGGTTGCTTTCCACTGTACGGTCGATAAGGAGTTTGAAATCCTGGAATACAATTCCCAGTTTTCTTCTCAGGCCGGGGATCTCCTTGCGCCTGATCTTTTCCAGCTGGAAATCCGGAAACAATCCCGGTCCCTTCAATCAGTGGCAGTTCGGCATTGATGGTCTTGATCAGGCTGGTCTTCCCGCTGCCTACCCGGCCGATCACATAGACAAATTCACTCTTTCCGACCGAAAGATTTACATCTTTCAAAACGATGTGGTCATTCACGCCGATGATGGCATTTTCAAGGGTGATAACATTGTCCAGCGCCATGGAATATTGAGTTTCCGTCAAAATTAACAATTAAAACCATACTAAAAATTAACATCCATCTGTTAATTAAAAAGAGATAGAGCCAAATGAGCCCAAAGGAATATTCGTACTTTTAGCGAGTTAATCCAACCCATATGGTCCGTTATACAAAGCTGCTTTTTACCATCCTGATGGTGGTTGTCCCGTTATCAGTACTTGGCCAGAAAACACCCGTTTATCAATATGGCGACAACGATTACCTGAAGGGACTACAGCTCTATGAGAAAGAGCGGTACGGGGCTGCCAGGCAGGTATTCGACCAGATCCTTTCATCGCAACCGGAATCAAGGTCGGAGATCCTTTCAGAGGCCTCCTTTTACAGGGCCATGTCGGCCATTGAATTGCGTAACGATGACTCCGAATACCTGGTCCATTCGTTTATCTCGACCTATCCGGAAAGTCCCTACGTGAATGAAGCCGAATTCCGGCTGGCCGACTACTTCTATGATAAGAACAGCTGGGGCTCAAGTATTACCTGGTACAGCAAGGTGGACCGTTCCAGGTTGACGCCCAAGGAGTTGTCCGAATATCATTTCAAGAAAGGGTATTCCCACTACAAGCGGAACGATTTCCAGTCAGCCAGGGTTGACTTCTATGAGATCCTTGACGGTGAGGCCCCCTACAGTGCCCCGGCTGTCTACTACTACTCCCATATACATTACGAGGACGGGAATTATGAAACCGCACTGATGGGATTCAGGAAGATCGATGACGATCCCCTCTTCTCGGGCATTGCACCTTACTATATTTCTCAGATCCTCTATATGCAGAAGAAGTATGATGAAGTGATCGGGTATGCACCGGGACTGATGGATGAAGTGTCTGAGAAAAGACTGGGAGAGATGGCAAAGATCATCGGGGAATCGTATTTCATGCTGAAAGATTACAAGAAAGCCATTCCTTACCTGGAGACCTACCAGACCAATACCAAGTCCTATACGGCCCATGACCGCTACCAGCTTGCATTTTCATACTACAACAACGAGGAGTATGAGAATGCCATGAAGTTGTTTGAGCAGATCAGCCTGAGGAAATCAGAGATTGCACAGAGCGCAGTCTACCACCTGGCCGATTGCTATTTAAAACTGGGTTTCAAGATGAAGGCACGTGTGGCCTTCTCACAGGCGTACCAGATGAATTATGATCCCAGGATTCAACAGGATGCCCTGTTCAATTTTGCCAAGGTGACCTTCGAGCTTTCACTGAATCCCTTCAACGAGGCCATCAGGGCCTTTGAACAATACATCAGGGCCTACCCGACAGCTGACAATACCGATGAAGCATACAACTACCTGGTCCTGGCCTACCTGGGTACGCACAACTACAGCATGGCGATGGCCTCCCTGGAGAAAATCCGCCTGCGGGATGACAACATTGACAAGGCAAACCAGAAGGTAGCCTTTTACCGGGGACTGGAACTTTATAAAAACCTGAGGTTTGATGAAGCGGTTGATGCCCTGGAGGTTTCCATACAATATGCTGTGCACGACCCGGTGATAGCCTCTCGGACATTCTTCTGGCTGGGTGAGGCGGCTTACCGGATAGGTGACAGCCGTACTGCCCGCATGTACTACAATGAATTCCTGAAGGATGCCCAGGCCTATCAGCAGGAGGAGTTCCCCATGTGCCACTACAGCATGGCCTACCTCTATTTTGATGATGAGGCATATGATGAATCTGCCCAGTGGTTCCAGAAGTACCTGGACCTGGAGCGGGGAAAAAGTTCAGCCTCAATTTCGGATGCCTACAACAGGATTGCGGACTGCCATTTTGTGAATACCCGGTACATGGAGGCCATCGGGTACTATGAGAAGTGTATTGCATCGGGGATGGCAGATGCGGATTATGCCATGTTCCAGAAAGGTTTCACACTGGGATTGCTGGACAGGACTTCAGAGAAAGTGGAAATACTCAGCCAGCTGATCAAGGACGAACCCGGGTCCAATTTTGTGGATGATGCGCTCTATGAGATCGGGAGGAGCTTTGCGGTCCTGAACCGGAAGGATGATGCCCTTGAGTATTACATAAGGCTGGTCAGCGAGCACCCGAATTCCAGTTATGCCATCAAGTCATACAACCAGTTAGGGCTCATTTACTACAATGAGGGAGATTACGACAGGGCACTGGAGTATTATGAGCAGGTGGCCACCAATTATCCCGGTACCTCCGAGGCTGACAATGCCCTGTCGAGCATCAAGAATATCTATGTCCGTAAGGACAATGTGGACGAATACCTGGCCTTTGTGACAGGACTGGGCCAGGACATTACCCTCAGGGAGCAGGATTCCCTCTCCTATACCGCCGCTGAGATTGTTTATATGCAGGGGGATTGCCAGGAGACGGTCCGTGCTTTCAAGAATTACCTTGATGCTTTTCCCAACGGGCGGTACCTGTTGAATGCGCACTACTACAAGGGCGATTGCCAGCTGAAACTGCAGCAGAACGAGGAGGCGCTTGAATCTCTGGACTTCATCATCGCCCAGCCCCGGAACATGTTTACCGAACCGGCCCTGGAGGCAGCCTCGAAAATAAATTTCAGGACGAGGGATTACCACAGGGCAGCGGATAATTACAGGGAGCTGATCGAGATAGCCGAACAGAAAAGCAATATTTTCGATGGTTATGTGGGCCTGATGCGGTGCTATTATGAACTGGGAGAGTTTACAAACACAATCGATGCAGCCAGGCAGGTGCTTCAGCTGGACAAGATCCAGGAGGAGTATATCCGGGAGTCCAATTTCAAAATAGGCAAATCGTTCCAGGAGCTGAACGAGATCGACTTTGCCCTTGATTTTTACAAGAAAGTGAACTGGGAGGTGAACAGCAAGGAGGGGGCCGAGTCCAAATACCGGGTCATCGAGATCCTTTATGAACAGAATAAGCTGGATGAGGCCGAACAGGAGGTATTTGAATACCTGAAAATGAATACACCGCACCAATACTGGGTGGGAATGACTTTCCTGATGCTGTCTGACATCTATATTGCCAGGGGGGATCAGTTCTCAGCCATCCAATCCCTTAAAAGTGTGATCGACAACTACCCCATCCCCGATGATGGGATTATCGCCAATGCCAAACAGCGCAATGCGGCTCTTGTCAGACAGGTAGAGGGTGACCTTGCTCCGGAATCAGAGAGTTCCCCCGGGGGTGATGATTCATTGCAGATTGAGAATTCGCCCGACAACGAACCGATCCAATAGCGGTAGTATGAAAAGGAGAGAAATGAAACAGACCAGCATCATATCAAAGGGACTACTTATCACCCTGATAGTTACAGTATTTATCACTTCCCTGGAGGGGCAGCAAAAGGAGGTCAGGGTGGTGAAGCCCTATTCTCCCACCCTGTCAGGGGCTGAGAAGATACAACTGCTGCCGGAACTCGATGAGGAGATTGAACTGGAACCTCCCGAATTTACCTACCAGCTCTACCCCAAGAGATACCCCAGCGCATTCAGGGTGGAGCCCATCAAAGCTGCCAGGATGGTGCAAATGCCCCTGAAGAAACTCTACAAATCAGAACTCACAGTTGGACTGGGGAATTACTGGACCCCTTATGCCGAACTGAATATCAACCAGCTCCGTTCCAGGGACGGCACCTTCGGCCTTTCCCTGAAACACCACTCCATGAACGGGAAACTGAAGCTGGAGGATGACCGGAAAATCCCTGCCGGATTCAGCGAAAGCAGCCTGGAGGTGAAGGGGAGCAGGTTCCTGAAAAAAACCGTATTTGATTACCGTGCGGGTGTCAGCTATGATTCCTATGTGCATTACGGGTTTGATCCAGACACCCTGGAAGTGTCCCAGGTGCCTGAAAGGGACAGTCTGAAACATCCCTATTTCACCGCAGAAGCGAGCCTGGGCCTGCATTCCATACATGCCGACTCCTCAAGGTTCAACTATGATGCCACCCTGGATTATTACTATTTAACCCACCGGTTTGACCAGGTGGAACACGGGGCAAAGGCCAACCTGGAATTCCATAAGGATCTGAGGTTGTTTACACTGGCCGGGGAGCTGGGTGGCGCTTTCTACGGACACTACCCAGACTGGGATACCACCATCGGTAACCACACCATGGCCTGGCTTAAACCCCACATTGCCAGGGGCTCATCCGAGTGGCGTTTTTCCGCAGGTTTCAACATGTACCTCTCCTTCATCAACGGATTCCTGGGTGACAGCTCCCAGGTATTCCACCTCTACCCTTATGGAACCTTCGAGTTCAATGTGGTGAAGGAGGTGATCGTTCCCTACTTCGGGATTGATGGCTACCTGGAATCCAATAACAACAGGAAGACCGTTCAGGAGAATCCCTATATCATACCAACCCTTTCCCTCCAACCCACCAACCACCGGCTCATTATATTTGCCGGTCTGAAGGGGCGCTTCTCGGATGCGGTGGCTTACAACCTGAAGGGGAGCTATTCCCTTATTGACGACCAGTACTTCTTTGTGAACGATACAAGTCAGGTGGATTATAACGGTGACACTCTTGGGAATCAGTTCACCGTGGAGTACAACGACATTGCGCTGCTGAACCTGCAAGGAGAGCTCACCGTGCGCCCCAGTGACAAATGGAAGGTTTTCCTGAAAGGAAATTATTACCTCTATACAATGGGTGCCTGGTCCAACTCGACCCTGGATACAACGTGGGCTAATGTGGAAGGGGACTCTGACCATCCCTGGAACAAACCCTCCTGGGATATCTCCCTGCAGGCCCGGTATAACATGAGCAACAAGATCCTGATCGACCTGGGGATCTATACCATCGGAAAGCGGTATTACGAGGATTATGACCCAGCCGTAGAGGAGGAACTTCCCTGGGTCCTGGATGCCAACCTGGGGATCGAGTACCGCTATACCAAGCTGCTCTCCTTCTGGGCCCGGATCAACAACATTGCTGCCCGCCAGTACTACCTCTACCACCAGTACCCGTCGTATAAGTTCAGGATTATGCTTGGGTTTACGTATGCCCTGTAATCCCTTAGGGATTGTTATTGGGTATTGGATATTGGGAAATGGGAAACCGCAGGAACTGAGCCGCAGACGAAGAATTGATTATTGGGATGCTTTGAGAGCCTTAATATAGGCATTCAAGCGTCTGGACAAGAGTTGAATCTCCACAAGCATCTTTTTTACTATTTCATCATCAATTAGTTTTCTGCGAGATGATTTTTCCAACCAGTTGACTGTTTCATAAAGGGATCCCCTGGCGAAATATGCAAATCTTTTCCTGTCAGCATAATTATATCTCCCGGAGGCTTCACTTAGATTAGCAGACACAGAATCAACCGCTCTAACCAATTGTCTCCCTATAGTATCCCTTTCAAAGAACCTCCATTGTATTACCTCCTTCCAGATTTCATCACTCAGTTGATCTGCAAGAAGTATAATTTCGAGTTTTCCTGGTTCCAAAGTTTTTACATTATATGTGGCAACCATCATCCATATCGCCTTATCTTTACTATTTAGCCAATAACCAATAACCAATATCTAATAACCATACCATGTACTTACACAGCTTTTCGTTTCGTGAAAACGCCGGAAAGACCATCGAATGGCTCATCGATAATGTGAGCCTGGGTGAGATCAACCTGGTGGTGGGGAAGAATTCCAGCGGGAAAACCAGGACACTGAATGCCCTTTCGGACCTGGTGAGTATGATCAAGGGGAAGGGGACCAGCGCTACGGGGCCGGTGAGCTACGAGTTGCTTTTCAGGAACGGGGAGGCTTTCATGCGCTATGAGCTGGAGTATGACCTGGTCACCATCCGGATGGAGCGGTTGTACATGGGAGAGGAGCTGGTACTTGAAAGGAGCGAGGATGGCCGGGGAGTGATCAAGTACGAATCCACCCCGGGGGCCATTTTCCTGGAATTTGAGATCCCACACGACCAGCTGGCCTGCTATGCCAAGCGGGACAGGCTGCAGCATCCGTTTATAGAGATCATCCATGGCTGGGCCGTCAGCCTGCGCAGGTTCGATTTCAGCGGTGACCTTGGGAAGTCCAGGTATGCACTGAAGTCGGCTTTTGAGGTCAGGGAGATCGACCTGAGCATCACCAATAATTCACTTGTTCCCGTGATCAGTGTGGCCAGCGAGCAGTTCAAAGGTTTCAGGAAGCAGATACTGGAGGATATGAATGAGATCAGCTATGCCCTGGAGGATTTCGGGATCATCCACTTTTCAGAGCGGTTCAGCCAGGCGGATCAGGACAGGTATGCCGTGTTTACCGCCGAGGAGGGACTGGATAAGCAGGTTACCCAGCGGGACATGTCACAGGGGATGTACAGGGCCTTTTCGGTGCTGGTACAGCTCAACTACTATATCCTTTGCGGACACAAGGGTTTTGTGATCATAGATGATATCGGGGAGGGGCTCGACTTTTCCAGGGCGAAACAGCTGGTCCAGTTACTTATCAGAAAGGCCGGTCCGGCCGGTATCCAGCTGATCATGTCCACCAATGATTCATTCATCATGAATGCGGTGGATATTGAGAATTGGGCTGTGATCGTGCGGGAAGGCAACAAGATCAGCCTGTTCAACTATGAGAATTCAAAGGAGATATTCGAGGAATTCAAGTTCACCGGCCTGAATAATTTTGATTTTTATGCCAGCGAGTTCTTTAAGTCGGGATTGAAGGATGAGTCCCTGGGTGAAGAACAGGACACGGGACCAGAAGGGGAGAAGCAAGGGGGACCAGAAGGGGAAGCCGGGGAATGAAGAAGCTGGCCATATTTGTTGAAGGACTGACCGAACAGATCCTGGTCAGGCACATGTTGCAGGCTGTGCTGGACAGGAATAGGATTGCCATTCAGACGGTCAAGATCACCGGAGGCCACAATGTGAGAATGTCATTCACAGTGATGCGTGCCGCCCATGTAAACAACCTGACAGACTACTATGTCCTGGTGTACGATTGCGGAGGTGAGACCAACGTGAAGAGTTACCTGCTGGCACACCGCCATAAGCTGGTGTCGAACGGATACCAGATGGTCCTCGGGCTCAGGGATGTCTATCCCAATTTCCAGAGGGAGGAGGTGGGCAGGCTTCGCAGGGGGCTGAATCAGCAGCTTCCCCAGAAGGGGGCCCGTACCCGCATCCACCTGGCCATCATGGAGACCGAGGCATGGTTCCTGGGTGAATACAGGCACTTGAGGAAGGTGTCCAGGAAACTGACCCCGGAGTTTGTGGAGAAACACCTGGGCTTCAACCCGAAGACAGAGAAAATGGAGGAGAGGGACCATCCGTCCGATGATATGAAGGCGGCTTACCGGCTGGTTGGACATGACTATACCAAGAAACGTGACCGCCTGAATGCGGTGATCAGCAAGCTTGATTTCCAGTATTTTACACATGGTCTGACAGGCAGGATGCCCAGCCTGGAGAAGTTTGTGACAGAGCTTGAGCACTTTTTCAAAGAACCATTTTAATCCGAGACACCCATGGACCGTACATCCGTTGTCAAAGAGGTTATTCAAGCCCTTGAAGAGCTGAGCACCCCGGAACGGAAAAAGCTGACCGCGACCTATTTTCCTACCAGTATGAAGGTGCTCGGGGTGACCACGCCCGATACCAGGGGTGTGCTCCGGGAACTTTCAGGCAAGTATAAAGGCTGGACGGAAGGGGAGTGGATCGGGCTCTGCAAGGCCCTTGCAGAAACCGGGATCTTCGAGTGCCAGGTGGTGGCCTTTGAAATGATCGGCAGAAATAACAAACTGCTGAATGCCCTGGTGTATGAAGACCTGGCTGACCTGGGCGTGAACCTGGACAACTGGGCTTCGGTGGACCATTATTCGGTGGGGATATTCGGGGTCCTGTGGGGAAAGGGTGTGGTGAAGGATGATCATATTGACAGGCTGCTGCGATCGGAAAACCACTGGGAAAGGAGGGTGGCGGTTGTTTCAACGGTGGCGTTGAACCTGAAATCGAGGGGTGGAACGGGAGATACGCCCCGTACCCTCTCCGTATGTGAGCGGGTGGTGGATGAACGGCATGACATGATCCAGAAGGCCCTTTCCTGGGCATTGAGGGAGCTTTCCAAGAGGGACCGGGAGGCAGTATCCGGATTCATGGATGAATATGGCCACAGGTTGGCAAAAAGGGTGGTCCGGGAGGTGAATCACAAGCTCGATTTCGGGACCAAGAATTAGGTGTGATTTTAAACGCCATTTTTGTTGATAACTTCACTGGTTTTCAAGGCTTTTCGCAGTAGGTAATCCCAATTTTTTTTGCTATTTTTACCAGAACCATAGAGGAGGTTGAGATTGATTTGTAACCAGTTGACAGAAAGGAATTTAAGAATTATAATACATTCGGGAAATCAGCCAGAGAAGGATACCTATTTCGGTTTTTTAGAGGGGAACAACATCACAGGCATTTAGAAAGAAGAATTTGACAGCCATTCAGCGTCCTTGAAAGGTTTTTACAAACGCTGTTAACAATACAGAACAAAGGAAAATATTATGAGTGAAGAGATGAATAAGGATTATTCAGCCGAGAACATCCAGGTCCTTGAGGGACTTGAGGCTGTGCGCAAAAGGCCTGCAATGTTCATCGGTGATGTGAGTGAAAAGGGACTCCACCACCTGGTATATGAAGTGGTGGATAATTCAATTGATGAGGCCCTGGTGGGGCATTGCAGTCAGATTGATGTAACCATCAATGAGGATAATTCTGTGACTGTGGTGGATGACGGACGGGGGATCCCCATCGATATCCATGAGAAGGAGGGGAAATCGGCCCTTGAAGTGGTCATGACTGTTCTGCATGCCGGGGGGAAATTTGACAAGGAATCGTACAAGGTTTCAGGGGGGCTCCATGGTGTGGGTGTCTCCTGTGTGAACGGCCTTTCCGAAACCCTGAAGGCAGAAGTGCACAGGGAAGGGAAGATCTATGTGCAGACTTACCAGCGTGGCATTCCTGATGGTCCTGTTGAAGCAGTGGGGACCACCGATAAAACGGGCACCATTGTGACCTTTAAGCCAGATGACACTATTTTCACTGTCACCGAGTATAAATACGAGATCCTTTCCTCCCGTCTGAGGGAGCTTGCCTTCCTGAATAAGGGGATCCGTCTCAACATCACGGACCTCCGGGAAAAGGAGGAGAACGGCAATGGCAACGGCAACGGTCATGAGGAGGGAAATGGGGAGAACAGTTTCCGCCATGATGAGTTCTATTCGGAAGAGGGCCTGAAGGAATTTGTATCCTTCCTGGATGCCACCAGGGAGAAACTCATCGAGGAGAGCGTGCATATTGAAACAGAAAAGAGCGGGGTTCCCGTGGAGATCGCTCTCCAGTACAATACCTCCTTTTCGGAGAATGTCCATTCCTATGTGAACAACATCAACACCATCGAGGGAGGAACCCACCTCTCAGGATTCAGGAGGGGCCTGACCCGGACCCTGAAGAACTATGCAGACAAATCAGGAATGCTGGCCAAGCTGAAGTTTGATATCAACGGAGACGACTTCAGGGAGGGGCTGACGGCCATTATCTCGGTCAAGGTGGCAGAACCCCAGTTTGAGGGACAGACCAAGACCAAGCTGGGGAACTCGGATATCATGGGTGTGGTCGACCAGGCGGTCAGTTCCGAACTGGCACACTACCTTGAGGAGCATCCAAAGGATGCCAAACAGATTGTATCCAAGGTGATCCTGGCGGCCCAGGCCAGGCATGCTGCACGCAAGGCCAGGGAGCTGGTCCAGCGGAAGAATGTACTTTCAGGGGCAGGCCTGCCGGGGAAACTTGCCGATTGCTCTGAGAAAGACCCGGCATTGACAGAGATCTACCTGGTGGAGGGTGATTCTGCAGGCGGAACTGCCAAACAGGGTCGCGACAGGGCTTTCCAGGCCATCATGCCCCTCAGGGGGAAGATCCTCAATGTGGAGAAGGCCATGGTACACAAGATCTATGAGAATGAGGAGATCAAGAATATTTTCACGGCCCTGGGTGTGAAGATGGGCACCGAGGAGGACAGCAAAGCGCTGGACCTTGCCGGACTCCGTTACCACAAGATCATTATCATGACCGATGCCGATGTGGACGGATCACACATCGCCACCCTGATCATGACCTTCTTCTTCAGGTACATGAATGAGCTGATCAAGAATGGCCATCTCTACATTGCCACTCCGCCGCTCTACCTGGTGAGAAAAGGAAAGGCCGAGAGATATTGTTGGAGCGAGGAGGAGCGTGAAGCCTTCGTTGTTGAGGTGGGAGGCGGCAAGGAGGCCGGGATCCATGTACAGCGCTACAAGGGTCTGGGCGAGATGAATGCGGAACAGCTGTGGGACACCACCATGAATCCGGAAAACCGTACCCTCAGGCAGGTATCCATCGACAGTGCTGCCGAGGCCGACCGCATCTTCTCCATGCTGATGGGTGACGAAGTACCCCCCCGAAGGGAGTTCATCGAAAAGCATGCGAAATACGCCAACATCGACGCGTAAACCGGCATTGATGCGTAAACCGGCATTGCCATAGGTGCCTTAATCGCTCTTCCCGGTTGTAGGGGTGCGTTTCTTCAGTGTGGTCTTCAGGACAAGGTACCCCAGAAGGCCGGAAAGCAGCGAGCCTGCGATAATCCCGGCTTTTGCTGAATTCATATACACCATATTCTCGCTGAAAGCCAGCCCTCCTATGAACAATGACATGGTGAAACCAACCCCGGACAAAATGGCTACTCCAATGATCTGCCTGAACTGAATCCCTTCGGGCAGGTAAGCCATTTTCAACCTGACACCTGCATATGAGAACAGTGTTACTCCAAGGGTCTTTCCCACCAGAAGGGAGATGGCGATGTTGAATGCCAGTGGCAGGTCCATGTTCATTTGACTGGAGAAATGGACCCCTGCATTTGAAAGGGCAAACAGAGGCATGATCAAGAATGCCACCCAGTTATGCAGCCTGTGCTCAAGTAGCTGGAGGGGTGACTGGACCCTGTTTGTCCAATCTTCCAGGTTATCAATTTCTTCGATTTGTTCTTTGGTCAGCAGTGGCAATTGATTGGTGTTTGATGATTTCGTGATCCTGAGTATGATCTCATTGAGCTTCTCCGAATATTTAAACTCATTGATCCTTTGCCTGATCGGGACTGCAAAAGCCAGCAAAATTCCAGCGATTGTAGGGTGGATGCCCGATTTCAGGAACAGGAACCAGATAACGATCCCGAAGAGCAATAATAGAGGCTTATTGTGAATGCGAAAAAACGATAGCGCATACAGAATGGCCAGCAATATACAGGCATACAGCAGGTAGGACCATGCGATACCGGAGCTGTAGAAAAGGGCAATCACAAGGACGGCCCCAATGTCATCAATGATGGCAAAGGCGGTCAGGAAGACCTTCAGGCTCAGGGGCACCCGCTTCCCCAACAATTTCAGAACTGCCAGGGTGAAGGCAATGTCCGTAGCCATGGATATTCCCCATCCCCGGGACGTTTCAGGATTGTTGTTCAGGATCAGGTACATCAGCAATGGTATGACCATGCCACCGATGGCTGCAAATACAGGGAGTGACGCTTTCTTCAGGGAGTTCAGTTCCCCCACAAGGATCTCCCTCTTGATCTCAAGGCCTATCAGGAAGAAGAAGAGAGCCATCAATCCGTCGTTGATCCATAGGATCAGGGGCTTGATAAGGGTGAAATCTTTCGATTTGATCCCGATCTCATATTGCCACAGGGACTCAAAATACTGGTGAAGCGGAAGGTTTGACAAAACCAGCGCAAGAGCGGCTGCGGAAAAGAGCAGGATCCCGCTGAAGCTTTCCGCCTTTATAAATCGCTGAACCGGATTGAGGTATTGCTTTGATTCCATGGTATTCAATTCGTGTATATTGACAGGGTAGTTGATTTATCAGGGCATGGCAGCTTATAAAGTTCTGACAAGGGCCACGTAAATATCGGCTTCGATCATCGATCCGTCTTCAAAATAGTGGTGGACAAAATAGAGGTTGCCGGCATCATCCAGGGTGCATTCCCCTGCAAACTGCGAAATGATCAGTTCAGGGGTGCTCCATGTGTCCCCGCTCAGGGTGGACCGGTAAATGGCGGGGGTACCCAGGTGGTTCCTTGTGATCCAGAACTGATTGCCATCTGATGAAATGAACGGGAATCCGTCCAGTTCGCTCCCGTTCACACTTTCGATATTGAGGGGATCTGTCCATGTGCCTTCGCTCCTGGATGTAACCCAGATATCGTATGATCCGTGTCCTCCCGGCCTGTCGGAATGAAAGTAGAGGTCATCACCTTGCAGGTGGACCTCCCCGATCATGATCTCCTTCATCAGCCGGTCGCCCGAATAGGTCCAGCTGGCCCACTGGCCTTCCACCATTTCAGCCGTGAACATATTTACCCCGGTGTAACCCTCCCTGGCAGAAGCAAACCACATTTCATCACCCTGGACCGCCACCGCACCGTCCAGCGCCAGCTTCCCGGGATCCTGCAGCCAGACCCGTTCAGCATTCCCCCATACTCCGTTCATTTTTTTTGATACCCAGACACCTGTAACGCTGTCTGTGAGCTGCTGTTGGGCAGGGATCCTCACGTCAGGTGTAAAAAAGAAGTACAAGGTATTCCCGTCAGGGAGGATAAAAGGGGAATCCTCCCCGCCTGATGTGTTGATCCCCGCGGTCAGGGGAACGGGCTCCTCAAACTCCGTGGAGTGCAGTATGGGGGGATGCAGGTCCGTTTCCGGTCCCTGTTTGGCAATGTCGCCGGGAAGCTTAGCCAGCCGGTCTACCACCGGGTTATCAGGATCAGGTTCCGGATCCTGGTTTTCACAGGAACATAGAAATGCAGAAAGGATAATCATCCCCATGAGGAAGGATCCTGTACTTATTGCCAGATGATTCTTCATTTTCCTTCATGCTTGCCATTACGGATATAGATCCAACTAGAAATCATACCTGTACATTCTGTGAACGATAAAGGTACCGGGTTCTACTTTTAGTTCAAAAGATTCATCTATGTTTTTATCTTTGGCGAAACTTTATTAATCCTTATAGCTATGCTGCGTATACTATCCCTTGTGCTTTTTGCTGTGATCCTTGTTAGCTGCGGATCAAATAGTGAAGTCTCAGAGCAGGTTTCCTACGATTTTCCATGGTATAATCCTGAGATCGCTTTCGGGGAGCGTTTGCAGATGCTTATTGACGAGATGACCGTTGAGGAGAAGATCAGCCAGCTCACCCATGATGCGGCAGCCATTGAGAGACTGGGAGTCCCGGAGTATAATTGGTGGAGTGAGGCTCTTCATGGTGTGGCAAGGAACGGACGGGCAACAGTTTTCCCACAGCCCATAGGGTTGGGTGCTACATTTGACAGGGATCTGATCCACAGGATCTATTCGGCCGCTTCCGATGAGGGAAGGGCGAAGTTCGAGATCTCTCAGGAGATCGGCAATTACGCCCAGTATGCGGGACTGACCTTCTGGACCCCCAATGTGAATATCTTCAGGGATCCCCGGTGGGGAAGGGGAATGGAGACCTACGGGGAAGATCCTTACCTGACTGCCCAGCTGGGTATGGAGGTGGTGAAAGGGCTCCAGGGAGACCATCCCAAATACCTGAAGGCAGGGGCGTGCGCGAAACATTACGCGGTCCACTCCGGTCCGGAAGCCCTCAGGCATGAATTCGATGCGGTCTCCAGCCTGAAGGACCTGCATGAGACCTACCTGCCTGCATTCAAGGCGCTGGTGACTGAAGCCAATGTGGAATCGGTCATGGGTGCCTACAACCGGGTGAACGGGGAGCCTGCCTGTGCCAGCAAGCTTTTGTTGAACGATATCCTGCTTGATGAATGGGGATTCAAAGGGCATATCCTGAGTGATTGCTGGGCCATCATGGACTTTCATACGGGCCATATGGTGACCGCCGATGTGGCAGAGTCGGCTGCCATGGCGCTGAACCATGGTGTGAGCCTGAATTGCGGGAACTCTTACCCGGCTTTGAAGGAGGCGCTTGACCGGGGACTCATCACCGAGGCCACCATCGATGAAAGGCTTGCAGCACTGTTCATTACGCGGTTCGAGCTGGGCCTCTTCGATCCGCCGTCCATGAATCCTTACAGCGGAATAGGGGAAGAGGTGATCAACTGTGAGGAGCACGGTGAGATTGCCTATGAGGCGGCTGTCAAGTCGCTGGTGCTGTTGAAGAACAACGGGATCCTTCCGCTGGATAAAAATCTTAAAACCCTGTATATAACAGGTCCCCAGGCTAATAACAGCACCGTTTTGCTGGGTAACTACTATGGCATGAGCAAAAAGCTGGTGAACATCCTGGAGGGGATCACTGGCCGGGTGAGTGCCGGTACCACGGTCGATTACAGGATGGGGGTACTGGAATACAGGGAGAATGTGAACCCCATCGACTGGGCCACGGAAACAGCCCGTACCTCTGACGCCACCATCGCTGTTATGGGTATTTCTCAATTAATGGAGGGAGAGGAGGGTGAATCACTGGCTTCCCCGACCAAGGGGGACCGCTATGAACTGAACCTTCCGGAGAACCAACTGGATTACCTCAGGAGTTTGAAGAAGGACAATGAAAAACCGCTGATCGTGGTGATGACAGGAGGAAGTCCCATTACCATGCCGGAGGTGGATGAGCTGGCTGATGCCATTCTCTGGGTCTGGTACCCAGGGCAGGAGGGTGGCAACGCGGTGGCAGATGTGATCTTCGGTAACCAGGTGCCTTCGGGAAAGCTTCCCATCACCTTTCCGGTCTCGGCTGACCAGCTGCCCGATTACGAGGATTACTCCATGGTGGAGAGGACATACAGGTACATGACATCGAAACCACTGTATCCCTTCGGGTACGGCCTTTCCTATACCGAATTCAGGTTTGACGATCTTTTCCTGGAAAGGGAGGAGATAGGTGCAGACGGATCACTGGCGGTATCTGTGAAAGTGAGGAACAGTGGTGACTATGACGCGGACGAGGTGGTGCAGCTCTATGTTTCGGTTCCCGATCCGGAGGGCAACCAGCCGCGGTGGTCACTGAAGAATTTCGAAAGAATAACCCTGGGTGAGGGCGCTTTAACCACCATATCGTTCAAGCTGGACAGGGATGACCTGGAACAGTTCAATGAAGTGGGGAAGAGTGTTGTACTTCCCGGGAAATACACGGTGTATATTGGCAACGCATCACCTGGGGAGCGCAGCAAGGAATTGGGCATGCAGCAGGTTTCGGCTGCCTTCCGGGTTGTGGATTAAAAGCCCTGTAATCTGAAATGCATAAGCTTGGCATGATGATGATGGCACTATCAGCGGGAGTATGCTCCCCTGCGCTCCGGGCACAAATACCCATCCGGGTGGATTGTAATCAGGTAAGATACACAATGTCAGGAGGCATAGGGGCATCCTGGCATGCAATCAGTGAAGCTGATATCGACAGATCACCAGCGTACAAATACTCCAGGAGCGGGATCAACGACCGGGGAAGTGCCTGGGGCGGTAATCCGCCTGTCAGTGATCATGAAGCCTGGGATCAGATCTGTGACCATGCCAGCTGGTTGGGATTGAACTGGATGCGCGTAGAACTGGCCATGAGGATGTACGAACCGGCAAGGGGCGTATTCGACTGGGATAACCAGGAGATGCTGGCCCTCTACAGGATCCTCGACTGGGCTGAGGAGAAGGATGCAGATGTGTTCCTGCAGCAGATGTGGAGCAACGTGAAATGGAACTCCTATCCGGGTGTCCAGCCACTGATCAGTGCACCAATGTCTCTCAATGATTTTGCGGATGGTGTGGCCGGACTGCTTGATCACCTGGTCAGTGAAAAGGGATATACATGCATTAAATGGCTGAGTATCTCCAATGAACCACCGGGTCCGGGTTGGGGAAACTGGTGGAGCATGGGAGATGAAGTGGCATCCTGTCCTGAAGAATTTGCCCCGGCATACCAGGCGGTGGTCAGGGAGATGACCTATGAGCATCCAGGGACTCCGGCTCCTTTTACCCCTGCCCTGAAAGCTGTAAGGATGGCCCTGGATTCCAGGGGCGTGGCTATTCCCCTTTCGGGGCCCGACTGGACGGAACTGAAAAAACTGGATCCTTCCTGGGTCGATTTTGATCCCTATATCGGGGCCTATGATTGTCATTCATACAATGGGCTGGACAGGAACAACCAGCAGGTGTTTGAAAGTTGGGTAAAGTGGGCCGAAGACCATGACAAACCTTTTTTCCTGACTGAAATGGGAAACATGAACCTCGGTTGGGGAGGAATCCACCCCGGACCCAGTACCATGAATGCGGCCCTGTCAAATGCACATGATGTAATGCAGGGGTTGCGGCTGGGCTTCCATGCCTTCAACAGGTGGAGCTTCACCAACCGCACCAACCTGGACGGCCAGTGGCAGCTGATCCGCACATGGGACCCTGAAAAGGAAAAATATCTTGATGACGTTGTGCCGGAGCCTGTGGCATATTACGGATACGGGATCATCACCCGTTTCCTGGCAAAGAATTCGGCAGTTGTTCATACAGACCCCGTGCCGGACACCTGCCTGTTCTCACAAACGGTGATCAGTCCAACCGGGAGGATCACCACCTATATCGTCAACACCGGGGAAGAGGGGAAAGCCATATCCCTTACTATGGAAGGGATCCCGGAACGGAAGGCCTGCTTGTACAGGGTTACAGGGGAGGAGGTCGCCAGGCCAGGATACCGGATGGACCCCGTGAATGAATTTCACTTAAGGGATGGAAAGGGGATTGACCTGACGGTTCCACCCCGGAGCATCAACACCATTACGGACATGAGGGTGATGCATGATGAAGCTGCAGGAAACAAGTGAAACGCCTAAGGCCTTCACCGGATGAGTCCGGCCTCGGAAATGATCCGTGGCACAATGGCCTCCCAGCCCACCGACATGAGGTGGAGACCGTTTATACCCTGCTTGGGCCTGATCTTCTCGATGATCTCCAGGGCAATCTCCACGCCCAGCTCTTCATAATCATCCTCTTTGGCCTCTTCGAACCGGTCCCGGATCTGTTCCGGCACCGTCACTCCCGGAATGTTATGGTGGAGGTACTGTGCCATCCGGTGGCTGCGTATGGGGGTAACCCCGGCCAGGATATATACCTTGTCCAGGATGTTCCTTTTGTCCAACTCCTCAAGCCACAGGTCCAGTCCGTCAGGGTCGTAGATCAGGTTGGTCTGGAAGAACTGAGCACCTGCATTGATCTTTTTCTCTTCCCTCAGGGCCTGGAAACGCGGTTCAGAGGCAAAGGGTGAGGCGGCTGCCCCAAGGAACAGTGCGGGAGGTGATTTCATTTTCCTGCCGTCCAGGTAGATCCCCTCATCCCGCATCCTCCTGAGGATCCATAGCATCTGGATGGCATCCATGTCAAGGATGTTGGTGTTGCTGGTGGGAGAGGGCCCGATGCGGGCATTGTCACCGGTGATACAGAGCACGTTGTGCACACCCATTACATTGGCACCCATGATATCGGACTGGAGTCCACTCCGTGTCTTATCCCTGGCAGCCACCTGAAGCACAGGATCGGCACCCAGTTCAGCGGCTACCTTGCTGCAGGCCATGCTCGACATGCGGGGACTGGCCGATGCGCTGTCGGTGAAATTGACAGCGGTCACCACCTCCTTCATCATCTCAATGTCCCTTTTGAGTTTCCCTGTGGCGGTGCTCAGCGGGGGTGATACCTCGGCGGTGATCACAAATTTTCCTGATTTGAGTTCTTTCTCCAGCTGGGAAAAAGGTTCTTCATAAGCCGGTGGATGGTACAGGGAGTCACCCTGCCACCATTGCGGCTGGCGTACCGGTTTGAAAACAGATTCCCAGGTATCTGATTTCAGGGTTTTATCCCTGGAAAAACGGCTTTTCAGGAATTTCCCTGTTCCGGATTGCCTGACTGAACGGACTACATCCCCCCAGGTCTCAGTACCCACTTTGTCCCAGTCAAGGGGCGGGAGCACCTCCAGCAGCATCTCTTCCCTCCCCATCCTGAAGGCCCGCTCATAGATCCTGTACCAGATACAGGGCCTGGTTTCATCCACATAGCACTTCTCAGCGGTGGAACCTCCACAGGGCCCGTTTCGCATCCCTTTGGGGCATTCCATGGGACAGATAAAGGCGGTCTCCTGGAGCAGACAGTTGCCGCACATTCTGCATCCGAACAGGGGGCCTTTGATCCAACGCTCGGTACTTCTCAGAACCCGCTTGCCGAAAGGCTCCTTTTTAAAGGGAAAAAACGGGGGCTGCCATCTTCTTCCCGGGGTCAGGATCGCCATGGATATTCAACTTTAAAAACTTTAAAAAACTAAAACTTTAAAAACTTTAAAAACTTTAAAAACTTTACAAACTTCATTCTTTCTGGCAATGTTCAATAAACCTCATGGCATAATCATCACGGTTCCGGACCAGGTCAATTGCCCTGATAAACGTGGTGATCTTTACAGGGTTGGCAATGGGACAGGTGAGGCCGTTCCAGATGGAGAGTGCCATGTGTGCGTTGTTCAGGTATTCCCTGCCGGGCAATCCGAAGGAGATGTTACTGGCTCCCTGTGTGATGTTCAGGCCCAGTTTTTCGCGGACAAGCCTGATGGTTTCGATGGTGACCATGCAGGCACTTGGATCGGCACTCACAGCCATGGCCAGCGGGTCAATCACCACATCCTCCTCACTGATCCCCAGCCCAAGGGCCCTTTCGAGGATCTTTTCCGCGATCTGCAACCTTTTTACCGGATCGTGGGTGATCCCGTTTTCATCCATGACAAGCCCGATGACAGCGGCCCCGTGCTCTTTGGCCATTGGAAGGATGGCCTCCAGTGACTTCTCCTCCCCGTTGACCGAGTTGATCAGGCACTTGCCTTCAATCACCTTCAGGGCGGCCTCGATGGCTGCCGGATTGGGTGAATCGAGGCAAAGGGGGACATCCACTTCCTGCTGTATGGCTTTTACGGTTTCGGGCAGGAGGGCCACATCATCCACTCCTGGATAACCCACATTTACATCGAGCACCTCTGCACCTGCCTCCACCTGGCTCTTGCCAAGCTGGATCGCGAAGTCAAAATCGTGCTGCGACAGGGTTTCCACCAGTTTCTTACGCCTGGTCGGGTTGATGCTTTCTCCAATGATCACCACCGGACCTTCGGTGTCGATGGCCACCTCCTGTGTCCTGCTTTTCAGTAAGGTTTTCATAAGCCTAAAGTTACTCTTTTACATTAATCCTGTGATGTTCCCATCATTATCGATACTGATATTTTCCGAAGCAGGGTGGGCCGGCAGTCCCGGCATCCGCATGATGCTTCCTGTGATGGGAATCAGGAATCCCGCCCCGGAGGCGATCTCAATCTCCCTCACTGTGATAATGAAATCCTTCGGGCGCCCCAGCAGTGCCGGGTTATCGGAGAGTGATTTCTGGGTTTTGGCAATGCAGATGGGCATCTGGTTCAGACCCAGTTCAGAGATCTTCCTCAGGTCTTTTATGGCCTGGGCCGAATAATCCACATGCTCGGCACCATAGATCCTGGTGGCCAGGGTTTCGATCTTCTTCTTCACATCCCAGCCCCAGTCGTACATGGGATCGAACACCGGGGGATTGGTCTCCACCACTTCAATCACCTGGTTTGCCAGTTCAATGGCCCCTTCCCCTCCTTTGGCCCAGAGGTCGGCCACCGCACATCTCACCCCGAGTTCCTCCGCCTCCTCCATGATGATCCGGATCTCTTCATCTGTGTCAGAGGTAAAGCGGTTGATGGCGATCACCGGTGTCACACCGAATTGCCGGATATTCTCCAGGTGTTTCTCCAGGTTGGGCACTCCCCTCTTCAATGCTTCTGTGTCGGGTTCTGTCAGGGATTTAATATCAGCCCCACCATGATACTTCAAGGCCCGGATGGTGGCGGTCAGCACAACTGCTTTCGGGGAAATTCCTGCGCTCTGGCACTTGATGTCAAAGAATTTTTCGGCCCCCAGGTCAAATCCGAACCCGGCCTCGGTGACTGTATAATCGGAGAATGTCATGCCCATGCGGGTGGCAAGGACCGAATTGGTTCCCTGGGCAATATTGGCAAAGGGTCCCCCATGTATGATGGCAGGGTTTCCCTCAATGGTCTGTACCAGGTTGGGCTTAATGGCATCCTTAAGAAGGGCTGCCATGGCACCTCCCGCATTCAGGTCCCGGGCAAAGATGGGCTCCTTCTGGAAGGTGTAACCGATGAAAATGTTCCCCAGGCGGATCTTCAGGTCATGCAGGTCTTCGGCCAGGCAAAGGATGGCCATGATCTCTGATGCAGCTGTGATATCAAAACCTGTTTCCCTGGGGATCCCCGAGGTGGTCCCTCCCAGTCCCACAATGATCCTGCGTAATGACCTGTCGTTCATGTCCACCACCCGCTTCCAGGAGATGGTACGGGGATCCAGGTCCAGCCCGTTGGTCTTGCTCTGGATGTTATTATCTATGACAGCTGCCAGCAGGTTGTGGGCCTTTTCGATGGCAGAAAAATCCCCCGTAAAATGCAGGTTGATATCCTCCATGGGCAGCACCTGGGAGTAGCCACCACCGGTGGCCCCTCCCTTGATCCCGAATACCGGGCCCAGTGAAGGTTCCCTCAATACCACGGTGGTTTTCTTTCCCACCCTGTTCAATCCTTCCGACAACCCGATAGAGACGGTGGTCTTTCCCTCCCCGGCCGGGGTGGGAGAGATGGCAGACACAAGGATCAGGTTGCTTTTGGAGGCCCTCTTCTTATCAATAAATGAGAGTGGGATCTTGGCCTTGTACTTCCCGTACATCTCAATGTGATCCGGATCCACACCGAATTTGACGGCGATATCCGAAATGTGTTGTAATGATACTTTACGTGCAATCTCCAGGTCGTTCATGTCTGTTTGGTTTATGCTATTTGTTTTGATCCCTGTTCAATGGAACGGAGGTAAATGAACCAGTAGGCCAGTCCTATGAATAGGCTTCCCCCGATGATATTGCCCAGGGTCACCGGCAGCAGGTTGGAAAAGAAATAGTTACCCCACGAAACAGGTCCATAATGGGATGCAGAAGTATGTAGCAAACCCCACAATTCAGGGTTGCCCCACTCTTTTACCAGGATGCCTGCCGGTATAAAATACATATTGGCCACACTGTGTTCGAAGCCGGCCGCCACGAAGGCGGTAATGGGGAACACGATGGCCAGCACCTTTCCCGGAAGCGACCTGGTACTGTAGCAAAGCCAGATGGCCAGGCAAACCAGGATGTTGCATAAGATGCCAAGGATGAGGGCTTGTCCGAAGTGAAGTTCGCATTTGGCCAGGGCGATATTCAACATATGTTCTCCGGTTATTCCTTGCCCCATGAGGTAGTGGCCCGAGAGGAGGATCATGACCGCTATGGCAAAGGCACCGGTCATATTACCCACGTAGACCAGCAGCCAGTTGAGTATCAGCGATTTTCCGCTGATCCTTTTGTTGGCCCAGGCCATCACCATCAGGCTGTTCCCGGTAAACAATTCGGCACCTGCCAGCACTACAAGGATCAGCCCAAGGCTGAAGGCCAATCCTCCCAGCAGACGTGTGATCCCGAATGGAAGGGTTGATCCGGAAGTGACCAGTGTGGAGAACACAGCGCCAAAAGCGATAAAAGCACCGGCCAGGATGGAGAGTACAATGATCCTTCCGGATCCGGTTTGAACTTTCGAAATCCCAGTGGTTTCTGCGGTCCGGGCGATCTCCGGAGGGACCAGCAGCCCGTGTATGCCTGTGTTTCCCCTTGCCATCATGTTATCCGGGGATAAAGATACCGGCTTACCATGCTGCCTGTTGTCAACAGGGTTCGCAAAAACTGGTGCTATATTTACATAAATGTTTCAATTTGGCAAAAAAACACACGCTTATTGGGGTGCAATACCGCGGAGGTTCCGGAATTGGGAGGGGGTCTTTCCAATGAATTTCCTGAATTGTTTATTGAAATGGCTCAGGTTGTTGAAACCACAATCAAAACTGATATCTACGATATTCATATCGGTGTTCAACAGCAATTTACATGAATAATCGATCTTGATCTTATTCAGGTATTCAAATACAGTGAGGCCCGTGGAGGATTTGAAGAACCTGCAAACCGAGGCGGGAGCCATATGCACAATCTCTGCCACTTCATCCAGGTCGATCTCGTTCTGGTAGTTCTTCATCAGGAATTCATGGATCCTGTTCACCCTTGTGTTGGTGGTTTCGAATTTGTTTTTGACATAGTCGGAACTGGCCAGGTAGTCGAAAGAGTTGCCACTTCCTATCAGGTCCATGATCTCATAGAAGAACATGAGCCTTTTCATGCGGCTCATATAGGGGAGTTGCAGCATGATCCTGCTCACCTCATTCAGTGTTTCCCCGGTGATCCTGATCCCCCGTTCTGAAAGGTACACGGCCTTTCGGACATTCTCAAATTCCGGCAGGTCAGTGAGGCCCGGCGGGAGGATCTCCTGGTTGAACAGCATATAGACCGATTCAAGGGTTCTGCCCGAATGCTGCTGCAGGCGGGAATCCTCCGGGAACCAGACATGGGGAATACGGGGACCTATAAAGATCAGGTCACCCGGGTGGAAGTCCTCGATGGAGTCACCCACGATCCTCTTGCCTGATCCTTCGGTGATAAAGCTCAATTCATACTCCTGGTGGTAGTGCCATTTGCTTTTATCAATATGGTCCTGAAAAATCCCGATGAAGAAAGATTCCTCCGGATTCAGTTTGATCTGTTCAAGAAGCTCCTTCATGCTGGTTTAATTTTGTATAAAAATATAATTTATGTTAATATAGCATTGTAATTTGTAAACCATATATGAACATTATCGGGTTGAATGGCTATTTTTATGTTCTCAAATCAAACCTCAATTAAAACAGACTGACAATGGACCTCATTTTAGAAAAACTTGGTGAAGCTGTAGAATTTGGCAAGGTGGACCAGAATTCACCCTATCCCCCCAATATGAAGGGACAGGATGGCGCTGACGAACTGGCCAGACAGGCCCTTGACAGTGGTGTGGCCCCCACCGATGTACTGACAAATGCGCTTGTACCTGCCATGGACCGCGTGGGCCAGAAATTTTCAGAGAACAAGATTTTCGTTCCCCAGATGCTGATGTCGGCCAAGGCCATGGGTGCGGCTATGAACCACCTGAAACCGTTTTTCCAATCAGGGGATGTGAAAACCAAGGGTACATTTATCATTGGAACAGTCAAAGGTGACCTGCACGACATAGGTAAAAACCTGGTGGCCATGATGATCGAAGGGGGTGGATGGACCATCGTCGATCTGGGTGTTGATGTGAATGAAGACACCTTTAACCAGGCCCTGCAGGATAATCCGGGAGCCATTGTCGGACTTTCAGCATTGCTTACAACCACCATGGCCAACATGGAAGAGATCGTGCAGAAGATCAAGGAAGTGCATCCCGGAACCAAGGTCCTGGTAGGTGGAGCACCCCTGAATGATGATTTCAGGTCTAAAATAGGTGCTGATTTCTATTCCCCTGATCCGCGTGGTGCTGTTGAGTACCTGAAGGAACTTGTTGCTTAAGGATTGGAAAAGGTACAGATCCGGATCCATCCCCAGGGAAAGGTTTTCGAAGCCCGGAAGGGATCTCCGTTAAAGGATGTATTGCATGAATGCGGTGTGGAGTTTCCATGCGGAGGCAAGGGAACCTGTGGCAAATGTGCGGTGCGGATCCTGGACGGACTTTCCGAACCGGATCCCTATCACAGGGAGCGCCTTGAAGCCCTGCAACTGGGACCGGAATGGAGGCTGGCCTGCCTGACCTCCTGTGATGATAACCTGGTGGTGGAGGTTGCCCAGTATGAAACCATCATCCAGGCTGATGAAACCCCCTTTGAATTTGAGCCCGCCAGTGGAGTGGCTGTGGCTGTGGACCTTGGTACCACTACCCTGGT
Source organism: uncultured Bacteroidota bacterium (assembly GCA_963793455.1). GTDB lineage: Bacteria > Bacteroidota > Bacteroidia > Bacteroidales. The sequence goes on from CAWCAK010000001.1 coordinate 115,698, forward strand.
GGCGCAGCTTGTGGACCTTGGATCGGGCCGTATCCTTGCAGTGGAGACGGGGATAAATCCACAGAAGATCTACGGAAGTGACCTGATCTCCAGGCTTGAAGCGGCCCTGGACGGGGGGACAGCGATGATGACTGAACTGATCCGGGAGCGTATCGGGAGCATGATCGATGCCCTGTGTGTGGGAAGGGCCCGTAATCTGGAGAAGGTGGTGATCGTGGGAAATACGGTCATGCAGCACTTCTTCTGCGGATCGGATATCAGGCCGCTCTCTTTCTATCCCTTTGAGTCCCCTGAACTTGGTATGAAGGAATTCACCGCAGGGGAGCTGGGATGGAAAGTACCCTGCAGCAGGATTGTTTTTTACCCTTCTGTCGGAAGTTTTGTAGGGAGTGATATCCTCGCCGGGATTCAGGCAACAGGAATGTTCAGGAACGAGGAATATGCCGTGCTGATCGACCTGGGGACCAACGGGGAGATTGTGGCAGGGAACCGGGAGAGGTTATTGTGCGCTTCCACGGCGGCAGGTCCGGCTTTCGAGGGTGCACGGATCTCCATGGGCATGCTGGCTGCTACCGGTGCTGTTGCCTCGGTTACCTCCGTCAGGGAGGGCCCGGAATATACTGTTATCGGGGGTACAGAACCCAGGGGTATCTGCGGGAGCGGGCTCATTGATGCCGTGGGGGTATTGCTTGAAGAGGGATTCCTGGGGGAATTCGGGGAGATCCTCTCCGGTGAGCAACACATTACCATTGCCCGGCCCCTCAAACTTACCCAGCGGGACATCCAGGAATTTCAGCTGGCCAAAGCAGCCATTGCAGCCGGGATTGAGATCCTGCTGGCCCGGCTCGGGATCAGAGGGGAAGATGTTGTGAACGTATATATCGCAGGGGCATTTGGCAGTTATATCGATGTGAGAAATGTATTGCGTACAGGGATGCTCGATTTCCCCGGGGAGCGGATCCGTCAACTGGGTAATACTGCCCTGATGGGCGCCCGCATGTTCCTCTTTTCAGACATGGACCATGTCAGTGAGATCCTCCGCATCACCTCCCATATCAACCTGGAATCGGAAAAACAGTTCCAGGACCTCTATGTCAAACACATGGCTTTTAATCCGCCTTCATCCATTGAAGACCGGGCCATTCCTGGTCCATGACAACCTCCTGTGGCAGGCCAGGGGTACTTCTTCCCTCCAGGATATACTGGCCCATCAGGCGGGTTAGTTCAGCCACTTTCCCGGGGTAATCCCGTTGCAGGTTCTCGGTTTCACCGGGATCGGCATCCAGGTTGAATAGCTGGATCCCCGGGAGTCCTGCTTCCTCCTCCGTTCCCGGCCTGGGTGAACTCCATCCCCCGGATCCGCTGCAAAGGACCAGTTTCCAGTCACCCTGCCTGATGGCGAACGAACCGTTAATGGAATGGTGCACGGTGGCTTCCCGGACGGTTTCCGCGGTCTCGTTCAGCAGGACCGGTAACAGGTTGTAGCTGTCCACCCCCTCATCCGCCTTCAGCTTGTGACCGGTGATCCCTGCAACGGTTGCCATCAGGTCCGTCAGGCAGGTGACCTGGTCGCTGGTGCTGGCCGCAGGGATCCTTCCAGGCCACCGGGCGATGAAGGGGATCCTGTGGCCCCCTTCATAGATGTCGGCCTTGGCCCCCCTGAAATGATAACTGGGATTGTGCCCGTAAAGGGCCAGCTCTTCAAATCCGGCCTGGGGGGAACATCCGTTGTCACTGGTAAAGATCACCAGGGTCTCGTTGGTGATGCCGTTCCGTTCCAGTGCTGCGAGCACCTGGCCCACGGTATGGTCAACCTGCAGCACAAAATCCCCGTAGGGATTGGTCCCGCTGGAACCTTTGAATGCCTCCGTTGGCAGGATGGGCGTATGGGGCGCGGGCAACGGGAAATAGAGAAAGAAGGGTTGGGAACTACCGGATTCCACATGTTTATCAATGAATCCCACTGCTTTATCCGTAAGGACCGGGAGCACCTGCCCGTGTTCGAAATCATCACCGGTCAGCCCTTTTCGCCACCAACCCATCTCGGAGTGGTTCTCGGTGTACCTGGTGGGGATCATCGTGGCACGGTCATTTTCAATATAGACGTATGGGGGGATATCCAGCGAGGCGGTGATCCCGAAGAAATAATCGAAGCCGGTGGTGGTGGGGCCCGCTGACAACGGTTTTAAAAAGTCAGCACTCTCCTTTTCCGGATTGTGGAATTCCCATCCCAGCCCCAGGTGCCATTTCCCGATACAGGCGGTGGTATAGCCTTTTGACTGGAGCAACTTGCCCACAGTCATCTCCCCGGGTGCGATCAAAGGGGGATCCCAGCTCCACAGCACCCCCTTCTTCAGCCTTGTCCGCCATGAATAGCGGCCTGTTAATACGCCATAACGGGTCGGTGAGCAGACAGCTGAGCCGGAGTGGGCATCGGTGAATGTCATCCCCCCGGCAGCAATCCGGTCCATATGGACGGTCTTCCAGGCGGCATCAGGATTCATGGCTGAAACATCCCCGTAGCCCAGGTCGTCTGCCAGGATGTAGATGATATTGGGCAGTCCTTCAGAAGGTTGACGGTCACAGCCGGTGGCCAGGAACAGGAGGGGAATTATTAAAAGTGTCAGGAGAATGAATGTTGTAGGTTTCATGGTTTTCAGGCCCAATGATAATGCACGATCAATATAGTAAAAACCCCCGGCAATATGAACCAGGTGCATTGAACAGGCTGTGAATTGTTTACTGAAAACTGTACAGTACTTTTTTTTATATTAGCCTCAACCAATCTGTACCGTTATGACTGACGAAAAGGAGTCCAGGAAAATTGAGCTTCAGGACAACGAGGTGGAGGATATGCTGGGAAGGGTCCCGGGCTGGATCACCCGCAATGGGATCATCCTGTTCCTGTTCCTGCTGGCCCTGCTTCTGTTCGGAAGCTGGGTATTCAGGTATCCGGACATTAAACGGGCGAGGATCGTGGTGACATCAGTCAACCCGCCTGCTGACCTGGAGGCCCGTTCCAATGGGAAGATCATTGAATTGTTCGTGCACAATGACCAGACGGTGGAAGCCGGGGATGTGATGGCCGTGATTGAAAATCCGGCTGTCTTTGATGATGTGATGAGCCTGAAGTCCGGACTGGCATTCCTGGATACCATACCCATCGAGGATGTTCCGGATGATCTTCCGGAAATGAAGAACGTGAAGCTGGGAACCATCCAGTCCAATTACTCCATCTTTCTGAAATCGTACAGGGATTACTCGGAGTTCAGGCGGCTTGATTATCACCAGCGGAGGATCTCACTGCTCCGCACAGAACTGGGAAGGCAGCAGGAGTACTCACGGAGCCTTTCGGAGAGGGCCAGGATCACAGAAGAGGAATACAACCTTGCACAACGGCAGTCAAGCCGGGATGCTGACCTCTACATGGAATCGGTGGTATCCCAGGCCGATATGGAAAAATCCCATTCCGAGATGCTTTCCAAGCGCAATAAGTGGCAGGAGATTGTAAGCCTGATCGCGGAGAATAACATCAACGTGGGCCGGATCGAAGAGCAGATCGTGGACCTGCAGCTGAAACAACAGGAGGAGCAATCGAGGAATGTCAATATCCTGGAGGAATCGTTCAACAACCTGAAGGCCTCCATTGCATCCTGGGAACAGGGTTACCTGCTTGTGGCCCCGGTAAGCGGGGCGGTGACATTCACGAGTTTCTGGAGTGAGAACCAGAATGTTGAAGCAGGGGAGAAGGTGCTGACCGTGATCCCCGCAGAATCGGGTTCCATGGTCGGGAAGATCAGTTTGCCCACTGCCGGAGCAGGCAAGGTGAAGATCGGTCACCAGGTGAATATCCAGTTTGACAACTACCCGCACCTGCAGTACGGGATGGTCAAAGGATATGTGAGCAATATCTCGGAGGTGCCCGATGATAATTACTATACCGTGGAAGTTGAACTGCCCACAGGGCTCCGTACCTATTATGACATCGAAATTGAATTCAGCCAGAATATGCAGGGACAGGCTGAGATCCTGACCGATAAGATGCGCATGTTGCAAAGGGTGCTGAATCCCATCCGGTCGGCGATCACCAAACAGGTTGAGATGTGATTAACAGGAATTCCCTGATTTCGTTATGTGTATTGCTGGCCGGACTGGCTGTGGGATACCTGGCATCAGAAGCTGCCTCCGGTCACCTGGCCATCAGGATCCAGGAGAAGGATCTTTCCGAGACCACCAGGATCCGGCCCGCCCCCGATTCCGGATCAATGGGTTTGTCCCTGCGACTGGTTGACATGGGCGGTGTGGGGGTGCTTCCCGATACCATCAACTGGGGAGGGAATTACGAACACAACCAGCACTTTTTCGAGGATGTCATTCTTGTGAATCCTCCGTTCATCGATACGGCCGCTTTCTCAAGGGAACGCGGGAAACTTGCGGCATATGCAGGAAGAATGGCCCGCTTCGGTTACAATGCCATCGCTTTTCCATGGTTTCTGGAGTACCTGAACTTCGACCATGTGGGAAATGGCAGGGAGGTATATGGCGAGAAAAGCACCTACCGTTCAAGGCATAACCGCCTCGCATCCGGTTTCAGGGAGCTGATGGAGGTGGCAGCCGACAGTGGTTTGCACACCTACCTGTGGACCGATATGGTGGCCCTGACACCACCGCTCAGGGAGTACCTGGAGGAGGAGGTAGGTTCCATGGATACAGAGGATCCTGCTTTCTGGGAGATCTACCGGAAAGGGGCGGAAGAGGCTTTTGAGAGATTCCCCATGGCGGAGGGGATCATTATCCGCATCGGGGAGGCAGGGGCTGTTTACAACAAACCGGGCTGGGACTATACCAGTGAACTCTATGTGAGGACTCCGGAGGCGGTACGGCTCATGCTGGAGGCCTTTCTGAAGGCTGCTGAGAAGTATGACCGGACCATCATTTTCCGCACCTGGTCTGTGGGTGTGGGTCATATCGGGGACCTGCACACCAATCCTGAGACTTACCACAGGGTACTTGAAGGTATTCAATCGGACCGGCTGGTGGTTTCTACCAAGTACTGCAACGGCGATTTCTACAGCTGGCATATGTTCAATCAGACCCTTTACCAGGGAAGTCACAGGCGGATTACCGAGATCCAGGCCAAAAGGGAGTTTGAAGGTTTCGGAATCATACCCAACTATGTGGGGCCGCTCCACCAATCGGCCCTCCAATCGCTTCTGGAGTACAATCAGAACCTGGAAGGTGTGTTTGTCTGGACGCAATACGGGGGTCCGCTCAGGGCCGGTCCGCTGGTCATCTATCCGTTCCATGGATTCAACGCCATCAATGATTTGAATGTCTATGCAGTCAGCCGCCTCATGATGGATCCCTATACCCGGATGGACTCCATTACGGCTGAATGGGTCCGGGGGTATTTTGGCCCTGATCCGGTCCTGGTGGAACGGATGACCAGGTTTCTGAATGCTTCCTACCAGGTGATGCTCAAAGGTTTGTACATCGGGGAGTTTGCCAGGTATGACGTCAGGGCACTTGGACTGGAACCTCCACCTATGATGTGGATCTTTGAATGGGATATCCTCGGGGCCTCCAGCGCGGTAAACAGCAATATCTACTACATTACCCGGGAACATTTCCGGGATGTGCTGGAGGAAGGATCCCAGGCGGTTCAGGGGGCTATCGCCATGAAGGAGATTTTGACGGGACTGCACAACCGGGTTACCAGCAATCCTGATGATTTTGAACAGCTGGTTGCTTCGGTGGATTATGAGATTGAACTGTTCCGCCTGCTGGACTACTACAGGCAGTTTTTCATGCATTATTACCGCTGGATTGACAAGGGCGATTTGAGGGACCAGGCACAATACAAACTGGCCATGGGTCAGTTCAAGGCCACCGTTAGCTACCACGAGAAGAAATACGGGGAGGATCTGAATACCCTCGGAATGGATTTCGAAGAGGTGAAAGCATGGATCGGGGCGACAGAGAATACAGGCAGGTCGGTACGATGGGCCAGGGTGATCGTGGTGATCACCTTCTTCCTGCTGGTCATGGGGATCCCGGGATTTGTGAGGGACAGGGGACACAGAAGGTTTGCAGGGACGCTCTATTTTGATACCCTCTTCAGGCCTCACCGTGTGAGCGACATGAATGCCTACCATGGCACCCGCCGGCTGGTTCTTCTTTTCCTGATCCTCTACCTCCTTGCACTGGTAGTCTTCTCATCCTTCACCGCGCTCCTGTTTCCCCTGTGCATGGGGATCCTCAGCCTCGTTTTTGTGTTGATCCTGGGCATCTTCATCGGTTCCGGCAGGAACTATGACAGGATCCTGGTGGTGTTGCTGGCACCCAAAATAGTGATCCTTTCGCTGCTCCTGGTTGCCATTGCCATCCGGGGCCCCTTCTATTTCTGGTACCAGTTCTGGACCTCGGACCTCTTCAGGCTCCTCTTTCTTGCATTGTATACCATGTTGATCTTCAGGAAATTCCAGGTATATGTCATCATGGCCCGCAAATGGGGGCACAGGAACAATGCCGGATCCATTGCGCTTGTCATGGCCTCCTTCGGGATTCAGGTGCTGACCGCGGGCCTGGCACTGCAGATCTTTGGCCTTGAAGAGAGCATGACCGCCCTGAACAACGAATTACTGGTACTCCCTACCGGACTTTCCAAGATCCTTGGAATTACCATGCACCTGGGGATCCCGCAGCAACTGCCCCTCTGGATCATCTATTGCTCATCCGCCCTGATCCTCTTTTCGACTTTCCTGTATATCCTTCACCGCCGGATCAGGAATTAACAACATATGGTGGGTAAATCTTTTCCCAACTTTTATATATGTTTTATAACTTGTGCCGTTATTTGAAGGTAACCCCACAATAAATCAGAAAATGTCACGCATCCGTAACGGAATATACATAGGAATACCGCTCATACTGATGGCTGCGATTATCATCGTGGTCTTTGTGCCGTTTCATGCAGATTCATCAGAGAGCCAGGAGCTCCTGGTATCGAAGGTGGAAATTGGCAAGGTGGTCAGGTCGTTCAGCGGGGAAGGGGTGGTGGAGCCACAGAGCGAGGTCATTATCCTCAGTCCGGCCTCAAGCATCATCAAGCAGATCCTCAAGGAGGTGGGAAGCTACGTAGAAGCTTATGAACCCATTATCATACTGGATCCAACTCCCATTCAGGGTGAAATTGAGAATATCCAGGACCAGCTTGAGGTGAAGCAGAACTCCCTGCGCAAGAACAGGCTGAATGCCAGGAGCACAAAGGTGGACCTTGATTACAATGTCCAGGTGAAGAACCTCAGGATCGCCTCCCTGAAATCGGACCTGGCAGACCAGGAACAGTTACTTGGAGTAGGGGGGATCTCCCCGGCCAAATTTGAGAAAACCAAGCAGGAACTTGAACTGGCAGAAAAGGACCTGGTGATGCTGAAGGAGAAGAACTCCATCAAGCTTCAGCAACTGGAGGCCGATGAGGAGGGCCTCCAACTGCAGATCGAAATGCAGAAAAAGGTGCTGGCTGCCAAGGAAGAGGCGCTCAGCAAGATGATCATCCGTGCCCCCTCGGCCGGGATCATCCTTTCCATCAGGGGCAAAGTAGGGGAGAAGGTCAATACGGACCGGCTGCTCATCGAAATGTCGGACCTGACCAATTTCAAGATCAGGGGAACCGTGGACGATGATTTCTCCGAACAGGTGAAGACCGGTACCAGGGTCTATGTGCAGATCGACAACCAGAAACTCACTGGTGTGGTGGGAACAGTGAACCCGGTGATCAGGGACAGGAAGATCGATTTTGATGTGAACCTCCAGGAGAGCAACCACTTCAAGCTGAGGCCCAACCTTACCGTGAACCTCGAGATTGTCCGGGCAGAGCGTGACAGTGTGCTGCGCATTGCCAACGGCCCTGCCATAAAAAGGGGCAGGGAGCACCAGGTGTACGTGCTGACCTCCGCTTGGTGCTGAACTGAGGGATATCCAGACGGGCCTGAAGACGGAGGAATTTGTGGAGGTTACGGAAGGCCTGAAGGAGGGTGAAAGGGTGGTTTTGTCGGAGGTTTCTTCCCTGGAGGAGCTTGAAGAATTGGTGAATCAGTGATGCATTGAATGTCATGATGAGAAAGATCATTTTATGCTCGATTTGTTTCTTTGCGGGATGGGTCTCAGCCCAGGATTCCTTGCTGGTGGTTTCGCTGAGCCTGAAGAATGTGGTGGACCTGGCCATCTCCCAGTCCTCTTCTGTGAAATATATGCAGAACCAGGATGTGAACTATTACTGGCGGTGGAAGAACCACCAGACCAGGTTCCGTCCCCAGCTGACCCTGTCAGGCGATCTTCCCGATTTTGAGAACCAGACCAAGCCCATTACCCAGCCAGACGGGAGCATCAAATTTAACCAGGTGACCCAACTGGAAACATCTGCCCAGCTGGCCATTAACCAGCCCATCCCATTGCTGGGAGCCAGTGTTTACGCAGCTACAGGCATCACACGCCTGCAGGACTTTAACAACAATACAGTGGGATTTTCCGGCTACCCGGTCAGCGTGGGGATCTACCAGCCGCTGTTCGCCTACAACTGGATGAAGTGGACCCGGATGACAGAACCCCTTGTCTACGAGGAGGCACAGAAGCGGTTTATTGAATCCATCGAGGAGATCTCATACAATGCCACTGCCAGGTTCTTTAACTACCTGAAGATCCAGACCAATTACTCGCTTGCGGAGAGCAACCTGAAGAACAGCCGGGATAACCTGAAGATTGCAGAGGTGAAGAAGGGGCTGGGGAATATATCGGGGAACGATTTCTCAAGGATCCAGCTATCGGTTTTCAATGCACAGAAAGCCCTGAACAATGCCAGGATCGACCTGAAGAATGCCGATTATGAACTGAAGAAGTACATCGGGCTGGACCAGAACCAGACCATCGACCTGACCATCCCGCTGGACATGATCCTGTGGGAGGTGAATCCGGATACGGCCCTGAAGCAGTCCCTGGAGAACCGGAGGGAGACCCCGCAGTTTAAACGAAGGCTGATCATGGCGGACAGGGACCTGATCCAGGCCAAGCGCGAAGCCGGATTGAGCGCCACCCTCAGGATGAGCTACGGGATTTCCAACAGTGCGGATGTCCTGGGTGGGGTGTACGAGAATCCCGAGCAGCAGCAAAACATCAGGCTATCGCTGAGTATTCCCATCCTGGACTGGGGACGGTCCGAATCACAGGTGAAGCTGGCCGAGTCACAAAGGGAACTGGTTCTTTTCGATGTGGAGCAGGACCGCCAGGATTTCGAAAGAGGGGTGGTGGTGCAGGTGGAGCAGTTCAACCTGATCAGGACCCAGATCGAGACGGCAGAGGCGGCTGACAAGGTGGCCGCGGAGGGCTACCTGATCGCCCTGAAGAAATTCCAGAACGGGGAGATCAGCATCACCGACCTGAACATCTCCCTGGCGGAACGCGAGGGGGCCAAGCGGGATTACATCCGTTCCATTGAGAATTACTGGGAGTCCTACTACCTCCTCAGGGAAGTGACGCTGTATGATTTTGAGTTCAACCAGAAAATATATTACACAAATCCAATGCTCACTTCCCAATAAAGAAACTGGTTAATGGTTACTGGTTACTGGTACCCAATCTGATAACCAATAACAAATAACCAATAACTAATAACCAATATCCAATACCCATGAAAAAAATTTTCACCCTTATGATGCTGGTGACAGCTGCACTGGTCACTGTAAATGCCCAGGAATGGGTCGATCTGTTTAACGGTAAGAACCTGAAAGGCTGGAAGAAGCTGGACGGGACCGCCCAATACCGGGTAGAGAACGGGGAGGTGATCGGGGTATCCAGGACCGGCACGCCCAATACCTTCATGGCCACAAAAAAGGTGTACGGCGATTTTATCCTGGAGTATGAGATGAAGATGGACCGGGGACTCAATTCGGGGGTGCAGTTCAGGAGTGTGGCCCTGCAGCCCGATGGGACAGAGACGGGTCAACGGCTACCAGGTGGAGTGTGACGACCATCCTGACAGGCCCTGGGCCGGGGGGATCTATGATGAGGCAGCACGGGGCTGGCTCTATCCCATGTCCTACAATCCCTGCGCGGCAAAGGCCAACAGGGTGGGAGCGTGGAACCAGATCCGGGTGGAGGCTGTGGGACCGGTGATCCGCACTTACATCAACGGGGTGAGCTTTGCCAACCTGGTGGATGATGCCCGCAAAGAGGGATTCATTGCTTTGCAGGTCCATGGGATCGGGGACAGGGTGGAAGATGAGGGAAAAGAGATCCGCTGGCGGAATATCAGGATTCTTACAGTGGAGCCTGAGAAGTATATGAACTCCGAGGTGGAACTGGCCCCCGAGGTGAGTTACCTGGTGAACGAACTGACTGCAGGTCAGAAGGCCCAGGGGTGGAAGCTGCTGTGGGATGGCAAAACAACTGCAGGATGGAGGGGCGCAAAACTGGACAATTTCCCCGAAAAGGGATGGAACATCGAAGAGGGAGTACTGACCGTGGAGAAAAGTGGTGGAGGTGAATCGGCAAATGGCGGTGATATTGTCACCGTGAAGAAGTACGGGAATTTTATCCTGGAGGTAGATTTCAGGATCACCGAAGGGGCCAACAGCGGCATCAAATATTTCGTGGATCCAGGCCTGAATAAGGGGGAAGGATCTGCCATCGGATGCGAATACCAGATCCTGGACGACAAGAATCATCCCGATGCAAAAAATGGCATACAGGGTAACCGGACCCTTGCTTCCCTGTATGACCTGATCACGGCCGATGCATTGCTTTATGGCGAGGACAATACCAGAAACGGTTCAATGGAGTCGGTAAATGGAACCGTGCCAGGATCGAGGTACGGGACTCACAAGTATCACACCACCTGAACGGGGTGAAGGTGATCGGGTACGAGCGGGGCTCCCAGATGTGGAAAGCCCTGGTGGCCTATAGCAAATATGCCACATGGCCAGCCTTCGGGGAAGCTGAATCGGGACATATCCTGTTGCAGGACCATGGCGATGAAGTGAGTTTTCGCAACATCAGGATCCTGGAATTATAACCTCCCTTTAATGAACCGCCAGCATGAGAACCTCAATCATTCCAATTCTTTTGGGTATGTTACTGATGGCCGGTTGCAGCTCAGACACTGACAGGTTGCAGGATGACTATCCCATTGCCCCGGTGGACTTTACGCAGGTGAAACTGATGGATGGCTTCTGGAAGGATTGGGTATCCACTGCGGTGGAGCAGACCATTCCCTTTGCATTTCAGAAATGTGAGGAGACAGGCAGGATCGACAACTTCATTTTTGCCGGCGGACTGAAGGAAGGGAAATACAAAGGCCGCTATGGATTCAACGATTCGGACCTGTATAAGATCATGGAGGGAGCAGCTTACAGCCTGATGCTGGAGGATGATCCTGAACTGGATGCTTACCTTGATACACTGATCGGTTACGTTGCGGCAGCCCAGGAACAGGATGGGTACCTTTATACGGCGTGGACCCTGAAGGCCAATGATTACAACGATTTTGCATGCTGCACCTACCATGAAGATGGCCGGTGGATTGGCACCACCCTGAAGGGGAGTCATGAGCTGTATAATGTGGGGCATATGTACGAGGCGGCGGTGGCCCATTTCCAGGCCACCGGTGACAGAGACTTCCTGGATGTAGCCATCCGGAATGCCGACCTGGTCTACCAGGTGTGTATCACAGAGGGGAATGATTACGTGCCCGGTCACCAGGAGATCGAGATCGGCCTGGTTAAACTCTACCGGGCAACCGGGGACAGGCGGTACCTGGAACTGGCAAAGCACCTGCTCGACATCCGGGCAGATGCCTATAAAGGGGCGTATGCCCAGGCACACCTTCCGGTCACCGGGCAGGCCGAAGCCGTGGGGCATGCGGTCAGGGCCAACTACATGTACAGTGCCATGGCTGATATTGCAGCGCTGACGGGTGACCCGGCATACCTGGCGGCCATCGGCCGGATCTGGAAAAATGTGGTGGAGAAAAAGCTTTCCATTACAGGCGGGGTGGGGGCCCGGCACCGGGGAGAGGCTTACGGGGAAAACTACGAGCTTCCCAACCACCCGTACAATGAGACCTGTGCGGCCATTGCCAACGTCTACTGGAACCACCGCATGTTCCTTCTCCACGGGGAGGCAAAGTACATGGATGTGCTGGAACGCTCTCTTTACAACGGAGTATTGCCCGGTCTGTCCCTGGACGGGACCCTGTTTTTCTACCCGAATACCCTGCAGCATGACGGGCAGGAACCCTTCAACAGGGGATTCAACGGGCGCTCCCCCTGGTTTGATTGTTCCTGCTGCCCCTCCAACCTGTCCAGGTTTATTCCTTCTGTTGCAGGGTATGCCTATGCCAGCAGGGGGGAAGATGTATATGTCAATCTCTTTTTGAACAGTGTGGCATCCATCCCAACAAGGAATGGTGTTCTGAAGATCTCCCAGCAAACCGGGTATCCCTGGGATGGTACCATCACCCTTGTGGTTGAAGGCGGGCATCCGGTGACGGCCATCCTGAGGATCAGGATCCCGGGCTGGGTTACAGGAAATCCGGTCCCCTCCGACCTCTTCCGGTATGCCGATGATCGTATCCTTGTACCTCACCTGTTCATGAACGGTGAAGAACAGGCCATGGTATTTGAGAAGGGTTATGCAGTGGTTCCCGGCAAGTGGCAAAAGGGAGATGAGATCACCCTGAAGCTACCTATGGAATCCAGGATCATGATCGCCCATGACAGCGTGAAAGCCAAGGACGGACTGGCAGCTGTGCAGTATGGCCCGCTTGTTTACTGCGCCGAGGAGACGGACAACAACAGGGATGTGGTGGAGGCAACAATCAGCGAGGATGCAAAGTTTTCCACCCGGTTCAGCCCTGAACTGCTGGGCGGAGTAAACGTGCTCGAAGGTGAGGACCTGTTGCTGGTGCCATATTACACCTGGGCAAACCGGGAAGTGGGGAAGATGAACGTGTGGTTCAGGAAGTAAAATAGCGTATCTTTGTTGCATGATCAGGGGATAATCCGGAGGCATGAAAAGGTTGGTTTATATGGTGTTGTTGGTACTGGTACTCCCTTCCTGCCAGGAGGAGGCAAAGGAGGTCAGTTTCCGGATAAAAACCGAAGGATTTCATCTTGATGTTATCAGCGCCGGGCCTTCTGATTACCCGGTCAAATTCAATCACAGGAAATCAGGGGGGAAGGTAACTTTCTCCGGCAGCGATAATCTCTACAAGTTCAACACGGGGGAGGAAGGTATCGAAGACTATCTATTCAGGCTTCCTGAGGGACAATACCTGATGGAACTTGGGATCCCGATGGCTTCCCTCTACGGGCAGGAGGCGGGAAGTTTCATTTCGGACCCACAAACGGTCACCATCTCCGAAGCGACTGATACCATTGTGGTTGATGCAGCGTCCAATTGTGCAATGTTTCTGGTGGAGGATGGTTCGGAACAACTGGACCAGGGAATCTTTCTGATCGAATGGCACTCCCATGCTGACGGCTATTACCGCTCGTATCCCCTCAACTGGGATTCTCTGACCGGGCGCTACTATGCCTACTTCACACCGGACACGGTCCCATATGATCCTTCCGCCTTCCTGTGGTTTTACAGCAATGATCAGTTTAACCTGGAAACCGCATTATCCACATCCGGTTTCATGACAGGGCACCAGTACCAAATCTCAATCCTTGAATGATGAGCCGCCATACCACATTCCTGGCGGCACTCATTTTGATGCTGGGCCAGGCAGGGAAGTCACAGGCCCAGTTTCACAGGGAGATTGAACTCAATTTCGGCCCGGACCAGTTCCGCCTCATTCCATCGGATAAGGGCACCCTCGAGGTGGTGTCACAGGAAGCCAGCTATTTTTACCCGGGAACGGAGTGCCAACCTGCACTACCTGCGCGCAACATCTCGGTCCTGGTGCCCAACGGGGCAGAACTGGTCAGTTTCACTTTCAATTCCGAGGAGGAGGTCATTTACAGGGATATTGCCATTGGTACAGCACCGGTCCCGGTCCCGACCATGAATCACACGGCTGATCCGCTCATTGAAAGGGAATTCACCGGCAACTACCCGGATCACCCGGTGGAGTATTCCTCCACCCTGGTGCAAAGGGGATTCACCTGTTTCAGTTTTACGGTCAACCCCTTCAGGTACGACGGCACTACAAGGGAGCTTTCGCTGGTCAGGAGCCTTGTTCTGGATGTGGAGTACCGTATAAACCGTTCAGGGATTACGGCAGTGCAACCCGAGCAGGCAGTGGTCAGCAGGTTGTTGAGCTCCGTTGAAAACCCTGAGGACCTGGAGAAATATTACAACCTTGAAGAGCATGGTACGACCAAATCAACCACAGACCGGATTGATTACCTGGTCATCACCACTGCGGACCTGGGGCCCGGTTTCGAACCTTTGTTACAGTGGAAAAAACGTAAGGGACTGATTACCAAATTGGTCACCATTGAGGAGATCGCTGAAACCTACACCGATCTAACCCTCCAGCATAAAGTCAAAAGGTGCCTTTTGGAATATTATACCGATCATGGACTGAAGTGGGCATTGCTGGGAGGGGACCATGACCTTATCCCGGTTCAGCGGTGTTACACCAAGATCGAGCAGGGGAACCTGCTGCTGGAAGATGATTCAGTGCCAACCGACCTGTTCTATGCCTGTCTTGAAGGACGGTTCGATTGGAACAGCAACCTGGACGATAAGATCGGTGAGGTATTTATCGATGGCATTGACCTGGTTCCTGACATTCATCTGACCCGGCTTCCGGTCAGGAGCCCTGAACAGGTCCGGGCTTTTGCCCGGAAAGTGGTGGAATATGAAACCAATCCGCCTTCGAAGGATTTCACCGATAGGATCCTTATGGCCGGGGTGAGGACATTCAATGTCTGGGACGGGAAGAGCGACAGCCAGCACCGTTCAGAGTGGCTTTTTAAAAATCACGTGTCAAAAAACTGGCCTGGCCGGAAAGTCAGTTTTTTTGATACAGGTACGGATTTCGAAACCGGGGCTGACTACCAGGTAAGTGCGGACAACCTCATTGAACAGATCAACGAAGGGTATGGCTACGTTCATTTTGCAGGGCATGGCAATAACCAGATGCTGGTGATGGAAAACGGGAGGATTTTCACCAGCCAGGATGCCCTCGGGCTTTCAAGTCCGGTTTCAGGGATCTTCCTGTCCAATGCCTGCAACGTGAATGCCTTCGATTCCATAGATCCATGCCTGAGTGAGGCCCTGCTCAGGAATCCTGACGGGGGGTGTGTCGGGTTCTTTGGAAGCAGCAGGCTGGGTTGGGGCAACCCGGAACAAACCACCGAACTGGGACCCTCCCTGAGCTACAATGCCAGTTTCACCAAATACCTGTACAACGTACCCCCTGAATATGCCTCCAACTCATTCGGGGCCATCGCTTCCATGACGAAGACCGATTATGTGTACAACGGCGCTGCCGGAGGTGTCTATCTCTACCTGCTCTATGCGTTGAATCCCATGGGTGACCCGGAGCTTCCCCTTTATACCACCATCCCCTCCCGGTTTCTGGATGTCCGGCTTTACAGGATAGGCAATGCTCTGATGGTGAATACCGGGGGAATTGAACATTGCCGGATCTGTGTTACGAGCCACCATCTGGAGGATGGGTACCACGAGGTCGCGGAGGGAGTATCATACCATACTTTCAATGAGGTGCCGGAATCGTTCCAGGTGACCATTACCAAAGCCAACTACCGGCCCTACAGGTTCATTTCCGGGACGGTGGGAGGTGTCATGGAAGGACTGGAAGCATCTGTAAGGATCTATCCCAATCCTGTTCAGGATATGGTACATATCGAATCCATGCTTCCCCGGTGTATAGTTTCGGTTTATGATATCCGTGGCAGACTCCTGCTTAAACGGGAACTGGTTCATGGCCAAAACAGCCTGGATTTTTCATCTCAACCTGACGGTGCCTACCTTTTCGGCCTGGAAGCAGGCAGAAAGACAGGATGGTTCAGGGTCCTGAAGTGCGCTTCAAACTAGAAGCAGTTTTATTGAACTTTGGTTATTTCCAGTATATGAAAAACAGCCCTTTCATCGCCATCCGACCTGAGAATGAAATCTGAGGCTCTCTCTCCACGGTTCATCAGCTTGAAGTCATCAACAATCACCTGTTTCTCCAACCATTCTCCGGTATCCCTGTTTTGAACAGTGAAGGCCACTTTTTCCGGACTGCGCTTCGCATCGTATACCAGGGACCATTGAGCCGTTCCTTCATCCAGCCATACAACGCGAATTTCAATCTTTTTCACATCACTGATAAAACGAGGATCAAGGTCAAAGAATAAACCGGTATTTCCACCTGAATGGTCTATGGAACGGGCAAACCTGCTGTATATGCTTTGCTCCGGGCCCACATGCCACCATCCGGTGCTGGTTTCTCCGGGATCGATCTGGGTGAGGAACCGTTCATAGTTCCCGTCATGAATACCCCACCCCACATCGTTGTAGTCCTGCCGTTTCCGGTTGATCATGCCTCCCCCGGTGGCCTTCTCAGGATCACCCTGGATGGCCCCGATAATCCTGTATGCCTCAGCAATGTTCAGGTACCTCTCTATGTTCTTTTTCTCAGCCTCGCCAAACTCATCTTCCGGGTATGCCACCGTGTCCGAGGCATCAAGTCCTTTGCGCAAAGCACAAAAGGCAGCCGGGGCGCCCGATGGATTATGATGACCGGCATATCTATTGAAGAACTCTATGGCATCCCTGTATTCATACCCTTTACTGGCTTCGGAAGGAACATTCCACATATCGATACCGCAATGGGTGGCAAAGATCCCCGACCAGTAGAAGGCCTGTCCGGGATTCTGGGTGCTCCACCCGTAAACGGCCCACTCCCCGTCCTGCTCTCCCCGGGAAAAGAATTCCATTCCATGTGCCGTAACATCCCCGGTGAACCGCTTCCAGTTTTCAATACGCGTTTTGGTTTCACTGATGTGGTACCCGTGGCTGAACATGCCATTCTTCAAACCGATCACCGGAAGGTTTTCCAGGAGCCACTGATACTGCCGCTCACTGTTGGAATCATAGTTCACCAGCAGGGGGATCACCAACTCCCCGTTCTCATCGCTCACAGCTTTTTTCAGTACCTCCCATGCATTGATCCGGAATTCTCCCCATACCTCATCCGGAATGTCGTATCCAGGTTCCAGTGGCTCGCCTTTATATCCCCCGCCGTCCCCTGTGCTTCCTTCTGCCGATTGGATATAGAGAACCCGTTTCCTGAGGTTCTCAGGCAGTTGCATCAGGTAGGCCCCGAACTCCTCCAGCAGACGGTGGTAAAACCTGATATAGTCCTCATCCAGGTAATACTGGAAGGTCCAGTCCCTGGGTTTTCCCAGCGGATTGATGGTGGGGGTCATTTCAAGTTCAGGCACCCCATTTTCATATAACCACCGGGGTGCACCGGGTGCTACCCAGATCATTAGAAAGGTATAGAAATCATTTTCTACGGCAAGCTCCAGTTTGTTGCCCAATAATTCATCAAATTTGAAAACCCCGGGCTCAGGCTCAACGTCTCTCCATTTCAGGATAATGGGAGCCCCTTTGATCAGCGGGTGGCTCTCCCTGCTAACGGATTCTGTTTTCCAACCTGCCCAGCTGTATACTCCCCAGCAATCCTCAGGGAAATACTTGCTCTTGTTTTCATCCTCTGAATGTTGAGGCGACCCGGTACAGGCAGACAATACCAGGAAGATTGATGCCAGGATGAATGTTCCGGTGGATTTCAAAGCATAACTCATATTAAAATGTTTTAAATGACTTAAGATTTTTTTCATCACATGGAAGATTTCCGCTGAAGCGGGTATTCTATTGTAATATCTGCAAATCTCTTCTCTCCTTGATGGTCGGGTCAACAGTTGTAACAGATTTGTCCTTTTTACTTCTGGGTATGGGAACGGCATCGTGTTCCGGCAGGAAGGATTGCATGGTTGCTTTGACCTTATTGATCTCCACGGATGCTGACCCCGCCAGGTTATTCCACTCCATGGGGTCATTCTCCAGGTCATAGAGTTCTTCCACCCTGTTCCCGTGGTTGATGTAGTGCCACTTTTCGGAGATGACCGAATGTGCTCCCGGTCCCCTGGAGGTGACCGCCGGATACCATTCCTGTTCCGGATTGACAAGCAGGGGCGCTATGCTCCTCCCATCAATCTCCGGTTTTTCCGGAAGACTGCAAAGGTCGATCAGGGTGGGATAGAGGTCAATCAGGTTCACATTCCGTGTGCAATACTGTTGACCGGTCATTCCGGGCAGGCGTATGATCAGGGGAAGCTGGGTGGCCTCTTTCCAGAGCGTAGCTTTTCTGAATCTCAGTTTTTCACCCAGGTGCCAGCCATGGTCCCCGAAGATGATGACGATCGTGTTTTCAGCATACTGACTCTCTTGCAGTGCATCCAGCACCAGGCCCACACATTCGTCTGCATAGGTGCTTGCAGCCATATAGGCCCTGACCGCCCTTTTGAACAGCTCCTCATCCTCCTGCAACCACAAGAAATCGCCAGAGGGTTTGAAGACTTTCTTTCCCGATTCATCCACAATATCATCCAGGTCATCCAGCCTGTACTCCGGGATCTTCAGTGTATCCAGTCCGTACATGTCAAAAAACTCCCGGGGCACATACCAGGGCAGGTGAGGTTTTGAGATTCCCACGGCCATGAAAAACGGTTTCTCATAATCCGCTTTCAGTTTCCCGGAAAACCATCTGGCAGTCCTGTAATCTTTGGTCTCTTCCTTGTCTCCTTCCGTGGGAGCCCAGCCAAACTCGGTTCCTCCGCCGGTCGTATATTTTGCATCCGGGATCTTTTTTCCTGCAATGATCCCCTTGTTCCGGGAATATTGCTGATCCACCTGGATGGCGCCGGATCCGGTTTCCTGTTCCCAGATATCATAGGCCCAGTGGCCATGATCACCGCCATTTCGGTGGTATGCTTATGAAAGATCTTGCCTTTGGAGATGGTCAGGTATCCATGCTGAGAGAAGTATTCCGGGAGCGTGGCATGCTCCTGTACCAGTTTGGAATCGAGCATGTTATGGCTATTGCTGTAGATTCCCGAAGTAGCCGGCATGAAACCGGAAAGCAGTGCCGAGCGGGAAGGCCCGCACACAGGGCCGGGGCAGCTGGCATTCCGGAATACCACGGCATCATTGGCAAAGCGGTCAATATGCGGGGTAAGGGTTTGGGGATTTCCCCCGAAGACTCCCACCCAGTCGTTCATGTCATCAATGGCGATCATCAGGATATTGGGTTTCTGAGGTTCCGCCGGTACAGGCTGAGATTGTGATGATTGTCAGCGCGAGGGTGGTCAGCGTTTTAACCATTTTTTAAGGAATTTTCATGTAAGTTCGAAATAACTCTATTTGTTTGGCTTCATCTCCTCCCTCAATGAAAGGCAATAATACTTTTGACGAATTTAAGAGAATAATTGTAAAAACGCATCATAGCTTAAATCAGTCTACACATCATTGGGGTAGGTCCATTAGTTGAGAGTACCGCATGCTAAACCTCCTGTGCGCTACCTTTATGGAGTGGATTTACAGGTACTTTAAATTCAAGTGCCCTTGCGATGATCCCACTGAGAAGTGGAAGCGAACACCGACTGATCATCAGGATGAAGAACGGTTTTGATGTGGTCCATATTCAGTTCGATGCCCAAGCCAGGTGAAACGGGCACATTGGCGTAGCCTTTCGTTATCAAGGGTTGCCCGCCCGTTGTATGCACCATCTCCGTCCACCCGGGTATTTCATCGCCTTCCGGATGATATTCGAGCACGGAACAATTCCGGGTTGCTGCGGCACAATGCA
Organism: uncultured Bacteroidota bacterium; assembly: GCA_963793455.1. GTDB lineage: Bacteria > Bacteroidota > Bacteroidia > Bacteroidales. The sequence goes on from CAWCAK010000001.1 coordinate 135,586, forward strand.
CGTTGGACATAAAGGACACAGGCGTACCCGCATAATGCAGAGCCATACCAATATCATTTTCCTCCGCGTAGTCTCCAATTTTCTTGGTCTCCAGAATCCCCCCCGCTGTAGCTATATCGGGGTGCACGATATCGATGGCCTGGTTGTCTATGAGCACCTGGAAACTCTCACGGGCAAACATACTTTCCCCGGTTGCAATCGGGGTATTGATCGCATCCCGGAGCGCTTTCAATTGCATCGTTTCACTCCAGTTAATAGGTTCTTCGATCCATTCCAGGCGAGTTGGCTCAAGGGCATGAGCCTGACGTGTCATATTCTCCAGGTTCCGTCCCACAAAGTGGTCAGCGGAAATGGCCACCTCATCTCCTACAGTGTCACGGATCATTTGCAGATACTCCGCTACTACCTCGATACCTTTGCTCGTAAGCATCTGCTTGTTTCCCGGTTCCAGGGTTCCAGTCACATTCTTCAACACGTTGAAGACACGGGTCATCTTCAGCCAGGTATAGCCCTGCCCGAGAACACGGGTTTTTACTTTTTCCCGGATAAGATCGTAGTTCTGGTCTCCATGGGTATCAGCATACAAACGAATCTTATCTCGAAAACGTCCACCCAGTAGTTGCCAAACGGGGACACCGTAAGCTTTCCCGGTCAGATCCCACAAAGCCATTTCAATTCCGCTAACCCCTCCACCAAGACGATTGTGCCCTCCGAACGGTTTGATGGATGTGAAAATCTTTTCCACGTTGCAGGGATTCTTCCCAAGCAAAAGCCCCTTGAGCACCAGGGCGATCTTCACGTCTCCCCCATCCCGTACTTCTCCGTACCCGTATATCTCCTGGTTGGTATCGATGCGGAGGATCGAACAAGGGCGCCCTAAGTGTTCCACCGTAACGTAACGCAGATCAGTGATCTTTAATTTCGCAGGACTGGAGGCGCGTTTCACCGAGGAGGTTGCCGCGGCGACTAGTTCCTCCAATGGAGCAGTTATCATCCCACCAAGTGCCAATCCGCCAATTGTTGATGTTTTGAGAAAACTTCGACGATTGAGCATCATTACTTCTTTTCAGGCTTCGTTGGATCGGTTGTGCGTATGGCCAGAATAATGGTATGTTCCTCCCCTTCTTTATTCAGGCTATAGAAACCAACTTCCGTCCCGGCAGCCCAGTAAAAGGCATCGCCTTCCTGACTCGGATGACGCTCCTCATTTCCGTAAGCGTCCAGTCCAGCAACCATATAACCGTGACCCTGTAGAATGAAGTAGACTTCTTCCTGAGTCGAATGCCGGTGCGGGTTGTTGGTGCCGTGGGTTGAAAAATCCATAATAAACAAACTCTTCATCTGAGAAGCGGAAGCGAGACGGTCCCGAGTGCTGGTGATATCACCCATGAGTAGCTTGTACTGAGTAGTCGGCCCGTGACTTCCCAAAACCTGAAGCTCAACATCATCGGCATTGGCGATCTCCAGCGCTTTCTTGGGTTGGTAATCAATACCCTCCGGCAGTCTATAGCCCATGAAAAAAACCTTGATGGGCTTGCTGCCGGAGTTTGAAATGCCATGCCTGACTCCAGCAGGAATATAAAGAAAATCATTCTTCTTCAAGGCGGCTTCCTCGGATCCATAAATGAGCGTACCCTTTCCCTCCGTTACGTAGAGGACATATTCCTCGTTCGGCCGCCTCACCACAGCGCTGGCACCACCGGGCTGCACCGTTAACTCTCCTATCCGGCTGATGGAGTTCAGGTAGTGCCCATCTTTATCACCTTCCCCGAATATGGCCTTGTAGGCCGCAGCGTCGGTGTCCTCGGTCAGATCTGCATCGGAGTATTTCAGGTTGGGCACAAAGCGGGAGAGATAGAGCTGCTGCTCCTGCGCGGCCAGATTTAGCTGCCACAGCAGACATGAGAGCAGAGTTATGCCTATATACTTAGGAACTGATAGTACATTTGATTTTACAACCATAGTGAGCCTCATATTTTATGTCGCAACTTTCAATCACTTTAATGGCAGAAAAACCAGGGCATCCTCTGGCAAAGGTTGGGTATGGCCGTTGATTGTCCAGGAAAGTACAAATTTGGTATCCGCAGCCATGTCTTTGGCATAAATGCGGATAGGGTGAAGACCTTCCTCCAGGTGCAGCTCATCTGAATCTGATACGGAACCATTGCTTGGATGATCCTGTTGCAATACAACGTTGTCATGAACCTTGATGACCACCTGACCCTGGGTTTCCAGGTGCAGGACGACCTTACCCTTATACGGAACCTTAATCAGGCCCTCCGCCTGGTAAAGGTAGCCAGGATGAAAAAGGGGAATTTGACTGGATTCAAGTACTGAACCAGCGGACTCAAGTGTTAGTTGGGCTACCCAGGGGCTTATCCCCTCTTGTGTAAGCCAGTGTAAACCGGTCTTGAGTTTTGCCGGGGATGGAACGGCCGGGACCATGAGGTGGTCATATGGTCTGGGGGCGTCAGCATCTGCCGTATGAATTTGCAATACCCGGTCTTTCATCCGTTGGTTAAGACGGGTGAAGGCCGGGCTGCTGCCCGTTAAGTTGTTCCTTTCCCCTGGGTCACTGGACAGGTCGTATATCTCAAAATCCTCATCGTGGGACCGGAGATCGGTTCGTACCCCCTTATAACCATCAAGAAAGACTGCCTGCATGTCATTGCGTGCGAGTCCCTGTTTCCGGGATTCGAAATCGCTATACCCCGGTGTTGAACCTCCACCGCGGAATTCCACATATACAGTTGACGACTCGGGTGTGCCGCGTCCGGTCAAATGGGGCATGAGGTTGATGCCGTCACATATGGCTGGACGAGGAAAGCCGGCGAGTTCGGTAAATGTCGATAGCCAGTCATGGAACTGGCTGATGTTACTGTTCAGGTGGCCGGCAGGGATTGTCTCCGGCCACCAGGCCAGGGCGGGAACGCGAATTCCACCTTCCCATATATCACTCTTGGCCCCGTCGAAGGGACCATAGGACTGAAAGGAGCTTGGGGCATAATCTTTCCCGGCAATATAACTCTCGTGGTGCGGACCGTTGTCGCTCGTGAATACAACCAGGGTGTTGCGATCGATGTTCAGGTCCCTGAGCAGTTGCAGCAGATCGCCCACAGCGTTGTCGATGCGCCGTACCATAGAGGCAAATCGTCTTTCCACCTCGCTCCAATCTTCCTTGCGGTAATCGGGGTGAATGTAGGAATCAATGACACCCTGGCTTGTGTTGATCATCTCCCCGGGTTTTCCAAGCCATTGCATGCCTCCAGAGAGCCCTTTGCCTTCAGGGTAAGGGGTTGAGGCCACTTGCAGGGCCGCATGAGGTGTATCATACGTGAGCAGCATCATGAAAGGCTGTTCCGGTGAAGCACGATGATGATCGACGATCCATTTCTTTGCATACGCTGTAAAAAGGTCGGCCGTATAACATCCCTTCAACTTCGGGCTGATTTCCTCCTGATTATGCCAGAGCTTCTTGGGGGTTTGGTGTTTTTCCTTATCCCCCATGGGCCAGGCATGGTGAGGGTAATGCATGTGGCCATCCCCATGGCTGACGTAGCCGAAAAAATCAGAAAAGCCGCGTTTTGTCGGATAGGCCGGCCAGGTTTCCGGATCCGATCCCCTGCCCTGCAAACCGTATTTACCCACCAGGGCTGTGCGATAACCGGCCATTTGCATGGCCGAGCCTAAAGTCAGTTCATCGGGCAAGGCCTTATCGAATTGTTTGTCACGTATAACAGCATGACCCTGATGCTGACCCAGGAGTAATGAAGCGCGTGAAGGGGCACATATGGGCGCAGGGCAATAGTGCGCCAACATCCGAACGCCTTCCTGACCCATTGCGTCCAATTCGGGTGTGAAGTGTCTTTTACCCGTTTTGTCATTTTGAAAGTTCAGGCCCAGATCTCCCCAACCCAGATCATCGACGAGGATAAACAGGATATTTGGACCTTGCGTTTTCTCTACTTGTGCCTCCGCGAATCCTGTCATCAGGACCATGATCGCAACTAGACTTAATATATACTTCATTTTTAAAATTCTATAGTTCAGATAGGATCCCCTCAGGATGACACGATCGTATACTTATAGAAGCGAAAGGAGGCCGGCTTATCTATCTTAAAAAATGCTTTACCTGTTTCATCTAAAGTGATCTCTTTTGTTTCTCCACTGATCAAATCTTCAATAAGCAATACCTTGCTCTTAAGAAACCGCAGCGAAATGGTATTTTTCTTTTCCTTATTATCAATACCCCGAAACAAGGTAAGATAGCCGAAATCTTTCGTCTGGATGATAGTTCTGAAAGCCTGTCCAGACTTCATCGCCGGGCACTTGCCCAATGGAAAACACATAGCCCTTATATAAATCATTCCGATGCTTTTTATAAATGCTTATGAGGTCTTTTACCGCGGCTCTGTCTTCGGGAGAATACCGCCATGTTTCGGTGAAAAACAGGGGAGCACTCATCATGGAAATTGCGAAAGACCAGACATCTCCATAGAGGCGTGCATTGGATACATCGGGATGAACATACTCGGTGGTTTGCACATTAAACATGATTTGATTCAGATTCAGGTAATCAGCGCCTCTCCATTGATCCTTAAGGATTCGACGAGGAACATAAGTATGGCTCTCTTTTCCCATGCCCTCACTTGCAAAGGGAAGTCTTCTGTTTTGAAAGAAAAGGTTGCCGTATTCACGATTAAACAGATGCCCCACGCGTAGGCCCTTATGGGTGACATCCCAGTTAACGAGCGCCTTATGATTACTGTATTTTTCCATGTCTCTTACAATCGTCGTGAGTTGATTCAGGATAATCGTAGGTGCTCCACGAGCCGATATCGACTTTATACTGATAAAATCCTGCATCATAAAGCCCCATTAGCTTGTCGGGATTCTTAACAACATCCTCCGCCCTGGTCCAGATACCCATTTTTACATTACTCTTTCTTGCCAACTCCATAATTCCTCCCCACCCGTTGGGATATGCCTCTGGCATAGGCTCCCATGCAGGAGTCAATGGGTCATTGTCCTGCCAGCCTGCGTCAATCTGTACAACATCAATGCCCAGCCCGGCACAACTTTTAATTTCTTTAAGGATATTGTCTTCTTTTGCGCCGGCAGATCTTTGTCCACCACCCCAAACATTGCAGGTGAGTACAATTTCTTCTTCCGAGATCGGGTAACGTATGCGATCAAACATTTTTAATGCCAGCTGCTTATTCTCCTCACCCTGGTCCCAGCAAATGCGCCAGCTGGCCCAACAGGGTAAAGTGCTTCCACGCTCCAGATAAGCAAGTGCCAATCCCCAGCCTGAGGATTCAACACCCTTTTCAGTCGCTAGAAAAGAACCTGTATTAACACCTGGCTTATTCACCACTTTGTGCGATTCCTTGACAAGTGCAACACCCCCGCTTTCATCATAGAACATTACCATGTTTGCCCTGGGATATTCTTCCATGCCTGTAAATGAACCCTGAAGAGTCTTGTTTTCCACAAAATCAATATCATCACCGTTTCTTCCATCATGATTATTGTAGAATCCCACGGTTTGTCTTTTCAATCCACTCAAGGAGAGCGGAAGATAATCTATCCTGTAGTCTTCTGAGGAAGCAATACCGGGCTGAACCCAATTACCAGTGGTTCCCAGGAACAATTGAGTTCGAAGACCCGGCGCGTCCGGATAGGCCCAAATTTCAAAACGGACGCGCAAACCTGACTCCGGATACATTTCTTCAGGCATATCATAATCCATTTCAGCGATAATGCGCAGATGTTCGCTGGTAAAGTGATCATCGGTGGAAACCTCGGCGCTCAGCGATACTAAGCTTGGATCGTTCTCAAAGAGCCGCAAATCCCAATCGGCCATATATCCGGGTTCTTCAGTAACCCATTCTTTCTGAGTTATCAAATTCTTAAAACCAGAGGTCACAAAACCTTTACCCGTCCATGTCCATCGCCCTTCAACGATTCCCGTTGAAACAACCAGTTCATTCTCCTGGATCGAAACGGAAGCCTGTTTTAATGCCATCTGCTTTAGTCCGTTCAGTATCTCGTCAGCCCTTTTCGCCTGGGCTGTGACAGTTTCCGGGATTGACATGGAGAGGAATATTGCCAATCCCGCGGTGTACAAATAGTTAATGAGTTTCATTGTTTTAGGATTTTTCATGGTGGTGTGTTTTATTCATCTCTTTATTATTTGAAATTTTGAACGGTATTCGATGGAACTCGCTCTATCAGGTTTCAGAAGGGTCAGACCTGAATCACATGATCAGTCCGTGGTTCGCTTCGAGAAGCAGGCTGTTACCGGTATTGAAGATGACATTATTACTAACGCGGACACCCTGCATCTCGGTATCCAGCCATATTACGAAATGGGAAAAACCATCTGACGTCCTGCCATAAACGTTATGGATCAGGTTCCTGGTGATGGTAACATCCACCGCATCGTGAAACTTGATCGCGGCTGTTTCGGCACCCCCGTGTGCGGGCCTTACCCATTCCCGGTATGTACCTGCATGAACGGTGACAATATCACATGGCTCCGCTATTTCCGCAGCCTTTGAGATTGTGTGGAACGGATCTTTGGAGCCGCCCTTTTTACTATCGTCCCCGAGGGGAGAAACATGATACTCCCTGGCCAGCAATGCAGGTGTCAGGAGGAGTAAAAGTCCGGTATAAACCAGCACCCTATGGGCTAAACTGACCGGTCTCAACAAATTTGTTTTCAAATAATTGTTTTTCATGTTTTCGTTATGATAGATAGTTACTTAAACATACAAATAAGTTTTGAAAAATGAGTCATCCAGGGAGATAGACAGGGTTGCGACACCCTTACTGTTCACCTCGATCTGCAAAAGGGGATTGAAATGATCATCCCTTACCCCACCCAAGTAGGGGTACCTCCTATCCAAGTAGGGGTACCTCCAGTATTTCTGCCGTGGACCTGTCTCCCCGATAAATATATGATTCCAGTACTGAGCAGGTAACCAGTATGGAGAAAATAAATTAATACCTTAATCAGAAACCTGTCTGCTGAGAACCACTTATCATTGTGAAATTCTTAACCGGACAATTGCGTATTTTCAGTTATAATGATTTTCCAAGTTCAACAACAAGATTAAAGTTGTCCTGCTGCTCGTTCTTTTTCTTTACAGCCCATTGCACATCACCGGTTTTTCCACGCATTTTGATTTTCACTGACAGGGTAACTTTAGCACCTTCTGAAATGGCATTTACAGAGTCAGGTATGGAGACAGGCACCATATGCATCCTCCCCGGCATGGGTTGCCCAAGGGGAAGCTCAACAAGCTCTTTTGCCGTGTTGGAATACTTTGCGGTAATACTTAATGTTCCCGGAACCTGAGAACTGCCGTCATTTCTTAAGCCCAGTACCAGTTCATTTTTGTTCCCTATTTTTCTACGCCAGATAATTGCCGGCCGAATCCGGTAACCAACGTTCTCTGTAATATAATTCAGGTTCTTGCTGCAATTTTCATGCGCCCACATATTGGTCCAGGGACTAAAACCTATATTCACGTAATGCGCTGCAAGATCAAAATACCGGCCCGGCAAGAATGATTCTTTACCTGCTTCAAAATCCTCATCATTCAAAAAGCTGGCCTTGTTATCAGAACCCAGGCTCATGGCTTCCCAAACCATACCGCATCCCGGATGAAGCCCCTGTGCAATTTCAGCCTCAATGGTTTTAAAACTGGTCATAAAACTGTCTCTTCTTGACCAGAATTTACCTTCCTGGAATGCCTTTAAACCATCTTTAAACTCAGCATAATGTATGTTTAAAGCCCCCGGCGTTTGGGGATACGCTTTTAAATGCCCATCAAGGATCCTCTTAACAATGTACTCGATTCTTTCAGGTGACTGCGGAAGAGAATCACTATGAGAACCTTTGGCATCCCTGGCCAAATAATGATGGGCTTCACCCCAAAGACCATAACCCGAGACATCTACAAAATCTAGCAAAGGATCATCATCAAACTGATCTCCAAGCAGGTAATTCAACTCATCCCAGTAATCCAGGTATTCATCGCTATACTCAGGGTAATAGTATGGTTCTTTCCCATAAGTAATTTCTTTGTGCCAGTATGGGATCATTTTAAATTTTCCCTGCAAAAATTCAGGCAGCCCGTTTCTTGAAGTACTCTGAGGCATAAAGTTCATAATCCTGAAACTCCAGCGTTTACCATATTTCTGTACGGCCTCCATGGTCCACTTCCAATCATCCGGCAATGATAGTTTCCCCTTTTGTTTCTGAACATCTCTCCATTCATACCTCAGGTAGAAATTATCATTGTAAGGCAAAAAAGCAAAGCGGTCAAAAGTTGGTTTGTCAAGTGTAAGCAGCTCATTGCTCCTTTGGTTTGGCTCCATGTGGTCGGAACGGACATAAGCGCTGATACCCATTCCGGGATTTGTAACAGCTCCCTTTGCGGGTTCAAAAAACTCCAGACGCCTTGCATTTTCCTCATTTCGCAGCCAATCTACTTTCTGCTTTGGGGATTCATCACCTTTGGCATGCAATACCGCTGGCATTGTTGTAGCCGCAGCTACACCAAAACCGTTCTTAATAAAAATACGTCTGTTTTGCATGTTTGAATTATTTCATATGAATAATATCATTTCATTTTCCCTCCAGAACTTCCTGAACAGAATAATATGCAGGCTTCGCGACATAACTTGTGTCGAACAGCGCGGGATACCAATGCTGCCTCCAGCCGGATCCATCATCAATATGCCAGGTATTCCAGCCTACCGTGCCGTTCTTGCTTTTTCTGATCATAATATCAACCATTGCTTTGTACGAAGCAGCCTGTTTTTCCAACTCTTCCGGTGACATTCCATCCCGCATCCAGGCACTGAATTCTGTAATGTGAAACTCCAGGTTTTTCTGATGTGCCCAGTCGATCAGGTTCTCCAGTTCCTTTACCTGGCCCGAAATGTTTTCCCAGCCGGCATAAAAATGAGCCTGGCATCCTATCCCATCCACACGGAGGCCCTGATCTCTTAAATACATGACGGTCTCTTTGATAAGATCCCAGTCCTCCTTGAAAATGAATTCGGCATGCTGATTATAGATCAGCTTCATATCAGGAGCATACTCCGCTGCTATTTCAAAGGCATATTTCAGATACAGTGGCGTTCGGTTCTTGTCATTATCATATCCAATTTTTGGCCAGGGATTTTCCCACCGGTATCCCGGTTTCGATACGAACCAGAGACCGTCTGCACTAACCGTTTCATTTACTACATCAAGGTATTTAAAACCTTTTTTTCCATTATACCGGATACAAAGCTCCTTCATGAAATCCCTGAGGTTCTTTTCCAATTCTTCAGCAGTACGGTGGTCCTCTTGTGCCCATTGGGAACACTGGGGACCAATCGGGCCATGGACCCTGAGTATCTGGCCGGTTTCTGCAGCATGCTCTATCCATTTATCCGCAGCTTCCCAGTTCCATGTTTCACTGTTATCCGGATGCACAATCCTTTGCTTGAAGTCATTTTCCGGAGTGACATAGCTGAATTCCCTGTCCATGATAATCCCGGTGGGTTGTCCAAATGCCCATGCACCCGTTGTAGCACCGAGAAGCAGATTTCCGTCCGGGAATTTTTCCGCCATGATGTCTTTAAGCCTGCGACCATCGGGTTCTATAATAGTACCGTCCTCTTCAAATACATAACCTGTCTTTGTGCTTTCCACTGAAGGCCCCGGAGCAGGAGCTGTGCACGATAACAGTACTAAAAAGGGAAGTATCAAAAATGATATAACTTTCATATTGTAAATACTTTTCATATACGGCAAGTTTATCTTTTCACAGCGTTCTCAGGCACCCAGGAGGTTTCATCACGCCATCGTTTATGCTCCCAAGCCTTTTTTTCAATCTCTTTCTTTTTTTGCGGGCGATGATCCAGTGGCCACGATGGATCCGGGCGATGTGCATCCTCAAAGATCTGCTCTGCCCTGGCGACCAGATCTTTTCTGGATCCGGCAATGTTATTTGACTCACCAGCGTCTTTCTCGAGGTCGTAAATTTCTATCGCTGTTTTAACACCGTTACGTACGGCCTTCCAATTATCCCAACGGGCAGCCTGTACCGCGCCGTTGCCATAATGAAGTTCCCAGTAATAATAATCCCGCTTGGGCGCTTTACCGCCCTTCAGGTAGTCCATGAGTGGATATCCATCTGTCTCGTAGCCATCAGGTACTTCCGCTTCGCTGAGCTCCACGAATGTTGGCATCAGATCCCAGAATGCCCAGGGCTGGTCATCCACCCGGCCCGCCGGCACCGTTCCCGGCCACCAGGCGATCGCTGCCTGGCGCAAGGCACCCTCATACATACTACTTTTTCTACCGCGAAGACCGTTACCCGCCTGATTGAAGAACTTTCCAAGTTCGGAATCCGGACTGAATGACGACCCGTTATCGCCTGCGAAGACAATTAAGGTGTTTTCATCGATGCCCAGCTCACGCAGAGCGTCCATCAACTCACCCATATCCGTATCCACACGCGTGACCTGTGCCGCATAGGCCTTTTGCAGATCCGTCCATGGCTTATCCGCATAGATGCCTAAATCATCGATCTCATGCCGGCCATGAGGCAGGGTAATGGCATAGAATATCATGAAAGGCTTCTCTGCATTTGCCCGCAGCCACTTGATCATATCATTTTGAATGAGTTCCTGTGCGTAGGTCTCACCCACATCTCGACCATTGTTACCGGGAAGCAGAAAGGCTTGTTCGTCGTCGTACAAATACGTTGGGAAATGCGAATGCGCATGGCGCTGACAGTTGTAACCGAAGAAATGGTCGATACCCTGCTTCGACGGCGCACCCGGTGTATCGAAGAAACCCATACCCCACTTACCGAAAGTCGAAGTTGCGTATCCTGCCGCCTTGGCAACCTCAGCAATGGTTACTGTTTCATCCGGTAAGGGGTACTGTCCCTCCGGATACCACTCCCAGTTGCCTCGCACAGGCGCATGACCACTGTGAAGCCCGGTGAAAAAAGAGGTCCGGCACGGTGCACATATAGAAGTGCCGCAATACGCTTGCAGAAAGCGCGTGCCCTCTGCCGCCATCTGATCCAGCCGCGGTGTCCGGATCAGCTTTTGGCCATACGATCCAAGGTCTCCCTGAGCAATATCATCACAGAGTACAAAAATAAAGTTCGACGGACGGCTCTTGCTTTGATCGACAGCTGTACAACCCGAAGCCAGTATAGCGGCAATGACTATACAGCATGCAGAACATTTGGACATCGGTAAAATAAACGATTTAATCATCATCATTAACCCTTTCTTTTATCTAAGTAGTTTCATTCGTATTTCATGGAATTGATTTTAGTCTATTTCAACGGATAGGGGTTCCGTCATATCCGTACGGACATTTTTGATTTCTTTTATCTTATTACCCTCCCCGATCCGGAGTGAGTAGGTGCCACCGCTGAAAACCTTCGGGGTGAAAGTGTTGCCTGCCATCCTGATGTTATACACCAATTCCCCCCTGCTGTCCAAAACCTTCACGACCTGGTTTGGAACATTCACCTTGATGGCCGGCAGGCTTAAGGCCCGGCCGCTGCTGTAATTATCCATCTGGTTAATGGTTAGGGGCCACCCCGGGAATTGAAAGTCCTTATGCGGAACATCCAGGTCTGCCAGGAAGCGGTAGCAATCGAGTTTGATATCCCTGGTCTTTTTATCGAAGGTGATCATACCGAATCCGGAGGAACGCATGTGCGCCTGGTAATACCGGTTCTCCCATTTCAGTTGTTTATCCGGATTGCCTATGGCATAAACATAGGATTTATTTCCAAAGGCATCTTCATATTCACCTGTGTTGGGCAGCCCGTGTTCCGGCCGGTTTCTTACTTCCATTCCCAGCTCATCAGGAAGGAATGCACGTGAATATCCAACAGAAATTGCAGGTGTGCAGAAACTCCAGCCGGCATCCCTGTAATCATCAATCCCATACTGAACAAGGGATGGAACATGCTGGTCGCCGTTGATATTGAAGGCAAAGCATTTCCGTATAATACCGACCAGTTCATCCCTCTTTTTCTTGGGCCAGCCTCCAGAGTCCAGGTCACCATGCAGATATTCCATCAATCCTCCGTGATGGGTTGCGACATTGGCTAACACGGTCTGTGACAGAAGTACCTTCATATCCGCACCTTCCCAGTTTTCTACCCAGTTTCGAAGAAATTCTTCCTGCCTCTTTCCTGCCAGTTGCAGGCCAGGCATATGCAGTATGGAAGGATCCTTCAGAGGATGTTTCACATGGTCCTGGCGTCCATCCCAGACAGCCACATTTTCAGGCCCCGATTTGTAAACCCGGTCGGAAATAATCGCAAAACTCACCCTTCCGTAGACCAGGTCGGTATACCATACACTCATTCCGTTGCGGATGGGAGAAGGATCCCATGGATCCGGCAGATTGCCGCATTGTGTCCTGTTAACAGTGTTTACCATCCTGACGGACTGGACAAAGCCGGATTGATCATCCGAGGCCTTCTCTTTCAGTTTGCCGGAATCTCCCCATAAATTCCCGTGAAATACATCGTGGTCATCGGGTGTGCAAACCGTCGGCCTGTCCCTCATAATGTTTCCAAACACCCAGCCAAACATGTAATATTTCCCGAGATAGCTTAAAATGGATGCTTCTTCCGGAGTTCTCTTTATTCCATACCCACCGTTGCCTTCGTAGATCTGGTCGCCGGAAAAATAGAGGAAGTCCGGGTCTGCTTTCTCCAGATTCTTAACCAGTGGTGAATAAGGATATCCTGCATGGTTCTGACAGGTCAGGCCGGCTACCCTCAATGGCCTGTCGACGGGGTCCTGACGGATCAGTCCCTGAAAATAATGATCTGCCGTCTTGCCGGTCCTGGTCTTTTCAGTGTATAATATCCGGAAAGGCCGGTCCACAGCATCATCCCAATTCTCCATTTTGAAAACTGCGGTCCTGGAGTCGGGCTCTATGGCCTCTGAAGTTATGGATTCCCAATCTCCCTTGCTTTCCAGTTGCAGGGTAAGCGCTTGATTATCGGATGCACCAATGGGTGGCATCTGGACCATGAGTTTTACGGTATTGCGGCTTAATGTGTAGGTGGTCCACAGTATGGGACCAAAGGCATTCTCAGGTTCTTCAACCACTTTTGTTCCCGAGAGTGCAAGGTCGTCGAACCAGAAACCTGATTTGCCCAGTTTACCATCCTCTTCAAATGCAAGATTGGTAGCCATTGCGATGGTTCCCTGTATCCCTTCAATTGACCGGTCGGCGATCTCCACCTTTAGTCCCCCGGAATCAGAAACCACCATGGTGAGACTGCGATTGCTCCCGCTTACCTTTATACTGAAATTGTCAAAATTGAAACCCGGGGGCAACGGGGTGCTTTTTTCTCCGATAAAGGCACGGCCATTCAGGCTGATCCCGGCTTTGATGCCCTTCCCGTAATAGCAGGCGGCCTTAATATCGGGATCATCCCTGTCATATACTCCAATGAGAAATCCTGCTGTTCCCAGATCTTCTTTGTTCTCCAGAAGACCCATTCTTGCCGAAATTTGAAATTCTCCATTTTCAGGAGATAACACCTGTGTAAGCAGGTGGACCCTGGCTTCTGGAATGTTGCTTCGGCATTCGACCCTGCCGCCTTTGACCTGCCAGTCTTCAAGTGGGATGGCCCAAAAATCCTGGCCTATCCAGATACGGTCATTTACTTCATCAAAATTAATCCCGATCCTGCTTTTTTGGGAGCAGGAGCAGAATATTACCAGAATAACTGGTATTAAAAATGTTGTGCGTTTCATCTGTTTCATCATCAATTTTCCAGTAACAATAGGAGCGATCCATGACTATCAAGCAATGCCGTAAACGTTTCACTGACAGTGCCAATATCATTCTGCCTCCAGACATCACGTACTTTCCAGCTGCCTTCCAGGTTCATCTGCTTCAGGGAAAAGGTGACCTCTTGCTCCCTGTCAGATGTGTTAAATAATCCGACAGCAATCTTACCATTCACCATCTCCTTCTTATAGACAAGCAGCGTCTCCTCCATATTTAACGGAAAACGTTCCGCAACCCTGCACAGCCTGTCCTGATTAATATCAATCACTTCGTAGTTTGACATCAGGCTCCGTGTAAGAGCATCCAGTTTGGTAAGATCACAAGAGAGCAAAAACGGCTGGGCAAGCAGAGCCCAGATAGAAACCATAGAGTACTGCTCGGCAACACTTAGAGGTGTTGGTCCTCTGTGAGTAGTACCTATCTGTAACATATCCAGGTCAGCGTAACGGCCAGGGGCCGTGTTCTCATAAATACGTTTATGAAGTTCAGCCCCCAAAGCCCCCTCTATAAATGACCACTCAGCCTTTATATCTTTGGTAATGCGCCAGAGGTCTACATATTTGGCCATCATCCCATCCTGCCTACTGTTATGATTAGGGGAAGAGCTAATTAAGATATCCCGTCCAACGGAACGATAATCATCAACCAAACGTTTGACATTTTTTTCCTCTTTGTAAGAACTTATACCATCTGGAACATACTCAATGAGCTGTCCGTCGGGTTTTCTTTTGTATTCTCCATGATCGTCTTTTTCATAAGTTCGGTCGGTCCAGTCATATTTCATAAAATCCACATCCCAGCTGGCCATCTGTTTGGCATCAATATCAATCAACCATACGGGTCCTACAGTCGATGATCCGCTAAATCTAAATCGGTGTTTATTACTGCCAAATAGGGTATTGGGCGTCTCTCTTTGATCCATCGGAACCACATATTCTGAAAAATCCAGCTCTTCATTGGGTGCTGTCCCCCCCATGTACCCACGAAAGCAGCTCATCCAGAGCGAACTATAAAGTCCAAATTTCAATCCTCTATGATGGATATAGGCAGCCAAAGATTTCATATCGGGAAACTTTTCATTACCCTGTAAAGCCATCGTTTTGGGATGACGTTTGGCCGCCTGCCAGCCATTATCAACGTTAATATAAGTCCAACCATAATTGTGCAGGTTATTTTCAACCATAGCATCGGCTATATCCCGTAAAAGTTTATCACTTACGTGAATACCATAAGTGTACCAACTGCTCCAGCCAATGATAGGCGTTAATGCCAATTGGTCACCAACAACAATGAGCAACTCTTCACTTGCTGATCCTTTCGAATTCTTAACCGTAATCTTTACTGGATACTTGCCTTTATCAAAGGGTGTTTTACCAGAAATAATACCAGATTCTCTATCAATTGTGAGCCCTTGGGGCAGGTTCTTTGCAGAATAGCTGAGTGGAGGAATTCCTGTTGCAGCGACTTTAAAGGAAAAAGGGTTTCCAGGATAGGCACCATAGATGTCAGCCCCATTGATACGGGGTTTCTCGGACGGAGCAGGTGTTAAAATGCCTTGTGTTTTTTCCAATTGCAATGTGGCATCATACGTTCCAATAATCGTTTCAGATTGACATGAAACCATTAGGTTTCCACACAATAATAAGAATGACAAGATCTTAAATTTTTCTTTCATGTTTGATAATATTGTTTAGAACCAGCTGTTTATTCTGCTTTTGGTTTAGGTAATAAATGGATTATTGTAATAAAGGAGCCTATGGCTCTATTGAGTATTTTAGTTTCTTTCTTTTGGAAAAGGATATAATTCAGATCTTATGCGAGCTGATTTAGTAAGCGCAAGGAACTCAGCTTTTAACCCAGCTTGTTCATCAACAATGTTATTCTTCTCGTAAGGATCAACAGCTAAATTATAAATCTCTATCAATGGCTGATTGTCTGTATCGTAGTGCACAACTGCTTTCATGTCGCCTTTTCTTATACCCTGACTACGGACTCGTTCCCAATATAGATACTTGATGTTGCTTTTGTTCAGAATCCTTGCCAAGCAAAGTCGGTAAATAAGAAATGCCATCAATGTTGTCAGGTACATCAACCTTTACAATCTCACAAGAAGTAGGAAGCAAGTCCCAAAATGCTGATATATGATTTGAGAATGAATTTGGTTTAATTTTTCCTTTCCAACAGGCAATCATTGGAACTTTGATCCCTCCTTCATACATTTCTCCTTTCATTCCATGTAATTGACCACCTGTCTGTAAATATTTGTTTCTCTCTTTATTGAGAGCCGTACCATTATCGCTTGTAAAAATAACAATGGTATTGGTGAGTAAATTCAATTCTTCTAGCTTATCCATTACTTCGCCAACATGCTTATCCAACCGGGCTGTCATGGCAGCTTGTTTGATAGCTGAAAATTCTCCTGAAGTAACATCTCCTTTTGGAAGCCCTGTTTTGTTCGTATAATATTCAATAAATTGATCATCAGGTTGGTGGTATGCGCCATGAGGTATCGTGGTAGGATAATACAGAAAGAAAGGTTTGTCTTTATGATCCTCAATAAACTGTAATGCCTGTTCATGGATAATATCGGCAGTATAGTCCGTAAGGGGTTCCGACAGATTTCCTTTTAATGTGATGGAATCATCATTGCACCGTAAATAGACCGGATAGTAAGAGTGGGCATGCCGCTGACAATTGTAACCATAGAATAGATCGAATCCCTGTCTGTTTGGAGATCCTTCTGATCCAGGGTAACCGAGTCCCCATTTACCAAAAGCTCCGGTTGCATATCCTGCTTTTTTAAATATCTCTGCAACAGTGGTTTCTCCATCCAGTAAAGGCTCGTTCCCCTCAAAAGGAAGTGGTTTGTTGTCTCTAATCCATGTATGCCCCGTATGCTTACCAGTCATCAGTGCACACCGCGATGGCGCACAAACATTGCTCCCGGCATAATGATTCGTGAAAGTCATCCCATTTTTGGCAAGCCTGTCGATATTTGGTGTTTCGATTACTTTTTGTCCATAACAACCGAGTTCCCCATAACCCAAATCATCAGCCATTATGTATATAACATTTGGTTTTTCCGATGTATTCGTCCTTGCACAACTGAATGTCGTACACAACACAAAGCCTAATAGAAGTATTTTGCTGATAATAGTTAATTGGTTTTGTTTAGTTTCTCGTACTTAAAATTCCTGAAGGTTTGTCCCTTCACCAGTAGCATACAATCCCAACCGAAGGCTTAAGAAACCGCCATATGCATTGTGGTTGAGAGAAGACACCAGGGCAGAGCACATAGTTTTCATCCAGTCCTTCCCGTTAATGCTGTAGAAAAAATCAACCGCTCCCTCATGGTTTTCCATCCGCAAGTGTTTAAATTCAAATACTCCTGGACAGAAGGGATTCGTGGTATCGTTCATTGTTATAGTAGTTCACAAATGCCTCTATACTTGCTTTTAAACCAATCTGTCCGCATTAGGCTGAAGATTTACACTATTCTTTCTTAAAGGATTCCCTGAGCAGGGCCGCGCATACAATGGCCGCGATGAAGGCGAGGGGCATGACCCAGATGGAGGTCTGGAATGCAGACTGCACCTGTTCCGTGGTTGCCCCCGGTCCTCCGCCGAACAGTTCCACCAGGAGGCCGAACACCGGCTGGCCAATGGCGCCTATACCCATCAGTACTACTGCCGACAGGCCGTTGGCCGTGCCAAGGACCCTGTCTTCATTGGATTCCGCGATGACCGGGTAGCCGATGCTCTGTGCGGCTGTAATGATCCCCAGCAGCAGGAAAAGTACGTAAAACATGGCAGCACCCGTGGAAGGGGGAAAGATGATCAGCAGCATGACGATCAGCGACAACACACCTCCTCCCAGCATGGCCTTTTTCCGGGATTTCAACCGGTCTGAGATCCACCCGCAAAGGGGGGAGCCGATCATGGTACCGATAAAGATCATGCCGATGATCCCCGTGAAGGTCGCTTCCGAGAATTCCGGGTTCACGATTTTCAGGTAAGTGGTGCCCCAGACAGCCCCGAGCAGCAGTACAGCGAGGTTCAGCAGCCCGATATACAGCCCTGCAAGCCAGTTTTGTTTGTTGCGCGCGGCCAGCTTCAGCCCCTGTCCGAGTGTGAGGGATTCACCCCCGGATGAAGTCTCTTCATGCCCGGCCGGGAAATCCCGGAGGAACAGGGCTGCCAGTCCGAGGATCAGAACACCAAGGAGACCGTTCAGCAGCATGGCAGTTTTTGCTCCGAAAGCGTTAATAAGGGCCAGCATGGGAGAACCGGAAATCCATCCTCCGAAAACGGCGAATGCCACGAGAAGACCTGAAACGAGGGCCAGCTGGCGGGAAGGGAACCACCGGGGAGCAAGGCGGAAAGGTGCCATAAAAGCGATGCAGTGGGCGATCCCGGTCAGGAACCTCAGGGCCATGGCTACGTAGACGTTCTTTGTGAAAGTAAGACCGATGACACACAATACCACAAGGGCGATCATGGAGAGGACCAGTTTCTTTACAGAGATCTTGTCCAGCAATAGTCCCGCCGGGATCAGTAAAAGTACAGTCCCGTATAGAAAGGTACCGGCAAAGTTCCCGAAATCGGCCGTGGTGGCCAGTGAGAGCGTTTCCATGAAATGGGCTTTCATGGCTTCGGTGCTGAACAGGGTCATCTGGATAAAGCTGTAGAAGAAAAAAGCACCGGCGGAAAACACCGCAAGGGATGAACGGGTGGGGGAATATTGTCTGGCTTTCATGGATTGGTCTGTTTAACCGGTTCTCGAAAATCGTACAATAAATATCGGTAAAAAAGCAATGCCGGAGACCGTGATCCCCGGTATCTGTCTGTTACCAGCTTTCATTAACCGAACTACTACTAAACAATGAAAGTGAAAAACTTCTACGCTTTATACAAATGCAAAATAGGATATTTTGCATCAACGTGCCTGTTGGAATTTAGCCCGGATCTACACTATTTTACCCCATCCGGCATTGGTTCCCTGGGAATCCGGATGATGCCTAGATGGTCTGTAAAAAATCCCTGGGCGTACTGCCGGTGATCTGCTTGAATTGCCTGTTAAAGTTCGTAATAGACTTGTAACCAACAGCGTATCCCACCTCGGATATAGGGAGGTTGTCCTGCGCCAGCAGGCGGGCGGCGTTCCTGACACGCACCTCCTTCAGGAACCGGGTAAAGGACTTGTTGGTCATTCTCTTGAAGAACCTGCAGAAGGAATTGGGGGTCATACATGCGATATCAGACACATCCTGCAGGGTCAGATAGCCGGTGTAATGATCGGAAATGTACTTGATGACCGTATCGATGCGGTGGGAATTCTCTGCGGTATACTGGCGCATATCGGCTGATGAGAGAACGGTTTTGTCACCGGTTAACGAGAGATGGTTCAGCATGTCCAGCAGTTTGATGGATTGCCGGGCGGGTGACAGATCAACGATCCCCATCAGTTCATGGTGCATCTCCCTGCTGGTGGTTTTGCCAAAACTTATCCCGAATTTTGACCTGTCCAGCATCTGATTGATCTTCTGGAACTCGGTATAGTCAAAGGTGCCTTCACCGATAAAATCCCTGGTGAATTTAATAATAATGGTTTTGATACTGCTGGTATCATCCTCCCTGTAGCAGGAGACATCGTTCCGCCAAAGGTGAGGCAGGTAAGGGCCCACCAGGACCAGGTCGCCGGGGGAGAACTGGGCAACACTGTCCCCTACGAAACGGATCCCGGAACTCCTGGAGATATAGAGCAGTTCATACTGGGCGTGATAGTGCCAGGATGAATCGAGACATGGGATCTCCTGCCTGGTAATGTTCAACCGATCATTGATAAAGCCATCCGGGCGCTTGTGAACCAGCTTCATGATCGCAATAATAACCAATAATTCCCATATTACAATCGGCTTTCATGAAACGAGAAACCAGTCGGAGAGGCTGGCTGGATGATCCTTTCAACACGCCATGGATCATACCCGCAAACGGGTTTAACGGACCACCCGTCCCGAACCTGAGCCGCCCATCAGGGACTCCACTTCTGACCTGGAGGAGTAATTGAAGTCCCCGTTGATGGAATGGCACAGGCAGGATGCCGCCACGGCAAACCGAATGGCATCTCCGGGTTCTGCGAGTTCAGGGGTATTCAGGGCGAATAACAGTCCTGCCCCGAAAGAGTCACCTCCCCCTACCCGGTCCACGATGGCTTTGATCTCGTAAGGCGCATAGTCACCATCTTTCACGGGGGCGAAATGGGCCCTGTCCGCCACGGCATCATAAAGCATGCCCCCCCAGTTGTTATGGGTGGCTGAAAGGCTCTCACGAAGGGTGATGGCCACCAGTTTCACGTTGGGGAACTGACTGACAATCTCCCGGGCCACATCTGTATACTTTGCCACGTCCAGCCGGCCGCTTTCAATGTCTGAATTGGCTGCCGAAATACCCAGCACATCATGGGCGTCCTCCTCGTTGGCGAAAACCACATCCACGTGGGGAAGGATCTGTCGCATGGTTTTCTGCGCGAGTTCACCGGGAGAAATGCCCGGCTCCCATCGCCAGAGCTTCTTCCGGAAATTCAGGTCGCACGACACGGTGAGCCCGTTTTCACTGGCGGTCTTTACGGCGGTCATGGTTGCAGCGGCAGATATTTCAGACAGAGACGGGGTGATGCCCGTGGTGTGCAGCCACCCTGCGCCTGAGAAGAGCGCTTCCCAGTTGTAGGCATCCCCGGGAGTGAGTGACACGGATGAATGGTCACGGTCATACATCACCCGGCTGGGCCGCTGGTTGGCCCCCCGTTCCACGAAGTAGAGCCCGAAGCGGCCGTACCCGGACTTTTTGATGCCGGAGGTATCCACTCCAACCCCTTTCAACACTGAAATACAGGCTTCGGTCATCTCATTGTCGGGAAGCGCGGTGACAAATTTCACCTTTCCGCCCAGCATGGCCAACGAAACTGCCACATTGGCTTCCGCCCCTGCAAAAGTCAGGTCGAGCCTTCCGGGCATGCTCTGCCGGAACCGCTGGAAATTTTCCGGGCAGAAACGTCCCATGATCTCTCCAAAAGTCACTATTGTCTTCATCCTGTTATCCATTGTGTTTTAAAATTCCGTTTTGCAGCAGGCTCAGCGCTCCTGCCGGATCTCTCCTATCAGGCCTCTTATTTCCCTTGCATTCTGTGCAATGGTTCCCCACTCCCCCGCCTGGATCAGGTGGCGCTTCGCCACCCAGGAACCGCCTATGGCAGTGATCAGCGGCGATTCCAGGTAGGACCTGGCATTGTCCATATTCAGACCCCCCAGGGGGATGAATTTCAGCCCCAGGTACTGGTACGGGGCCACCATGTTCGAAAGATGCTTCATGCCCCCCGCCGTTTCGGCCGGGAAGTACTTCAGTATCCGGCAGCCCTGTTCCACAGCCATTTCGATGTCGGTGGGGGTCATTACCCCGGGAGCAAAGGAGAGCCCCTGCCTGTACGCTTCGGCAATTACTTTTGGATTGCAGCCCGGGGCCACGGCAAAATCGGCACCCACCTGGGCCACGGCTTTTATCTGTTCGGTGGTCAGCACAGTTCCAAAGCCCAGGGTGATCTCCGGGACCTCATGTTTGATGGCCCTGCCGGCATCCATGGCCGCAGGCGTTCTCAAGGTAAGCTCGATGGCATTCACTCCTCCTTTGAGAAGGGCCCTGGCCAGTGGGACCGCGTGGTCCGGTTGGTCAATGACCAGCACGGCAACGATGCCGGCATCATCGATGCTTTTCATGATCTCAGGCCTCATGGCCTGTTGTGCGATAGGTTGCATCATGTAAATCTACAGTGCAGTGGTGATACGCTTCTTCACCAGGTAATCATTGAGGGCCAGGTAGGAACAGTCATGCCCGATCCCGCTCTCCTTCATTCCTCCATGTGGCAGGTAGATGGCATATTTGACCCCGTTTACCTGGACCTCGCCGAAATCCAGCTCTTCTGAAAGCCGGCGGATATGCTTTTCATCGGATGAGAAGACGTAGGAGACCAGCCCGTATTCCGTGTCGTTGCCAATGTCGATGGCTTCATCAATGGTGGAGAACTTCATGATGGCTGCCACGGGACCAAAGATCTCCTCCCTGAAGCAACGGCTCTCCCTGGTGATCCCTGTGAGTATGGTTGGTTCCATGAAATTCCCTGCCGGTTTATCCGCAGGGATCCGGCCACCCAGTTCAAGGGTAGCCCCGGATGCTTTGTCATCCTCGACCATCTTCATGATACGGTCCCGGTCCGATGAATTGACCAGGGGCCCCATGTCGGGTTTTTCATCCGGTCCGAATCCAACCTTTAACTGCTTCGCTTTCCCGATGAACTTTTCCACGAAGGCATCATGGATATTTTCATGAACCACGAAGCGGTTGGGAGAAACACAGATCTGTCCGCAATTTCCGTATTTCAGGGCAATCCCAATGTTGACGGCAATATCCAGGTCAGCATCTTCACAGACAATGAAGGGAGCGTTCCCCCCAGTTCCATGCTGACGTGTTTCACTGAAGTGGTTGAATCGGCTATCAGCCTCCGCCCGGAAGCAGAGGAGCCGATCATGGTCAGTATCCTGGGGATCTTGCTGGTGGTCAGTGTCTGTGCAACTTCACCCACCGGGCCGGCAATGAAATTGACCACCCCCGGGGGGAAGTCCATATGGTGCATGATCTCACCCAGGATATAGGACGACAGCGGTGTCTGGCCCGAGGGCCTGATGATGATCGAGCATCCTGCTGCCAGTGCCGGACCGATCTTATACCCCACGTTCAGGAGTGGAAAGTTCCAGGCCAGGTATGCCACTGCAACACCCGCGGGTTGGTTCACCATGCTGTGGCGGTGGGTGTTCTCATAATCGGGGATGATCTCATCATGCATGTTTCGCATGGCCCCGGGGTAGAATTCCAATCCGTTCACAATGGCCTCGATATCTTCCCATGCCGCATCGTAGGACTTGCCCATCTCGTATACAACGGCCCTGCGCAGAAGATCGTCATTTTTCAATACCTCCTCCCGCAATTTCATCATCCAGCCGGTCCTTTCGGCCAGCGACAGCCCGGACCAGTATTTGAATCCTTTTTCCGCTTCGGTCAGTGCCAGTTCTGCATCCGCCTTACCGGCCCATGCAACCTCAGCAACCACCTCCCCGGTTGCAGGGCAGACCACCGCTTTCCGGGTGCCTGCTGCTGCATCGATCAGTTTTCCTCCAATATAGAGTTTCTTATAACCAAAATTCATAATATCAGTGTTTTAACATGTATTTATCAAGTACTTCCTCGTTCAATTCAAATCCCAGCCCGGGATCGTCCGAAATCTCGATGATTCCATTTTCTGCCACCATTTTGGTACTGGTAAGCTCTTCCCGCAGGCTGTTTTCCGTCCTGTCGTATTCGATGAAACTCTGCGGGGTTCTTAACCGGCCCGGGATATTATCCAGGTTTGCCACGAAATGCAGGGCCACAGATATGGCTATGCCCGTACCCCAGGTATGTGGCACCACTTCCACGCCGTACACGGAAGCCAGGGTGGCAATCCTTTTTGCCTCCGTGAGTCCGCCCATGGCACAGATATCGGGCTGCAGGATGTCGACCGATTTGCTTTGCAGCAATGTCTGGAATCCGAAGCGGAGGTATTCACACTCCCCGCCGGCGATGGGGATGGAGGTTTTCGTGCGCAGTTCGGCATACTGTTCGTAGTACTCCGGTGAAATGGGTTCCTCGAACCAGTAGATGTTATACCTTTCCAGGGCTTTGGAAAGCAGCACGGCCTCACGGAGGTTATACGCGTGGTTGGCATCGATCATCAAATCAATTTCCGGGCCGATGGCTTCACGCACCTCCCGCACGTTCTCAATATCTTCATTAATGTCCAGCCCCACCTTCATCTTCATGGCCTTGTAGCCCATTTCAGCATACTGTTTTGCTTCTTTCGACAAAGCATCGCACATCTTGCCATTGTTGGTAAAATACATCCCGGTGGCGTAAGGGGTGATATGGTCCCTCTTTCTTCCACCCAGCATCAGGTAGACTGGCTGCTCCAGGATCTTGCCCTTCAGGTCCCAGAGGGCCACGTCTATGGCACTCATGGCTGAGACCAGGATGCCCCTCCTGGCAAAATCCAGGGTTCTCCTGTACATGGTGGTCCAGATGGTCTCTGTCTCCAGGGGATTTTGTCCGATGACAAAAGGGGTCAGGTGCTTCACGCCCGAACTCACGAGCTCTGCCGGACCGTAGCCTTCGCCATAGCCGATATGGCCCGTGTCACTGGTTACTTTCACGATGCAGATCCTTCTTTCGCTGTATTCCCACTGGGAGAAGTAGAAGCTTTCTTTCAGTTTATCTGCAAGGACAAAACGCTCGATGGATTTGATTTTCACAGGATGTCAGTGTTAGATGTGTAATTCCGTCCCCCGGGCTGTCAGGAAAGGCTGTTGGCGTACGCCAGGATAATGGTGGCCAGGATCAGGACTGCCAGGCCCGCAAGCAACAGGGCAAAGGGCTTTTTCGCCCCTTTCCACTCTTTGTTCAGGTAGGCCCAGATATTGCTTATGATCAGCGATATGCCCAGCAGGATCGGCCAGCCGATGACAGGGCCCATCTCTCCCATGAGGGTTGCTCCCTGGCCGTAAACACCCAGGGCCGCGAACCAGAACAGCCCCGCGGCAATTGCCCAGATGTAGGCTTTACCTGACGCCGGTACGCTAAAAGAATTCCAACTCCTGTTCTTCACCAGGAGTATGATGGCGTATCCGGCATTCATCACGTATGCTCCCAGCAAAACAACCACCCAGGCCGCCAGGCTGCTGTTGCGCAGGATCACCCCGCTTTCCTGTGCTGCTTCGGCAACGGGCTGCGCGTTGGCAAATCCAACGTTCAGAAGGGCTGAGAGGACACCACTGGCAAAGGCAATGGTCAATCCCAGCCTCAGGTTGATGGTTTTTTTCTCTCCCGCTGCAGTGAGCTTGTCACGTCTGATGCCGGCAAAGGCGGTAATCGCCACCCCGGCGATCATGACCACCACCCCGGCAATGATCCAGGGAAAGGCTGGCAGGGCCGACGCGTTTTCGATCTGGAAGAAGGGGATCAGGCTGCCCACGGCAGAACAGGTACCCATCACGATGCCATAGGTCAGGGAGATGCCGATGTAGGGGATGCTTTTACCGAACATGATCCCCCCGATTCCCCAAAGGAATCCGAACAACATTCCTATCCAGATGGCCTTCGGCGGAGTGGAAGCGATGACCTGGAACAGGTCAGGTACAACGATGAGTGCCCATATCAGGGGAAACAACAACATGGCCACGGTGGCATGTACCAGCCACCATGATTCCCACTTGAGCGGGGCCATGAATTTCATGCCCAGTCCAAAGGTTCCCTGGAAGATACTGGCGAAAAGAACAAGTGCCAGGGGGAGAAGTGCAAAGTCCATATGGTAAAATATTTTATCTACAAAAGAAGTCCATTTTATCAAAAAGACATTGATAGATATTATCCTCTGTTTGCATTATTTTACCCTATACCCGGGCCCGGTGCATTAATGTTGGAATTGTTGCTTCGGTTAGGTATCTTTTCACATTCAAAATTCAGACTCAAAATTGCTGGATATGGAATACCTGAACAGGCAGGAGTACACTGCTTTTAAACGGTACTGCAAAACACTGATCCTGGAGGACGATCCGGGGCTCATCGAGGAGTATAAGAAGGCGCATGCCCCCGGCGGTGTTTGGCCGGAGATTACCCAGGGCATGATCGACGTGGGTATCCTGGACATGGAGATCTATATCATCGGCCCCCGTCTCTTTATGATCATGGACACGGTCCCCGGTTTTAACCACGACCAGGCCATGGCCGAACTGGCCGCCAAGCCCCGGCAATCGGAGTGGGAGGAAGCCATGTCCAGGTTCCAGAAGAGCTCACCGGATGCTTCAGCAGAAAAGAAATGGCAGCTGGTGGAACGGATTTACAAACTGGGTGAATAAAAGGCATATCGATGATCGGGAAAATGATCGATGCGCACCATCACCTGTGGAGGTTCAACAGTGCGGATTATGGCTGGATGGATGACTCCATGCAGGTACTGAAGCGGGATTACCTGCCACAGGAACTGGAAAGTGAGATCGCAGGTGCCGGGGTTTCCGGCACCGTGGTTGTCCAGGCCAGGCAGATCCTGGATGAAACCAGGTGGTTACTGGACCTGGCCGATGCCCATCCCTTTATCAGGGGTGTGGTTGGCTGGGTGGATCTGCAGTCGCCGGACCTGGATGAGCAGCTGGAGGAATTCAGCAATTGTCCCAAGTTTGTGGGTGTAAGGCATGTGATCCATGATGAACCGGACGACGGATTCATGTTGCGCCCCGCCTTCCTGAAAGGGATAGAGAAGCTGGGGAGTCATGACCTGACATATGACCTCCTGCTCTTCCCCAAGCACCTCGAGCGGGCCATTGAACTGGTGAGCATGTTCCCGGAACAATGGTTCGTGCTGGATCATATCTCCAAGCCCTTTATCAAATCGGGTATCCTTCAGCCATGGAAAGATGACATTGGAGCCCTGGCGGCACAACCCAATGTATGGTGCAAGATCTCCGGAATGGTTACCGAAGCTGACCATGCAGGTTGGAAATACCAGGATCTGGTCCCCTATATGGACGTGGTGGTGGAGGTTTTTGGCACGGACCGGATCATGCTGGGAAGCGACTGGCCGGTGTGCAGGTTGTCAGGGGAATACCTGGAAGTGATGGGGATTTCGCTTGACTATTTCACGCACTTCAGGCCTGAGGATAAAGAAAAAATATATCATCAGAACGCAGTTGATTTTTACAAACTTGCACGATAACAACTATGGAAAAAGCAAAGATCAAAATCTTGGAGAAGCAATACCTGGTACCATTCATATTGATCACCTCCTGTTTTGCCTTCTGGGGATTTGCCAATGACATCACCAATCCCATGGTAAAGGCCTTTTCAAAGATCTTCCTGATGAATACAGTCCAGGGATCCCTGGTCCAGGTGGCTTTCTATGGCGGCTACTTCGCCATGGCCTTCCCGGCGGCGATGTTTATCCGAAGGTTCACCTATAAGGCCGGGATCCTGGTTGGACTGGGCCTCTATGCCACCGGGGCCCTGTTGTTCATACCGGCCAGTGCCATCGGGGTGTATGCCCCATTTCTCATTGCCTATTTTATCCTGACCTGCGGACTCTCATTCCTGGAGACCAGTGCCAATCCCTACATCCTCTCCATGGGTGCGGAGGAATCATCCACCCAGAGGCTCAACCTGGCCCAGTCGTTCAATCCCATTGGTTCCATTACCGGGATGTTTGTGGCCAAGACCTTTATCCAGGCACGGCTTGATCCAAGGGACACCGCACAGCGGGGACTGCTCTCCCCACCAGATTTTGAGGCTGTAAAGATGAGTGACCTGGATATCCTCAGCTCTCCATATATCGTCATCGGGATCGTGATCATTGTCATGTTTGCCCTGATCGCCATGGTGAAGATGCCCAGGAACGCCGATTCGAACCATTCCATTAACCTGATACCTACCCTTAAGCGGATCTTCTCCATTCCCCGTTACCGGGAAGGGGTGGTTGCCCAGTTCTTTTACGTGGGGGCACAGATTATGTGCTGGACATTCATTGTGCACTACGGTACCCGCTATTTCATGAGCCAGGGCATGGGCGAACAGGAGGCGGAAGTGCTATCACAGCAGTATAACATTGTGGCCATGGCCATCTTCATTGCCAGCCGTTTTATCAGTACCTTCCTGATGAAGTATGTAAGGCCCGGCAGGCTTCTCATGTTCTTTGCCATTGGAGGGTTTGCACTGATCTCGGGTGTGATCATTTTCCAGGGGATCTTCGGAATGTACTGTCTGGTGGGCGTTTCTGCATGCATGTCCCTGATGTTCCCGACCATCTATGGTATTGCCCTTCGCGGACTGGGCGAGGATGCAAAATTCGGGGCGGCGGGACTGATCATGGCCATTCTGGGAGGTTCAGTGATGCCGCCCCTCCAGGGAGCCATCATCAAGCAGGGAACCGTGCTTTCCATGCCTGCAGAGAACTTTTCATTCATCATTCCGCTGGTCTGCTTCGTGGTGGTTGCCCTTTACGGTTACAGGACCCGCACATTTGTCCATTGATCATGAAAAATCAAACATGATGAAACTGACATCCAAAAAGAGGCTGGGGACGACCGGACTGATGATCCCACAGGTGGTGTACGGGACCAGCTACCTGGGCAACCTCTACACGGCCCTTCCTTATGAAGACAAGCTGGCCCTGATGAAGAAGTGGTTCGAGTGTACAGAGAAGCCTGTGGTCATCGATTCGGCCGGGAAGTACGGGGCAGGCCTGGCCCTTGAGGTCATTGGAAAAGGACTGGCTGACCTGGGGATCGCCCCTGAAGACATCATCATCAGCAACAAGCTGGGGTGGTACAGGATTCCCCTCAGCACCGATGAACCCACCTTTGAACCGGGGGCCTGGGCAGATTTGGAGAACGATTGTGTCCAGCGGTTTGGATACCATGAGATCATGGAGTGTTTCGAGCAGGGAAACCAGCTGCTTGGTGGAACCTGCCGATCTGAAGTGGTTTCCGTTCACGATCCCGATGAATACCTTCTGGCAGCTGATTCGGTTGAAGACAGGGATAAACGGCTGATGGAGATCCTGGAATCCTACCGGGCACTCTTCGACCTGAAGAAGGAGGGCAGGGTAAAGGCTGTAGGGATCGGTTCAAAGGATTGGACGATCATCCGGGAGCTGTACGCTCATGTCCCTTTCGACTGGGTGATGTTCGCCAACAGCTTTACCATACTCAGTCACCCGGTGGAATTGCTGGATTTTATGGACCAGTTGGATGCCGGCGGAGTGGGGATCATCAATTCGGCCGTGTTCCACGGGGGATTCCTCACAGGCGGAGATAAATTCGATTACCAGGATGTGGATCCCGGATCGGAGAAGGGAAAGATTCTTTATGGTTGGAGGGAGGCGTTCAAAACGCTCTGTGCGGAGCATGGGGTGGAGCCGGGTGATGCCTGCCTCCATTTCGGGTTGTCGCATCCGGCCATTGTGAGCATTGCCCTGAATACCAGCAAACCCCATAAAATGAACCGCAATGTGGAGATCCTGCTTAAGGAGATCCCGGTTGCCTTCTGGAGTTTAATGAAGGAGGAGGGACTCATTGACCCTGGTTACACATACCTCTAAACAGAAATTATGAAAGCACTCGTGATCGAGGAACCCGGAATCATTGAGGTGGTTCAGCATGAGAAGCCGGGCCTGGCTTCCGGGGAGGTGATGGTACGATTGAAATATGTGGGTTTCTGCGGATCTGATCTGAGCACCTACCTGGGAAAGAATCCCATGGTGCAGTATCCCAGGGTTCCGGGTCATGAGATCTCAGCCGTGATCGGGGAGGTGGGTCCGGGGGTTCCCGGAGGATTCGCTGCAGGCGAGCCTGTTACCGTGGTACCCTATACCAGCTGTGGGCAGTGTCCCTCCTGCAAAAGGGGAAGGAGCCATGCCTGCCAGTTCAACCAGACCCTGGGAGTTCAGCGGGACGGGGCCATGCAGGAGTACATGGTTGTTCCCTGGCAGAAGATCCTGAAAGCTCCGAAGCTTGGTGAACCGGAGCTGGCCATGGTGGAACCCCTTACTGTTGGATTTCATGCCATTGACAGGGGGCGTGTGACCGATTCGGATGTTGTTTTGGTGCTGGGGTGCGGCATGATCGGTGCCGGAGCAATCGTGCGGGCTGCCCTGAGGGGAGCCAGGGTGATTGCGGTGGACATTGATGACCACAAGCTTGGCCTGGCCGGTGAACTCGGAGCCCATCATACCATCAATTCAATGACTTCGGACCTGCATGGGGAGCTGTCGGAGCTCACAGGGGGAGACGGGCCCGACGTGGTCATAGAAGCCGCGGGGAACCCGGTTACCTACAGGGCAGCTGTAGACGAGGTAGCCTTCACCGGCCGTGTGATTTGCATCGGATATGCCGGGAGCGAGGTCTCCTTTGCCACCAGGCTCTTTGTCCAGAAGGAGATGGATATCCTTGGATCCCGGAATGCAACGCCGGGCGATTTCCGGGCGGTGATCTCCTATTTGGAACGGGGGACTTTCCCCCTGGAAAAGATGATCACGGGCAGGGTGAAACCGGAGGTTGCTGCCGGGGCGGTGAAGTCCTGGTCCCGTGAGCCTGGTAAGGTGATGAAACTCCTGCTTGATCTGACGTAAACGCTGTAAAACATTGGATATGAAAAGAATGAGATTGTGGATCTGTGGTGTGGTGCTGGCTGGTTGTACTGCTACACCTGTCCCTGAAAAATTCCTGGCTGACTGGGAATCCCTGGGAAAACATGAAGCCTCCCCGGAATGGTTCCGGGATGCCAAGCTGGGTATCTATTTCCACTGGGGGGTTTACGCGGTGCCCGCCTTTGGAAGCGAATGGTATCCCCGGTTCATGCATATGGAGGGGCACCCGGTGTATGAACACCACCTGGAAACCTATGGCCATCCTTCCGCGTTCGGATACCACGATTTTGTCCCCATGTTCGGGGCGGAGTTTTTCGATGCAGAGGCCTGGGCCGACCTGTTCCAGAAGGCCGGCGCCCGTTTTGCCGGCCCTGTGGCCGAGCACCACGACGGTTTCTCCATGTGGGACAGCGATATCACCCCCTGGAATTCCATGGATATGGGGCCCGGGAAGGACATCACCGGGGAGATGGCCGCGGCCCTGGAGAAAAGGGGGATCAGGCTGATCACCACCTTTCACCATGCCAAGCAGTTACAGCGGTACGACAGTGTCCGGAGCGAGGGCCATGAACCCTACCAGTGGAGCCACTATCCCTATGATGAGGAGATGCCCACCTCCTCGGACGATAAAAAGCTGCAGTACCTCTATGGCAACATGCCTGCCGATAAGTGGCTGGATGAGGTGTGGCTGGGGAAGCTGAAGGAGGTGATAGACAACTACCAACCCGATATCATCTGGTTTGACTACGTGCTGGATAAGATTCCCGAGGAACAGCGCCGGCAATTCTGCTCCTATTACCTGAACGCGGCGGAGCAATGGGACAAAGAGGTGGTGATCGTCCGGAAGCAGGATGACCTCCCCCTGGAATTCACCGTGGATGACCTGGAGAAATCCCGGAAAAACAGGCTGGATCCGGATCCATGGATGACCGATGAAACCATCAGCATGGGGAGCTGGTGTTACACGAAAGACCTGAAGATCAAAGCCGCGGCGGACTTGTTGCATGTGTTGATCGATATCGTGAGCAAGAACGGCGTGTTGCTTCTGAATGTTTCCCCCAGGGCCGACGGGATCATACCTGATGATCAGCAGCAGGTACTGCTGAAAATGGGCGCCTGGCTGGATGCATACGGTGAAGCGATTTACGGCAGCCGGCCATGGTACACATACGGGGAAGGTCCCACCAAGGAGCCAGAGGGTCATTTCAAGCACCACGAGGAATTCCTCAAACTCAAATACTCTTGGGAAGATGTACGGTACACCACCTCCTCAGAGACCATCTATGCCAGCCTGCTGGGGTGGCCCGGAGCGGGAAAGGAGATCACCCTGGAAGCTTTTGCGGGGCATCAGTTACCGGAGGAGCTTGAGATCAAGCAGGTGACCATGCTGGGGTGCAAGGAGGAGATCATGTGGCACCAGGTACCGGATGGGCTGGCATTGGTATCCCCTTCTATGGCTCCCGATTCCATGGCTGTTGTTTTTAAGATCGAAACCAGGTGAAAATGAAAAGAAAGACATTCTTTTGGACAGGGCTGTTCCTGGTATTGGTTTCATGCAAGGGACCAAATACCATGGAAGATGGTAAGCCCAACATCCTCTTTATCCTGGCCGATGACCAGTGTTACAGTACCCTTCATGAACTGGGCAACAGGGAGGTGATTACCCCCACCCTCGATGAACTGGCCAGGCAGGGCACCGTATTTACAACAGCCTATAACATGGGCGGGTGGCACGGAGCCATCTGTGTGGCCTCCCGTACCATGTTCAATACCGGCCGTTTCCTGTGGGGGGCCCGGGCAGTAGACCGGAAACTGGACAGCCTGGCTGAAGACGGCATGCTTTGGAGCAAGGAGATGGAGAAGCTGGGTTATGACACCTATATGACCGGGAAATGGCATGTAAAGATCAAACCGGAGGAGATCTTTACCCATGCCGGGACGGAAAGGCCGGGAATGCCAAAGGATACTCCCGAGGGGTATAACCGCCCCCTGGACGAGAATGACCGGGTGTGGACTCCCTGGGATAGTGCTTTCGGTGGATTCTGGGAAGGGGGGACCCACTGGAGCGAGGTAGTGGCCAAAGAGACCATGGATTTCCTCGATACCACTGCGGTCTCGGAAAAGCCATTCTTCATGTACGTTGCGTTCAACGCGCCCCACGATCCGCGGCAGTCGCCAAAAGAGTACGTGGAGATGTACCCCCTGGAGAACATTGCTGTCCCTGAGAGTTTCCTGCCGGAATATCCCTACAAGGATGATATGGGTTGCGGACCCGGTCTCAGGGATGAAAGGCTTGCGCCGTTTCCCCGGACAGCGTATGCGGTAAAGGTGAACAGGCAGGAGTATTACGCCATCATCACCCACATGGACGCCCAGATCAGAAGGATCCTGGATAAGCTGGAAGAGACCGGACAGGCTCGGAATACACTGATCATTTTCACCGCCGATCATGGCCTGGCGGTGGGACATCACGGGCTTATGGGGAAACAGAATATGTACGAGCACAGCCTGCGTACACCCATGATCATGGTGGGACCGGAGATTCCCAGCGGGGAGAAGCGTGAGATGGCAGTGTACATACAGGACATCATGCCCACAGCCATAGAGTACGCCGGGGGAAAGGTCCCGGAATACGTGGAGTTCACCAGCCTGAAACCGGTTATCGAAGGGACCGGCGGTTCCGGATACCAGCCGGTATACGGTGCATATATGGACCTGCAAAGAATGATCCGGGCGGATGGATACAAGTTGATCGTCTATCCCTATGCGGGAGTGAGGCGGCTTTTCGATCTTGCTGCCGACCCTCAGGAGATGAATGACCTGGCTTCAGATCCGGGGCAGCGCGACCGTATGGATGCCATGTATGGCCGGCTGAAGGAGCTGATGGTGGAGATGGGGGATACCCTGGATCTGGAGCAGTTCAGGTTTCAGATCTGATGGATCATAAAAATCAATCATGATGAACTTCTCTCCTTTTGATTTTATCGTATTTATTGGTTACTGTTGCCTGGTCATTGGTCTTGGATTATTTGTCTCAAGGAAGAAAAAGGGCGTGGAAGAGACCTCTTCCGATTATTTCCTCGCAAGCCGCTCACTTCCATGGTGGGCCGTAGGTGCATCCCTGATTGCGTCCAATATTTCAGCTGAACAGTTCATTGGGATGTCGGGCTCAGGATTTGCCATTGGACTGGGAATAGCAAGTTATGAGTGGATCGGGGCCCTGGGCTTGCTCATTGTGGCGAAATTCTTTCTGCCCATATTCCTGAAGACAAAAATTTATACCATGCCCCAGTTCCTGGAGGTGCGGTTTGATCACCGGGTGAGAACCAGCCTTGCCATTTTCTGGTTGCTGGTGTATGTATTCATCAACCTAACCTCTGTGTTGTACCTGGGCGCGCTGGTGCTGGTGAATATGATGGGCCTGAGCCTTCTGCAGGCAGTGATCGGGCTGGCCCTTTTTTCTGCCATCTATTCTGTTTACGGGGGATTGAAGGCGGTGGCGTGGACCGATGTGATGCAGGTAACATTCCTGATTATCGGTGGACTGGTTACCACCATTCTTGTGCTGACCGAGATAGGGAAGGGGGAAGGGGTGATTGCAGGTTTTGGAAATATGATGAAACAGGCGCCTGAGCGATTTGACATGATCCTGGCGAAGGGTCACCCCATGTATACCTATCTGCCGGGCATCGGAGCGCTCCTGGGGGGTATATGGATGGCCAACCTTTACTATTTCGGCTGCAACCAGTACATCATCCAGCGGGCACTGGCCGCTAAAAGCCTGCGGGAAGCTCAGAAGGGTGTAGCCTTTGCGGGGATCCTGAAGATGTTCCTGCCCATCCTGGTAGTGGTACCGGGAATTGCAGCCTATGTGCTGCAGGCTGATATCGCCAAGCCGGATGATGCCTATCCCTGGCTGCTGAATAATTTTGTGGGTGCCGGGATGAAAGGGCTGGTTTTTGCTGCCCTGATCGCTGCCATTGTTTCTTCACTCAGTTCCATGACCAACAGTTCTTCCACCATCTTCACCATGGACCTGTATCAAACCCTGATCAATAAGGGCGCATCTGAGAAGAAACTGGTACTGACCGGGAGGATTACCAGCATCGTGGTACTTGCCATTGCGGTACTCATCGCCCCACTTCTGAGGAACCTTGATCAGGCCTTCCAGTTCATCCAGGATTTTACAGGTTATATAACCCCCGGACTGGTGGCCATTTTCCTGGCCGGATTGTTCTGGAAGCGGGCAACCACCAATGCCGCCCTTGTGGTGGCCATCCTGACCATTCCCATGTCTCTGCTTTTCGACCTTCTGATCCCGGATATGCCATTTATGAACCGCGTGGGCTATTCTTTCCTGATCCTGAGTGCCATCCTGGTGATCTACTCCCTGCTGGATCCCAAAAGAAGGAAGGATTCGGCCAAAGGTTTTGATCTGGAAAAAGGATGTTCCGAACAGGCCCGTATTTCAATGCCATTGCCATCCTGATCATGGGTGTATTCGCCGCCCTTTATGCCATTTTCTGGTAAGAAGGCTGGTCGGCTAAGGGCCTGTTTTTTCCTGGCTTTTAGCTACTTCAATAAATTCCAGGATATTCTCCAGGGAGGTGTCGCTTTCCACCGAATGAGATGGAGAGAATATATATCCGCCCTCCCTGCCCAGTTCCAGCAGCCATTCGACTCTCCTTTCGGACATCATCCACTGACCCGAAGGGCAGGGTCTTCTGCATGGACAGACCGCCATGAAAGGCGAGCCTGCCCCTGTATTCCTTGATCAGGGCTTCCACATCCATCACCTCCGGCTGGAAGGGATTGAAGCAGTCCAGCCCCGCATTGATCAGGTCAGGGAAGAGTTCATCCACATCTCCGCAGGAATGGATCATCACATATTTGCCGGCTTTCTTCACAGCTGCATACATGCGTTCAATCTGGGGATATAGGAATTCCTTCCACATCTCATATCCCATGATCAGTCCCGATTGCTGTCCCCAGTCATCTCCGAAATAGACCGCATCGATGTCATAGGTGAGGGCCTTTTCCACCTGGGCAATGTTATAATCTGCAATACGCGCCAAAAGTTCTTTCACAAAATCAGGATAAAGCATGAAATCCATAAGCAGATTTTCGGTTCCCCTCAGGCTCCAGGCCCTTTCATACAGACTGAATCCGATCTGGAATACCCTGAACATATCCGGTTTTTTCTCGATCTCCGGCTCGATA
This sequence comes from uncultured Bacteroidota bacterium, assembly GCA_963793455.1. GTDB lineage: Bacteria > Bacteroidota > Bacteroidia > Bacteroidales. The sequence goes on from CAWCAK010000001.1 coordinate 170,930, forward strand.
TTGGCAAAGAACCTGGGATCCAGGGGATCCGGAAACTTATATCCTTCCAGGTCGGGCTCGGCGATCAGGTTCTCCCTGGGGATACCAATGTCCTTGTCAACGCTTCTGTCCCATACCACACCAAAGACATCCCTGTGCATGTTGGGTTCGATCTCTTCAAAAAAACCAATGTCACTTCCCAGGTTCAGAATGTGATTATCAAGCACCAGGTCCAGGTCCTCCTCATGATAATAATCCTGCAGAAACTTTCAGTGGTTCTTCTGTGAATTTGAAGGACCAGGGTACATAGGGAGGTTTTTGCCCATCCAGTACCAGTTTGATTACTTCCCTTTTTGTCATTCCGATGCTGATTTCTTTCAAAGATAAAAAATGCCATCCATCCTTTTATGATCTGTTCATCATGTTGGGTAAAATTGCTATTTTTACGTTGTGCAATCGATTACGCAGAAGGTTGTACATATAATACATATCAATATGGAAAAACTCAATATCAGGAAACCGGAGGATTGCAAATATGCATGTGTCTCCCTGGGCGAGGTCATGCTGAGGCTGGATCCGGGGGAGGGGAGGGTGAGCACAGCACGCCAGTTCCGGGCCTGGGAAGGTGGCGGAGAGTACAACGTGGCCCGCGGTCTCAGGAAGTGCTTCAGGCTGCCCACGGCTGTGGTGACCGCTTTTGCCGACAATGCAGTGGGAAGGCTGGTGGAAGATTTCATCATGCAGGGGGGCGTTGATGTGGAACATATACTGTGGGTGCCCTTTGATGGTATCGGCAGAACCGTACGCAACGGTCTCAATTTCACCGAAAGGGGATTCGGGATCCGGGGTGCCCTTGGAGTAAGCGACCGGGGTATAACGGCGGCAAGCCAGATGAAGCCTGGAGATGTGGACTGGGATCATATCTTCGGAACCCTGGGATCACAGTGGTTTCATACTGGCGGTATCTATGCCGCGCTTTCTGAAACAACGGCCGAAGTTATTGAAGAGGCCATGATTTCCGCCCGGAAACACGGGACCGTCATTTCCTATGACCTCAATTACCGGCCATCCCTGTGGAAATCCATCGGGGGTATGGAGAAGGCACAGGAGGTGAACCGCAGGCTGGCCCGGTATGTGGATGTAATGATCGGGAATGAAGAGGATTTTACTGCCAGCCTCGGGTTTACCGTGGAGGGGGTTGACGACAACCTCTCCAGCCTGGAATCTGACAGCTACAGGAACATGATCCTCAATGTAGTAAGAGAATACCCCAATTTCAAAGCGGTGGCCACCACCCTCCGCACTGTAAAAACGGCCACGGTCAATTCCTGGGGAGGGATCTGTTATTACAACGGGAAATTCCACGAGGCCACCCACCGGGAGGACCTGGAGATCTTAGACCGTGTGGGAGGTGGTGACAGTTTTGCATCCGGGTTGATCTATGGATTCATGACCAAAGGTGATGCACAGGAAGCTGTCGAATACGGTGCCGCCCACGGGGCCCTGGCCATGACCACTGCGGGGGATACCACCATGGCCACCCTGGCCGAGGTGGAAAAAGTGAAAGGGGGCGGTTCGGCGAGAGTTGATCGTTAACGATCAACTTCGAGTTTATAAAGTTATAAAGTTCATAAAGTTTTAAGTTTATAAGTTTGAAAGCACCGAAGGAACTGAGGCGTAAGCCGAAGAAAGTTATAAAGTTATAAAGTATAAAGTTTATAAAGTATGGAATTGAGGAAAGATGCGAAGTATGCCATGGTGATCCCAACCAGTATGGGGATCCGGATCACCCCTGTGAACGGACAGCCGGTCCACAGCAGCGACCTGTTTAAGATGACTGCTTCCAGTGCCGAGTCCAACGTGGGGAGCACTGCCTCCTACCTGGGACTGCCGGTGAAGATCCTGACCACCTTTGTGAAGGGGAGCCCCATTGCCAGGTTCATCAAGGACAACCTGGCCGGCCGTCATATGGATTTTGAGGGTCCGGAGCTGGAACAGGGCAATCCATGGGGATACAGGCACCAGATCAATATTGCCGACAGCGGGCATGGATCACGCGGCCCCAGGGTCCATAACGACCGTGCCGGTGAAGTGGGGCGGACGCTCAATGTGAAGGATTTTGACCTGGAACGGATATTTGGTGAAGAGGGTGCGCAGATTGTGCATCTTTCCGGATTGATTGCAGCACTGTCACCCGAGACAAGCCAGTTCTGCCTTGAGATTGCCAGGGCAGCAAAAAAACATGGGACCCGGATCTCCTTTGACCTGAACCACCGGGCATCCTTCTGGGTGGGCAGGGAGCAGGAGCTGCATGAAATCTTCGCGGAGATTGCTTCCGTCTCCGATATCCTGATCGGGAACGAGGAGGATTTCCAGCTTTGCCTGGGCATTGAAGGACCCGAGGCAGGAGGGAAGGATCTGGGTGCCAAGATCGATGGATTCAAGGGGATGATCAACGCAGCCAGGGCTAAATTCCCGGATACCCAGGTATTTGCCACAACCCTCCGGCAGGTGATTTCCACCAACGAGCACATGTGGGGCGGGATCATCTTTGAGAACGGGAACTGGCATGTGGTGGAGCCCCGCAACATCTATGTATACGACCGCATTGGCGGAGGGGACGGCTTTGTGAGCGGCATGCTGTACGCCATCCTCAAAGGCTGGGAGCCTGAAAAATGGATCCAGTTCGGATGGGCATCCGGTGCCCTGGTAGCCACCCTGGAGACCGACTATGCCCAGCCTGCCGACGAGGAGCAGGTATGGAGCATCTGGCAGGGGAATGCAAGGGTGAAGCGCTAAGTTTAGTGCCCGATGCTCCGTACTGCATTGAAGCACTCAGCACCCGCCAAAGAACTATCCAGGTAGAACAGTTACAATGATTCGTTTATATCTTGATAAGGCCGGTGTTCCCTTATCTGTCACTTTAAGAATAATATGAAAGGTCTCCTCTGTATCTACCTCAGGAGCCCTTAAATAAAGTCCATGTGCATTCTCCGCTCCGCCAATCTGTACGGGTGTTTTATAGGAGCCAGCCTCTGGATAGTTGAACCAGAGAAAACTGAGATTATCTCCGTCAGGATCGGTCGATCCGCTGGCATCCAGGCCAAATCCTTCTCCCGATTTTACAGTGAACTGTTCGGCTTGCCCTAATACAGGAACAGGTGGATGATTGGCTTGCTCATATGATTGTAAACACCAATCCATACGGGCGGCAAAATCATTTTGAAAGTCGTCCCGCCAACGCCACAAAGTCACTTTGTAACCGGTAAAGGAAGCGGTGTCCTTTTGTACCGCTCGTCCATATTCACCTGGAATATATGGGGTGTAAGTATCAAAGGCATTGGTCCATATTTCCCTTGTCTCAGGAGCAATAGGAACATCAGATCCACCTTCCCTGAGCTTGGAAAAATCTGGCTTGTACAGCTCATAACGACCACCCCAGCCTCCCCATTCAGGATGCTCAGCATCATTTAGTCCGTTGGGTATTAAGGATAACCATGATGGCGTATCGCCCTCAACTCCCCAGGCAACATCAGGATATGCAGCGCCCAGGGGACCGTGGTCCTGTTGAATGTTTTGTGCAATCCATTGATTGCTGATCTTTTCATTGTTGATGCCCCTTACATAAGAATTTATTCCGGTCCATGTTGCGCTCCCGTAATCATCGCCCGGACTGACAATGTAAAACAAGTCCGGGAAATTATTTCTGATCCATATACCGCTGTCGTCCTGGTCGGATATGGTATATACCCTGAGTTTTGCAATGATTCTTTTAGCTTCTTTTTTCGTTTTTGTGGATTCAATTTTATGCAAGGTCTGGGCAAGGGTGTTGACTCCTCCCCAGACAGATATCCAGAGGGGACGCTCATCATCTTCCTCGAGCACTTTTAAGATCCAGTCCGAACCTTCTGAATCTTTCCCTTCACCAACCCCCAACATTCCATATTCCGGCAAACCCTGTTTTACCAGTTTTAAGAGGGCTTCTTCACCTGGAAATCCAGCATCATGCCTGATCAGGTTGGCATGTACTTTGCCATAGGCCTGGACTACTTTTACAATGGATTCGGGGTCAACGCTCGATTGATGCCAGCAGGATGTGGTAGCTATTAATCCCTTTATATCGATTTCATTGGCATACAAAAATAGACGAACAAAGGATTGTGTATCGTCCGGATCTGCTTCAATATCGCTCAGAATAATGACCCTGTTTTGCTGATCTGCCTGGGTATAAACAGATTGTGAAAAAAACACCAAAAAAAATACTGTCAGATAAAAGAGAGGTTTCATGCTTTTGTTAATAAGGTGATTGCCTGCCTGTAAATTCCCTGCATGTCAAGCCCGTAATGGGCAAAGATTTCCAGGGGTTGACCATGCACGGCATTTTCATCCGGGATGCCCAGAATCTTTACCCTTGTTGGATGATGCTGGGAAGTGATTTCTGTAACTGAGGCTCCCAGTCCGCCAAAGATGCTGTGCTCCTCGACCGTCAATATACATTTTGTATTCCTGGCTGCCTCAATAATGGCGTTCTTATCGAAGGGCTTCAATGTAAACATATCAATGACAGTGGCGCTTATTTTATCCTCCTCAAGTTTTTCGGCAGCTTTCAGTGCATGATAGACGGTTTCACCACAAGCAATAATCGCGATGTCCTTCCCGGTTTTTAATGTCTTAGCCTTGCCTGGTTCAAAAGTGTCTGATTCGGAATAAACATCGGGTACAGCGTTCCGCCCCACCCTTACGTAAGCACTTTCTTCGGTGGCGGACAGGTGTCTGGTAAGCCAGGCAGACTGAAAGCGGTCAGATGGCAGGTATACATTCATCCCCGGGAAGGTGCGCATGACCGCAATGTCGTGGAGACTGTGGTGGGTCGAGCCAAGGGACCCGTAGCTGACTCCTCCGCTTACCCCGATGATTTTCACATTGCTTTGGGTGTAGGCCACATCGACCTTCACCTGCTCCAGGGCCCTGGCCGAATAGAAACAGGCCGGTCCGCATACAAAAACATTTTTACCGGCCAGTGCCAGTCCGGCACCAACTCCCACTGCATTCTGTTCTGCGATTCCCACTTCGATAAACTGATTGGGCAGCTCATCTGCAAATCTGCCGAGGGTTACGCTGCCCCGGGCATCAGAGGTAACCACAAAAAGGTCCTTGTTCTTTTTACCTTCTTCAACCAGCGTATTTGTAATGGCTGTTCTGCAGGGAATATGACTCATTCTTCTATTCCTCCAACATTACATTCAATTCTTCCATAGCCTTTGCCAGTTCTTCCTTGGTTGGCACTTTATGATGCCAGTTTGACCTGTCCTCAATGAACGACACTCCTTTTCCCTTGACCGTATGGGCAATAAGAAAGGAGGGCTTCCTTTTCGAAAAAGGAGTTGCGCTGAGTGTGGAGGTCAGTTCATCCATATCATGTCCGTTGCATGAGTGTATACTCCAGCCGCATGCATGGTATTTTGCTTCCAGGTTTTCGATGGACATCACATCTTCGGTCTTCCCGCTGATCTGGAGCCCGTTCCTGTCGACAATGGCAACCAGGTTATCCAGGTGGTAATGTCCGGCGGCAGCCGCTGCTTCCATGATGGAACCTTCCCCCTGTTCACCATCGCCCATCAGGACAAAAGCCCTGCACGTGGTTCCCGATCTTTTGGCGGCCAGTGCCATTCCCACACCCACGGATAATCCATGTCCCAGCGCCCCCGAATTTACCTCAATTCCGGGGACTTTGCGGGTGGGGTGGCCTGCCAGGATGGAATTGAAAGCCCCATAGGTGTCAAGTACCTCCTCACTGAAGAAACCCCGCCTGGAGAGGACTGCATGATAGCTTTCCACCGAATGCCCTTTGCTCATGATGAACCTGTCCCGGCCCTTCATTTCAGGATTTTCCGGGTCAATGTTCATCACCCTGAAATAGAGGGCCACCAGGATATCCACCGACGACAGTGAACCCCCTGTGTGGCCGCCCCCCGCCTTCACAATATTCTGAAGCAGTTTCCTCCGAACCTCAGTCGCTATCAGCTCAAGCTCCTTCATGCATCAGGTATTGGACAGGGTGATCATCACCAGGGCAATGATAAAAAGTACAAACATGGTCGTCAGGATGGCATTGGTCCCTTTGGGAGCTCCTTTAAATTCTTTCCAAATAAATACGCCCCACAGGATGGCTACGACCGGAGCTGCGTTGCTTAAGGCATAGGCAATAGTAGATCCTTCGCCTGATGACATAAAGCTTACCACCATTCCGAGCATCCATATGGAGCCACCCAATATTCCCCACCAGTGGGTTTTGAATGAACCTTTGAAATAGGCACTCATTTTTACAGGTTCTCCTTCCACGGGTCTTGCCATGAAAAATGGATTGAAAATAAATGTACTTAAGAATGCTCCCAGTGCAAAAAGTACTGCCCCCGTGTAAGGGGTTAGTGAACCGGCTCCACTTAATCCAAATGCAGGATCCATTCCATACATGGTGATCGTGTAAAAGGGTGCTATGAATAGACCTGCCAACACAGAAAGTATAATCCCTTTGAGGCTCGCTTTCTTTTTGTGGGCCGCGAGTCGCTTATATGAGACCATACTTAGATAGATTGCCGTTATCGCCAGGCCCATGCCTATAAATAACAGGTAAGGATTGCTGCTGCTTTCTCCCTTGGTGGAAATCTCAATCACATAACCCAATATGGTCCCTCCTAACCAGGCGATTCCACCGCCTATTGGAAATCCTACTGCCAGGCCGGCCACAGCAATTGCGGCAACCAATAACAGGTTTCCTAAATTCCAAATGACTCCTCCCAACATTCCAAAAGCAATACTTCGGGCATCGGCTTGGGCCAGATCTTCCATGAATGTTCTGCCACCTGGTTCATTTCCAAGGCTTCCAAGTGTAAAGGCGGCTATGAAGGAGAATACCAACAATCCTAAAACAACATCCCAATAGAACAATTCAAATCGCCAGTTTTTAGCAGCTAATTTTTGGGTATTTGCCCAGGAACCCCAACAGGTCATAGCTACCAGGAAAAATAGTACTGCCAGACCATAATTGTGAACAAGTATCATCGTTGTTTCTTTTAAGATTAACCCATCAGCTGTGCTTATAGAGATCCCATCCCAGGTAGTTGCCAATGGCTTCTTCAAGGATGTCGCCCACATGGCCGCGAACCATGCCCACATGGTGTTCGAATCCGTTCTTACACATGTACTTCATTAAGTTCTGCAGGTTGGGGATCTCACAAATTGCAATACCGCCATCCATCCCGTAGGGATCGTCGGTGATAACGCCCTCTCCCAGGTAGGATTTGATCATTCCTTTGGGATCATCGGTGGAGATTCGGAAGTAGGTCATGTCGCCAGGGGCCACTTTGCCCTTCACGGCTCCAAAGGTGTCTTCCTGTCCGAGAACCGTACCCAGGATATCCAGGCTTCCGATCTCGATCTCGCTGTCGAAGAATGATTTGGGATAATTGCTGCAATGGGTGCAGACCACCTTATCCCGGTCTTCCGCAAAGTTGTTGTTCCAGTCAAGCAGGGCAGAGGGTCTCTGGGAGGCCAGCGCCAGGGCGTACATGCCAATGGTTCCCGCAATATCCACTTCACAGGCCGATGGCATCAGTTTTTCACCCATCATACTCATGGTCACGCAGGCAGCACAACCGTAATTCTTTTCGATGGATTCCCAGCATTGCAGGGCTGAAATGTTGATGTCGTTCTCTTCAATCCAGTTTTCCACGGCCAGTCCGAATTTGGCCTGTTTTGAGATCTGCCCCTTGTGCAGGATTTTGCAGGTGCCATAATCCTCGATGGCTTTTACCTTCTCTGCGACAGCAGCACTGTTCTCATCGATCTTTTCGGCTGCTGCAAGGATCTCAGACATGTCCACCGGTACCACCGTAATCCCTGTCTTCTGAAGGATCTTTTCACTCACCCGCATGGTCTGGAATCCAATGGGCCTTGTGCCAATTGCACCTACACGGAGCCCCTTCATGCCTTTTACCACCCTGCATATTCCGGCAAACTTGAGAAGATCATTGGTAAATTCCTTGCTGTCCAGTGAATAGGTATGGAAGGTGGTGTCGGTGAATTTTATTCCATACTGGTAGAGGTTGTTGCATACGGATAGTTTTCCGCAGAATGCATCCCGGCGGTTCTTTACATCCACTTTGTCGTTGTCGTCATCACAGGCCTGAACCAGAACCGGGACATTCAGACCGGCCATTTGAATGGTATTGACCACACCCAGTTCATCACCGAAATTGGCCAGTACCACCACGATGCCATCAATCTGTTCAGCATGCTCCTTGAAATACTTTGCACACTTTACAGCATCTTCATAACCCTCTATGTTTGTGGTGGGCGTTGCATCGGTAGGAAGGATGACCGAACCGAAACCCATCTTTTCCAATTTGTCAAGTACTTTTTTCCTGGCTGTGACAGCCAGTTCGAAATTAAAAATATTCCGGGTTGCAATAATGACCCCAAATGATTGTTTTTGCTTTGCCATGATAGTTTTGTATTTTATAGTTCTACTTTAGTTGTACTCGTTTCACCGCGGTTTTCCAGCCCGCATAAAGTTCCTCTACCTTTCCGGCCTCCATGCCAGGCTCAAAGGTTTTGTCAACCAGCCTTAGGCTGGAGATCTCTTCAATGCTGCTCCAGAATCCGGTGGCCAGTCCTGCCATGAAAGCGGAACCCAGGGCAGAAATTTCTTCAATGCTGGTCCTGACAATGGAGTTGCCCAGCATATCGGACTGGAACTGCATCAGGAAGTTATTTCGGGTGGGGCCTCCGTCTACCCTGAGTTCTTTAAGGCTGATCCCTGCTTCTTTACCCATCAGGTCTATAAGGTCCTTGACCTGGTAAGCGATGCTTTCCAGCGATGCACGGACAATGTGGGCTTTGTTTGCACTTCTTGACATGCCGGAAATAGCGGCCCGTGCCTGGTTGTCCCAGTAGGGAGCACCCAGTCCCACAAAAGCGGGAACCAGGTAGACCCCATTGTTCCCATCCACCGATGTGGCCAGTGTCTCTGTCTCTTCTGCCGAACCAATGAGCTGGAGATCATTGACCAGCCAGTTAATGGTATCGCCGGTGCAGTGGATGTTCCCTTCAAAAACGAAATCAATGGTCTTTTCACGTCCCCAACCAATGGAGGTGACCAGTCCGTCTGGTGGGGGTAAGGATTTTTTACCAATATTCATCATGATGGATGAGCCTGTTCCGTAGGTGGCTTTCGCCATACCGGGGCTGAAGCAATGCTGTCCGAACAGGGCTGCATGTGAATCACCCATCAGTCCGGCAATGGGTACAGGATTGTCGAATATGACGGAAGGATCGGTTGCTCCGATGATCTCATCGCTGAATACCAGCTGAGGAAGCATGCAGCGATCCAGGGAAAACAGCTCAATCATTTCATCATCCCAATCCAGGCTCTCCAGGTTCAGCAGCATGGTACGGCAGGCATTGGAATAGTCTGTGGCATGAACCCGTCCGCCTGTCAGTTTCCAAACCAGCCAACTATCCATGGTCCCTGCCATGAGGGCGCCCTCTTTCATTTTCTCCCTGACACCCTCTACATTGTCAACGATCCATTTCAGCTTACTGGCTGAGAAATAGGGATCTATGATCAGGCCTGTTCTATCTTTAATGAATTCTCCCTTATGCTCTTCCTTCAGCTGGTTGCAGTATTCCACACCACGCTGGCACTGCCACACCGCTGCATGGCTGACCGGAATCCCGGTGGTTTTGTCCCAGATCATTGCTGTTTCACGCTGATTGGTAATGGCCATACAGGAAATCTCCGACTCGTCGATACCGGACTGCTGCATCAGTTGTTTGATTCCAGCAATCGTGTTGTTTATTATTTCTTCCGGATCATGCTCAACGAATCCGGTCTGAGGATAATATTGTTTGTGGGGAACAGATACACGGTCAGCCAGTTCAGCATTGCGGTTAAACAGCATGACTTTGGTTGCTGAAGTACTTTGATCTATGGTCAGCAAATAGTCCTTTGATTGTTTCATTAGTTACGAATATTTTCGAATACTGTCGAAATATACACAAAACACGTAAATAAACGCAAATTATCACCGAAATTTACGATCCCAAATACCTTTCATACCAGTGATCCCAATTTGCAGCATCATTACGGGTTATGCAATGAGAAAATGAATATCATGGGCCTTGAAAAGTTTCTTGTGCTCCTCACTGACTGAAGGATCTGTAATGATATAGTTGATCAGGGAGAGTGCCCCCAGGCTTGCAAATGAAGTTTTTCGGATCTTGGTGGAATCAGCTACCAGGTAGACTGTGTCCGCTGCATCGATCATGGCTCTTTTCACCACCAGGTCGCTGATACTCGGGTATGTGAGGCCTGCCTTTAAGGAGATTCCGGCAGTGGCAAGGAAAAGTTTGTCGACATGAATATCAGCAAGAAAATCTGCGGCTTTCTGGCCTGTTAATGACAGGGTTGGGGGTTTGAATTCCCCTCCAGTCATCAAAACCTCGATTCCAGGCTGGGAGCCAAGGAGAATAGCTATGTTCAGGGAGTTAGTGATGACTGTAAGGTGTTTTCTGCCAATGAGGTTCTTTGCAATTTCAGTGGTTGTAGAGCCTGAATCGAGGATAATTACATCACCGTTATCAATATACTCAGCTGCCTTTTTTCCGATGAGTACTTTTTTATCCATGTTATCCTTATTCATCAGGGATAAGCTGAGCACCTGGTCCTCAATACTCTTTAGATATGCACCCCCGTGCTCACGTATAATCAGGTCCTCTGCTTCCAGTTTTTCCAGATCCTGCCGGATCGTCACCTCGGATACTTTAAATATTTTAGCAAGGTTGATCACTTTTGCAGAACCATCTTCCGTGAGGAGTTTCAGGATTTGCTCCCTTCGTTGATGAGCCAGTAACCTCATAGACCAAAATTAGGAAAAGCTTTCTTGTTTCGAAAGTATGGACGGAATATTTGTAATTCTTTTGAAAATTTACGAATCGTATTGATCAGATTATTACCTATATTCATTGTATGAACAGGATTTCGGTGAACGATCCCTATTTCCTTGATCCTGGTTCCGTTAAACCGGCACCCGGGCGCTTTGCGCAGAGATTAAAGTACCTGGGTCCCGGCTTCATCCTTTCCGCTTCTGTGGTAGGATCGGGGGAGCTGATAGCCACTACCACCCTGGGGGCCAAGGCAGGTTTCTTAACCCTGTGGGTGATCATGGTGAGCTGCCTGGTAAAGATCGTTCTTCAGCTGGAGTTCGGCCGGCAGTCCATCACCCGCGGCATCTCGGCCATGAACCTGATGAACGAATTGCCGGGTCCCAGGTTCGGGAAACACCGGGTGAGCTGGGGTGCCTGGTCGTGGCTGGTCCTCTGGTTGTTCAAACCGTTGCAGCTGGGCGGGATTATCGGCGGGGTTGCCATTATCCTGAACATGGCCATCCCGGCACTAACGATTCCTGCATGGACCATTCTGACAGCCCTGGTGGTCATCGGGGTGATGCTCTTCGGTTTCTATGAAGTGGTGGAGAAGATTTCCCTTGTTTTCATGGGACTCTTTACGCTCTTTACCCTGCTGGCACTTTTTATGGTGCAGAAGACAGGCTTTGCGGTGACATGGCCCGATATTGCCACAGGATTGTCCTTCCGGCTTCCGGCAGGGACGGTGGGATTCGCACTGGCGGCTTTCGGACTGACCGGGGTGGGAGGGGATGAGATCCTCTCCTATAACTACTGGTGCATCGAGAAGGGGTATGCCCGTTTTACCGGTCAAAGGGGTGTTCCCGGTGAGCAACCGGATCCGGAGTGGAAGGAACGTGCGAGGGGCTGGATCAGGGTGATGTACCTGGATGCATTCCTCTCCATGATCGTCTATACCGTTGTTACGGCGGCCTTCTTTCTTTTGGGGGCTGCCATCTTATACCAACGGGGCGAGGTGCCGGAAGGGTACCGGATGATCGAGACCATCTCACGCATCTACACCGATTCGGTGGGACCAACTGCAAAGAATATCTTCCTGATCGGATCGTTTGTGGTCCTTTTTTCCACCCTGTTTGCTGCCCTGGCCATCCGTACCCGGGTCTTTTCGGACCTGTTCGGGGTGCTCCGGTGGATCGACTTCAGCAACATGAAGGTGCGCATGCGGACCATCAGGGTGCTAGCCGTTGTTTTCCCGGTGCTGTGGACCATCGCCTTCCTGGTGGTGAAGCTGCCGGTGCTGATGGTGACCATCGGGGGGATCGCCACCTTCATGATGCTTTTTATCGTGGTGGTGGCCGGGATCTGGTTCAGGTTCAGGTCAGGTGACCGTGTGGTCGAACCGGGCCGGTTCTACCGGATCGCCCTGGTGGTCAGCTGCACTGCCATCTTCATGGTGGGGATCTACGGGGTGGTCAGGCTGTTCTAGGTGGTTTAGAAATTCATATCTTTAAGCAGAACACAAATACACATAGTTATGAAAAGGCGATCGTTTATCAGAGCAGCAGGAAGCCTGGCCGGGGCTGCGGCACTCAGTGCCGAATCTTTTGCAGCAGCTGCCAGGGAAATGGAAGGTGCTCCAACCAGTTTTGAAGGAGCGCTACCCACCCGCCAACTGGGAAATACGGGGGATAAAATCTCCATCATCGGATTTCCTGGAAATGGCCTGAGGTATTATGATGAAAAAGAGGCCATTGAGAAGATCCATGAATCCGTGGACCAGGGAGTCACTCTTTTTGACGTTTCTCCTCGTTACGGGGAGAACGGTGAGTGTGAGATAAAAATGGGATCCGGACTGGCAGGCAAACGGGACCGTGTCTTTCTGGCGAGCAAAACAAGGGTACGTGATGCCAAAGGGGCGAGAGATCAACTGGAAACCTCGCTGAAACGGTTGAAGACTGACCACCTGGACCTTTACCAGATGCATGTTTTCCAGACACTTGCCGAAGTTGATGAGGCATTTGGCCCGGGTGGTGTGATGGAGCTTATGATCCGGGCCAGGGAAGAGGGAAAGATCAGGTACATCGGTTTTTCATCACATACCACCATATCGGCACTTGATGCCATGGAACGTTTCAGGTTTGATACGGTCATGTTCCCCGTGAGCTACCTGGAATATTTTGCTTTCGGTTTCGGCCTTGCAGTGCTTGAGAAAGCCCATAGCCAGGGGGTATCAGTTATTTCTATCAAGTCCACATCGGGGGGTGCCTGGCCCGAGAGTGTACCTGAACAAGAGAGGAACAATACCTGGTTCCGAATGATCGAAGAGGAGCCTGCCATTGGGATGGCTTTACGTTTCGCCCTCTCCCAGAAGGGGGTGATAACTTCCTTACCCGCATCTTCACCGCTCAGCCTGGAAAGGGCCATCTCTGTTGCCAAAAACTATAAACCGGTTACCGGTGAAGAGATGAAAGCCCTTCATGAAATGGCAAGGAGAGGCGAATCATTGTTCCTGGAATGGCAGAACAGGGCCCTGATGGGCTAAATGTTATGGATTCCATATAGCTTCAATCTCTTCCAGCGTTTTCCCTTTGGTCTCGGGGACCATCTTCAGGATAAACCAGGCCGCCAGGAATCCCATGAGGCCATAGATCCAGTAAGAGAATCCATGATTGAACATCCTGGTAAGGAGGGTGCTCTCATTCATCATGGGGAAGGTCCAGGAGATCACCAGGTTGGCAATCCACTGGGATGCAACTGCGATGGACATGGCTCCCTTGATGCTGTTGGGGAATATCTCCGAAAGCAGGACCCAGGTCACCGGTCCCCAGCTCATGGCAAAGGCGGCGGTATAAGTCAGCATAAAGATCAGGGATAGTAATCCCACAGAGTTGAAGAGGAAAGAGAATCCGAGGGCCAGCATGCTCACACCCATGGCGATGGCCCCGATGACCATCAGCGGTTTCCGTCCGAACCGGTCCACCGAGAAAATGGCCACCACTGTAAAGGTCATGTTTACAAGCCCTATAATAATGGTTTGCAACAGGGATGAATCATTTCCCGCACCCATGCTTCTGAAAATATCGCCTGCATAGTAAAGGACCACATTGATCCCCACGAATTGCTGGAACACCGACAGGAGGATCCCGATCATTACCACGAGTCCGCCGAAAGAAAGCCATTGGACCCTTTTCTCTTTCAGCGATCCTTTGATCTCCGAGAACACCCGTTCCGCACTGGCCGGATTGATCTTCTGAAGCAATGCGAGGGCTTTGCTCTCCTGCTTTTTCAGGACCATGAACCGTGGCGATTCCGGAACAAGAAACAACAGGATCAGAAACAGCAATGCAGGGATGGTCTCAGATCCGAACATCCAGCGCCAGCCGGTGGCATTGATCCACTCAGGGTCCTGTCCCCTGGCAATGAAATAGTTCACAAAATAGACAACCACCATTCCGAAGATGATGGCAAACTGGTTCCAGGAAACCAGCTTCCCACGGATGTTGGCCGGAGCTATTTCAGCAATGTACATGGGAGAGAGCATGGAAGCCAGCCCCACCCCGATTCCACCCAGTACCCGGTAGAAAATAAACGAACTGATGGTGGCCAGTCCCATGAAGTTCAGCTTCTCGGGCATGGCCGATCCCAGTGCGGAAAGCAGGAAAAGAATGGCCGCCAGGATCAGTCCCCGCTTCCTTCCTATGCTCTGGCTGATATATCCTCCCAGGGAGCCGCCGATAATGCAACCAACCAGGGCACTGGAGATGGTGAATCCCTTGATGGAATTACCCAGTCCCTCGGTGAGCACATTCTCGCCCCTCAGGAAGAAAAGGTATAGGACAACGATCCCCGTCACCCAGAGTATCACGCTTAGGATCAATCCGCGCCTTTTACCAAACAGTCTGAGCAGGAAACTGGTGATCAGTGCCACCACAATGGTCAGGCAGATGGTTACGATCCCCTTGAACTGGATGATGGTGGATGAAGCCAGGGTCACGTCCCCTTCCAGCGGGGTGATAAAGAACTGCCTGAGGGCATCGGTGGCCCCGTTGATCACGGCCGTATCATATCCGAACAGCAGGCCGCCCAGTGTAGCGACCAGGGTGAGGGCAAAAATGACCGGTGGAATCGGGTGGGATGGGGATCGGTTGTCCATGGAATACCTATTTAATGTACTGGTTAATAATGGCTTCGTAGAGCTCCTGTTTGCCGGAGATCTGCTCCGGCTCACCATTTGTCTTCGCCAGTGCTGCCAGTTGTTCCAGGGAGAGTTCACCACTTTCGAAGCTGGCTCCTGACCCCGAGTCAAAGGATGCATAACGTCCGGCTTTCATCTTCTTGTAGGCCGAATGCTCAAGCAGGTCCAGTGTGATCTCGAAAGCCCTTGCAAATACATCCATACCGGCAATATGCGCCATGAAAATATCCTCCATGTCGGTGCTGTTACGCCTTGTCTTGGCATCGAAATTAATCCCTCCTGTGGTGAATCCACCGGCTTCAATGATGGGGAACATGGATTCGACCAGCTCATAAAGGTTGATGGGGAACTGGTCCGTATCCCATCCGTTCTGGTAATCGCCACGGTTGGCGTCGATGGAACAGAACAATCCGTTGTCTACGGCCACCTGCAGCTCGTGCTGGAAGGTGTGCCCGGCCAGGGTGGCGTGGTTTACCTCGATATTCATCCTGAAATCCCCTGCCAGTCCGTACTCCTTCAGGAACCCGATCACCGTTGCAGTATCGAAATCATACTGGTGCTTGGTGGGCTCCATGGGCTTGGGCTCGATCAGGAAGGGTCCTGTGAATCCCTTCCCGCGGGCATAGTCTTTGGCCATGTGGAGGAACATGGCAAGGTGCTCCTGCTCCCTTTTCATATCGGTGTTGAGCAGGGACATGTACCCTTCACGTCCACCCCAGAAGACATAGTTCTCCCCGCCCAGCGCGATGGTGGCATCCAGGGCGTTTTTCACCTGGGTGGCCACCCAGGGCAGTACGTTGAAATCGGGATTGGTGGCTGCACCGTTCATATAACGCGGATTGGAGAACACATTGGCGGTCCCCCACAGCAGCTTTACGCCTGAATCAGCCTGTTTTTGTTTGGCGTATTCGACCATGGTCTGCAAGTTGGATTCATATTCACCCACCGAATCCCCTTCGGAGACCACATCAATGTCGTGGAAGCAGTAATAGGGCGCACCGATCTTGGTGATGAACTCAAAGGCCGCATCCATTTTATTCCTGGCCTTTTCAATGGCATTGTCCCCGGCCGCCCATGGAAAACGTTGTGTTCCCGGTCCGAAGGGATCTTCTCCGGTGCCGCAGAAGGTGTGCCAGTAAGCGATGGCGAACCGCATGTGTTCCTTCATGGTCTTTCCGGCCACCACCCTGTTCTCGTCGTAGAATTTAAAAGCCAGCGGATTGTCCGAATCCCTGCCTTCGAATTTGATCTTCCCGATCCCCGGGAAATACTCCTTGTTTCCTGTTAGATAGTCCATTTTCTTCGTTGTTATATTTGTAAATTAAGTTCTTATGTGCGAGTCCTTTTATCAATGCGGTATCCTCAGGCAGGTATCCAGAACCTTTTTCCAGTTTTCATAGGCAGATGAATAAAGTTCATGGTTCATCCCGGTGGGTTCGATCACCATCATCTTGTTCAGATTCTCGAAGGCCTCTCCGAAGGAACTAAAGGTCCCCGATCCGATACCGGCCCCGTTGGCGGCCCCTATTGAACCATCCGTGTCATAAAGCTCGATGGTGGCTCCTGAGATCTCGGCCAGGGTATCCCTGAAGAGCGGGCTCAGGAACATGTTGGCCATACCGGCCCTGATCACAGTCGGGTTGATCCCGATCTCTTTCATGATCTCCATTCCGTATTGCATGGAAAAGGCCACCCCCTCCTGGGCTGCACGCACCAGGTGGGCCTCGTTGTGGATGTTGAAGTTGATATTTTTAATGGTGCCGCCAGGATCCAGGTTTCCCAGCATCCTTTCTGCCCCGTTGCCGAAGGGAAGCATGATCAGGCCCTCTGACCCGATGGGGGCGGTCATGGCCAGGTCGTTCAGCCCTGGATAGTTTTTTTCCCGCTGGGCCAGGTTCTGCTTGAGCCATGAATACTGGATCCCTGTACCGTTGATGCAAAGCAGGACTCCCAGCCTGTTCAGCTCCGGGCTGTGGTTCACGTGGGCAAAGGTGTTGACCCGGCTGAGGGGATCGAATTTCACTTCGTTGCTTACCCCGTATACCACCCCTGAAGTTCCGGCTGTGGCCGCTATTTCACCGGGATTGAGTACATTCAGGGAGAACGCATTGTTGGGCTGATCACCTGCCCTGTAGGCGATCTGGATCCCGGGTAACAGGCCAAGTTCTTCGGCAGCAGCGGCTGACAGCTTTCCCTGTTCCGAAAAGGTGGGTACAATGTCAGGGATCAGGTGGTCATGGATCCCGTAATACTCCAGCAGGAAATCGGCAATGGAGTTATCCTTGAAATCCCACATGATCCCCTCTGAAAGGCCTGAAATGGTGGTGTTGATCTCGCCAGTAAGCTTCATGGCAATGTAGTCACCGGGCAGCATGAACTTGTAGGCTTTCTCATAGATTTCCGGTTCGTTCATGATCACCCAGCTCAGCTTTGAGGCGGTAAAGTTGCCGGGGGAGTTGAGGAGGTGGGAGAGGCATTGTTCATTCCCAAGGGTTTTCATGGCATGCTCCCCGTGCGATACAGCCCTTGAATCACACCAGATGATGGAGGAACGGAGCAGTTGCTGGTCTTTGTCCACCAGCACCAGGCCGTGCATCTGGTAAGCAATACCAATGGCCCTGATGGATGACGGGTCAATTTCTGCACTCTGCAGCACATCATTGGTGGCCAGGATCAGATTGGACCACCAGAGCTCGGGGTCCTGTTCGGCCCAGCCCGCCTTTGGGGCAGCGATCTTCATCTCCTTTTTGGGGTGAAATGCCGAGGCAATGCAGCGTCCGGACTCCGCGTTAATGAGGCTGGCCTTCACCGAAGAGCTTCCTACATCATATCCAAGTAAGTACATATTAGCAGGTATTGGTTATTGGTTATTGGTTATTGGTTATTGGTTATTAGAAGTTGAAACCCAGGTAGTCTCTTTTGTTCTCTTCATAGCTCTGTCTGTCAAACCGGTAGAAGTAGGCTGGTTTGTGGGCTACCCCGGCCTGTTTCTCATCCAGTTGAACCAGGTGCCGGGCCTTCAGGATCTTCTTCCTGAAATTCCGGTTGTCCAGTGTACAGTTCAGGATCACTTCATAGAGGGTTTGCAGTTCCCGGATGGTGAACCTCTCCGGCAGCAGTTCGAATCCAATGGGCTCGCTTCTCAAGGCATCCCTGAGGTGGAGCAAGCCCTTCTCAATGATCTCGCGGTGATCGAAAGCCAGTTCAGGGACCTGGTTCACATCGATCCAGGATGCGTCGTTTTTGATGGCGAAATCACTGTTGCTTTCGGATATGTTGATCAGGGCATAATAGGCGGAGGTGACGACCCTCCGGATCGGCATACCGGTGGTCTCAGCAAGCCAGTCCATATCGATCTTCCTGGTGATCCGGTCCGGCCGGCCAAATACAGCAAACTGCTGGAGGAAGATATCGTGCAGACCGGTGAGTTCGTTGAGTGTACGGCTGGCTGCCCTGTCCAGGTCCTCCAGGGTGGTGATAAAATCCCCCGGCAATTTGTAGTCCCTGCACCGGTTCCCCTGTTCACCGGTATACTCCCGTTCAATCAGGAGCACCTTCAACCGGCTGGTGCTGAATCCGAAGATGACACAGTCCACCGAGATATGTGGATTAATGGATCTTGCCGCAGGGTTCATGCGGCTAAAATAGGGAACTAAATCTTTAAAAACAAAGTTAACGTCAAAAATACGCTTACTCTTGCAGAACTATTTCATCAGCAGGTTCGGCAACCAGAGGCTGATGGAGGGGATATAGGTCACCAGCATCAGTACCACGATCATGATGATGAACATGGGCAGGAGGGGCCGGATCACCTGTTCGATCTTCTGGTTGGCCACACTGCATCCTATGAACAGTACCGATCCCACCGGGGGCGTGCACAGTCCCACACAAAGGTTGAGCACGATCACGATCCCGAAATGGATGGGATTCATGCCCAACTGGGCAGTGACAATGGGCAGGAAGATGGGAGTAAAGATCAGTACGGCCGGCGTCATGTCCATGAATATCCCCACAAACAACAGGATGAAATTGATAACCAGCAGGATCACTACCGGGTTGTCGCTCAGGCTCAGCAGGCCCGCACTCACATTCTGTGGTATGTTCTCAAAGGACATGATCCATGACATCCCGATGCTGGTAGCAACCAGCAGGAGGACAATACAGGTGGTCCTCACCGACCTGAGAATGATAGCCGGCAGGTCCCTGATGGTAATCTCCTTGTAAATCAGTGCCAGGATCAGGGCGTACAATACTGCTACAGCAGATGCTTCGGTGGCTGTGAAGAAGCCCGCCACGATCCCGCCGATCACGATCACCAGCATCAGCAGGGATGGCAGGGCATCGATAAACTTTTTGAATGCGAATTTAAAGAAGCTCCAGTTGGTTGCCGATTTATAGACCGAATAGGTCAGGAATAGGCCAAGCAGGGAATAGATCACTCCTTTAAACAGGGATCCGGATGCATGCTCATGAATGGCTTTTAACCCGATTCCGGCCCCCAGCAGGGCCATTGAGACCAGGAGGATCAAGCCCAGTGTTTTGGTGAGGCCGGCAATCCCTTTGTTCTTCAGGATCATCATAGACATGGCCACCAGCATGATGCCCACCCCGGTGATGATTCCGGGCAGGTAACCTGCCAGGAAAAGGGCAGTGATGGAGACTCCCCCGCTTGCAAGGGAGTAGATGATCAGGATGTTACTGGGCGGGATGGTAAGCCCGGTAGTGGCAGATGTAATGTTTACAGCTGCACTGAAACTCTCATCATACCCCTCTTTTTTCATCTCAGGTCCCATGATGCTCCCGATGGCCGAAGTGGCTGCAGCTGCCGATCCTGAGATGGCCCCGAAAAGCATGTTGGCGATCACGTTCACAAAGGCCAGTCCGGCCGGGAGCTTTCCCACCAGGACCCGGGCAAAATTAATGAGCCGGATGGCAATACCTCCACTGTTCATGATTCCGCCTGCAAGCACAAAGAAGGGGATGGCCAGCAGGGCAAAACTGTCCAGTCCCGTCGCCATTCGGTGTGCATAGGTTGTAAATGCAGGGAGGGCATCGATGGACATGAGCATGGTAAGGATACCGGAGATCCCGATGCTGAATGCAATGGGAACACCGATGACCAGCAGGATCACAAAACTGAGGACAAGGACAAGGACTTCCATATGGTTCAGGACTTTTTCAGTTGGGTGATGTGCAGGACTTCATAGAACATAATGATCAGCCCGCTGATGGGAAGGATGATGTAGACATATCCCAGGGGAAGCTGCAGGGCGGCCGATTTGACCTGGAGGGCAAACCGGGTGTACATCAGGATGACGCCACCCACCACCATCACGGAAAGGGCAAAAAGGAAAATCAATGTATGGATGATGTACAATAACCGGCGCTGCCGTGCAGGCGGGGATCGCTGTATCAGGATGTCGATGGCCAGGTGCTCCTTCCTTCCAGCCACATAGGCGGCGCCCAGCAAACCTACCCAGATCAGCAGGAATCCGGCAAGTTCGTCGGTGAATGAACTGGGTGAACTGAGCAGGTACCGGGAGAATACCTGCCACAGGACATCAACCACCAGTACCGACATCAGGATCACCAGAATTAACTCCAGTACCCTGTTAAACCTATGTTGAAACCTGTCGATCATACCTTTCGATGTTATGGACTTTTAACTTCCCTGATGCGGGTGATCAGGTCATAGATCTTTTCATCATCCCTGAATGAATCCAGCATAGGGCCGACCTTCTCGGCAAAGGCTTCCTTGTCCGGATAGGTCACCGTGACCCCGGCTTCCTGGACGATCCTCAGTGATTCCTTTTCCGATTCTGCCCATAGTTTCCTCTGGACCGCTACCGATTCATCGGCCGCCTGCTGCAGCCATTTTTTCTCCTGGTCCGTCAGCTTCACCCAGACCTTATGGCTGATGATCAAAACGTCCGGAACCATGGAATGCTCATTCAGACTGTAATACTTGCACACCTCGTAATGGTGGCTGGTATAGAAGCTTGGAGGATTGTTCTCCGCACCGTCCACCACCCCGCTCTGGAGGGCTGTGTAGAGTTCTCCCCATGAAATAGGGGTGGGGGATCCTCCCAGGGCCTTCACCAGTTCCATGGAGATAATGCTTTTCATTACCCTGATCTTCAGTCCTTTCAGGTCATCCGGGTGGTTCACCTGCTTGTCGATGGTGTAGAAACTCCTGCTGCCTGCATCATAGAAACAGAGGCCCCTGATCCAGAATGGTTCAGCGCTTAAGAGCAACTCCTTTCCAATATCACCGTCAAGCACATTGAAGGCGTGCTCCTTTGAACGGAACACGTAAGGGAGCCCGAGGACCTTGTAATTTTCTGTAAAGCTCTCCATCACTGCGGCGGAGACCTTGGTGATGGCAAGGCTGCCGATCTGGAGCAATTCCACACACTGCTGTTCAGATCCCAGCTGACCGCTGGGGTATATCTCGATGGTCAGCTCCCCGTTGGAAATCTCCTTGCAGCGGTCGGCCATATGGACCATGGCGCTGTGGACCGGGTGGGAGGGGTCCAGTCCGTGTGCAAGCTTCAACACAGTACCATGCCGCTGCTGGTTGCAGCCTGGGTAGAGAAGGGCCAGTAACGAAAGGAGAAGGAGCGTTCTGATTTTCATTCGTGGATCGGATTAGCCTTTTACCTTCTTTATGATCGCCATAGTGTTGCGTGACATCTCTTCAAGTTCCTTGTAGTTCCCGTCACGGATGATCTCCCTGGTGATCAGTTGTGATCCCATGCCCACGCAGAATGCCCCTGAATTGAACCATTCGGCCAGGTTCTCTTCGGTGGGGTAGACGCCACCCGAAGGCATAATGTTTGACCAGGGACACGGACCAAGGTAGGCTTTCAGGAATTTGGCCCCTCCCACGGAGGTACCGGGGAAAAGCTTAACGATCTCTGCACCCAGCTCCTCTGCTTTCCCAATTTCACTGGCGGTGGCACATCCCGGGATCCAAAGTACCTTCCTGCGGTTGCACGCACGCGCCATCTCCTCATTCAACAGTGGCGAGACAATGAATTGTGCACCCATCTGGATATAGAGGGAGCAGGTTCCCGGATCGACAACGGTACCCACACCCAGCACAAGACCGGGCAACTCGGTTTCAGCCCACCTGGCCAGTTCAGCAAACAATTCATGGGCGAAGGCCCCCCGGTTGGTAAACTCAAAGATCTGCATACCGCCCCTGTAACAGGCAGAGATGACCTCTTTGCATACGTCAATATCGGGATTGTAATAGAGGGGAATGGCTCCCATTTCCCTCATTCTCAAGACAACTTCTACTCTTTTCATAGGATGAATGTACAATCGATTGCGCATTTAAATGTAGGATTTATTTGAGAAAGAGAAAAACAGGATTGGCATTGAATGATAAAATTGTTAAAAATGAACTAATTGGAGGAAAGAAGGGCTACTTTAACACCCTCAATTATTAATTAATCTAAATAAACACAGATGATGCAGACCCATTTTCATTTAGCCGTGGGGCCACCCTGATCATCATGAATTCCGCCAAATGGGGAATCTACCTGGGTAATAATGCCAGTCCGACGCTGACAAATAATGTGTTCAGTACCAATGCTTCGGGGGATACCAACCTGTAGCTGAGCCTAAACCTACACTTAAACTTAAACTTAAACTTAAACTTACAGCCAATAGGTGCGTTTCAGGATCAGGACCATGCTCATCTGGGCACCTCCGTTCATGATGATCGCTTCGCTCTGAACTCCGCAGGGAGAGGTTCCGAAGTAGTACCCCGACATGCGGTCACTGAATACCAGGATCATAGACCACTGACTGGGTCCACCGCTCAGCCTCGGTTTTCATAAAACCCTTCACTTCATCCAGGGAGGCCCACTTCGGATCCTCCTTTTCCCATAAAGCGTAGAACCTGTAAGAAACCGGTTGTCCCGGTGCTGCTTCCAGAACGGCATAGTAGGTCTGGGTGATCCCTTCCCCGAGCGCTTTCGTCTCTCCATGAGCCGCCAGGTATTCTGTGGGCACCAGGAGTGCCATGGCCAAAACTGAACCATCCTCTGACTGCTTGTCATGGGTGATCAGGGCCGTATGGTGTGGATCTGCCCGGAGGAGATGGAGCTCATCGCTTTTCATGTTCACGATACCGGGAACCAGCTTCAGGATCTCATCGGTTCCCTGGTAGGTGACCGTTCCCTGGTAGTAGTGTCTTCCACCGGCTATTTCCACCTGGTGAACTACCTCCAGGGGATTCCCTTCCACCTCCCAATTGCTGTAAGTCAGGTTGAAACGGCTTCTCTGGGATCCCTCAAACAGGACATGGTAGGTGCCCGATCCGTTGTCTCCCACCCTGTAGATGGAATCGCGGCAGAGGTATCCGATAGCCCCGGCCCCAAGGCTGGTGCCCACTTTCAGCACGTCCATGCCCCAGACGTCCGGCTCGTGGTAGCTGGGCCCTCCTTTCACACCGACGCTGTCCAGCACCATTTTACCTGTAAGTTTTCCGAAAATATCCATCCCGTTCCGCTGGTCCAGGTAGTTCCGGAATCCCACCTTATCATTCTCCCAGGCAGGTCCCTCCATCTGGTAGGCAGCCGAAGTATGTTCCGAATAGTTGTCATAACTGACCCCTTCCAGCCTGTCTGCATGCTTCAGCTCCGGGTAGCCGGGCTGACTTGCATCACCCAGTCTCAGGTTGGTCCTTGTTTCGAACTCAGGGTAGCTTTCCGGGGTTACAAAACCGAGGGTCACTTTCCTGCTGCCCGATGCGGGCATCTCAACCAGCGCAAAGAGCTCATCCCATTGGGTATCCTGGTTTACATCATCAACCTGGCAGGGGAGGGGCTCTCCGTTTTCATCCAGCAGCAACGGCAGCTTGCCTTCAGGGATATTGGTCCATCGGGCAATTTCACCCCTGGATAATAAAATGGTGGCATCTTCCCTGGGCTGGTTTAGGGGATTGGATACGTGAAGCAGGACCTCCTGTCCCCCGTCACATGATGACAGGAGCAAGGTGGCGAATAGTACAATGTAAATCTGGTATTTCATGGTTTTCAGCATTGGGATTATTTTTCATTGGAAGGTTTACCGATGGTGGCCAGGATGCCCCCGTCCACATATACAACAATGCCATTGACAAAATCTGATGCCCTGGAAGCCAGGAATATGGCTGTTCCTGCAAGGTCTTCCGGGTCGCCCCAGCGTCCCGCAGGAGTGCGGTTGATGATAAAATCATTGAAAGGATGGCCGTCCACCCTGATGGGGGCCGTCTGGGTGGTGGCAAAATAGCCGGGTCCGATCCCGTTGGCCTGGATGTTGTATTTTGCCCATTCGGTGGCCATGCTCCTTGTGAGCATCTTCAGTCCGCCTTTTGCTGCAGCGTAGGCTGAGACCGTATTCCTTCCCAGCTCACTCATCATGGAGCACATGTTGATGATCTTTCCACCCCCCCTTTCGACCATGCCTTTGGCTACCGCTTTTGACATGATAAAGGGCCCGGTGAGGTCCACATCCAGCACCTGCCTGAAATCATCGGCCTCCATCTCCAGGATGGGGATCCTTTTGATGATCCCGGCGTTGTTGACCAGGATATCAATGGGGCCCACTTCACTTTCCATCTGCGGAACGGCCCTGTTGACAGCCTCCTCATCGGTGACATCCAGTACATAGGTATGAATTTCAATGCCTTTCCGGGCGTACTCCTCCCTGGCAGCCTCCAGTTTGTCAGCGAAGACATCGTTAACCACAATGGTAGCGCCGGCTTCAGCCAGTCCTGTTGCAATGGCCATTCCAAGGCCATGCGTTGCGCCTGTAACCAGGGCGCTTTTTCCTGTAAGATCAAATAGTTGTGTTGACATGGTATTGAATATAAGGGTCTTTATAGGAATTTTCTTTTACACGGATATCTGTTAAAACCAGGGTTTCTACCGGATCTCGTTGGGCTGAATGATGTCCATATCGCCGTAGTCCAGGTTCTCCCCGGCCATGCCCCAGATAAAGATGTAGTTGCTGGTCCCGGCGGCTGAATGGATGGACCAGGGCGGGGAGATCACAGCCTGTTCGTTCTGCATCCAGATGTGCCTGGTCTCTTTCGGATCCCCCATGAAGTGGCAGATGGCCTGGCCTTCGGGTACCTCGAAATAGAAATAGGCCTCCATGCGGCGGTCATGCAGGTGTGGCGGCATGGTGTTCCAGACACTGCCCGGTTTCAGTTCGGTCATTCCCATCTGCAGCTGGCAGGTATTTACCACAGAGTTCACCAGCAGTTTATTGATCTTACGGGCATTGGATTGCTCCAGGGCGCCCATTTCAACGACTTCTGCATCCTCCAGGGTAACGCGTTTGCATGGGTATGCCTGGTGTGCCGGGGCAGAGTTAAAATAGAGGTGTGCAGGGTGTTTTTCGTTCACACTGATCATGGTGATCTTTTTTGAACCGGCACCTATGTAGAGGGCATCCTTGTAATCCAGGTGGAATTCTTCGCTGTCCACACGGATGGTGGCAAGGCCCCCCACGTTGATGATCCCCAGTTCGCGGCGTTCACAGAAATACTGTGATTTCAGCGGATCGATGGTGGTCAGTTCCAGCTCACCTGCGGGTACGGCACCCCCTACGATGTAACGGTCATTCATGGAATAGACCAGGTTGATCTCTCCCGGTACCATCAGGGATTCCACAAGGAACTCCCTGCGGAGTCTTTCCGTGCCATACTGTTTGGCATCTTCAGGATGGTTGGAAAAGCGGACTTCATAATTGATTGCCATAATACTTGTTTTTTATCTGTTTGGTTTTGAACTTTCACGAATGATCAGTTCCGGTTTAAGCACCCTTTTCTCACAACCGGCGTGAGGTTCTTCCTGTTCATTGCAATCCAGGAACATCTCGGCCACGATCCTGCCCATCTCCCCGCCATGCTGGTCCACCGTGGTCAGGGATGGTTGTACAAATGCGGTAAACGGTTCGTTGGCAAATCCCGTAATCCCCAGGTCTTCCGGCACCTTAAGCCCCGATCGGAGTGCGGCCTGGATCACCCCCAGCGCTGCGTAGTCCCCAGCACAAAAAAAGGCGTCAGGTTTGACTGTAAGTGCCATTCCTTCCTGAAAGGCCTCCTCACCGCCTTCCACCACCAGCGGTTTCTCAATGATCCATTCCGGTTGCGGCTCAATACCTGCCTCCATCATGGCATCCATGTAGCCCTGCTTTCTTGCCCGGTAGATGGTAATATGGTCTGCACCTGCCACATGCAGGATCCTGCTGTAACCCTGCTCCAGGAGGTGTTGTACGTTCAGGTAGGCACCCAGCCTGTCATCAATCACCACCGACCCTGCCTGCAGGCTCTCAATGATCCTGTCAAAAAAGAACAACCTGATCCCCCTTTCCTGGAGGGCCCTGAGGTGGTCATCACTGGAGGATTCCATGGAGACCGACAGGATGATGGCCTCCACACGGGCATTGACCAGGGTCAGGAGTGCGGCTTTTTCATCCTGCAGCCGTTCATGGGTCTGACAGATCATCAGATGGTATCCCGATGAGGCCAGGACCTCCTCCATGCCACCGATCACATTGGCGAAGAAATTCCTGTTGATGCGTGGAACGATGACACCCACCGTCTTACTCTTTCCCTGCCTCAGGGATGTGGCCACCACGTTGGGCTGGTAATTGTATTTCCGGGCCAGCTCCTGCACGGCACCTCTTGTGGCCCCGCTGATGCGGGGATGGTTGTGCAGGGCACGGGATACCGTGGATGCGGAAATGTTCAGTTCCCTGGCAATATCGTGGATGGTGATGTGAGGTTTGTTCATTACGCTTCAGACAAATGTAATAAAGTTTGTACAATCGATTGCACATTCAATTGCAAAAAGAGAATCGGTTCCTTTTTTTATATATTTATCCAACCAAACCCATGCTTATGAAAAACCGGACCTCTGTCTTACTCCACCTTATACTGGTGGCCATTGTCGTTATTGAACTTGCCGGCAGAATTACAGACAATATCAACCTGGAATACCCTGTGAAGCCCCTGATCATGATCTGGATGGCCGTATATTTCCTGCTGTTCAAAAAGAAGAAGGCCTTTACGGTACCTGTGTTGATCGCGTTTTTCTTCTCCTGGGTGGGGGATAACTTCCTGATGTTCTCGGGGGCCTATGAAAACGAGCTTTACTTTTATGCAGGAGTGGGAGGATTCTTCTTTGCACAGATCACCTACATCTTTGTTTTTACCAGGTTCAGCGAGTCGGGAGGAAAGGGCTATCTGCAGAAGCACATTTTCGCAGGGATCTTTTTCCTGGCCTACCTGGCGGGGATCTATGCCCTGCTTTACACCCATATGGAAGGCGTGATGAAACTGGTGATCCTGCTTTACGCCATTACGCTTATCGGGATGTCAATGGTGGCACTGAACCGGAAAGGCAGGGTCAGCCAGGCCAGTTTCCTTCCTGTTTTCCTGGGTTCCATCCTGTTCGTGTTATCGGACAGCATGATCGCGGTCAACAAATTCGCACTGGAGATTCCCATGGCGGGATTCTGGATCATGGTCACCTACATTGCTGCCCAGTACCTGATCATGCGCGGGCTGGTCAGGGAAAAGTAGAAAGGAAAGCTATCGGGCATTGTGGTTCCTGACGGCCTCCAGCGCCGGGTCGGTCCCCTTCATGTATTCTTCAAAGGTATCCGGCGTGTGAATGTCAGGGATGATGGCTGGCGGATCCTCATCCAGCAGGGTGAAGTACTTGGTGGAATAGTTAACCACCAGGTTGCTTTCGGGCAGCACAAACCGTTTGACCTCTCCGAAATGGTTGGGTTTCCCCCCGGTATTCTCCCCCAGGGTCACCACATCAAAGGTCTCCATAAGGTCCACTGCATTGATCATCGCCGAGGAGAAAGTTTTGCGTCCCACCAGCAGGTATACCTTTGCATGCTTCCGGATCTTTGTTTTCCCGAGTTTATGAATGAACCGGGTTCCCTGGAGGGAGTTCCCCCCGCTGTTAAAGCGCAGGTCCAGAACCAGCTTCTCCACATCCTCCCTCCTGATGGTCTCCAGGACCTCCTTTTCAAACTCTTTGAACGAAGGCATGAACAGTGCACTGGCACCGGAACCGAACAGTTTTTCAGCCTCCCTGCTCCAGCATTTGTTGTACTGGATATAGTAAAGACGGTCCCCGGGGAGGTACACCTGCCTGAAAAAAAATTTACGGTCCTGCCATCCCAGTGGGACCGAATCGGGCTGTACCGGTACCATCTCACTCTCCCTGGCAGGCAGTTCGATGATCCTGGAATTCAATGCGCCTTCAGGATTTTCCAACTGCAACTCCACTGTTCCTGACCCGCCAAAACCGAAATGGTCCAGCAACTGGGCCCAGGTAATCATCCTTGGAATGGCGTTTTTTACCAGCGACGGATTGTGACTGGTGATCAGGGTGGACATGGAGTCAATAACCTGTTCAATGGGATACCGGTTGATGGCCCTGATCTTTTTACCCAGCATCTCCTGGTAATCCTCCCGGGCCCTGAGGATATGGAGTCCGTCTTTGAACCAGTAGCACTCCAGGGGGAGGATGCTCTGCTTGTCAATGAAGTAGTGGTAATTGACCTGGGTATGTGCATCTCCCAGGCCCGCCATGACCTGCTGCAGTTCTACCGAGACATGGAAAACCGATTTATCACCGGCCTGGTCTGCCACACGGTCCAGCGACCTGAAAAAAGCGGCTGAATCAGTGTGAAAGAACAGCTCTTTGTGCCGGCTGGCAAGTTCCCTTCCCAGCAGGTCAATTTCATACTGCCAGTCCACCCGTTCCTCCTGCTGCCCCGGGAGGAGGGAGGTAAACAGGAACAGGACAAACAGAAGGGAAATGGATCTGAACCTGGCCATCTGGTTTTTGCTTAAGGGCCAAAGATAGATATTTTCCCCTTCTGCGTACAATCATTTGATCCTGAACCTGAGTCCCCCGTAGAGTTTACGGCCGAAAACCGGACCCCAGATCAGGGAGGCGTCGAACCAGGGACCGAAGGGATCCTGGCTGGCAATAATGGGTTGCTCCTGCTTAAAGTCAAAAAGGTTTTCCACTCCTGCATAGACCTCCAGCCGCTCAAACAGTTTTTTCCCCACCTGGAAGTTTACCAGTGAAAACCCGGGGGAGCGGTCCGCCATCTGGTAAGGTTCAGGATTCTCCTCTGTTCCGGGGATCCGTTTGCTGCCCTGCCAGTGCCAGGTGACGTCGAAGGTCCAATGACCTTCCGTTTCATAGGCCATATTGACGAAAGCCCGGTGTCTGGAGGTGAGGGGTCTGGACAGCAGTTCACCTGAATAGGTGGTCCTGGCATCGTTGAACCGGTAAGCCAGCCGGATCTCGTACCTCTCCAGCGGCTCCAGGTCCAGCTGGACCTGCATACTGTTGGAGAAGGAGCTCCCCTCCAGGTTGTAAAAGTGCACCTGCTGCGGATCCAGGTCCAGGTCCACGACGATCTGGTTGGTGAACCGGGTATGGTAATAGTCCAGGCTGAGCACGGCATCTCCTTTTCCCAGCCTGAATCCCTGTGCGAAATGAAGGCCATAGCTCCATGCCACCTCGGCATCCAGGCCGTAGGGAGTGCCCTCGCTGGTTCCATCCAGGAGAAGGGACCTGGAAGAGGCGAAGATCCCGATGTTCTCGGCAAATATGCTGGCAGTCTTCTGTCCCCTTCCGGCAGAAGCCCTGAGAACGGTTTTCTCCACCGGTTCGTAGCGGAGGTGGAGCCGGGGTGTCACAAATGCCCCGTAGTTGTTGTGGTAGTCGGCCCGGATCCCCGCAACAGCAGTGAATTTATCCAGGTGGTTGAAGGTATATTCCAGGAATGCACCGGGTACCCACTCCAGCCTGTTGTAGCTTCCAAAGGTGAGGGCCTCCTCGAACCGGTCCATCTGGAAACTCACCCCTGTCCGGTACTGGTGGTTGGTATTCCCCAGGATCGATTGCCAGATCAGGTTGGAATAGACCGATTGCTGTTC
The DNA here is from genome assembly GCA_963793455.1 of uncultured Bacteroidota bacterium. Classification (GTDB taxonomy): domain Bacteria; phylum Bacteroidota; class Bacteroidia; order Bacteroidales. The sequence continues at coordinate 201,010 of CAWCAK010000001.1, forward strand.
AGCCTGGTAGTCAGTCATCCCGAAATAGGCATCCTGCCTATGGACCACCCCCGATACCTGGAATCCCATGCTGCTGTACGGACGGTCTTCAAACACCTTTCCTGCCTTGGCCCAGGCTTCCAGTCGCCTCGCATCCATCCGGGTCCCCCAGAATGACTGCTCCTGGCGGGGAGTGTCCGGATCAAAAGCCGCCTCTCCCCCAAGGTGGTCGGAATAGACCACTTTGAGTCCCAGCTGGCTCTCGAATCCATGGTCACCGGTATATTTGAACCGTTTCAGCAGCGTCATCTGCTTCCCGGTGGGATGGTCCACGAAACCATCCCCGTTGTGGTCCAGTTGAAAGGGCCTGGCATTTCCGTGCAACAACAGGCTGCCATGCCATTTTTCGTTGATGGCATAAGCGGTTAATATATTGGTTTCCATGGCCCCGTCGCTGTTCCCGTAGGCATTGACAAACAGCCTGTCGCTGTTTTCAGGTTTCCGCAGTTCCACATTGATCTGCCCGGTAATGCTTTCAAACCCGTTCACCACGGAACCGGCACCTGTATTCAACTGCATACCCTCGATCCAGCTACCCGGGATATAGGTCAGACCGTACAGTGCCGACAGGCCGCGGATATCAGGCATATTCTCCCGGGTGATCTGTACGTATGGTCCTGCCAGTCCCAGCATCTCAATTTTACGGGTTCCTGTTACCGCGTCTGTAAAGGCCGCATCCACCGATGGATTTGTTTCAAAGCTTTCGGAGAGATTGCAGCACGCCGCCTTGGTCAGCTCCTTCTCATGGATCTGCCGGATGTTGTACGCGCTGCTGAAGGAGATGGAAGTGGGTTTGACGCGGTGGATCACCTGAACCTCATCCAGATGAAGCGCACTTGAAAAGTTCACTTCTACCTCTGCGGGCTCATGAATATGGAGTGTATCGGTCCCGTATCCTACGTAACTGACCAACAACATATGCATACCCTCTTCCAGCCCGATGACAAATCGGCCCTCCTTGTCAGTGATTGTTCCAGAGGTGGTACCCATCCAGTAAACATTGGCACCGGCCAATGCAGTCCGGTTACCCTGTTCATTGGTTTCATACACATGGCCCGAAACCCCGGTTAACTGTTCATGCAGGGGATCGTCTGACATTTGACTGCTTTCCCCGGATCCATGGTCATGGTCATGTTCTTCCTGTCCCGTTGCTTCGTTGTGGGATGCAAAATCCCTGTACTTGCAGCACATGGGGAGGGCATCATATACCGGATCGGGAGCCAGGAGTTCCCTGGTGTCATGACCCACACTGGCCACTTTGTAGTGTAATTTATCTGGTTTGAATTTTCCGGGATCAACGGCAACCTGGAGGGTACGCGTTACCTCATCCCAGGATGCTGAATTCACCCCCTTTGTTCTGAGGGCAGCCTCCTCTATGCGATCTTTACATTGCCCGCATAGTCCGTTGACCCAAACGGACAGGGTATCGTCTCCCTGTTGTACATCTCCTTTAACCTGACTACTGTATGCAATCATGCATGCATACAACATCATCCTCATATGTATTTTCATGGATTATTTGTATTAGTTAACCTGACAATCTTTCCTTACTCGGATGCTGGTTAACTAAAACGGGGTGGCTGGAAAAGCCGGTTGTAGAAATCGAACCTGTAACTATTGGTATAAGTAGCGGTTTGGACGGATGGTGGTGCCACCTGGGCAATGGTCAGAAACCGGAATTCAAGTGCTGCCACCTGGAAACAACAGCTGCAATCACAGCCAAGGGGACACAGGTGGTCAGTATCGCCGGATCCCTCTTCCTGGTCACAATCCTGGTGGGAAGCACAACAATCCATCTGGCAGGAAACCTCAGTAACCTGCACCGGGTCTTCAGAAATCCCTGCAAACCTATTCAGGCTCAGGCAGATCATGCCAATCAACAATATGGTTCCTGTGATCTTCATATCCGGTGTTCCTATAACAAACCTGCCGGACAATTGTTTCAGAAACGCAGGCTAAGACGGCCGGTAACACCCCTGTAGCCCCATCCCGGCGATCCTCCGCTGCCCTCTTCACCGAAGCCCACATATACGCCCAGGTCTGCTAAAAAGAAGATCTCATTCAGGCTGTATCCCAGTTGCAGGTAATGGCGCATGCCCGGGGTATGGAGGTAGAGCAGGTCCAGGGACTCCTGCCAGAGCCGTTCGCTGAACCATGGAAGGTATTTCAGCACCAGGTAGGAGGAGGTCATCCTTGCATTGATCTTCACCCAGTATTCATGGGTGCTGGACTGGTAGTAATCTGCCAGCATCACGGCATTGTCGAGGCCGGCCATGTCCACATAGAGTGGATTGGTCTTGAAGTGTTTGTAATCAGAAAAATGGATGGCAGTGGTATCGGGGTAGAATCCGGCACCTACCGACCAGTCGAGCCGTGACATCAGCCCCACTTCAACCGTATGCCTGATGCCCGTCTCCACCACGCTGAAATCTGACCATCCGGTCCCCTCCAGTGGAAATGCCCTCCTGTAGGAGAGGGAGAAGGTGGGCCAGTCAGATCCGCGCATGTTCTTCCGGTGGTTCCGGATCACATAGTAGTGACGGGGCGTATATTCCAGGCTTATCTCTGCCTGGAACTTCTGGTGATCCTGAAGTTCGGCTGCGTCCACTGCCCGCAGGTCAGGTGTGTTCTCAGTGAACCGTTCAGGATCGGTATTCCTGTAGAAAACGGAGAAAAGGCTGTTGTTGTCCAGCTGGTTCTGCAATCCGTAAGTGACCCAGGTATTCAGCACAAGTCCGTTGGCAGGATCGATCCTGTTATAGAGGGTTGCATCGATCCGTTCATACAGCTTGAGGTGGTTCTGCCTGAGGAATACCGTGTAAACCATATTGGTGAGTTCAGGGATCCCGGTTTGGCCATTAAAGTCGGCCGAAGTGTAATTCAGGTAAAGTGCTAATTTTCCCCTTGCCATCGGGGCATACAGCAGGTCGGTATCCCAGCTTATCATGGGGGCATTCCTTTGAAAGGCATAACCTGCGGCCAGGTGTGACCTCACCACGTTCACGCTGTCCAGTTTCCAGTTCAGACTGAAATCCTGGCCGTAACAGATGCCGTCCACAGTATTGTACCCGAACATTTCTGGATCGAATAATCCCCCGTGAGCGAACCTGATCCAGCCTTTTTTCAGGGTATAGGAACTGCCGGTAACCAGTTTCCTGAAGGTGAATTTATTCCTTTTCTTTGTGCCGGTGGAATCCTTTGTGGCCGTGGATGTCTGGAAACCCATGATCGAATCCCGTGTCTGGAGCCGGACCAGTTCTTCCGGGGTAAGGGGGATGGGCCGCATCTCTTTCCAGTAGACCGAGTCGTTCTTTAAAGCATCGTCTGCCACTGAAAAGGTGGTCCCGGTCTGGTCCAGTTCCGACCTGTCATTTCCTTCGATTGCTGCTTTATCGGTCTCCTTCTCCATCAGTTTGGACAACCTCATTACCTCCCGGTTGGTCAGCTCCTCCTTTTGCAACAACTCGTTGATTTTTTCCTGCTCTTTTGACGCAGGCTCTTCTTCAACCGGGGATGCTCCTGTATCCGGAAGCGGTTTGGCTGTGGCTGTGAAATAGGTCTCGGGAAGGTTGGGATTCAGAATGACATCCGCATACTTCAGGGAGGAGACATAGGTGGCCGTTCCCTTGACCCCCACGATCTGGATGTTGGCCTGTATCTTGTGGCTGACAGGCATCCAGGCATCCATGATCACATTGGCATACAACTGCTGCAGGAAGATGGTCCCGGCCATGGTATTCAGCGAGAGGTCGGATGAATGCAAACACCAGAGGTCCTCAACGATAAAGAGGTACCCCTCCACCAGTTGCTGGCTCTTCCGTTTGGGGGTGACCTTGATCTTGTTGACAATGCGGGTTCCTTCCATGAACGTTCCTTCGAAGCTGAAGCGGTAATAGGAGAAGGCGGTCCGTGCCAGCGGAGAGATCACACCCTCGATCTGTTCCTGGTACAGGCTGGCATTCACATAATCCATGGGATTGACATTATCGGTGTATCCCGGCAGGGTGTTCTGGGAGGCGATGATCCTCATCTGGTATTTGTCCGGTGCGGTGAACTGGACCTTGTTCAGTGATTCCAGCATGTAGGCCTCGTTCTCCTCGATCTTTACATCGTTGGCTTCGATCCGTTTAGCGATGGCTTTGGGAATTTTCTCCAGGATGGCTGTTCCTTTGATGTAGATCTCAGCCTCGTAGCTGGAAACCTCATTGAGGTGGTAATTGGCCAGTCCAATGGTCTTCCGCATGATCCAGTAAGCGGGATCCTCCCCGGTGGCGCTGATCCTTACCTCAGGGATCATGTAAGTCTGGGGCGGCAGTTGTACCTGCAAGTCGGTATACTCCTCACCCACAGTAATGGTCCTGGTCACTTCGGTATAACCCAGGCTCCTGAAAAATATGGTATACTCCCCTGATGGCAATGGCAGTGAGAACAGGCCCAGTGCGTTACAGGTGGTTCCCCGGGTCAGCTCCTTGATAAAGATGGCTGCGTAAGGTACAGGCTCCCCGTGGGTATCATGGATCTCCCCCCTGATGCCCTGGGCAGAAATCCGGAATACCACTCCGGCCAGCAATATAAGCACAATGAAAGAATGCCTCATAGAAAGCTAAAGCTATGGATATGTTCCATAAAAATACAATTATCCCCGAAGAGAAGAAGCAGCGGCCTGATATCAGCTCCCTAATTGGAAATATTCTTTTGCATTGTGGTAGCAGATATTCTCAATGAGTGGCTTCAGAAGCCCGTGATCATTGGGGATTTCTCCGTTCTCTACATCCCTGCCCACCAGGTTGCACAGGATCCTGCGGAAATACTCATGCCTGGGGTAGGAGAGAAAACTGCGGGAGTCTGTCAGCATGCCCACGAAACGGCTCAGAAGGCCCAGTGAAGAGAGGGTGTTCAACTGGCTGGTCATGCCATATTTCTGGTCAAGGAACCACCACCCGGACCCGAACTGCATTTTTCCGGGTGTGATCCCGTCATTGAAATTATAGGCCATTGTCATGAGCAGTTCATTATCGGCGGGATTCAGGTTGTACAGGATGGTTTTTGCAAGCTGGCCCCGTACATCCAGTGTGTCGAATAACCCGGCCATGGATGCTGCCATCCTGAAATCACCGATGGAGTCGAATCCTGTATCGGGACCGAGCTGATCCAGCCGGCGGGTATTGTTGTTGCGGAGAGCCCCCACATGGAATTGCTGGGCCCAGCCCTTCTCATGGTCCATCACTGCCAGTTCAATAAGCAGGGCTGATTTGAATTTCAGGACCTCCACGGGATTGAGGGCTCTCCGGGAACGCACTTTCAGGAAGATCCTCTCCATCTCCGGGTGCTCAAATTCTTCCGCATAGAACGTCTCCAGGCCATGGTCTGAGATCCTGCAGCCCATTTCATGGAAATAGTCATGCCGCACCGATAACGCAGTCAGCAGGTCCATAAAGGTACCAATGGAAATCCCGGAAGCTTCTTCCAGTTTGTCCAGGTACTGGTTGTAGGATTCCGGATCTTCAGGTGCCATTGCTTTGTCTGCCCTCCAGGCAGGGAATACCAGGGTCTCAAATCCGTCTTCCCTGATCCTCCTGTGGTGCTCAAGGGTGTCAATGGGATCATCGGTGGTACAGATCACCTCCACATTCATTTTCCGGATCAGCGACCTGACACTGAATGGGTCTGTGGCCAGCATTTCACCGGCCCGGTCATAGATCATCTGACCCGTATCAGGTCCAAGGAGTTCAGTGATCCCGAAATAGCGTTGAAGTTCCAGGTGTGTCCAGTGGTAGAGCGGATTGCGCAGTGTGAAGGGTACAGTTTCAGCCCATTTGAGGAATTTCTCCCGGTCGGTTGTTTCACCGGTACAGAACTTCTCACTGACACCATTGGCCCGCATGGCCCTCCATTTGTAGTGGTCCCCGGTAAGCCATATGCCGGTGAGGTTCTCAAATTTTACATCATCTGCAATCTGCCCGGGAATCAGGTGGCAATGGTAATCGATGATGGGCATCGGGGCGGCGTATTCGTGGTAGAGCCTGACCGCCGTTTCGCTTTCCAGCAAAAAATCTTCGCCAAGGAATTGTTTCATTTCTTACAGATTGAATAGCCTGACAATATGTCTTTCGTAGATATTGGTGGTGACCTGTTCTCCGACCACATCACTGTGTCTCCGCAGTGCAGCCAGGAAGTCATCCCCCATTTCAGCTGCCACCTTGTATCCTACGTGTACCAGCTGCCGGAATCCCGGGTGATACTCCGGGTGACCGGGTATGTGCCTTAAAGTGCTGGCAAGCTTTCCCCCATCCCAGTTATCCACCTCCGAAGGAAGGGGAAGTGATGCCGGATCGATATCAATGACCGTGGAGTAGGGGCCGCATAATTCATCCTGCCTTTTGTAGGCGATGGAATAGATCTTTTTTGCCATCTTCAGTGCATCCCCGCCTGCCATGGCCAGACCGATCACCTCCTCAAGCCAGGTGGTCCCGGCTGTTTTCACATGGATTCCCTTGTCATATTTGCGTATCAGTTCGCCCATCACGGGATAGATGGTGAATTTATCACTGCCTGAATGGACGCTCAGTTTGAGGTTGTCCGGAAGCCCGAATCTCTTTACAGCATGGTCGATCACCAGGAGATCCTGTTCAAACTCCTTCCGGAACTGAGCCACATCACCTACGTAATCAACCCCTTTGTTAAACCTGCCTGTAAACTTCGGCGCGATGGTCTGGGCCGGGATCTCATGGTGTTTGATCATCAGGAGGATAAAAAACAATTCCACCGGGGACTGGGGATTTTCCACCTCGTCCATGGAGACTTCAGCGATGAAATTATCCGTTCCCTTCTTCGAGGCAATGTATGTGTAAATGGCAGCCGCTTCCCTGACAGCCCCCAGAAAGTTCCTGGCGATCAAAACAAGCTGGTCCCTGGTGATCTCAAAAGGTTCCGGGATACCCGGAATCTCAAGGGTCCCCAGGTAGGGAGTGCTGATTTGCAGAAATGATTCAATTTCTTCGTCGGTCACAGAACCCCCGATGTAGTCGGCCACATCCAGGGTGAAGAAATCAGAATGCCCGATAAAAGGATCCACCGTGCCAAGGTTGATATGATCGGCATCCACATGGTAGGGACCGGGCCAGTCCAGGGCGGCCACCGATTGATCTGCCTCGGTCCGGGTATCACCGGGTGAAGAGTGGATGATCTGGTGTTCCCTGTTGGATTTGTTCCAAACGGGGACGATGGGGATCCCCATGGATTTTGCTTTTAAAATAGCCTTCAGTTGTGCTTCACCCTGCTGGGCGAACCTGTCTCCGATTCCGAATGAGTATTTTTCTAATTTCATATGTTTTCGTCATTCCGTGTACGGACACGAAATTAGTTATTTTCATGCGATTTACCAATTATTTTATGTAATTTTGGGGATGATATCTTCAGGAATAATTCCGGGACTGTACCTGTAAATCATTGATAGGTAATATAATATGAGAAAGGTAAGGATCAAGGACATTGCGGAAATTGCCAATGTTTCCATCGGAACAGTGGATCGGGTGATCCATAACCGTGGTGAGGTGTCTGAGGCCACCCGTGATAAGATCCGGAAACTGCTGGAGGAACATAACTATAAGCCTGATATTATTGCCAGTTCCCTGGCACTGAAGCGCCAGATAAACCTGGCTGTAGTGATGCCTGATATCGTTAACGATCACGTATTCTGGAAATTGCCCCAGGCGGGCATTGAAAAGGCCCTGGAAGAACTCTCCCACTATAAAATCTCCATCGACACCTACTATTTTGACCAGTTCAACAGGGATGACTTCTGCAGGCGTGTCAGGTATTTTCCTTACAATCAGTTACACGGGGTGTTATTTGCCCCGGTCTTCCAGGAGGAATCTGTGAAATTCATCAAGAGATGCAACCGGGAGAAACTTCCCGTTGTACTTTTTAATTCATTGCTAGAGGATGTACAGGTAAGCAGTTACGTGGGACAGGATGCTTACCAGAGCGGGTATGTGGCAGCCAAGCTGATCAATTACGGACTCGAACACAGGAAGGATGTGGCCATTATCAACATGTCGGCCCGGAAGGACCACTATGCACACATCATCAGCAGGGAGATGGGATTCCGAAGTTATTTTGAGGAACACAGCGACCGCCTGGACAACCTGATTACCATCGATCTGAACGGGGTGGATGATAAACGGCTGAAGGAGAAGCTGGATGAAACATTTGAAAACTACCATATCGGGGGGGTATTTGTGACCAATTCAAGGGTCTATAAGGTGGCAGAATACCTTTCTGCCCGGGGCACCATGAGCGTGCGGCTGGTGGGATATGACCTGTTGCCGGAGAGCACAGCATACCTCAGGAGGGATTATATCGATTTTTTGATTTCACAGAACCCGGAAGAACAGGCGTTCAAAGGATTATCCTCGCTCTTCTACCTGGTGGCATTTAACCGCGATCCGGTGGAGAAGCAATTCATGCCCATCGATATCATCACAAGGGAGAACCTGCATTATTATCAACCATAATTCTATTTCAATGGGAAACCTGATTTTTAAAGACCTTGAGAACAAAGTTTGCGTGATTACCGGAGGAGGGGGAGTGCTGGGCAGTGCTATGGCCAGGGGTCTGGCCGCGGTGGGCGTTGTCCCGGTGATCCTGGATATTGATGAGGAAGCGGCCAGGAGAACTGCACAGGAGATATCGGACGACCTGGGAGTCCCCGGATTCGGGTATAAGGCCAATGTGCTGGATAAAGCCTCTCTGGAAGAGGTGCGGGCACAGGTGGTGGAAGAAGTGGGAGAGATCGATATGCTGATCAATGGTGCCGGGGGAAATTCACCCAGGGCCACCACGAAACTGGAACAGCTCACAGAGGATGACCTGGATAACCTGGAGGATGGTTTTTTCGGGCTTGAGCTGGAGGGATTCCAGAAAGTTTTTGATCTTAACTTTACGGGAACATTGCTGCCCACCCTTGTTTTTGCGAGGGACATGGTTGCCAGGCAACGCGGGGTAGTGCTCAACATATCGTCCATGAATGCATACAAGCCCCTGACGAAGATCCCTGCCTATTCGGCTGCCAAATCCTCGGTCAACAATTTTACAGAGTGGCTGGCTGTCCATTTTGCCAAAGTGGGGGTCAGGGTCAATGCCATAGCCCCGGGTTTCTTTCTCACCAACCAGAACAGGTTCCTGCTTACGGATGAGCAAACCGGGAAGCTGACTGCCAGGGGGGAGAAGATCATTGCAAATACACCCATGGGCATATTTGGTGAACCAGTTGACCTGAACGGAACCGTATTGTACCTGATGTCGGACCTGAGCCGCTTCATTACCGGTATCTGTATTCCTGTGGACGGGGGGTACAGTGCCTTCGGAGGAGTTTAACCGGTAAACATTATTCAGGAGCGTATGATCTATTTCGAATCCGGAAGCCCGTCAACGGAACTAACCGCAGATGATTTAAAAAAAGGCCTCTACCAGGCTTTCGATCAGCTTGGAGAACGGAACAGGGTGCTGGCACTTCCGCCGGATGCTACCCGGTACCACAGCCAGGCAGGCCTGCTGACCGGGTTTTCATGGCACTATTTCGGAGAGCGGTTAACAGATGTTCTCCCGGCACTGGGCACACATGCTCCCATGACCGGGGCAGAGATAAAAAAGATGTTTGGAGCTGTTCCCCCTTCGTTGTTCAGGGTTCATGACTGGCGCAATGATGTGGTTTCCCTTGGGGAGGTTCCGGCCACATACCTGGATGAGGTATCCGAAGGCAGGGTTTCCTATGCCTGGCCTGCACAGGTCAACCGGTTGGTCAGGGACGGGGGACACGACCTGATCCTTTCCCTGGGCCAGGTGGTACCCCATGAAGTGATCGGGATGGCCAACTACAATAAAAACATTTTCGTGGGGACCGGTGGTCCGGAGGGCATTAATAAGAGCCATTTCCTGGGTGCGGCCTACGGGATGGAAAGGATCATGGGGCGTGCCGACACCCCCGTCAGGCGGGTCCTTAATTATGCCTCAGAACACTTTGCCGGGAACCTTCCCGTGGTGTACGTACTTACGGTGATCGGCCGCAACCACAGGGGGGAACTGGTGGTCCGGGGCCTGTTTATCGGGGACGATGATGCCTGCTTTCAAAAAGCTTCTGAGCTCTCTTTGCAGGTAAACTTTGAATTGCTTGAAACTCCCCTGAAAAAAGTGGTGGTTTACCTTGACCCGGAGGAGTTCAAAAGCACATGGCTCGGGAACAAGAGTATTTACAGGACCCGTATGGCCATTGCCGATGGAGGTGAACTTATTGTGCTGGCCCCGGGACTGAAAGAATTCGGGGAGGACGGGGAGATCGACAGGCTGATCCGCAAGTATGGTTACCGGAATACTCCGGGGGTACTTCGGGCGGTGGAACAGCATGAGGACCTGAGGCAGAATCTGAGTGCTGCTGCCCACCTGATCCATGGCTCCACCGAGGGAAGGTTCACCGTGACCTATTGCCCGGGGATGATACCCCGGAAAGCCATCGAAGAGGTGAATTACCGGTTCGGCGATCTTTCAGGGATGATGAAACGCTACGATCCGGCAACCCTGTCGGATGGATTCAACACCATGGCTGACGGGGAGGAGATCTTCTATATTTCAAACCCTGCCCTGGGACTCTGGTCAGTCAGGGATAAATTCATGGATCAGCACCCATGATCAGGATCGTTGCAGACCATAAGATCCCTTTCCTTCAGGGGGCGTTTGATGGGGTGGCCACCGTGGATTTTTTGCCGGGAGGGGAGATCTCAAGGGGGGATCTGAAGGATGCAGATGCACTGATCACCCGCACCCGCACCCACTGTAACCGGGCCCTGCTGGAGGGAACAAAGGTCAGGTTCATTGCATCGGCCACCATTGGCCACGACCATATCGATGCAGCCTATTGCAGGGAGGCCGGGATCGGGTGGAGCAATGCCCCGGGATGCAATGCCGCATCGGTGGAGCAGTATATGGTTTCCACACTGCTTTTCCTGGCCATGCACAGGGGGCTTGACCTGTCAGCACTTACACTTGGCATTGTGGGAGTGGGTAACGTGGGGAGCAAAGTGGCCAGGGCAGCAGAGACTTTAGGCATGAAGGTTCTGCTGAACGATCCTCCCAGGGCCAGGACCGAGGGTGACGAACCATTCACAGCGCTGGATGAACTACTGGAACTGGCGGACATGGTGACATTTCATGTCCCTCTCAACAGGGAGGGAGAAGACAAAACAGCCGGGATGGTGAACAGGCGTTTTATTGAAAAAGTAAGAAAGGGGACTTTCCTTATCAATACCTCACGGGGAGGGATCGTTGATGAGAACGCAGTGATCAGGGGAGTGGCAGAAGGGAAACTGGGGGATGTGGTACTGGATGTATTTGAAAATGAGCCTCAGATCAGCAGGGAGGTGCTGGATGCAGTGACACTGGCCACCCCCCATATTGCCGGATACTCGCTCGACGGAAAGGCCAATGGCACAGGTATGGCTGTCAGGAGCGTGAGCAGGTTTTTCGGACTTGGCATGGATAACTGGCACCCTGAGCAGATCCCGCTTCCCGGGGAGACAATCCTGCTGGGTGATGCAGGATCACTCCCCCGGAATGAACTGCTGTGGGAGCTCTACAGGAAAACTTACGATGTGACCCTGGATGATGCCAGGCTGAGGAGGGACCCGGCATCCTTTGAATCGCTCCGGGGGGATTATCCCCTTCGAAGGGAACCCGGTGTCTATTCCGTCCGGTTGTTCCAGGGGTACCCCGAGATACGGATAATCCTGGAGGTACTTGGCTTCTCGGTACTGGCAGACCACTGTGCATAATAATCAATACCCAATATCTAATAACCAATAACCGATAACCAATAACCGAATATATGAAAACAAAAGCTGACATTGGACTTATAGGTCTGGCCGTCATGGGTGAGAACCTGGTCCTGAACATGGAACGAAATGGTTTTACGGTGGCAGTATACAACCGGACCGTTGAAAAGGTGGATAAATTTCTGAAAGGCAGGGGGAAGGACAAAAAATTTATCGGTGCCCACTCCATCGAGGAGTTTGTGGCTTCACTTGAACGTCCCCGGAAGGTGATGATGCTGGTGAAGGCCGGAAAACCGGTGGATGATTTCATCGAATTGCTGCTTCCGCACCTGGAGGAGGGCGACATCATCATTGACGGGGGGAATTCCCACTTCCCGGATTCCATCAGGAGGACAAAGTATGTGGAAAGCAAGGGAATGCTCTTCATTGGGACCGGTGTTTCCGGGGGTGAGGAAGGAGCACTCCTGGGTCCATCCATCATGCCGGGTGGTTCCCAGAAAGCGTGGCCCCATGTGAAGGAGATCTTCCAGGCTGTATCAGCAAAGGTGGAAGACGGATCACCCTGTTGCGAGTGGGTGGGAGCAGACGGTGCCGGCCATTTTGTAAAGATGGTCCACAACGGGATCGAATACGGAGATATGCAGCTGATCAGCGAGGCATACAACCTCATGAAGAACCTCCTTGGAATGAACGCGGATGAAATGCATGAGGTCTTCGCTGAATGGAACAAAGGGGACCTGGACAGCTACCTGATGGAGATCAGCAGGGACATCCTTGGCTACAGGGATGAAGATGGCGAACCACTGTTGGAGAAGATTCTGGACACGGCCGGACAAAAAGGGACCGGCAAATGGACCGGGATTGAGGCACTGGACCTGGGGATTCCACTTACGCTCATCGGGGAATCAGTATTCGCCAGGTGCCTGTCAGCACTGAAGGAGGAGCGGGTTGAAGCCTCCAGGGTACTCAAAGGGCCTGAGCCCTCTTTCCATGGGGACCGGGAAATTTTCCTGGAAGAGATCAAGAGTGCGCTCTATGCCTCCAAAATTGTATCCTATGCCCAGGGTTACACCCTGATGAAGGAGGCTGCCAGGGAGTATGACTGGGACCTGAAATATGGAGAAATCGCACTGCTATGGAGGGGTGGATGCATCATCCGTTCCATATTCCTGGGTAAGATCAAGGAGGCCTTTGACAAGAATCCTGGTCTGCCCAACCTGTTGCTGGACCCGTTCTTCAAAGAGAAGGTCGAGGCAGCCCAGGAGGGGTGGCGCAAGGTGGTTGCCACAGCTCTGGTAAACGGAATCCCGGTCCCGGCATTAACCACGGCGCTCAACTACTTTGACGGGTACCGGTCCGAAAGGCTTCCTGCCAATATGCTGCAGGCACAGCGGGACTATTTCGGTGCCCATACCTATGAAAGGGTGGACAAACCCCGGGGAGCGTTTTTCCATACCAACTGGACAGGCAGGGGAGGCGATACCAGCTCCTCCACCTACAATGCCTAAGGGTCCCACCCGGTAAAATGAAAAAGGGCCACCTGATGAAACCGGGTGGCCCTTTTTCGCATGATTTTTTGATTCTTCTACCTGTAGTTTTCCCACCCCGAGAAGGTGTGTCCATCTGCAACTGCCACCACGATCACCCATGCTTTCATGGGGAAGAATTCTGCGGCAGTTTGTTCCGGGTTATCACAGGAGTTGCTGTTCTCCCAATCCCTGGCCCATGGGAATGCAGTTGCCCTCCTCACCCGCCTTCCAGATGGCCAGTCCGATATGGTACATATCCTCAGGCCTTTTAAAATCCACCGGGGCATCCTGCCGTTTGTTCCACCACTCGGGAGGGCGTCCCGGCATCCTTCTCAAGGAGATCTCCGGCGCCTCCTTGCATGTAAAGGCTCGAAGCGATGGTTTCAGAATGGCCCCCCTCCTTATCCTTATCCTGCCAGAATCCCAGCTGGACCTTGAAGGCACTGTCGGTGGGCTGTTCAATGACCTCGAACCGGATATAGAACCTGCCATGTTCAAAATCATTGGGCCTGGTCCAGTCCGTGGGGGACATCTCCCCGTAGTCCACCACTCCATCCTGATGGATGGTGCCACCAGTAGAAGCTGTTCCCGCCGTACCATACATCCTTCGGCCAGTCCCAGTCAATGGTATCGTTGAACAGGACCGCTTCAGGAGGGCCTCCATTTTCATCTTCGCAGGAGGGTATTGCCAGAACCAGGATCATTCCCAGGATAAGTCCGGATCTTAATACTTTCATCCTTTTCATTTCAACAAGTTATGAAACAAAACCGACAATAAAAAAACCTGCATGCTTCATACATGCAGGTCTCACGGGATTTATAACTCTTCTAACTTTTGACCAGGATTAACCGTTAAATCCACCCAGGCGGTTGTAGTTTTCCTGGGCATTAATATAGAAAGCCTTGTATTTAATGTAGTGATTCCCTTTTTTAAACTCCCAGTGCACATTATGGGCTTTGAAGATCTTGCCGATACAAGCCTCGAAAATCATGGTATAATTAATGCCGGTGATCTGCTCTGCCTCAATGATGTTCTTAAATTCGACACTCCTGTCGGCGAAATGGCCGATCACCGGAAGGGTGTATTTCTTCTGCATCCTCTTCTTCCTGGCACCCTCGTTCATGACGGCAGTTTTTCTTGGTTCAGCTGGCTTCTGTGACATATGGAACAGTTTTTCTATAATACGTAAATGTATATCAAATTGTTATGTCTCATGTAAAATTACAAAAAAAAATAGAAAACAAATTCTGGGGATTTATAAACAGAAGTGTATTTTTAACCTGTGGCAAATACACTCATTGCATATTCCACCACGCTGGGGTGCACAGAACAGTGTGCTTCAAAGCTGAAGGAAGATCTCGGGGAGGGAGTTGAGCTGGTCCGGATCTCCAGGCGACGGCGGTTCAACCTGCAGCAATATGAGATTATCATTGTGGGCGGTTCCATTCATGAAGGAATGATCCAGCGTTCCGTCCGCAGGTTTTGTGAGACCAACCTGGCAGACCTTTTGAGCAAACAGGTGGGTCTTTTTATTTGTTGCATGGACCCTGATGCCAATGAGAAGGAGCTTATCGAACGGGCATTTCCCGATCTCCTTGTGGAGCATGCACTGGCAAGCGGTTTTTTCGGAGGAGAGCTGAATATCAAAAAGATGAACCTGCTGCAAAAGATCATGACACGCAAGGCCGCCCGGCTTCAGAAGGAGCCCGATATTGACATTGAGAAGATCCTGGCTTTCGCACACAAGATCCAGGATCTTTCAAAGGCTGATTTCACAGGACCCCTCGTACACATGTGATGCTCCCCCGGTCAGATAGATATCTGAGAAACGGCTGTGATGATGTGATTTGAAGGTCACATTCAGGTTGCCTCCCCGGGTCTGGATATGGTATGCAAAAATGTCAGTTTTGAAATGGTAGTATGAACAAATGGCAGCGGCCGTTACTCCTGTGCCGCAGGAATGGGTCTCGGCCTCCACCCCCCTTTCATAGGTTCTAACCGAGATCCTGTTAAGATGTTCGCTCCTCTCCACGAAGTTGACATTCACTCCGGCCTTCCCGAACCTTGCCTGGTTCCTGATCTCCCTTCCTTCCAGGTCCACATCCAGGTCTTCCAGTGATGTCACATATTTCACAAAATGTGGGGATCCGGTATCAAGAAGGCATCCGTCCTCGGCCCACCTGATTCCTTCCACATCCTTCAGTTTCAGCCGCACTTCACCGTTGGGGAGTATGGTTGCCGAATGAATGCCGTCGGTCCCCTCGAAGGTGGTATCCAGGGTGATCATGCCCAACCTGCGGGCAAATGCCGCGATGCACCTGCCGCCATTCCCGCACATGGAGCCTTCCTGTCCGTCCGAATTGAAATAGTGCATTTTAAAGTCGTACGGATGACTGTGACCGAGGATGATCAGTCCGTCGCCGCCTATCCCAAACCTGCGGTCGCAGAGCCTGCGGATCAGTCCGCGATCGAAAAAGGAGGTGTCCTGGTCCCTTCCATCGATCATGACAAAGTCATTTCCGGTACCGTGATATTTTGAAAACTTCAACACCATCATTGAAAGGCCGTTAAAAAAGGTTAAATACAGGAGTTATCACCACTTTTTTTACTATTCAGTTGTTATGATAGTAACTTGCCTTTCCAAAGGCATGGTATTTGATGAACTGATTCAACGTTTCAACAAAGTTATTAATTAAAAATTACAGAGATATGAAAGGGAGAAGGATCTTCGGTCTATTTGCAGTGGCACTGATGGGTGCAATGATCGCAGTTGTGATATATGCCCGTCTGTTCCGGCCTGAATCCAGGATTGTGGAAGTTCCGGTAGAACAAAAGATGCGGTATATTGACCTGCCAGGAGTGGAATCAGGATCAGCCCTCGATTTCACCCAGGCAGTGGCCCAATCCATCGATGCGGTGGTACATGTGAAGACAAAAGCTTTCAGGGAATACTCCAACAACTCCTGGTTTGACTATTTTTTCGGGGAACCTGAGCGATCGGAAACCAGGCCGGTCCTTGGTTTTGGCAGCGGGGTGATCATTTCTGATAAAGGCTACATAGTGACCAACAATCATGTGATCGACGGATCGGATGAGATCCTGGTGGTTCTGAACAACAAGGAGGAGTTCACCGCTGAACTGATAGGTGCCGATCCCACCACCGATATTGCATTGCTGAAGGTGGATGAGGAAGACCTGGCTTACCTGGGCTTCGGGGACTCCGATGCACTGAAACTGGGGGAGTGGGTGCTGGCCATCGGGAATCCCTATAACCTGACCAGTACGGTGACTGCAGGGATTGTCAGTGCAAAGGCCCGCAATATCAATATACTGAGGACCCAGGAGTTCAGTATTGAATCGTTTATCCAGACCGATGCTGCAGTGAATCCGGGGAACAGCGGAGGAGCACTGATCAATACAAAGGGAGAGCTGGTGGGGATCAACACGGCCATCGCATCCCGGACAGGGGCCTACACCGGCTATTCTTTTGCTGTGCCCGCCAGCATTGTGGAGAAGGTGGTGAAAGACCTGATGGAGTATGGGGAGGTACAGCGGGCCATCCTCGGTGTTACTATCCAGGATGTTACTGCCGAACTGGCAGAAGAGCATGACATTGATAAGCTCGAAGGGGTCTATGTGAACGGGATCCGGGAAGAAGGAGCCGCAAGGGAGGCCGGGATCAAGGTGGGGGACGTGATCATCTCCATCGATGATGTCCGTGTCAACAGCGGGGCTGAGTTGCAGGAGCAGGTTTCCAAGTACCGGCCAGGTGAAAAAGTGAAGGTCATCCTGAAAAGGAACAGTTCTGTGAAACAATTTGATGTGGTTTTACGTAATCTGGAGGGCAATACAGAAATCGTTACGAGGACCGACATCCTGGATGTCCTGGGTGCAAGCTTCAAGCCATTGACGGATAGTGAGAAGAGATCCCTGGGAATCAGGTACGGACTGAAAGTGACCTCTGTGAAACCGGGCAAGTTTGAGAAAGTGGGTATCGACAAAGGATTTATCGTCACTTCTGTAAACAAAAAGCCAGTGAACAGTGTTAAAGATATTGCAGAGATACTGGAAGATACGGCAGGGGGAGTGATCATCGAAGGAGTAGACAGGGCCGGTTCCCGGTCATACTACGCATTCGGCTTGTAAAATAACCTTCATACCGACAACGTTCTAAAACAAAGAAGACCCAGGTCTTCTTTGTTGTTTTTTATATGGATTAGGCTTATTTAGTTTGATTAAAGATAAATAAGCACATAAATTTGCAGGGATTTTTTTTTAGTAATTTGATTTTGAGGAGTATTACATGAGACAGTTAAAGATCACCAAATCTATTACCAACAGGGAAAGTGCTTCGCTAGACAAGTATTTACAGGAGATTGGTAAGGAAGAGTTGATCACTGTTGAGGAAGAGGTTGAATTGGCTCAACGGATCAAGAAGGGCGACAGAGACGCCCTCGAGAAACTCACAAGAGCAAATCTGAGGTTTGTCGTTTCAGTGGCAAAGCAGTACCAGAACCAGGGATTAAGCCTTCCCGATCTGATCAACGAGGGCAACCTGGGGCTGATTAAAGCTGCCGAGAAATTTGACGAGACCCGTGGATTTAAATTCATCTCCTATGCCGTCTGGTGGATCAGGCAATCGATCCTTCAGGCACTGGCAGAACAATCGAGGATCGTACGCCTTCCTTTGAACCAGGTTGGTTCGCTGAACAAGATTAACAAGGCGTTTTCCAAGTTTGAGCAGGAGTATGAACGGACCCCCACACCAGAGGAGCTTGCGGAGGCACTGGACCTTCCCAAGGAAAAGGTTTCGGACACATTGCGTGTTTCGGGAAGGCATGTTTCGGTTGACGCACCCTTTGTCGATGGTGAAGACAACAGTCTGCTGGATGTACTGGTGAACAATGATTCACCCAATGCGGACAACACCCTGATTAATGAATCCCTCTCCAGGGAGGTGGACCGGGCACTGGCCACACTCACTGAACGGGAGCGGGATATCATCAAGCTTTTCTTCGGGATAAGCACCCAGGAGATGACGCTGGAAGAGATAGGCGAAAAATTCGGACTGACACGCGAACGCGTTCGTCAGATCAAGGAAAAGGCCATACGCAGGCTCCGCCATACTTCCAGGTCCAAGTTGTTAAAGACTTACCTGGGTTAGGTACACATAATCTGATCGTGATAAACGGGGCAGTCCACAAGGCTGCCCCGTTTTTGTTGAAGGGCATTGAGTGCGTGTGTAACTTCCGCATTTTTTTTTAAATTAGTGCATCCTCCCTAAATGATCCCAGCCATTAACATGAAAGACATTTTCGGAAACTGTAGCCATATTTCTTGTTTTGCGGTGGCATTAACAGCCCTTATTGCCGCCTGTTCCTCAGATAATCCAGATTTTTCCGGCTATCCCAGCACCTTTATCGAGAATGAGCATGTGAAGATGCAGGTTTTTCCACCAGATGTGAAAAAGGGCCTGTACCGGTCCACCCGGTTCGACTGGTCGGGGGTGATCATGAGCGCCACCTATAAGGGACACGAGTATTTCGGGTACTGGAAACCTACCCATGACCCTTATTTCCATGAGGACCTGGCCGGCCCGGTAGAAGGCTATATCACTTCCGGGCCCGGGTATGATGAAGCGGCCCCTGGTGAGGGCTATGTGCGAATTGGCGTGGGCGTAGTGAAGAAAAAGGATGAACCCGCCTACCTGTGGTCCGGAAGCTACGAGATCCTGGAACACGGGTCCTGGAAGACAGAGCAGGGAAATGACTGGATCAAGTTCGTCCATATGCTGGAGACCGACTTTGGCTATTCATACGTGTATATGAAGAAAATCCGATTGAAGGATGATGGGTTCTTCATCGAACATACCCTGAAAAATACGGGGGAAAAGCCCATGAAAACCGACCAGTTCAACCACAATTTCTTCATGATCGACGGGGAAGAGAGTGGCCCTGCCTTCGAAATCAGCTTCCCTTTTGAAGTGAGCTCGGATGATGACCTGAAGGGTCTCTACGTGCTGGAAGGAAACAAGCTCACCATCCCACGGCCCATGGGATTGGACAGTCTTTTTGTGAAGCTGAAGGGTTTCGGCACTAATGTGAGTGACCATAGGATCACCGTGCTCAATATAAAGAGCAGGGCAGGGGTGACATTCAGCGTAGACAGGCCTATGTATGACCTGGGATTCTGGTCCTGCGCCAGTACACTGAGCCCGGAAAACTCCATATGGATCTCGGTGAAGCCCGAACAAGAGGAGCGCTGGACATCCGAATACAGCTTCTTTATTGAGTCAACTAAATGCGGCAAAGAAAATGACAAGTTATGAATAGGATAATTGTATTCACTTTACTTTCGATCATTATTTCTTCCTCAGCCCTGGCTCAAACCTACTTTGGCGAGCAGCAATTCATTATAAATTCAGAGTGTAATAGATTAATATCGATCTTTTGTACAGATCTGGATGGTGATGGGGATAACGATGTACTCTATTCCTCCAGTCAATATGATAAAATAGCATGGTATGAGAATGATGGATAGGGAAATGGGGATCTATTCCATGCTCATCACCTTGAAGGAAGAAAACATTGATGGTCTGCCTCGATCATATCATAAAAAGTTTAACTTGGCGAGATCATGATAAAAAAGGTTTTGGCCAGTGTATCCTGGCGGGTCTTCTCTATGAGAATATGTGATTTCCTGATTCTTGCAGTATTGGCTCAGACGCTCCATGCACAAAGCAACGATGTCAAGCATCAGGCGGAGAGCACGATGCTGCGTGCCACCCGATATATGGTGGAAGAGGTAAGTACCCGCGGCGGTTACCTCTGGTACTATTTGCCGGACTTTTCGCGCCGGTGGGGCGAAATGGAGGCCTATCCTACCATGATATGGATCCAACACCCCGGCACGGTCAGCATGGGGCACCTGTTCCTGGATGCCTACCGGGCCACCGGGGAAGAGTATTATTATCGGGCTGCCGAGAAAGCTGCCTTGGCTATGATATGGGGACAGGGATACGAGGGAGGCTGGAACTACATGGCCGATTTTGCCGGGGACCGCTCACTCAAATACTGGTATAAGACCATCGGAAAAAATGGGTGGCGTCTGGAGGAATTTCAACACTACTATGGCAACAGTACCTTTGATGACGATGTGACCTCCAATGCCGCCCGTTTTCTGTTACGGATTTACCTGGAGAAACTGGATCCGGCGTACAAACCCGCCCTGGATAAAGCCATAGACTTCATTCTGGAGAGCCAGTACCCAATTGGAGGGTGGCCCCAACGCTATCCCCTGAAGCACGATTTCAGCAAGAACGGGCGTCCGGATTATACATCCCTTTATACCTTTAACGACGATGTGATTTGGGAAAACATTCATTTCCTGATCCAGTGCTACCTGACCCTGGGAGGGGAGAGGTTCCTGAAACCCATTCACAGGGGCATGGATTTTTACCTGCTTTCACAGCATGAAAGCGGGGGTTGGGCCCAGCAGTATGATATGGAGATGAAGCCTGCATGGGCAAGAACGTATGAGCCTGATGCCCTGCTACCGGGAACCACCTTTGCAAATGCCATGCTTTTACTGGAGTTTTACAAGATCACCGGTGATCCTAAATTTTTGGACCAGGTGCCCGCCGCCATTGCCTGGTTGGAAAAGACCATGTTGCCGGAAGAAAAGACACAGCATGGCAGGTATACCCATGCCACCTTTGTTGAAGCAGGGACAAACAGGCCCGTATACGTGCACCGCAAAGGCTCCAACGTGACATACGGGTACTACTACGTTGATTACACCGACGAATTTCTCCTGAGTCATTACGGGGGCAAGACCCGCGTTCACCTTGAAAAACTGAAGCAGGAGTTTTCCCGGTGTTGTTCCATCTCCAAGGAAGAGCTTACTTCCGACTCTCCACTGGCGGTGGACCAATATGTCCGGGATGAACCTCCCCGGAAGTATTACGATTTAAACAGGGTAAGCTTTGATGATGTACCGGACCGGGAGAGGGTGCAGGAGATTGTGGACGCCCTGGATGAAAGGGGCCGCTGGTTGATCACGGGGGCAATGACCAGCAATCCTTACGCGGGGGATGGACAGAATCAGGAATTAAGCCACGCGTATGCCTCTCTGCACGTGGGGGATGAAACCGATACATCGCCTTACAGGGATACCACCGGTCAGGAGTATCTCTCCACCGGTGAGTATATTAAGAATATGAGGTTTCTGGTCAATTATATTGAATCGGTTCAATAGCAAATCTCATGCAGTATTGCAAGATGATCATGGTATTTGTACCAATGAAAAGGGAGCATTAGGGAACAGGCGTTGCGTTATTGTTTCTTCCGTGTCTTGAGTAATTCCTGGTAGGCATACATCTCATCCCTGAACCTGGCCGCCTCAATGAAATCCAGCTCCCTGGCTGCCTTTTCCATCTGTTTCCTGGTCTTGTCGATGGCTTTTTCCAGTCCCTCTTCCCCCATGTATTTTACCACCGGATCGGCTGCTATCTCTGCTTTTGCCTGGTCCGCATAAACACCCCTGCTGGCCGGTCTCATCCCGGTTCTGATCAAAGAGTGATACGGTGGTTTTGATGATCTGCTTCGGGGTGATGTCATGCTCTCTCATTATAATCCAGCTGTTTCCCGCGCCTGCGTTTGGTTTCGTCAAGGGTCCGCTGCATGGAACCGGTGATCTTGTCTGCATACATGATCACTTTTCCATTCAGGTTCCTGGCTGCCCGTCCCGCTGTCTGGGTCAGGGACCGTTCCGACCGGAGGAATCCCTCCTTGTCCGCATCCAGGATGGCCACCAGCGAAACTTCCGGAAGGTCCAGTCCCTCCCTGAGCAGGTTGATACCCACCAGCACATCAAATACCCCTTTGCGCAGTCCCTCCAGGATCTCCACCCGTTCCAGGGTATCAATATCCGAGTGGATGTAGCGGGTACGGATATTGAGCTTGATCAGGTAACTGGATAGCTCCTCCGCCATCCTTTTGGTCAGCGTGGTGACCAGCACCCGTTCCTTTTTCTTCCACCCGCTGGTTGATCTCCCCGATCAGGTGGTCGATCTGGTTCAGGCTGGGCCTGATCTCAATCACCGGATCCACCAGGCCCGTGGGCCTGATCACCTGTTCAACAATCACCCCGCCGCATTTCCCCAGTTCATAATCAGCAGGAGTTGCACTTACATAGAGGGTCTGGCCGATGATCTCTTCAAATTCATTGAATTTCAGGGGCCTGTTATCCACAGCAGCCGGCAACCGGAATCCATATTCCACCAGGTTCTTTTTCCGGGAGTAATCACCCCCATACATGGCGTGGACCTGGGGGAGGGTCACATGGCTCTCATCAATGACCGTGATGAAATCATCCGGGAAATAATCCAGCAGGCAGAAGGGCCTGGTGCCCGGCGGCCTTCCGTCAAAATACCTGGAGTAGTTTTCAATCCCGGGACAGAATCCAAGTTCACGGATCATCTCCATGTCATAGGTGACCCTCTCCTCGATCCGCTGTGCTTCAATGAGTTTCTGTTCCCCTTTGAAAAAATCGATCTGTTTGACCATGTCATCCTGGATCTCTTCCAGGGCAGATTTAACCCGGTTTTTGGAGGTGATAAAGATATTGGCAGGAAAGATCACGACCTCATCGATGGGTCTCAACAGTGTGCCCGGCCACCGGGTGGATGGATTTGATGGAATCGATTTCATCCCCCCAGAACTCCACCCTGTAGGCCTGGTCCGCATAGGCCAGGTGGATGTCCACCGTATCTCCCCTCACCCTGAAGGTCCCGGTTTGAAATCCACCTCATTCCTGGAGTAGAGGCCATCCACCAGCTTTCTCAGAAATACATTCCTGCTGATGGTCTCCTCCTTCCGGATCCGGATGGTGGAATTGTGAAAATCATCCGGATTCCCGATGCCGTAGAGGCAGGAAACGGAAGAGACCACGATCACATCCCGCCGTCCGGAAAGCAGGGAGGAGGTGGTGCTGAGCCTCAGTTTTTCAATTTCATCATTGATGGAGAGGTCCTTTTCAATGTAGGTATCGGTTACCGGCAGGTAGGCTTCGGGCTGGTAATAGTCGTAATAGCTCACAAAGTACTCCACGGCATTTTCCGGGAAGAATTGTTTGAATTCACTGTAGAGCTGTGCGGCCAGGGTTTTGTTGTGGCTCAGTACCAGCGTGGGCCTGTCCAGTTCCTGATCACATTGGCCACTGTGAAGGTCTTTCCGCGACCCGGTTACCCCCAGCAGGGTCTGGAATGGATCGCCCGCCCGGAATCCCTCCAACAGTTGCCTGATGGCTTCCGGCTGATCCCCTGTGGGACTGAACTCCGAGGTGAGTTTAAATTCCATCTCTAATAGGTGAATACCACGTAAACCGGCAGGTGATCGCTGGGTCCGCCATAGTATTCGGGTCCCCCGTAGGTGGCAGAAGGCAGCATCTCCCCGTACTTTTCACTTTCGTAGAGCATCCACTCCTCCTTCAGGATCGCGCCCGCCATCAAAGGTGGTGCTGAGCCCTTTTTTCCTGGTTCAGCAGGTTGTAGGAGACGATCACCTGGTCCAGCATGTTCCAGTGCCCCTGGTAGTTATAGGTTCCTTTTCCATGCAGGTTGTGCAGGTCATAAAAGAGGTTGTAGTGCTCCCCCATCTGGATGTTCTTCCGTTTTTCCTGAGGCAGAAAGGCCGTTGGTGATGCTCCGGTTGGTGGGTTCATCATTGAAATCACCCATGATGATCACACTTAAATCTGATTCCCTGGACAGCAGCAGGTCCAGTTGTTTCCGCAGGCTGATGGCCGAGAGCATTCTCTGCTTTTCAGTTTCCTGTTGTCCCACCGCTCCTGGATTTCCAGTGGTTCATAAAGAGATGAAGGATGGATCCGTCCGGTCCCTTTCCTTTCACATGCAGGATCCCCCTGTAGAGGTAGTCAGGATCAACCGGGTCTTCCATCGGGATGTAGTGGTGGGATATGTATTCAAAAAGGTCCGGCCGGTAGAGCAGGGCGCATTCAATGCCCCTGGGATCATGCCCCTCCTCATGGACGATCTCGTATTTTGCCCCTCCTGATCCCCCTGTTTTCTGCCAGGTCGTCCAGGACCTTTCTGTTCTCCACCTCTGCCAGCCCGATAACAGCCGGTATTCTCTTTCCCCGGAATGCCAGGATCACCCTGGAAAGGTCATTCAGTTTCTTCTCATACCTTTCCCAGGTCCAGTCCTTCACACCCCGGGGGTGAAATCCTCATCCTTGAATCCGGGTGCATCAACCGTGTCAAACAGGTTTTCAACATTGTATGAAACCACTGTAAACAGGTTAATCGTCTTTCTGAGAAAGCACCGGAATGGACAGAAGCAGTAGCAGAATGATACCGGAACAGATCTTTTTCATGGGTCTTTGATATGGATCAAAGCAAAGATATCAAAACGAAAAAAATTGAAATCCTCCTAAAAAGGATATTAATTTTAGTTGATATGGGACAGAAACAGGATGAGCTGTTAAAACGGATCCAGAAACTGGTTAAGCAGAACCAGGATCTGATCGACATGAACGAGAAGCTGCAGAAGGCAGTGACAGAGCTTTCCGAGCAGAACGAGATGATGAAGCTGCGCCTGAAGGAGTCCAAGGTGGAACTGAAAGGGTGGCGTCGTGCCGGAAGGGGAGGAGCGGATGAGGAAGTATAAGATGGCCACCGTGCTGTTTGCCTATATCGGGGGATTCAAGACACCTGACCGATGCTGTTGAGTCGGAGTTGATCATGGACCAGCTGGATGAGGTGCTCATTGAATTCGACAGGATCCTGAAGAAATACAAGATCCATAAGATCAAAACCATCGGTGATACCTACATGGCTGCCGGAGGCATTCCCGGAGAAAAACATTACCAATCCCATCGATGTGGTGATGGCTGCCCTGGAGATGAACCTTTTCCTGAACCAGCTGCAGGCGGATCGATGGGAAGCGGTACTGGAACCTGAGCCTGGGGATCCATACCGGTCCGGTTACAGCCAATGTTTCCGGGAAAAGGAAGATTACCTACGATATCAAGGGGGATACGGTGAATATTGCCCACCGGATGCAGGGGGTGGGGGACAGCGGCAAGATCCTGATCTCGGTGATGACCTATGAACTGATCAAGGAATTCTTTATCTGCGAGTATTACGGGAAGATGCCGGTGAAATACAAGGGGGACCTGGAGATGTTTGTGGTAAACGGGATCCGGCCCGAGTTTTCAGTGAAGGGGAGGGGCAATATGCCCAATGCGCTTTTCGATACGAAATTTAAACTGATCCAGTTCACCGATATCCAGGAGATAATCCTGGATAAGCTTGAGAGTGAACTGCCGGATTTCCTCTATTACCACAATGTGAAGCATACGGTGGATGTGGTCACGGAGGTGGAACTGATCGGGTGGGCAGAAGGGCTGGATGATGACGGGATCCTTTTGCTGAAGACTGCAGCCCTCTTCCACGATGCGGGGCATACCATTGCTTATGATGACCACGAATACCATGGCACACAGCTGGTGAAGGAATACCTCCCCAAATACGGTTACTCTGAAGAGCAGATCGAGAAGATCTGCAAGATCATTATGGCCACGAAACTGCCTCCCAGGCCCGGGGATATCTATGAGAAGATCATCTGTGATGCGGACCTGGATTACCTGGGAAGGAGTGATATGATCCCTGTCTCCAATACCCTTTACAAGGAGTTAAAAGAGCAGGACAAGATCGGCACACTGAATGATTGGAACAAGCTGCAGCTAAAATTCATTTCGGGCCATTCCTACTTCACCAAAACCGCCCAGAGCCTCCGGGAGGTGAACAAACAAAAGCAGATCGAGCGGATCGAGAAACTGATCACGGAAGACTAATAGTCAGAATAGGGGGTCGGGTAGAGCAGGTATTTGTCAATGTGTGACACCGTGTTCTGATACCGTTCTTTGACCTTCATCTCCTCCCAGTCCGGGTGAACCCGGAAAGCATCCCAGTGTTCCTTCTGCGAAGCGGTGTCTGCGAAAGTAGTCATATACATCAGGTGAGGCATGTGGGCACTGGAGATTACCTCTCCGAAGAACACGGGATTGAATTCAAGTTTCCGGAACAGTTCCGATTCCCCCTGGTTGAACATCTCCACTTTTCTTTCATACAGCTGTTCGGTGGCTGCCTGGTAGCTCCTCAGTTCATAGACCCTTTCAGGACCGGGGGTGGTATAATCCGGTATGTTGATGGCGGGCGAGCCACTGAACGCCCTCAGGAGGATGCTTTCTATGCGGGAATAGGGGGGATTATCGTGGGCTGCCCCGATGTATTCCTTTCCCGATTCCAGGTACTTCTCATCCTCCGCGAGGATTCCGGGCAGGGATTCAAATTCGCCAGGGGAACTGAATGGGATCAGCAGCACTGTGGCATTTTGCAGGTCCGTGCATTCCACCCTCGGCTTGAAGACACCCACAGGTCCGATCCCCTTCCTGCGCAGGGCCGGCAGATAGGCATCTTCCAGGTACTTATCCAGCATGGCCTCCTGTCCGGGTGAGGCATACCTGTAGATCTTTACCTGGTAATAGTCCTTACCCACAGGAGGTTTGCAGGAGATAAGCAGGAGCAGGGGTAGTGTCAGTAACAGGAGGAGCGGCTTTTTGGATTGCAGTGTCATAACAGTTGTTTTAATGCCTGAAGATAAGGAATTACAAACAACAAAAACAACCTTGATTATTTAGGTTAAATCTTGTTTTTTTCAACCCCCGGGTTGAAATAATGATTAATATTGCAGACTTTGAGACAATTGATGGCGCGTTTAATATCGATAATTCTGTTGTTCATGTCGTTACCGGTCATTCCTGGAAATGCCCAGGAGAACCGGAACAGCAGGCCTGGAGAAAACGGATGGGACCGGACCAGGAGGATCCTGGAATGTGCTCCCAGGCTGGTGGACCGCAGCGACCTTGTTGAGGACAACTTCGAACACCGTTACGTAACCAGTAACCCCAGGGATATCGAGGTGGGTTACTTTTCCGTGGAACCGGTTACCTACCATGAGCAGGGCCGGCGGTTCTGTGAAGCCCTGCTCCCTGCTGCAGGAGTAAGCCAGACCCATTTCAGGGGTACCTACGTTACCACCTACACCCTTCCCGGGGAAGGGGTCTATGCTGTGAGTTTCACCTCTATGGCCCATATATTCAATGATGAGATCAGGATCATCAATGCCCAGAATACAGTGGCTGAGATTGAAGCCGCCCACTGGTTGGAGCTGGAGGTTGATACATCCATGAATCATTTCCGGGAAGGCACCGGGAAGACAACCGGGAAGGCCTATACATGGGAGTTGGAGATCGATGCATCCGGATCCTGGGAGGGGGAACTCTCAGCTGGCGATTTTGAGGTCAGCGATCATCTGATCCCGGCCGGATTCTCCACCCGCAATGTCACCCGCTGGATCAGGGGGCCGGGAGTGGTAACGGTCAGGGAATCGGTCATCTTCAAAATGAGCACGATTTCACCCTACAAATACGATCCCATTTTCCAGGCGGCCTGCATGTTCAGCCTGGAACCTTTGAGCGTGTCCGCAAAATTGCTTCCCTGCGAAGATTAAACCCGGTGATCAGAAGGTAAATGAGTACTGCAGGCATGCTCCGCCCGGCTGGTATCCGAGCTTGAAGTCCGAGCCCCTTGTTGAGGCCCTCATGAATTTCACGTTGTTGGTTCCCTTGGCCAGAACCCAGAGGACATCGGCTGCCCAGATAGCTGCTCCCAGTGAGATCAGCAACTCCTTATCCCCTTTGAACCAGTAGTACTGGATATCTCCTTCGTAATACTTTTGCGTGAACCTGTCATCCCCGGTGAACCTCCAGGAATCAACTTTTATGACCCTCTCCCAGGTCCCTTCTGCATGGTAACGCTGGTTACCAACGTATACACCAAGTCCGATAAGTCCCAACGAGGAGACGGTCCTCATCAACGGTTTGATCTTCATCAACCTGCGGTCCGCTACGAAATAGTCCCCCAGTCCGGGTATCAGGATCGATAGCAGTGCATTGCGCGGCCCTCCTGTCTTGCTGAATTGCCGGCTGGTCCCGTCGAGGAAGAGCACAGGAGTGACACGTGATCCCAATAACTGCATGTCGTTGGTGATGTCCCATTCAATGCTTCTTCCTGGTCCGGTGGGAATCCCCGGGCCGATATCTCCCGATAAGAGGGTCGGTGTGATCAGGTTATAATCCTCGTCCAGAAACTCCAGGTGCACAAGGTGATTCGAACCCGGATTCCTGGTTTTAATGTCGTAGTGTATGACAGCCCTGTTTTCACGGACTGTGATATCCAGGTTCTTCACCTTGGACGGGCGTTGTGAATAGAGGCCCTGGCATATGGTGGTCAGCAGTACCAGCGTGACGATGTTTCCTGATA
Organism: uncultured Bacteroidota bacterium; assembly: GCA_963793455.1. Lineage (GTDB taxonomy): Bacteria > Bacteroidota > Bacteroidia > Bacteroidales. Next base: position 229,810 of record CAWCAK010000001.1, read on the forward strand.
TCCTCATGGCCCTGTTGTCCTGTTAATCTGGTTATAATGGTCGAATACCCGGATAAGGTCCGGTATTCGTTTAATATGAAGCCTCTCCGCCCTGATGAACTGGTCGATCTCACCTGTACTGCCGGCAAACAGTTCCCGAATGTTCTTTTTCCTCTTCTTCAGCAGAACAACCTCGGCACCTTCCGACGGCTGGTAATAGAGATGATGATCCTGAACGAAGGCATCGCCTCCCCCCGCCCAGCTATAGGTAGCCGGTCCTCCTCCGCTTTTGATTTTCACATCGTGCCGCATGAGTAGCTTAAAATCCCCTTCACTCAACACCTCGAAATAGGAGGATCCCAGGTAGGGACGCCGGGAGATCCTCTTAATGTAGAGTCCATGGATGAACTTCTTATTGCTGATGGTGATGCTTTCCAGATCAAAAGGGGCGGTAATGGAAAAAGTGTCCCTTCCGTAGATCATCTCAAACTCCTGGGCGTAAAGGTTGTACCTGAACAGGCCATCGATCTTGAAAAATTCATTGACCTTGGCTTCATACGCTGCTTTCAGCTGTTCAAGGTGGAACAACAGGTTTTCACCAAGCTCTTCCGTAATTTTTTCTATGCCCTCTAAATCGCTGTTTTCAATCCAGACGTTGTAGGAGGAATCCCTGCCTGCTTCATCCTGTCCCTCCAGGGAGAGGGCCATCCCGGAGACATGGTATTCAGGATCGGAGAGTTTTTCAATCAACTTGTCAACCCTGGAAATCAAGGTATTATACTGGATAAGCTGTTTTTTTACCTCTTTGCTTTTCCTGGTCTGCTCGATGATATTCCCCTTCATCTCAAGGCTTCCGTACATCCATGTCTCGGACAGGTAGGGAGAACCTCCAACCTGGTATTTCGCGGAACTCCCACCGATCATGAATGTGCCGCTGTAGGTTCCGGAAATGTTCACATTCTGAATCTGGGACCAGGTTTGAGGGATGATAACCAGCCCCATAAACAGTCCCACAAACAGCGTATAGAATCCTCTGCACATTATCTTTTTCAGATCATTATTAAAAATCCGGGTACAAATTTAGAAATTGTTATCATAATATCTGCAATATCTCAAAAAGCAATATCTTAGTAAGCACTAGCCACCCAAAAGAACCGGTCATGCGGATAAAATACTTCCCTGGATTTCTTATTTCAGTTCTGCTCATTACGCTTTGTCTCTCAGAAATTCATGCCCAGACCAAGGATGGGGACATCCACCTGCCGGAGGCGTTCACTGCAGCTTACATCAGGGTCAGTGAAATCGAGGTGACAGGGAACAAACGGACCAAGGACCGGATCATTACCAGGGAACTTGACTTTCAGATGACCGACAGCCTGGCTACCTTCGAAGGCGATAAGTCAGCAAACAATATTCTCAGCCATAAGCGGTTCAGCCTGAAAGATTCAAGCGAGCTGGTCAAAAGGATGAAATACAGCCGTGAGAACATCATCAACACCAAACTTTTCCTGAATGTGGACCTCACCCTGGAAGAGGTATCAGGACAGGACTATAAACTGAAAATCCATGTGCAGGAGCGCTGGTACTTTTGGCCCTTTCCCATCATTCAGCTGGATTACCCCAACTTCAACGATTGGTTGACGAAGGAGGACAAGAGCTTTAAGGATTTCACGCAGGGCCTGTTCATGAGCCATAACAATTTGTGGGGATTGAGCCACCAGGGCTCCATTGTCGGGTACCTCGGATCTTCACAGGGGGTGGGTCTTGGTTATTACATCCCGTGGATCGGGAAGGGACAGAAGATAGGCTTGCGCATTGGTGCACTCTACAGGAATTCCACAGTGGTGGAGTACGGATCCCTGGGGATGGACATGGATGGGATCGAAGGCAATGAAAGGCAGATGATCTTTGATGAAGGCAGCCTGAAGCAGTACGACTTTCTGACCACCATTACTCTCAGGCCCGGATTATACAATTATGGGAAGATCAGGCTGACAGCATCCCATATGCAGATATCAGATTCACTCTACAACCTGACACTGAACGAGGACCTGGCCAGCTTCCTGCCGGAAGGGATGAAGGATGCCACATATATGAACCTTTACATCGAATATGCCTATGACACCAGGAACAGCCGTACCTACCCGCTGAACGGCACCTATATGAAAGGATTCGTGGATAAGCGGGGGATGGGGATCATCGGCCATGATGTGGATTACTTTTACTACGGGGTTGATTTTCATTTTTACCAGCAGCTGAGCAAGAAGTGGTATGTGGCCGAAATGCTCAAGTTCGTGAACTCTTCCAGCGAAAACATCCCCTACTTTTTTAAGCAAAACCTGCACTCCAGGGAGGATTTCATCCGGGGATACGATTACTATGCCCTGCGCGGGGATCAGATGTACTACTTCAGGAGCAATGTAAAATATGAGCTGGTGAAACCCCGCATCAAACCGGCTCGCAAGGAGAAACACAAGGACAGCCAGTTCCGGAACCTGCCCTATGCATTCTACCTGAATACCTTTGCCGATGTGGCCTTTCTGCGGGACAATTTCTACGGGGATGTGAACCCGCTCAACAACAGGTTCCTCTACAGCTGGGGTGTGGGCATCGATTTCATCACCTACTACGACATGGTCCTGCGGTTTGAATATGCCTTTAGCATCATCGGCAAGCACGGATTCTATTTCGGATTCGGATTCCCGGTATAATATACCCGCTTGGTGCATGTGTCCTGTCAAAGGTGTTCTTAAAATTTTTAAAACCTCATGATGATGTATCGGATATTTCCCGGAGCGTTGGTACTGGCTCTTCTATACTGTCTGATCTCCTGTGAATCTCAAAAAAAGGATTGTGCACCTGCTGACCGGGATGTCCTGAATAAACCGGTGGTGAAAAATACCCTGTCTTTGAATTCGGGTGATGGGGGATCATGGACACTCTGCTACGGACTGCAGGATGGGAATGCTCCCCGTACCCCCCGGGAATTAAAAAGATCAGGCTTCACATCAATCAATGCAACGGTTCCGGGGAATGTGGAGCTGGATCTTCTGAAGGCCGGGGTGATTAAGGATCCCATGAAGGGTGATAACGTCTATGACCTGCGGCAATATGAGCCATATATGTGGTGGTATTATCGCTCCTTTAAATGTCCCGATCTACCCGAAGGGAGCCGGGTCGAACTTTGCTTTGACGGAGTTGATTGCATCGCGGACATCTGGCTGAACGGCACTATACTGGCCCGTGTTGAAAACATGTTCGTGGAGCACCATTTTGATGTTACCGGCTTCCTGAGGAAGGAGAATCATCTCCATATCTGTATCTATTCCACTGTACTGGAAGCCCGGAAGCACATGAGAAACAATTTCGGGGTTCGGTACGATGCCCTGGCGGAGGCTGTAAACATCCGCAAGGCTCCACACATGTTTGGCTGGGATATTCTGCCCAGGCTGATCAGTGCCGGCCTGTGGCGTGATGTTAAGCTGGAGGTAATCCCGATGGTCCACTGGAAATCGGTTTACTGGGTCACCAAAGAGGTGGATGTGACAAACAGGAAAGCCAGCCTTTACGTGGATTGGGAGTTCCATTCTGATCGCCCGGACATCGATGACCTTACCCTGTTGATCCAGCTGGAACGCAATGGAAGGGTCGCCTACAAAAAGGAGATCAGGGTCTATACCACCGTTTCCAGGGAGCGCATTTGGAACCTGGAGGATGTGGATCTCTGGTGGCCCAGAGGTGCCGGTGACCCGGCCATGTATGATGCTTCGCTCAGGCTGCTTGATGGTCAGGGAAGGATCCTGTGTGAGAACCGGCAGCATATCGGGATCCGGAAAGCGGAGCTGATCACAACGGAAGTGAATACTGTGGAACAGCCGGGGGAATTCCAGTTCAGGGTGAACGGGGAGGACATATTCATCAGGGGGACCAACTGGGTTGCCCTGGATGCACTGCACAGCAGGGACAGTCAACACCTGGAGGAAGCAGTCGACATGCTTACTGACCTGAACTGCAACATGGTCAGGCTGTGGGGAGGAAACGTGTATGAATCTGATAAGTTCTATGATCTTTGCGACCGGAATGGCATCATGGTCTGGCAGGATTTCACCATGGGTTGTACCACCTACCCCCAGAACGCTGAATTCGCAGAGAAGGTGAGGAAGGAGGCTGAAAAAGTGATCCTGCGCCTTCGGAACCACCCCTGCGTTGTACTCTGGGCAGGCAACAACGAAAATGATGTTTCCCTTGACTGGGCCGGAGACCAGTCCCACCTGGATCCCAATTCCGATATTATCAGCCGGCATGTATTGCCCCTGGCAGTCAGGGAATATGATCCCAAAACCCCTTACCTGCCCAGTTCACCCTTCATCAGTGAGTCCCTCTTCAGGCTGAAGGGCCGGATTGATCCCGATGCCTCTCCGGAAATGCACCTCTGGGGCCCGCGAGGCTATTACAAGGCACCCTTTTATACCCGGAACCGGGCTAAATTTGTCAGCGAGATTGGCTATCATGGATGCCCCTCCCGAGGAAGCCTGGAGAAAATGATGGACCCTGGTTATCTCTACCCCTGGAATGAAGAGCTGGAGTGGAATGAACAGTGGCAGGCCAAGGCGGTCATATCCCACCCGCATTCGGAAACCAGCCGGGAGCGGAATAACCTGATGGTTAATCAGGTGAGGTCGGTATTCGGAGAGGTCCCCCGGGACCTGGACCTGTTCATAGCTGCTTCGCAGATCGTCCAGGCAGAGGCCATGAAGTACTTTATAGAGTTCTGGCGGATGAACAAGGGTGACCGTAACGGGATCCTCTGGTGGAACCTCCGGGATGGCTGGCCGGTCATTTCGGATGCTGTAGTGGATTACTACGGGAACAGGAAGCTGGCCTACAGGTATATTAAGCGGGTGCAGGAGGATGTCTGCGTGATGATCGGAGATCCTGGCCTGGTGGAGGATGCACCCCACAGCGGGCACCCGGTGGTGGTGGTTAACGATACCAGGAAGGAGGTCCAGGGGAGCCTGACTATCCGGGAGGCTGGTTCGGGAGAGGAGGTTTTCAATAGTGATTTCAAAGTGGAGGGGAACGGGAAATCCATTGAAGGGTATTTGCCCCGGCCCCGCGAAACCACCCTGTGGCTGATTGGATGGAGGGTCGATGGAGAGGTGTACGCCAACCATTACCTTGCCTATCAGCCTGTGATTAACCTCGATCAATATTTGGCCCTGAGCCACTTTTTGAATTAGAAAACAGCACCTATGCTAAGAATCGGACAGCATATGAACCCTACAGCATTAAAATCCTTTCTCTTCATTCTGATCATGCCCCTGGGCATGCTTATGGCGCAGGTACCTGACGGAGGCATCATGCTCAACAGGGAAACCGGGACCACCTGGCAAAAGATCGGGAAATGTACGGTTACCGAGGTGACTGTAAGCGGCCCCGATTTCGACCAGGCGCTCCGGGTGCAGACCGGCGCGGATCTCTCCAATTCCTGGGATGCCCAGGTAAAATTCCCTGCCTCGCTGGGAGTGGAGGAGGAGGATGTGGTACTGGTGGCCTTTTACGCCCGCACCATTGCTTCCCAGGTGGAGACAGGGGAAGGTTTTCTGACCGTCTGCCTGGAGCAAAACACGGAGCCCTATGAAAAGCAGCTCTATTACAATGTGTCCATTGGGACCGAATGGAAGGAGTATTATGCCAGGGTGCAGGTCAATACCACACTCCCGGCCCTGCAGGTCAGCTATATGTTCCACATGGGATTCCCTTCCCAGACAGTGGAGGTGGCCCGGGTACGGTTCCTGAACTACAGGAATACCCTCTCCCTGGAGGAGCTGCCGGAAACGGAAATCACTTACATTGGCCAGGATCCGGATGCTGCATGGCGTATAACGGCTGCAGAACGGATCGGGCAGATCCGGAAAGGGGAGATGCAGATTACTGTTGTGGATGAATCGGGCCAACCCCTTGAAGGAGCAGAAGTGCACATGGAAATGGAGCAGCATAAGTTCGGATTCGGGACCGCCATTTCGGCAGAGGTGTTTAACTCCAATGAGGTGTACAGGAATACTGCGCTGGGTATGTTCAACGAAGTGGTCTTTGAGAACGACCTGAAATGGCCGCAGGTCATGCATGACTATACCCATGACAGGATCTTCAGGGCACTGGATACCCTGGATGCACACAACATCCCGGTAAGGGGCCACAACATCGTCTGGCCCAGATGGGGCAACATGCCCGGTTTCGTGGAGGACCTTGCCAATGATCCTGAGGCAATGCGAAATGCCATTGACAGTCATATTGATAAGGTTACAGCCCTGACCAAGGGACGGTTGAATGACTGGGATGTGCTCAACGAACCCTATACCTGCCATGATGTCCAGGATATCCTGGGGGATGAGGTGATGGCCGACTGGTTCAAACGGACCCGGCGGACTGACCGCGGGGTAAAGCTCTATATCAATGACTATTCCATCATCAACGGCGGGGGAAAGAACCAGGCCCACCAGGACCACTACTACAATACCATACGGTACATCGACAGCCTGGGGGGAGGCATTGAAGGGATCGGGATCCAGGGGCACTTCGGGAGCGAGCTGACCTCCATCGAAAGGGTATACGAGATCCTGGACCGTTTTGCAGTGACGGGGAAGGAGATCAAGGTAACAGAGCATGACATCGACCTGGTCCAGCGTGAGGTCCAGGCCGATTACACCCGCGACCTGATGACCATCCTGTTCAGCCACCCATCGGTAAGTTCATTGCTCATGTGGGGATTCTGGGAGGGCAGGCACTGGAAACCGGATGGGGCTTTCTTTGATAACGACTGGACCATCAGGCCCCACGGAGAGGTTTGGAACCGGATGACAAAGGAGGAGTGGTGGACCCCGCCCCTGGATGCTATTTCCGGCTCGCAAGGGGAGATCTCATTCGGGGGATTCCTCGGAACCTATTCCTTCACTGTCACTTCCGGCGACCAGGTAAGGACCGGTACATTCACCCTGGATCATTCCTTCCAGAGTGGGTTGTCCAATTCCATCACCATCAGCCTGGATGGTTCCGTTCCGGAATCCGTGGAGATCACGCCGGACCGTGCGGGTTTTATCTGCCAGGGGGAAACGGTTACGCTTCAAGCCCCGGAAGGGGAGGGACTCGCATATACCTGGAACCTGGATGGCGTTCCCCTTGCTGACACTGCTGCCTCCCTGGTAGCGGATTCAGCCGGATCCTACAGGGTCACCGTTTCGAAAAATGGCATCTCAATGACTTCAGAACCCTATCTCCTGGAGGTAAGGGGCGTGCCTGAAGCGGCCGTCAACGTGGATGGTGCACTCGCCTTTTGTGAAGGGGGTTCTGTTACCTTCAGCACATCCCCGGAACCCGGGCTGGAGTATGACTGGTACTTCAACAATAGCCGGGAGCAATGGGGTGGTGCATCCTTTGAAACAAGCCGGTCAGGGATCGTGAAACTGAAAGTCACTTCGGAAGGGTGCTCAGCGGTATCGGAGCGCTATGACGTTTCCGTGGACCCCAATCCCCCCGTCTCCATTGAAGCAGTGGGGGAACTCACCATCTGCCAGGGGGAGGAGCTCTACCTCAGGACAACCTTCGAGCCGGGGATCATCTATTACTGGAGCAACGGGGAGGAGTTCCTGGAGAAACATGATTTTTTCATCCGGGTAACTGAAAGCGGAAGCTACAGTGTCTCTGTAGAAACCGGCAACTGTATCAGTACTTCGGACACCCTGGTGGTCACCGTAAATCCACTGCCGGAAGCCGCCATATCGGTAACGGGCGACCTGACCTTCTGCCCGGGAGGAACAGTCACCCTCACCGCAAATGAGGGGGAAGGTCTGACCTACACCTGGATGAAGGATGCTGAGGTGCTGGGATTCTCCGGCCGTACCATTGAAGTGGGGGAGGCCGGGGACTATTCCCTGACCACCACCAGCCTCGGTTGCTCGGCTTCCTCGGAGCCGGTGACCGTCACCGTTCTGGATCCCTCCGATCCACAGTGTTCCGTGGGGATCACTGCCGCTGGATCCGCCTTCAGGATCTATCCCAATCCTTTCAAGGGATCGTTCCAGGTGGACCTGCCGTACACGAGGGAGATGGAAACCCGTTTTGAGATCTATGATATAGATGGCAGGCTGATAAAGAAAAGGTTGGCTACTCCGGGATCAAACTGGCTGGATCTGCCTGATGCAGCCCCGGGTGTGTACTGGTTGCGCATCATCCAGGGTGATGTGATGCAAAACCATAAGATCATCTCCAGGTAAGCTGGCCCGGTCAGGAGATCCTTCACTTCACGAAATGATTTCCCCGGTTGTTTGGATCAACGGGAATAAGATTGCTACATTTAGGGAGCAAACCAACAAAAACACCCGCATCATGAAAACATTCGTTACAGGCCGCAGGCTACTTTCTGTGGCGATCAGCATCTTTATGGTTTCGGCAACCATTCATGCAGAGGTCACACTGCCACGGGTGATCGGGAACCACATGGTGCTCCAGCGTAACCAGCCGGTGAAGGTCTGGGGCTGGGCTGAAAAAGGGGAAAAAGTCACAGTTACCCTGAACGGGCAGGTGGAGGGCACCAGGACCGGCAAGGACGGGAAGTGGATGGTAACACTTGATCCCATGGAGGCCGGTGGGCCTTACGGGATGGAGGTCAGGGGAAAGAACAGGGTGAACCTGGAAGATATCCTTGTGGGGGATGTCTGGATCTGTTCGGGCCAGTCCAACATGGAGATGACCGTGGCCAGTTCCAACAACGCGGAGGAGGAGATTGCCGGAGCCGGTTACCCGGAGATCCGGCTGTTTGATGTGCCCCATAACGTGCAGGTGATGCCGGTGGAGGACATCCCCCTGGGGGAGTGGTTTGCCTGCTCTCCTGAAACAGTGGGGAACTTCTCTGCTGTGGGCTACTTCTTCGGGCGCCATATACACCGGTCAGTGGATGTTCCCATCGGGTTGATCAGCACCAACTGGGGCGGAACCAATGTGGAGACGTGGACCAGCAGGGAGATGTCGGCCACGGTGCCGGAAATGAAAAAGGCCATCGAGGGCATGGAACAGGCGGATATGGACCAGCTGGTGGAGAAGATGGAGCAGGAACGCAGGGAGATGCTGGAATCGCTGGGACCGCTCGAATCCGGGATGGTGAATGACAGGGCATTGTGGGCTGCTGAGGATATTGATCTCTCCGCATGGAGATCCATGGAGGTACCCGGCCTGTGGGAAGACCGGGGACTGAAAGGTGTGGATGGCGTGGTGTGGTTCAGGCGGACCATAGAGCTGACAGAGGAGCAGGCAGCCGGGGTGGTTGTCCTGAACCTGGGCGCCATTGATGACAGTGACCGTACCTGGATCAACGGGACAGAGGTGGGATCCATGAAGAATTCCTACAACAAGGAGCGCGTGTACAAGGTCGAATCCGGGATCCTGAAGGCGGGAAACAACACCCTGGTGGTGAGGGTGGAGGATACCGGGGGCGGAGGTGGCTTCTGGAGTGATCCCGCCACCATGCAGGTGAAGACTGAAGAGGGTTCCCTTTCCGCTGGCAGGGGAGTGGCTCTACCGGGTCTCTTCCGAGAGCCTGAAGGTGAGTTCTCAGGTGTCCATCGGTCCCAATTCAAAACCCACCCTGCTGTACAACGGGATGATCCACCCGCTGATCAACTTCAGTGTGCTGGGTGCGGTCTGGTACCAGGGAGAGGCCAATGCCGGCAGGGCCTATGCTTACAGGACAAGGTTCCCCAACATGATTAAGGACTGGCGTAACAAGTGGGAGAATCCTGATATGGGATTCTATTTCGTCCAGCTGGCCAATTACATGAAGGTGGCGGACCAGCCCGGTGAAAGCAACTGGGCGGAACTGCGGGAGGCCCAGGCCATGACCCTGTCGCTTCCCGGAACCGGTATGGCAGTAATCATTGACATCGGGGAGGCCGGTGACATCCATCCCCGCAACAAGCAGGATGTGGGTAAAAGGCTGGCCCTGGCAGCCCTGCATGGCACCTACGGCCACGAGGTAGTCTATGCTGCCCCGGCATACAGGACAATGAAGGTGAAGGGAAGTACCGTGGTGGTGGAATTCGATCCCATGGGGAGTGAACTGCTTGTAAAGGACAAATATGGGTATGTGAAGGGATTTGCCGTTGCTGGCGAGGACCGGGTTTTCCACTGGGCCAGGGGCCGGGCAGAGGGAAACAGGGTCTTCCTGGAGAGTGAAAAGGTTCCTGTCCCGGTGGCTGTCAGGTATGCCTGGGCCGATAATCCGGACGATGCCAATTTGTTCAATCCGGAAGGATTACCGGTTGGACCCTTCCGGACGGACGAATGGCCGGGGATTACCTATGGCAAATAAAAACAGATTGAATGAACATCCAGGACTGCATCAAATTCGCCAATGAAAATCCCATCTGTTCCCTGGCCACCGTGGAGGACGACCAGCCCAGGGTGAGGATCCTGGGATTCTGGTTTGCGGATGAGACCGGCTTCTATTTCCAGACCAGCAACACCAAGGAGGTTCACGGGCAGCTGGAAGCCAATCCCAGGGCAGAGGCCTGTTTCTACAGGCCAGGGGAAAATGGACTGGGCACCATGTTGCGTATCTCCGGGAAAACGAAGTTCGTAACAGACCTTAAATACCGGGAGAAGGCCATGGAAGACCGGCCCTTCCTGAAGAGCTTCGGGTTAACGGTGGACCATTCGGCCCTCTGCCTTTTCAGGATCAGCCATGGGGAGGCCTTTTTCTGGACCATGGAGAACAACTTCAAACCCAAGGAGGTCATTGAATTCTGACCACTCCCTGGGATATTCGGTACTACAACACGGAGCCCAGCACGTCATTCATGATGATGGAGAGGGTATTCACCCACTGTTGTCCCGGCTCATGAAAATCGTTGTTCAGTTCACTCTGGGCCACTACCACCAGTTGGAGGTCAGGGAAAACCACAATAAACTGTCCCCCGAAACCATTGGCGAAATAGTACCGGGTTCCCTGGCGTTCACCTATCCACCAGTAATAGCCATACTGGTTGCTGTAGAGCATCACATCACCGGTGCTGACCTGTGGTGATGATGAGCTGGTTACCCACCCTTCCGGTACCACCTGCCGGTCATTGTATTCCCCCCCGTTCAGGTAGAGCCTCCCGATCTTCAGCATGTCCGTGGCGGTCAAACGCAGGGTTACCCCGCCATAGTTAAAACCGTGCTGATCAGCACCCCATGGCCGGTCACCTGTGATCCCAAGGGGAGCGAACAAATACTCCTCTGCAAATGCTTTCAGTGAATACCCGGTTGCCTCGGTAAAGAGCCCGGACATAATCTGGCACCCGGTGGTGCAGTAGGTGAAATGGGTGCCCGGCTCATGAATGATGGGAACCCGCAGGGCATAGATAAAATGATCATCGGACCGTACCCAGTTGTTCCAGTATTCCCATTCAGGGTCTGTCAGTTCATTCCAGTCAAAACCTCCGGTCATGGTAAGCAGCTCCCTGATGGTCACTCCGGCTACAACCGAGTCTTCAGGTGTTAGATATTCCGCCAGGTAATCACCCACCGTTTCATCAATATGTCCGATATGACCCTGGTCAATGGCCATTCCGATCAGGATACTTGTTACACTTTTGGTCACAGATTTCACCCTGTGCAGAGAATCGGCCCCTCCCTTCCCGAAATAGGCTTCAACGATCAGGTCACTGTTTCGGAAGACCAGCAGGCTCAGGATCCCCCTGTCCTGTTCTGCCTTGTCAACAGCTTCAGACAGCAGCCTGTCATCCAACTGGTTGACAGCTGCTTTTGGAAAACGGTCTGCAGGTTTCCCCTTGTCACACCCGGTGAAAAGGCCAAAAACCAGAACGGACAGGATCATAGAAACGTAGCCCGCGAAGCGTGCAGGTTTTGCTTTCATCATGATGAATATGGTGTACACGGCCAACATCTTATGCTATATAGATGCACTCCGGGCCGGATACCCTATGGAAACCGGTCCCGGGAATCCTGCATGAAGTTAATACCTGTATGCTGCTTTTTTCAGGGAGGGGACATCCCGGATGGGGTTTGGCGGGCTTAAACTGGCAGCCAGGAATTTGTAGATCTTCACCCTGATCTCGTTGGCCTTTTTTGTATCCATCCTGTCGAATGAATGGCCCCCGGGGATCTCCTGGTAAATCTCGTATTCAAATTTTTTGTTCTCCGCTTTGAGCGATTTGATCAGGTGCTCCACCTCCAGCACGTTCACATCGGCATCATTAGTGTTGGTGTGGATCAGCAGGGGAACATCCTTCATCTTATGGGCGTTCCATGCCGGCGATCTCCTCCGGTATTCATCCACGTTCTCATAGGCTGTCTGTCCGATGTGGTAGTCTGCTGAATAGAGATCCCTGTACCCCTGTGTTTTGTAGCCCATCCGCGCCACCAGGTCACTTACGGGAACCCCGGCAAAAGCCACCTGGTAGTCCTCAGGGTGGTCAAAAATATTCATCAGGGCGATCAATCCTCCATGGCTCCAGCCCATGATCCCTACGCGGTTTTTATCCACTATATCGAAGTTTTCGATCATGTAATCGCGGCTGGCTTTCACATCTTCCACCTCAAGCCCTCCGTAATCGATCTTCTCGTAATGATTTTTCCCGTATCCCGTGCTGCCGCGGTATTCTGCTGCCACAATGATATAACCCTGTGCCACAAGTTCCCGGACAATATGGGTGTAGTAGGTGGAAAAATCGGAATGCACCCCCCCGTGGGGCAGGACCATCAAAGGATATTTCTTACCGGGATCGGTGTTCTTGGGAATGATGATATAGGTCCAGAACTTCACCGGGTTCCCGGCACCCTGGGCGGTGGGATGATCCTCCTTCCACAGAGGCGGGCCGTATATATAAACCTTGTCCACCCAGGCCACATCCTCCAGTTTCTGGATCCACAGGATATCATCAATTTTCTTCTGGAGGGCATTAAAAGTGTATTCCATGTCGCCAAGTTGCCGGTTCAGGCTTTCAACCTGTTCATGGAGCTCTTCTACCGATTGCGACCTGAGGTTTGAAGGGGATAGCGCTGCAAGGAGCACTGCCGCCCATATGAATATTATCTTTTTCATCGGGATTGTTTTGGATCATTGTTTAGTTGCAGGCAAATTAGCATGAAAAAAAGCCTTATGCAATGATTCCTGACAGAACTGTTCAAACAAAAAGGAGCATCCGGGTTTCTTGCGTTACCCGGATGCTCCCCTCCCTCTTTATGAGAGTGTTTTTTCACGTTATAAACAGGTTTCTGTGTTCGGGTTGATAACTCTCTCCCTTCTTATTTATTCAATTCCATGCTATTTCATACACTTGCTTGATTCAACCAAAAGCCACATGGAAAGTCAACCAGTATTCACTCTCAACCATGGAGAACGGAATAGCTGTATCTAAAAACTATGTCAGGGTAAAATACCGTTGTAAGATTTGCCGAAACCAGTTTGAGCGGGTCATTAAAAAGGAGGCGGGATTCGTGCGCCTGACTTGCAGTTTTTGCGGATCCTCAATAGTCATTTTTGTCTGAAGGTCGTTTTGCCGGGCAATCAAAGTTGTGTCGACCCTTTATCCCTTTGCATAAGTATGCAGGACAGCAAGGATGAACGTGTCGAGATGGCTGTAGAACAAATAATGCGGGAAATGCAATGGTAAAAGGATTAGAAGACTTTAAATTTGTTCAGCAATTCTGGAATTTCATTGTGGATGGAAGATACGAAAGGAATGAGTATGGGGGAGAAAAAAGAAAGTACTTCCGGTTTGTAAAACCTGCGAACGACGAGTATCCAATACAGGTCGGACTATTTTCCAGAAATCCTTATTTACTGGACCTAGATGAACGGGTACATCTAACCCCGGTTCCGACACCTGATGACTTGAGCAGTCTTTCAGCCATTTTGTTGGATGCGGCCTATTATCAAATGGTCATTGACCATAGTAAGATTGATAGCGGAATCAGATGTTTATAAGTTGCCTGACCAGGTGCCAGAGGACCTGTGAGCTTTCCTGGCAGTTTGTGTCTATTAGTGTCCTGAGCCAGTATTCGTGAAAGGCTATAAGACCTGTTAATCCTCTATTAAGTTTTTGTTAGATCTTCTGATGTAGATTTGGGTTTTGAATCAATTTCTTCTAAAGATCCGGAAATTCTACACCATGATGAATCCTACACCAGATGGGTTATATCAAAAAGACAAAGTCAGTTTCCAGCCCGCAATAGCCCTTGTTGGAACTGTACTAGGTATCTTGACGCTGATCTCGTGTTCACGACAGGGCCAAAAGGAAGATCTCAGCGAATATATTGATCCAACAATTGGGAACGTTTCGCATTTTCTGGTACCCACATATCCCACATTCCACCTTCCCAATCAGATGCTTAGGATGGTGCCACAGAAAAAAGACTACATTTCAGATGAGGTAGAGTCCTTCCCTTTACAGGTTGCTGCACACAGGAATAAAGGACTGTTTCAAATGAAAGTCGGAACCGGTAAGATGGATGAAAATTCATGGAAGCGAACAATGCACATAGATCATGATCTGGAGGTAGTACATCCCTGGTACTACTCTACCTACCTTATTGATGAAGATATCCGGGTCAGCTTTGCACCTGGTAAAAAGAGTGCCATTTACAAAGTGGATTTTCCTGCCGGACAACGGAAGAACCTGATGATAAGGGGTACTGACAACATGAGGGGATTTTCAGAAAAGGATGGCGTTTTTCTGCTTGAGGACAAAATCAGGTATAAAACACGGGGACTTAATTCAGTCACCCGGGAGATGGGGGTTTTTATTTTTGCCAGCCTTCTCGATGCAGAAGGGGAGCTGGTCAGCGGGGCCGGGTTTACCTGGAACGGGGACCAGTTTTCCATTGAGCTTCCCAAGGCAGCCCCTACCTCAATTCAAGTCAAATATGCGGTCTCTTATCTCAATCATGGGCAGGCGGAATCCAACTTTAATGAAGAACTGGCCGGGAAAAACTTCGAGGGATTGAAAGCAGACGGGAAGAAAGAGTGGGAAGAAACAATCAGCCAGATCAAGGTGGAAGGAGGAAGCACGGCGCAAAAAAGGACATTTTTCACCTCCCTGTACCGCACCTATGAGCGTATGGTGGATATCAATGAATACGGACAGTACTACAGCGGATACGATGGACAGGTGCATGAAAGTGACCGGCCTTTCTACGTGGACGACTGGATTTGGGATACCTACCTGGCCGCTCATCCGCTGAGAACGATCCTGGATCCTGAAATGGAAAATGACATGCTTCATTCCTACACCCAGATGTACAGGCAAAGCGGCTGGATGCCCACGTTTCCCCAAGTCCATGGGAACCATATGTGCATGAATGCCTATCATTCATCGGCCATATTTATTGATGCCTACAGGAAGGGCCTGACGGACTATAATGTTCAACAAGCCTATGAAGGGATCCGGAAGAATCTCATGGAGGGCACATATATCCCCTGGAGGCAGGGTACTCCGCGCAGACCCATCGATGACTTTTATCACGAGCATGGATATTTCCCATCACTGCGACCGGGGGAAGAAGAAACAGATCCCCAGATGGATGGGTTTGAAAAGCGACAACCTGTTGCTGTAACACTTGGCATCAACTTCGATTTCTGGGCACTGTCCGAACTGGCCGGGGAACTGGGGAAATGGGACGAACAGAAACGGTTTGCAAGCAAAGCGCAAGAGTATAAAAAACTCTGGCATCCTGATCACCGGCTCTTTATGCCCAAAGATGAAGACGGTGAATGGATCGAGATCAATCCAAAATCAGATGGTGGACCGGGCTACCGGGAATATTATGATGAAAACAATGGCTGGACCTATGCATGGGACGTGAAACACGATATTGACGGTCTGATAGACCTTTTGGGCGGGAAACAGGATGCTGAGGCCAGGCTGGATCAACTATTCAGGGAACCGTTGGGTATGAAAAGGCGGGAGTTTTACGTTCATGGGGCCAATTCAACAGGCATGGTCGGACAGTTTTCCATGGGCAATGAGCCTTCCTTCCATATACCCTACCTGTATAACTATTTCGGTGCCCCCTGGAAAACACAGAAAAAAATCCGATTCCTGCTGGATGTCTGGTTCAAGGATAACATATTCGGAATTCCCGGAGATGAGGATGGCGGGGGAATGACAGCTTTTGTGGTCCTGAGTTCCATGGGTATCTATCAGGTCACTCCCGGTATCCCGCTGTACACGATCACCAGTCCGGTATTTGAAAAAGTGAGCATTCAACTGACCAACGGGAATGTATTCACCGTAGTCGCGAAAGGGGCCAGCCGGGCCAATAAGTACATTCAGAAAGCCTTTATCGACGGCAAAGAGATAAGCACTCCCTTTATCACCTACGAAGAGATCATGTCAGGAGCCACACTGGAACTGGTTCTTTCAGCGTTACCGAATAAAGAATGGGGGAATCAGCCGTGATGAAACCCTATTCCTTTGTTGGCAGTAACGCAGGCCTTGCTGCGCTTTGCCGTCTCACATGCTTCCAGGTTTTAATAGTGCTGCCTTGCGCACTTTATGCCCAAAACATTCCTGCTGTTTCAAAGGAGGATATTCTGGTTCAGCGACAGGAGGTCTTTAGCCAGATAATGGCCATGGAAGATCCATTTGAGGACAGCCTGTGGTACCGGGGCAGGATCTACGAGTTCGAAGTTAAATCCCATACAGGGACACCCTATTACTTCAATGCCGGGACTCTGTCCGGGAGTGTATCTTACAATGGAAAATGGTATAAAGACCTCATTCTGAGCTACAATCTCATCATGGATGAGTTGGTTCTATGGAAGACAGGGAGTTCGGGAAACAGGGTACCACTGGTGCTCAACAAGTATTATGTGGAACGGTTTACGCTGAAGCATTATGGCAGTGAGTATCATTTCAGATTACACTCAGAAATGAATCCCATCCATGAGCAATTGAAGGAAGGTTTTTATGAGGTGGTATATGAGGAGGAACTGAGCATGTTCGTCAAGCACAAAAAAGAATTATTCTTAGATCCGAATAGTGCGAATCAATCTTCCTATCGTTATGAGAAACAGGTCTATCTTATTTTGGATGGAAAAGTCTATACGGTGGACGGAAGAAGAGATTATCTCAAGGCATTTCAGGATGATAAGAAGTTTCTGCGTAAGCATATGAGACAGGCCAAAATCAATTTTGAAAAATCAGGAACGCAAATCCTTATTGACCTGTGTGCATTCAGCAGATCTTTGCTTGACCATTAGAATCCAGGAATTGAAAGGGATCATCAACATAGTACTCCTCATGGCCGCATCTTCGGCTGTGTTCTGCCAGGTAAAGACCTTGCCGGCTTTGAGTTTACAGCGTGATAGTCTGCAAGCGAAAGAGTTTATTCAGTTGCTGGAGGAAGAATATCAACTGAGGTTCTATTACCATCCTGGTTGGATAGATGATTCCTTAAGCAGCAGTGTCAATTTTGAGAATGTTGATGTACTTTACGGGATAGAAGCTTATTTCAGGCAGTTTGGATTCCACATCCTTGAAGATGCACCTGACGTGTACCTGATAAGGGGCGAGATCCTGAATAAGGAATTTGCCCGGGATTTTTATAAGTCACTTATCTCAGGGGCACCTGCAATCGCTGAGGTCACCGATACTGTTAAAGAGGAGGAAACACAAGGGGGGGCGAACGGAGCATTATACGAAGTTGTGCATTTTGGGAATCCTTCTCCGAATCTATCAGGCAAGAAGTTTTATATCAGGGGAATCATTCTGGATGCAGTAACCGGACAAAGCATCATCGGCGCAACGGTGCAGCTTGCAGGTACTTCAACAGGTGCGGTGACCGATATAAACGGGACTTACAGCCTGGTGATTCCATCCGGCCAGAACGAAATCATATACCGGGCAGTGGGAAAGAAAACGGCCAGACGTTTGGTGATAGCCTATGACAACGGGAAAATAGATTTGAACCTGCTTGATGACTATACCATGATTGACCAGGTAACCATCATCGGTCAGGTCAATAAAAAAGTAAGCAGAATGGATGGAGCGGAGCAAATGAATATGGGCGTATTGAATAAATCAATCATGATTCTTGGAGAGACAGATATCCTGAAGGGCTTGTTGACCCTGCCAGGTGTACAGACCGCCTCTGAGATTGCGACAGGATATAATGTAAGGGGAGGAAGTACAGATCAGAACCTTGTTCTCCTGGATGATGCACCCATCATGAACATGACCCATTTCTTTGGATTCTTTTCCAATATAAGCACCGATGTGGTTCAGAATACTGAACTGTATAAAGGCGGTATGCCTTCAACCATCGGAGGACGGATCTCTTCCATATTGGATATTGAATCCAGGACCGGGGATTTTGAAAAGTACCATCTACAGGGTGGAATCAGTCCGATTTCAGCGAACCTCACATTTGAGGGTCCGGTGCTGAACAACAAGATCTCCTTTATCGGCTCAGGACGGAGCACTTACTCAGATTGGATTCTCCACAGGGTAGGTGATGACAGGGTACGTAACAGTTCGGCATCATTTTACGATCTGTTTGGCAAGATAGGCGTTACATTTGAAAAGGATCAGAACCTGTTTCTGACATTTTACACCAGTCACGACTATTTCAAATTCGACAGGATCCAGACCCAGGAATATTCCAATCTTGTTATAGCCTCTGCTTACAGCAGACAGCTTGGAAAGAACAGTTCTTACGAAACCAGTTTTAGCTTCAGCTCATACAACTCAAGCCTGACCGATGAATCTGTACCATCCATTTCCATGAGTTCTTCATACAGCATAGAACAGTATTCCCTGAATAACAGGTTCAACTGGAAAAGGGACCGGTGGATCAACCTTCATTTCGGTTTTTGTGGGATATACTATGATATTCAACCCGGAAGCAGGACGCCCTTTGGACCTGAATCCATCGTGGAGCCATTGATCCTGGACGATGAACAGGCTGTGGAAGGATCCCTCTACATCCATAATGAACAGAGCATAAATCGCTGGCTCAAACTGTCCTATGGCCTGCGATACTCTGCATACGGATACCTTGGCCCTGCAAGCATGTATGATTACATCGAGGGTGTAAGCAGGTCTCCGGAAACAATAAGGGATACAAGCAGGTATTCCAGGGGTGAATTGATCAATTCCTATTCCGGCCCCGAATTCAGGTTTCTGGGAAAAGTCATGCTGGATGCGAATTCCTCCTTCAAGTTCAGCTATAACAGGACACGTCAATATATTGGACTGGTTTCCAATACGATCCTTCCCGCTCCCACGGATTTCTGGAAACTGAGTAATCCACATATTCAACCCAAGACCGGTGATATATTCAGCCTGGGTTACTTCCGCAATGTTGTGTTGAGTCCCTCCAATACTTTCCTTGTCTCCCTGGAAGCCTACTACAGACATACCCAGAATATTATGGATTATAAGACCGGGGCTGGATTATTTGCCAACGAACATTTTGAAACTGAAATTATCCAGGGGATGAACCGCTCCTATGGAATTGAATTTCAAATATACAGGGATAAAGGTGCCCTGACCGGATGGCTGAACTACGCATATGCCAGGTCAATGAACCGGTTCCGGAGCAAGCTTCCGGAAGAAACCATTAACAAGGGTTCCTATTTTCCCGCCAATTACGATAAACCTCATCAGCTGAACCTGGTTGCAAATTATGACATCTTCCGCCGTCTCAGGATATCAACGAACATCCATTACAGTACGGGACGACCGGTCACATTGCCTGAATCTGCTTTTAGTTACCGGGGTTCCAAACGAATTCAGTTCTCTGACAGGAATCAATACAGGCTATCTGATTATTTCCGAATAGACCTGACAGTTACCATGGACGGTAACTACAGGGCGGATAAAATCGTTCGGAGTTCAGTAAGTCTGTCAGTTGTAAACCTTACCGGAAGGGATAATCCTTATTCAATATTCTTCGACTACAATGAAAGAGGAAAACTCCAGGCTTACTCAATCTCCATTTACGGGACCCCCATTGTCACCCTGACCTACAAATTCAAGATCTGAACATGCGAAGGATCATCGTCATATTCATCATGTTTGCATCTTGCATTAACCCGTATCATCTTAACCTGGACGATGCTGACAGTCACCTTGTGGTGGAAGGGTATGTGAGCAGCAGGGCTGGGGATAGTGAAATTAGATTAAGCCGGAGCGGAGCGTTCCAGCGAACTGTTTTTGACTGGATCGCCGACGCGGAGCTTATGGTCATAGAAAATGAGATGGTCGAACACCAATTTGCCTATCGGGACGATGGATTGTATACACCAGTCCGGGAAGATTTTGCTGCAGAGAAAGAAAGCAGCTACCGTTTGAGAATTGTTCTGGATGGGCAGGAATACGAGTCTGACCCGGTATCCCTGCAGAGCTCGCTTGCCATAGAAAGTATGTCTTTCCGATCAGTGACTTCCAACCAGGGCGGGGCCATGCAAGAGGATCCGGGATTGGAGTTGCTGCTAACATCAAACATAGATGAGCATGCTTCGAGGTATTATATTTATTCCTTTGAGGAAACCTGGAAGGTCGCAGCAGGCTATTCACTGAATAAAATCATTACCCCGATTTTTATTTATGATGAAAACCAAGAACTCATCAATATAGATTTTGAGACCGTGTTTGAAGAGAATATAAAAGACTGTTGGCCCTTTAACAAATCAGAAGGAATCACCACTTCAACCACGGAAGGATTATCGCAGAATCAATTGATAAATGTGCCCGTGTTCAGGGTAAACCTTGAATCCACCCGGTTGTTGTACCGGTACAGCGTTCTTGTGAACCAGTACGCCATTAGCCGGGAAGCCCACCATTTTTTCAAGATGTTACAAGAGTTTTCTGAAAACTCCGGTTTCCTGTATGATATTCAACCTGGCTATGTGGAAGGCAACATTTACAATAGAAACACACCTGAAGAAAAGGTGATCGGATTATTTTATGCGGCATCCCATTCTTCCGCCAGAATCTTCATCTCACATTCAGAACTCCCCGCCGAGGTAAGGTCTATTGTTCGTAATGAGTATCCAACATGCGGGTATATAGAGCAGAGATATGAATACATTCCGGATGATGAATTACCTATTGTGGCAAATCCCGAAAAGCTGCTGTACCTGAGAGACACATTATTGAAAGCTAAAAATATGGCTATCAGGGATTTCTGGTATGGATCCTATCTTTGGGTGCAACTTGCAGATAAACCCTGTGTCGATTGCAGGGTGTATGGAAGCAATATTGAACCCGGGTGGTGGAAATAGCCCTGCTGATTATGATGAAGTACACTTCCTTAAAATACTGTCTTCTACTGCTAATCAACCCCATAGCCCCCCTCCTGACTGCCCAGGCGGATCTTTCTGAGGATACCCATTCAAAACCCTCGGAAATAATGCACCGGCATATGCTGAACCATCCCAATGAAAACCATGTGGTTCAAACGGACCGGGACCTGTATTTCTCGGGGAGTGAGCTCTGGTTTTCTGTCTGGAGCCTGGATGACCAGACCCTTGCCCCATTCTCCTACAGCCGTATTGTATATGTTGAACTCATGGACAAGTACGGGAAATCCAGGGAGCAACAAGTCTTGAAAGTCGACAAAAGCAAGGCCTCCGGCAGGATCATCCTGTCTGACCAGTTGACCTCAGGGATGTATTACCTGCGAGTCTACTCAAATCTGCAAAGAAACTATGGTGAATACCTGTTTGGAATAAAGCTGATCCAGGTAATAAATCCTTCCAAACCACCGGTTATGACTGTGGATACCATGGGGGGTAAACCTGTGGTTACCGTATTTCCTGAAGGACAAAGACTATTGAGTGGGATCAGAAATACACTGGTTGTCAAAGCCACTTACCCCAATGGACTTTATGCTGGACTTACAGATGGATTCTTGATCAAAGAGCCCGATGACACCATTGCACAACTGGATTTTCCAATTCAGGGACTGGGCCATTGTTCATTTCATGCAGACACATCTCATACCTATCGCCTGGATCTGCCAGGAATTGGCCTGCTCCCGCTTGAAATCCAGGATCATGGGCTTACCCTCAATATCCAGGGAGGAGCAAGCCGGCTTACGCTAAGGATATTGGGAAAGGGATTATCTGACAGGGAGGATCACTACCTGATCGGGAAAACCAGGGGGCATGTATTTTTTGAACGAGCCCTTGAACAGGGTTTTGAGGAAGTGGAGTTCCCCTATGCATCCCTCCCCGGTGGATTGCTGGAATTCAGTATTCTAAACAGCGCTCTTGAAGAATATTGCCAGCGGTTGTATTATAATAACATCTCCCAGGCACCGCTCTCATCAGGTCTTGTATTCCAGCAATCATCCTTTCAAAAGGGTGAGAACATCAATATGGAAATCCTGCTTCCGGAAGAAAGGGCCTTCTCGCTGCTGTCCCTGTCCGTCACCAGGGACATCTTTGTGAATCCTTCTCCGAACCAGCATTTTAAATCCCGCGTGGACCTGCATCCATATCTCAATGACTGGGACGAATTTGGACAATTGACCGCGGCGATACCGGCAGACAGCTTTACCGGCATCCTGGATATCTATCTGATTACACGGAAGAGTAGCAGATTTGCATGGCGGAATCTTTCCCAGGGTATTCCGGAGGTGCTGGAATTCAGACCTGAAGTAGATGTTAAACGAGTGACCGGTTATGGATTTAATCCGGTAAACAGTCAGAGAATCAACAATGACAGATTGCTGCTTTTTTTCATAGGCAAGGAAGCCTCCATATTACAATCAAGAACAGATCATGAAGGAAGATTCAGTTTTGATTACCCTGCTCATAAAACCGGGAAGTCAGAATTAGTATTGCAATCCGTCGTGCATAATGAAGCGATGGAAATCTCTTTGGACTGGCCTTTCCACAAGTCTTTTCATGCATACAATCTTGATTACTTCCATTTTGATACCAGCAGGTTTGAAGAATTTGACAGAGCCTATGTGTTTGCATCGCTTGAGCAGATGTATCGCGATACGGACAAGCCCTTACAAAATCCTGAGGGGAGTTCCATTTCCTTCTACGGCGTACCTGACGCTCGCAAACACCTGGAAGATTATCTGTCAATGAGAAATATGGAAGAGGTATTCAAAGAGATTGTTCCTGGTGAGAGATTGAGAAAGCGGGATGATGCATATAGTCTACAAATATACCACAGGGATAAATATGTTCTTCTTGGAGATCATCCTTTGGTACTATTCAATGGGGCCCCTGTACTGAATCTGAAAGAAGTTGTTGGCATGCCTGTGTCAAGGGTGGATTTCGTGGACATGGTTCGACAGCAATATATGATTCAAAACCACTTATTTGACGGGATAATTAATGTTGTTGCGAAGGACCTGAACCTGCAACTAAAGATCCCCCCAAATGCCTTCAGAACAACGCTGGAAGTATTTCCTGACCAGTGCCGATTCAGCAGGGCCCGGGAAAGGTGTGAAGTCAGGATTCCAGACCTGAGCCCCACCCTCTACTGGAATCCGGACCTTTCTTTCGAAGGAAATACCGGGCACATTGCCTTCAAAGCAGGGAATATGTCTGGGAGATACCGGGTGCTGCTGAGGGGGATCGATACGGATGGGGAGGTTCTGGAGCTCATCAAATACATCACCATACAAGATTAACAGGTACTTAATTATATTCCTGTTAATCACGAAAGCGTAATTTATTGCTCAAATAGACAGACAATCCTATGAAAATCCTTCCGGATCTGATGCTGCTTGCGGCGGGGATGATGCTCTATACTTGCAATAGCGACTCCATCCGGGAGCTGTCCGCAACATGATCACAAAATATGATGCCATCTCCGAAGGATTAAAATTGGCCTGACAATGTCCGCATTGAGAACAAGGTTTGCCAGAGGGCTGGCAATGGTCCTCCCTGGTATCTTCCTGCTTGGGTTTAACATCGGCACGGGAAGTGTGACAGCCATGGCCAAGGCGGGAGCCACCTACGGCATGTCGCTGCTCTGGACGATTATTGCTTCCTGCTTCACTACCTATTTTATGATCAACATTTACGGAAAGTATACCCTCGCAACGGGAGAAACGGCATTGCAGGCATTTCGGAAACATATTCACCCCGGTGTGGGTATTTTCTTCATCGTGGCACTCACTGCCGGTGTTTCCGGCAGCGTGATGGGCGTGATGGGCATTGTGGCCGATATTTGTTATGAGTGGTCAAAAACACTTATCAACGGGGGCATCCGGCCGGTCTACTTTGCAGGATTCTTCATTGCCCTGGTTTACTTTATTTTCTGGAAGGGAAGAACGCAGTATTTTCAAAGGGCTCTGGCAGTCATAGTGGCCATCATGGCCATCTGCTTCTTGCTGAACTTTTTCATCATGATGCCTCCACCCATCGAGATAGCAAAGGGGATGATTCCGAACCTTCCACAGGTTCCTGGCGACCAGGGAAAGGGTCCGTTCCTTGTCATCGCCTCCATGGTGGGGACCACTGTTTTTTCCGGACTGTTCATCATTAGAACCACCCTGGTAAAAGAAGCTGGCTGGACCCTCGATGATCTGAAAAAACAACGTAATGATGCCATTCTGTCTGTGACCATGATGTTTGTTATCAGCGGAGCGATTATGGCCGCCGCCGCTGGCACCCTGTTCGCCGAAGGTCTTGGACTTACCGAAGCCTCTCAGATGATAGCCCTGCTGGAGCCGCTTGCAGGGAAACTGGCTACTGCGATCTTTGCCTTCGGTATCGTTGCTGCCGGGGTCTCCTCCCAGTTCCCGAATGTGCTGATGCTGCCGTGGTTGTTGTGCGACTACAACCAGTCTGAGCGTAGAATGACCCTCGCGAAATACCGTATCATGGTAGCTTTTCATTTCCCTGCTGGGCCTGGTAGTTCCTGTATTCGAAGCACGACCCGTTTTTGTGATGATCATTTCCCAGGCATTTAACTCCATCATCCTGCCGCTTACAGTAGGATGCATCCTGTATCTCGGGAACCGGAAGGACCTGATGGGGGAATATAAAAACTCCCTGGGAACCAATATGTTTCTAATAGCCGTTCTCCTCTTTTCCATCATCACATCTTACCATGGGGATCAAAGGCGTTTGGCAACTCGTTTCCGGATAAAAGTCATGAAGATTTCAGCCATACTGTTTTTAGAACCAAATCGTGTTTGGCGGACCTACCCGGGAGGGAGGATACTCGACCAGATGGAGGGTCGTGATCATCCTGAGGATGCGCATTTCCCGGAAGACTGGATCGGCTCGACAGTTCGTGCAGTTAACAAAGGCCGTGAGCATCTTACAGAGGAAGGCCTGTCAAAAATCAGGCTTGCAGGCGGGTCTGTGACTCTGAAAACATTGTGCGAGACGGAACCGGAGGCATTACTCGGAATACGGCATTACGAGAAATACGGAGCCAGCACACAGTTCTTGCTCAAGTTCCTTGACTCGGCGATTCGTCTGCATATCCAGTGTCACCCTACCATTTCCTTTGCAAAAGAACACCTCAACAGCAACTTTGGAAAGACAGAAGCCTATATTATTCTGAGTATTCGCAAGGAGGTGAAGGACCCATACATTTATTTGGGTTTTCAGCGTCCGCCTCGAAAGGAGGACTTCAGGCGTATGATTGAAGAGCAGGACAGCGAGGCCCTGCTTGCCTGTTTCGAAAAGATCCCCATAAAGCCGGGTGATGTTTTTCTTGTCCCAGGAGGTATGCCTCACGCAATCGGTGAAGGTGTTTTTATGATCGAGGTCATGGAACCCACTGACTTCGCGGTCAGGATCGAATTCGAACGCGGGGGGTATGTACTTCCGGAAGCATCGCGTTTCATGAACCGGGGGATCGATTTTGCCCTCTCGATGTTCAATTACACACCTACCCCTGTAGAGACCATTAAGAAGGACTACTTCTGCATTCCGCGTGTACTGGCAAGACAGAACCGGAGTACTGAATATGCCCTGATTGATGTGCGTAAGACTGAGTGCTTCAGTGTAAACAGGATCGAAGTCAAAGACAGGTATGTGAAAGAATCAGGAACCTTCTATATCGCCATAGTTGCACGAGGATCCGGTACGCTTGTTATCAACAACCGAAAGCATGCGGTGAAGGAAGGCTCCAGGTTCTTTATCCCTTGCCGGACCGGCGCTGTTGCCTTTGAGTCCGAAAGCAGGATGGAAATCATTGCCACTTTTCCACCCGAAGCACAGGGCTCTTTATAGCAAGATAAGTTTTTTGGTCTCAGTATATGCGCCGCATTTTATTTTAATAAAATACAAACCACTGGACAACTCACTCCCATGGAAGACAGCCGTGTATTCACCCTGCGGTTTTCTCTCATGAACCAGCGTATTCAGCTCTTTTCCCGAGGAGTCAAATACCCTGATAGAAACAAATTCCTCCTTCCTTATTGCGTATTTTATCCGGGTAAACTCATGAAGAGGATTCGGAAAGATCTTGAACATGATCGTATCAAGAGAATGATTATGCTGTGCATTGAAACTGGTATCGGTTTCAGTTATTGCTGACACCTCATTGGAATAGGGGGAATATCCTGTGATATTGAATGCCTGAATACGGTACGTATAGGCTGTTTGTTCAGAAAGACCCGTGCAACTGAATGTAGTGTCATTTTCATGCACCATCCCAATAACAATAAAATGCTCCCCTGTTTTTTGTTCGATCACAAAGCCATCCTCGTTCGTGCTTGTGTCGGCCCAGCTCAGATCAACCCGATCAAACGATACCACATGGGCTGACAGCATGGAGGGAGCACCGGGCCTGGAGGGTATCGGGGTACCACAATATTTGTGCTGGCACCACCCATCCAATGGATCTCCACAGCCAAAACTGATCTCCGTCAGGATATTCGATGCATCTCCTTTTTTTAATACGGCCAGTGCCCGATCATCCGGATTGTAAACAAAGATATCACAATGGGTAGCCTTATTGGTATTTACATCCCATTCCAGGTTGTCATAACAGATGACCCATCCTTTGATCCCCCTGACCGGGCTTTCAGTGCTTCCTTCCACGCTCACGCCGCCTCCAAAAGAGGAGGAACTTCCATCATTCCTTTGTCCCAGGTTCCCATAGGCAACGATATCGACCACGTTGTTTTCGATCAGGCTGTTGGGCCTTTTGTTTCTGAAAAATACCCCTTGCATCTTGTTGTTGTAACAGATGGCCTGGATATAGTTGTCCCTCACAAGCCCCCCTTCACCGCAGGTACTCGAGATATCAAAATCAAACCCACCCCTGCCGTTTTCATAGGATTCACAGGCATAGAATTTATTTCCTACGATGGCTTCCCCCAGGTCAACCGGATCACCGGATCCATCCACACGGGCGTACATTCCAAATCCCGGGCCGGCATTTCTTCTTCCGATGCATCGGTGGAATTCAGAGTAGCGGCATTTGGGCGTCCAGCCATCACTGTCGCAATCCTCGGCGATACAATCATACCATTTGTTGTACTCACCTTTATCGGTTAATGCATTCCCATGCGCACCCGATCCGATCAGGTTCCGGCATTCATTGTACCGGCTGCCCGGACCCAGGGTGAACCCGTCATCTGAACCCTCATTGATTGTAAAATCCTGAAATACAGAATGTGTTACGGACACAAAATTCAGGAAACGTACCGAAGATGATCCGCTATGTACATCATACCCGCTATAGGTGCCACCCGACATCACAATGTTCGTTGACCCACCGGCTTGCTCTGTAATTCCGGTAGGCCGCCTGGCATCAATTCCTGGTTCCACCCATCCAACCCGGTCAAGGTCAACACTTTCATTCAAGGCCAGGGATCCATCCAGGATCCAGGTGAAATTTGATGGAAGGTACAAGGTACTGGCAATGATAAAATCTCCATTCAGCCTGAGCGTGTCACCCTCCCGAATACTATTCAATGCGGATTGTATCATATCAGCATCATTGGAAGTTCCGGAGGGAATGATCACAATTTCAGCTGAAGACGCATGGTTCACCGTGAGCGTGAACAACAGTGCCGTAAGAAGATACACTCTGTGATACATATCAGGCTTTCATCGGTTTTCATCAAAAGAAAAGGAGCCGGCCCAAAAAACCAGAGCCGGCTCCTTTCTCCAAAACTAATCAATAGAAGAATTACTGGAGGATGATGCGCGTTGTATTGCTTCTGGAATCATCACTGATTCTCAGAATATACAAGCCTTTTGCAGCACTCGTCAAATCGAGGGTTGTTTGATTGTCATACAATACTCCCGATTTCATAAGGCTGCCGGTAATACTGAATACCTCATAGCTAGCTGTTTGCAACTGGTCAGGAAGCCTGATTTCGAACATGCCGCCTGAAGGATTGGGATACACATCAGTTTCGAATGCCTGAATATCTCCCACACCAGTACCATCTCCATTGCCTGCGAATTCCACATGTCCAATGCCATCTGCATCAGTGATCAGAGCCGGAATATCACCATCCATTGTAAATTGCATATAATGATGCGTATAAGTCAATTCCGGGTTGATAATGCAACCATCTATCAGGGTATCCTTATATTCTCTTGTAACCACACTATTCAGGATGTTGCCGGAGCTTGTAAAAATAATATTCTCCCAGGGAGCGGGAACCATAAGATCCACATCCGTTGTTTCGAATCCGTCACGCCTGTTTCCAATAAAGATATTGTCGACAATGGTTACCTCACATACTGTCGTATCCTTCGTGTTTATATCGACTGCCGGATGGATGGAGTCACTTACAGGCGGGAAGGTCTCAACCGCAGTCTCATCTAAAAGATTATTGACGAATGCAGTGTTCTCCAATGTAAAGTACAGGGGTGAGTACGGATAGGGTTCTGGAACATTTCTAATGGTGCCGTCCTGGACTTTGATCACTCCGCCTCTTCCTGCTCCCTTATCTATGGGAGAATCGGGATTTGCCCTGTGATCCCAGGGATTCCTGATATTGTTTATGAAGGTACAGTTGGTGATCGTTACCACCCCACCGTTGTCCACACCAATCGGCCCGGCGAAGGCAGATCCGCCATAGGTCACACAATCCATAACAAGGCAGTTATCCATCACAAATTCATGTGTTCCGTTTGCACCGTGCCAGATGGCACCCTGTTTTGCTCCGCATCGGTCAAAAACGACGTTATTCAGCGTCATCTTCACGTAAAAAGCCTTGGATGTGCTGGTGGAGAATACGCCGCCGTTATCATTATCCCCCCTCCCAAAATACCTGACTGTGAGGTCCTGGATCGTGTATTCAACACTGTCCGAATCTGTATTGGTAATCTCAATCCACCTCGTTGAAAGGCTGTCAGGTTCTCCTGGGACAATCCTTTCTCCCCTGAAGGATTCAATAAAGGTCTCACCGGCTCCGGCACCCTGGATGGTTACAATAATAGAAGGGTGTGTGACACCGTTGGAAGGACCGGTCTCAATGACAGTTCCTGCGGCAACACTAATGGTTACCTCCGTAATGGAGGGATCTCCGGTAATGTCACTGTTAATTTGTTCGAAAGCAGCCGCAACGGTTGCATAGGTACCTGGCACATCATACTGCTGTGCCATAACTCCCGTGGACCCCATGAATAGCAAAAAGGTCAACAGGCATAGAGTAGTGTAATTTTTTCTCATAAGAAATAGTTTTAAGTTAGACGAATAAAACAATTCTGCATTGAAAAGAAGGATGTGCAACTAAGAACATCGGGATTTAATTTCTTCATAAAATACTAAATAA
Organism: uncultured Bacteroidota bacterium; assembly: GCA_963793455.1. Classification (GTDB taxonomy): domain Bacteria; phylum Bacteroidota; class Bacteroidia; order Bacteroidales. Next base: position 259,519 of record CAWCAK010000001.1, read on the forward strand.
GGAATTAACAGAGAGTTAATACAACATACAATACTTTGGAGAAGTATTGCAATTTGTCAGGATTAACTTACATGCCTGAAGGACAGTCTTATACGGGAGTATTGGGCTCAATTGAGTTTCTGCTGATTGACTTTATCTTCCCTTCACCTGGTACGATGCAAGTTCCAAGATAATTCTTAATATCTTGTTTATTAAACTTATATCAGGGTTGATCAATAAATTTTGGATTAATAAAGGATTAACAGAGGACTTTTCCAGGAAACTGTACGAAAATGCGGATGCTTTTTTTCTCACCTGGTCCTGTCTGGGAGAGTGATGGGATGCAAGATTCCATAAGGGCAATCCATATTAATTTTCTGGTACCATCCATTAACTCATGGTTAATACTTCCTGTTTATCTTCATCCCGATTCCCTGACATCATGAAAGAATCCCTCAGACACTTATTCATTGCTATTTCACTCTCAGGAGTGATCGTCAATAGCAATTCAACTGCACAGATTGTATTGCAGCGGTGTGATGTGGAGAATCTCTGGCTGGGTTCCAATTCCATTGGAATCGATACCCAGGATAAAATGGAGGGAGTGGCATCCATCAGGTTTTCGGGGAGGGGTACTGTGTGGTTTGAAAAGAGATTCTCACAGACCGATGTGGGCATCGATGAGAACGGCTGGTTCCATTTCTGGCTCTTTATTTCAGAAACGGGCATGATGAATGGAGAGGGTGAGGTAGCACTTAGCTCTTCCGGCGGACCTGATGTTGATGCGTATTCTTGGCAGCTCTCCTCACTGGGGCTTACAGATGGCTGGAACCAGGTAATGTTGCCGATTTCGGAGGCGAACAAACTGGGTTCGCCCGATCTTAAAACCATCAACTTCTTCCGTATTCTCCAGCCACTCTCAGGAGAGGTGACTGCCAGACTGGATGACCTGAGATTCACAGATTCTCTGGTTCCGCTGGTGCAGACTGATCCCCTGGCGATAAAAGGCCCTGATTACAGCACCCTCGACGGGAAGGTCATGTTTGGATACCAGGGATGGTTCTCTACACCGGGGGATGGATCAGAATATGACAACTGGCGTCACTGGGGAAGCATGCAAGATGAAAGCACCATCGGTGTAGAGATATTGCCGGAGATGGAGGAGTATGAGGCGGATGAAAGATTCATCACAGGCCTTACCTTTCCCGATGGCCGTCCGGTTAGGGTCTATTCGGCATATCATAGAAAAACAGTGATGAGGCACATGAAGTGGCTGCGTGATTACGATCTCGACGGGGTGTTTCTGCAGCGGTTTTATGCATCCATACAGGATGCAAAATTACGGGCTCTGAGAGATACAGTGACCGCAAATGTGAGGTACGGGTGTGAAAGATACGACCGTGCATTTGTAAATATGTATGACCTGTCCTGGAGTAAAGGTATAGATATAGATAAGCTGGTAGCAGACTGGAAACATTTGGTGGACGACCTGAGAATTACCGAAAGTCCTAATTACTTATGGCACAGGGGCAAACCACTTGTAGCGCTCTGGGGATTCACAAACCGTGACAATCTGGAGGTTTCGCAGCTTGAAAAGGCCATGGAATTCTTTAAGCGCTGTCCCGAAGAAAGGTACAGGGCTACTGTGATGCTGGGCACCAATCAGGATTTCCATACACAGAGTGCCTGGCAGGAAGCCTTAAGCGAAGCGGATGTGATAAGTCCATGGACAGTGGGCCGGTACAGCAATACTGACGGCCATGCTGACTTTATCAACAAACATATACTGCCCGGTCAGGATTGGTGTGACCAGCGCAACATCGATTTCATGCCGGTCATATGGCCCGGATTCTCGTGGTACAATATAAAACGAGTTGGGGACTACCAGAAAAACCAGATACCCAGAAACGGCGGGAACTTTTACTGGACGCAATCCACCCGGACCGTAAGCTCCAATGCAAAAATGGTGTATATCGCCATGTTTGATGAAGTGGATGAAGGGACTGCCATGTATAAACTTGCTGAAACGCATGAGGATTCCCCGGCACAAGGTTTCTGGGTGGCACTGGATCAGGACGGCTATAAGCTGCCCTGTGACTGGTACCTTCGCTGTGCAAAGCTGACCACCCAGGTAGTAAGAGGGGCTGCAGAGAACAGGCTGGATCTGGATACGCCTCCTGACGGGCTGGATCGCTACAGGGTGAAGGTACAATCCACAAAATGTGGCATCACACCCGGAAAGCTGACATTCCACTATCCTGAGACCGATGCAGGCTCGAGCCTCCAATTCAGCATCGACGGAGGCTCTACCTATCCCTACTCCACACCCGTGAATTCGACGGTCCTGGAAACTGGAGGCCTGAACAGTGGATTGTATGATGTGTGGATGAGAAGATCGAACGGGAGCATGCCCACTGATCTGGGGCCCTATACAGTGTTTGATGCAAAACCTGATGCAACAATTCGGTCAAAGAAATCAGGTTGTGGGATGGAGGATGGGGAGCTGACACTGGTCGTGGGAGACAATCCCTATGTTGGGCCCCTGCAGTTTAGCATCGATGGCGGGAAAAGCTATCCATTAAGCTCGGAGGAAGGGACGTGGAGCTACACGATTCCAGATCTTCCAGGGGGCAAATACCCCATATGGGCAAGATGGGAGGATGAGCTATGCCCCACCGAGCTTGGAACTGCAACCATTGAAGAAGTTGCTCCGGTCCCGGTTACCTTGTATTACTCCATTGAAGGTGGGGCCTTTGTACAAGCTGAGGGAAAGGTGATCCGTGGATGTGCAGGTAAATCGCTCGATATCAACGCCGAACCTGCTGAAGATTCCTGGACCTGGACCTGGACTGGCGATTATGGTTTTGATGCCAGCGGGAGGAGTATCCGCTTCGCTGATACACTGGACCCGAAAGTGTTTGGCATTTATACCAAATTCTACGTGTCGTATGTTGATGCAGCCAGCACTTGCGAATTGAAGAACCAGGAATTCGTTATCAGGGAAGGAACCAATTGTTCGGTGGGAATTGAAGGCCATTCTGCATCCGCTGCTGGTTTCCGGATCTATCCGAATCCGGTGGATGGTATACTGTGCATTCATCAAAAGGAATCAACTATTGATTTCATCGAGATATCGGATGTTTCAGGAAGGAGCGTATTTTCCGGGACACCCTGTGTCACTGATGAAGAGGTCCGGATTGATCTATCTTCCTGCAAAGCAGGTATATATTTATACTGGATACGGTCGGGTGAAGATGAGCACTACTTTGGGCGATTTATTAAAAACCGATGAGGATTCCATTGCTGTTAATCTCTTATTAATTTCTCATTTCTTCCCATTAACTCAACATTAAGCCTTGACACCTATATTCAAATGACGTTCGAAAACAAGGATCGATAGCCATAGAACGTAACAAAACTTACAAAACTAAGAGAACATACAAATATGGAAGACTCACGCAGAAATTTTATTAAAAAGGTAGCAGCGGGCTCTACGGCATTGGCCATGGGTGGAGTGGGCTATGGATTTTCTTCAGAAAGCTATTCCCGGATCATTGGTGCGAATGACCGCATCAGGATGGGCATTATGGGAACCAACGGCAGGGGTAGGAAAATGGCCGCCAGATTTGCTACTCGGAAGAACACGGACGTGCTCTACATCTGTGATGTGGAGGACAAGGCTCTCGCAAAGGGGATCAAAGCCGTTGAGGAAGCTGTGGGAAAGACGCCCAAGAGCGAAAAGGATATCCGCAAGATGCTCGAGCTTAAGGATATTGATGCTGTGTTCCTGGCCCCCCCTGATCACTGGCATACGCCGGCGACCATTATGAGTTGTGTGGCAGGAAAACACGTGTATGTGGAGAAACCGCTCAGTCACAACCCGGCAGAGGGAGAAATGGCCATCAAGGCAGCGCGCAAGTACAACAGGGTTGTTCAGATGGGATCTCAGCGACGCTCCTGGAAATTGCTCTCAGAAGGCATCGGCGAATTGAAAAATGGTGCCATTGGCAAGGCCTATATGGCAAAGACCTGGTACACGAACAACCGTGGTCCCATAGGAACCGGGAAGATAGCACCGGTACCTGCCGGCCTTGATTATGAATTGTGGCAGGGCCCGGCACCGAGGCGTCCCTACAAGGATAACCTCATCCATTATAACTGGCATTGGTTCTGGAACTGGGGAACAGGCGAAGCCCTGAACAATGGTACCCATGAAGTGGATCTAGCCAGGTGGGGACTCGGAGTGGATTTCCCAAACAAGGTAAACTCGGTGGGTGGACGCTACCATTACAAGGATGACTGGGAGGCTTTCGATACACAGATCATTACGTATGAATGTGAGGGAGCTTCCATTGTATGGGAAGGACGAAGCTGCAATGGAAGCCTGGTTGAGGGGCTCGACAGGGGCGTGATATTTTATGGCCCAAAAGGGAGTCTTCTGACAGGCCATGATGGCTATACCATTTATGACCTGGACGACAATGTAATCAAGGAGGTTAGATCAGACGTCGTGATCGATGGAAGAGATACTTCAAGCCCGGCTGAAAGTCTCGATACGATTCACATCGATAATTTCCTGAGCTGTATACGCACAGGGGGAAAACCAAATGCTGATGTGGAAACCGGACACAAAAGTACGACGTGGGTACAACTTGGGAATATCGCGCAAAGAGTTGGGCGGGGTCTGACCATTGATCCCAAGAATGGCCATATCCAGGGTGATCCCGGTGCAGAGAAACTTTGGGGACGCGAATATGAACCTGGGTGGGAACCAAAATTTTGAAGAACTGAAAAAAGCACCACGATGAGAACAACAAACAGAACAACAATAGGCATTCTGACAGGTCTTGCCTTTCTTGCCGTACAATGTGTCAATAAGGACAATTCGTCAAATCAAGAAACCGCAGAAGAGACAAGCTGGACCATCTTATTTGACGGATCGGATACGGACCAGTGGAGAGATACAAAATCAGAACACTTCCCGGAGCACGGATGGTTCGTTGAAGATGGTGTTCTCACGGTCCTGGCGGAAACCGAAGATCATCCGGGAGGTCATGATATCATCTCCAAACAACAATATGCCAACTTTGAACTTGAGCTTGAAGCGAGGCTGACGGAAGGTGCCAACTCCGGTATCAAATACCTCGTGACAGATGCATTCCCCGGGAAGGAAGGAGATTTCCTGGGACTTGAATACCAGTTGATCCACAATGAAGTTCATCCCGACGCGAAGCAAGGGAAGGACGGCAACCATAAAATGGCCGCTCTCTACGATCTGATAGCGCCTCCTGAAAACATTACCATACATCCTCCGGGTGAATGGAACAAGGTCAGGATCCTGGTGGACGGTAACAAAGTTGAACACTGGCTCAACGGTGAAAAAGTGCTTGAATATGACAGGAAAAGCCCGGCTTTCAGGGAGCTTGTAAGTTTGAGCAAATACAAGGACTTGGAAAAATTTGGAGAATTGGATCAGGGACATATCCTGCTTCAGGGGCACCGGGATGAAGTTTCTTTCAGAAACATCAGAATCCGGGTCTGGTAGCAGATCATTTAAATTCATTCCCAGTAGACGATTGAATGTTTTTTCATCTTCAATTGGATCCGTTCCGTATTGGAGATGAGCAAGGGCATTGTGAAGCATGATAAAAAGACCGGCTCATATGAAATGGCAGTCAGGACTATTTGTTGCCCTGCGTTTTCTAATCGGATGGCATTTTCTATTTGAAGGGATCTCTAAACTTGTTCATCCGGAATGGTCCTCGGTGGCCTTTCTGTGCCGAATCACAATGGATTTTTTCCGGGATCGCACACTGGATCACCTCAAACCAGGAGGTATTGAATGCGGTAGATTCTCTGAATACCTGGGGATTGATAGCCATTGGACTTGGGCTTATCCTGGGACTCTTTACCAGGTGGGCAGCGATTGCCGGAACTGTATTGCTGGCATTGTATTATCTTTTCCTCCCCCCGTTTATCGGGATGGAAACAGCCGCTCCCCAGGAAGGAAACTACCTGATCGTAAACAAGAACCTCATTGAAGCGGTCATGCTGTTGTTGATCGCCGTATCACCGGCAGCGAAAAAATTTGGCCTGGATGTATTATTTAAAAAAAGAAAGATAATGAGTAATAGCAATACTGGGCAGAAGAAAAGCCCTCAAGGCCATGGCTGGAGTACCAGTCCTGGGATTATTCGGTTTGGAAGCCCTGAGGGGAATCAAATACGATGCAAGACACGATGTCCGCAAAGAGATTATACAATGAATTGGGACTGGATGACCTGCTTTCCAGTGTAAGACAAGTCACAAATATCCCCGGAGACCTTATCAGGATAGGGATTGTTGGTTTTGGAGTACGAGGCACCCAATTGTCCCAGGCACTGGGATTCATGGAGAAATCCAAATTTGAGAAGGAACTGGCTGAGCAAAAAGAATCGGGCGAAGAATCGCTGAAGTCACAGATCAATCAAGGAAATCTCAATGTGGCGTCACAGGTATCTGTGATGTATATGATCTTCGGGCGGAAGCTGGAATTGCCACGGCGCAGCACGATATTTTCACAGGAGGTGATATGGCGAAAAAACATCCTGTGAAACGATACAGGCATTACCATGATATGCTGGCTGATCCAAATATTGATGCCGTCATTGTATCAGCACCCGACCACCACCATGCCCAGATGAGCATTGATGCCGTCAAGGCAGGAAAACATGTGTATTGCGAAAAGGCCCCCGTACACAGGGAAGATGAGATCCAGCCCTTATACGAAGCAGTCAAAAACAGTGGAATGGTATACCAGATGGGGCACCAGATACCACAAAATGCAGTATTTCAGCAGGCAAAGGAGATCATAAACCGGGGACTGCTGGGGAATATCTCTCAAGTGGAAACCACAACCAACCGGAATACCCCTTCCGGAGCATGGATCAGGCACCTTGACAATTCCGGGGAACCCAAACCCGGCGATGAAAAATCCATTGACTGGAAGCAATGGCTGGGGAAGGCGCCGGAAGTTCCTTTCAGCATCGAGGCGCTACTATAGCTGGGCCCGATATTTTGAATATGATACAGGTCTATTTGGCCAGTTGTTTTCCCATGAATTCGATGCGGTAAATCAATTGCTGAACCTGGGTATCCCAGATCTTGTTTCAGTCCACCGGGAGGACAGTATTATTATACAGAATTTGGTGATATCCCTGATGTGCTTCATACCTCTTTTGAGTATAAGGACAAGGGAACAACACTTACCTACAGTGCAAACCTGACATCAGCCAAGTCAAGGCCGCGTACCATCTACGGCAAGGATGCATCCATGACAATTGGAGGAAGCCTGAGCATGACTCCGGATGGCAGATTCAGAAAAATATAAGGACCTCATTAATAATGGACTTGGTGGATCCATCAAGACCCATGTTGGAGATTTTGAAAGGATCAAAGCTTTCCGAGTGCTGTGGATGCAGTCTCCGGTGCATCAACATCCTACTATGCTTCAAGGGGATTGACAACAACAAATATTGATGGCATGGAATGGGATGTTGCCCATTTGCATCTTAAAGAGTGGCTGGATTGTATCCGTCACGGGGGAGAAACATCTGCAAACATTGATATGGCAATTCAGGAAGCAGTGGTCATCGCCATGGCTGATATTTCATACAGGGAACAATGCCGTACCTCATGGGATCCAGAGAAGAGGATGATATTAAGGGTTTAGTCAGCCGGCCTGAGATCTTTCATAGTGAAGTTGGCAATTAGTAATTTACCGGGAGTGGGGAGGGAGGACTCCTCTCCTGTTCAGATCATATAAAAGGGGAAATGAAAAAATATTTACTGGCGGGTTTGATTCTAATATTGGGTATTTGCAAAGCGTATCCAGCTGAGATAGTAATTGTCCCAACGGGAACCGATGATGATACGGATCTGATTCAAGCTGCATTGGACAGCCTGCAGACCAGCGATACTCTTAGGTTAAGTGGTGACTTTATCCACAAGAGAACCATCTATCTGGGATCTGATTTTACCTGGATACTTGACGGGACACTTACGCTGGCTAAAAACTGCTCCGATCAACTTGATGATTATGGATTGCGGTATCCGGGATTCGACAACAGCCGTTCAACTGCCATTGCAACACGGGAGGGTGCAAAAAACATAGATATGTCAGGAGGCATCATTTATGGGAACGGGGATTTTAACGGCAGGCCAACGGGTCTTCCCCGCGTAAGGCAGGTAAACATGGTATTTGCTGAAAATTGCTATTTCCATGATTTTACGGTGGAAGACGCGTCGGATGACTGTTTCACACTAGGTGCCGCAAGTCATCACAACAGGGTTGAACGAGTGATCGGCCGGCATGCAGGGGGGGAAGTTGAGAAAGATGGAGGGAATGCTTTGACTGATGTTGGTCATCACAATACGTGGGTTGATTGCATCGCAGACCAGGGAGGCAGTGATGGGTGGACACCTAAATGCAGGTATAGTACTTTCATCCGGTGCATTGCCTCAAATAATGATGGACCTGGTTTTGGGATGTATGCCCGCGAGGAAGGGTATGCAAATAACAGGGATGTGGGAGCTTATATTATTGGTAATAAGTTTATTGACTGCGTTGCTTACGGAAGCACGGGGAGCTCCGGTTTCAGTCTGAATATTTCATCCAATTGTCCCGGAGCCGTCATCAGGGATAATTATATCAAAGCCATCTGCTATGATAATCAGCGAGGGGGCGTTTTCTTCCGAAACAAAGATGATGCAGAAAAAGGCATTATTGAAAACAATGTGGTCGACATCATATGTTATGGCAACCGTTGTCTTAATGGTTCCGGTAACGAGAATAGCTGGGCTGGTGGACTGGGTATGGAAAATGACAATAGTTCCGTGCACAATATGATCGAGAACATTACCGGGTCAGTCATCTGTTATGACAACAGAGTTGATGTAAACACCAGAGGGGGACATCATTGCAACATTACCGTTTATCATCCTGAGGGAGAGCATGCTCCGATATTAGTCGATGAAAGTAATTACAATAATGCAGTTACAGTGGTCGGTTTCAATTGTTCAGATCAACCCAGAAGCTGGTGCCAGTATAAATACTGTGGTGATTCGGTGCCTCAGTATCCTCCATCACCTTCAAACGTTTATGCCATTGCTGTTTCTCATGATCAGATTGATCTGAACTGGATTCACAGTTCCGGTAACCAGGATGGGTATATTGTTGAGCGAAAATCCACTGGACTCTTTTATGTTATTGCCACCCTGGATGAAAATGCCTCTTTTTTCCGCGATGAAGGTTTAACTAAACTTACGGAGTATACGTACCGTTTGCTGGCATTTAATGTGGGCGGATTCTCAGGGTACTCAAACGAGACTTCGGCTGTAACCATGGCGGAAAGCACTACCTCCTCAAATGTAACCGAAACGGGCAGTGGTATTCATCTCATGATCTATCCCAATCCGATTTCATCAATTGCACGAATTCAATATTCAGTTCCCGAGGCCGGAAAGGTCAGGCTGGAGATATATGATATCAACGGGAGAGAACTTGCCGCGCTTGTGAATGAGTGGAAGCAAAAAGGCACCTTTACGACAGAAGTGGACGTCAGCAAGCTGGCGGGAGGAGCTTATTATTGCAGGTTACATACTGGATTTTTGGTAAAGACAAAAAGAATAATTGTTCAAAAGAAATAGAATCAACCTATTAATAATCACCCGAATATTACATCTGTAAAATATGAAGTTCCAGATCATCATTGTTTCCATTCTTTTAATGACAGCCGGCCGAATATGGGCTGTTGATATTGTCCCTACCGGTACCGGTGACGATTCTGGGTTAATACAGGAAACATTGGATATCCTTCAAGCCGGCGATACGATTACATTAAATGGCGATTTTATTATCTCTAAGACCATTTATCTTCCTTCTGATTTTACCTGGATCCTGAAAGGTGCCCTGACCCTGAGTGCTGATGCAGTGCTGGATGAAGCCGGCTGGTTCGATCCGCCGGCGGTGGACGCCAGGCGCCGAACAGGCATTACAGAGAAAGCCGGAGGAGCCACAAACATCAATATGTCGGGAGGCACATATTACGGAAATGCTGCCGGTTATGGAGAAAGCATGCGATTTATCAATTTCGTGAGTGTTACCCACTCCAGCTTTCATGACATGCATATCACGGATGCAACCGATGATAATTTCACCCTGGGTCCGGGATCCAATCATAATGAATGCAGGAACCTGAGTGGGCTCATTTGCCGGTGGGAATGCCCTGACAGATAAAGGAGATTTCAACAAATGGTATGACTGCGTCGCCGAGGATTGCGCGAGTGACGGATGGACGCCAAAATGCCGGAATTCAGAATTCTACCGCTGTATCGGAAGAAGAAATGCTGCCCCCGGATTTGGATGTTTTGCCAGGCTGGACGGCTCCAACCCGGACCAGGGAGAAATCATAACGGGGAATAAATTTATTGAATGCGAAGCATATGAAAATGGCAGAGGAGGTTTCAGTTTTAATATTGCGGGTACATCCGGTCCTGGTTCGATTGTACGGGATAACTTTATCCAGGCCGTTTGTTATGATAACCAAATGCAGGGAGTGGGATTCAGAAATAAGCAGCCTGACGGCATAATGGAAAACAATGAAGTTGATATTCTCGTCTATGGAAACAAGGGACTTAAAGATGATGGTTCACAATCCAGCACTTATGGTGGACTGGGGTTAGAAGGTGCGATCATGAGTGTTACGGGATCCGTTGTGGCTTTTGAAAATGGAGGGTATGATGTCAACATCAAATCCGGGGCGAATTGCTCCCTGACAGTTTATAATCCTGATGATCGAAGCCCGGCAGCCCTGAACACGGGTTCCAACGGTAATATCATCAACGAAATCAGTTTTTCCTGCTCCCAAGCACTTGAAGATATGGTGTGTGCAGAAATTCTGCAGTCTCCCGGCCGTTGACATTCCCGCCATGAAAAGCCGGGATTCTTACATATCCATGGAGGTCTATCCCAATCCTTTCCTCGAGACTTCAAATATAGTTTATACCATCCCGGAGAAGTGCTTCATTTCCCTGAAAGTATATGACCTATCCGGCAAAGAATTATACACAATACAGGAAGGCATAAAACTCAGAGGCACATACATCACAGCCTTTGATGGCAGCGGACTGTGTTCCGGGGTGTATTATTTACGGATCGTTGCCGGTGGGATTGCTCAGACCAGGAAAGTCGTTCTGATAAGGGAGTGACAAATGACAGCTCTGCTTTTAATGCCGGGAGCAATATTATTGCAGCCAGTGACAACACAGGTTTAACCAGACTTTCACCTACCTGATAGCAGTACATAGTATCTATAATGAACCTTTTGCAATGAACTTAAACTCAACATAAATGGGATTATGATCCGAAGGATAAATACCATTTACATTATAGTCTACTTCTTCGTAATGCAAAACCTGGACCCCACCTTTGAATAGTATCCAGTCTATTTCATCATGGGTATTTGAAGCATCAAGCATGATGGCTGGTTCATCTGCACCGGTGTCTCCTGTAAGTATTTTATAGGGGGGACTTCCCGGCCTGCAATTAAAATCCCCCATCAGGAAAACGGGACGTTCATCCCTCCATTCACCAAAACGATCCAGCTGAAGGATTCTTTCCCGGATCAATTTTGATGCATTCAACCTTGCCAGAGACTGGTCCCCGCGGTTAAAAAAATGGGTATTGAACACGTAGAATTCTTTCGTGTTTTCCCAGTGTCCCCTGAAATCCTGGGGATAAGGACTCATTTCTCCCTCTTTAGGCCTGTTTATGACCGCCAACCTGGCCCAGGTTACCATCCTGGGGTTTTTTTCGGGACCGCTGCCGATGATTCCAGGGGTTTCCGACAGCTGAAAACTCTGCATCTCCCTTAAACGGAACTTATCCCGCTTGAAGAAAATTGCCATATGCTCATCGTCATCACCGCCTTTCCGTCCTTCCCCTACGACGACGTATTCCGGCAGATGATCCATTAAATAATCGATCTGCTCTTTCAGTCCCTCCTGTGTTCCGATGATGTCCGGGTCGTATTTACGGATCAGATCGATCTGCATATCCCTCCTGACCTCCCAGGTCGGTTGGAAGGTCGGACTGGCGAATTTCAGATTATAGGTCATGATACTGATTACCTGGGCTACATCATCACTCTCTCCCGCCTGGCTGTAGGCCATTGTAAAAGGGATCCCCACAAAGACCACTGCTACCTGGATTATTTTTCTCATGATACTCATAACTTGCTGTTTATAGTTAAGCTTTCAACCCTGCCCCGCATTCCTCCCTGAGATATTTAATACTTTTCAGGAACTCATTTTCCTGATTTTGGATATCGAATGTTTTCTTGTCCACACCCGGGGGGACTTCTGCAACCTCCAGGGGATGACCTTTTCTTACCAGATTCAGAAAGTCAATCATACCGCTGGCCGGCAGTTCCGGAAATCCTTCCCAGTATTCCGGCTTCAGATAGGGGATCTGACGCGGGGAATTGGAAATCGTCTCAACGTGAATGGGAACACCCGGGCAATGCTCGCTGAGGAACCGGGTGTAGCCTTTGAAATCCATTAATCCTTCCCCAATGGCCGTCCACTGGAAGACTGCACCATCCTCTGAAGGCCAGATCACTACATCACGAGCCTGGCAGCTGATAATATTTTCAGCTACGGCGTTCATGGCCACTTGAGGATCTTCCATGGCATATATGGCATTGCCGGGATCAAAGAATGCTCCGCATATCTCCGTTCCTGTCTCATTGATCAGGTCCAGCAGTTCTTCTGATCGCATGTCCCCGGCGTGATTCTCGAATGCAAATTTAATTCCTGCATCAAGGGCATCCCCGCGCAAGGACTTCATAAGCCTGACAACCTCCTCGATTTTTGGTTTTATGCCCCCGCCAGTATAGCGATCATCAAGCATGCCGATCCGCACAGCCACAATGGGTGAATCAAGGGCCTCTGCGATGCGTATCCCAGTCTTTAAAAGTGTTCCGGCATCCCCGTAGTGGTCATTGAACTTTACGGATGACCCGCAAATGCTGCCGACACCCACGTATATGCTAATGTCATTTGCACGGGCAAGGTCCCGGATCCTGGCCAGGTAGGTATCCTCAAAACTGTCAAAAACAGAAAGCGTATTGAACTGGACGGAATCCAGCCTCTTGTCAATGGCATACTCTACCAGTTTCGTTGCGGTAGGTCTCATGGCCCGCAGCGAGTGATTACCAATCCCTAACGGTACATTGAGTGATCCATCTCGCTCATGCCCGGGTATAAAACCGGAAGCAGCTGCCGGCAGGGTATTCAGGGCCAGTGCGCCCAATCCTGCCATCTTTGTGAATTCACGTCTTTTCATCTTTACAGCGTATGCGGTTTAATGCTGGATGTTTTGGGAATGAGTCTGCTTGAGCCATTCCTCAAAACAGGATTCAAGATATTCCGAAATGAAGTACTTTACTTTTTCGGGATCAGAGTAAAGGGGACTGAGATTCTCTTTAATGCTTTTGTAGGGTGAGTTCAGCATGTCATCATGGATACTTTCAGGAAGGGGCATGTTGTCTGGCGGGAACATTTGAATATAGGATTCCGCAGCCAGGAAGGGCGGATGGGGATGGTGGAAGGAACAGGTAAGGCTGAAACTGGAATCTTTCAATCTTTCCAGTGCCTTTATGGTTCTATCTGCATCGAACGTGGATATATGGTACTCGGCGGGTATGGAGGTCACACCATGAATATCCGATTGTCCCACTCTTCCGCTTGCATTCTCCCCCCGGCTTGCATGATCGAATCTCCTATCAATGGGATGGGGGAGGTATGGCCTTTCGGTGTAAGTATCCAGAAATTCCCCGGGCAGGGGATCCCTCGGCGGAACAAGCGCAGCCAGATAGTTAAGATAGGTTCTCTTTTTTCCCGGGCCAAGTTCTGAACTGGACCGGCCTGCGATGGTTACCGGATTATTATATACCCTTCCCCTGAATGTGGGGGCATGCCACTTCCCGTAGTATTCACAGGTATATCCATTCTCGTCAAGGATCTCATCATAGGTGTTCATGGGCATGATCCCGGTTTCCTCTTTCTCATAGGCATTTGAATTGGAGATTACGCCTGTATGGGCAAGCGTGCAGCCTGTGAGCAAGGAAGACCTTGCCGGGGCACATACCGCACAGGGAGTATAGGCATTTGAGAACCATACACCCTCACGGGCGATCCGGTCCATATTGGGTGTCTCCAGTACGGAATTACCGGTAAAGCTGAGCGCATCAAATCGCTGCTGGTCCGTCATGATGACCAGAAGATTGGGCGGTCTGCCATTTTCTCCGGGAGTATCAGAACCCTGAGCAGGAGCAAGGACCCCGCTCCAGAGGCAAAACAGAATAACTAATTTGCAGCCGTTTCGTCGCATCATGATGTAGAATTCAGTCGAACTGTTCATTGAACCACTCTGGCTTTTTTTAACAATGCCGTATCAGGGCTGAATCCGATCTTTTCGGCCAGCCTGGGGTTGATCCATACATTGGACATTCTGTTTCCTGTGACAGGTATATCTGCAGGGCGGGTCCCCATCAGGATTAATTTTGCCTTTTCAGCGGCAAGTCTACCCTGTTCCTCTGATAGCTGTGTCAACCCAATAACTGCATAGGGCATCATGAATTCTTCACAGGTAACCAGTGGGATTTTTATGAATTGTTCAATATGGTCCAGTGCTTCTTCATGGTCCCATCCCTGGATGGCTCCTCTGGTCTGAAGATAGATGATATCAAAGGAATCATTGGCCAGGGTAAAAACGGTTTTCCAGCCGTCAAAATCATCCACCAGAGCCTGGCTGACCTCCAATCCGAGATTTCCCAGAAGGGTGTCAAGGAGCGGCTCTGTCTTTCTTGAGGTAGTGGTATTCTCGTTCAGCACCAGCAGCTTCTTCATCTCCGGGTAATAAGGTTTCAAGGTTCTGATCAGATCTTCAACCGGGAGAATTTCAAGCACACCGGTGATATTACAGGCGGATATATCATATTGTTCAGCGGTCCAGTTTACCCCACAAAAAACGATAGGTAAGGGATTCTTCTGAAAATGTGGGACCACCAGGTATTTCAGGGCATTGTCGTCGGAGACGATCAATACATCAGGCCCTATTTCTTGGATTGAATCCAATAATTCCCCGGATCTCTTCTGAATGTAGCCTTCGAAGGATGGCGTTTGGTGTCCATGAAGAAGGAGTGCAGTTCAAAGCTGTCGGCAGGAAAGGCGGTCTTGACCGCATCGGTGATCCGGTCACTTGGGGGAAATCCCCGGTGATAGGAATTGACATATACGATCCTGTGCTTCCCGGATCCGGATTTCAGGCATGACTGAAATCCGCCCATCAGGATAATCAGCCCAGGTATCAGAAGACGCATAACAATGGCTCGCTTTGCAGTTAAATGAGGAGGTGCATCAATGCCAATCATTCACTGAACGTTTCTAAGAAACTCACATATTCTCGCTCAAGATCTGCCATGACTTCCATTTGGGTCTCAGCCCTGTTCGCCATTTCGGATATGTCTTCCTGCAGGTTAAAAAGGAATTTCTCCCCCGCCATGATTTCGGGCTTAACACCTGGATACATCGACGGGTCTGCCTGTTCATAGGGTGCGATGATGGTAGTCCCGTCGGGTCCTCTCCAGTCAGACCAGTTGGAAAGATCTGCAGCTTCGTAGAATACCGGCCTTTTCAGGAAGAGTTTCCAGTCACCTTTTCTCACGGTTCTTATTTCATCTCTCCGCATGGTGAATATTGCAGCGTGCGTCTGCTTCTCCCCTTTAAGGAGATCAATGATCTCTTCCCCGTCAAGGATCACCCCTTCCGGCGATGGAATCCCTGTCAGGGAGAGGAGCGTTGGAAAAATATCCGGTGACCAGCTCGGGACCCTGGCAACTGCCCCTGAAGGCAGCCTCTCTGGATACCGGATGATAAATGGTACACGGACACCTCCCTCCCAGTTCGTTGCCTTCTTTCCCTTCAGGGGACCATTGTTTGCACCGTAGGTGCCTCCATTGTCTGACATGAAGATGACAATGGTGTTTTCCAGGATACCCTGTTCTTTCAGGACCGATATGATCTGGCCTGTAGACCAGTCCAGTTCCCGTATGACATCGTGATAGAGATCATCACGCGTTTCGGGGGTATAGAATGCCTCGGAGGCTGCCAGCGGTTTATGAGGCATGGCATGACAAAGGTGAAGAAAAAACGGGGTTCCTGCACTTTCCCTGATGAAGCGGATGGCCTGCTCTGTGTATTTCCGGGTCAGGTAGGCCTGGTCTACAGGATATTCCACCGTATCCATATTCTCAATGAGCTGAACAGGCCTCATATCATTTGAATACAAAATCCCGTAATACTCGTCAAAGCCGTGTTTTACAGGAAAATACTGTTCCAGGTGGCCCAGGTGCCATTTCCCGATCAGCTTGGTTTTATATCCGTTCTCCTGGAAGATCTCCCCCAGCAGTATTTCTTCATCACTGATGCCGACGCTGTCTATACCGGCATCCGGAGCAGGATTCTTGATCACTCCGTGCCTTAATGGAAAACGGCCGGTGAGCAGCGTGGCCCTTGAGGGTGCACAGTAAGGTGTAGGAACATAGAAGTCAGTACACAGCACGCCTTCATTTGCCAGCTCATCAATATTAGGTGTGGATGCAGCACCCTCATCATAGCACGAGATATCACCGTATCCCAGGTCATCAGTGAGAATGATCAACACATTGGGAGGAAGGAATTCCTCATGCGCAGCATGCTTGCATCCAATGAGCAAACACTGGATTGCAATCAGGCAGATGATCGGCACAATGGTTTGTATAACGGGTTTTCTACATGTGGGAACCATGGGCTTTCTCAATCAATCGTAATAGGTTGCTTTTCAAAGTATCAATCTGAAAGGTCCTCGAAAGTGGATCTGCATTTGAATACCAGGTGGAGAATAGGCCATGCTGCGCTTCGTGCAAATAGTCCTGTGCCCTGGATGCCTCATGATAGGCCAGGCGCAGGTTCCGTATCAGAATCTCCTTATCAGTCTGATGTTTAAAAGAATAGACGTAGTGGATAAAGTGATTTACTCAGGTGGGCCATATAATAACTGTAGATCCGAAGGTTATCATTGAAAAAAGGCTGGCTGTCATCATCCATCTTCAGCATCATCTCGGAACATTTTGCAGCTACCCTCTCAAATCTCGGAATGGTTTGCTGCATTCCATGTAACAGAGCGTCCACCTGGTTTTCCGCATGGTTGAATTCAAGATCTATGCGGAAAGTCCGTCCCGGAACACTTTCATATCCAATTTCACGCAGGGGATTCATATTTACCTCACCCAAGGCATAGAATTGGTCATATATATGGTCAAATACCCTGGCATATCTCAGATCCTGAAAAATAAACTGTCGTTCCAATCCTTCAAATTCTGATTTCTTTGGGATCCAGTATGCAGTGTAGAATTCCCTGTAGAGATCAGCAATTTCTTCGGCATGCTCTTTCCCAAAATATATGGTGCAATAGTCGGTCAAGAACTGATCGGTGTCATAGCTTCCGTAATCCCACAGCAATTTGGCATTGGCCGACAATTCAAGCACAAATTCCCTGAAGTTGCCCACGTTGACCACTGAGAAATAAAGGGGCGCCTTGTTGTTTACATACCGGTAGTTAAATTCCATTTTCCAGGGGCCCTCAGCGGGAGCCACATGAGCACCTGTGGAGGCAAATCCGAAATTCATGTAATAGCCCAGCTTTACTCCCTGTCTGGCATTGAATTTCACAATATCATCATATGGATAGTGATCCCTGCGGCCGGCGACAAAGGTCCATATCATGTTTTTACTGACGGGAGGTTTCAGAAACCCTTTGGTCATCAGGATGGCCAGTTCATCATAGAAGGTAATGCGTGCATAGGGATCCTCTTTACCGGTCATCTCTTTGATCATGTCGTACTGGATTTGCAGCATCCCGTTGATCACTTCAGCCCTTTCCCTTTCGTTCTCCGGGGCATCCTTGAAGATACTCCAGTAGGGCTGGTCTCTTTCCCCCCTGAAAGCGATGGTCCACAAGTTTTCAATTCCGCTTCTCCTTACCGTTTCAGCATTATACCTGAAGAAATCCAGGATGGCCTTTTCGTTGGAAAGAAGGTATTCAGGTGGTTCTATACCCCTCATCTCCCTCCAGTATGCTCCCCAGGTACTGAAGGATGTATTCAGTCCACTGGTATGGTGAGATGTGATGACAAGTCCGTATTTGTCGATCAGGCAGGCATAATCCGTCATCTTGTACCAGGGCAGAATCGTTGAATAGGTCTCGACGGTATTGATCTTGAGTCGCAATGCCGTCTCGAGCCAGATGTTTTCATTCTCTGCTGAGCGTTCTCTCCACGGATTGAAAAAATCCTGATCACCCGGCAAAAGACTGCGAAATCTGACCTGCGGAGTGCAGTAGAAAATATCGAGATCAGATGCTATCCTGATTTCATCCTTCTCTTCGGGTTTCCAGGAAGACCAGTACTTCAGGGGGGGTACGCCCAGTACTTCCTCTGAAAAGGTATAGATCGCATATATCGTACCACGGAGATCATTCCCAAGGAGATAGATCCTGTTGCTTTCCGGATGAGCGAATACCCTGTGGGATTCAAAACCATCCAGTTCTTTAAGATGGTTTCCGGGGATTTTCATGTGACCTGAAGCCCTGTTAATGATGACTATCTCAGTTTCAGATACATCCCGGTTCATTTTTCCGGCAACAGGCGGATCGGTATCCAGCACAGCATCAATATCCTTCTCAAGCGCTTCCACGGCCAGTTTCAGGGGGCCTTCCTCCTCTTCAGAGAAGGCAATTCGGATCTTACCTTTTTCCAATGCGACCTGTCCTCTAAGCAGAGACACCTGAAACATCAGAAGTGCTGAGAGCATATACAAACAAAATCCTCTGCATCCTGGAATGCGATTCATCAAATGATTTATTTAGGTTAAGGTTGCATGGTATTCGATTATTTCCTTTCTGGAATGGTCTTTGAAAAAGGGATCTCACCCCGGAGCATCTTACCTGCCATTCCGGTTAACCACAGATAGTGATCAGAGGGCACGTCCTTCTCATAGGGTACAAACACGCTTTTCCCTTCAGGAACCGTATGTGCGCATTTAAATATGGCAGTTCCTTCATCCATCTCATCGAACATGGCCACATAAAGCATTTTGGCACCGCTTTCAATGGCCCCGGAGACCTGCTTCCAGAAGAATTCACCTTTGTTGCGGGGGATTTTGTCGGAACCATCACCTTTCATGTTGTGCCAGGAAAATCCGGGGAAGACGGTCGGAGCATAGGCTTTCCCTTTCTTTTCACACCAGGCAACATCTGCCACGATATGTTCCTGCCGGTAGGTCTCATAGCTTTCCCCGTTGTACCTTCCCACCAGCCAGGGATGGATAACATCCACCTGTTCGAGTACATCATGCAGCCGGGGGTCCCCTTTGGTATCGTAGCCGAGTGTTCTCCATCTGGACGGTATCCCAAGGTGAATGGAACATCCTCCATATTCCGGATCGTTCTTCATGAAATCTATGATGTCGAATATTTCGGGAATATGCCCGGATTCCCGGGTACCTGCACCGATCCCCCAGAAGGCTACCAGGGGTTTTCCCTTATGGAACAAATAGCTTGTTTCATCACCCTGGTTGGTAAGTTTCAGATCATCCACCAGGTGCTTCCAGTCCTCGAAAATGAGTTCATACTGCCCGTCATCCATATGGCCTATGTCGTACATCAGGCAGATGGCAATTCCATAGGTATTCGCCGCCTTTAGGGCCGACCGGAGCACTTTGTCATTGTGCCTGATCCGTTCCGGATCCTGCAGTACGGCAAAAAAACGCTGCATAAAAACCCCATCGATGCCATATTCCTTCATCCATCTGAAATGAAGATCGACAGTGCTTTCATCGTATGGACTGAATACATAGGCTGGAGATCCATCAGGGAATTTGAAAGGTGTTTCGTAAGCGACTTCGTACTCGTCCATTGCAGGCCAGTAATCAATGGTACAGCTGCCATCCTCGAATTTTCCTCCTTTGCCGTAATGGGTCCACCCCCGGCCTGCTCCATCTCCTTCGCAGTTAAACCACCCCTGGTATCCGGCCATCACAAGACCTTCATAGGACATGAAACTGCTCGATTCAGCATGCCTGGTCTGTGGATATGCTGGCGCAATAAGCACCGAACACACGAATCCGAAGAGAAACAAGCATGTACGCATCGGGGTTAGATTGCCGGGCTTACACATACCGGACTACCATCCGGGATTCTGATACATATCCTTGTATAACTGGGTCTGATCCTGGGGCAATGGCAACCAGTAATGGTTGGGGTCCGTAAATACCCGTGTCCATACCGTTACTCTGGTAAAGCTTGTATGATCCTTGTCAAAACTCAGGTCCTGCATCGCTTTTGACATCGTATGGGCCGTGTACCACCGCCTGGTGTCGAACCAGTAATGGCCTTCAAAGCAGAGTTCCACGGCGCGTTCGTTTTGAACCAATTCCCTGAAACTGCTGTAACCGGTTGCACCTGCATCAACCGGAGGCATCCCTGCTCTTGCTCTGACATGGTTAACGGCATCTACAGCCGTTAATCCGTTGGACTCCCCGGACGAACCTGTGGGTCCATAGACCTCATTCACAGCTTCGGCATACATCAGGTATACATCGGCCAGCCGGACCAATGGCGTTGCCATCCGGAATCCTTCGTATTGGCCATCTGCTTTATTGATACCGCGTGGCCAGTATTTATAAACCACATAGGATGTCGGGCATTGAGAGCGGTTTCCTTTCGTTTTTCCACCGTCATACAGTTCAAGCACCGTTTCAGGTGCAAAACCCGCTGTATCCCTGTCAACATAAATGGATCTTCTGAACCTGGGATCCCTGTTCTCCCATCTTTTTGTACTGTCGCTATCGTAGGCCGCCTGGTAGCGGGTACCGTCAGCCATTTCAAACCGGTCAACATAGTTCTGTGTCACTCCTTCATTGTAGGGAGAAGTCTGACCCTGGCCTCCAAATACTGTGACGTCGGGCACATAGCAGCGGGCAAGCCTGTTGTCATAACCTCTTTGATCGATCAGGGCCCTGTTGTCCTGGTAAGTGTCATAATCATAAGAAATAGGTTTGTAAAATACAGTTTCCGTTGTATATGGGGAGGAACCATCCTTTCTTTGAAACATGCTCAGGTAATCTTCCCAGGGTGTGAGCTGGTAGGTGCTCCCCCCCTGGTCCACATCCATGGCCAGCACCTTCCATGCCTCATCCGCTGCCCGTTCCATATACTCCACATCCACGCTGGTTCCTTTTCCGGAATAATCAGCCATCAATGGACTGCCGGCATATAACAGCACCTTGGCTGCGAATGCCAGTGCTGCACCTTTGGTTACCCTCCCGTAATTTGTTTCTGGCACCAACATGCCGGGTCCGGTGTCGTCCCAATCCAATGGCAACAACTCTGCTGCAGCTTGAAAGTCCTCCACCATTTTCTCCGCTGTAGCCTGCCACCCTTCTACCCCCTTGTACTCGAAATACCTTGGTTTGCGGAATTCCTCAGTTGTTGCTCCGGTTAATACCGTATCGATATAGGGCATCGGACCAAATGCACGAGCGACCTCCCAGTGAAAATATGCCCTGAAAAAGAGCGTCTGTCCTTCAATGAGTTGCTTTTCCTCTTCCGTAGCATCGGAGAGATTCTTGAGATTCTGGAGGGCAATATTGCACGCACGGATGTCAATCCAGGCTCTCTGCCACAGTCCGATCCTGGAATCACCCCAACCGTTTAATTGAAAACTGTAGTAATGTGAATACAGTGTTCCGAGGCTGATGTCGACCAGGAAACGGTAATCGCCATTATTGGCCCTTAGCGTCGCATGCCTGTCCCATGTATAGATGCATTCACCTCCCCAGTTCATGCTCAATGCGTTGTGATCCCGGTTAAAATCCAGCACATCATCGTATAGTGGGTCAATAAAGCCCTGGAAATCGTTATACGTGCTAAATACATCCCGTATTGTAGCTCCGGCCTCCGGGGACCGTTCCAGGTATTCTTCACAGGCAGAAAAAGCAAGCATGGCAAAGATCGCTGCCAGTATCGGATGTTTCTTCATTGCTATATCATTTAATTTGTTTTACTAAAGCGGTGTGTAGTATTCCAACACGGTTCCCGTATGTCGGAATACGATGGTATCGAAAACTTCATGGTTTTCCGTGCCATCCAGATAATTATAATGCAGGTGGAAAGTTTTTCTTGTTTCACTTCCCCATATTTCAGTGCTTTCCTCCCGAGGCAGGAAGCTACCTGATCCGCTGGCCACAAAGATGGCATCCGGCATCGATCCGACACTCACACTGCCTGCTTCGTTCATATCAAGCGTGAGAGCATACTTACCGTCGTCTGAGATTTTGCTTCCTGTATGGTTTGTTATGATGTTTCTCAGCCCTCCGCTTTTCAGTTTCACTGTTTTGTTCCTTTCAAGATACTTATCCCGGTATATCAGTGTGTCCACCCTGTTATCAGCGGAATCAAGTGAATAGTCAACCCCTCTTATTAAATAATCTCCGTGATATTTATTGATGAATTTAACCATGAAAAGGGTGAAATCGCGAGGTGGAGCAGAGGGATCCCAATGGGCACTCTTTGTCCTTACAGGATTTTCCGCCACGGGAAGACCCGTCAAAACGGAATCAACATTCATCGCTTCTGTAATCCTGAGGGGGATCACATAGGTATTCAACAGGGAAAGAGAATCTTCAAAAAATGCGTCATTCAGCTGCACTTCGATACGTCCACTGAATTCCTGTTCCGGGATCGTTACCACTGAACCACTGGAGGGATTCAGTTCATAATACTCCGGTGGCAATACCAGGATAGAGTCTAATGTTGCCCCTCTGCTGGGAACTGCACGAAGACCATCAGGGACGAGGCTGGGATCATACTCAAAACGGACCTCCCTGTCCAAGGTGTTTTCGTATACACCACCCATGGAGATTCCTATATGAAACCTGTGTTCCAGGTCATATGTATTGTCAATGCGGGCATCGGTGGCCAGGTCAATGGTCCTGATGGGATATTGTATGGGAAAAAATACGGCGGTATAATCGTAGTCTGGAAAGTCTTTATCCTTGTTTGAAATCAGGGGTTCGAATTCATCGCACCCACAAAGGACAAGAGTAATCAGGATACTTAGTATTGGAAGGTTTTTCATAATCGTAGCATTATTGAGTTTCGAGAGGTTCTGATCATTCTACCAGCCGTCATTTTGCCTGATATCCATCTTCAGGATTTCATCATAGGGTATGGGTCCGTAAATCATATGTGGAAGATAAGCCTGCTCATTTATTACCTGGATGTTGAAAGTTGAATCAGGGGCTATCGTAATTCCACTCACAGGCATCGTTATTTCATCCACAAGGTTCCATCTTCTGACGTCCCAGAATCGATGCCCTTCAAAACACAATTCAATTCTTCTTTCATTACGGATGGCCTCCCTTAGTCCAGCCTGGTCCAAGCCTTCGATATAGCTGTAGTCAGTAAGGCGTGCTCTTTTACGCAAGGCACGCATAATATCCACAGCAGACATGCCGAAATAGCTGTAGGTGGGTCCCCCGAACTCATTGGCTGCCTCGGCAAAATTCAGAAACACCTCTGTGGCACGTAAATATGCATAGAAGTGGTTTGACGGCTGCAGGGGATCAAGCAGAACCGATTGATTCATGAACTTCTTCATGTAATACCCGGTTCGGGTTGAAGTTTCCTGGGCATTTATCCCGTCGATGGGATCTCCGGTATGCGTATAGATCTTACCGCCTTTGAAATCGCTGCCATTGTAAATGATATACATTTCCAGGCGCCTATCCCGATTTTCATAAGGCAATTGAGAATTGTATACGGAGGACTGATCAATGGGATATCCGTCAGAGGCGGGGAATGCATCCACAAGTTCCTGGGTTGGATTACACCTGCCATCCCCGAAATGCGAGGGTGGGAAATGCTCCTCCTCCATATAAGATGATGCTGACAGGGTGGTATACCATATCAGTTCTGATTCTCTCGACAGGGCTGATACTGAATTTCGATTGTAGAAATCGATCCCTTTGGAAGACAGCTTGCTGATCCCTCCCATGATCTCAATCAGATCACCACTGACTTGCATGGCTTGCTCCCATTTTGAAAGATCATTTCCAGGATTGTAGGCGGGGCTGGCCGCGTAAAGCAGTACCCGGGATTTAATAGCATGAACCGCTCGCCCGTCAATTCGGTTTACATATTTCTCTCCCATGGCATTGTCCCATTCAATGGAATCTGTGTCTTCATAGACCAACGGTAACAAGGTCAGGGCACTGTCACAGTCGGACAGGATGTTGTCCACACAGGCCTGAAAGCTTCCTCTGGGGATAGCAAAGTCTTCTCCATCCAGGACCTCTGTAACAATGGGGAATCCAAGTAGTTCCCCGCCAACAATTCCGCTGTGTCCCTGAAGCAGCTGCAATTGATACCAGGCTCTTAGTCCATAGGCTTCCCCTTCAAGACGCCTGGCATGAATTTCACTGGTGACTTCACTTCTGTAGGACCACTCAACACGGTGCATATTCTCCATGAAAAGATTGATATAGAACAAGCTTGAGTATGCATCCGACCATGTTGAGATCGGGTTGTACTGTGCAGACCACTCTCCATCAGAAAGCCTGTTGGCATCACCTCCCTTTTCATTGCTGACCGCATCACCTGTAGCCATGTCGGATGTAAACTCGTACAGATCGGGCATATTGGTGTATGCTCTGAGCAAGACACCTTCTGCATAGATCGGATTGTTCCATATTATATCATCAGACAGGCTGTTGTCATAGGCCGGTTCCAATATCTTTTCACAGGAACTGAATACCAATCCCGACAAAGCAATCGCTAAATAAAATATATTCTTTTTCATTTCTTTGGTTTTTCTAGAACGAAGCATTCAGACCAACGGTAACCACACCCCTCATCTGAGGACTTCCTCCCGTATTCAGCAGCAGCTTCTCCTTCTCCTTTGACAGGGTGAGCAAATTGTTGCCCCTCACATAGATCTGTGCACGATCAAGCCAAGATAGTTTTTGAGTGCTTATATTGTATGTTATCTGTAACGCATGTAAGGTGAATGCATTGGTGCTGTAAAGCCAGAAGGTGGAATTTCTGAAATTGTTTGTACTATTCCGGCTGCTTAAGCGGGGATAGGTGGCATTCTGATCGCTTCCGGGTGTCCACCTTCCGGTGATGACATTTGAATACTTGTCATTCCCGTCCACCCAGTAATAATTGCCACTTGCATACCTGCTTGCACCAAATGCTGCTGTACCCAGTGCAAAAAGCTCAAATCCTTTATATCTCATTCGTAATTCCAAAGCAAGCTGTTGATCCGGAAGGCTGCCTCCCAGGTTTATCCTGTCATTGTCGTTAATGAGCATATCATCATTCTGGTCGACGTATTTTAAATCACCGGGAGAAACCCTCCCGAAAACAGGAACAGCCTCACCCGGGATCAGGTTGCCATCCGCATCAAAGTCTGATTCTGTATAGAAGCGGTCGAAAACCAATCCAAACATCGCATCCATGGGTTGCCCTTCCTTTTTCAGATACTCATCTTCATAGGGCAGTTCATCAATCTTCAGAACCTCTTCGGCAACTGTCATGAAAGTGGCTCCGACGCTGTATCCAAAATCTCCGATTTTGTCTTTGACCTGCAATCCAATCTCAAGTCCCCTGGTTTGGAAACTGTTATAGTTTTCATACATATTTACACCCCCGGCAACATCCGGATAATAATCATCCCTCAGGACAATATTATCGAGGGATGAGCTGATAAAATAACTTGCTTCGAGGAAGAGCATCTCAGCGATAACGGCATCCATGCCGAATGTCAGTTCGCTTCGTTTGGGAAACATCAGACTGCTGTTTCCCAGGGTATATATCCTCAGGCTTCTGTTTGAAGAGGATCCGTTCCCGTAATTAAAAGTGGTGCTTGTATTCGCATTGGTATTATAGAGGTAGTACTGGGTAATCATCTGATCTGTGTTGATGATTCCCCAGGATCCTCTTATTTTCAGAAAATTCAGCAATGAGTTGCCAGCCAGAAAGCTTTCCTCGCTCATGATCCACCCAGCGGAAAGGCCTGGTGAAAATGCATATTTCACTTCAGGGCTGAATTTTGAGGACCCGGCATATACCCCGGTAAACTCAGCCACATATTTGTTCTTGAACATATAGTTGGCCCGAACTCCAAAATGAAGATGCTTCTGGGGATAATATACACCGGAAATGTTGTAATTATCATAAAATCCCATTGCCAGTGCACTTACTCCATGATTGTTGAAAACCCGGTCGTAATTCAGGCCGGCGTATACTGTATATCTATTGTACACGTATGCATCTCCAACTGTTTTATTGTCTGACTTTTCGTCGATACCGTATTTCTCTATTTCCAGGTATTCGTTTCCTAAAGTATCCGTATTATAACTGCGCTCATATATGGCATAGCTGTTATCCTGATAGGTTTCAATGTTGTTATACATATCTACCGACATGTAGACATTGGCTTTTAATCCTTTGGTTATTCGCTTTAGATCAAATTCAAGCTTCGGGTTTATCTGTATGATCCTCTGGGTGTTATTCCTTACGCCGCCCAGTAAAAGATCTCCATACACATTTGAACGGAATTGGTTTGTTCCACCCAGCAGATTATCACCGTCAACCCTTAGCGCTGCATCCAGTAAAGCCGTATCGCTTATCATGGAGGCAGGGAGAAGCATGGGGAAGTAGTTGGGGTGGTAGGAGGAAGCCACATCCCAGAAATCCGGACCTGAATAATTTGGTCTCTTATCCAAGGCGTAAAGCACCATGGCTGACATGTCCATGCGAATGAAGTCATTCACTTTGTAATTGACTTTACCCCTCAGGCTCATAATATCACCTCTTTGATCCGCTCCATTCCCGAGCTTCAACAGGCTATTATTGCTCCTCCAGCTGAAACTTGAATAATAATTTACTTTATCAGTACCTCCGGATGCTTCCCCAAACAAAGAAAAGTGCCTGGTGAAACTCCTCAAATAGTCAGCATTGTAATAGCCCTCATCCGGAAACTTCAATGGATCAATTCCAGAGCGGGTACTGTCAATTACTCCTTGCCTGTAAACGTTCTTATTATACTCATCGGTCGAGATAAATCCGTAGAGCATATCATTTGCCAGGGCTTCATTGAAATAGGTCATATAGTTGCCTGCATCCAAATATTCAGGGTAGCGAATGGGCTGATTGATTCCTGATTCAATGTTGAATTTCAGCTCTTTTTTAAAGGGCTTGCCTTTTTTGGTCGTGATCATGATGATACCTTTGTCCGCCTGAACGCCATAAAGCATTCTGGATGCCGCATCCCGCAAAACAGTAATTTGTTCAATCTCATTCAGAGGTAAGGCATCAGCATATATACTGGGAATCCCATCTACAAATATCATTGCATTTCCCAAGGCATGTATGTTGGTGGAGAACAGGACACCGGGAACCCTGCCACGGATTGCATTAAAAATGCCCTGCCTTGCATCATAGGTAAGTATCTCTGCAGGATCAAGTGTGGACACTATTCCTGATATCTGTCTCTTATGCAGCGTTCCATATGGAACGTTTACCAGGTCTTTTTCACGCATCTGGTAAGGGAGCTTTTCCATAGTGATGACTTGCCCGTGGTACTCCTCTGGATTATTTAGAAGCAAGGAAGTATAGGAATCGGCCTCGATGATCAGGGGGCTCCCTGGCAGAAGCTCTATCGAAAAGCTTCCCGAAGCATCGGACTGGACAGTCTTAGACCCGTCTGCGCTTATCAATGCATTACTCACAGGGAGTCCATCGCTGTCGGCAATTGAAGCCTGGATCGTAATCTTTGGATTTTCCTGTGCAAGAATGCTATAGGACAATAGCAGGGTGAATGAGAAAACAAAGATCTTATACATTTTTTTCATTGTATCGGGCTTATGCATGATTTAGAAAGTTATTCTGGTTCCAATTTGGATACTGCCTCCCATGGGAAAAGTCGATCTTGCGAAATTGCCTCTTTCCTGATCCTGCCATTGCTTTGACCAGAAAAGCAAGTTCGATCCATTGACGTAAAATCTCCACTGGGATAATTTCAGTTTCTGTGTGGCTTTCGGACCCAGGGAATAGGCGATCTCAGCATTTTTCAATCTTAAGTAAGAGGCGTCAATATAGAAACCGTTGCCGATGTATTCATTCGAATTATTCAACTGCCAATCCCATCTCAACTGATGAAAAGTGGCATCTTCGGTTACCCCTAATTCGGGAGAATAGGCTTCATCAAGCCTGTCAACATAGATCAGAGGGGCAGTATTTATCAAATCCCTGAGGTTCTCATTTCTCATTACATTGAACACCCCGTAAAAGAAGACGAAAGCCTCAAATCCTTTGTAACTGGCCCCCAGGCGGAATGAATAGGTATTATGGGGCCTGTGAGGATATCCGAAAGGAGCACTGTCATTAAAGTCTATCACACCGTCGGCATTGAAGTCAAGATGATGATAGTCTCCGGGCAGGGTTCTTTGGAGAAAAGATTCATCGGCATTCAGGGGACTGGTGTACAGATCGTCCCAGCTCGTAATTACCCCGGTATTAATAATTCGCCTGGGCTGACCAATGGGAAATCCAACCGCACTCTGATAATCTTCATACAAATCGGGCTCTTCCCTCTTAAGTACAATATCTTCCACATGGGTATAAGTTATACCTCCGTAGATGTGCAGACCATTCGTAAATCGTTTCGATACTTTCAGATCAAGCTCGTAACCCTTGGATTTCGTTTCTCCGAGATTGCCGGAAGGTGGTTCCGTCGCCCCGTAATAGAAAGGAACCACCCGGTCGTCAGCCTCGATGAAGATGTCATACCGATGATCCCAGAAATAGTCTGCAGTGATGGAGACCAGGTTCTGGAAGATACCCGCTTCCAGTGCAATGTTCTGCTTGACCACTTCTTCCCAATGCAGACTTGGATTTGCTATTGCACCCTCTCTTCTCCATGGATAAATGGAGTGTATCTCGCCTCCGGGACTTCCAAAAGATTGCGTCCAGTTCAGAATCTCCCAGTCACTGAGATACTGCCATGGCGGGGGCGCCTCGTCCACTCCTACGATACCGTAGGAATATCTCAGCTTCAAGGTATTCATAAAGAATAATTTCTCTTTGAAGAAGTTCATGTTGGAGACCATGACTCCGGCAGCCATGGAAGGAAAAAAGCCAAAACGGTAGCTATTTTCTGCCAGACCTGCCTCCACCTGTTCCTTGCCTGCAAATTTCTCCGATCCGTTATAAGCTCCGTTGGCCTCGAACAGATAGATCTTCTTATAATCATAGGTTACCCTGCCGACCCAGTCTTCCCGGTAACGTGTAAAATCACTTCCCAGGGTTGTTTCCTGCCTGCTCATCAAAGCCAGGGCCCCCAGACTGTGATTGCCGAACGTTCTATCGAAATTCAGGGAGAACTGATAGTATAACTGCCTGCGGATATCATCCTTATCGTTATTTGATACGTTCTCCGTGCTGTAGGTGGTGGCCCTGCCATAGTAATCAAAATTGGTTTCGGGCTGGTAATCCCTTGGATACAGGTACGTGGTATAATCTTCAATATCGGCATCCGGACCGGCATCCAGATAGGCCGGATCAATATGCTTTGTGAGTACCCGGTCTGCATTGATGTCCGGTCCACTGGTATAGAAACTGTTGTCATAGGACAGCATGGCCTTGGCTGATAGTCCTTCGATCAACATGCCAAGGTCCTGCATCAACACGAAGTCATTGTTCAACTGTGATCGTGTATCGGTATTCTGTCCATTGAGGTTCATTTCTATAAAAGAATTTGCACCCATGTAATTGGAATAGGGATTAACCGAACCACCGTATATACCGTCATCATACTGAAAAATGGGGTCGTCTCCGGGTTTTTCGAAGAAACCAACATAGATATCCTGCGTGGCAGGAGGTTGTTTCTGAATACCCAGGAAACCTCCTATCTGGATCGAAAATACAGTGGACGTGGTCAGATTAAAATCGAGGTTGGTCCTGAAATTAAACCTGTCGTATCTGAATTCCGGATTGTATCCCTGTCCAACATCTTCCGTATTTGCCAGAGAGCCTTCGTATTGATAACCCACCGAGGTAAAATATTTGACAAAGTCAGTTCCCCCCGTAGCATCCATGTTAAACTTGTACGATCTTGAAAAATCCTTCAGCATCCGTTCCTGCCAGTTAAAATCCTGGTAGAACTGAGGATACTCCTGGGTCCTGTAATACTCCAGGATCTCATCGGGGACATAAAATCCCCACAGGGAACCGTTTAATGCCAGTTCATTTTGTATGGCATAGTTCCTGTGCATGATTCCCTCATAGGTATTGGCCGTATTGGGCAACCTTGAAAGAAAGCCAAATGTTGACTCCGCATCAAATGACAACTGGGCCTTTCCTTCTTTCCCTCTTTTCGTGGTCACCAGTATGACTCCGTTTCCTCCTTTAACCCCGAATACTGCTGTGGCTGACGCATCCTTGAGCACTGATATCCTTTCAATTTCATTTGGATTTACTTCATTCAGCTCCCTTTCGACCCCGTCCACAAGAACAAGGGGTGCAGCGCTGTTCCAGGTGTTCTGAGCACGGATCAAAATCTCCGTATCGAATTCACCTGGCTTTCCGGATCGCTGTTGGGTAGTGACCCCAGGCAGTATTCCCGACAAAGAATTTGCCAGGTTGGAACTTCCCGTGCTTGCACGTTTAATATCATCACCACTTGCCTGAACAATGGCACCGACAACGCTTTCCTTCTTCTGCGTGCCATATCCAACAATAACCACATCTTCAAGACTGACAGCAGAAGGCTGTAGTGTGATACTAAGCGAAGTCTGATCATTGATGGTCACCGTCTGGGCCTCGTAACCGACATAGGTAAATGTCAGCTGGTCTCCCGGATTTACATTGATCGAGAACTTTCCGTCAGCATCCGTGATCGTACCTGTAGTAGTACCGGCAATTGATACATTGACACCAATAAGTACTTCTCCCTGATCGTCAATTACCTTGCCCTGTACTTGAAGAACCCTTTCCTGGGCAACCATGTGCAGGTTTATTAAGAGTAGCAGCAGCAGCGGGAATAACACATAGATTTTTCTCATCGCAGAAGATTTTATGAATCTCTATTTTGAAATGTATTTTGTTGTATGTTCAAGTCTATCAACTTACCCAGCCCACAAAAGCTCGTCAAGAACATGAATTTTCCTGCATTATTGAAGGTATGAATATCAGGATAAATGAAAAATTAATAAAAGATTAACGATGAAAGCAATTGCATAAATGTCCCCCGGAAGCAAGAGCTCCTTCATTGCATATCTGACTCATTATGTGATATTTTTACAGGAATTTCTTTAACTATTCATTATCATTCCAAAGTTGAGACCAGGCAGGATTAACAGTGAATCTGAACCGATAAAGGTTTTTAGTAATCCCATCATGCTGGACCCTGTATTGACTTCGGCATCCAGGTGATGAAACAGGTACAAACGGGAGACTTCAAGTGAACCATTTTATTAGGTACTTGATAAGTTGTATCTTTAAAAATACAAGCCTTTTCCACTGATCAACGTGATGTTTTTACTATTTTGCCAGTATGATATTTGCTTTTACTATTCCTGTGAAGGATAAGTAGTGAGATATAACCCATGAAGAACTCGCATATTATCCGTCAAATATCTTTCGCCAAATGGATTCTCCAGGGCTTGGTTGTCAGGACTGTTGCTGCTGTTTGTTATTACTTCACTATCTTCTTTTGGGCAGGAATATGGCCTGGAATTCGCTGGTAAACCAAGCCTGAAAGATAACCGAACGAAGCTTGAGCTCAACCCGGGAGGCTATTTTACTTTCAATGATGAGTTCGGTGTATCGTTCAGCATTCAGATACGTGAGACTCAACCGGCGACATTTGGATATATCGCCCGTATCATTGATGCGAATGGTCAGAATATTGACATCATCTTTAGCGGACCGGAATCACATAGCCTGCATGTTGTTTTTGGTTCCTCACTTACAAGTATTTCAATACCCGACAATGATCCCGGTATCTATGAGAAGTGGGCTGAACTCAGACTCAGGTATGATAACAAGGACAATACCTTTCGTTTTTCCACTGCCGATACCTCGATTCATATGCAAGATGTTCATTTATCCAGTAGGGTTAAGATATTTTTTGGCAGAAATGATTTTGGTCCCATACAGACAACAGATGTTCCACGAATGAACCTCAAGGATATCAGGATCTTTCTGGATGGTAAATGCCAGCATCATTATCCACTCGATGAATTGACAGGGAATGAAGCGCAAGATATTCTGGCAAATAAGAAAGCGGTTGTCCAGAATCCGGGCTGGATCAAGCCCGGTTATTTAAATTGGGATTTGTCTTACAATACTTCTCTGAGTGGATTGGCAGCAGTATGTTATGAGCCTGGTGCTGAAAGAATATTTATTGTCGGTGATACACAGATGAAAATTTATTCGGTCCTGGATGACACTGCAGTAAATATCGTCTACAGATCCACATTCGAGGACCTTCTCTGCGGAAGCCAGGTGTTTTTCGATACGGTCTCAAATAGACTGATCTACTACAATTTAAAGATAAGAAATGTTCAATATTTCAATTTTTCGGAAAGCACATGGGAAGAAATCTCTGATGGGCCCAACAGAGCAGAACGATTCTGGTTCCACAACAGATATTATTCTGCACACGACAGCATTCTCTATGTTTTTGGAGGTTACAGTCAGCACAGGTATTCCAACCTGATTCAGCAATATGACCTCAGGGACAGACAATGGGATACGATTCAGCCCAAGGGAGAAGTTTTTTATCCCAGAATGCATGCTGCCATAGGCAGCTATGCAGATACATTGTTTATTATTGGAGGATTTGGCAGCAGGACAGGAGATCAGATAATTAAATCCGGAGCATTACACAGACCTGATGGCCTTTAATCTGAAAGACAGAGAGTTTGCAAGAAAATATGACTTCCAGGCACCTATGGAGAAAATAGATTTCGCACACTCGATGATCCTGAATGAAAAGGATCAGTCATACTTTGTGCTGGCAACAACAATATTTGAATACGATACCTATTTGCAGCTATTGAAAGGAAACCTGGCGGATCCGGAACTGATTCGTCTTGGAACAAAGATCCCCTATAAATTTCACAATGAATTCTCCTATTGCGACTTGTTTTATTCGGAAAGAAGCCAGGAACTGATTGCTGTGACTATCCTGGCAGACTGGGATAAGAATGAAACCGAGATTACAGTTCACAAAATATCCTACCCCCCTTTTACTGCGGATTTAGAGTCTGATGAAAGCAACAGTCCTTTGTGGAGAATCATGTCGGGTTCTCTGTTCTTTCTGTTTATAGCTGCCGTGGCATTCATACTGATAGGAAGAAGAAAGATGAAAGAGACTCCTTCCACCAGAACTACAGTTGGTAGGAAGCATGAAAGAGAAGGGGAGGATAAGTTTTCTCAAGATGAGCTGCTCCCGGATAAACCGAAAGAACCTGCAAATTCAATTATTTTCTTCGGTGGTTTTCAGGTTATTAACAAACATGGGGATGATATCACAAAAAAATTCACCCCGCTGCTTAAGGAGCTGTTCCTTCTCATTTTTCTGCACTCAATTAATGACAAAGGGATATCAGTTCCGCGCCTCACAGAGATTCTCTGGTTCACCATGGATACAAAAACTGCAAAAAACAACCGTGCAGTGAATATCGCAAAGTTAAAGAGTCTCCTGTCTGAGGTAGAGAGTTGTACTCTCAGCCGCAAAACAAGTTACTGGCAAATGGTATTTAATGACTCTCTCGTATATAGTGACTACTGGTCTTGTATGAAGAGCATCAATCATGAAGAATCGTTTTCGAAGGAAGATCTGCAGCGGCTTCTGAGCATAATAAGGAAAGGCCCCTTGCTAGGCAATGCAAGTTATGAATGGCTGGACGTGTTTAAACTGGATTGTTCGAACATGATTATCGACCACCTGATGAATCATATAGGTCAGGAAGAAATTGAATCGGATCCTGAGTCAATGGTCCAGCTGGCAGATGCCATATTGATTTTTGACATGATGCATGAGGAAGCCATAAGTATTAAATGCAAAGCACTGACGACACTGGGAAAACACAGCCTTGCGAAAGAGTTCTTCGTCAAATTCACCAAGGATTATTTCACACTGTATGATGAAGCTTTTGAACGGTCATTCACGGATATGATCAGGTATTGATTTCTGTTGAAAATCTCTTCAATCAGCCATTTACAAAGGTTAAGCATCTGGTGAATTAGATGGGGATTTCCAAATTTCAGATCATTATTGAAAACATATCAATTCTCCATTATTGTAAACCATTAATCCACTATCAGTACCTAGAAATACGGCTCCGTATTTATCACATACGATGCACAATATATTATTACTGATTAGTCCGTCCTGCAGGGTGTAACTGGTCCATTTGGAGCCATCGAATACAGAGACCCCCCCTTTGGTGCCCGCCCATAGTTTTCCGGATGAATCCACAGCAAGCGCCTGTACGAAATTATCCACCAATCCATTTTCAGTGGTATAGGCGGTCCAGTTCTCCATGTAATCATACCCATCATGACTGGCGAGACCTGCATCAGTACCATACCACTGTCTGTTTCCCTCGATACATATGCTGTGTATGTTATCCGAAGGCAGGGCACAGGGACCCCATTTTGCATAGGGAGAAGCTCCCGATATGCCATCCACATCATTCCTGTACATTCTTCCAATCCCGGCCCCCAGTGTGGCCACATAGAGCGAATCGCCATCCTCACTGGCAGCCATGGTAGTTATAGGGTAATATTCGAAAAAACCTTCCGGATAATTCAGATCGTATGATGGAGTAAGCCATATGTTCTTATATGTTGCTGAAATTTCTTTACTGGTTCCAAACCAACTTATACCATTTCGTCCATGTACCACTGAAAATACCGTATCGCCTACCAGAGGGGAGTTTCTCGAGTTGAATTCAATAACATTTGAACCTGATTCAAAAGGCTGGTTTGCAATAAAAACTCCCTTAGTTGAGGCAATCGAAAATTCAGAACCATTTTTTGTGGTTTTGATACGCAAAAGATTTTAGATTTTCAGTTGGGATTTTGCTGTTATAATTAACTATTCTAAAATGCGCGTCTTTAAACATCACAATCCCTTTATCCGTCAAAAACCACTTTTCATTGTCAGCATCCACAATACCCGCATAAAAGCTTTTCCCGGATAATCCTCTCGTTATTGGAAGTATTGAAACAGATTCAAATTTGGATCCATAATGGTCCAATTTTTTTGGCATCGAATTTTCACCTGTTTCTGGATGATCTGCCGAGGAAGCCATAACAGGGATGGAGGGATCCTTACTGACTGTTTTCTTATTCTTCTGTTTTGAAGCCATCCTGGCTGCTCTGGGGCCAGTGATTTTAGAAGGAATCGAAATCAATTCAATGCCATTGGACTTGCCCAGGTTCCGCGAATATTGCTTTCTTTCCGGATCATTCCAGTGCTCATGGGATCCCAGGCTGGGGATCGGTAATCCACTGTTGTCGGGGTCATAGGTGATGCCTTCCGGCCAATGAGATTTATCAGCCGCCTGGTGAAGATAATCATCCACTCCATTGACGTTCGGCATTGATTCAAATCGGCTGTTTGATGGATCATGTGTATAGGTTCCGTTCCATTCCGTCCTGAGAAAATCATAACACACAGACTCCAGGGCAACCTGATCTTCCGATATAAAAATAGAATTACTCCAATCATTGTTAAACG
Organism: uncultured Bacteroidota bacterium; assembly: GCA_963793455.1. Lineage (GTDB taxonomy): Bacteria > Bacteroidota > Bacteroidia > Bacteroidales. Next base: position 295,455 of record CAWCAK010000001.1, read on the forward strand.
GGGGCATAAAATATTTAACCGGGGCCCCACCCTCACTGGATCCACCACCATACAATCCATCAATAACAAATAGCAAGGTGTTCTGTCCAAGGTATTTGCTGCCCATAAGATCCACCATGACACGGTACTTTTTGTACCCGCTGTTGGTGGTGAAACCTCTAATTACAGGGGTTACATGAGAATAATGCAGATGGCGAGCCATCGTTCTCGATTGAGAGCCGAAATGATTCTTTGCAGTTAGGGTGATTCCTGCACAAGAATGAGGTTTCAGGTTAGCCAGATTAATCATATAATCAGCATTCTCAATGATATCAAACAGCTTATCGGTCTGAGTTTTATCTGAATAATAAATAAGGTCCTCTTTGGTGGGATGGATCAGTGTTCTTCCATGTGTTCCAAAGGTACGGTCGGTATAGACCACATCGGGAAATTCTGCAGCCCAGGCTTTATAATTATGTCCAAAAGTGGGGTTTTGGGGATCTCCAATAGCAATGTCTGATTGGGCTATCCCACACTCATTTACCAGGTGCCTTAATAAGGCCAGTGCTACGTAAGGAGTTGTTTGACATATTCCCCGAGAGGATCTGTTTCTCCTTCCTGAAAATTCAGGAATATCATAATTCCCTTCTCGTCTGTTTTCCACTCTTAAGGAGCCTCGCCCGGAGGTTTGATTGATCTTGATAAAGATTTTTTCGCCGGGGGCATATCCCTTCTCCACCGAATGTCTTCTGCTATTGAAACTCTTGAAGATGGCATCCCACGATGCAGCGATGCTTGATTCACCGGCCAGGTTTTTCACCGATTCGCTGAACATTTTACTGATCACTTTCTGGTTGTTGTACTCCGGGTTGTAATAACGGCCCGTAGAATGTTCATCAGTTGCTTTTGGATCCCATGCCCAGATAACCCGTCCCGGATGGATGCCTACTGCTTCTCCAATGGGCTGGTTGGGACCGTCATCGGGCCCGGTGGAAAGAACTGACAGGGCAGAGGCTTCCTGGCTACCATGTACGAGAGTAAAAGATATACCCGCCAGTGCTACAACCACAAAAGAACCTGCTGCAATGTATTTTGCACGAACGATGCTCTGCTTTGCTTTTCGCAGTGCAATGGTAATTCCGCCAAGGGAAAGAAGGTACACAACAAAACCCGACATGAATGGAGCGGCCACCCTCATACAGGGATAGGTTGCACGGGATGGTTTCGGTATAACCCGTATGAGAAACCAAATGGTGGATATAATACCTAACAGGTAGAAGGTTGCTTTGGAGGGAAGTTTGTGATCACTCATCCGATCTCTGATTTCACCCAGTTTCCCTTTAAGTCTAAGGATGTCAAATTTATTATTCGCAATCATGGGTATTCTATGTATAAAGTTCCTTTTATGCTATTTTTAGTATTCCAACAGATTCAGAAAAAGCTTTTTGGCCACAACAGCACTTAACTCATTGTTTTGAAGGTTTGGAAGTATATTAAGTGTTGATAATGTTACACAGCCTTTACCAACCGGAACAAGGGAAAGGGCTGAGATTATTTCTTTTGAACCCGGATTGTTCAGTGCAACAACAAGCTCGGATACCAGGGGATTTAGTCTGATACCAGACACCCTTGCACGTTCTCCCATTTTTGAACCCTTATAAAAGCACTGGTATTCCCAGCTCATACCCTGTGCCTGTGGCAATCCGGATAAAAGTGGGTGGATCCCAACAAATAACCTTCCGGTACGCAGGTTTATCCTTCCTCCTCCCTCATAAACCCTGGGGCGGACCTTAAGAATGGTATTTATCTCTTGTGCAAATTTTTCTGCATCCGAAAGTACAATCAGTTGAGTGCCATTTTGTACCCTTTTGAAAATGTTCCGGATTGTTTCCTGGTCAAAAGAAGCAAAATCACAATTTCCAATAATAATTTTATCGGTTTCAGGGCCATTAATTGTGAAGGAATCAACAGTAATGTTTCTTGTCCTGCTTAGAAAATCCTTAATGATATGATCGTCTTCAAGAATAACACAGCTGCTCATATTAGCATTACTGTCATTCAAATCAACCGCATACACATCATCATAACCGTCAGTTTTTTTATTTCCCCCATCAGTAAGTGAAGCACTTACCTTATAATAACCTGAGCGTTTTACAACCGGCAGTTTAACATTCTCAACCAACAGCTGCCCGAACTCTTCGCCTCCCTTCACATTCACCTTATATGAACTGCTGAATATGATATCTCCTTTAGTATCTTTAAAATCAACATTTAATGCATGTTTCCCCTTGAGACCGGATTCATTAATAATATAAAAATCAACAATGGGTTCTGTTCCAACCGGTACGACTTTATGACGAAGTTTTACTGCAATATAAAGTGGTCGTGTATAATATTTAATAATTGATGGATCTGCTGTTGGGTTTCTGTACATATCAACCAAATCGGTTCGTGTAGCTCCCGATGCCCATCCATTGATGGTATAAGCATCTGCAATATTGCCCATGCGAAGATTTTCAAGCGTCCTGGCATGAAAATAATGCATATTCCTCCCTAAACTCATCGTTAAGCTATCAACATTCGGATAGGCTTTACGAAAACCTGTTACATCCAGAAATTTGTCGTAAGCATTGAACCAGTCGATATGCTCCAGTTCCCTGAATCCAGTAGCACCAGTACTGTCAAGCTCCTCCTTTATTTTTTGTAATCGCAACATGGTTCCAAACGCACCGTCTTCACCAAAAAACAATACCTTCTTTTTATTCAAAGAATAAAGTGAATCGGTTGGTAAAGTCAATGATACTGCATTCACAACGCCTCTGTGATAAAATTTAGGGTTACGGTACATTTCATCTGTATAACCGCAATAAGCATAGGAATGATGATGATCCCACCATCCACCATACATTAATGAGGGATTTAACGGCAGCATATGAAGTTCGAACGGATCATTTGGTTTGTCAATGTAGTAATCCTTAAGCGGATTTTTTTTGTCATTACCGCTGTTGTAGGTGACAATTCGAGAAGGATCAAGCTCATGTACCATTAACATATTCTTTATATCATCATCAGATGGGGGAATTGTTTCAGCATTTTTAAGATTATAGATGATCAGTGATGGGAATGAACGGTCACGAATAACCATGCGTCTGAGTTTTTCTCTGCGCCATTCAAAAGCTTGCTCATCCGGTCCTTCAATTCCCTCCTTTCTGTTAGCAGTAACACGGTAACCACCTGGTTCCTGATAAAGCAATAAGCCTGCAGAATCTGCATAGTTGAATACTCTTGGCGGACCAATTGCCCGATGAAGGTTCATCAAATTAAATCCCATTTCAAAAAGTACATTCATTTCGCGTTGAGCCATGGCAGGGGTCGGAAAAATGCCGTTTTTTGGCCAGAAACCTCTCGTCATAGCTGCTGTAATAAAAACTCGTTTACCATTCAGATAAAAACGTTTGTCCTTGTCTTTTTCGCCAACATCAAACCATCTGAAACCAAAACGCTGGGTATTATTATCAACTATTTTTTTGTTGTCACTCGAAAACTGAACCGTTACCTCATACAGGTTTGTAGATCTGATATCTTTATTTACTGTAAGGTCCCATAATTTAGCCTGTGGTACATTCGCATCCACCGTATGGATCTCAGAAGAACCCGAGACAGAGGCAGGAATGGTTTTATTCCATAAAACTGCCTTTGGATTGCTCCTTTCGTGTATGCTTACTGTCAGTTCGCCGTTCTGATTAGTTCCGGTATAGTTTTCAAGTGTAATCATCATCTTAACCTTTTTAGGGTCAGGTTGATTTTGAACATATATATCGCTTACCTTCACTAAATCCGTTGCACACACTGTTACCTCACCCGTAATGCCGCCAAAACCATGCACTGCAGGAACCAGGTTTTTACCCCAGCGCATCAGAATGTTATCATTCCATGTAAAGTTCCCAACAGGATCTGTAATACGCACATCAAGCTGATTATCCTGTCCAAATAACACAGCATCTGTAGCGTTAACTTCAAAAGGAGTATTGCCAATTACATCGTATCCTACAAGCTTCCGGTTCACAAAAACCTCTGCCCGCAGATTCACTGATTGGAAAGCTAAAGTGATTCTTTTTCCCTTAAGGTTTTCATCAAGCTGGAATTTTGTACTCCACCATGACACACCAATGTAATTGCCGTTCGTATCTGGTACGGCTCCTCCGATATCACCCCAATAATATTCCTCTACCGTACCAGGAACACTCACCGTTGTTACTGAATTGTTTTGATGCAGCTTTTCCCAACCAATGGTTGGTGAATTCACAGGCAACTTGGCTACATCAACGGGTGGTAAATAAACATCATCATCATACCAGATAGCTGCATGATCAAGCCATAGACTCCAATTCTTATCTGAAAGATTCTTCTCCCATCTTCCGGTTTGAGCTGATGACATGCCGGACAGCAGGATCAGCATACTCATTAACGGTAATAACTTTCTATAATTCATACTTCCATGTATTTTTTTCTAAAATATTTGTTTGTCTATCCCGATTAATAAATTCACTCACAAAACAAATGTTATTATCTACTCGAAGCACAGCTGCGGGGAACTTATCCCTACAGAGATTAGAAAGCATAAAACTAGTTAATATTTCTACTTTCTTTGGTTACCTGCTTAGCCAATATTGATCTATGCGAATCAAGCACTTTTTTCATGGAGGGATCATCAACTAAATTTTTCATTTCAGATGGATCTGTAGCCAGATCGAATAGTTGTTCCTGATTATCATTATCAAGAGTCTTAGTGTATTTGTACCTGGCTGTCCGAACCATTCTTTGATTTCTCACGCAACTAAAAACAGCTTCTTTGCCGGGAAGTTCTGAATTTTTAATGAGGGGGGCAAAACTAACTCCATCTACATTAGTGGGTGAAGGAAGGCCACATAATTCGGCAAGAGATGGATAGATATCCACAAATTCAACAAGTTGGTTCAATGATGAACCTGGTTTCGTTAAACCCGGAGCAGAAACTATTAACGGAACCTTTACATCATCTTCATAAAGCGTTGGTTTTCCCCAGCCATGATTTCCTAAAAGGAAACCATTATCTCCTATAAAAACAACAATGGTGTTTTTATCTAAATTAAGTTCTTCTAATTTGTTTAATACCTTGCCAACCTGTTCGTCCATAAAAGAGATACAGGAGAAATATGAACGAATAGCTCGTTGTCCCATTTCCGGGTTGAGTCGACCATTTGGTTTTAGCGTATTAGATGCATTTTGAAGTCCGAGAAGATCTAAATCAATGAAGCCTGGATAAGAAGAATAATCCATATCAGGCATAGAGCTAACAGCATATAAGTCGAAGTATTTCTTAGGTGCAACAAAGTGGACGTGGGGCTTCATAAAGCCTACTGCAAGGAAGAATGGTTTCTCATGTTTGCTTTCGAGAAAACTACAGGCGGCTTTGGCAATTTGCCCGTCTGGCATTCCATCATCAGATAATTCTGATGGGCCCCAGAAATGAACTCTCTCAGCAGGCTGATGAGATCGCAGGGCTCGTATTTTTTCTCTTTCAGGATCCTCCAAATGATCAATATCGTTAAATTCAAATAGACGTTTTGATCCATCGGGTTGAAGAATCAATAGATTTCCCCAACTTGCATTTGGTTTGCGTGGATCAACTTGTTGAAAATCGGCAAGTTTCATGTCCCAGGACATAGTATCATCCTGTCCTGGAGGATATAATACTTTTCCACAGGAGACTGATAAATAACCGTTATCATGAAAAAAACGAGGGAGCGTAACTGCGTTAGGCAATGCATCACGAAAATTTCCGCGATTTCCTAAAACCTTAGTCCTCTCAGGACGTACTCCAGTAAGAAATGAGCTTCTCGATGGCAAGCAAAGCGGGTAATTGACATAAGCACTGTTAAATTGAGTACCTTGAGAAGCAAGACGATCAATGTTTGGACTACTTACCCGAGCATCACCATAGGTATTTACATGTGTATTAAGGTCATCTGAAATGATGAACAACACATTCATTTTTGGCTTTTCTTGTGCGAAAAGCGTGAAGGAGCAAGCGAAGAGTAAAAATGACAATTTAAAGGCCAGTCTATTGATAATCATTTGATAAGCTTTATTTAAAATGGAATTAATCTTTCTGGGGTATGCACTTAGAACATAGTGATATTCTCAACAATATTGGGGGTTATGAGAATCCCCAAGAGTCAAATAGAATTTGAGAGAATGTTCACAACCGAAGAGCAATGTAAGAATATTTAATAAAACTTCGTTTTCCGGAATAGAGATTCCAGTAAACGTGGTTCTTCGTCATATTGGGGAAAAATACTTAACATCTCATTGTTGATAAATAACTGATTATCAGTAATATAACATAACGTTTTTCTTGGTAATCAGAAGGTTGTTTTGTATCTTAAAGTAACTGATAAACAATTACTTAAGATGATAAAACAACTTGTTTGTATCCTTACGCTGCTGATTCAATACCTGGTGAAAGAGCTGTAATTCATGATCATAATTCTGGCGTTGTGTTGCAGTCATTTTCCTTTCCAGGTCTCGAACCATCCGGCCAGCAATAGTCTTGATCCTTCTGGCTGCAGCGTTGGCTTTCTTCCGTCGCTTGGGGTGATCTCTAAAAAGCTGATCGATCATCAACTGCTTCAGGGTACGCTTGTAACTCTGTAGCAACACGACACCCTCTTTTGCAGCGATATCCCGGCAAAATAAATCATTCAAAATCAACCTTTTATTAACATTTAATCCCTGATTGTCAATATATTAATATGTTTCTCAGGTTGGACTAAATACATTAAGTTTATGAATTAATCAGGTTAACGAACTATTGTTATAGGATCATTTTGTTTTTTGTAATTATTTGGTTTTTTTATGAAACTCTTTCCAGATATTCAATTCCGTAAAGTCACATCCACGATCCGGAAGATCCCGGCCGGCACAGTTAAAGATATATAACCACCCTTAACCGGCAAATCTTCACCGCTCAGAATGTCAATACAACTAATGGCTTGAATATGCTGAAGTATTATTTCACATTTCCTTTCAGCAGGATCAAGGTATCCCGGGTCAATAAGCGTAACCCTGATGTGTTCTGCATCCAGTTTTACAACCGACCAGTGGGCTTCACCCTTAACTACAACAGGCATCCTTGATGCTGATTCAGCCAGTGCAGCCTCAACAACCGCCTGGTAATTCTTTGCAGTGCGTTGTTCTCCTTTTTCATCATAGAAATATTCCCCATCGGTTAAAATAATATTCTTAAACGTCTCGTTTTTTTGTGTTTCTGAAGGAATTATTGCAGTCATTCCAAATGGAGTTTCCGGCAGGAAATTTAAAAACCTCCGTTTGGCATTGAAGGCATAATAGGAGTAATCAAAAGAATCGATTAATGCTCCTGCCCAATAGGTATCAAGACGGTTGAAGACCATTTCAGTTTTTTCAGTTTCCGGAAATGAGTAGCTATGGCCATTTCTGCCATGCTCAATGTATGTCGCAGATGGAGGGCTCTTCATTCCAAGGGCAAAATCTGACAGCGAAAGAAGTTCATTTTTTTGAGGGATATGGATGATGCCTTTTTCAACCATTTCATAAAACGGAATAAGTTGTTCAAATAATGAATCTGTATCAGAGCCGCCCCAGATATCGGAGAAAAACAGGTCTGAACCCATTGAAGCTGATGAAACAAGGTTTCTCAGGTGGTGCGTTATGACCTGTTGCCCACCCCATTCAAACATTCTGTTGAAGTTTGCATTGTCAGTAACAGTTCGGCATGCCCAGTGATCAAACGACCCCGTCTGCCATAGACCAATACGACCAGCCAGGCTAAGTTCCTGTGTTCTGCAGTTCGTTTCCTCCAACCCGGGGATAAAAACGTCGCTATATCGTTTATTCAGAAGAACTTCTCTCCAGAATGGCAGATAACAGGAGCCATTCCAGAATATGTTTTTGTTTCGGAAGACAATTACTTTTTTATGTTCCTTGCACAATTCTGCAATGGGTAACAATAATTTCGCAACCACATCCTGCATATGCCGGTCAGTGCCTTCCATTTCAGCAAAAACAAAACCTATTAAGTGTTTCGGAGCCGCTTCCAGTAACCTCTTGAACGTGGATAACGGGAAAAAAACAGCACTACCATGAGCAGCCCAAATAATAATATTCTGACCCTCAGCTTCGTTTTTGGCAACAATATCCACCAGTTCATCTGCAGATAAATCATATTTCCACCTTTTATCTGTTTCAAGGCACCATAACTCATCCGGATTTTCGATCTTCTGAGTCAGGGTAATGTTTTTAGTAAAACTGAGATGGTGAAAATGGTTATTGACAGGTTCCTGTGCAATAATGTTAATATCCACTGGAGCCGGCTGATAATCAGGGGGTGTAAATTCTTTTATCTGCCTGTTTAAAGTCTCTATATTTTTCTCAATTTCTGCAATTTTACCGGATGAAACTACTGTTTCAAACTCTTTTTGCCATCCGGGCTGGTCTAACCGGAGGGAAATAACCTCATCACCACCGGAGACAGAACTTCCCATAAACAAAGTTTTTAAGTCCGGGTCAAAATAACTGTCAGTAAATGAATAGTGACCTTTTAATACCTCGCGGCAGGTGCCATCCAGTTCGTAAACGATCAGAATATTTCCGTAATGTCCAAGAATAAACTCATCCCCTGGTAATTTAACATGCCTGAGAAGATTCATTCTGTATGCGACTCTCGGAATTTTTTCATCTACAATTATAAAAACACGTTCTCCCTGGTGGTCGTAGCAATACAACCGGCCATCATGTGGCCCATTTCCCCCGGTAAGCATTATTTCGTCATAGCCGTCTTTGTTTACATCTGTCACCAACATGCTGCAGAAGCGTTTCCTCATGTTAAATCCATAATTGCCTAGGTTATCTTTCGCCCATATCACATTCAGGTCGGCTGGATTAATAAGCATAAGAGTAAGATTACCGTTCAAACCAGTTGAAGTTGTAGCTAATGCCACATAATCATTAGCGTCATTCAATATATTTCCGGTTCTGATATGACGTATGCAATGTTGTGTTTTAAGTTTTTTGACCACTTCTCCCTTTGGTGATATAGCGTAGAGTATCTGTTCGACACCGCCTGCCAGTACAATAGCACTTCCATCCTTCTGCCGGGCAACACTTACCTGATAAAGCGGTGGTTCTTTTGAAAAAGTCCACAGAGATTTCCCGTTATTATCAAAGGCGTAGAGTGACCCGTTACCGGATGCAACAAGAACTTCATCCAGCCCGTCATTATCAATATCTGCCACACACAAGTCGAAAGGGAATCCCCCATCCGTGCCCGCCTGCCATATCAATTTGCCATTAAGTTTAAAACATTGCACGACACCATCAATGGATGCCGTGAAAACGGCACGTTGCTCTTTACTTACAGAACCTGTCCGAAGATGATATACCGTATGTCCATTAGTCGAAAAACTATTTATTTCCTGATCGCTTTTATTTTTCACTTCACCACAAGCCATCAATATCAGAAGAGGGAGTACTATGAGTACAGCAACGCTTTTTCTTTCTGTATTCTTTTTCATATGATTAAAATTCAAGGTTCTGTCGCACCTATTCACCTATTCGCTAATATATTCAATTAAACTGGATATACTGCATATTCCAGGCGTGGGCACCTCTCTCCGGTGCAAAGCGAGCAATCGAGCCCAAAAGAACTTATCAGACTATTGAAAGCATAATTTCACTTCTGTTTTTCAAGTTAAACAGGGTGGATTATGGCAAATAAACCAATAGTTATGAGTAAGTTAAGAAGAGTATTACAGCTTTATCATCAACTATTTAGGTCTCTCCCGCAATACAGTCGATAAATACGTAACTCAATGTCTTTTATTGGAAGTGTCCATAGAGGAAGTTCTAAAGATTAATGATTTAGAACTTGAGAAGTTATTTATTGTAAAGCCCCCTCCAGAGCCAACCAAGAAGCTAAAAAAACTTTCTTCTGAGTAATAAGCCCGATTTCAAAATAAGTACCATAAAATATTGAATTTGTTCTATCTTTTTCTGTATAAAGGATGTATGTTTGCTTTCATTGGTTTCAGTTAAAGTCGCTACGTAACTTTGTTTCAGTAAAATTGGATTTATGATGTAATCAAAAAAGAAAATCACGGTTGATTTAGTAGTTTTAAAGTGCAAACAATAAAAACTTACAACCATGACTTTCCAAGAACAGGAACAATTTACGAAGAAGAACTCAGATGATTTGCTTACAGAGCTAAGCAATTACCAGGGCGAGAACTTAATCAGTGAGATCGTTCGCTTAGGGATACAGAACTTAATGGAGTTGGAACGAGATGAACATATAGGAGTTGAATAACAAACCTGTCCAGATTTTTGCGGGCAGAACTACGGAAATATTGATTGAGAATAATAACATTTTTAGTTCAAAGGCAGATGAGCTGTATGTTGTAGCGTTCGGATCCCTTTTTTCAAGTTCCAATGCTGCTCCTGAAGCTCTTAGCTGGTGGGAGGCAAACTACTCGGAGGCATACAAAAGCAATCTGCAAGCGAATACGGATTTTGTTGACGAGGGGAATAAGGATTTTCACTAGAAAATAGATCGATGATTGATGCCGGGACTTTCCTGACCCTGGACCGCGCTCTGTTGTGGGAATCAGGCCTTGGGGTAAGCTTGAAATATAATTTTGATGGTCCGGATATAGGTGCATTTGAGTATCCCGATCTGTCATCGGGAAACGACAATATTGAAAAAGTGTCGGTTTTTGATGTTTCGGGCGTTTATTTTGTGAAAGTCACTTGTGGAAATGGAAGAACCCTTTATGAAAAGTCAGTTAAATATTGATAAAGAATGGTTTATGATAAAGATCGAATTTAAAAAGGCTTGTTTATACTTAGCCCTGTTTTTTTCAGCTTCGTGTCTTCAGGTATTTGCGCTGACACCAATAGCTGACAATGATACTGTAATTCGTCCAAGGGAAATTCAGGATGTTCTTACCAATCCCGGAATGGGTTTCATGACCTTCCAGCGCTTTAATGGAGACGCTCTTAATGAAGGTATTCATTGGACTGAAGGATTTCCCATTGATTATCAGGAGTTTGACGGAGATCTGACCAATATTGATTATCCGGCAACAAGCATAGCCTACTTTCGAATTTACTGGAAGTTTATGGAGCCCGAAAAGGGAGTTTATCGATGGGATATGCTTGACCGGGCCCTGGAGACCGCAAGGTCAAGAGGGCAATCCCTCCTGCTCAGGATAGCGCCTTACGGCAGGGATGATGAAAGTGACGTGCCTGGCTGGTATCGTGAGATGGTTGGAAGTGGCAAGGATTGGGGATTTCAAATTCCGCAAAATAAATGGGCTGTTAATGCTGAGGATCCAAGGTATGCACAATATTTTGGTGGATTTATCCGGGCGATGGGTGAACGATATGATGGTCACCCCGACCTGGAGGCTGTGGATCTGGCCATCGTAGGCGCCTGGGGAGAGGGTGCAGGATCTGAATTGCTGAGCCGGCATACAATGGAAACCCTCGTGGATTCTTATACGGATGAATTCAGGAAGACACCCCTGATTGTGTTGCTTATGGATAGGGAAACCAATATGTATGCAAAATCGCAAATCCCTGTGGGTTGGAGGGTTGATTGTCTGGGTGACCTGGGATTCTGGGCAACTGAGAAAAATGACTTTAATCATATGTATGATTTGTATCCACTTAGCATCATCAATTATGGTGTAAAAGATGATTGGCTTACCTCACCGCTCAGTTTTGAAATATGTGGAACATTTGGCAGGTGGAAAGAAAAGGAGGGCTATGACAGGGATGATGTGCAGTACATATTCAATGAGGCTCTGAAATGGCATATGTCCTCATTTAATGCCAAATCCTCACCGGTTCCGCCCGAGTGGCAAGACCTGGTGGATGACTGGTTAAGGAAAATGGGATACCGCTTTGTATTAAGAAGACTCAGCTATCCGGATGAGGTAAAAAGAAACAGCAAACTAAGTTTTAAATCATGGTGGGAAAATAAGGGTGTGGCTCCCTGTTACAAGGATTTCACTCTTGCCCTCCGACTCAAATCCGGCGATCATGTTACTGTGCTGCCAACGGATGCTGACATTACCCGGTGGATGCCAGGAGATATTGTATATGATAATTCAGTGTTCATCCCCCTTGATTTGCCAGCAGGCAAATATGAAGTGCAAATCGCTGTTGTAGATCGCCTTAAGTATGAACCAAGGGTTAAACTGGCCATTGAAGGCAGAGGAAGTGATGGCTGGTATCAGCTTGGGAGTATTGATGTTGTTAATTGACATCCTCCACTCCGTGAACTTCTGTAGTTCCCCTTGATGATGCACACATGTTTTTGATCGGTAATCCCTCCACATAGACCTTAGCGTGGCTTTTGCTTATCTCTGTGCTCAATTTATGGAGGAAGTCTGATCGTACGTTGGCTATGGTATGATGTAGTCCTGATATCTTTTTCTTCTGTTTATTCCAGTTCCGTGATCCTTGCTGTTTTCTTGCAAGTTTCCGTTGCTCTCTGGCAAGCGAACCTTCATGCTTTCTGAAACTATGGACACCTTCAACTACCGTTCCGTCAGAAAAGGCTGCAAAGCATTTTATCCCAGCATCAATACCTATCTCCGTTTCTGAAGGATGTCTTCCGATCTCAATATCATGTTCCACCTGTATGGATACATACCACCTTCCTCCACTGGTGGTCAATGTAACGTTCTTCACCTTTCCGCAGATTGACTGACTCTTGTAAAAGCCCACCCACCCGATCTTTGGAAGGAAGATTCTTCTGTTTTCAATCTTGAATTATGCGAGCGCATTCCCCGCAGCTCTGCTGCGCGGGTTAGCGAGCACAAAATAAAATTAACAATTAATCGATGATTCCTCGCAGCTTGCTGCGAGGAGAGTCAATCCCTGGGGAAAACGTATTCCATCACCCGATCCTCTCTTCTTGAATACAGGAATATGTTTCAAAGGCTGACTTCTGTCAAAACCATCCCGAAACGCCCTGTCCAGATTCATGGCCAGAGTTTTGTTCCAGACAAATCGGCCAGAACCACAAATTCGAATCAGTTTTTGCTCTATCTCGCGATTGGTCTTTAACCTGTATTTATATGCTTTCCGGATCTTTGACACGATACATTAATATACACAAAATATTCATATTAAGCAAGTTAAATTCAGGAAAAGAAGATGGGTCTGAATTTTTTCTACCCTGCATTGACCTCTCAGGTCAACTACATGGAAAAGCCAAAACATAGTGAGAATTTGGTTTTATCTTTACATTTATGTGATGAAATGAAATATATCGAAAGAGAAACTTGAAAAGTTTAATATGCCCTTATATCCAGCCCCTGAAGAGAGCTGGTTTTACGGGCAGGATAGATAAAGGAGCATAGAATGGATGGCTAATTTATTGAAGAGTTATAATGAACTCATAATTGAAAGACCGGAGAATTATCCACTTGTTGTAAAGGAAGTTCTGGCTGACAGGGATTCTTTTGTGCAGAAAAGATCTGAAATCGGGGATAAAATAGCTTTTGAGAAGCTCTATAATGAGTATTATGAACCCCTGTGCCATTCTGCCCAGCGATTCGTATGTGATCTGGATACCTCCAGAGAAATTGTCCAGGATGTTTTCGTCAGAATCTGGGAGAAGAGAACCACTCTTCTGGTTGGATTGATTACTGAAGAATTAAGGAATGCTATTCGCCGTGCCATTGGAAAGCTACCAGAAAAATGCAGAGAGATATTCGAATTAAGCAGGTTTGAAGGGCTGAAGTATCGTGAGATAGTTGAGGAGTTAAATATCTGTTAAAACAGTGGAAACACATACACCCAATTTCGAGAGCTTTGAAGTATCCATTGACAATGCTGACTGGCAAAGCTCAGATCCCTTACTCTCCTGGGAATTTCATAAAGGACAGAATTTTTTGAAAGCAAGGAGCGTGAATAAGTTCGGAGTACGCGGAACAGAGCGTAAAATCGTATTGAAAGAGGATTAATAATCATAAACCTAAAGGAGAGAGTATGAAAAGTAAAATATTATCCATTGCCCTGTTGGCCTTCCTTTCGATGGATTTGTTTGGACAGGTGAAGGTATATCAAGAGCCATTGACTTATCCTACCTACGGGGTGAGGGAACCTGAGATCATGCCAGACTGGCGAGTTTATCGTTATCCCTATACCATGATGGACAGGTTGACCAATGAGAAAGGGACGAAAACTTACAATGCACTCTATGTTGAAAATGAATATGTAAAAGCCCTGGTTCTTCCAGAGCTGGGAGGACGGCTTCACGGGGCCGAGGATAAGACCAACGGCTATCAGTTTTTATATGATCAGAAAGTGATTAAACCGGGATTGATCAGTTTAACCGGTGCCTGGATTTCGGGAGGAGTGGAGTGGAACTTCCCCATTGGTCACCGTCCAAGCGGATTCAGGGATACTGATTGGACCCTTACCGAAAACCAGGATGGCTCGAAGAGTGCCTGGGTGGGTGAAATTGAGCGACTCAAAGGGATGAGGTGGTCAATAGGAACTACGGTTCACCCGGGAAGAAACTGGGTTGAAACCAGGGTCAGGCTTGAAAACTCAACCCCCTTCCTACAGAGTTTTCAGTACTGGGCTACAAGCGCGGTCAGGGCCACACCTGACTACCAGGCGGTTATTCCAGGGGAAATAGTGACCGGGCATGGCAAGCATGAGTTCTTTCGCTGGCCGGTGGATAAGGGAGCTGATATCTCTTACTGGAAAAACACACCCGGAGCAAGCAGCTATTTTTCAGTCGATTCGGAATCTGACTATTTCGGTGGATATAGTCCGGAGGAGCAAGCCGGTTTCGTTCATTTTGCAGATCATCATATTGTTCGGGGTAAGAAACTGTGGACCTGGGGGACTGCTCCGGCAGGTCGCATCTGGGAAAAAATTCTGACCGACGGGGATCTGCCATATTTCGAGCCGCAGGCAGGTGCTTATTCGGATAATCAGCCCAGTTTGTTCTGGATTATGCCCGGTGAAACAAAAATCTTTAGTCACTTCTGGTTCCCGGTCAGAGACATAGGGGTATACGATTATGCCAACCTGGAAGGAGCGATCAGCCTGGGATTGGCCGATGGCTTAGCTACGTTCGGATGGTCGCCCACAGGAAAGAATCATGATGCAAAAGTTGTGGTCCTGTACGATGGGAAAGAGATTGCTAGTGAGCAAACTGATGCTGACCCGGCCAAACCCTTTCTTGGAGAAGCCCGGGGTACAGGAATATCAGACCTCTATAAGTTAAAGATGGTGGTCTTTTCGTCGGCCGGAGATACCCTGCTGGCTTTCAGCCACACCCTACCTGCTTACCCTCCGCTACCTGAAGCAGAAAAGGCGCCCGTAGCACCCGGCGAGGTTCTGTCGCAGGACCTGTTGTACATATATGGAGATAGATTTTACAGGTATGATGAGCCGGAAGCCGCAGTCTTGTACTTCAGGGAGGCCCTATCCAGGGATCCCGGTGACGTTCGCTCCAATGCGGCCCTTGGTGAAATGGCGCTTAAAAATGGATTATACAGCCAGGCATTGGATTATTTCAATATTTCCCTGGAGCGTGATGACTCTTTTTTTAAGGCTTGGTATTATAAAGGCTTAACACTACTGCGTCTTGGTGATTTGAAGGGTGCAGAAAAGTGCCTATCCCGTTCTGCTTACAGCCTGGAATGGTATGCCGTTGCACAATTTGAGCTTGCACAACTTGCCGCTTCACAAAACAATTTGCAGGCGGCCCTTGAGCATATCACCCTGAGTGTTGGGAGCAATTTCAATAATTCACAGGCACATGCTGTGAAAGCCCTGGTATTGACAAGGCTGAAAAGATATGAAGAAGCACTGGAGGTGATCCAAACCAATCTGGAGACCGATCCTCTGGATCTGTTTTCTAAACTCCTTGAATATACTGCAGCTAAAGCTTCGGGTATGGAAGATTCCGGATTGAAGACCCTGCGGGATGAATTTCTTGCACTTTCCCGGGCCGATCGCGAGAATCATATTGAGATTGCCATCAGATTTGCCCGTTGTGGCAACTATACCGATGCCCTCACTGTGCTTGATCTGCTTCCCGGTGATTCGGGAAATGCAGGCGATTCGCCCCTGGTTTTATATTACAAGGCCCATTATCTTTCCCTGTTGGGGAATGCAGACAGGGCCCGCTTAACGCTTGGAAGAGCTTCAAAAGCCGATCCTATTTACACTTTCCCTCACCGGCTCGAAACCATCCCGGTCATGGAGTACGCATTGTCCCGGGATCCAGATGATGCACTGGCACACCATCTTTTGGCGAGCCTGTTTATGAAATGTAAACGGCTCGATGAGTCCAAAGCGCATTGGGAGCGTTCGGTGGGTCTTGATCCTTCAAATGAAGTGGCTTTTAGAAACCTGGGGCTGGTTTATCTTGAGCAGGGAGATTTGCAAAAATCCAGAGAGGCCTATGAGGCTGCCCTCAGTGCAAATCCTGCCGCAGGCCGTGTCATTATTGAGCTGGGTGCTATTAACCAGGAGCTGGGTCTTCCCGTTCAGGAACAACTTTCATTCTATGAATCCCACCTTGAGGTGGTGAAAAAGTATAATCCTGCCGTATACCAGTTGGTAGAACTCTATGTCCTGACTGGCAGAAATCAGGATGCCCTGGAATTGTTGAATAATATCAGGTTTAATTCGTGGGAAGGCAGGTATGGTATCCATCAGCTATGGGTGCAGGCGAACATTAAACAGGGAGATGCCGAATTTTCTCTTGGAAAGCCTGAAAAAGCACTCTGGTATTACCAGCAATCACTCCTCTTTCCGGATAATCTTGAGGTTGCAGAACAGCCCGGGACGATCCATGCCAGGAAGAAATACCTGATAGGGAAAACCCTTTTGGCAATGGGGCAGAAGAAGGACGCACGGGTGTATTTCTCTGCTGTGGTCGGGGAAAAGGCAGAGGATGGGAATGCTTACCAGTATTATCGTGGAATGGCCATGGAAGCGCTGGGTAAAAAGAAGGAAGCTCGTTCGGTCTATGAGCATATGCTTCAGGCACTGGGGGATGAATGGATAGCCGGCGAGCAAGCACCGGCAGAAAAGCTGAAGGACCAGGCGGTATGGTGGTATACCCGGGGACTGGCCCTGAAAGGATTGGGGGATATGGAAATGGGAGCGTCCTGCTGCGAAAAAGCTTTGGAACTTTTCCCCCAGGTTGAGATGAGTGCATTCCGGCCTCCCAGAGCCGGATTCTAACCGAATAAATATCTTGAAGAGATGAAAAGATTTAAAAAGTCAGTATTGGTAGCCCTTATTTGTTTGTATGTTTTGTTTGCGGAATCACCTTGAGAAACGTAACCATGGAGTCGGAAAATGGTTTCCGGGCCAAAAATGCGAGAAATATTTTATTGGACGATGTTCATATCTTCCCAAAAAATGGAGCGGCTTTTCAGTTTGAGAATTGCATTACAGCATCAGTAAACAAATGCAGTACTTCTGATTCCGCAGATGTTATTCTCTTCTTAAAGGGTTGGCAAACAGACAGTATTCATGTCACAGGTGCAGATATTGTCAATTGGAGGAGCAAAACAAAATTTGCAGAAGGTGCGAGCCAGAAAAATTTGTTTTCAACATGATTCAGGCGCTACGAGACATTTAACAACTTGAGAATTTAGTCAGATAACAATTATGGCAAATGAATAATATGCATGATATAAACCCATGTTCCGCTTACCCCTGGTGCTACTGCCGGAACAATGACTGTATATCCCTCTTCCATCATAAACCGTTCAGTAGAAACTGGATTACCCACAGGTTGTGCTTGATCATAAGTAACATCAGGACAAATATAGGTCACCCCATAATCTCCGAATATGGTTTCATGAAAAGTCATCTCAAGCCATGGAAATCCTACTTCATCGGCCGTTAATTCGCCGGTTATCGTTACAGGAATGATACCTGCACCAGTTAATTCACATCTATCAGGGGCAATTCCTGCATGCCCCGATATGGCATGATCAACACTTCCTTCTCCTGTTATGGTGGTATAATCCTGCGTGCTAACGGAAAAAGGGACAAATCCTGTGATATCCCATGTATAAACAAAACCTTCTTGCGGGAAAAAAGTAATATGATGCCTGAATTCAACTTCTCCCCGGAAAGCACATCGATCCATTAATTCCTGAATCCTATCCGAAAATTGAGCCCCAAGTTCTCCACCTATCATGCTGAAAACCTTGTCGGCAAATTTAAACAGGGCAGTGAGGTACCAGCCACAAGGTTCTTCAGGAATTGGTTGTTCAATAAATTTCTTAGCATCATTTTCAATGATCTTGTTGATTTTTTCCATTACTTTTTGAGCTTCTTCAATTTTACCCAGCAATATCAACCATCGAGCATATTCCAGCATACCCTCAACCAGGGTGTAAGTTCCCTGCCAGTCAAAAGGATTAGATGACCCGCTGTACCCTGTATTATCAGATTGGCCTACCATCTCATCACCATCCGGTTCCCCTCCCGTATATCCGCTAAAGTGATATATCTCTCCCTGGATGGAACTGTCAGTTATTTCCGGATTACCTAAAGGATATACCAAACTGCTGTCATGTAAATAAAACAAAGCAGACATAGAGGTGTCAATTATACCGGTTGACATATCTACTCTTAATGTTGCCGGTTTTAGAAGTCTTAGACTATCCGGAAGTATCCTTACACCAGGGAATATATTTTTAGCAATAGGATTAGCTGGAGCTGAAAAAAGTGGGATTACCGTAATGGTTGTAGTATCCTGCAAAGCATATGGAGGTATGATCAGACTTATTAAATCATTTTTATGGTTTAAAACCCTTAAAGTATCACCATACTTTGGCGTAACCCTTTTATTCGATGAAGCGCTAACCAGGATAGTATCAGAGTATGAAGGCACACATGTTCCTTCGGTAACTTTAGCTCTGTAATAGGCCAAAGTATCATTTCCTATATGAAGCGTATCAGAATGATTAGTGCTGATTTCAATCCAGTTTTCACAATCTGATGATTTTTCCCATTGTATATCTCCCCAGTGTTTATTGACGATTAATACGAGAGAATCACTTAATACTGTTTCTTCTAAGAAATTTTTAATATCATGGACAGGATCTGAGAGAATATATTGAAATGGAACAGCCAGCATGGCCATTATTATGAAAATAGATATAGTTTTTTTCTTCATAATGATTGTTTTAGGTCTAGTATACAACAAGCTTTTGTATGTAATTAAGACTTTCATTGGATACTTCCAGAATATAATATCCTTTTGGAAGGGTTGACATATCTACAGGAATATCATTCTTTCCTTCCTGAATTCCTGTGATTCTATTATACACCATTCTACCATTAAGATCTCTGATGATGATTTCAGTTCCAGTTAAAAAGGTTGTGTTATCCATTTCAAGTATAAATTTTCCCCGATTTGGATTGGGCAATATTTTAATATTATAATCAACTATTTGTTTCAACAAGTCCGTCACATCAGTTACAGTTACTGTTATAGAATCCACTGAAGTGCACTCCATGGCATCGGTCACTGTTACATAATAAACTGTTGAATTTTGCACCGAAGCAACCGGATTTGAACTTGTAGCATCAGATAAATTATCAGAAGGAGACCAGGCATAGGAATAATTTCCATAACCGTAGGTCGCTGTTGGCGATCCTCCAATCTGAATAGCTGTGCCTTCCTTGATTGTAGTATCAGTTCCTGCATCTGCTTTTAATATATCAGGTTGATTAATAGTAACATCCACATAGTTTTGTGAAAATAATATAAGACTATACAATCCAAGAATTTGAAGCAATACTAACTTTTTCATAATCTTTGGTTGTGTTTATGTAAAATCCCTCGAAATACTTACATGAGCTACGGTTACTCAGAATCAGAGAGCAGGAAGTAATTTCTGTAATATGAGTTACATATTGTTCATCTCAATGAATAAAATTACGAATTAATAGATTAAATGTCAATAATATACCAACTTGGACATTCCCTAATAATTTCCTTGGTTTTCTTTAATTTACAGAAAGGGTATATAACTTCCTCCCCTATAACCAGACCATGAAAAAGCAGGGATTTCCTTTCGAATTTCGTGATGTTAACGATAAGGGAATAGCCAGGAGAAGGTCTTAATCACAGAAGTATCAATTGTTTTGCTCTCCGCCATTTGAAAATAGTGGTATCAATTGATCAATATTTTGGTGAAGGAATCGATATCAGCAATCTTGACTGCTTGTTTATCGCTTACCCTTTCGCCTTTGAAGGAAAGCTTATTTAATACATTGATAGGATCCAGCGTTCCAAAAAAAAATAACCGGTGATTTTCGATTATCGAGACTCCCGAATTGACCATTTGAAAAGATGTTCAAGCAGAGGAATCGGTATTATAA
The DNA here is from genome assembly GCA_963793455.1 of uncultured Bacteroidota bacterium. GTDB lineage: Bacteria > Bacteroidota > Bacteroidia > Bacteroidales. The sequence goes on from CAWCAK010000001.1 coordinate 315,903, forward strand.
AAAAGCTCAGTTTGATGAAGGAAGGTTAAGTGCCAAAATAAATAGCTGTGTGAAAGCTTGGCAATTGCGGTGCAAGTATAAACTCATCTATCAGATAATCTGAAAGATGAGTTTAATTTGGTCGGGGTGAGTAGATAATTAATATGATATTAAGTTATTGATAATCAGATGAGCGATTTGTATTACAACGTTATTGGGAATTGGTCATGTATTGATATTGAATTGCATTATTGGTAGAATGACTTGTAAATCAAAATAATAAATATATATTTGTATAATATATATAGAGAATGTATTATACGAAATAATATATATCATGCAGATAAAGAATAAAATACAAGAGTATCTTTACAATGTGGTAGGTTTGGATATCCAATTGGATCTACTGGGGAAAAATGATCTACAGGATTTACCCTTGTATATTCGAGATTCTTACATGATCTACAAAACCATATTGTTTGACAAATTCCTATTGTTATTGGAGCCAAAAGAGATAGAAGGAATCAGAATAAGCCTGATTTCTGCCAATATGGATGTAGTTAGATCTCGAATGGGATATCCAGTTGTTGTTTTGTTGAATAATTGTAATGCCCTGCAGCGAAGCCGATTAATTGAAAAAGGGATTAATTTTATCGTTCCTGGACTGCAATTATACCTGCCAGAGTTGATGATGGATCTCAGAGAAGTATATCCATCGCAGACCAGATCAGGAAAAGGACAGATTCTTCGACCTTCTGCACAATTCCTACTGATCTTTCATCTCCTGCATTCTGGAACCAGGTATGATTTAACAGAATACAATTTTAAATCAATTTCAGCTATAACTGGTTATTCTCCGATGACAATTACACTGGCTGCAGAGAATCTCGAAAAACTTGGCCTGATTAGTATCATTGGGACAAAAGATAAGTTTATGCGTTTCAGTTATGATAAAAAGGAGTTATGGGAAACGTTACACACAAGTGGATTAGTCCGCAATCCTATCAGATCTAGAGTGTTTGTGGACAAAATGCCGACTGATATACAACTGCTGAAATGCAATGTTTCCGCGTTGTCTGAATATTCTGATTTAAGTTCAGGAGATCTGGGATACTATGCTATAGATAATACTGACTTTCGAAACCTGGAGGAAAGGAATGTTTTGGAGAATGTGAATACGGATGAAGGGAGATTCTGCCTGGAAGTTTGGAGATATAATCCAAGAAGAATTTGGGGAGATTTATTGAGCAATCATAGCTGTGTAGATCCGTTGTCCTTGTACATTAGTTTACAGGATATTACTGATGAACGTGTCGAAATGGCTTTGGAACAAATTATTCAGGAATTCCAATGGTAAAAGGATTAAACGTCTTTGGATATTATTTTGCCGATTTCCAGGATCAATATGTGATTATCGGAGGTGCTGCATGTGATATCCATATTCAAGCTGCCGAACTTACTCCCAGGGCAACCAAGGATATTGATATGATTTTAATCGTTGAAGCGTTGAGTGCCAAGTTTGTTCAGCGTTTCTGGGATTTTATAGCCGATGGAAGATACGAAAGGAATGAGAATGGGGAGGGAGAAAGAAAGTACTACCGCTTTGTTAAACCAGCAAACGCAGAGTTTCCAGTGCAGGTTGAGCTTTTCTCCAGAAATCCTGATTTATTTGATCTTGATGAAAGGGTGCATCTAACCCCAGTACCAACACCTGATGACCTAAGTAGCCTTTCAGCCATCTTACTGGATGATGCCTATTATCGTCTTGCTATCGACCATAGTGAAATTGTAAATGGAATCCACTGGGCTAGTATAGAAGCTCTCATTTGCCTCAAGGCAAAGGCATATCTTGATATCTCAGAGAGGATTGCAGAGGGGGGTAAGGAAGACAATAGATTATTAAGAAAGCATAAGGGAGATATTTTCCGATTGGGAATCCTTCTGGCGGAATCAGATGTATATATTTTACCGGGCAAGGTATCTGTGGACCTGAAAGTCTTTCTGGATCTTATCAAAGATGACCTGCCAGATAAAGCTGTTTTCAAAGAGATGGGAGTGATTGTAGTACCTATTGATGTTTTCTTACAGATAAAAAGCAGTCTGCTACCTGAGGAGTCATAAGTATTTGAGCATTGAATGAAGCGAATCCCCCCTCGCTTTCCTGGTTATTGTTAATCTTTGTAATTCAATGCCTTTGGGTATGGGGAAGGCAATTTTCTGTCGCAAAAATTGTAAATATTTGCGACAGAATCAGGTATCTTAGGTCCGTTGGTTCTGTTTTGAAGTCTTGCAATAGGGGGTCAGGATTCAACTCTTTAAGAGGATGTTTAAGCAGAGGAATCGCTATTATAAAAAACTCATAATGAGGTAATAACGCAAATCTTAGTACAAATAGTAATACAAAAAATTGGGCAAATGTGGTGCAAATAAAAACCCAACTATTTGGATATCAAATAGTTGGGTTGAAAATTAGTCGGGGTGAGTAGATTCGAACTACCGACCCCTCGCCCCCCAGACGAGTACTCTAAACCTGGCTGAGCTACACCCCGATCAATAGTGGGTGCAAATGTAGGAAATATTTCAATTTCTCAAAAACAGTTTCTTGCTGTTTATCCGGCACTCTTTTCTGTCATCCCGTCATCATATGCAGCCTCGATCAATACGTTGCCTGTTAGAATGTCCGGAAGGGCAGGGGACCGGACCGAATTCAGGATTTGGTACTGTATTTGAACAGGGGAGGGAGATTTTTTGTAATTTAATTGACTGTGTTGAGACTAACCCAATAACGCGAGCAAAGCGAGCATTCTAACATAATATCATATCCAATGGACCTTTTCAAACCCATGGGTGGCACTCCGGAGGAGGCCCCCAAAGCGAATAAAGAACTCGAAGTATCCGAACATGTAAAATGCCTGATCCTGGGATCGGGGCCGGCAGGGTATACGGCGGCTATTTATGCTGCACGTGCCAACCTGGCTCCTGTAATGTATACAGGAATGCAGATGGGCGGACAGCTGACCACCACCACCGAAGTGGACAATTTCCCCGGCTATCCCGAAGGGACCGACGGCACAGCCATGATGGAAGACCTGAAGAAACAGGCGGAACGTTTCGGGACCCAGGTACGTTTCGGGATGGCCACCAGTGTGGATTTCAACGGGAAAGTAAAGCGGGTGGTGATCGATGAGAATATCCTCATCGAGGCAGACAGCGTGATCCTGGCCACCGGGGCCACCGCCAAATACCTGGGACTGGAATCCGAAGAGAAATTCAAGGGATTCGGGGTGTCAGCCTGTGCCACCTGCGACGGATTTTTTTACAGAGATAAGGTGGTTGCCGTTGTTGGGGGGGGTGATACCGCTGCCGAAGAGGCCACCTACCTGGCAGGGATTTGTAAAAAGGTATACATGATCGTTCGCAGGGATGAGCTGAGGGCCTCCAAGGCCATGCAGAAGCGGGTCTTCAATGCGGAAAACATCGAAGTGCTCTGGAAGCACCAGACCAAAGAGGTCTTAGGTGACCAGGTGGTTACTGCCCTGGAACTCTACAAAAACAAAGGAGAGGCCAATGAAGAGACTGTTAAGATCGACATTGACGGGTTTTTCCTGGCCATCGGGCATACTCCTAATTCAGAGGTATTCAAAGAGTTCATGGAGACCGATGACACAGGTTACGTGATCACGGTACCGGGGACCAGCAAAACCAATGTGCCGGGTATATTTGCCTGTGGTGACCTGCAGGACAAGACCTACCGGCAGGCAGTGACAGCAGCCGGATCAGGCTGCATGGCCGCACTGGATGCGGAAAGGTACCTGGGGGAACTGGAATAACGCTCCATCTATAAAAAATAGTCAAGCCACTAACTAATATCCAACCACTTTCCACTAACCAATAACCATTCACTCTAACTTGCAACGGCCTGATATCGGTGAACTCCTCTTTCTGGTATTCCCCAGCTTCAAGCTTGGTACGGCACGCGGTAAAGGCTTCGATGGTCACCCTCACATCCTCGACATTGTGCATGGCGGTGGGGATCAGGCGGAGCAAAATGTCTCCCTTGGGTACCACCGGGTAGATCACCATGGAGCAGAAGATGTTGTAGTTCTCCCTCAGGTCCAGGATCAGCATGGTGGCTTCAATGACCCCCCCATGCATGTAGACCGGGGTAACCGGTGATTCGGTCTTTCCGATATCAAATCCTGCTTCCCTTAGCCCTGACTGAAGTGCTTTGACCACTTTCCAGAGATTCGTTCGCAGTTCGGGCATACCCTTGAGCATTTCCAGGCGTTTGAGCCCACCGATGACCATGGGCATGGGCAACGATTTTGCATAGGTCTGTGAACGCATGTTATAGCGGAGGTAATCCACAACCTCTTTATCGCTGGCGATGAATCCTCCAATCCCGGCCATGGATTTGGCGAAAGTGGAGAAATAGAGGTCTATTTTATCCTGGACGCCATAATGCTCGCCGGTTCCCATCCCGGTGGCTCCCATGGTGCCGAATCCGTGGGCATCATCTACCAGCAGCCTGAAATCATATTTTTCCTTCAAATCGCAGATAGCCTTCAGGTTACCCAGGTCTCCGGCCATGCCGAATACACCTTCAGAGATCACAAGAACGCCGCCTCCCTGCTGGTCTGCCCGCTTCACAGCGCGATTCAGCTGGATCTCGAGGTTATCCATGTCGTTGTGCGGGAACACAAACCGTTTTGCCAGGGACATTCTCATACCGTCAAGGATACAGGCGTGGGATTCTGAGTCATAAACGATTACATCGTTCCTGGATGTGACTGCATCGATGATGGATGCCATTCCCTGGTATCCGTAGTTCAGCAGGAACGCATCCTCTTTCTGTACGAAAGAAGCCAGTTCCCTCTCCAGCTCTTCATGCTTCTTTGTCTGCCCTGACATCATCCTCGCCCCCATGGGGTAAGCCATGCCGTACTTCACGGCCGCATCAGCATCTGCCTTCCTGACCTCCGGGTGGTTTCCAAGCCCGAGGTAGTTGTTCAGGCTCCAAGTAAGTACCTCTTTGCCACGGAATTTCATGTGGGATGAGATCTCTCCTTCAAGCTTCGGAAAAGTGAAGTATCCGTGTCCCGCTTTCTGGTATTGGCCAATGGGACCCCTGTTCTTGGTAATTCTTTCAAAAATGTCCACAGAATTAGTTTTTAGTTGTTAATGCCTGCAAATTTAACCTTTTTTTGCTGGTCAGCAAAGATTGACGCTCTTCAGTACTCCCATACGATATCCGGAAGGTTGACACATTAACCGGTAGGACTATTATGCAGGGAAGCGCAATAAATCGGAATGGTTTTTGTTTATCAGGTAGGGTATTTAATTCATGCAATCGTTTTATTATTAACTCAATAATTGTACTTTTGCGCAATGTTTAAAAACAGGCAAATTTTTGTCCTTGGCATTGCTGTCTTCGCAATGGTCCTCGGTGGATGCCGGGGCTATGAAAAGCTACTGAAAAGCAGGGACTACCAGAAGAAATATGAGGTTGGACTGCAGTACTATGAAGATGGTGAATATGTGAGGGCAGCCGCGCTGATGGACCAGGTGGCCAATATCTACCGGGGAACCATCAAGGCGGATACCGTGAAGTATTACCAGGCGCAAAGCTATTATGGCCAGAAGGATTACATGATGGCAGGGCACTACTTTAATGAACTCTCAACCACCTATCCCAACAGTTCTTATCTGGAGGAGGCGGATTTCATGGTGGCCTACTGTTTCTATAAGCAGTCTCCCAGGCCTCAGCTGGACCAGGATAATACATACAAGACCATCACATCCCTTCAGATGTTCATGGTCAAGTACCCCACGTCGGACAGGCTGAACCAATGCCAGGAGATCATTGTTGAAATGAGTGACAAACTGGTGGAAAAATCGTTCATCAGTGCCAGGCTCTACTATGATCTGGGATACTATAAATCGGCCATTATTGCCTTAAGAAACAGCCTGATTGAATATCCGGAGACCAGGTTCAGGGAGGAGTTGATGTTCCTGATCCTCAAGTCTTCCTTCCTGCTTGCAGACAACAGTATTCCCGGCAAACAGCGGGAGCGCTTCCAGGCAGCAGTGGATGAGTTTTACAGTTTTATCGGAGAATTTCCTGACGGTCCCCATTCCCGGGAGGCCGAAAAGATTTACGAAAACTCAAATAAGTTTTTGACAGAGCAAACAAACGAATCATCATAACATGGATTACAAAAAGACAAAGGCCCCGTTGACCACCGTCACAAGGAACCTGAATGAACTTGATGGCGGTACCGACAATATCTACCAGACCGTGATGGTGGCTTCCAAAAGAGCCAACCAGATCAGTGTGGAGATGAAACAGGAACTGAACCGGAAACTGGAGGAGTTTGCCTCATATACCGATAACCTCGAGGAGGTTTTTGAGAACCCGGAGCAGATCGAGATTTCGAAATTCTTTGAGCGTTTGCCCAAGCCTTCCCTTATATCCCTTCAGGAATTATCTGAGGACCAGATATATTTCAGGATCAACGAAACCCCTGAAGTAGAAGAACAGTAGCACTCTTTCCTGATGGACCTGGCAGGAAAAAGGATCATTCTCGGAGTAACAGGCAGCATTGCCGCATACAAAGCTGTCTACCTGCTCAGGTTACTGATCCGGGAGAAAGCCACGGTTCAGGTGATCATGACCCCTGCGGCAAAAGAGTTTGTGGGCCCGGTCACTTTTTCTGCCCTTTCCGGGAATACGGTACTTTCTGACTTCTTTAGCACCGAAGGCGGGGATTGGAACAGCCATGTGGATATGGGGGTTTCTGCCGACCTGATGCTGATTGCCCCGGTTACTGCAACCACCCTTGGAAAAATGGCCGGGGGAATTGCTGACAACCTCCTGGTCACCACCTACCTTTCCGCCAGGTGCCCGGTCGTGGTGGCACCGGCTATGGATATGGACATGTACAACCATCCTTCCACCCGGAAGAATCTTCAAGTAATCAGGGAATACGGGAACCATGTGATTGAACCTGCCACCGGGGAACTGGCCAGCGGGATGGATGGCAGGGGACGTATGGAGGAACCGGAAATGATCCTTCAGTTTCTCAGGGAGCTGGATAACAGCCCGTCAAAAAAAAAACTCCTGAATAAGCGGGTGCTGGTTACAGCCGGGCCCACGCAAGAAACCATCGATCCCGTTCGTTATATTGGCAACCACTCTTCAGGGAAGATGGGATATGCCATTGCCGGTGCATTTGCGGCTGCAGGTGCCGGTGTGACCCTGGTTTCTGGCCCGGTAACGGGATTAAGCCCACATCCTGGTGTTGACCTTGTACAGGTCACAACAGCGGAGGAGATGTACGAGGCCTGCAGGGATCGTGCCGGGGAGGTGGATATCGCCGTTTTCAACGCAGCTGTTTCTGATTTTACACCGGTTGAGCCGGCCAAACAGAAGGTAAAGCGTGGAAAGGAGGAGTGGACCCTCAGGCTGAAACCCACCCTGGATATTGCAGCAGAACTGGGGAGCAGGAAAAGGGATGATCAGCTGTTCGTTGGTTTTGCACTTGAGACACAACAGGGTGTCAGGCATGCAAAGGAGAAACTGGTGAAGAAGAACCTGGACCTGATATTGCTGAATTCGCTGGGTGATGAAGGGGCCGGTTTCGGGACAGGGACCAACCGGGTGACCATGATCGACCGGTCGGGACAGGCAGAGGAATATGAACTGAAGCCCAAGGACCAGGTGGCGGAAGACCTGGTGGAACGGGTCATAAAGATGATTGGAAATGCGTAGATCAGTAATTTTGATTGCCATAGCCCTTCTGCCCCTTACAATGACGGGACAGGAGTTGAGGTGCAATGTGCAGGTGGTGAGCCAGCAGGTCCAGGGAACCAACAAACAGGTTTTCCAGACACTGCAGAATGCCATTTATGAATTCATGAACAACCGGGTCTGGACCGAGCATGTCTACACCATGGAGGAGCGGATCGAATGCAACCTGATGATCAATATCACGGAACAGTTATCGGCGGATGAGTTCAAAGGGACACTTTCCATCCAGGCCAGCAGGCCGGTTTACAATACAAACTACAAAACGACCACCTTTAATTTTGTGGACAATGATATCCATTTCAGTTATGTGGAGTTTTCACCGCTTGAGTTCGACCTCAATTCCCACATATCCAACCTTACCTCCATCCTGGCGTTCTACGCCTATTTCATCCTGGGACTCGATTATGACACTTTCTCCCTCATGGGGGGAAGCCCCTATTTCAACAATGCAGAGCAGATCGTCCTGAATGCGCAGAATGTACCTGAGCCGGGATGGGAACCTTTAAGCGACCTGGCGCATAAAAGCAGGTACTGGCTGGTCAAGGATATGCTGGACAGTGAGTACGGACCCATCCGGGAGTTTAATTACCGTTACCACAGGCTGGGGCTTGATACCATGGATGAAAAAGTGGCCGAAGGCAGGGCCGAGATCACCAACAGCCTGGAGTTGCTGCAACAGGTCTACAGGAACCGTCCCGATCCTTATATGTACCTGCTGAGCATGGTTTTTGACGCCAAGGTGGATGAGATCGTGAATGTCTATACCGAATCCTATCCCGAAGAGAGGAGCAGGGCCCATGGCATCCTGGTGGAGATCAATAAGACCAATGCCAATAAATACAAGGCCATCCTGGAGTCAACCATATAGGATTACCACATGATCCAATCCCTCTACATCCGGAACTACGTACTGATCGATGAGCTGGAGATGCAGTTCTCAGAAGGATTTACCACCATCACCGGTGAAACCGGGGCGGGAAAATCGATCCTCATGGGGGCTTTGTCACTGATCCTGGGAAACAGGGTGGATACGTCGGTACTGAAACTGAAAGAGGCAAAATGCATCGTGGAGGGAACCTTCCGTCCCGGGGATGCCATCCGGCAGGTATTTGAGGATAACGACCTCGATTTTGAAGCTGTAACCATCCTTAGAAGGGAGATCGCACCGGGCGGTAAATCAAGGGCTTTCATCAATGATACCCCGGTAAACCTGTCCCTCCTGAAGGAGGTTGGGGGCCGGCTGGTGGATATCCACTCCCAGCACCAGAATCTCCGGCTGAACGATCACCAGTACCAGATGGAGGTGATTGATTACCTGGCGCGGACCGGGACCGGGCTTTCCGGATACCAGGAGACCTACCTGGCCTGGAACAGGCTCAGCAAAGAGATCGAACGGGTCAAAGATGAATTTTCCAGGTTGAAGGAGGACCTGGATTTTATGCAGTTCCAGTTTAATGAGCTGCATTCGGCCCACCTGAAGGAGGATGAACTTGAATCCCTGGAGGCTGAATTCCAGCGGGCCGAAAACAGCGAGGAGATCGGGAATTCCCTGGCCCAGTCTGCCAGCCTGCTGATGCAGGAGACCACCGGGATCCTGGACCAGTTGAGCGAGACCCTCAGGCAACTCCAGCAAATCTCTGCATTCTTTTCCCCTGCCCGGGAACTCTTCCGCCGCATGGAATCAGCATACATTGAATTGAAGGATCTTTCCGGGGATATTGAGAACCAGGCTGGGAAAGCGGAACTGGATCCGGGGAAACTGTCGCAGCTGCAGGAGCGGATCGACCTGTTGTATTCCCTGATGCAGAAACACAGGGTGAAGGAGGTACAGGAGCTTGTTGCGCTCAGGGAACGGTTGTCGGGCAAGATCGAGGATATTACCTTTTCCGACGACACGGTCCGTTCCATGGAGAGGGAGCAGGCAGGGTTGCTTGAAGTGATGAAAACTGCGGCCGAGAAGTTGCACCTGATGCGTTCAGCTGCCGGTGAGGAGATGCAGAAGAGGGTGGAGTTGCAGTTACAGGAACTGGGGATCCCCAATGCCAGATTCAGGGTGGAGATCGCAAAGAAAGAGGAATTCGACCTGTTTGGCTATGATGAGATCAGGTTTCTGTTTTCAGCAAACAAACAGGTGCCTTTAGAAGAGATATCCCGGGTGGCTTCGGGTGGGGAGGTGTCCAGGCTGATGCTCTGCATAAAAGCCCTGGTCTCCGACCGGAAAGGCATGCCCACCCTGATCTTTGATGAGATCGATGCCGGGGTGAGCGGGGAGATTGCAGAGAAGTTCGGGGGGATCATGGAACGGCTGTCCGGAGGCCGGCAGGTCATCGCCATCACCCATCTTCCGCAGGTGGCATCCATGGGAACAGACCATTTCATCGTTTTCAAAGAGGATACGGACAGTGCAACCTTCACCAGGATCAGAAAACTGGGTAAGAAGGAGCGGATCGAAGAGATCGCCCGGATGCTGTCGGGCGAGTCGGTCACCGAGGCAGCACTTTCCAATGCCCGGGTGCTTCTGCGTGTGTAAAAGCCCATCGCACAAACTCAGGTCTCAATTGTTATTAGGGCAGAAAACAAACCAATCAACATATTTCACCATGTCCTACAATCTGCTGAAAGGAAAGACAGGAATTATATTCGGGGCCCTCAATAACCAGTCCATTGCATGGAAAGTGGCTGAAAAAGCCCATGAAGAGGGGGCGCAGATCGTGCTGACCAATGCTCCCATTGCCCTGAGGATGGGCACCATCAATGAACTGGCCGAAAAGACCGGCGCAGAGGTGATCTCTGCCGATGCCACAAGCCTGGAGGACCTGGAAAACCTGATCACGAGGTCCATGGAGATCCTGGGCGGGAAGGTCGATTTTATCCTCCACTCCATCGGGATGTCACCCAACGTGCGGAAAGGGATCGATTACGATGCCCTGAATTACGACTATTACCATAAAACCCTGGATGTTTCAGCCTTTTCATTGCATAAGGTGCTGAGTACGGCCAGGAAAATGGATGCCATCAAGGAGTGGGGTTCGGTGGTGGCACTTTCTTACGTAGCTGCCCAGCGAACCTTTGCAGGGTACAATGACATGGCCGATGCCAAGGCCATCCTGGAATCCATCGCCAGGAGCTTCGGGTACATGTACGGGAGGGAGAAGAAGATCAGGATCAATACAATCTCACAATCCCCCACGCCCACCACAGCAGGGAGCGGGGTATCCGGGTTTGACAAGCTGGAGGATTTTTCCGACAGGATGTCACCCCTGGGCAATGCCACCGCCGATGACTGCGCCGATTACTGCATCACCCTTTTCTCGGATCTTACCCGGAAAGTGACCATGCAGAACCTGTTCCACGATGGCGGTTTCTCCGCATGGGGATGAGCTACAGGGCCATCGAACAGTACGAAAAGAGCTTCAAGGAGTGCCCGGAATAACTTTCCACTTTCAGCTTTTTCGTTATCTTTCCGGCTGACCATTTAACCAATTCTTATGGGTGTAGTTACTATTCTCCTTTATTTTATCTTCCCAGCACTGCTCCTTTTCTTAAGTACCAAGGCTCCCATTATCAATAAGATAGGGATTGTGGTTTTCTGCTATGCGGGTGGGCTGCTTATGGGTTTTACAAATATGATACCTGATTCGATCACGGGAATTCAAACTACCCTTACAGGAGTTACCATACTGGTGGGAATTCCCATGGTGCTGTTTTCCGAAAATGTGGTCAAATGGGCAAAAATGGCCAAGTACACATTCATTTCCCTTTTGCTTGGGGTGGCATCCGTGGTGGTCCTTGTGATAGTCGGTTTTTTCATTTTCAAGGAGAGGATTCCTGAGATATGGAAGGTTTCCGGAATGATGATCGGAATATATACCGGAGGAACAGCCAACCTCGCAGCCATAGCCAGGGGACTGAATGTAGATTACGATCTCTACATCCTAACTCATACTGTGGAAGTGGCCATTGGGGCACTGGTCATACTGTTCCTGATTACCGGTGCCAAACCCTTATTCAGGCTCTTCCTGAAACCATACAAATCCATTGGAAAGAACCATCAGACTGATCTGAATGTCAGTGATTTTGAGTCCTATGATGGTTTTTTCAGCAGGTCAAGTATTCCGGAAATGCTGAAAGCATTTGCAGTTTCACTGGTGATATTTGGTGCCGGATATGTTATCATGTTATTTTTTGAAGGAGATGCAAAATTTACAGCTGGGGTGCTTACAGTGACCACCCTGGGAATCCTGGCGTCATTGATCCCTGCCGTTCATTCCATGAAAAGGTCGTTCCAGCTTGGGATGTATTTCATATATGTTTTCTGTGTGATCGTTGCTTCGCAGGCAGATATGGCATCCCTGATTAATCCTGAATCAAAGGAATTACTTATAAATATGTTCCTTTTCATATCGCTTGTGATCGTTGGTTCATTGGTATTGCATGCATTGCTGTCAAAGATCTTCGGGATCAGTGTGGATGATTACATCATCACCTCCACAGCACTTTCCAATTCTCCTCCATTCGTACCTGTAGTGGCGGCTGCACTTCGGAATAAGGAGATAGTGGTTCCCGGGATGATTATCGGGGTGATCGGCTATGCCATCGGGAACTACCTGGGGGTGGCCATAGCCTACCTTCTCAGGTGGATTGCTTTATAACATTCAGCCGTGAGGCTTCAATTTCCTATCTTCGCATAATGAGACTGGTGTTGACAAACATTGGCAGGCTGCTGCTGGTTCATGGTGAACCCGGAGAATGGGTAGCCGGTAAGGAGATGGAAAAGGTTCCTTACCTTGAGAATGCCTGGCTGGTGATCGAAAACGATACCATTGGCGGCTTCGGTGAAGGGGAAGTGATTCCCTTTGCAGATGATGAGGTAATCGACTGCGGGGGTGGCATGGTTATGCCCGCGTTCTGCGATTCCCACACCCACCTGGTGTATGCGGGGAGCAGGGAGCAGGAGTACGAGGACAAGATCCGGGGGCTCAGCTACGAGGAGATTGCCAGGAGGGGGGGAGGGATCCTGAATTCTGCAGCATTGCTGTCAAAGACTTCGGAGGAGGAGCTGTTTGAACAGTCCCTGCCCAGGATCCGGGAGATCATCCGGACCGGGACCGGGGCAGTGGAGATCAAGAGTGGCTACGGGCTGAACACCGGTGATGAAATGAAGATGCTCAGGGTAATCCGGCGGCTGAAGGAGGAAACCCCGCTGACCATCAGGTCCACTTTTCTGGGGGCACATGCCTTTCCGGCGGCTTATAAATCGAGTCCGGACCGCTATGTGGACGAGGTGGTGGAGGAGATGATCCCCGCCGTGGCCGGGGAGGGCCTGGCCGACTATATTGATGTGTTTTGCGACCGTGGTTTTTTTACGGTGGAGCAGACTGCCCGGATCCTGGAAGCGGGTGTTTCATCAGGGATGGTCCCGAAGATCCATGCCAATGAGCTGGACTATTCAGGTGGGGTCCAGGTGGGGGTTGAATACGGGGCCCGTTCGGTGGACCACCTTGAGTTCGTGGGGGAAGCAGAACTGGATGCCCTGAAGGGCAGCAGTACCATGCCCACCATATTACCGGGCGCTTCCCTTTTCCTCGGGCTTACCTATGCACCCGCCCGGTCCATGATCAATGCTGGCCTGCCTGTGGCCCTGGCCTCCGATTACAATCCCGGCTCTTCGCCATCAGGCAATATGGAACTGATCATGTCACTGGGCATCATGCAGCTGAGGATGCTTCCCATGGAGGTGTTGAACGCGGTAACCATCAACGGTGCATATGCCATGGGACTGGAAAGCACACATGGGACCATCACAACCGGGAAAGTGGCCAACCTGGTGATAACCCGGCCCATGCCAAGCTTTGGGTTCATGCCGTATGCATACGGGACCAGCCAGGTGAGCAGGGTCATTTTGAATGGAAAGATCGAATACTCAGCATAAACAAACTTAAAAAGAAGCGTGAATGAACCAGATCATTGAATGTGTTCCCAACTTCAGTGAAGGTGTGGATATGGAGGTGATCAGGCAGATCACCGGGCAGGTGGAGTCGGTGGAGGGAGTGAAGCTCCTTGATGTGGATCCTGGAAAGGCGACCAACCGCACGGTGGTCACCTTCGTAGGTACGCCGGAATCCGTTACCGAGGCGGCATTCCTGGCAGTCAGAAAGGCTGCTGAGATCATCGATATGCGGAATCACTCCGGGGAGCATCCCCGCTTCGGAGCCACGGATGTATGTCCGCTGGTCCCCGTTGCCGGGATCACCATGGAGGAGACGGTGGAACATGCCCGTAAACTGGCTGAAAGGATTGGCAGGGAGATCGGGATCCCTGTGTTCTGTTATGAAAATGCAGCCTTCGCCACTGAAAGGCGCAACCTGGCCAGTGTGAGGTCGGGGGAGTATGAAGGCCTGAAAGAGAAGCTCTCAGATCCCGGGTGGAAACCCGATTTCGGCCCGGCCGAATTTGTGCCCCGGACCGGTGCCCTGGCAGTGGGGGCACGGGACTTCCTGGTGGCTTACAACATCAACCTGAATACAACCTCCACCCGGAGGGCCAATGCCATTGCTTTTGATGTGAGGGAAAGGGGGCGCGTGAAGCGGGAGGGAGATCCAATCACCGGGAAGATCGTGAAGGACAGCCAGGGAAATCCTGTCATGGTTCCCGGATCCCTTCAATCGGTCAAGGCCATAGGCTGGTTTATTGAAGAGTATGGTGTGGCCCAGATCTCCATGAACCTGACCAACATCTCCGTTACCCCTGTACATATCGCCTTTGATGAAGTTTGTAAAAAGGCCGAAGCCAGGGGCATCAGGGTAACCGGTTCCGAATTGGTGGGGCTGGTGCCCCTGCATGCCATGCTGGAGGCAGGCAGGTACTTTTTAAAGAAACAGCAGCGGTCGGCCGGTGTGTCGGACAGGGAGCTGATCAAGATTGCCGTGAAATCCATGGGCCTTGATGAACTGGGTCCCTTCGTACCGGAAGAGAAGATCATTGAATACCAGCTGAAAGATAGTGCCGGTAAGCAGCTGGTGGATATGACCCTCATGGGTTTCATGGAGGAGACCGCTTCCGAGTCGCCGGCCCCCGGAGGGGGATCGGTGAGTGCCTATATGGGGGTATTGGGAGCTGCCCTGGGAACCATGGTGGCCAACCTCTCCTCCCATAAAAGGGGATGGGATGCCCGGTGGGAGGAGTTTTCCGGTCACGCTGTAAAGGGGAAGGCCATCCAGGAGAAGCTGCTGGCACTGGTGGATGAAGATACCCGTGCCTTTCAGGGGATCATGGATGCATTTGGATTGCCGAAAAACTCAGAAGAGGAAAAGGCAGCCAGGAAGGAGGCCATTGAATCGGCCACAGTTGAGGCCATCCGGGTACCATTCAGTGTCATGGAGACTGCTTTTCAGGGATTCGGACTGGCCGAAGCCATGGCAACAGAAGGAAATCCCAACAGTGTATCTGATGCGGGAGTGGGGGCCCTGGCCCTGCATGCATGCATCGAGGGGGCATGGCTGAATGTGAAGATCAATGCAGCCGGAATGGAATCGAATCCGGAGGTCAGCAGGTTTCTCTCTGCAGGATCGGAACTGAAGGAGAAGGCCGGACCGGCCAGGGACAACATACTCCAACTGGTCAATTCTCGTATAAAGTGCTAATTTTAGCCACTCAATGAAGCGACTGGTTACCATATTCCTCACCTTCCTGCCAATCCTGGGGATCATGGCCCAGCAAGAGCTGACCCGGCAAGGCTCCTCCCTGCAACGTCAGAACCTTATCCGCACCCTTCCTGAAGATCCTGAGAAGGTGCGTGCGGTTCAGATGGCCACCCGCAACAACCTGCCTGTCCGGGTGCTCCATCCGGACGGCCGGATCGTGGAGATCAGGCGCCTGAATCCCCATGGTCAACCCGAATACATGACCACCCATAACCTGAATGCAGCAAAGACGGTATCTTCCAGCAGGGTATGGCAGGGTGCAGGATCTGGGTACAGCCTGTCAGGGGATGGTATTGTGGTGGGTATCTGGGATGCGGGTATCATACGCAACACCCACCAGGAATTCGGGAGCCGGGGGGTGATCATGAATGCATTTGGAGAGGAAGGGGGCCATGCCACCCACGTGGGTGGGACCATCGGTGCGGCAGGGATCAATCCATCGGCCCGGGGGATGGCCAACAAAGCCGTACTGGAGAGTTATGACTGGAACGGAGACCTGGCTGAGATGGAGGTGGCCGGTGCCATGGGGCTGCTGCTGTCCAACCATTCTTACGGGTATGTGATCGGCTGGAGCTGGAATTTTGAGTTAAGTCGCTGGGAGTGGTACGGGGATACGGAAATCAGCGGGGAAGAGGATTACCTGTTCGGTTTCTACCACCCGGAAGCACAGGACTATGACCTCATTGCTTACAACAATCCCTATTACCTGGTGGTAAAATCGGCCGGCAATGACAGGGGGGAGGGACCAGACGTACCGGGGGAATCCCATTATGTCTGGGGGAACAGTGGATGGGAATTATCGGATGAGCCCAGGCCTCTGGATGGGGGAATTGCAGGTTTCGAGACCATGGGTCCTGTCAGTGTGGCCAAAAACATCATGGCTGTGGGCGCCATCGCCGATCTTCCTGATGGATTCACAGATACCGGGACAGTGGAAATGACCGATTTTTCCTCCTTCGGGCCCACCGATGACGGCCGGATCAAACCCGATGTGGTCGGGAACGGGGAGTGGCTGTTTTCCACCTATTCAGACAGTGACGATGATTATGCGAATAGCTCAGGCACCTCCATGGCTGCTCCCAATATCACCGGATCCATGGCGCTGCTCCAGGAGCATTACCATGCACTGAATGATACCTACATGAGATCGGCCTCCCTGAAAGGATTGGTGTTGCATACGGCTGATGATGCCGGGAATCCCGGTCCGGACTACAAATACGGATTTGGGGTGATGAATACCCTCTCTGCAGCGGAGGTGATCAGTGACAACGGGTATCCCCGCATCCAGGAGCATATCCTGGACAATGGTGAAGAGATCCGGATCAGCCTGTTCTCGGAAGGGGACGTGCCGGTGAAGGCCACCATCTGCTGGACAGATGTGCCCGGAGAGGTACCGGAAGCTTCCCTGGACCCCCCCGACAGGATCCTGGTCAATGACCTGGACCTGAGGATCGTCCGGAAAGAAGACGGATCAGAACATTTGCCTTTTATCCTGAATCCCGCTGCACCTGATGAGCCTGCCGTCAGGGGAGATAACCTGTTGGATAATGTGGAGCAGGTGGTTGTGGATCAACCGGCCAAAGGTGCCTATGAGATCATCATCAGCCACAAAGGGACTCTTTGGGGTGGCAGCCAGGCGTTCTCACTTCTATTTTCAGGCCTCGAATATGCGTTCTACGCTTCCGGGGGAACTACCCTCATGGAGAATAACGGGACCTTCATCCTCACATCTGCTGATGAATACCTGCCTGATATGGAGGCCAGGTGGCTGATCAAACCTGAGAATAAGCAACAGGTTTCCCTGTACCTGGATTTCATGGATACAGAACAGGGATCAGATGTGCTGAAGGTGTACGACGGACCCAATCCGGCATCTCCTCTGCTGGCCGAATTATCAGGGTACCTCACCGGCAGTGATACCCTGCTTGAATCTTCAGGGAGTGCCATGTTTGTCAGTTTCACCTCCGACGGGCATCACCAGGAGAAGGGATTCAAGGTGGTCTACTGTACCGTGGCTCCCGAAGGCTCATTCAGCGTGAGTGGCGAAACCCATCCCTGCACAGGTACAAAAGAGACCTATTCAGCTTCGGGGACGGATGGTACAAAATACCGGTGGGAGCCTCCCGAAGGCTGGGACCTTGATGTGACCGGGTACAACACAGCCAGCCTCTCCATCGGATCAGGGTCCAGCCAGGTCAGTGCGGTCCCTTACAACCAGTGCGGGGAATCGGCGGCAGCCGGACTGACCATCAATCCTTTGTCGCTTCCTCCCGACCTGGAGGGATATTCCGGGGACACGGTGCTCTGTGCCGGGGAGCAGGGAAGCCTCAGTGTGGACAACCTGCCGGGAGCCACCTATGAATGGTTGCTTCCCGAAAACTGGCTGGGAACCAGTGAAACCCATGAGCTTGACTACATCCCTTCACTGACCCAGGGACAGATCGGGGTGACTGCATACAATGCATGTGCCTACGGGGATACCCTGATCATTTCAGTTCAGGTCAATACCATCCCTGACCAAATCCAGGTTTTTACAGCGTCCGAACAGGTCTGCGAACAATCCCTGAACCAGTTCTATGTGGGTGCCCAGGAAGGGATCCGCTATGCATGGAGTGTTTGGAGTGTACAACAGGACTGGCAGGTGGTGGGGGATAGTCTTTCGGATACCGTGAGTATCCAGGTTGGAAGCCAGTATGGCCGTGTTTCAGTGAACGCCACCAACCAGTGCGGATCCAGGAGTTCTTCACGCTCTGTAAGCACCGTTGCCTCACCGGATCCCCCCATGATGGCCAGCATGAGCAGTGTGTATGAAGATTACATGAAGATAGAGCTGCAGAACGCCACTGCGTACAGTTCCATACAGTGGCTCCGGAATAACGAGATCATCGACAGTCCTGGCGCAACAGGTTCCAGCATTATTGCCTATATCCCGGGTACCTATTCGGTGCAGGTTACCAACCGGGAAGGGTGTGTGTTGCAGCAGGATTCAACCAGCGGTATCAATGTTTCCGGCCCCGGAAACTACTTCGGGGTGCATGCGGGTTCCAATGGTACCATCGTTGTTGAACACGAATACCCGCTCGCTGACCCGGCAACACTCAACGTGGTTGACCTTATGGGTAATATTCAGATAATCAAAGTAATAAATCCGGGACACAACGAAATTCCCACCCACCTGAGGGGTGTCTACATTGTATCCATTTCAGGACTGGGGGAGACACAGATCTTTCGCATCTTTATCCATTAGCCCTCCCGGCCCGGGCCCCGTTTTGTTAATTTTCTTGTGTGTGGAAAGGCATTTTCCCAGTGCTGGCAAGGTGGGTAATTGTTAATTTCATTATTTGTTTTGTTTTTTTTTTATAGTTTTACCGCTTCTTAAATAGAGTTGAGTCGAGCGAGCTGTTATTTAATAATTAAACCTAAAACCTTAATCTATGAAAAGATTATCGATTCTTTTTGCATTTCTTGTGCTTACTGGCGCCATGCTATATGCACAGGGAGTGCAGATTACTGGTACTGTAACAGGTGCAGAGGACGGGGCAGCACTTCCCGGTGTGTCTGTTGTAGTGAAAGGGACCACCATTGGTACGGTTACCGATTTTGAAGGTAACTATAGCCTTATGGTCCCTGAGAGTGCCACAACCCTGTTATTCTCATTCGTCGGTTTGGAAACACAGGTGGTGGAAATCGGTTCGTCCACTGTGATTGATGTGCAGTTGACGGTCGATGCGGTCAAAATGGACGAAGTCGTGGTGATCGGATACGGGACTTCCACAAGGGAGGCCAATACCGGTGCTGTGACCGTCATTGATAATGAATTGCTACAGGATGTGCCTGAGGTAAGTTTCGAGAAGATGCTTGCGGGAAAAGCTGCCGGTGTTCAGGTAACTTCACAGACAGGACAGCCCGGTGGTTCTTCACAGGTCCGTATCAGGGGAAACAGTTCCATCAACGCGGGTAAACAACCGCTGTACGTGGTGGACGGAATTCCCATTATGGATGATACGTATGATAATAACTGGGCCTTCACCAACACGGGGAACGCCCTGGCCATGATCAATCCCGGCGACATTGAGTCCATCTCCATCCTGAAGGATGCTGCTGCAGCTTCCGTATATGGATCAAGGGCGGCCAACGGGGTGATCCTGATCACCACCAAATCCGGTTCAGAAGGCCAGTCCAGGGTCAACGTGAGGGCCACCTACGGGGTGACTTCCCTGGCCAATGACAACGACTACCGCCAGATGACCGGAGAGGAACTGGTAGGGTTCATGCAGGAAGGGGTAAGGAATTTAGGTCTTGATCCCAATGATCCTTCCAACGGTTCCTACTACGTCCCCACCTCATTGCTGGACGGCGATCTTTACAACTGGATGGATGAGGTTACCCGTTACGGGAGCATCCAGGAGATTGAGCTTTCGGTGACCGGTGGAAATGAGAAAACCAACCACTATACCTCGGCGCTCTATTCAAATACCGAAGGTGTTTTCTACGGCGTGGATTACAAGAAATACCAGATCCGGTCGAACATCACGCACAAGATCACTGACAAGCTGAGCATGGGCGTTCGCCTGAATGCCTTCCACGGGGAGTCCAATGACGTCTCCATGCAGAGCCTCTATTACGTGAATCCCATGTGGGGCGGTATGAACATCCTTCCATGGACCCCTCCCAAGAATGACGACGGGACCTGGAACCTGGATATTCCGGAGAATGCCAACTCCAACCCCAGGGCCACCGCCGACCATGACGACCAGTTCGAAAATGAGAACAGGCTGCAGGGAAGCATGTTTGTGGAGTATGAACCCATTGCCGGTCTGAAGTTCAAGTCCAACAACGCGGCTGAATACACCGATGCTGAAGGGCGGCGTTACTGGTCTCCCGATGCTGATTTTGCCGGGAATGCCACGCTGCAGACCACCCGGACAAAATATGCCCAGTTGACCTCCTCGAACACTGTCTCCTACAATAAATATGTCAGCGATCATAACATTGGAGTTCTGGCAGGATTCGAAGCGCTTTACCATATGCACAACGTCTATTACATCTCTTCACAGGATGTTGATCCGGCCATACCGTTCCCCAACACCGGGGTGTCGGATACTGACGAGGGCAATTATTTCGAGACCATGTATTCCATGGCCTCCTTCTTCGGGATCCTGGATTACAATTATGCCTCCAGGTATTACCTGAGGGCCAGTATCCGTACGGACGGAAGTTCCCGGTTCGGTGAGAACAACCGCTGGGGTACCTTCTACTCTGTGGGTGCCAGCTGGAACGTGCACAACGAATCGTTCTTCGAGAACGTGAATGCTGTGAACCTGTTGAAGCTCCGTCTGAGCTACGGTGTGAACGGGAACGACCGCATCGGTAACTACGAGCACTGGGGGATCTACGGTCCCGAGCAGTACAATGCCACCGGAGCCATGGCTCCGGAGCAGCCTGCCAATCCGGACCTGACCTGGGAGACCAATACTGCCTATAACGTCGGAGTGGATTTCGGAATCCTCCGCAGGGTTTCCGGTACCATTGAGTATTATTACAGGCGCACCTCCGACATGTTGCTGGATGTGCCCCTCTCGAGGACCAGTGGATTTACCAGCCTCTACCAGAATATCGGGATCCTGGACAACCAGGGGATAGAGGGTCTTATCAATGTGAATATCCTTACCGGTACGCTCAAGTGGGATGTGGGGCTGAACATGGCCCATAACAAGAGCAAGATCGTGGACCTGGGACCGGATGAGCAGATCAACTACTCTGTCTCAAATTCCATCCAGCACAAGGTAGGTTCACAGCTCTACATGTACAACCTGTATGATTATGCCGGTGTGAATCCCGTGAACGGGATGGCACTCTGGAGAACCGAGGAGGGTGCATTGACAGAGGACCGGGCGCAGGCACAAAGGATCCACATGGGATCCCCCGAGCCAACGCTTATTGGTGGTTTGAATACCAACCTCTCCTGGAAGGGCATCTCCCTGATGGCCACCTTCGAATTCAAGACGGGACACCAGGTACTGATCAAGGAGAACCGCTACCTGAACGGTGACGGATTCAACTGGGGGAACAACCATGGCTACACCAACCTGGATTACTGGAAGGCGCCGGGCGACATCACCAGCAATCCCAAGCCCCTGGCAGACAACACCACCAATTCCAATGATTTCCAGAATCCCCGTTATATGTATTCTGGTGATTACCTGAGGATCAAGAACATTACACTATCCTATATGCTGCCGCAGCAGTGGACCAGGCAGATTAAGATTGAAAAGGTCCGGATCTATGGAAGTGCAGTGAACGCCTGGACTTTCCATGACGTGGACTGGTTCGATCCTGAAAGAGGTGTCGACGGAATGGGTTACGGGATTTATCCCATGACCAAGAGTTTTGTCGTGGGTCTTGATGTTACATTTTAGTGAACTCAAAACGTGATTATAATGAATAAAAGAATCAATATAATAATCGGTTTGGTGGTAGTGCTGATGATCACGGCAACCTCTTGCGAGGATTTCCTGTACCAGCAGCCCAGGCTCAGTCAGACGACGGAGCTGACACTGGAGACTTTTGAAGGTCTGCAGTCCGCCACCTACGGGGTGTATTCACCCCTCTATTGCTCTTTCTGGTATGGCAGGGACTTTACTGTAACTGCCGACCTGAAGGGTGGGAATTCCAAGATTAGCCCGCTCAACTCGGGCCGTTTCAGGACTGCGTACCTCTGGAACAACACTCCTGATGCCTCTCATGGACTGTGGACCCGTGCCTATGAGGTCATAGCCAGGGCCAACAACGTGATCAACGTGATCGAGGGTGGATTCGAGGAGCCCGGCGTGGATCAGGCTGACGTTGACCAATTGCTGGCTGACTGCAAATTTGTTCGCGGGTTGGCCTATTTCGACCTGGCCAGGCTGTTCTGCCAGCCCTATTCCATGGGACGGGACCAGCTGGGTGTACCGGTGGTCCTGTTGACCGAGAACGGGAAGCCATCCAGGGATGACCTGGGTACTGTCTATGATCAGGTGGAAGCCGACCTGCTGGACGCGGCCGCCAAGCTGGCCCCGGTATCTCCCCACGGGGGATCGGATCCGTCAGGTTGGGGTACCAGTCATGCTGCAAATGCGTTGCTTGCCCGCCTCTATCTCTATATGGAACAGTGGCAGGATGCCGCGGACTATGCTACCACGGTAATCAACGGATTTAATGGTTCCATGTACGCTCCGGCTGACTACACCACCTGGGATCTCGGAGGTGCCTGGGGAACCGATGACGGTTCAGAGATTATCTTTGAGGTGTACGGAGCAGAGGGTAACTCATACCATTCCAACTGGGACGTGATCTCCTATATCATGTCGCCCGATGGTTACGGTGACGTAGGTGCCTCCAAGGATGTCATCAACCTGATGGAGGATGGTGATGTGCGTAAGGCACTGTTTACCAACACGGCTGACTGGCCCAATGATTTCTGGTCACTGAAGTATCCCGGAAAGGCTCCGGACGGAAACCTGCGCGAGGACAACATTCCTGTCATCAGGTTGTCTGAGATGTACCTGATCAGGGCTGAGGCACTGCTTGAGGGCGCATCCGTTGCAGGGGCAACAGCAGTTGATGATATCGACATGATCAGGAGCAACCGGAACGCTTCTTCCCTGGGTAGTGTAACCCTGAATGATGTCTATGACGAAAGAAGGAGGGAGCTGTGCTTCGAAGGTCATCACCTTTTTGACCTTGCCCGCACACAGCGCGATTTGGTTCGCGTTGATTACGACGGAGCGGTGAACCAGAATATCCCGTTCCCGGATTACCGCTGGGCCATGCCTATTCCCACGGCTGAAATAGATGCCAATGAGAACATGGAACAGAATCCGGATTATTAGTAGTCATCCTAAAAATGTGAAACAATGAAAAGAATACTTTTAAAATACTTAGCCATAATCATCACTGTCCTGATGGTGACTTCCTGTGAGAAGGAACGAATCGTGTGGGACAATGCTGAGTCCTTCGTGGCCTTTGCAGGTGCGAGTTCACAGGCTGCTGAGCAGGGTGGCCCGGTAGGGATTCCGGTCATGGTTGTAACAACAAGTTCTTCTGCTACTTCGGTGACATTCGATTTTGATGCTGAAAGCAGTACTGCTGTTGAAGGCACGCACTTTTCCCTTGTGAATGCAAGCAAAATCCTGGATATCTCGGGAGGCGGGTACGATACCATCTGGATCCAGCCCATCGACAACGAGATTTTCACAGGCAACCTGAATATTGTGATCACCCTTTTATCCAATACTGGGGATTACAACTGGGGTGCGCAGGATGCACATACATTGACCATCATGGACAATGAACACCCGCTGGGTGACTGGATCGGATCTTACTCCGTGACAGCTACAGACTACTGGAGCTACTTCGGGCCCGAGACCTGGAGTGTGTCCACTTCTCCGGATCCGGACGATCCCTACAACCTGGTCGTACTTGGACTTGGAACCGGTTACAGTGAGTGGACGCCCATTACCGGGGTTGTTGACCTGGAGGCCAAGACCATTACCTTCTCGCCGGGTTCGGAGATTGGAACCCACAGTTCGTACAGCGGACCGCTGGCCATTTTCAAGGGCGATGTCGCCGGGAATTTGTACGAGGAGCCTATCGTGGGTGAAGTAAGGGATGACGGTTCCATTTACGTAGACGTGCTGGGAATCAGATTCGTGGGCGGACTTAACGCCGGACTTGACTACGGGGTGTACGAGACCACCTGGACCAAGACGGCGAAGAAGGCCACCAGGGCTGCTACCCCCAGGGCAGGTGAGATAATTAAGTTACAACATTAAAATCCTGATTTGTTATGAAAAACAATTTTAGATATATCAAGCAGATCGGCGTTTTTGTGCTGGCATTGGTCATCTCCGCCTCCTGTGTCAAGTGGGATGAGGAGACCCAACCGACACTGGACGGTGCTTCCACTGTGACACTCAGCGCCGGTACCGTGAGCGACTCATCGCTCACAGTCCAGGTATCCAATTCTGCAACCGGTTACGTAGCGGTGCACCTGTTCGAGGGAACGGGTTATGCACTGCCTGAAACTCCCGATGCAAAGGAAGCTTTCCTGACCGGCAATGTGGAGAGTATGGCGTACCGCAGCGTTCAGACCACCGCAGGTGAGACCTATATCCGTGAATTTCAGTGAAGGTATTATGCAAAACTCTTCCTACGAGGTGATTGCCATTGCCAATAATGGTGACGGTGTTGTGGGTGAAGGCCAGGTTCTGGCCATCCGTACCTCCGACAAATGGTCGCCGGAATTCGTGGACAGCAGTCCGACCTCAGGGTTTGATGCCGTCTTCGAAGGTGATGCGATCGTCCTGATTTTCGATGAGTATGTGATGGGCGGTACTGACACCTCATTTGTGTTTACCACTTTCTACTCCGGTATAGAGGATGCTGATGCCACCATATTTGCCATGGGCAATATGGTTGCTGTCTATCCCTCAGTTGAATTGCCCCAGGGGGATTATGTATTCCTCTCGTGGTCTGAAGGAGCCATCACTGACCTGAGCGGAAATCCGGTTGCTCCTATGAACAGCTACTATGATGAGGATTACAACTTCTACGGTGTATTCACCAGGATGGTTAGGCCTCCCAGGGAAGCTGTTTCCGTGGGACCTGCAGAATCTGACAGCCTTGCATCCGGGGCAGACATCGTGATCACTTTTGATGATGGGGTATCTCCCGACAGGTACATTGACAAGAGCATGATCAGCCTGTCATATTATGACCTGGACGATCTGCCCGTGGAGGTTAAGTACATTGATCCTGCCCTCCTGGTGTTTGATGGCATGACCGTGACCATCCCGCAACCTGTCATGGCCGATTCCGGCTGGACGGTTGAGCTGGTGGTGGACGAGGAAGCCTTCGACATCGGTTATTTCGTACCCAACGCTGAGGTGTATGGATACTGGTGGACCCATGAGTAGGAACAACTGATACGTGATAAGATAGAAACCGCCCTCATTATCGGGGGCGGTTTCTTCTCTTATTGCAGATTTTTTTAATTTCATGCAACAAATCCCGCTGCATGATTGTAATAATAGGTAGAACATAGAAGGATCAGGATGATGAGGAAGTTATTTGTATGGATGCTGGTGGCCGGGTTTGCATGGACCGGTGCCTTCGGGAAGCCTGTGGGACGACAGGCGGCCATGGAAGCAGCAAGGGTATTTTTGTCGGGCCGTGGTTATACGGAATTGATTGCCATGGATGTGGTCCAGGAGAGGAGATCCTGGGAAGGTGTCAGCACCATGTACATCATCAACCTGGAACCTCTGGGGTGGGTCCTGGTAAGTGCCGATGACAGGATTCAGCCTGTTCTGGCCTATTCCTTCCGGTCTGCATTCGATCCGAATAGAGGGTGGAACGATGCTGCCTCCTACCTGGTGGATGGTTACCAGTTCCAGATCGAACAGCTCCTCCAGGAGGATGACGGTGTAACCCACAAACAGTGGGTGGAGCTGGCAGATCCGGGTGCAAGGAAATCAGCTGCAGGAGTCTACGTTGATCCCATTATCCAGGTGAACTGGAACCAGGGTAGCGGATGGAACCGGTTCTGCCCCGAGGATGCAGAAGGCCCCGGGGGCCATGCCTATGTGGGTTGTGTGGCTGTGGCCATGGCACAGGCCATGTCGGTGTATGGCTACCCCGCCAAGGGTACAGGTTCAAAAAGCTATCTGCATGATACCTACGGATCCATCGCTGTCAACCTGGACAAGCAGGAGCCATACCAGTGGGAACTTATGAGCCCATCCTCTCCGGATGATTATAACGCCCGCCTGCTTTACCATTGCGCTGTGACCGTTGAAATGGGTTTCGGTCCCGACGGATCGGGCGCATATGTGCGCAACGCAGCGGGAGCCATGGTGCGCTATTTCAGTTACTCCACGAACCTGGAGTTCCTCAACCGGTATGCGGATGAGGAGCAGTGGGAAGATCTCCTGGTCAGTGAGCTGGAAGCGGGTCATCCTATCGTTTACAGGGGTGAACCGGATGACGGGACTGCAGGCCATGCCTGGAACGTTGACGGGTACGGGGATGGCTATTTCCACATGAATTTCGGCTGGTCGGGTGCCAATAACGGGTACTATTCACTGAACCTGATCGATCCCGGTTCCAATGACTTAACCGCAAACCAGGGGGCCATTGTGGGTATTACGCCACCCGAAAGCGGGCCCTTCGGACTGGACCTCTCTGCCACCGAAGTGGAGGAGCAGCTTCCAGTGGGATCCTTTGTGGCAGAGGTGATTGTTGAGGATGAAGATCCCAACAATGTCTATACCTATACCTGCTATGGCCAATGGAATCCGATGTTTGAGGACTGGGGACCGGCCTCCTTCTATGTGGAGAACGATACCCTTTGGACGGCAAAGGTTTTCGAATTTAACGGGGAGCAACCCGAACGGAATGCAAAATTCCTCAGGCTGGAGGTGGAAGACCAGTACGGCTCCTCTTTTATAGATGAGTTCGAGATCACGGTCAACAAGGCTTTTGCGGGACCTGTCTCCCTGGCCCTGACCGATTCATCGGTGATGGAGAACCAGCCGGTGGGTTCGGCTGTTGGCTGTGTGCTTGTGGAGGATGACGATACGGCCAACGTCTATTCCTATACCCTCCAGGGTCCTTACAATCCCGGAACATCCGGATACGATTCGGCCTCCTTCTATGTGGAGGGTGATTCACTCAGGACCAGTCTTGTGTTCGACCTGTCAGAATCCGATACCAGCTATGTGCTCATCACCCTGGAAGACAGGCATGGACATATCCTCAGCAGGGGCTTTACCATCCGTATCACCGATGAAGAATCGGGATCCACAGGTGTGTTGAACCTGGTCCCGGAAGCTGACCTTGTGTTCCCCAATCCTGCGGATCAGTTGATCACGGTCCGGGATGATTTCAGGGGTGCAACACTTGGGCTTATCGAGATCTCTTCGGGAAGGCTGGTTTACCAGGAGCAGGCAGCAACGGACCGTACAGATATTTCCGCCATTGGCGAAGGGGTTTACCTGGTGATCATCCGTACAAAGGAGGGGATTTTTAGCCAGCGGCTGGTGATCAGCCGTTAAAGGGAGTCGTAGAATTCCAGCAGCTTCACGATCGCATCTTCATCCTTCAGGTCCGGTTTGTTGGATTTGAGATAGGATGAGATCTCCTTTTCCCTCTCTGCAAAGGATGCGATCATGTATTTCTTTGACTTTTTCACTTTGTAGAGGGTGCGGTCACCCTGCTTCATGAAGTAGAGGTCCGATTTGTCCACGAACTCATCGTATTTCCGGTCTGCACTGTACCCCCCTTCATAATTGGCCTGCAGAAACTCTTTTCTGAAGACCTTGTATACCAGGCTGCCCTGGTTGTAAAGCAACCGGGCAAAAACAGGTTCGGAACCCTCTTCCAGTTTCACGGGCACAAAAGTTTTTGTCTCCTGCTGGCCGGTAATCACAAAAAGGTCTACCTTGTACCTGTTCATCAGCCTCACCACCTGTGTGGCAGGATCCATGTATGCAATCTCGTTGTTGAAGCAATTGTAATTCAACTTATTGACTGTCACTTTGTTCTTATTATCCAGGTAGACCTCACCCGGCATCCAGTCCGCGAAAACATAGGGTGTTCCCCTCACACCCTCATACCTGTTGTCAAAGGTCTTCACACTGTGGTTCCCTGTGGTACCCAGTTCCCGCAGGTTCTCCTTGGCTTCATAGCCGTCAGGGACAGATACCGCCTGTCCTGAGCATATCATGCTGAAAGACAGCCCCATCATTAAAATCGGAATTCTCATTTCTCCACATGTGTTCATCCATACCGTAAATTCCCACAAGATAAGCAAAACGGAAAATAAACAAACGGGTGCTAAACCCTTTATTTAAATGGAAAGGAAAGAAATGTATAATCGCTCCAAACAACATTTTCCGGAGGTCCGTTCTAAAACCTGACTTTTGTCATCGGTATATTTTAAATACCAGAATGTCAAGGCATTAAGTGAAATTTTCCATGGGCATAACAGGGGCTGGAATGGTTCCCGGTCGAAGGACTCCCGGGCCTGAGGGCCTGTATTGCCCGTCAATATTGACCTGACCTTTGTTTTGCGTTTGATTTTTTTTTTATAGATTTGGCCTAAGTAGAGTCAATTGCTAATTACTTATTAAACCTAAAACTTTAATCTATGAAAAGATTTGTTTTCGTATTGTCACTCCTGTTGTTTGTAGGAATCAACCTATTACAGGGACAGGGTGTACAAGTTACGGGTAACGTGACCGGTGCCGATGATGGTGCTGCACTGCCCGGTGTGTCGGTTGTTGTACGAGGTACGACAATCGGTGCGGTAACAGATTTTGAGGGGAACTACAACATTACAGTTCCCGATGGATCTGCAGTCCTCATGTTCAGCTTCGTGGGTATGGTCACCCAGGAGGTGTCCGTGGAAGGCCGTTCCACCCTCGACGTGGTGATGGAGTCTTCATCCACGGAACTGGAAGAGGTGGTGGTCACCGCCCTGGGTATGACACGGAGCGAGAAATCCCTGGGTTACAGTGTTCAGTCGGTGGAGGCCGAGGAGCTTTCGAAGGCGAACACTTCCGATGTGATCAACTCTATCAGTGGCCGGACCGCCGGTGTTCAGATCACCAGTTCATCGGGATCTCCGGGCGCCTCAACTTTCATGACCATTCGTGGGGCGGCTTCCATCCTGGGGAACAACCAGCCATTGTTTGTCATTGACGGGATGCCCATCGTGACTGGAAACGGAGGGAACGTAACCATCAACAGGGACCCCTCCTCAGTGGGTAATACGGGGAGATCGAGCCGGAGTATCGACATTAACCCGGAAGATATCGCCTCCATGACGGTTCTGAAGGGTGGTGCTGCAACCGCACTCTACGGGTTGCGCGCGGCCAACGGTGCCATCATCATTACCACCAAAGGCGGAACCAGGGGTCAGAAGATGAAGGTGGATTTCCACACTTCCGTAGGGATTGACCAGATGTCCCAGGTTCCGGACATGCAGAGGCAGTACGCCCAGGGTAACAACGGAGAGTGGGTACATGGCTTCCAGCGTTCCTATGGACCCAACGTGGATACGCTTGAGTATGATAAACCTCTTGATCCCAGTGACCCGAGATATGAGGATTATGAATACATATGGGATGAGAACGGAAGGATTGTGGGTCGGAACGATCCCAATGCAAACGGGAATCCGGTGCAGACGTACGATCAATATGACTTCTTCAAGACCGGCATGACCTTCAACAACAGGTTGAGTGTAAGCGCCGGTAACGATAAAGCCTCCTATTACTTTTCAGTGGCTGATCTGGAGCAGACTGGTATCGTGCCTGAATCGCAGTATGGAAGGACCAATGTCAGGCTCAATTCATCGGCCAGGCTTACCAAATGGGTGAAGGTTTCCACCAACATGGCCTATTCAAATTCAAGGTCGACAATGATCCAGACAGGATCCAACACCTCCGGTGTGATGCTGGGACTTGTGAGGACACCTCCCACATTTGACAATGCCCAGTTGTACGAGTTCCCGGACGGAACACAGCGTACATACAGGAACGGCGGCGGATATGACAACCCCTACTGGACGGCCAACAAGAACTCATACAACGAGGACGTGGACCGTTTTATCGGGAATGCCATCCTGAACTTCACTTTCACGGAGTGGTTCTCGGCTTCCTATAACCTGGGTGTCGATACCTATACACGAAGTTTTAAGAACATCATTGCCGTGAATTCACGAACGGCGCCTCCCGGAACATTGGAAGAGAGTGCAAGAACTTCACGCCAGATCAACTCCGACCTGTTGCTGAACTTCCACAAAACATTCGGTGAGTTCGACGCCAGCCTGACTGTTGGTAACAACGTCTTCGAGTCAGGATGGAAGAGGGTATGGGGAGATGCCTACGGGCTGGAGATCCCGGGATTTTATTCGCTCTCCAATTCAGCGGACAACCAGACAGGTGTGGAGCAAGAAAAATACCGCACCATGGCCCTGTTTGCCGACATTCAGTTGTCATTCATGGACATGATCTTCCTGGGTGCCACGGGCCGGAACGACTGGTCCACCACCATGCCGGAAGACAACCGGTCAGCATTCTACCCGTCCGTCAGCGGAGGCTTTGTCTTTACGGAGATCGGAGCGCTGAAGGGCAACAGCGTTCTCTCTTTCGGTAAGATCCGCGGATCGTGGGCCAAGACGGCCAACATTGCCGAACCTTATAATACCACGAGCTATTATTACGGTGCTACCGCCAGGGATGGCTGGGTGAACACCGGTGTATCTTTCCCCTACCAGGGAAAAACTGCATTCGATGTGGGATACACCCTTGGAAACCCGGGACTGAGGCATGAGACCATGAAATCATTCGAAGTGGGTGCCGACCTGAGGTTCCTGAACAACAGGATCGGGATCGACTTTGCCTACTTTCAGAATACCAACGAAGACCTGTTGCTGGATGTACCCATTCCTGAGTCCTCAGGATATGGTGAGATCTACCAGAATGCAGGGATCATGGAATCCAAAGGATTCGAGGTCAGTGCCAATGCCTCGATACTCACAGGAGAATTCAAATGGGACATCATGGCCAACTTCACCAAGCTGACCAACACTGTGGTGAGCCTGGCCGAGGGCGTGGAGAGTGTTTTCCTTGCCGGTTTTACCGATCCGCAGGTGCGGGCCGTTGCCGGACAGTCTTACGGAAGTATTTACGGTTATGACTGGTACAGGGATCCTGATACCGGACGGACACTGATCAACGATGATCCTTCAGATGGCGAACGTGACGGTTATCCAATGACCAAGTACCTCCTGGCCCCGGTGGGTGAAGTCAACCCCAACTGGACGGCGAACATTACCAATACCTTAAGTTACAAGGGGGTCCGGCTCTCTTTCATGATCGATATCAGGAACGGTGGACTGATGTACAACGGTACGGCAAGTGCCATGAACTACATGGGTACACATGCCAGGACGCTCAACCGCGATGTCTATTTTACCCCTGAAGGAACCGTTGATTTTGTGGAGACACCGGAAGAGAACCTGGTGGTATTTGAAGGGGTTTACGGACATGTGGATGCCGACGGCAACCCTATCTCCTCCGGTAATGAGAACGTGAGTCCGGTGGTCATGGATGAGAACTGGTTCGAGGGTTACGGCAGTAACTTCGGGGGCGGTCCTTCCATTTTTGCACTGGAACGCACCGACTGGGTAAGGCTGCGTGAAATAACCCTTGGTTATTCCATCCCCGTACAGAAGAAGATCTTCCAGGGTATTGAAGTCTATTTCACCGGCAGGAACCTCTGGTTAAGCACTCCTTACACCGGGATCGACCCGGAAACCAACCTGGAGGGTGCAGTGAACGGACAGGGTATGGACTATTTCAACATGCCGGGCACCAGGACCTATACGGTAGGTGTGAAGCTGTCATTCTAGGGTAACAAGTCAGAATAAAAAAAACAGAACATATGAAAAAGATAAATTTCACGACTCACAGGTTTTTAAAGGCCGGATTGATCGTTGTATTGATCGCTTTTATCTCATCTTGTGAATGGATCGATCCCGAACTGAATGTGGATCCTGATGCACCGGGTGATGTGCCGATGGCGCTGCTGACGCCCGGCATTCAGCAAAACATGGGTTTCATCCTGATTGGTAACAACTCCGTACGTACCGTAAGCTGCTGGATGCAGCTGTATGACGGCACATCCAGGCAGTCTCATACCGAGACCAAGTATTCCCTTACCCCGGCGGATGTAAACAACTACTGGCAGAGCCTCTATACAGAGATCCTGATCAATGCCAAGCTCCTTGCTGAAAAGGCTGTTGAGGAGGAATCTCCCCATAACGAGGCTGTTGCGAACATTATGACAGCTTATTCGCTGGCTATTGGTACGGATCTTTTCGGGGATATTCCCTACTCTGAAGCGCTCAAGGGGACAGAAAATGTCATTCAAGCCTCATTCGACACCCAGCAGGAGATCTACGCCACCGTTATGTCCATGCTTGACGGGGCTGTAACCTTACTGGGCCAGGAGGAGCCGGTGGGTATCGTAGGTGATGTGATCTATGATGGTGATGAAGTCGCATGGATCAATGCTGCCCGTGCCATCAAGGCGCGTGCAGAGCTTCAGCTCTCCAAGAAGAATGGTGCCACTGCCTATACCAATGCGCTGGCCCTGGTGGATGCGTTCGACTCAAGCGCCGACGATATGTTAGTGCCCTGGGAAGCAGCCAACCCCGGTCCGGTATACCAGTTTATGCAGGACAGGGGCGATATCCGGATGTGCCAGACTTTCCTGGATGAGCTGGAAGCCACTGCAGACCCCAGGATACCGTTCTATTTCGGAGCTGATGATGACGGCGGGCTTACAGCCAGCGTACCCGGTGGTGAGGATGAGAGTGCTTCTGTCCTAGGAAGCTACATGGCCGGGGCCACCTCACCCACTGTTTTGATGTCCTATGTTGAGTTGAAGTTCATCGAGGCTGAAGCAGCGCTGCAGACCGGCGATGCCC
Organism: uncultured Bacteroidota bacterium; assembly: GCA_963793455.1. Classification (GTDB taxonomy): domain Bacteria; phylum Bacteroidota; class Bacteroidia; order Bacteroidales. Next base: position 348,934 of record CAWCAK010000001.1, read on the forward strand.
CCCGTGCTGCCACTGCATTTCAGGATGCGGTTGAAGCTTCCGTGGAGAATGTGACCGGCGCAGCCGTGGATACCACATGGTTCAAGGCCAATATCCTCACTGTCACCGGCGGGAATATTACCCTGGAGGATATCATCATGCAGAAGCGTGCCGCCCTGGTGGGACAGGTTCAGCCTTTCTCCGATTGGAGAAGAACAGGGATACCCTCCTTCACCCTCGCCATTGGGGCAACCAAGACAGAGGTTCCCAGGAGATTCCCTTATTCACAGGATGAGACCATCTATAATGCGGATAATATTCCTCCGGTGGGATCGATCATTGTTCCTGTCTGGTGGGATGAATAAGCCATGATTCAATAAATAAATAACAGAAAGGAATTATGAAAAACGTTATCAAATACATCTTGATCCTTATCGTTGGTGGTTTGGTTGTTTCATCATGTGATAATCTTCCGACCAATTATGATGACATGACCAATGACTACGATAAGAACAACACTACCTACTATATCCAGTTACTGGGCGCCATTAACAGCTTTGAAACTGCGATTGACGATGCAGGGAATCCCGTCAACATTGAAACGACGATTTCAGTCGGACTGATGGGAGCTCCCCAATCCTCTGACATTACCGTGAACCTGGTGGAGAACAGCGAAACGACCATCGGTTCGGATATGTATATCATGGAATCAACCAGCCTGACTATTCCGGCCGGGCAATCTTCAGCATCCATGTCCCTGACCTGCATTGCAGACAAGATGCCTGTGGGTGAGACCGTGAAGCTCGTGCTGGACCTGGATGCCGGCGGAAAAGAAAACGCGGTGGGAGCACAGCTGGCGTATACGTTGAAAAGGGTTAAATTCTGTCCCTGGGCCGTGGATGACATGGTCGGTGCCTATACCGGTTCCGATTACAATGGTTATGCCGCGTCTGGTTCCGAAGGACTGCCCTTCTCCGTTGCCAAAGTGGATGACACCCACATTGCCGTCTCAGGCATTGGACAGCACCTTTACAGTGTGGTCTGGGGTGAAGTGGTGAGTGCCGGTGATGCAGTTGTTATGGAAGTGAAGCCCAACGGGATCCTGGTCTTTGAAAACCAGTTCCTGTGCCAGACTGACGGTGTCTGGGATTACTACATGGGTCCCTCCGATGCCGAAGCCAAGTGGGATGGCTGTGAATTCACCATGACAATCCCCTGGATATGGCACTGGGATGATGCATACGCAGACGCCTATGCCTGCAACTCTAACATTAAGAAGAATTAGGATTGATATTCAATAATGACTGATAAGGGTGCCTTCGGGCACCCTTATTTTTTTATTATCTTTGACGGTTATTCAGAGCTTTTGTCAATGATGAATGAATACTCCATCACCCACCTGCGGGAACTTGAGGCCGAAGCGATCTACGTGATCAGGGAGGTTGGGGCGCAGTTCGAGAAACCAACCCTGCTGTTTTCAGGGGGAAAAGATTCCATCGTTATGTACCACCTGGCCAGGAAGGCTTTCTGGCCCCAGCTGGTACCTTTTCCCTGCTTGCATATTGATACGGGGCACAACTTCCATGAGACGCTGGAATTCAGGGACCGGCTCATGGAGACCACCGGTGGCCGAGTGATTGTCAGGTACGTGCAGGATTCCATCGATGCAGGAAAAGTAGTGGAAGAGAAGGGCGTGAATGCCAGCCGGAATGTACTCCAGACTGTCACCCTGCTGGATGCCATCGAAGAGTTCAAATTCGATGCCGCACTGGGTGGAGGGCGCAGGGATGAGGAGAAAGCCCGGGCCAAAGAGCGGTTTTTTTCCCACAGGGATGATTTCGGGCAGTGGGATCCCAAGAACCAGCGGCCGGAACTCTGGAATATTTTCAACGGGAAAAAACACATGGGAGAGCATTTCAGGGTTTTCCCGCTGAGCAACTGGACCGAGATGGATGTCTGGCAATACATCTACCTGGAGGATATTGCGATTCCGGACTTGTATTACACCCACAAGCGCGAGGTGTTCTACCGTGAAGGGGTGTGGCTTGCAAAGGCACCTTTCATGGAGATAAAGGAAGATGAATCCTATGAATTGAAGGATGTGCGCTGCAGGACCATCGGGGACATCAGCTGTACAGGCCTGACACTGTCAACGGCCAACACCCTGGAAGACATCATCCAGGAGGTGGCAGCAGCCCGTTCCACGGAAAGGGGCGGCAGGTATGATGACAAGCGCTCCGAAGCGGCCATGGAGGACCGAAAGAAGGAAGGGTATTTTTAGCAAAATAGCCTTCCTTCTTTCTAGTTATAAAGTTTATAAAGTTTATAAAGTTTATAAAGTCTGTGAAGTCGAAAGTTGAAAATCACAATATATGAGTGAAAGAGAGAACCCGGCACCCGGTTACCTGGATATGGAACTGATGCGGTTTACCACCGCCGGCAGTGTGGATGACGGCAAAAGCACATTGATTGGCCGTCTGCTTTACGATTCAAAGGCGATCTTCGAGGACCAGATGGAGCAGCTGGAGATGGCCAGCGAGAGAAGGGGAGAGGAGCAGGTGAACCTGGCCCTCCTTACCGACGGGCTGAGGGCTGAAAGGGAACAGGGGATCACCATCGATGTGGCATACCGCTATTTTGCCACACCCAAACGCAAGTTTATCATCGCTGATACACCCGGACATGTTCAGTATACCCGGAATATGGTTACCGGGGCCTCCACAGCCAATCTGGCCATTATCCTGGTGGATGCCAGGCACGGGGTGCTGGAACAGACCATCAGGCACTCCTTTATCGCTACACTCCTGGGAATCCCCCATATACTTATTTGCGTCAACAAGATGGACCTGGTGGAATACCGGCAGGAGGTATTTGAAGATATTAAAAACCAATTTGAACCGTTCAGGGAGTCATTGAACATAGAGGATGTCAGGTTCATCCCAATCAGCGCACTTGTGGGCGACAATGTGGTAGACAGGAACGAAAGGATGGATTGGTACCAGGGCGAAACCCTGCTGGAGATGCTTGAGACCATTGATATTCGCAGTGATGCTGACTTTGTGAACCGCCGTTTCCCGGTACAGTATGTGATTCGTCCCCTGCGGGAGGAATTCCACGATTACAGGGGCTATGCGGGGCGTGTGGCAGGCGGTGTATGGAAGCCTGGTGAAAAGGTGGCTGTGCTGCCACGGGGTATCGAGAGCACCCTGGAGGCCATTGATACCATGACCGGGGAGGTGGATGAAGCATTCCCGCCTCAATCCGTTGCATTCCGGTTGTCGGATGATATCGATATCAGCAGGGGGGACATGATCGTACCTGCCGATCAGCAGCCCAGGATTGGCCAGGAGGTGGAGCTGATGCTATGCTGGCTCAGTGAGAAGCCCATGATCCTGGGTGGTAAATATGTGATCAGGCATACCACCTCCGAATTGAGGGGGATCATCCGGGAGGTCTCCTATAAGGTCAATATCAACAACCTTGAACACAATACTGATGATAAGGCTGTGGGTTTGAATGAGATCGCCTGCGTGGGTATTAAGACTTCCAAACCCATCTTTTTCGACAGTTACAAGGAGAACCGCATCACCGGCAGTGTGATCATCATTGATGAGGCCACCAACAACACGGTGGGCGCCGGTATGATCCTGTGATCTATCAGGAGTCCTGGTCCTGCAGGCTGCTGTAGTAGGTGGTTATGGACACCAGGTCCTCCTTCTTTTTCACCGATAGCCGGTGGTCTTTCATGTATTTCTTCACCTGCTCCTGGTGATCAGAGATGATCTTCAGGAAATCCTTTCTCGAGTTAATTTTTTGAGCAGCTGACGTTTTGTGCTTCAAATAATAGCTGTTATTCTCTTTGATGATGAAATCCTTGGTTCCCCCTCCTCCTCCATAATTGGAGACATACACATCCTGGTCCAGTTCAATCTCCCTCCGGAAGAGAATGGTCAGGAATTCACCCTCTTCCACCACTTCGAAATACCCGGTAGCCACCGTGTTTGCGTCGATCATATAGACTTCATACACAAATTTCCACTCGCCAATCTCCACAGAACGCAGCGCCAGCGGCTTGTTGATGGTAGCAGTATCCTGGTTCACGATAAACTGCATCCTGTCACCATAGATATCGTACCTGTATTTTAATCCCGGTACAACAGTTCCGTCCAGGATGGTCATGTTTCCTATGATGAAATCCGCTGTCAGGAAAGGAGATCCGACGAAATCGGCATGTGACAGGTCATAGTGCACTGTGGAGACCCCATCAATCACTTCGAACAGCTGCGGATCCATCGAGGTGGTGGTGATGTTGTTGTACATATTGTGGTTGTTGTAGTTCAGGTTAACCTGTGACATGAGGGAGGCTGAAAGGAGCAGAAAAGTGGCAAGCGTGATGTATTTTTTTTGGTTCATAAGGGTATGCTTATTTTAGTTTCAAAGTGTTATCCTGTAACTGAGCAACAATCCCTGTGGGGCCGGCAGCAGGGAGAGCTGACCGGGGATTCCTTTCCGGACGCGGTTGTTCAGGGTCCCTTTCCTGGCCACCCAGATGACATCGAAGAGCCACGTGGCGACACCGACCCCCAGGAAGATCTCTGCATCATACTGAAAGAGCCAGTAGTCGGTTTGTTCAATGGTCTGTAGCCATTCGTGGTTTATGTAGATGGGATCGGGTGAATTCATGGTGTAATACCAGCCGGGGGGATTCATCACCGGCGGAATCACCTCCCTGTTCCTGATGGCGGTCCAGGACAATGCCAGCATTCCTGCTGCGAAGGCAGTTTTATAGTATGGTTTGATCTTCATCTCTTTCACATCAGCCACGAAATAGTCCCCCAGTCCGGGCAACAGAAGAGACAACGCTGCGTATTCAGGACCCCTTACCTGCTTCTTATTCTCCCCGGCATCAAGGGTCAGCCTGGGTGTAAAATCTCCGTGTACCACATCAAATTCCTTGTAGATCTCCCAGATGATCCGTTTCTCTTCCCCAGCCGTCACCCCGGCTCCCACATCCCCTGAAACCGAGTCGGGATAGATCACGTGGCCTTTATTATCTACCACCGCCAGGTCAACCACGTGTGTTGAGCCATTGGCAGGTCCGGTGATATCATAGGTGATCTCAATGATTTTGTCGATCATGCTGGTCCGCACGTTCCTGATCCGGATCTCCCTCTTTTGAGCTTGAACGGCGGCGGTCCCTGCCAGGAGCAGGAAGAGTATAGGGGCAACTGTTCTCATTGGGGTTGGAAGCTTTACAAAGTTAATAAAAGTAGGGTAAATGTACCTCCGTGCACCATATTTACAGATGGTCGGGTCAATGAATCCAGGGAGCACTGGCAGCCTGCGTATTCCGGTTACCCGTCGGCAGTCCGGATGGTCCGGATCACATCCTGTACGATGGTGCCGTGATCGAAGGCAAAACCGGGCAGGGAGGTCAGGTCATGCCAGGCCACTTCCCGGGCATCACTGCCAGCCCTGGGTGTGCCCATTTCGCCCTTCCAGATCATGACGAATACCTGGGTAATACTCCTGCCCCGGGGGTCCCTGCCGGGTTTGTCATAGGTCTCAAACCGGATCAGCTCACCCGCCCTGATCCCGGTCTCTTCCATCAGCTCCCTCCCGGCTGCCTCCTCAAGGGTCTCTTCCATCTCCATGAATCCCCCGGGGAGGGCCCACATTCCTTCGAAAGGCTGGTTCTTACGCCGGATCAGCAGGATCTGGGGCATTTCATCAAGCCGAAGAACCGCCACGTCCACGGTGACCATGGGGCGGGGATATTTGTAGGTGTATTGCTCTTTAACCGTCATTTCAATCTGGTTATTTGTGTCTGGTAATGGCATTGCCCGCTTCTCCGGTCCGGAATGAACGGACCACGGTTTCTGTACTGAAATGCCCACCCATGCTGGTCCTGGCATCAATCTTCCAGTAATACCGGGTGTTGCTCTCCAGGTTGGTCAGGGTTGCATGGTGTTCTGTAGCTGCAGCTGCTCCCGTGTTATCCTCCTTCTCACAGCAGATCCCTGCAAGCATAAGCACCACCAGCAGGGGAACCATCCAGGGTTGCCCCCGGTTCCTGAACAGCATCAGTATTATGGCAGCCAGTGGCAGCAGCACCAGGCCGGAGGCCCTGTTTACGGGTGGGGCCGGGTTCGGGCAGCCTTCAATCCGCACCGGGTCTGAAAGGTCTTCCCGGGTGGAGTAAAGCAGCGTATATTCACTGTCCGGCAATCCGGTCCATGAAACAACCGCACTGTTTCCGGGGAGTGTCTCTCCGGTGTCGGGACCAAGAACCTTCACCTGTGAAAAAAGAGAGGGGATATCCCAGGAATGTATACCCGCTCCCATCTCCTCCAGGAGGTCGATCATAAGAAACTCTTCATAGTTGTGGAAGTGGAACAGGTACACCTGCCTGTTCTTCAGGTCATAGATATTGGAGTACCGGGTGGGGTAGCCTCCTTCCTGGTGTGTGGAAGCCAGTACTGTTCCCATAAAATAGGGCGTCAGGCTCTCACAGCCACTGCAGAGTTCAATGGCTTTATCATACCTCCAGCAGGGATAACCACCCAGGGCCGGTTCCGACAGGTGGAAATTGGTGAGTACCTGGAACTCACCGGTTTTCAAAACAATGCTGTCTCCGTCGGAGACCACCGAGTTGCCATGTGCATCTCCCACCAGGTACTGTGCCCTGTACTGGTCCTCACTGTAGAAAGCCTCGAAGATCCTGACCGCATCCTCCACGCTGCCACATTCCAGGATGACCTTTTCCATCAACACACCGCTATAGAGGGTCTTGCATGCTTCCGAGCGGGGCATTTCCCTGTGTGTTCCTGCTGTGGCATCCCAGAACACCCCCTGGTCGTTCATGCCCCCCTGTGGAAACCCGCCGGCAAACCCGAACTTGATCCAGCCATGGCTGGAACCGGCCGGGGGATAGATCCACATCCTGGTAAGCGGATCCTTCCAGTCTTCATTGCTCCCTCCCAGCACCACACTGTCCCTGGCAAAACAGAGAATTGTACAGGAATAGGTTTTCCCGGCTAGAAAGAGGCTCAGGAGGGCACAGAAAGACAGCATCCGGCAGGCCCGCTTGATCATGATTATTTGTCTGGGGTTTGTTATATGCAAATTGGGATAAGTTGAACAAAAATCCAAGGGATCGGTTAAATGTGTAAAAGAAGTCCTAATTTCGCCCCATGAACTGGATTAAAGGCATTGTCAGGTTCTGGAAAACCATCCAGATCATTCTCCTGTACCTTATCAGCATCCTGCTTGTCTATTTCATGTTTCCCCGCGAGGGAAAATTCAAATATGAATATACCAGGAACACTCCGTGGATGCATGAGAACCTGGTGGCGCCATTCGATTTTCCCATCTACAAGCCCGACCAGCAGGTCCAGCGGGAGCGGGACAGCCTCCAGCGGAATGCCATGCTCCATTTTTATTACGACTCCCTGGTAGGCAACAACATGGTCTCCACATTTGAAAGTGATTACAGCAACCTGGTCTCATCCATGGGTATCGGGGGATATGTGTCAGACACATGGGTGCTGACCGGCCAGGCGATCTCCACAGTGCTGGATGAGATCTATGCCATAGGCATTATCGAGCGGCACCCTGTACTGGAAGGAAAAGAGCTTGACCTGCTGTCGGTCATGGTTGTCCGGAACACCATGGCCGAGGAGGACCGGTACAATTCCTTTTTTACGGAAAGGGGTGCCTATGAGTACCTCATCGGCGAACTTGAACAGAACAGTTCAGGATCGATGGCATTCATGAACCGTTTGTCGCTGAATGATTACCTGAGGCCCAACCTCCTTTACGATGAGCAGATGACATTCATGGTTCGCCAGGCAAGCCTGGAGCAGCTGACCCTGACCCAGGGGATGCTGCAGGCGGGCCAGCGTATTATTTCCCGGGGCGAGCTGGTATCCAATGCAAGTTTCCAGATCATCGAATCGCTCCGCCGGGAATATGAATCAAATCCCAACGTGGGGAAAAATTACCTGGTGGTCTATGCAGGCCAGTTCCTGCTGATCTCCCTGATCTTCCTGGCCCTTTTCTGGTTCATCTACTATTTCCGGAAGGATATCCTTACCAGCAGGAAACAGACCTTTTTTACCCTGGGTCTGATCGTCTCCATGGTGGGCCTGACCATGGCAGCCTCCACCTATGACAAGCTGGAGGTATACGTGATCCCGTTTGTGGTGGTCCCCATCTTTCTCAAGACCTTCTTTGATATCAAGTATGCGCTGTTCGTGCATATGATCACCCTGCTTCTGGCAGGTTTCTGGGTTCCCAACAGCTATGAATTTGTGATGATGAATTTTCTGGCCGGACTGGTGGGGCTGTTCAGCATGCGCTCCTATTATAAACGGGGGATCCTGTTCAACACCGCCGCATTCGTCTTTGTTACCTATGCACTGGTCTATATCCTTCTCTCAATCCGGCAGGATGGCGATCTGTCACAGGTGCGGTGGGTGAATTTGTTATGGCTGGCGGGGAACGGATTGCTCATCCTGACCATCTATCCCCTGGTTTTCCTGATCGAACGGACCTTTGGATTCCTGTCGGATGCCACGCTGTTCGAGTTGTCCGATACCAACCAGCCACTGTTGAGGAAGTTGGCCGAAAAGGCCCCGGGGACATTCCAGCACTCCATGCAGGTGGCCAACCTGGCTGAGGAGGCCATCCTGAAAGTGGGAGGGAACTCATTGCTGGTCAGGGCAGGTGCCATGTACCACGATATCGGGAAAATGGACGATCCGGAGTACTTTATTGAAAACCAGCACGGTGGGATCAACCCCCATGATGAGCTGGACTTCAGGTCCAGTGCGAAAGTGATCATCGGCCATGTGATAAGGGGGGAAGAGATCGGGAAAAAGCACAAGCTGCCTGTGCAGATCATTGACTTTATCCGCACCCACCATGGAACGGGTACGGTCCAGTACTTCTACCGGTCATTTATCAATTCCAATCCTGAAGAGGAGGTAGACATCAATGAATTCACCTATCCAGGACCCAAACCCTATTCGAAAGAAACCTCGGTGCTGATGATGGCTGATTCGGTGGAGGCAGCTTCAAGAACCCTGAAGAAATACAGCCCGGAGACCATCCATGAACTTGTGGAGAACATCGTTGAACGTCAAACCGAAGAGGACCAGTTCTCCGAAACGAACCTCACGTTCGGGGATATCACTGCCGTAAAAGAGATCTTCAAGAACCGGCTTTCCAATATTTACCACACCCGGATAGAGTACCCCGAATAGCGGGTTATTCCAGCAATTCAATGACCTCGGTGTCAGGGAAGGCCGTGGGATCAAACCTGAAGAAGTCATCCCCCAGCTCCTGGTCGCCCTCTATCGAGGAGAGGATCATAGAATAGTTGATACCCTCCTTGTGCTTCAGGACGAATGCTTCCAGTTTGCGGCTATGGGGATTGATAAATAGTTTCAGCATGGAATAGGGCCCGGAGTGCTCTTTGGGATAGAGCTGTATCTCTATTCGCTCTTTGCCCATGAAGGGCCGCTTGCCCATGTACTGGTATTTGAAGTTCGTATAGTAGGACCTGATCACTGTAATGGGGACGGCCTGCAGATATCCCGGTTCATCAGGATCCGGGACACTCACATAGACCTCCTGGGCATCTGTATTCTGCGAATAGAGTGTCTCTCCGTCGAAATAGACAATAAACTCTTCCACTTCGATCTTGTACATGGTCCCCCGCATCCAGATGGTTCCTTCTCCCTCAGAGGAGGTCTCCTGCATGATATCCTCCCTGGTATAATCCATGTGGATCCGGAATCCCTCATCCATGGCAAACTGTTCTTTCACAGCTTCCATGTACTCATCTACCCTTGTGTCCTGGGCATCCAGCAGGGCTGTACAGGCAAATGCCAGGCATGTTGCCGCTATCTTAACAGAATGTTTCATGGTATTCCAATGATTTAGGATAGCTCCTTCAAAATCTGTTCCAAAGTGAATTCATCCTGGACCAGTACCTGCCTGGCCTTGCTCCCTTCAAAGGGTCCGAGAACCCCTGCAGCCTCCAGCTGGTCCACGATCCTGCCCGCCCGGTTATAGCCCAGGGAAAGTTTCCTCTGGATCAGGGAGGTGGATCCCTGCTGGTGTTGGACCACAAGCCTGGCAGCATCCTCGAATTTCTCATCCCGTTTGTCAAGGTCCACATCCAGGGCCTCACCCCCTTCCCCCTCCACCGGGGTGAGCATCATGGCTGAGGGGTAACCGCGCTGTTCCCCGATGAAGTCGGTAATGGCTTCGATTTCGGGTCCGTCAATAAATGCACACTGGATCCGGATAGGTTCGTTTCCGCTCAGGAACAACATATCGCCCCGTCCGATGAGCTGATCTGCACCTGAACCGTCCAGGATGGTCCTGGAATCGATCATGGAGGTTACCCGGAAGGCAATACGGGCCGGGAAGTTGGCTTTGATCACCCCGGTGATGATGTTTGTTGTGGGACGCTGGGTGGCGATGATCAGGTGGATCCCGATGGCCCTGGCCAGCTGTGCAAGCCTGGATATGGGGTGTTCGATTTCACGGCCGGCGGTCATGATCAGGTCTGCAAACTCGTCGATGACAACCACGATGAAGGGCATGTACCTGTGTCCCTTATTGGGATTAAGCTTCCTGTTGATGAATTTGTCGTTGTACTCCTTAATATTCCTTACCTGGGCTGCTTTCAACAGGTTGTAACGGTCGTCCATCTCCCCGCACAGGCTGTTCAGGGTATGGATCACCTGCTGGGTATCTGTAATGATAGCCTCTTCTGATTCGGGTAGTTTGGCCAGGTAATGTCTTTCAATGTTGCTGTAGAGGGAGAGTTCCACCTTTTTCGGATCGATCATCACGAACTTGAGCTGTGCCGGGTGTTTCTTATAGAGCAGCGACGCAATCACCGCATTCAGTCCCACCGATTTTCCCTGTCCCGTGGCTCCCGCCACCAGCAGGTGGGGCATTTTGGCGAGGTCAAACACAAAGGTTTCATTGGCAATGGTCTTCCCCATGGCAATGGCAAGTTCCATCTCAGAGTCCTGGAACTTTTTAGAAGCCAGGATCGATTTCATGGAAACGATCCTGGGATTCTGGTTGGGTACTTCGATGCCGATGGTGCCTTTACCGGGAATGGGTGCGATGATCCGGATACCCAGGGCGGAAAGGCTCAACGCGATGTCATCTTCCAGGTTCTTGATCTTGGATATACGGATACCCGGAGCGGGAACAATTTCGTACAGGGTCACCGTGGGACCAATGGTGGCTTTTATCTTGTCGATCTTGATGTTGTAATTCCCCAGGGTTTCAACGATCCGGTTCTTGTTGGAGATCAGTTCATCATTGGTGACCGTTGTATCCCCCTGGTCATAATCTTTCAGCAGGCTGAGTGGCGGGAACCTGAATTTGGCCAGGTCCAGTGTGGGATCGTACTCACCCAGGGCCCCCTCGTCCGGATTGAAGTCTTCCGGGTTGGTCCCGGACATATCCTCCACGGTCATCTCAATATCATTCTTTGCTTCGGGGTTATTGACCCCTGTCTCTTTGCTTGTCACCTCAAATGATTCTTCATCAGGTGTCACGGATTCCATGGATTCAGGCTCCTCCGGCATTGTGCCCTCTGAAGGGATTTCCGTTTCTTTCGCTTCTTCCGCTTCTCCTGCTTCAGGTTCGGGGATCTCCTCACCGGGTTCTGTTTTCGGACCTGAAAAACGGACCTCCTTGTTGCGTAACCAGGCCAGGAATCCCGTTGAGAACAGGATCATCGCAGTGTAACAGATCAGGAGCAGGAATAATGTTCCGAAATACCCGATACTGGCAACAAGCCACCTGCTGATAAAGAATCCGTGCTGTCCCCCGGGACCACTTCCCAGCGCTCCACCACCATCCCTGAAGAAGAGGCCCATGGTTACAGAGAGGAGAATGACCAGGATCAGGCTGTTCCTGATGGCTTTCCATGTATTCAGTAACCGGATCCTGTAGAGGGCCATGGCCCAGATTACAAGGATACCCGGGAAGATAAAACTGGGCAGCCCGAACCAGCGGTTGATGAAAAGATTTGAAAGCCAGGCCCCCATTTTTCCTCCCTGGTTCCTGACACGGATCTCTGGACCGGATAATACCTTGGCCCATTCAAAATCCTGGTCGGTCCGCCAGTGGATCAGGTAGGAGATGAAGGAGAGCAGCATAAAGATCGCCACAAGGAGGAATACGATGCCTACGGCATAGCGGAACCGGTCATCCCTGAAAAAGGTGACCAGGGAGTTTAGAAACTGTACAAATCCGTTCTCTTTCTTCTTCTTTTTAGCCATCCTTAACAGGGGTCGAACTGACCTTCTAAGGTAATAATAACGGGATTTGAATGGCTATTCTTTTGTAAACAGGCTGTTAATAATCTCTTCCATGGTTTCCAGGTTCACTGCACGGTATTCCTCAGGGATGGTAAAGATCTCGGATTCAATGGATTTGTCTTCCAGGCCGGAACAGGTCAGGTGCATTTTCAGCAGGCTGAGCTGGATCCGGAAATCGGTCAGGGGATGGTCCACCATGCGATAGGGTGTGCTGATGTTGGGACGGCGCACCGAAAAGTCCCTGGTGCACCAGATGCTGAACTTTTCATTCCCCGTATCCACAATCACCCGCTCGGAATGAAGGCCCCCGATCATGGTCATTTCACCGGTGTATTTGCATTTGATTTGGTCAGGTTCAATGATGGAAGCAGGTAGTTCTCCTGAGCTCCCCACGTAATAAACCTTGTTTCCGAAGAAATTAAGCAGGGTGGTGACCCTCCTTTGCCTGAGATTGGCGATCTGGATCAGAGAGAACTGGCTGAAGAATCCTTCGATCTTGGTGAGCACAAAATATTTCGTATAGTAAGCTTCCATGGTGCCCGGAAGGATCCGCGTGGGTATATCGCCTGCCTTATCTTCCAGGTATTCGATATCGTATTGTATATAGTGGGAGTCAATCATTTCCGGAAGCTCCACACTCCTGTGGCATCCGGTAAGAAGCAATCCAGCGAAAAGCGGGTAGATGAGCAGGTATTTCCGGAACACGGTAAAGGGCATCTGTTAATCAAAAATAGAAAATAATATCCACAACCCCCGGAGATTTGGGAACGTTTGACGAAAACCCGAAATTCCGTTCCGATCATATTATATAACACAACCAACCATGTTTAAGAATCTGTTCCCGCCATGGTTGCCCGGCAGCTGTTTTATTTAGATTTGTAGGGCGTAATGCAAAAAAAAGGACCATGAACAAACTGGCAGTTGTAGCCCTGGGCGGCAATGCGCTGCTCCGGGATCACCAACAGGGTACCATTGATGAACAGGAGCAGAATACCACAGATACCCTCGAGAACCTGGTTTTCCTGATCAGGGAGGGGTATGACCTGGTCATTACCCACGGCAATGGCCCGCAGGTGGGGAACATCCTGCTGCGCAACGATGCCGGCGAGAGCGTATACGGGATCCCACAGATGCCGCTGGATATTTGCGTGGCCGATTCGCAGGGAGGGATCGGTTATATGATCGAAAGAATGCTCAGGAATGTCCTTCACAAGCACGGGATCCTGCGCCAGGTGGTCACGCTGGTGACCATGGTCCTTGTAGAAAAGGATGATCCCGCCTTCGGCAAACCCTCTAAAAGGGTTGGGAAAACTTACGACAAAGCAGATGCAGCCAGGATTGCAGCAGATAAGGATTGGATATTCAAGGAGGACAAAAAGAGGGCAGGAGGGTACCGAAGGGTTGTTCCCTCCCCGGCTCCCATTGAGATCATCAATGAAAATGTGGTGGAAAACCTGGCCAGGCAGGGGACCATTGTTGTGGCTTCCGGTGGTGGCGGAATCCCGGTTTACTGGGATGAGGAGGGGCGCCTCAGACCAACCGAATCTGTCATTGACAAAGACCTGGCATCTGCCCTTCTGGGGGCAAGGATCGGGGCCGATGAATTCTATATCCTCACGGATGTCCCTTATGTTTACCTCAACTACAATACCCCTGATCAGGAGGTGAAGGAGTTCCTCAACCATGCAGATACGTTGAAATACCTCAATGAAGGGATGTTTGGAGAGGGGGACATGGCTCCCAAGATCAGGGCTTGTCTGCAGTTCATTGAGAACGGAGGTGAAAAGAGTGTCATTACCGAGGCCTTCAAGCTGGAGGACAGGCGGTATGGTACAAAAATCACCATGGAATATGATCAATAATTTAAACTGTTAACTTTGTCTGTCTGATTCATTGTAGGACTTATTAATACCATCTGGATATGGCATACAACCTTCGCAACCGTCATTTTCTGACCCTCCTGGATTATTCTCCGGAAGAGATCCGCTTTCTGCTGGACCTGAGTTTCACCCTGAAAAAGGCGAAATACGGGGGGACTGAAATACAGCGCCTGACAGGCAGGAACATCGCCTTGATTTTTGAAAAGACCTCCACGCGGACCCGCTGCGCCTTCGAGGTGGCTGCCATGGACCAGGGAGCGGGTGTTACCTACCTGGGTCCCTCCGGATCACAGATCGGGCACAAGGAGTCCATGAAGGATACGGCCAGGGTCCTTGGGAGGATGTATGATGGCATCGAGTACAGGGGATTCGGACAGTCGGTGGTTGAGGAGCTGGCCAGATTCTCAGGGGTTCCGGTATGGAACGGTCTCACCGATGAATTCCATCCCACCCAGGTGCTGGCGGACTTCATGACCATGATGGAGCACTCGAACAAGCCGCTGAACCAGATGAAATTCTGTTACCTGGGTGATGCGCGGAACAATGTGGGCAACTCGCTGATGGTTGGTGCAGCGAAAATGGGGATGGATTTCAGGGCCGCTGCTCCGGCCTCTGTTCAGCCGGAGGAATCACTGGTGTCGAAGTGCCGGGAGATTGCTGCAGGGACAGGTGGAAAGATCGCCATCACAGAAGATGTGAAAACTGCGGTGAAGGATGCAGACTTCCTCTATACCGACGTATGGGTCTCCATGGGAGAGCCCCAGGAGGTGTGGGAAGAGCGGATCAGGCTCCTGGAACCTTACCAGGTAAACCAGGAAGTGATCGCATTAACGGGGAATCCACATGTGAAATTCCTCCACTGCCTGCCTGCATTCCACAACCGGGAGACCAAAATGGGGCAGGAGATCTACCAGAAGTTCGGGCTGGACGGCCTTGAGGTGACCGAAGAGGTATTCGAATCACCCCATTCCATTGTATTTGATGAGGCTGAGAACAGGTTACACACCATCAAGGCGGTGCGTGGTAGCGACACGTTGGGAAGGTTATGGACAGGTTAGTCTAGTAATGTTAGAAGAACAGAATAACTGATATAGAAGAACAGGATGGCCCCGCAGGTCATCAGCTTCATCCCCACACCCATCAGGAATCCGACGAATGAACCCCAGGCAGCTTTCAGTGCATCCCTGTCCTTCTTGCCGGTGGTAATCTCACCGATGTAGGCTCCAAGGAACGGGCCGATGATGATTCCCAGGGGACCGAAAAACAGTCCCACAACCACACCGATGGTGGCCCCCCATACTCCCCGTTTTGAGCCCCCGTATTTTTTGGTACCCAGTACGGGAACCACATAATCGAGGATGGTGACGGCCACCACGAAGAAGAGCAGTACCCATAGTACAGTGTCGAATCCCTCCGGATTCTCTTCAATGAACCGGGTCCATTTAAGGAGCAGAAATCCGGCCCAGCTGATGGGAGGGCCCGGGACCACCGGCAGGATGCTGCCAATGAATCCGATCAGCACAAGAACAATTCCGAGGATGGCAAGCGTAATATCCATGAGGTGTTATTTTGGGATTCCAATGATATCATCAAATGCTGCGTAGATTACACAGAATGAAAATGGTATAGTAACCAGCAATCCAACCCCGAATGCCAGCGCGCCAAGGAGATTGATGCCTGCCAGCGCGAGCCATAGCAGGAGGAGCTGCGAGAAATTGCCCGACACCATTTTCCTGCTTAAACTCACTGCTTCTTTGGGGGGAACATCGTAAAACCACACAAAAAGGTGGGCGAAAAGGTAGCTAACGGAGAAATAGATCCCTGGAATGACCAGGAGCAGGAATCCCAGGAGGATAACCAGTGATACGATCAGGTTCAGGATCAGCAGTGGTATGAACCTGTTAAAGCTCAGCAGGAGATCGGTAGCCGAGACAGACCTGTTCCTCCGGAGTTGGTGAATGACAATAAAGTACCCTGCAATCACAGGCCCTCCCAGTAGCAACCCGCTCACCGGGTTTGACAATGCAATGCCCGATATGATGGTGTAGAGTACGAAGATTCCCGGTGCCTTCCTGAACTGGTTGAAACCTACCTGCAGGATGCTTTCCATGGAAATGGAAAATCCCGCCGATGCTTCCTCAACCCTTTGCGCTATGTCCCGGACTACTTCCAATGCAGACTTTTCCGAAAATTAGTAAAAAATCGTACATTTAATAGAATTGAGACCGGGTGATGGAGGAACATGAGAACTTATATGATAAGATCCAGGAGATTCTTGGTGGCAGTCCGGGCAATCTGAAGATCCTGGAGCAACAGATCGACATGGACCTGCAGGTGGAGTATTATGAATGCTCAAAGAGGATCCGGACCGAGAAGGAAGAACAGTGGACCCTGGACCAGGTAAAATACCTGAATGAACCGGGATATTCACCAGAGGTTAAAAAGGAGATACTGGCCAGACTGGCCACCATTGACAGGGTCGAGTGCTACCGGTATCTTGAAGCATATTTTAATGAAGCTGAGGAGCATCTGCGGGATTGGGCACTGCTGGCGCTGAATGAAAGCAGGATGCACCTGGAAAGCAAACTGCTGGAGGAGAACCAGGTAATCATTTCCACCGGCCTGGGAGGGAAGGCGGAGAAACTAAGGTACTTTATGGTGCTTGTAACCCGCGCAAACATGGAACTGAATCCTGTGCAGCAGAAAGTAATCTCCAATGAATTTGATTTCATTCTGCGTAAATATGAAGCCGAGGTGGAGGAGATCAGCTTTTCGGAATACATGGCCGCGATCCTGCTCCTGTTACCCATGAACCATTCCCTGAAAGTGGTCTTTCAGGAGGCCATTGATGAGTGTAATAAATACGGAGACTTCCTGAAGGATGATTTTATTGTCACCAATGTAAAAACCCTCTCCTTTGGGGAGATCAAAGATTTTCTGGAACGTAAAAAAGAGTAGGATTAAGCGCTTTCCTCGCCCAGGTCCTCGAATTCAACATTGGTGAAGTCCTTCTCCTCTTCCACGGTTTTTTCTGAAACCGGAACAGTTTCAGTCATGGAGTTGCCCATTTCAACATCCTCGGGATCAATGAGTTGCGGATTTGCTTCACGGATGAATTCAATGATCTCATTGAGGCTGTCAGCAAATTTGTCAAAGTCCTCTTTGTACAGGAACAGTTTGTGTTTCTCGTAGAAAAACTTTCCGTCCCGGTTGAACCGCTTTTTACTTTCGGTAATTGTCAGGTAGTAGTCGTTCCGCCTTGTTGCTTTTACATCAAAAAAGTAGGTCCTCTTCCCGGCCCTAACAGCTTTAGAATGGATCTCTTCCCTTTCTGCTGTCTCCGTTACAAGCCCTTCAGATTTAGCAATTCCTTCATCATTCATTACATCAGATTTGGTTAGGGTTTTCTTAGTTCTTTTTCAAAAATGTAAAATATTTTAAACATATTCAAATTTTAACTCATTTTACTCCAAGGTAATACTTGCCGGTAAACAGGTGTTTCACAGATGAAAATTTAATGTAAATTTGCATGGTTTAATGATGAAGTAACCGGTTCTTTAACAAATGATCAGCAGGAGACAATTACGGATCAAAGCACTGCAATCCCTGTACGCCTATTATAAAACAGGCAGGGAAGAATTAAACATCTCTGAAAAGGAGCTGCATTACAACGTGGGGAAGGCGTATGAACTCTACCACTACCTGCTGCTTCTGATCATTGATGTGGTCCTGTATGCTGAATCAAGGATCGATATAGCCCGCAATAAGAGGATCCCTACCTATGAGGACCTTCATCCCAACACCCGTTTCATTGACAATGCCCTGGTTGACCAGCTCAGGAACAATGAACAGTTGCTCAGGTTCGTGGATCAGCACAAGCTGAACTGGAGCAACAACCCGGAGCTGGTAAAGGATATTTATACGACCCTCATTGAGAGCGGAGAGTATGCTGCATATATGTCGGCAGAGGAGAGCGGATATGCGGAGGATAAGAAAATAATTACACAGGTGTATACCCACATGGTCTTTCCCAGTGAATTGCTTGCATCGGTTCTGGAGGAGCAAAGTATCTACTGGAACGATGACCTGGAGTTCATTACCAGCATGATCGTAAAGACTTTCAGGAAATTCAAGGAAGGGGACGGGGCTGACAAAAGCCTGATGGATCTCTATAAGAATGAGGAGGACCGGGAATACGTGGTCAGGCTTTTCAGGCAAACCATTGTGCACCGGGATGAATATGTGGACTATATCAAACAGCATACGCGGAACTGGGACCTGGAAAGGATCGCATTCATGGATATCCTGATCATGCAGATGGCTATCGCTGAATTGATTGCATTTCCATCCATTCCCACCAAGGTAACACTGAATGAATACCTGGAGATATCGAAGTTCTACAGTACCAGCAAAAGCAATGTATTCATTAACGGGGTCCTTGATAAAGTGGTCTTTCATTTGAAAGAAGAGAAGAAGGTCCAGAAAAAAGGGAGGGGCCTGGTTGGTGAGAACGATTGAGTTGCTTTTTCTTGTGATGGTGTCGTGTACAGGACAAAATGACATGATGGACCGGCAGGGAGATCAACCTGTTCCGGGAGCGCAAGATACTTCTGGTCAGGCTGTTGTTGCATTTGATACGCTGTATCATGATTTTGGAACAATCATTGAAGGTGAGATAGTCGTTTGCTATTTCGATTACCGGAATGGCGGAACGTCCGAACTGGTGATTAATGATGTGGAAGCTACCTGTGGATGTACCACCCCGGACTGGAACAGGGAACCGCTGGGACCCGGTGAGAGTGAGCGGCTAAAGGTTGTTTTCGATTCCAGGGGAAGGTCAGGATCGCAGCGAAAGGCGGTATCGGTTCTGTCCAATGCCGAAAATCCGGTGGTCAGGATAACCCTGTCAGCGGAGGTAATGGGTAGGAATTAGATATTGGATATTAGATATTAGTTAATAGTTAATCAAATAAAGAACGTATGAATTTCTTATTTCAGATTTTAACAGCCCCGGCCACCAAGGGTCCGGGCGGAGCAGGGATGCAGTCACTGATCTTTCTGCTTCTGATCATCGTGGTATTCTATTTTTTTATGATCCGTCCACAGGTGAAAAAGCAGAAGGAGGCATCCAATTTCAGGAGCGGCCTTAAGAAGGGGGATAAAGTGATGACAGGTGGGATTTACGGAAAGATCACAGATGTGAAGGAGCGGACCGTAACAGTGGAAATTGCAGATAATGTCATTGTAAAAGTGGATAAGACAGCTGTGATAGCTGACCCGGGGGATCAGCCCGCACCTGCAAAGAAATAAGTCAAACCCACTGTTGTGGAAAACAGTTTTCTCCAGAATTGGCCCAGGGTACCGGATGGTCAGAAGCTGCAGTTCAGGAAAAAGATCCTGTTGTTTTCTGTTTTCCTGCTGATATCGATGTTCATCTGGTTGCTCAATGCACTGAGTAAGAACTATACCTCGGTCATCGACTACCCCCTTGTCTATACCGACTTTCCGGAAGACAGGGTGTTTGTGGGTGACCTGCCGGAGCACCTGGACCTGCGCATCAATGCACATGGTTATGCACTTCTGAGGTATAAGATCTTTAAGAAGCCTGTTCCCATCAGTTTCAAGGTTTCTGCTTTTACGTTGAACAGGCCGGGACAGGACAGTACCAGGGCGTATATCCTGACAAGGTACCTGAAGGACCAGGTTTCCCGTCAGCTGCCCCCGGAATTGCAGTTGCTGGAGATTAAACCGGATACCCTTCATTTCCAGTTTGCCAGAAAAGTTACACGGGTACTGGCGGTCAGACCTGACTTTGCCTTTGAAGTGGACAATCAGTTTACCACCAGGGACGGGATCGTTGTTGTACCAGACTCGGTGATGGTTACCGGGCCCGATGTAATCCTGGATACCCTGGCCTTTGTAAGTACGGAACAGACAGACCTGGGCCTCGTCACAAAAAGCTATGACGATAAGGTTAAACTCCAGAAACTGGATGACCTGCAATACAGCCATACCAGGGTAAGTTGCTCCATTGAACTGGAAAAGTATACCGAGGTGCAGCTTACCATACCTGTTGAGGTACTCAACCTGCCAGATAGCCTCTCCATACAAACATTTCCGTCACGTGTGAAATTGACCTGCAATGTGGGTTTGAGCAAATATGAGCGGATGGACAGGAATGTGTTCCGCGCTGTGGTGGATTTCTCCAATATGGATGAAAACACCCGGGAACTGGATGTATCGATCCAGAATATCCGGTTTACCTGCTCAGTTATGAGTATTCCCCCAAGTCAGTTGAATTCCTGATATCCCGGAGGTAGCATGTTGCAGGTTGGGATCACAGGAGGCATTGGAAGTGGGAAAACACTGGTCTGCAGTGTACTGGAGAAGCTTTGGTGTAGAGGTTTATTATGCCGACCAGGAAGCAAAAAGACTGATGAACAGCCACCTTGTGCTGAAAAAGGGGATTGTGGAGCTGCTGGGAGAGGAGGCATACAGGGATGAGCTTGATCGCAGGTATGTGGGGAGCAGGGTGTTCGGTAACAGGGAGCTGCTGGAAAAACTGAATAACCTTGTCCATCCTGTGGTGCGTGAAGATTACCGCAATTGGGTTGCTGGAAGGTCAAAGGAGGTACCCTATGTGGTTGAAGAGGCTGCCATCCTGTTTGAGAGCGGCGCAAGCCGGTTTCTGGATACAACTGTACTGGTCTATGCCCCGGTGGAAGTGAGGATCAGGAGGGTTATTGAGCGGGATGGGATCAGCAGGGAGGAGGTGCAGAGACGCATGATGCACCAGATGGATGAAGAAGAAAAAAGGGTGTTGGCCGACAGGGTACTTGTCAATGATGACAGGGAGATGATCCTGCCCCAGGTGGTCGCTTTACATCAACAATTGTTAACAAGGAAATAAGCAGTTATGACGAAATTTGGAAAATGGGTAGGACTTGGACTAGGATGGGCACTGGGTGGGCCCATCGGTGGGATTCTCGGGCTGGCCGTGGGATCCATCTTTGATTCGGGAACTTCTGCCGTTACAGGCCAGACAAAAGATGTCCGGAGCCGGACCCTGCGGGGGGATTATGCGGCATCACTGCTGGTACTTATCGCCGCAGTCATGAAGGCCGACGGCCGCGTCATGAAGAGTGAGCTCGATTATGTGAAACGTTATTTTGTGTCCCGCTTCGGGGAAGATACTGCCAATGAGGCCATTGTAATGCTCCGGGATATCCTGAAGCAGGAGATCCCGCTCAGGGATGTGACCAGCCAGCTGGCACAGCGGCTGGACTATTCATACAGGCTGGAGATGTTACATTTCCTGTTTGGGATCGCGTCGGCCGACGGTTCGGTAAGCGATGCAGAAAACAGCGTGATCCAGAAGATCTCGGGCTTCATGAGCATCACGGACTCAGATTTCCAGAGCATCAGGGCCATGTTTGTGAGTCAGACTGATGCGTCTTACAAGATCCTGGAGATCGAACCGACGGTGACCGATGAGGCTGTGAAAAAGGCCTACCGCCGCATGGCCATGAAATACCATCCGGACAAGGTGAGTCACCTGGGTGAGGATTTTAAGAAGGTGGCTCATGAGAAGTTCAGAAAAGTGCAGGCGGCTTATGACCAGATCAAGAAAGAACGCGGAATCAACTAGAAGTACTATATTTGCATCACTTTATGAAACAGCATGAAGACAATCAAACTGAAAGACATCCTGTCAATCTCCGGTAAAGGAGGATTGTTCAAATACATTGCCCAGGCCCGCAACGGGATCGTGGTGGAATCCTTGAGGACAAGAAGCGCCATGTGGCCCCGGCCACAGCCCGGGTAAGTTCGCTGGAGGATATTGCCATTTTTACCCATGAAGAGGAGGTGCCCCTCTCCGATATTTTCATGATGATCCATGAGAAGACCGAAGGGAAAGAGACCATCTCTCACAAATTATCTTCCGGTGAACTGAAGGAGCTATTTCGAGGAGCTGGTCCCTGAATATGATGAGGAGAGGGTATATATATCCGACATCAAGAAGGTTTTCCAGTGGTACAACCAGCTCCACAGCCACGGATTGCTGGAAGTGGTTGAAAAGGAGGAGGAAGTTGAGGAGGATGCTGACCCTCAGAATCGGAAGAGAGAGTGAGAAGATCCGCTGAGAAATACTGCTAAAGAAAGACACTGCTGGAGAGAAAAGAAGATCCGCTGAGAAGGAAGTCTACTATAGATTTTGCTTCCTGCCAGATGGCCTCCATCTCTTCAAGGCTCATTTCCTTCAGGGATCTGCCCGATTCAAGGGCTTTCTGTTCCAGGTATTTGAACCGTGTTGATGAATTTCCGGTTTGTCCGCTCCAGGGCGGTTTCTGGTTCGATGTCGTATAGCCGTGCGGCATTGACAATGGAAAAAAGCAGGTCGCCGATCTCATCCTCCAGCTTTGAGCTTGTCCTGTGCCATTGATTACTTCGTGTTTCACCTCATTGATCTCTTCAATGACCTTGTCCCAGACCTGCTCCCTGTAATCCCAGTCAAATCCCACAGCCCTTGCCTTGTCCTGTATCCGGTGTGATTTGATCATGGCAGGCAATGAAACGGGTACACCGGCCAGCACACTGCGGTGGCCCTCTTTCATTTTCAGTTCCTCCCAGTTCTCGATCACCTCTCCGGAATCCTTCACCTTCCGGTCCCCGAACACATGCGGATGCCTGAAGACCAGTTTATGGTTAATGCCATTGAGGACATCCGCAATATCAAAGGCACCTTTTTCCGCCCCGATCTTTGCATAGAATACAATATGCAGCATCAGGTCACCCAGCTCTTTCCTGATTTCCTCCAGGTCCTGGTCCATGATGGCATCGGCCAGTTCATAGGTCTCCTCGATGGTCAGGTTTCTCAGGCTGTCAAGTGTCTGTTCCCGGTCCCACGGGCACTTCTCCCTCAATTCATCCATGATCTCCAGCAGCCGCTCAAAGGCTTTCAGTTTCTCTTCTTTGCTATGCATTTTATCCTTCTTTGAATTCAACCCTGATGGTTGAGTTGGTGGTTAGTTTCAGCAGTCCTGCCGCATTCCCGTTGCGTATGGCTATTTCAAGAAGATCCACCGCATTAAAAATGGCCAGCAGGTCTCCCGGGGGAGTTTCGTTGTACCGCTCATTGATACTGTTCCAGCATGTAGTGCTTGCTCTGAACAAAGATCTGAAATGGCCTGCCGTTCCCCACGCGGTTAAAGAATTCCCTGGAAATATTGGTAATGGCGTTCTGGTAGGAATCGATATATATGACACTTCCCGTAATGGTATGACTCCTCCATGGTGGGCCTGAGCGGTATATGTTTATTATAGGAGCCAGTAGGTTTACCCAGCTCTTTCAGCGGATGTCCCTGCAGCCAGCGTACAGGCCACGTCTGCAAAGATGGACATGGCGATGAAACTGGCTGAACCATCCCGGGTGGTTCAGAGATCCTGACCACCAATTCCGGTTCCGGCCCTCCCAGCAATCCAAGCATGCCGTTGTCTGCACAAAGGAAGTATTGGTTGGCCATCATGGCTGCAAGCAACTGTCCCCCCTCTTCCGGTTCGGAATTAACGGCAATGATATGGATGGTGTCTTCGGGAAAGTTGCGATAGCTGTTTCTTCACAAGAAAAGCAGCCTGTGCGGTATTGAAAGATTTAACCTGGTGACTGATGTCAACAATCCTGGCTATCCGGACAGTGGGTGAGCAGTTTCCCTTTAAGTGATGCAACATAATAATCATCATCGTTCCAGTCGGACGTTAGCGTGATAATGTGCATGGGATTCCGGCAGGGATTTTCTTATTGGAATGTTGAAAAAAACAGCTTAATTTGCACATCCAAAAGTAGTGATTATAATTTAATTTATGGCGGAAAAGCTGATCTATTTGGAAGGTGTCGATCCGGTTGATTTCTATGGTGTAAACAACGTCCGCTTCAATAAATTCATCCAGATATTTCACGATCTTAAGATTGTATCCAGGGGCAATGAAATCAGGGTTTCAGGAGCAGAAGAAGAGGCTCGTGGAGTTTGAGGAAAAGGTAGACCTGGTGGTTCGTTACCTGCGCAAATTCAATACGGTGAACCTGCCCGACCTGGAGGAGTTGATATGGGGAAACGGCAACCATAAAATGGAGGCGCCGGGGCCTGAAGATGAGGTGCTGCTACATGGGGAGAGCGGAAGGAAGATCAGGGCCATTACCGTAAACCAGAAAATGCTGGTGGAAGAGGGCGCGGATAACGATCTTCTGATTGCCGTGGGGCCAGCCGGAACCGGGAAAACATATACTGCCATCGCCATGGCTGTAAAAGCATTGAAAGAGAAGCAGGTAAGGCGGATCATCCTGACCCGTCCTGCTGTGGAGGCAGGGGAGAAGCTGGGATTTCTTCCGGGTGATTTCAAGGAGAAGCTGGATCCCTACCTTCAGCCTTTGTATGATGCCCTGAGGGATATGATCCCCGCCAAGAAAGCTGATCCAGTTCATGGAGGACGGAACCATCCAGATTGCTCCGCTGGCCTACATGAGGGGCAGGACCCTGGATCATGCATTTGTGATCCTGGATGAGGCACAAAATGCAACAGCCAGCCAGTTCAAGATGTTTCTCACCAGGATGGGCCCCGATGCCAGGTTTATTGTTACCGGTGATGATTCACAGGTGGACCTGCCCAGGAGGGAGGACTCGGGGCTGATCCAGGCCATGAAGATCCTGAAGGGGATCAAGGGAATATCGATCATTCGGTTTGATGAGAGGGATATTATCCGGCACCGCCTTGTGAAATCCATTGTTGAAGCATACAATGGAGGCAAGTCGGAAAGTTTGTAAAGTTTAGTAAAGTTGAAATTTAAATTAAAAAACTATAGTTATGGCCAATGCATTAAAAGGAACAAATTTCAACCTGGCAGGACAGAAGAGCCTGTATACAGGGAAGGTAAGGGATGTGTACAACATCAATGATGACTACCTGGTCATGGTGGTATCGGACAGGATCTCTGCGTTCGATGTGGTCCTGCCAAAAGGAATACCCTACAAGGGGCAGGTACTGAACCAGATAGCTTCAAAATTCCTGGATGCCACAGCCGATATTGTTCCCAACTGGAAGATTGATTCACCCGATCCCAATGTAACCGTAGGACACATGGCTGAACCGTATAAGGTGGAGATGGTGATCAGGGGTTACCTGACGGGACATGCCTGGAGGGAATACCGGGACGGGAAACGGATCCTCTGCGGGGTGCCCATGCCCGAAGGCTTGAAGGAGCATGACCGTTTCCCGGAACCGATCATTACCCCCACCACCAAGGCTGAGGAAGGGCATGACGAGGATATTTCCAGGGAGGAGATTCTGGCATCCGGACTGGTGCCGGAAGAGGAATATGTGCAGCTGGAGGAGTATACACGGAAACTGTTCCGGAGGGGGACTGAAATGGCTGCCGAAATGGGGCTGATCCTTGTGGATACCAAGTATGAATTCGGGAAGAAGGATGGAAAGATTATGCTGATCGATGAGATTCATACTCCTGATTCATCCCGGTATTTTTATGCGGATGGATACCAGGAGCGGCAGGACAGGGGAGAGCAACAGAAGCAGCTTTCCAAGGAATTTGTAAGGCAATGGCTTATCAGCAATGGATTCCAGGGCAAGGAAGGACAGGTGGTGCCCCATATGCCTGATGATTTTGTGGAGGAGGTGAGTGAAAGGTATATCGAGCTGTTTGAGAACATCACAGGTGAGAAATTTGTGAAAGCAGATACCATCCAGCATCGAACACAGGATCCTGAAGAATATCAATGATTTCATTTCCAAATAAAAGCAAACTGACTCTTTTGCTGGGGATGCTTATCTCCCTGGCAGCTTTCTGCCCAGGAGCCTGTGTGAAGTGGAACGATCCAAGAACAAGGTAATCCTGGAGGGAAAGGTATATTACATCCATGTGGTAAAGCCCGGACAGACCCTTTATGCCATTCCAAAGCCTACAATATATCCCAGAAGGAGATTGCCATGGAGAATCCAGGAGTGATCTCGGGGATACAGATTGGGCAGGCACTGAAAATCCCGGTGGAACCCTCCCTTGAGGAGGAGATCGATACATCGGAAGAGGATCCGGAATTGGAAGGAAGGCGCACCCACAAGGTCCAAGTGGAGATGAAACCATTTACAGGATTGCTCAAGAATGTACGGGATTACAGAGGAGGCATTGCTGGAAGGCCAATCCCGGGGTCGAACCGGAGAACCTGAAGACCGGGCAGCGCCTGCTGATTCCGGAAGCGGAGGAGGAAGAGCGAGCCTGAACCGGCATACAATGAAGAGGGATTTGCCTATCATAAGGTGAAACGCCGTGAAACCCTCTATTCCATTGCCAGGTTTTATGAAGTAAGCGTGCAGGATATCCGGGATGCAAATCCGGAACTGGGGTGGGGCGGCCCGAAGACCGGACAGATGATCAGGATCCCGCTGCCACAGGTGGTCGACCAGCCAGGTAACAACCCTGGATACAGTTCCGGTGGACTCAATGCACTTCATTGACGCCGATTCACTGTATGAGGAGTACAATTATGAGGAGCTGATCTTTGAGCACTATAATCCTCGCCGGACATACAGGATCGCCTATTTCATCCCTTTGATTTTCAGGAACCGGAACCCCTGGATTCACTGATCAAGGATGTGAAATCGGTGACCAGGAGGAACAGGATCATAGAGCGTTACAGGATGGAACAGAAAGTACCCCAGTCCGTCAATTTCCTTGAATTTTTCCAGGGATCATTGCTGGCCATTGATTCTATGCGACAGACAGGGATGAAGATGGATGTGCGTTTTTTTGATACAAGGAAAAGTATGGATCAGACCCGCAGTACCTTGAGGATGAGGAGATGGAGGATATGGACCTGATCATCGGTCCATTTTATCGCCTTTAACCTGGAGATTGTGTCGGCATTTGCCAGGAAGCACAGGATTCCCCTGGTTACCCCGTTCTATAATGAATTGGATCTTGTCAGGAACAATCCATACCTGTTTCAGCTTAGCCCTTCCCTGGAGAGGGGTTACAGGGAAATGGCCAAACTGGTGGCCAGTAAGCACATGTACAACATTGTATATGTGAGGGAAGAGGATTCTCTGGATATGGAGAAGCACGAGTATTCAAGGACTGATCTTTGATGGATTTGATGATTACAGGCCGGAGGAACCTGTTATTTTAAGGAGATGGTACTGACCCTGGAACATACCGATGAGATCATCCATTCTCTTTCCCCCGACCGGAAGAACCTGGTGGTGGTACCCACCCGGAATGAAGCACTGGCCAGCCGGGTGGTTTCATCACTCTATTACCAGTTGAAGGATTTTGAGATCGAAGTGATAGGCGCCCCATTCTGGACAGAGTTTTCAAGTATTGATTACAGGTATTACCATGAGCTCAGCCTGTGTTCTACAATTCTTTCTGGCTGGATCTCCTGGATCCGGAGGTGGATGCCTTCCTGAGCAGATACAGGGACCATTTCTATAATGAGCCCCGCTCCATGACCCGGAAAGGGATCAACTACGGGATTGCTGGTTATGATATCACCCTCTACTTCACCAATGCCTTGAGGCTATACGGACAGCGTTTCATCCTTTCCCTGGATGAATATGATCCGGAACTGGTGCTTGATCCGTACCACTTCACACGGGTGACCAATGCAGGGGGATATCGAGAACTCCCGGATCACTTTTTACCAGTTCATTCCGGATATGACCATCAGGGAGATTGAAGTTCCTGAATTGCCGGAGCGGCACTATTTCTTCCGTCCCATGAACGACAGGGAGCGGAGGTATCTGAATGTTGATCCGGATCAATAGCTAAATCCAAATCCATGAAATATCCCAGGCATCTGTTCTGGCTCATTGTATCAGCAGCTTGCTTTTCCTGTCAGCAACAAGTGAAACAGAAACCCTGGAGAGCTACGTGGTAATGGTGTCATTCGACGGATTCAGGTGGGATTATACCGACCTGTACGATACTCCCAATTTTGATGCACATGGCCGGGAACGGGGTGATGGCTGAGAGACTGATCCCTTCCTTCCCCACCAAAACCTTCCCGAACCACTACACCCTGGCCACCGGCCTCTACCCGGATCACAACGGGATCATCAATAACAGCTTCTATGCAGCCGACCTGAAAGGCATCTACAGGATAGGCGATCAGGACCATGGTCAGAAATCCGGATGCCTATTTCGGGGAACCGATCTGGGTCACTGCAGAACAGCAGGGGATTCATGCTGCCTGTTATTTCTGGGTTGGCAGTGAGGCCCCGATCATGGATACCTATCCCAGCTACTGGAAAAAATATGACGGACGTGTTCCCTATGAGGACCGGGTCGAACAGGTGATCCGGTGGCTGAAACTTCCTGTAGCCAAGCGTCCCGGACTGGTGATGCTCTATTTCGATGAACCTGATGCTATCGGGCACCGCTACGGGCCTGAAAACGTTCGTACCGGGAATGTGGTGGAATACCTGGATTCGGTCCTGGGAAGCTTGCGGGCGGAATTAGCACAGCTGCCATATGCTGACCGGGTCAACCTGATGGTGTTGTCGGACCATGGCATGGGTCCTATCTCCCCTGACAGGTATGTGAACCTGTTCGACCATATCGGGGAGGGGTGGACAGAAAGGATAGTAGGCGGAAATCCGGTCTACCTGGTTACGCCGGCAGAGGGATTTGCAGATTCCATTTCCGGCAGGCTGGATACCGTTGAAGGAGTCCATGCCTGGCAAAAGGGGGAGATCCCTGCACACCTGCACTATGGCAGCAGTCCCCGTTTCCCGGGTATTGTGGTGGTGGCCGACAGCCTGTGGAGCATTGGCACCAAGTTCCGATCCTTCGGGGTATGCCGGAGGCGCCCACGGGTATGACAATGCCTTTTCGGCCATGCACACCATTTTTATGGCTGAAGGACCGGCCTTTAAGAAAGCATATACCCGACCCCTCATTCGACAATGTGGAAGTCTACGGCATCATCGCCCATATCCTGGGACTGGACCCGGCCAGCACCGACGGCAACCTGGACAATATCCGGGATATCTTTGCTTCAGAATAACGTGAACTTACTTTGTGGCCCTTTCCAGCCGTTTCAGGATGGAGAAGATGAATGCTGCGGAGAGCATGCAGGTGACCACGAAGATCAGCCAGAGCTGCCACAGCTGGATCTTTTCCCAGAAGAAACTTCCGATGAAGAGCAGCTTGTTACCCACTGCAGTAGCCAGTAACCATCCACCCTGCATCACACCCTGGAACCTGGTAGGTGCTACCTTCGAAACGAAGGAGAGTCCCATGGGGCTCAGGAAAAGCTCGGCAAATGTAAGGACCAGGTAGGTCGACATCAGCCAGTAGGGCATGATCCTGCGATGAATCAGGGACAGGATTGTATTTGATCGCACCTGTTACTTCATCCACCGACTGCAGGTCAACTGGCGAGATCAGTTTTATGGAGCCGATGACCATGATCACAAACCGAGAGAGGCAATGATCATACCGATCCCGATCTTTTTGGGAGTGGAAGGTTCTATTCCTTTCTTATTCAGCCAGGCGAATGCTGCCATTACTACGAAGGTGAGTGAGACGATGAACAGGGGATTGAAGGACTGGAATACCTCGGGGGCAATGGGATTGCTTGCTTCTCCCTGGCGATATAACCAGTATCCGACAGAACCGCCCACAACGGTCATGAAGGCCCCGATGATCCTTTTATTCTTGAATGAATTCTTTCCCAGGAGCATAATACGATACCTGCAATGAATACGATCACAGAAAGGATTCTCCACAGGGTGAAGAACATGAAGGTACCCGGATCCCACGGTTTTAACAGTATAGTCCCTTGCAAAGAAGGTCAGGGTGAGGCCGTTCTGGTGGAAGCCCATCCAGAAGAAGATGACCACGAAGAATACCAGCAGCAGGGAAACCACCCGCTGTTTCTCCTCCTTGGTGGCGATCATCACGATCCAGGTTACAAAACCCACGAAAAGCCCGATGGCAGCACCGGTGGCAATATCCTTCACCAGGCTGATCAGTACAGCTGTAATGGCTCCGGCAACAAGGGCGACGGGGATGGCCAGTGGCTTCTCCCTGAGGGTGATGGTTCTTTCACCGGCAACCTTCTCCCTCCTGGGCAGGTGCTTGTGGAAGATCAGGTAGGCCATCAGTGAGATCACCATGGCTATGGCAGCGATCCCGAAGGCGAAATTATATCCCCTGGAGAAGATCTCAATGTAGCTGTTCGCGAAGGCTCCAAGGTCAGTTACCGGTCCATTCAGGCTCACGGCATCAGCCAGTTGCTGAAGTACAGCTGTATCCTGGAGGGTTCCGTCTTTGTACTGGTGACAGAGTGCGGGGATGGATCCGTCATGGAGGAAACCGTTGGTTTTCAGCCACCAGTTCCTGACACCCATGGCAGCAAAGGGGGCAAAGAATGCACCCACGTTGATCCCCATGTAGAAGATCAAAAAGGCGTTGTCACGTACCTTATCATATTTGGGATCATCGTATAGCTGACCTACTACCGCCTGCAGGTTCCCTTTGAAGAAACCATTTCCAATGGCAATGGTAAAGAGACCGATTATGGTAACAGAAAGAGGCAGTCCGGGAATTGCCATCATGATGTAGCCCACAAACATGATCACCTGTCCCATGGAAATCACAGCCGTGTATTTCTTGGTGGCATCGGCCAGGATTCCGCCAAGCAGCGCAAGGGCATAAATGGCAAAATAGAACCAGCTGTAAATATCACCGGCCTTTTCTGCTGCCAGTCCGAATTTGGCCTGCAGGAACAGTACGAGGATGGCCATCATGGTGTAGAAACCAAACCGCTCACCCATGTTTGCAAAGAAGGCTACATAAAGTCCTTTAGGATGTCCTTTTAACATTGAAATCTGTTTTGATGAATACTATGATTTGAACAGTGGGCACAAATATAGAAATAGCTTTTTTCTTAATTTTGATTCAAACAGCATGTTATGAAAATTTTCGGGGCTGACAAAGTGAGGGAGATCGATGCCTATACCATTGATCATGAACCGGTAGTATCAACCGACCTGATGGAACGGGCAGCCACCCGGCTTGCTGGCTGGTACGTGCGTCATTATCATACCGACCGGAAGGTGGTGGTCTTTGCCGGTCCGGGCAACAATGGCGGGGATGCACTGGCCATGGCCCGTTTGCTGGCAGACCGCCAGTACCGGGTGGAGTGCTTCCTGCTTGGTTTCGGTACACCATCTGAGGATTGTGCGGTTAACCGGCAGCGCTTGCTGGATCAGGGAGCAGTGCAGTTTACGGAGATCAAAGAGGCTGATCAGCTTCCGGCCATCAGCATCCATGATGTGGTGGTGGACGGCATCTTCGGGTCGGGGCTGACCAGGAAGGTGTCGGGATTCCCCGGTGAAGTGATCCGGCATATCAATGAACATGCCGGAACGGTGATCGCCATTGACATCCCGTCGGGGCTATACGGTGAGGACAACCGTGAGAACGATTACGGATCGGTGATCAGGGCCACACACACCCTTACCTTCCAGTTCCCGTTCCTCTCCTTCTTCTTTGCAGAAAATGCTCCCTTCGTGGGAGCATGGAGGGTCCATGATATCAAACTCCACCCGGAGATTATCAGAAATTCGGAAACTCCCTACCAGACCATTGATAAGGAGCAGGTCAGCAGGTTTATCCCGGCAAGAAAAAAGTTTTCCCACAAAGGCACCTACGGCCATGCCCTGGTCATCTCCGGCTGCTACGGGATGATGGGGGCTGCCCTGCTTGCCGGCGAGTCGTGCCTGAGGGGAGGGGCCGGGCTGGTGACCCTCCACGTGCCCAGGTTTGGCTACCAGATTATCCAGACCGGCTTTCCGGAGGCCATTGTAAGCCTGGACCAGTCCGACATCCTTTTCAGTGAACCCCCGGATCTCGTGCAATACACCGCCCTTGGGATTGGCCCGGGCATCGGCTGCAAACCGAATACGGGGAAGGGGTTGAAAATGATCCTTGAACGAGCGAAGGTACCGCTGGTGATCGATGCCGACGGGCTCAACATCCTCTCCGCCCATCCCGAATGGTTCGAACTGTTGCCCGAAAACACCATCCTCACCCCCCATCCCAAAGAGTTTGACCGACTGGTGGGGGAGCGTGCCACCTCTTTCGAGCGTCACCTGAAACAGCGCGAGTTTGCTTCAAAATACAAGGTGATCGTTGTGCTTAAAGGCGCCTATACGGGGATCGCATTCCCTGACGGGAACTACCGGTTCAACACCACCGGAAACCCAGGAATGGCCACCGGCGGCAGCGGGGATGTACTCACCGGACTTCTCACCGGTTTGCTGGCCCGGGGTATCCCGCCGGCAGATGCAGCCATTGCCGGAGTCTACCTGCACGGGTTGGCCGGCGACCTGGCTGCCGTGAGATCCGGCCAGGAGGCCCTCATCGCCCGCGACATGATCCGGTATATCGGAGAGGCATTCCAGTCGGTTTGATCCGCGTTTAACCTCCTGATACAGGAATACAGGGGGATTTGATAATGTTTTTTTGTAAACAACGGGCTGAAACATTAATTTCGCCTGAGTATCAGCATACAGAATCCATGAAAAAGGTTATTACCCTGTTTATCGTTGCCGTGTTACTGACCGGCTGTTTCGGGACCAAAGAACTGATGGTAAAGGTGGCCCCGCTGGGGAAGGAGGTGCCTGAAACCGTTGAGCAGCACATGTATGTCCTTCCCCAGACCGTACTCAAGGTGGAGGTGACCTGGCAGGAGATGAAACATGTTCCGGGTCCCTTCAGGGACTATGCGGAGAAATACCTGGGCATTACCGAGGTGATCAGGTCCAGCTTCAGCCGCTGGCAGATCCAGGACGTAAAGGTGACCGCTCACACAGAGATGGATCCAGGGATGGTGTTCCATGTGAATGTCCTGGAAGGGGAATTTAACCGGGATGTGATGGAACCGTTGCTGGAAAAGGGAGTGATCATGGACGGATCAGGCCTGGTCCATGAGGAGATAAGGGATCCGGCACTGGGATCGGCGGTGATCAGGGATTTTGTAAGTTACAAGGACCTGGGGATCCAATCCAATTTCGAGGAGCGGACAGAGACCATGTACAAGACCATCGTGACCGACACCTCCTTTTTACAGGTACCGGTCAGCCGTACCATCACCGAACAGAAGTCAGCCGCCATGAAGGCCGAGGAGGCTGCCGATTTCCTGCTTGAATTGCGGACCAGGAGGTTTGAACTGCTTACCGGGGAGTCGGAGGGATTTCCCCAGGGAGAAGCCATGAGAGCCACCATCGACAAGCTGGATGAGCTGGAGGCGTCCTACCTGACCCTGTTTTCCGGGAGGACCTTTGGACAGACATCCAAGAAAGCCTGGTTTGTGGTGCCCGGATCGGGGGCGGAGTCTTCCCGGGTTCGCCTGGGCATGTTCTCCGAGCAGCTTGGTTTCGTTCCTGAAGAGCTTCAGGAAGGGAATCCCCTTGAGGTAGTTATCGAACCCCTCGGGAAGACCGGGTCCCTTGAAGATTATTATTCAGCCAAAGCGGACAATGCAGGGAACAACCTGTTTCTTTACAGGTTGCCTGACGTTGTGGAACTAAAAGTGAACTTTGGAGCTGTAGAGCTGGCACGCCAGCGGATCTCGGTCTACCAGTCCGGAGCGCTCATTGCCTCCCCTGTCAGGTGATCCTTCCTATAACTTCCTCAGGCTGGTGACCTGTACCTGCTTCAGGTCTTTGGTCAGCACCTTCAGAAAGTATATGCCGGTGGTGTATCCGGAGGTGTTCATCTGGATGATATCTCCCGGGTTGACCTGATTGTAAAGTTCCTGGCTTACGATGCGGCCGGTCACATCCTGGATCTCCATCAGGAAATCACCCGGTGTCTCTATGTCGAAGCGGACCCTCAGTTCTTCTCCTACAGGATTGGGATAGACAGAAATTCCCCAGCTTACTTCGTCCTTTTCCATCCCCACATCGATGTCGAAAGGCTGCTGGAATCCCTGTGTAAGGACCAGGTTTCCACCTGATAGTGTGGCCACTGCCAGTTCTCCAAGTGTCCAGGAGATGCTGATGTTATCGCCCTCGGCATATCCTCCGCCTGAAGCGATCACGGTTGGGGCAAGGGTGACCTGTGCACTGAGGGCCATCCCGCTGAAAAGCAAGGCAAACAGGAATAATATGGGCTTTCTCATGGAATTGGTTTTATTCAAATTTCAACAAAAAAGGATTCAAAATCAAGTCATTCACCTTTTTATAACACACAATGGGCAAAAAAGTTGAAGGCGGCAACTATTTTGCCGCCTTCAAATACCGGTGTGATTGGACTTCTATTTGACCGGGATCTCCTCGAGGATGGCCACCAGGAATTCCCAGAACTTCTTCACTGTTCCGATCTCAACCTTTTCATCGGGTGAATGGGGGAAACGAATGGTAGGGCCGAAAGAGATCATATCCAGGTTCGGGTAGACCCCACCCAGCAAACCGCACTCCAGTCCGGCATGGATGGCCTTGATCTCCGGGATTTTCCCGAATCTTTTATTGTACACATCCTGGCAGACCTTCAGGATAGGGGAGTCCATGTCGGGTTTCCATCCCGGGTATGCTCCGCTCAGTTCAACCTCCGCATCGATCAGCTGAAAGACTGAAGCAATTTTCCATGCAGTGGCATCTTTGGCACTGTCTACCGATGACCTGGTAAGGTTCAGCGCAAGGAACTCCCCCTCCTTCACCTTTGCAATGGCCAGGTTGTTTGAAGTTTCCACCAGGCCTTTCATGGACTGGCTCATGCGCTGTACCCCATTGGGGCATGCGAAGATGGCACGGATGAATTTATACTGTTCCCCGGCTGGTACGACCTTATGGGCCGGACCGGTTTTCTCACAGGTGAAAGAGAGATCCGGCTCTGTATCGGCAAACTCCTTGCGGTACATCTCATGGTAAGCAGCCACCAAAGTCTCGAATGCTCCTTCCGATGCGGCGGGAACAAGCACAACAGCTGCAGATTCCCTGGGGATGGCATTTCTCAGGTCACCCCCTTCTGCTTCCGAGAGGCGGACCTTCAGGTCCGATTCAGCCTGCATGAGGAAGCGGAACAGTATCTTGTTGGCATTGGCCCTTCCAAGGGGAATGTCCATACCGGAGTGTCCCCCTTTTAATCCCTTCGCAAAGAGGTTGTATGTGGTGTGGCCAGCCGGGGCGGCCTCGGGGGTGTACTTCTTTGATGCAGAAACATCAATACCTCCTGCACATCCCACGTACAATTCGCCCTCATCCTCCGAATCCATATTGATCAGGATATCGGCATCGAGCAATCCCGGCTTCAGTCCGAAAGCGCCTGTCATCCCGGTTTCTTCATCGATGGTAAAGAGTGCTTCCACAGGACCATGTTTCAGGGTGGTGGACTCAAGGACAGCCATGGCGGCGGCTACACCGATCCCGTTGTCACTTCCCAGTGTGGTGCCGTCGGCAGTGACCCAGTCACCATCGATCAGGGTATCAATGGGATCTTTTTCAAAATCAAAGTCCTTGTCACTGTTCTTCTGCGGGACCATGTCCAGGTGGCCCTGGAGGACCACTGTCTTGCGGTTCTCCATGCCCGCTGTGGCAGGTTTCCTGATGATCACGTTGCCCACCTCATCCACGGTGGTTTCCAGTCCGAGTTTTTCCCCGAATTGTTTCATGTACTGGATGATCTCAGCCTCCTTCTTGGAAGGCCTCGGGATCTGTGTCAGCGTGTGAAAATGTTTCCACACTTCTACCGGTACTAATTCTTTCATTGAACTCATTTTCTTCTCTTTTACATATTTATAGGCGCACGGCTTCATCGATGTAATCAGTGATGAAGAATCCGGGCGTCGTTGTTTACTCATCGCTATTCGGGCTTAACACCGGAGGGCAGTTCCAGTCCGAATTTCTGTTTTGCATCCGCCTTTTTCAGCTGTAATGCCAGGAATATGGAGACCACACCCAGGATAACCAGCATAAAAATGGGGACGGTATAGTTGTAGGTCATTTCGCCGGCCCTGATCGCTTCCAGGTCACCTTTGTTTGCAAGATCCAGTACCGCTCCTATTCCCCAGAAGAAAAAGAGCAATCCATAATTCTGGATGGTGAACATGGTTGCATAGGCTGTTCCCAGCCTGCTCTCTTTCACGATCTTGGCAACAGAGGGCCACATGGCAGCCGGGATCAGAGAAAAGGCCACCCCCAGGCTTAACAATCCGAAGTACCCCAGCACTTCACTGTCAAACAATGAAAGGGACAGGTGTGCAAAGATGAGCAGAACTGATCCCAGGATCATCAGCGATGCTGCCCTCCCTTTTTTATCCACATAGTTCCCGAAAATGGGTGTGAAAAGGATGGTACCCATGGGGATCAGGCTGGCGGTTTTGGGTCCGTTCTTCAGCCATACCGAAAGGGTGCTATCCCAGAGTCCTTTGATAAACAGGACAAACAGTGCGCCAATCACCACCATGGAAATTACCTTGCCGCCCAGGTTGTTGATCTTCGAGGGGATCATGGAAAAGCCTAAACCGAAAAGGAAAAGTCCCAGGTAGATGGCCACATTCCCAAGGGACTGACTTCCAAACAGGCTGAAGTATCCCGCACTGAGCGGGAGTTCGTAGGAGAA
Organism: uncultured Bacteroidota bacterium; assembly: GCA_963793455.1. Classification (GTDB taxonomy): domain Bacteria; phylum Bacteroidota; class Bacteroidia; order Bacteroidales. The sequence goes on from CAWCAK010000001.1 coordinate 385,788, forward strand.
ACCAAATTTATTCACCAGCAGGTCTGGCGCATACTGGATAAACGGGAATACTGCGGAATAGAAAAAGACACAGAGCAGCGCGATGAAAATAAATGAACGGTTCTTTAAAAGGGCGATCAGATCAGAAAATTTAAACTCGTCTTCCGATGCTGTTTCACCGCTTGCCGCTAATACAGCCTTATCCTGCTTGTCAAGTGAGTAGTCAAAAATGGTATAGATCAGGAACACGATCAGCGAAATACCGATAAGGGTGGCTGCAAAAACCACAGCCGGCGGCACACTGTTTCCGCCGATATCGATGGACAGGGCAAGCCCCATGGCAGAGCCAAGCCGGCCGAAACCCATGTTGATGGCCATGGCCAGGGCCAGTTCATACCCTTTGAACCATTTGACCACGGTGCGGGTTGCCACCACACAGGTCACCTCCAGGCCCGATCCGAACAGCACCCTGCCCACGATCATCATGATCAGCTGGGTCTTGTGATCATCCCCGAATACCCCGGATGCTGCCATTGCCGTAATGGCCGCCCCTATGGTTGCCAGTGCCCCGAACAGCAATCCTGCCATCCGTACACCCCATTTGTCCAGGATAATCCCACCGACGATGATCATTCCGAAGAGGTTGGCAATGGTGGTAAGCCCGATCAGCCTGCCGAACTCCTCACTGGTGAATCCCATTTCCGACTCCATCAGTCCTTTCAGCCCGCCAAAGAAATCCTGGAACCAGTAAGTTGACAGGATAAGCATGCTGATCATCACAAGCATCAGCCATCGCATGGGCAGGGAATCCCTCAGTGTTTTCTTTGTCGCTTCCATAAAAAATGTTTTGGTTAAAGAAGTTCTAAAAATAGGAAAAATATGGTCGACGGGGGACTATTGTTGAACATAGTGGGCCTGAAGATGTCAGATATCTATTAATTGTATATTTTCGTCTGGTATGAACAGGAATTTCTTACTCATTCTGCTGCTGGTCTTTGTCCTGGTTTTTACTGCAAGGGCCCAGGAAAAGGTCAAATGGTATTCCATTGAGGAGGCTTTGATGCTGACCGGCAAGGAGCCGCGGGTGCTGGTGATTGATGTCTATACCGACTGGTGCGGGTGGTGTAAGCGGATGGATGCGGCCACTTTTGCCGATCCCGGAGTGGCCGGGATCCTGAACAGGGATTTCTATCCTGTCAAGCTGAACGCGGAAGGAAGGGAGGATATCGTGCTTGGCGACAAGACCTATAAGTTCGTGGACAACGGCCGGAGGGGATACCATGAGCTGGCGGCCATTGTGACACAGGGCAGGCTTTCCTATCCTACCGTTTCCTATGTGGGTCCACGTGGCAGGGTGCTCATGGCAGCCCCCGGGTATAAGGGGCCGCAGCAGTTCAGGGTCTACCTGGACTATTTCAGCGGGGGAGCATATGAACGTGTTAGCTGGGAGGTTTTCAGGGATTCGGTCGCCGTTGAATGATAAGGAGGGTTATCCGTACTTTTCCATCATCTGTTGCAGTTCCCGGGTCAACTCGTTCCTGAGTGAGACCGGCTCCAGGATCTCCCCGTCCTTTCCAAGGCTCAGGACCAGTGATTTGAACTCGTAGGTAGGGTGCACCCTGAAACTGAAAATGACCCGCTCCTCATCTTCTGCATGGATATTCTGGGAATCATGCCACGGCTGTGTGATCAGGTACTGTGCCTGGGTTTTCTGAACAGCCAGTTTGATCAGGGGTGGGGCACCGGGTGGCGCAATGATCCCCAGGGTATATTTGAAATAGTCGGCAGCACTGAAACCAGGTTCCCTGTAAAGCATCCCCTCTGCCTCCTTCAGGTCGCGGATCCGGTCCAGGGCATAGGTGCGGACCTGTCCCTTGAACTGGTTCAGGCCCACCAGGTACCACCTGAAACCATGCTCCTTCAGCAGGTAGGGATGGACCTCATTGAAATAGGGCTTGTCCTCGTAAAAGGGCAGGTAGGTGATCCTCAGGACCTGCTTCCTCTCTATGGCATGGATGACCGGCTCCAGGTACCGGGTCCCCTTTACTTCAGGGGCCTTCCGGAAATGGATAAATCCCTTATTTCTGTACCGCTGGTAAAGTTCCGCGATCATGGAGTGTATCTCCAGGTTGTTTTTCGAATATGCCATCTGGTTGGGTGTCAGTTCAGGTCAAAAATAGCAAATCCCCGCTGATTGGTTGATGTTTCCATGGGGGGATTCATCAGCATATCCTTCGGATAATTATTATCTTCGTGCGTTCATTCATCTCAAAAATCAACCTCATCCATCATGAAACATGCAGTGATTTCCACAGTTGCCCTCCTGGTGGCCGGCACACTCTATTCTCAATCCCTGGACATGGATTATCTCAAAGGCATGAAAGCCCGGAGTATTGGTCCGGGAGGCATGAGTGGCAGGGTGACCGCTATTGATGTCCGGCTCGACGACCCTTCTGAATTCTATGTGGGGACAGCTTCGGGTGGTCTGTGGAAAACCACAAACGGGGGCACCAATTTCGAACCTGTATTTGATGACCAGGCTGTGGCCAGCATTGGCGCCCTGGCCATCGATCCATCCAATCCCGATGTGGTCTGGGTGGGAACCGGAGAAGGCAATCCCAGGAACAGCCTGAACGGGGGGTACGGAATCTATAAGAGTCTTGACGGGGGAAGGAGCTGGAAACTGCTTGGACTGGAGAAAACCCGTCATATTCACCGGATCATTGTCCATCCCGTAAATCCTGATGTTGTATATGTGGGTGCCATCGGGAGTCCCTGGGGACCACATCCCGAGCGTGGGGTGTACAAGACCACTGATGGCGGGCAAAGCTGGGAACAGGTGCTGTACGTGAATGAGCTGACCGGTGTGGCTGACATGGTGATGGATCCCAACAATCCTGACAAGTTGTTCGTGGCCATGTGGGAACACCAGCGCTGGCCCTGGTTTTTTCAATCAGGTGGACCCGGTTCGGGATTGCATATGACGGTGGACGGGGGTGAAAACTGGACAGAGATCACTGAAAAGGAGGGATTGCCAAAGGGCGAGCTGGGCAGGATAGGACTGGCTGTTGCCGGGGGCAACACAAAATATGTCTATGCACTGGTGGAATCGAAAAAGAACGCCATCTACCGTTCCACGGATGGGGGATATAGCTGGTCCAGGCGCGGGGATAAGAACATCGGAACCAGGCCATTCTATTATGCGGATATTTTCGTGGACCCGGACAATGAGAACCGGCTCTACAGCCTGTACAGCCAGGTCAATATGAGTGAGGACGGGGGCAAATCCTTCTCCACCCTGGTGGGGGATAACATTCACCTGGACCACCATGCCTGGTGGATCCATCCACAGGATCCCTCTTTCATGATTGACGGGAATGACGGGGGACTTGCCATTACCCGCGACCGGGGAAAGAACTGGCGGCATGTGACCAACCTTCCCGTATCGCAGTTTTACCACATCCGGACAGATATGGAGATCCCTTACAATGTGTACGGGGGCATGCAGGACAATGGATCCTGGCGCGGGCCGGGGTATACATGGACCAGAGGCGGTATTGTCAATACATACTGGGATTTCCTTATGGGGGGAGACGGGTTTGATGTGCTCCCGGTGCCAGGGGATCCGGCATGCTGTTATGCCATGTCACAGCAGGGCAATGTGCGCCGCATCAACCTTGAAACAGGCGGATCTGTGGATATCAAGCCTGCTGCAAAAGGTGATGATAAGCTGCGCTTCCACTGGAATGCGGCCATAGCTCAGGATCCCTTCGACAGCAACACCATCTATTTCGGGAGCCAGTATGTTCATAAGAGCCGCGACCGGGGTGATTCATGGGAGGCCATCTCACCCGACCTGACCACCAACGACAGCACCAGGCAGACCTACGAGGAGAGCGGGGGGCTTACCTATGATGTGACTGGGGCTGAGACCCATACCACCATCCTGGCCATTGCGCCAAGCCCTGTGGAAAAGGGAACCATCTGGGTGGGGACCGATGACGGGAATATCCAGCTGACCACTGACGGAGGTAAAAGCTGGACCAACTGTTCCCCGGGGATCAAAGAGCTTCCCCAGGGAGCCTGGATACCCCAGATCGTACCCTCCCCTGGAAATGCAGGGGAAGCATGGGTGGTGGTGAACAACTACAGGCTGAACGACTATGCACCTTACCTGTTTCACACCGCCAGTGATGGCCGCAAGTGGAGCCGGGTGATCAGCGGAGATGATGTTCCCGGCTATGTGCTCTCTTTTGCTGTGGACCCGGAAGAACCCAGGTTGCAGTTCCTGGGAACTGAACAGGGGCTCTATGTGACCATTGACGGGGGTGAAAAGTGGACCAGGTGGACCAACGGCTTTCCAACTGTTCCCACCATGGATATGGAGATTCATCCGCGGGAGCATGACCTGGTGGTGGGGACCTTCGGCCGTTCAGCCTATGTCCTGGATGACATCAGGCCGCTGAGGGAGCTGGCAAAAAATTACCGGGAGGTGACCTCGCGGAAACTCTACGTGGTGGAGCCACCTGTGGCCTACCTGGCAGAAACCCGGAATGCCCCCGGCTACTATTTCACCGGGGATGCTTACTATGAAGGTGAAGACAGGGACTGGGGAGCAAGGATCAGTTACTTCGCTGAGGTGGAGAAGAAGGAGGGAAAAGAGGGGAAGGACAGTGTGACCATCCAGGTGCTTGACCGGGAAATGAACCCGGTCCGTACCCTGAAAAGTGTGCCGGACAGCGGACTGAACAGAACTGTCTGGAGGCTCGACCGGAAAGGAGTGAGGGTGAATTTCAGTACAAAGACCCTCGCGTCAGCCGGTTCCGGAAGATATGGCAGGTCAGGCGGAGGTGGTGAAACGGGTGGAGGTGGATATGTCCTTCCGGGAGATTACCGCATCAGGATCGCTTACCGGGGGGATACAGCCATGACAACCATCAGTGTGAAACCCGATCCAAGGAACGGGTATGATATGGAAGGGATGAAGGCAAAACAGGGAAAGACCGATCAGCTGGTGGAGAGGCTGGGGGAACTGAACACAGCGCTGTCAAAAATCAGGGACTGCAAAGAGACCCATGAACTGGTGAAAAAACTGGCCGGGGAAGAGATGCCCGGTCCGTTGAAAACATCTTCGGAGAATGTAAAGCAGCAGTTGGACGGGCTGACAAAGAAACTGCTTCGGAACGACGATATCCAGGGAATCTACTACCCCTCCGATGCACTCTATGTCCGCATGTCAGGTACCTGGTCCATACTCATGTCGAACCAGCCGCTGACCGGGAACCAGTTGCAGAAGTATGAGCTTTACATGTCACTGGCATCAGAGGCCATCGGGATGGTCGACAGATTCATGGCCGGCCAGTGGGCTGCCTTCAGGCAGGCAGTGGAAAAAGAGGGGATCTCGCTTTTTAAGGATTAACTGTAATATATCAGCAGTTCATTGACAAATTGTTGTTGTCTCTGCCTGTTGATGTGGTAAAATCCGGGTTATCCACCCAGTTCTCGGTATCACTTGGTAGTACTACGAAAATGTATTACCGATTCGGTAATACTACCACCCTCGAGAGGAATACCCCCCCATAAAAATGTTTTGATCGATCGTTATGTAAACGATGTTATGATATTTATCAATGCAGGCCTGGAAAGGCTATTTTCCTTCAAGCTCCCCGATCCTCCGGGAGAGCTCTTCGATCAGTTGCTGTTGTTGCTCCATCATTGACTGCTGCTCCTTGACCGCCTCGATGAGTACGGCTGACAATTTCCCGTAGTTGAGGGCCTTGAAGCCCCTGGAGGTCTCAGTCACCAGCTCTGGGTATACCTGTTCCACCTCCTGGGCCACCAGCCCGATCTGATCCGTCGGATCAGAACTGACTGCTTTTTCGCTCTCCAGGTCCCAGTTGAAGGAGACGCCCCTCAATTGCATCATCTTCTCCAGGGAGCCTTCCAGCGTCCTGATATCTTTCTTCAGCTCCCGGTCGGAGTTCTCCACCACGCTTTCCGCGATCAGCTTGTTATGGATGGTGACCTCTTTTGCGGCAAAATCTCCGTATATCAGCGGATTATCCGTCCCGGAATTGGTGTTGTCGATGTACAGTTTGCTGGAACCATTTTCATTGTACCCCGCAGCATTCCCGATAAACAGATTGCGTTCCCCTGTTGTTGTTTTGTATCCCGCACTGAGACCGATCATGATGTTATGGCTGAAATCGGTATTCAAGGCCCATTCTCCATTTCCTGCTCCGGCGCCCTTCCCTATAAGGATGTTCCAGTTGCCGTTGTTGGTATAACCGGCCCGTTCCCCGATGTATACATTGCCGGCACCTTCCGATCCGTTCTGGCCCGCAGTAATCCCGATATAGACATTATCTCCTCCGGTTTCATTTTTTTGACCCGCAAAAGCACCCAGGTACACATTATCCGTCCCGGTCCGGTTCTCAAACCCGCTTTCCCTTCCCAGGAATACGTTCCTGGTACCCTCGCAATTGAAACCGGACTTGTAACCGATCATCACGTTTCCCCAGCTGGTTCCGGAAGCCTGAAAGGCTGCTCCGTCCCCGATCACCACACTGTTGTACATCTGGCTGCTCATGCAGGCCTCATGGCCTATAATAACGTTGTTCCTGCCATTACAGTCTCTGCCTGCTTTGAATCCCAGGTGGACATTCCATTCACCAGTGGTGGTATTCATACCTGCCTGGTATCCCATAAAGACGTTATAGTCCCCCGGTGGTCAGGCCCCTGCCCGACTGGTATCCAAGGGTTTGGTTATAGTGGCCGTCACTGGCAATGTTCATACCTGCTTCATGTCCGATAAAGTAGTTCTCCCTGGTAAGTGACATGAGCTGGTCCGAAGATGTAAAGGTCCTGTATATCCTCCCACACCGAACCCACTGCTTAAATCTCCTGTAGTCATCGATTCATCATAGTAATACATGTGTTCTGGAGGGGGACACTTCCAGGAAATTGGCTTCAGCTCCTTTGGCCGCGCTATAACCACCCACAGCAAAACCACCCTTCTTCCCTTTGGCTGCATCCTGGTTGAAATAGATCCGGGCGCTGTCGGGGGTGATCCGCATGAATTCATTGGTAATGCCTTTAGCAGCGCTGTATCCTCCCACAGCAAAACCGCCTTTTTTTCCTTTTGCATCATCCGGGCTGATATAGATCCTGGCACTGTCGGGGGTGATGCGCATGTATTCCTCCACAACTCCTTTGGTGGCGCTGTATCCCCCGACGGCAAAGCCACCTTTTTTGCCTTTGACAGCATCCGGGTCTGTATAGACCCATACCCCTTCATCATAGACGGCGAAGACCGGCATGCCATCGGCTCTTTTTACCTCGAAAAGGGCTTCCCCCTGATTCCCTGCCTCGCCGGTTACACTGAAATTTCCTGCAGAATACCTTGCAGTATCTGCAAGAATGGCTTTGTCGGCATGCAGGGCCATCGGAACGGTCTTTACCACGGCCCCTCCCATATCCACATACTCCTGGTCTGTTTTGATCCAAACCTTCAGGAAGTGATTGTAGTCCGCCCAGGGAATATCCTGGAAAGAAGCTGCCTCTCCTGACTGGTTATAGGCATCATTTCCTCCGATCACCGTGGTGAAAAGACCGAGGTTGCTGGTATGAACATCATGCTCCTCCTGCCAGATCAGTACTCCCTCTCCAGTTTTAGCGTGGAATGAGAACCGCACGGAGATATCCGCTTCAGCCAGAGGATTTCCATTCCCGTCACGGGCAATGGCCTGGTAGGAGAAACCATGGCCGGCTTGTCCATGGATTAAAGCAGAGGTAGAAAGCCCAAGGATCAGGGCGAGGATCAGCATTCTTTGTTGCATGGTTGTGGATTTTTTTGAGTGATAAATAAATTTACGAAATCATTCTCAGAAAATCCAGTGAACAGGGAATTGAACTGATTAAACTTCTCTTTCGTGGTTTGAGTATTTTAAGTATCTTGACTTTCGAAACTCCCGAATGAATAATTCTACACTGAATGGCTGAACTCAAGGATGACACAGGCAGATCCGGAATGAAAACCGGGTCTGGAATAGAAGGTAACTGCATCCTGCAGATCAGGAACAGGTCGGGAAGCCGCCTGAACCTGGTGATCCACGGAACCCAGGTGAATGTGGTCCGTGCCATGACTGTGAGAAGGTTCAAGCGCCTGAAACTGGTCAAAGGCACCTACGTGGTGGAGGCCTGGTTAGCGTCGGGTCGCATCGGGATCAACCCTGTCAACATACCCCATATCAGCATTGAGAAGATCACCTCCCGGAAGGATGTCTCCATCAGGGGCAGGAAAATCGTGGCGGATTTTGTGAACGACCGTGCGAAGCTTGAAATTGACAGCGAGCCGTCGGCAGGCGACCTGGTCCAGAATATTTAGTACTTCCCGGTCTATTTGTAATTGAGGTTTGAGGCCAGCAGGCTCTCCGTCCGGGCCATGGTCATTCCTTTGCGTTTGGCATAATCCTCCACCTGGTCCCTGCCGGTCTTTCCCACGAAGAAATATGCAGACTGTGGGTGGGCGAAGACCAGGCCGCTTACCGAAGCAGCGGGAACCATGGACCAGTTCTCCGTGAGTCTGATCCCCTGTTTTTCTGCCTTCAGCAGGTTGAACAGCACCTCCTTTTCTGAGTGTTCAGGGCAGGCAGGGTAGCCATGTGCCGGCCTGATCCCCTGGTACTGCTCTTTGAAGAGTTCATCCAGGGAGAGGGACTCTCCGGGGGCGTACCCCCAATGGTTTCTCCTGATCTCCTGGTGCACCAGTTCTGTGAATGCCTCGGCCAGGCGATCAGCCAGGGCTTTCAGCATGATGGCTGAGTAGTCATCATGATCGGCTTCAAACTCCCTGATCTTCTCATCAATACCGATCCCGGCAGTGACCGCAAAAGCGCCCAGGTAATCTGTCAGGCCGGATTCCACGGGTGCTGTGAAATCAGAAAGGCACAGGTTAGGCTGGCCCTTCTCCTTCCATGTCTGGTTCCGCAGGTTGGTGAACCGGGCGATCACCTCTTCTTTTGAGACATCCTTGTATATCAGCAGGTCGTCTCCCAACGAGTTGGCAGGGTAGATGCCAAAGACCCCGTTGGCTGTAAGCCATTTTTCACTGATGATCCGCTCCATCATCTCCTGTGCATCATCATACAGTTTCCTGGCCTCTTTCCCGTATTTGGGATCCTCCAGGATATCCGGGAATTTGCCCCTGAGCTCCCAGGTGACAAAGAAAAAGAGCCAGTTGATATATTCCCGTATCTTCTCCATGGGGAAATCGATCAGGGTATGTACACCCGGATGTGCCGGGACCAGGATGGATGAGGGTTTCCAGTCAATCTTCAAACCATTCTTCCTGGCTGATTCCAGGTCCGTGTACCGGATATCCCTGCCCGCACCTGCATAGCTGCTCCTCAATGCCTCATAATCCTCTTTCACCCCCGTTATAAACCCTTTCCGCTGGTCGGTTGAAAGCAATGCACTGACCACGGCCACGCTTTTGGAAGCATCCTTCACATGGATCACCGGTCTCCCGTAGCCAGGTTCGATCTTCACGGCCGTGTGTATCCTGGAGGTGGTGGCACCCCCGATCAGAAGGTCCTGATTCATATTACGCCGCTGCATCTCTGCGGCCACATGGATCATCTCCTCCAGGGACGGTGTGATCAGTCCCGAAAGTCCCACAATATCCACCTTTTGCTTCTCTGCTTCTTCGAGTATCTTTTCGGTGGGAACCATTACACCCAGGTCGATGATCTCGTAGTTGTTGCAACCCAGCACGACGCCCACAATGTTTTTCCCGATGTCATGAACATCGCCTTTTACAGTGGCCAGCAGTACTTTTCCGGCTGACTGGCTTTCGCCGCCTTTACCACTGGCTTTCTCCTCTTCGATGAAGGGGAGGAGGGTGGCTACGGCACGCTTCATGACACGGGCACTTTTTACCACCTGGGGGAGGAACATTTTGCCATCCCCGAAAAGGTCCCCCACCACGTTCATTCCGGCCATGAGCGGGCCTTCGATCACCTTCAGCCCCAGACCGTATTTCTGGTGTGCTTCCAGGGCATCGTTTTCAATATGCTCGGTGATCCCTTTCACCAGCGCATGTTTCAGGCGTTCCTCCACCGGTTGGTCCCTCCATGTGTCCCTGGCTTCCTCGGTCTTCTCCTCTTCAGTAAGGGTGGCTGCATATTCGATCAGCCTTTCGGTGGCATCGGCCCTTTTGTTCAGTACCAGGTCTTCGGTATATTCCAGGAGTTTGTCCGGGATCTCATCATACACCTGCAGGAGTCCCGGGTTTACGATGCCCATATCCAGCCCGGCTTTGATAGCGTGGTAGAGGAAGACCGAGTGGATGGCTTCCCTGACCACATTATTGCCCCTGAAGGAGAAGGAGAGGTTGCTGATCCCCCCGCTCACCCTGGCATGGGGCAGGTTTTCTTTGATCCAGCGGGCAGTATTGATAAAGTCCACTGCGTAGTTGTTGTGTTCCTCGATGCCGGTACCGATGGAGAGCACATTGGGATCGAAAATGATGTCGTCGGGGTGGTAATCCAGCTTATCCCTCAGGAGGTTGTAGGCACGCTGGCAGATCTCCACCCTGCGCTCGAAGCTGTCGGCCTGTCCTTCTTCATCAAAGGCCATTACAATGGCAGCTGCTCCGTAGCCCCGGATCTTTTTCGCCTGCTCCAGGAATTTATTTTCCCCTTCCTTCAGGCTGATGGAATTCACCACTGCTTTCCCCTGGATGCATTTCAGCCCTGCTTCGATCACAGAAAATTTGGATGAATCGATCATGAGCGGGACCCTGGATATGTCAGGCTCTGCCAGCAGCAGGTTCAGGAATGTGACCATTTCGTGCTCCGCATCAAGCATGGCATCATCCAGGTTGATGTCCAGGATCTGGGCGCCGTCTTCCACCTGTTTCCTGGCGATATACAGGGTTTCATCATATTTCTTCTCCCTGATCAGCCTGGCAAATTTCCGGCTCCCTGCAACATTGCACCTTTCACCGATATTGATGAAATTGGATCCCTCAAAGGCGGTCAGGGGCTCCAGCCCGCTCAGCTTCAATCCTGGCCGGGCACTGACAGGATTCCTCACCTTTGCATCCCCGAGCAATTCCGAAAAGGCCCTGATATGTTCCGGGGTGGTTCCGCAGCATCCCCCCACGATGTTCACAAAGCCCGAGTCAAGGAAATCCTTGATCAGGAGCGACATCTGCTCCGGGGTTTCATCATATTCCCCGAACTGGTTTGGCAGGCCGGCATTGGGATGGACCGACACAAAACGGGGCGATTTGTCAGACATTTCCTGGAGGTAGGGCCTGATCTCCCTGGCACCCAGGGAACAGTTGAGACCTATGGAAAGCAGGTCCACATGGTCCAGTGAATGCATGAAGGCTTCCAGGGTCTGCCCCGACAGGGTCCTTCCGCTGGCATCGGTGATGGTCCCCGATACCATGACAGGGATCCGGAATCCTCTTTTTGCCAGGTATTCTTCGATTCCACACAGGGCTGCCTTTGCGTTAAGGGTATCGAATACCGTCTCCACCATAAGCATGTCTGCCCCTCCGTCCACAAGTCCTTCCACCTGTTGCGCGTAGGACGCTTTCATTTCATCGAAAGTAACTGCCCGGTAACCCGGATCGTTCACATCGGGAGAAAGGGAGGCTGTCTTGTTGGTCGGACCGATGGATCCTGCAACAAACCTGGGCTTATCCGGTGTGAGCGCTGTGAATTTCCTGGCAGCATCAGAAGCAATCCTGGCTGATTGGAAATTGATATCATACACCGCTGATTCGGTATGGTAGTCCGCCTGGGAGATGGAGGTGGCATTGAAAGTATTGGTCTCGATGATATCGGCTCCTGCTTCCAGGTAGGCCTCATGGATCTCCCTGATCACATCAGGTCTGGTGAGGGAAAGCAGGTCGTTGTTCCCCTTCAGGTCACAAGGATGGGATTTGAACCGGTCCCCCCTGAAATCCTCCTCCTCCAGCTTGTACCGCTGGATCATGGTACCCATGGCACCGTCAAGCAGCAGCACCCGTTCTTGCAGCAACCGGCCTGATATGTTCTCGCTTTTCTGGCATGTGGTGATTAAAAGTTGTAGGTGAGGCCAATCCCGAAAAGTTCTTTGAACTGGACCCTGGCCGCATCCTTGTCTGGACCGAATTTGATGTCGTAGTCGTAGATCAGCTGTGTCATCAGGGTTGCCGAAATGTATTCATTGACTTTGAAAGTCAGGAGCAGGTCCCAGTTCACATCCACATACTGCGGATTTTCCAGGTAGTTGGAAAAGAGGCCTAACTTGGTATCAAGGGTCACATTCTTCAGGATCTCCTTCTTATAGGCGAACTTGATATAGAACCCGAATTCCCCCCTTACGGACTGTGCCGAGTCCACACCGAAGGATTTGGCATTGGAAAGGTCCTCATCCAGCACAAAGGTCATTTTCCCGTTGAGCGGGGAGAGTAAAAGGGAGAGGTTGTCGTTGGGTTTGTAGTCCATACCCAGGGAAAGGTTGAGGTATCCCGGCGCCATGAAATTGGAGATCTTGTTGCGGTTCACATCCCCGGGATCGTCATACCCTTCTGCAAACTGTGTGGTGAAACCAAGCATTGCGGTGTAGAACCAGTTCTTGGAGGCGCGGTATCCATATTTGGATGCCAGGTCGATCTGGTCATCACTTTTACGGGCCTGGTCCTCTCCCTGTTTGGTAAGGCCGAAGCCCAGGGTCAGGTCATTGTCCCAGTTGGAATTTCCATTGTCAAAATCGGCCGACAGCTTGATCAGGGCATTTCCGGATAGGTTGTTTTCACCACCCGCTGCCCAGTTGGACAGTGCCAGCTGGGAAACATTCAGTGAGGTGACCCCCGTGATCTTCCAGAGTGTGTCTGCTTCCGGTGTCTCCTGTGCGAACAGGGATGCTGCAAGGATCAATGCAGCAAATGTCAGCATTGTTTTTTTCATGATTTTGTTTTATTGGTGTGATTGTTCTGCGAAGGTCTTGAACCGTTCCATACCGAGCAGGGTGTTGCTGGTGAAAGCTGATCTCATGAAGGGGGCCATCAATGCCATCATGCTGCGGAACCTGAATACGCTGACCGTTCTCCATATGGTCCTCTCCTCTCCCTTTTCTATGAAATAGTTATACATCTCATTGTACACTCCTTTTGCTTCGTATCTCCCGTGAAATTCATCCGGGAGGTTGCGTTTGGTAATGGTCTCGATCATCACCAGGTCCCCTTTCCGGCCTTCAAAGGTCATCTTTGAACGGCATCCTTCCTGTCCCGGAATTCCTGCGATATGTTCAAAGCCTTTCAGGCCCTCCTGCCACTGATATAAATTTTCAGTGCTGTCAAAGAGTTCGATCACCTTTGACCGGGGCAGATTGATGGTTACCTCGGTGGTATATTCCATGTCTTTAAGATACCAAATATTAACAATCCCGCTAAAATATTGTTTACTGTGCCTCATCATCCTCCAATTCTTTTTTGTAGCTTGGAAAAGAATACATGGCCGTGTACTGCACGGGTACCAACGAAACGCTGAGTTCTTCATGGGAAAAGAGATTATTATCATCGGGGGAGGCATTGCAGGCCTCTCTGCGGGTATTTATGCACGTTTAAACGGATACAATACAGAGATCCTGGAGATGCATACCAATCCCGGGGGACAGTGTACTGCCTGGAAAAGAAAGGGTTACATCTTTGATTACTGTGTTCATTGGCTGGTCGGATCCTCACATGGGGCATTCTATGATGTGTGGCGGGAAACGGGAGCCCTGAACGACCAGACCCGGGTGGCTGACCTTGATACCTACGCTTCGGTCAGGTCGGGCCCTGGCGAAACCCTGTATGTCTATTCAGACATCGACCGGTGGGAGAACTATTTGAAGGACCTGGCTCCCGAAGACGTGAAGTCCATTGAAAAGATGTGCAGTGACATGAGAAAGGCGTCCACCCTCACCATCCTCGATAGGACTCCCCGCCTGAGGCGGCCTCTGGACTACATCAGGTTTGCCATGAAGAGCTGGCCTGCCATGCGGATCTTTGCCAGGTACAGCAGGATGTCTGTGAAGGAATATATTGATCACATTGGGTTCAAGAGCGAGTTGCTGAATAACAGGCTGTTGGGTTTTATGACCGCTGTGGAAGGTTTTTCGGCCATCGCTTTTCTGCTCACCCTGGCCTGGTTCTCCCAGAAGAATGCCGGTTATCCCATCGGGGGATCCATGCCCTTCACATTGCGGATGGCTGACCGGTACCGGGAGCTGGGAGGGATCTTTTCCGGAGGATGCCGGGTTGATAAGATCATCGTGGAGGACAACAAGGCGGTGGGGGTCAGGCTTTCAGATGGAACCGAGAAACGGGCTGACTTTATTGTGGGTGCCAGTGACCTGCACGGGATGATCTACGGAATGCTGGATGGCAGGTACACCACCCCGGAGCTTGACAGGGCATTCAGGGAATGGACCCCGTTCAGACCCATCGTCATGGTTTCCTTCGGGATCGACCGCACCATTGAAACAGACGACCATACCCTTCAGGTCCTGGCTGCCGGGGAGAAGATTGGAAGCACACAGCTATCTGCCAGCTATGCGGTGAACAATTACAACCACGATCCTTTGATCACCCCGGAGGGAAAATGTGTGATGCAGCTCTATTATGACACCCCGTATGAGATGTGGGAAGGGATGGGAGATGGTGAATACAGGGCCGAGAAGGAGCGCATTGAGAAGGATGCACAGGAACGGCTGGTAGCCCTCTATCCTGAGGTCCTGGGACATATCGAAGTGGTGGATGTGGCTACGCCGCTTACCTGTGTCAGGTATACCGGCGTCTGGAAGGGTGCCTATGAGGGATTCATGCCCACCAACAAGAACATCGGGCGGGGCATGAGGAATTATATCAGGGGCTTTGGGAATTTTTACCTTGCAGGACAATGGCTTTTCCCGGGAGGCGGTTTGCCCCCTGCAGCCCAGTCCGGGAAGTGGGCCATCCAGATGATCTGCCACAAGGACAAAAAGAAATTCAGGGTTGGCTGAAAGATTTTTCCAGATTGACTAAATTCGCGGTGTGGAAATAGCGGATCTTTATAACAACCTGAAGCAGGCCTATACCGCCGAGAACCTTCACCTGATCTCAAGCCGGATCATCAACATGTTCAGGGAGCACCAGTATGACGCCCTGCGTGCAGTTCAGAAGGTGGTCAGTGGATTCATACCTTGTGAAGAGGATAAGATCAACAGGGTTTTTTCCCGCCTGATCATGCTCTACCACCCGGACCGGCTCAGGCAGTCCCTCGAACAGATGGAGGATGCATACAAAAAGGGTGACTTTGAAGCACTTTATGGCATGTCGCATATCCTGACGGTACAAAACCTGGAGCCGGAAAAGGTGACCGTCAGTTCGATCATCACCGAAGAGGACCTTGCAGAGGAATTCGGATGGGATGAAGAGGCAGACGGTTATTCCTATTTCATGGACAAGGAACAGGATCCTGAGGAAGAGGATGAACTGGGAACCATCAACCGCAGCTTTCTGACTACCCTGAAAAGACGTGTTTACGGGAACCTGAATGTTGATTTCCCAATCTATCTGCTGGAGGACCTTGAAGAGATCGAGATGGCCGATTACGAAATCGAATCCCTGGATGGCATCGAGGCATGCAGGTATACCAGGGTGGTGGACCTGACCAACAACAACCTGACCGATCTCACCGAGCTGGGAGAACTCCGTCAGCTGGAGAGGCTCTACCTGGCCAACAACCACATCGGGATGATCGATTCGCTGAGCAACCTGACAGTCTTGCAGGTGCTGGACATCTCATACAACGACATTGACGACCTGAGCTCCCTGTTTGACCTGTCACACCTGAGTTATCTCAATGTGATGGGAAACCGTATCCCGGCCTGGCAGCTTGAAAAGCTGCAGCTCAAAGGCGTAACGGTGGTTGTGTAGTTATTCTTCACACCCTTGCAGGTGTGCTGCACGGCTACTCCAGGGCCTGGCCAAGGTCAGACTTCAGATCCTCCACATCCTCAATCCCGACTGACAGCCTTATAAGCCCTTCAGCGATCCCCTCCGCCCTGCGCCCTTCCGGGCCCAGGTGCCGGTGGGAGGTGTGGGCCGGGGAACAGCAGATGGATTCAACTCCTCCAAGGCTCATGGAGGGTTTGATCAGCAGCAGTCTTTTCTGAAAACTGATGCCGTCCTGGTCACCCACCTCGAAGGAGAGCATGCCCCCGAAACCGGTCATTTGCCTGGCAGCAAGCTCATGCTGCGGGTGGCCCGGCAGCCCGGGGTAGTTTACCTGTTTCACCCGGGGATGCATTTCCAGGAAATGGGCCAGTTCCATGGCATTGTCATTGATCCGTTCCACCCTGAGGTGCAACGTCTTCAGGCTTCGCTCGAGCAGGTACAGGGTATAGGCATTAAGACTTCCCCCGAAATTCAGTCCCGTCTCATAGATCTGTTCCATCTGTTCTTTACCCGATGCCACCGCTCCGGCCAGGATGTCGGAATGACCACCCAGGTATTTCGTGGCACTGTGGATGACAATGTCGATTCCCATGCCTGCAGGCTGCTGGTTTGCAGGTGACGCAAATGTATTGTCGATCACCGATAGCACTCCGGCTGACCGGGCAACCCGGGACACTGCTTCAATATCGGTGATGTTCAGGAGTGGATTGGAGGGTGTTTCAATATAGATAAGCCTGGTGTTTTTCTTGATACAGGCCTGGATCTCCCCGGCTGACTGACTTTCAGCCACGCTGTATTCAATCCCGAACTTCTCCAGTTCCCTGTCCATGAAGTGAGTGGTTCCCCCGTACAGCCCTTTCTGGAACACCACATGGTCTCCCTTCCCCAGGAAGGTGAAAAGCACTGTACTGATGGCTGCCATCCCTGAGCTGAAGACCAGGGCTGTTTCTGTACCCTCGAGGGATGCAATCTTTTCTGCCACAGCCCTGGCATTGGGGGTGTTCAGGTAGCGTGGATAGACCGTTTCGGGCCGCTCGATGAATTCATAGGAAGTGGAGGTGTAGAGGGGGGAATTGAGCCCCTTCTCAATCTCATCGCGTATGGTCCCGGCGTGCACGCACCTGGTGGGAAATCTATCCATGGATCGTTCAGGGTTTAGCCGGCCAGCAGCTGTTTCATGGCCTCCCTGTTTTTCGGATTCACCACGTTTTTTGATACGGGTGTGTAGAGGAATGCAAACAGTTCATTGTAATGTTCCTCCACCTTGGGCCTGATGATCTTCATGGAGGGATTCATCAATTTGTTCTCGATGGTAAAACCCTCTGCCAGTATCCCGATATTGGCCGGGATCCAGCGTTGTGGGAACATATCCCCGTACTTCCCGTTAGCCCTGTATTCCCTGATCTCATTATCCACCAATGTAAGGCAGGCATCCAGTCCCTCTTCTGAGTCCGGAGCCATCCCTTTGCTCTTCAGGAACCGAATGAGGGACTCCTTGTACGGGTAAACCAGTGCCACCGTATAGGGATCCTGGTTGTTGTGAAGCAGGCACTGGTCAATAAATTCCGACTGGTCGGCGAAGGATTCCTCGATCCCCTCCGGACTGTATTTTTCCCCGTCGTCTGCAATAAGCAGGCTCTTGTACCTGCCAAGTACGTAAAGGAATCCATCCGGATCCATATACCCCATATCACCGGTGAAAAGCCACCCATCTTTGATGGTATCAGCCGTTGCCTCCTCATTTTTCCAGTATCCCTTCATCACATTTTCTCCCCGTATCACAATCTCTCCCTTTTCGCCCTGGGGCAACTCATTCCCTTCATCATTGCATATCCGGATTTCCATATTCTCCGGCACCCTGCCCGAAGATCCCATTTTGTAGGCATTTTCTCCATTGGCACTGATAATGGGGCTTGCTTCCGTAAGTCCGTATCCCTGGTAAATCGGGATCCCAATGGCGTAGAAAAACCGCTGCAACTCAATATCCAACAAAGCCCCTCCGCCAAAGAAGTACTTCATGTTTCCACCCAATCCATCCCGCACTTTCTTGAAGATAACAGCATCGAACAGGGCATAGATGGGTTTCAGCAGGGCCCTTAATCCCCTGCCTTTATCCCATGCAATCCCATTATAACTGTATGCCACTTTAAGTCCTGCTTTGAAGAGTGAATAGGTGAATTTCCCTTTGGCGCGAATGGCGCTTTCAATGTTGTTCCTGAAATTCTTCGAGATGGTCGGCACGCTGAACATGAAGTCGGGTTTGACCTCCTGGATGTTCTTTGAAATATTCTTCCGGGTCTCGAAGGAGGTTTTCCCCATTTCAAGGGCAGCAATGCTGGCACCCACACTCATGATTGTAAATAGTCCGGCAGTATGGCCAAAGCTGTGGTCCCAGGCCAGGAAGAGGAACATTTTATACTCTTCAGGAACCCTGAGTATGGAAATGGCCTGCTCTGTGTTGGAGGTGTAATTTCGCTGGGTGAGCATGATCCCCTTGGGATCGGCTGTTGTGCCTGAAGTATAGCAGATGTTTGCAATGTCATCCGGGCTAATTGATTCGAATATCTTTCGGAAGGAGTCAAAGTCCTTCTCCAACAGTTCCTTTCCCTCTTCCATCACATCACCCATGTATACTTCCATGTCATCATAGGATTCTTTCGGATCCATCAGGATGATCTTTTCCAGGTCGGGAAGTTCACTTTTAATGGCATCGACCTTCTTTGCCTGGCTGGCCGAAACGACGATCATCCGGGCACCGGAGTGTTTCAGCCTGAAGGTTAGGTCTGCAGGTTCGTTCAGCTGGATGGAAAGGGGAACATCAATGGCCCCCACGTAAAACATCCCCATCTCAGCCACCACCCACCTGGTCCTTCCTTCCGAGAGCAGGGAGATCCGGTCACCCTTTTTAACACCCATGGTGTGGAGACCGGCTGCAAACTGGTGCACCAGGTCGCGCATTTCTTTGTAGGAGGTGGAACGGAAAGCCCCGTCCCTTTTTTCCCACATGTACGGATTGTCGGCAAACTTTTCAACATTTCCTTCGAAGAACTGGACTAAGGATTTCATAGGAATAGTAAATGGTAATTAGTAAATAGTTAGTGGTAGTAATATATAAAATTCACCGGAATCTACCTAAAAACCTGTAGCAGCTCTCAATACCCGGTCGCGGTAACCAGTTCTTCGCCTACGGCTCAGTTCCTACGGTTTCCCAATACCCAGTATCCAATAACCAATAACTGTCGCGAAGTGACCTACATTTCTATGATCTGCTCCCGGTCGGGGCCCACGGAGATAAACTTCACCGGCACCTGCAGCTCCTTTTCAAGGAACCGGATGTATTCGGTGAGCTGGGCGGGGAACTGATCCTTTGACCGGATCCCGGTCAGGTCTGTCTTCCAGCCGGGCATTTCGGTGAAGACCGGTTTCACATCCACATCAAAGTCATAGGGCACCTGGTCGGTAAGTTCACCATCAATGGAATAGGCTGTGGCCACTTTGATTACATCGAACGAATCCAGCACATCGGTCTTGGTCATGATCAACTGGGTAACCCCGTTGAGCATCAGGCTGTATTTGAGTGCCACCAGGTCAAGCCATCCGCACCTTCTGGGCCTTCCGGTAGTTGAACCGAACTCTTTTCCGATCTCCCTCAGCCTTTCACCTTCTTCGTCAAGCAGCTCGGAAGGGAATGGGCCGCTTCCCACCCGTGTACAGTAAGCCTTGAAAATGCCGAAAACTTCCCCAATACTTGTGGGGGCGATACCCATCCCGGTACAGGCCCCTGCACAAATGGTGTTGGAGGAGGTGACAAACGGGTAGGATCCGAAATCGATGTCAAGCAACGTTCCCTGTGCGCCTTCCGCAAGGATGCTCTTCTTCTCTTCCAGCAAACGGTTCAGCTCATATTCCGTATCCACACGGTTGAACTTCCGGATTACTTCGATCCCTTCGAAGAATTTCTCCTCTTCGGAAAAGTCATACTGGTAGTCGTACAGTTTCAGCAACTGCTTGTGCTTGTTTTTTAAAGCTTCATATTTTCCCTGGAAATCCAGGTCCAGGTCACCCACCCTCAGACCGTTCCTCCCGGTCTTGTCCATATAGGTGGGTCCGATCCCCTTCAGGGTGGAACCGATCTTGGACTTTCCCTTGGCCGCTTCCGACGCTGCATCGAGGATCCGGTGTGTAGGGATGATCAGGTGTGCCTTCCTTGAGATCCAGAGGTTCCTGGTAAGGTCGATTCCTATGGCTTCCAGCGCGTCGATCTCTTTTTTGAACACGGTGGGGTCCATCACCACCCCGTTGGTGATCATGTTCAGTGTATCCTCTCTGAAGATACCCGACGGGATATGGTGAAGGATATGTTTGCGGTTATCAAACTCCAGTGTATGGCCTGCATTGGGCCCACCCTGAAAACGTGTGATAATATCGTACCGGGGTGTCAGTACGTCCACCACCTTGCCTTTACCTTCGTCTCCCCACTGGAGGCCCAGAAGAACATCAACTTTCATAAAATATCAATGTATGAGTTTATACCGTAAATATAAGCCGGTATTCCGGAAATTCCTTAACTATTTTTCCTCATCATTATCATTCGCTGCTCCGTCCGTAAATATAGAGGGAATGATGACTGGGGGAGAAGTTGTTCAGCTCGCAGGCGGTCTTGATGATCTCTTCGATCCGTGGATCGCAGAATTCGATCACGTTCCCTGAGTCCATATCGATCAGGTGATCGTGCTGGATGCAATGGTAGGCTTTCTCGAATTGGGCGATATTCTTTCCGAACTGGTGCTTGATCACAAGGCTGCAGTCCAGCAACAGTTCAATGGTGTTGTACAGGGTTGCCCGGCTCACCCTGTAATTCTTGTTTTTCATGAAGATATAGAGGGATTCTATATCAAAGTGGCCATCCCGCGAGTAGATCTCATCCAGGATGGCATATCTTTCGGGAGTTTTACGGTGTCCTTTTTTTTCCAGGTATTCTGTAAAAATCTGTTTTACAGTCTCTTTGGTTTCATCTTGGACCATACTTAGTCTAAGTAAAAATTACATTGCTAAGATAGTAATAATTTTTATTTAGAACGGATAAGGTTTAAAAATTACTCAGGTCCCTCCACACGGTGCACCGATTCGACCCCCCTGAGCTTCATCAAATTGAGGATCAGATTGTTGAGGTCGCTGGTATTGTGGACATACAGGTCGATGGTCCCGGTGAAGATCCCGTCGTGTCCGTGCAGGTTGATGGTGCGCATGCTGATGTTCAGCTCCTTGGTAATGGTGTTGGTGATGGAGTTATAGACCCCGAAACGGTCCCAGCCATTGAGCTGGATCTTTGCCAGGTAGGAGAGGACCTTGTGCTGTGTCCATTTGGCAGCAACCAGTTTATCCCCCTGGCTTGACATGATCTTCACCGCTGTGCTGCAGTCAGTCCGGTGGACCAGCAGGGTGTTGTTTTCCTGTCTCACAGCCACCACCTCGTCCCCGGGGATGGGACTACAGCACTTGGCCAGAGCGTAGGTCCGCTCATTATCCTCAATGGTTTCACGGAGGATCAGTGTGCCCCTTGAATCATACTCCTCCTTGTTTCCCGATTTCCTTTGTGACCTTCCCAGGGAGAGGTCCCATACCCTGACCCATTTGTTCTTGGTATTCTTGCTCAGTACATCCTTCAGTTCATCCAGGCTGATGATCCCGCTTCCGATCTTTGAGTAGAGTTCATCCTTATGGGTGGAATCATAGGCCGGTACCAGTTTCTTCAGGATCCTCGAACTGGGAGTCAGGTTCAGCTCCTTCAGCTTATCAATCAGAATCTGTTTTCCCACCTCGGTCCTGTTCTTGGTTTCAGCCTTCAGTGCATTCTTGATGGCAGACTTGGCTTTCACGGTGGTGACGAACTGGTGCCATTCCAGGGTGGGCTTCTGCACCTCCGATGTCAGGATCTCCACCTGGTCTCCGCTGGTGAGCGTATGGCTCAGGGCAACCAGCCGGTGGTTCACCTTGGCACCGATGGCCTTATTTCCGATCTCTGTGTGGATGTCATAGGCAAAATCCAGGGCGGTGGCATCCTTGGGCAGGGTGATGATGTGTCCCTTGGGGGTGAAGACCATGATCTCCGAGGAGAAGAGATTCAGTTTGAAATCGTCCAGGAATTCCATGGCATCTCCCGAGGGCGTCTCCAGGGTTTCCCTGATCCGCTTGATCCACTTGTCCAGTTCCGATTCCGGCGCTGCTTTATCCTTGTACTTCCAGTGGGCGGCGAAGCCACGTTCGGCTATTTCGTCCATACGGTTCGAGCGGATCTGTACCTCCATCCATTTTCCGTTGGGCCCCATGACCGTTGTGTGAAGGGCCTCGTACCCGTTGGCCTTAGGTGTCGAGACCCAGTCCCTGATCCTTTCAGGTTTCGGGGCATAAATATCTGTAATAATGGAGTAGATGTTCCAGCACTGGGTCTTTTCGGGAATATCAGGAATGGGTTCAAAAATGATCCTGATGGCGAAAAGGTCATAGATCTCCTCGAAGGTCACGTTCTTCTGGTGCATCTTCTGCCAGATGGAATAGATGGACTTGGGGCGTCCTGTGATGCTGAATTTGAAATGATTACTGTCCAGGGCATCGATGATGGGGAGGGAGAAGTGGTTGATCAGGTGGAGGCGTCTCTCTTCGGTAAGTATGATCTTTTCAGCAATTTCGCTGTAGACTTCAGGATAGCGGTATTTGAGACTCAGGTCCTCCAGTTCGGTTTTTAACCTGTAAAGTCCAAGCCTGTGAGCCAGCGGGGCATAAAGGTATATGGTCTCTCCTGCAATCTTGATCTGTTTATGGCGGGGAAGGGATTCCAGGGTCCGCATGTTGTGCAGCCTGTCTGCCAGTTTGACAAAAATCACCCTGACATCCTCCGAAAGGGTGAGGAGCATCTTCCTGAAATTCTCCGCCTGAAGTGAATTGGATTCCTTGTCAAACACCCCCGAGATCTTGGTGAGCCCGTCGATGATGGAAGCTATCTTCTTCCCGAATGCATTTTCAATGTCCTCAATGGTCAGATCGGTATCCTCCACCACATCATGAAGGATGGCACAGACTGTGCTGGTTACTCCCAGCCCGATCTCCTCACTGACGATCACGGCCACTTCCAGTGGATGGATGATGTAAGGATCACCCGATTTCCTGCGCATACCCTTATGCGCTTCATTGGCCATTTTAAAAGCCTTTCTGATCAGTTTCTCATCCTTGGCTGATTTGCAGTAAGAACAATTTTTAATCAGATGCTCAAGAAGACCGTTGATCTTCTGGTTTTCGGTGATAACCTTTTCCTCCATCCCTGCAAAATTAGTCATTCCAAATGAAGTCTGAAGAAGGGGGAGCCGTTTTTTAGGGATCAGGGATGAATGACCGTCACATTTCCGGAGAGTGACCTGGTGATACCGGTGTAGTCTGAATACTGGATGAAGTAGACATAAACCCCTTCCATGACATACCCGCCACTGCCCGAGGAGCCATCCCATCCATCTCCCGGATCGGTGGTTTCAAACAGTTTACGCCCTCCCCGGTCAAAGACGATCATGATATACTCCTTTGGCGCAAAATCGATAAGTGGCATAAACAGGTCATTGGGGGGTGTTCCTCCCGGTATGAAGGCATTGGGGACCTGGAGGTGGGTTTCAACAGCCACTCCAACCATGTTGGATGTACTGATGGCGGAACCGGTCTCCCCGGCCGGGTTTTCTACAGCGAGGATCCTGTACTGCAATTGCCCGGGCAGGAATCCATTGAATACCGCCTGTATGGATTCACTCCAGCTGGTGGTCCCTGGTGCCAACGATTCGATCTCCAGGAATTCCCCCTCCCCGCTTTTTCGCTGAACGATGTATTCCGAAAGTCCGTTGGGAAAGCTTTCATAGGGAGTCCATGAAAGGTTGGCCATCTGGTTCTCCAGGGAGCCTGCCAGAAGGATGCTTGTTCCCGGATTTGACTCGGCTACCACCAGGGGGCTTACACAGGTCTCCGGCTGGTAGACCGCCTGGACCTTGTAATGGTAGCTGGTGATGAGGGTTGGAACCAGGTCCAGGACAAGATGCGTGGACTGGTTGGGATTCAATATAGTTTCAACTTCGGTAAAGGGTGAATCTGTGCTGCTTCTTCTCATGACCCGGAAATTATTTACCGCCCCCCCCACATCCGCTGAAAACTGAAGTTCAACGGTGGTGCGGTCCACCACTGACACATAATCCACCGTCAGGGTTTTAGGAGCCGCGGGATAGAAGCTTGAAATGGTGTCGATGGGTGAGAGGGAGGCCATACCCGAGGTGTGAACCGTTTCGATGTAATAGGTATAGAAGGTGTCAATCCGGATCCCCTTGTGGGTCCAGGAACGGGTATTGGCATGCACAAATTGCAGGAGTTGCGGTACCCTCCCGGCATATCCGCCGAAAATCTTGTATCCTGAAATATTTCCTTCCCAGCCCTCGTAGCCGGTCCAGCTGATGATGTTGGCAGGCTGGCAGGGATCGAATTCCAGGGAGATGGAGACGGCCCTGTGAACATTGTCCCCCAGCAGGCTTTCACGGGAACGTGTGCCATCCAGGGTGTCTACAGCAGTGACCGTATAAGCCAGGTTTTCAAGTCCGTGCGAAACATCAGTATACTCCAGGGAATTTGGCGAGAATTTATACAGCAGTGTGCCGGTCCCTTCGTTCATCTTGTACATATGGTAGAAGTCAATCTCAGGATCGGTGCTGGCCTCCCATTCAATATGGACTCCATTTGTTGCATGATCCACGGTAACCCTGATCATATCCGGTATATCAGGAAGCTCCTCCTGGGCCCTGACCGGAACCATGAGCAGGAATAGGGCAATACCTGACAACAGACCCCTGAACAGCTCTCTATATTTTTGGCTTACAGCCATATAGTCATAAACGACAAGCCATGCTTTATATTATCGCAAATTTCAGCATTCTTTTTTGATCTGGTTCGTAAAATGCTATTTTTGTCATGCCATGGGTAAAGCGCGCTTCTTTAGCAGAATCAATATTATCAAAATCAGGCACTTGACGGGCCACCGGTTCCTGTATATCCTGGCAGTGATTGTAGGCCTGGGTGTAGGGCTGGCGGCAGTGATCATCAAGAACCTGGTGCATTTTATACGTGTTGCGCTGGAAAATGGTTTCCAGGGTGAGTACAGCAGGTATTATATATTTGCATTGCCTGTGGTGGGGATCACCCTTGTGGTTTTGTACATCAAATACCTTAACAAGCGGCCTGTAGGACACGGGATCCCGGGCGTGCTTTTTGCCATTTCCAAGAACAACGGGATCATTCGCTCCCACAACCTGTTTTCCAGTATTATTACCAGTGCGCTTACGGTGGGTTTTGGGGGATCGGTGGGACTGGAGGGCCCCACAGTGGCTACCGGTGGAGCGGTTGGCGCAAACCTGGGCAAGGTATTTAAGCTCAATTATAAGGAGATCACCCTGCTGATCTCCTGTGCCTGTGCCGGTGCCCTTTCGGCCATCTTCAAGGCACCCATCGCCGGGATTGTTTTCGCCCTTGAAGTGATCATGCTGGACCTGACCATGTGGGCCGTCATACCATTGCTGATCTCCTCTGCAACGGCTGCCCTCACATCTTACCTGTTTCTTGGTCAGAACGTGATATTCCCGC
Organism: uncultured Bacteroidota bacterium; assembly: GCA_963793455.1. GTDB lineage: Bacteria > Bacteroidota > Bacteroidia > Bacteroidales. Next base: position 411,406 of record CAWCAK010000001.1, read on the forward strand.
TCCAGGTTTCTGAACCCTTCCGGATGGGACAGATCCACTGGTACCTGCTCCTGGGGACAGTGGTGGGGATGCTTTCGGTCTATTTCACAAAGAGCTATATCTACATCACGGAGCTGTTTGAAAAGTTACAAAGTCCCTGGAAGCGTTTGCTGATTGCCGGAGGATTGCTGGGGGTGATCATTTTCTTCTTTCCTGCGTTGTACGGGGAGGGGTATGAGATCATCAACCTGGAACTCAGGGGGGAATTTGTACAGATATTCGAGGGATCCTTTTTTGAAGGATGGCAGGATTCTTTCCTGCTGGCCGCCTTCTATATCCTGTTGGTCATCGGGATCAAGGTGATCGCTACCTCACTCACCTTTGCGGCTGGTGGGATCGGGGGGGTCTTTGCGCCCACGCTTTTCATGGGGGCCAATACGGGATTGCTGTTCGGACTGGTACTGAACCAGGTGGGTGTTCCGGTCTCAGTGAGCAACATGGCCCTTGTGGGAATGGGCAGTATGCTCGCCGGGGTGGTTCACGCACCACTGACTGCTATCTTCCTGGTGGCGGAGATCACCGGAGGATATGAGCTTTTCTTCCCGCTGATGCTTGCCTCCACCATCTCTTACGGTACCACCAGGTATTTCGTGGACAATTCTGTCTATACTGTCCAGCTGGCCAAACGGGGGGAGCTGATGACCCACCACAAGGACCGGAACATCCTGCTGATGATGAAGGTGTCGGAACTCATCGAAACTGATTTCGCCCCTGTCAGGTCAGACAGCATGCTGAGGGACCTGGTGCAGGTGATCACCAAATCCCACCGGAACATCTACCCGGTACTGGACCAACTGGGCAACCTGGAAGGGATCGTCAAACTGGATGACATCCGGCACATCATGTTCAACCAGGAGATGTACGACACCACGAAGATCAGTGACCTGATGATCACTCCCGAATGGACCATTGAAACCACCGACCAGATGGAGGAAGTGGCCAGGCAGTTCTCGGAAAGTGGCCGTTACAACATTCCGGTCCTGCAGAACGGCAAATACCTTGGATTCGTTTCCCGTGCCAGGGTCTTCTCCTCCTACCGGGAGATGCTCAAACATTTCTCTGAAGACTAAACCAGGGCGGCCGAAATGAACCAAAAGCGCCTATTCGATACACTGTTGTTGCTTCTGATCGTACTGGTTGGAGCCGTGTTGCGGTTGTGGGACCCCCAGGGCATTCCCATGACCCATGATGAGCTGAGTGCATTCTACAGGCTCGATGTGCAATCTTTTGGAGAACTTATCGATCAGGGAGTGAAGGAGGACGGGCACCCTGCGGGGATCCAGGTCTTCCTCTGGATCTGGACCAGGCTGTTTGGCACAGGAGACCTGGTATTCAAGCTTCCTTTCCTGCTTATGGGGATCGGCTCCATCTTGATGACATACTTCCTTGCAAAGAAGTGGTTCAACAGCACCACCGGAGTCCTGGTGGCAGCTTTTATGGCAACCCTCCAGTTTCCGGTCATGTACAGCCAAATGGCCAGGCCTTACATCAGCGGACTGTTTTTCAGCCTGTTGATGGTATGGTACTGGACCCGGTTGCTTTTTGATTCCGGCAGTAAAAGGAGATGGATGGCGGTTGGATTTGCACTATCAGCGGTCCTCTGCAGTTACAACCACTACTTTACCATGCTGTTCGCGTTCATCGTGGGTGTTACCGGCCTCATTTTTCTGAAAAGGGATACATGGAAATGGTACATTGGATCCCTGGCAGCCATCATTGTACTGTTCTTACCTCACCTGGAACTATTCCTATACCAGCTGGGAAACAGGGGATTGACATGGCTGGGACCACCTGACAACTCTTTTATGCTGGATTACATCAGGTATATCTTTCATTTCAGCCCGTTTCTCTATACTGCGGTTGCACTGCTGACAATCACAGGGATCATCCTGAACAGGGACAGGCCCTGGAGACTGAACCGTCTCCAGATCGTTTCAATCGGCTGGTTCATCACCCCGGTCCTGGTGGGATTCATCTATTCAAAGTTCATTGCACCGGTGGTTCAGTTCTCGGTGCTGATCTTCTCCTTTCCCTTCCTGCTGTTTTTTCTTTTCTCCTTTTACAGGCCTTCATCCCGGTTCTTGAAAGCGACAGCCGTGGTGGCGATCCTTGTGGTGAATATCTCCACCCTGGTGTGGTCCAGGCAGCATTATGATGTGTTTTACAGGCAACCGTTCAGGGAGTATGCATTGCAGACCCGGGAGTTCCTTCAGGATCATGATCCGGGTAATGTGACCATTATCTTTCAGCAGAATCCGGAGTACATCGACCACTATTTTTCCGGAATCTGCCCGGGTGTTTCAACCATTTCGAATTTCGACAGTCCGCCTGATCCTGTTGCATTCAGGAATATCATCGACTCAGTTCAAACAGATTATCTCATTTGTGGGGGCCTTCCCCTTGAGAACACTGCCATGGCCAGGGAGCATTATCCGGAACTGTTATTCAGGGATGCAGGATTCACTTACGAATACTATGTCTTTTCCAGGGAAAAAGAGATTGCGGATCATGGCCTGAAAGAGGTGATTTTCAGCAGCAGCCTGGACCTCCGTGGTGAGAACGGCATGCTCTGGCACAATACCGATTTCCCGGTGGTTGTCGACACAGTTTCCAGGGTAGCTATATTCATAGACTCAACCCGCCAGTGGGGGCCCCGATTCGAGGTACCTCTCACGGAAATAACAGGATCCAGGCATGATATCATTGATATGTCGGTGGGATTCAAATGTGACAATGCCGATCCGGGGCTGCTGGTCTGCGAGGTAGTGGATGGTGAGAAGTCCGTTCTCTGGCGGAGCGCCTCACTGGACAGGTACCGCGATCCCGTGGCAGCCGAAGCGTGGCACAGGGCATACCTGTCCGTCCGGTTGACCGGCCTGTTCAAAAGGGAGCGACAGTTGGAAGATTGTACCTTCAAGGTCTATTTCTGGAATTCGGGGAAGGCTGAGGTTCTGCTGGATCATTTCAACATCCGGGTCAGGCAGGGGAATCCCCTGGTCTACGGGCTGTATGAGCCCATCCGGTAGGCTGCATCTTAAAATAATTCTAAATTTCTCTGCCCCCCGGTTATCAACAGCCTCCCCACAGATTATTTGGTTATGTTTGTGTGACTCACAAACCACTTGGATTATGCCGAGTTTTGTTATCAATGACAAATGTGATGGCTGCAAGGCACAGGACCGTACAGCCTGCCAGTACATCTGTCCCAATGACCTGATGGTACTGGACAAGGAAAAAAATAAGGCCTATAACAGGGCAGTGGATATGTGCTGGGAGTGTTACAGCTGTGTAAAGATCTGTCCCACCCAGGCCATCGAGATCAGGGGTTATGCCGACTTTATGCCCCTGGGCGGGGTGGTCCAGCCCCTCAGGAGTACCGATGCCATCATGTGGGCCGTCCGCTTCCGCAACAAGATGGTAAAACGGTTCAAGTTTCCCATCCGGACCACTCCCGAAGGGACCATTGAGCCGGATGCGGGTTTCACCACGGGATCGGATGACCTGAAATCGCCGGTGCTGCGGACCGAACCGGAATCCTTGTAAACTCAAACCAACTGCAATGAACACTGATAGTTTTGAGACCGTAGTGGTCGAAACTGACCTGCTCATCCTGGGCGGCGGTATGGCAGCCTGCGGTGCTGCATTCGAAGCGTCCCACTGGGCGAAGAAGCATAATCAGCGGGTGACCCTGGTGGACAAGGCTGCCATGGAGCGCAGCGGAGCTGTAGCCATGGGATTGTCGGCCATTAACCTCTACCTGGGGATTAGCAAGGGGAACAACACCGTGGAGGATTATGTGAGTTACGTGAAGAATGACCTTATGGGTATTGCACGCAGGGATCTGGTGGCCAACATTGCCCGTCACGTGGATTCATCGGTGCACCTCTTCGAAAAGTGGGGACTGCCCATCTGGAAGGATGATGACGGGAACTATGTGAATGAGGGGCGCTGGCAGATCATGATCCATGGTGAATCCTACAAGAACATTGTTTCTGAGGCGGCCAAGAATGCCCTCAGGGAGTTGGGGGATCATGGTACCTATTATGAACGCATCTTTATCACCGAACCGGTGATGTTTGATGACCGGTGTGTGGGGGCTGTGGGCTTCAGTGTGCGGGAGAACAAATTTTATGTTTTTAAAGCCAGAGCGGTGCTGGATGCCATGGGCGGTGCTGTACACATTTTCCGCCCCCGGTCGGTGGGTGAGGGGCTGGGCAGGTCTTGGTACCCCCCATTCAACAGTGGAGCCAGCACCTATTTCACCCTGAAGGCCGGTGCGGAGATGACCTGCCAGGAGGTGCGTTTTGTACCGGTCCGTTTCAAAGATTCCTACGGCCCCGTGGGAGCCTGGTTCCTGCTGTTCAAATCAAAGGCGACCAATGCAAAAGGGGAGGATTACATGGAGACCCGTGCTGGAGAACTGGAGAAGTGGGCACCATACGGTACTGCCAAGCCCACACCGGCCAACCTGAGGAACTACCTGATGTTGCTTGAACTGGAAGATGGGAATGGTCCCATATACATGCGTACAGATGAGGCCATCAGGGAGCTGGTGGCACAGATCCCTGATGAAAAGGAAGCCAAACGGAAGATGAAAGAGCTGGAATCGGAAGCGTGGGAGGACTTTCTTGACATGACTGTTAGTCAGGCACTGAACTGGGCCTCCCACAATATCATGCCCGAGGAGACCCCTTCGGAGATTTCCGCCTGTGAACCCTATTTTATCAGTTCCCATTCGGGGGCATCCGGGGCCTGGATCAGCGGGCCCGGGGACCTGGCACCGGACGGGCATTCCTGGGGCTATGACAACATGACCACGGTCAGGGGACTGTTTGCTGCAGGGGATGCATCCGGGGCCTCATCCCATAAGTTCTCTTCAGGCTCCTTCACAGAAGGGAGGATCGCCGGAAAAGCAGCCATTGCATTCTGCGTTGACAACCCGGACCCGGTGGATATCAGCGATGAACAGATTGCTGCGTTGAAAGAGCAGGTCCTCAGGCCGCTGGGCATTTTCGAGGAGCACCATGCCTATGCCAACGACGATGATGTGAATCCCAATTTTATCAAACCCAAGATGTTCATGTTCAGGCTCCAGAAGATCATGGATGAATATGCCGGCGGGGCATCGGTTGGTTTTAAAACTTCAGAAGCACTGCTTACCAAGGGCCTTGAATACCTGCAGTTCATGAAGGAGGATTCGGAACAACTGGCTGCCGGTGACCTGAACGAACTGATGCGCTGCTGGGAGAATGTACACCGGATGTGGCAGGCCGAATCCCACATCCGAACCGTCCTTTTCCGGGAGGAGACCCGGTGGCCCGGGTACTATTTCCGGACCGACCACCCTGCAATGAAGGCTGAATGGGAGGCCTTTGCCAACTGCCGGTGGGACCCTGAAACCGGGGAATGGACCATGATCAAACGCGAAATTCTTTAAAACTTTATACTTTACAAACTTTCTTCGGCTTACGCCTCAGTTCCTTCGGTTTTCAAACTTTACAAACTTTACAAACTTTACAAACTTTTACAAACTTTACAAACTTTACAAACTTTACAAACTTTACAAACTTTACAAACTTTACAAACTTTACAAACTTAATGGGTCCAACTATTGTAGTGGGGGGAGGGATCAGCGGGATCACCGCTGCCGTGGAGCTTGCAGAAGCCGGGCAGAGTGTGGTGCTTGTGGAGAAGGAACCATACCTGGGCGGCAATGTGGCGAAGTTCAACAACTACTTTCCCAAGCTATGCCCGCCATCGTGCGGACTGGAGATTAATTTCCGCAGGATCCGCTCCAATCCGCGTATCACTGTTTATTCAGGGGCAGAGGTCACCAAAATCTGTGGGAAAAAAGGAAATTTTTCAGTTGAAATCACGCTTGCTCCACGGCTTATCAGCAACAACTGCACTTCGTGCGGGAAGTGTGCAGAGGTTTGCCCTGAAGGGGCAGCCTATGTTCCGGGAGGATTGGCCTTTCCTATGAAATACTGTATTGATCCGGATCGCTGCAAGCGGGAAGCATGTGAAAAATGTGTGGAGGTCTGTGAATTTGATGCCATTCAGCTGGGTGCCTCAGAGGGAGCGATCGAACTGCAGGCTTCCAATGTGATCATGGCAACGGGATGGAAACTTTACGATGCCGCGAAACTGGAGGGCTACCGGTATGAGGAAGATCCGGATATCCTCACCAACCTGGAATTTGAAGAACTGCTGGCTGCCTGTACACGGGACAACCTGAAACTTACCCGGCCTTCTGACGGGAAGGTTCCCGGGCGCATTGCCTTCGTACAATGTGCGGGATCCCGCGACCTGAACCATTTGTCATATTGCTCGGCGGTTTGCTGTTCTGCTTCCCTCAAGCATGCATTGACACTGTCAGAGGAGTACCCCGAAATTATAAGCGAAATCTTTTATATTGATCTGCGGCTCAGCGGACGGAATGAGAAATTGCTCAGGAAGGCAGAGACCAGCGGGAGGATAAGCCTGACCAAGGGAAAGGTAGGACAGATCCACCCGGGAGCGGAAGGACCGGTCCTGGAGGTAGAGGATATTATGGCCGGAAGCAAGCGCCGTGACGGGTATGACATGGTGGTACTGGCCATGGGACTGGTTCCCAACAAGGTGCGGGGTAAGTTTGTGTGTAATGATGCGGGTTTTTTCCTCCCCGGCCAGGAACCTGGGATCGCAGTTGCCGGGAGCTGCAAGCGACCCATGGACGTGAGTTCATCCGTAAAGGATGCTACGGCCGCCTCACTTAAAAGCATGCAGCTGTGATGAAGGAGAAGCAACATATGTCGCTGGCCCTTTGTACAGGGTGTGGAATCGGGGAGTGTATCAATGCCGGACAACTTCTTTCTGCTGCAGGTGAGATGGTACCGGATATCCCCTGTATCACCCACAGAGCCCTCTGCTCTGAGGGTGGACTGGAGGGGATCAGGAAAGTGCTCCGGGACGGTGATGTGAAGAAACTGGTGGTCGCTGCCTGCTCCTCGCGGGTCAAGAATGATCTCTTTGACCTGGAGGGAATCATGGTGGAAAGGGTCAACCTTCGCGAACAGGTAACCTGGGTCATGGAGGCCGGGCACGAGGATACACAGGCTGCAGCAGATGACCAGGTATGCATGGCCCTGGCCAGGCTTGGTTCCATCGGGGAGAATACCCCCTATGTACCGGAAGAGCTGCATGAGGATGTGCTGGTGGTAGGTGGTGGCATCGCCGGGCTCACCGCTGCCCTGGAAGGGGCCAAGGCCGGATTCAGGATACAGCTGGTGGAAAAGGGATCCGGGCTGGGGGGGTATGCCGGCCGTCTTTATAAAGCATTGCCAGGGATTGACGGAGTGCTCCGGGAACCCGGTATTTCACACCTGGCTGCCGAGGTACTGGGACATGGATCCATCCATGTGCACCTGGGAACGATGGTGCGCTCCATTTCCGGGGAGCCCGGTAATTTTACCGTTCTCCTGGAAGGAAAGGAGGAAAAGAGAGTCAGGACTGGAGCCATTGTCACAGCAACCGGCTGGAAACCATACGATCCCTCTAATCTGGGGCACATTGGATATGGGATCCCCGGAGTGAAAACCCTTGAAGAGTTTGAGCAATTTGTGCAGGAGGCACAAGTCCCCCGGCGGGTGCTCTTTGTGCTCTGTGCCGGGTCGAGGGATGAGAGCCACCTCCCGTACTGTTCGGGGTACTGCTGCTCCGCGGCGTTGAAACAGGCCCTGTATGTACGGGAGAAGAATCCTGAATCGGAGGTATACATTGTTTACAGGGATATCCGGACCACAGCTTTCCAGGAGGATTTTTACCGGCTTGTGCAGGAGGATGACTCCATCCTGATGACCAAGGGAATGATTGAATCAGTTTCGGGAATTGACGACCACCTGCTGGTTTCCGTGAAAGAGGCCCTGCTGGGTGAGGAGATCGCACTTGAAACAGATATGGTGGTCCTGGCAACGGGTATGCAACCCAACAGTACAGAGGACCTGAAATTACAGTACCGCCTGGGTGAAGGTTTGCCGGAACTGGAATATGAATTCTCCGATTCCCACTTCATTTGTTTCCCCTATGAAACCAGGAGAACTGGCATTTATGCTGCCGGGACTGTGAGGGCTCCCATGGACATGGACCAGAGCCAGGAGGATGGGGCCGGCGCCATGATGAAGGCCATCCAGTGCATCCGGTGCGTTGCCAGGGGAGAGGCGGTCCACCCCAGGGCGGGGGACATGACCTGGCCCGAACTCTATATGGAACGTTGCACCGACTGCAAGCGCTGTACGGAAGAGTGTCCTTTCGGAGCCTATGATGAGACGGAAAAAGGTACCCCGCTGCCCAACCCGGCCCGATGCCGCCGTTGCGGAATCTGCCTGGGATCCTGCCCGGAAAGGGTTATCGGTTTCTCAGACTTCAACATCAATTCGGTTTCGGCCATGATCAAGGCCTCCAGCATGCCCGACGAATTCGAGGAAAAGCCCCGCGTCCTGGTCTTTGTCTGCGAGAATGACGCCTACCCGGCCCTTGATGCAGCCGGATTTCATCGCATCAAATACAGTCCCTTCGTGCGGATTATCCCGGTGCGTTGCCTGGGATCCATCAACAAGGTGTGGATCTCCGATGCACTGTCTCACGGCTACGACGGCATCCTGCAGATCGGGTGCAAGCCGGGCGATGACTACCAGTGCCATTTTATCCATGGTAGTGAACTCACCGAACAGCGGGGGGAGAACCTGAAGGAGACCCTGCAGACCATGATGCTGGAACCGGAAAGGATCAAGACCGAATTCGTGGAGATCACCGATCATCATAAAATCACAGAGATCATCAACGACTATATGGAAGAACTGGAAATGATAGGACCAAATCCATTTAAGAGTATGTAGAAAATAGTTATTGGATATTGGTTAGTAGTTATTGGTCCCAATATCCAATTACCCGAACAAAGTGAGCATCATTAAACCTGACATACAATTCAAAAAGGAACTGGGGAATCTTAGCGGATCCAGCCTGAACCAGTGTATGCAGTGCGGAATATGCTCGGCGGTCTGTTCACTGGCCCCCGCCGACAGGCCCTTTCCCCGCAAGGAGATGATTTGGGCCGGGTGGGGAGTGAAGGATCAGCTTATCGGAAATGTGGACATCTGGCTGTGCCACCAGTGCGGTGACTGCAGCAGCCATTGCCCCAGGGATGTGAAGCCGGCCGATGTGATCGCCGCAGTGAGGCAGAAGACCTATGAGCACTACATCCGCCCACGGTTCCTGGGAAAGCTGGTGAGCCGTCCGGCCCTGCTACCGGTAGCCCTGGCCATCCCGGTGGTGGTGATCATCTGTATCCTGCTGGCCGCAGGAACGCTTCAGATCCCGGACGGACCGGTGGACTATTCAAAATTTTTCCCGCATGCCTGGCTCAACTCCACTTTCTCCGCCATTACGCTGTTCTTCTATGGGATGGCCTCATGGGGCATCGGGAAATTCTGGAGGGATATGAAACGCATCACACCCCCTGCCGAAGGAGCTGCCAACCGGCTCCCTGTTTTCAAAGTCCTGGGTGAGATCATCTCCCATTCCAATTTCTCCGGGTGCAGAACGCGAAAACCCGGGAAGTGGGCACACATGTTGGTATTCTTCGGATTCGCATTACTGATCCTGGTAACCCTGTATGCCATCTGGGCCTCCATTACCCATCGTTATCCCCTCCCGTTCACCAATCCGTTCAAACTTGCCGGGAACCTGGCTTCATTGATGATCTATACCGGACTGGGGATCATGATCTTCCAGCGGCTGACCAACAGTAAGGTATTCGGAAAGAGCAACTATACCGACTGGCTGCTGCTGCTTTCCATCTTCCTTCTTACCATGTCGGGTACCCTTGTGGAGGCGGCCAGGTTCGGGAACTGGCAGATTGCCTACCACCTCTATTTCTTCCACCTGGTGGTCGTCTGGTTCGTGATCATGTACCTGCCCTTCAACAAGCTGGGACATCTGTTTTACCGTACCACCGCCCTCCTTTATGCCAGGTCCATCGGCAGGAAGTAGGTTCGTTATTTTCCTGGAACAATTTTTCCTGTTGGCTGTTATTTTTTGCATAACACGATGGGATGAGTAAAAAGCTGTGCAGGGAGGAGGAAAACCTGTCTCCGAAAATACGGGGTAAAAAGAAAAAGTATCTTTGCACCAAATGCCAAAAGAGGTCCCCGAAGGAAAAATGGTGTTGCCAACCGGAAGAAATAAGGCGATGATACTGGCGGCTGGACTGGGTTCCAGGCTCAGGCCGCTGACCGATCACAGGCCCAAGGCGTTGCTGGAATGGGAGGGCAAGCCGCTGCTCGACCATGTGGTCCTGAAACTGAAAAATGAAGGCTTCCGGGAGATCATCATCAATGTGCACCATTTTGCAGAGATGATCATGGATCATGTGAAACGGAAGGACCGCTACGGGATCCGCATAGAATTTTCCCATGAAAAGGAGGAGCTGCTCGATACAGGAGGGGGCATTGCGAATGCCTCCTGGTTTTTTGACAATGAACCTTTCCTGGTCTACAACGTGGACATCCTCAGTGGAATCGACCTGGGGAAACTGATTGAAGCACACCGGCAAAGCGGGGCCCTCGCAACCCTGGCGGTAAAGGAGCGGGTGACAAGCCGGAGCCTGCTCATGGGGGGGGGATTGCTGAAGGGATGGAGGGATAACCGGAGTGGTGAGACCATCCTGGTGGAGGGAGATGCGGAAGGACTGGTGCCTATTGCCTTCAGTGCCATCCATGTGATGGATCCGGCGATCCTGCAGCTGTTTCCTGCGGAGAAACGGTTTCCCATCATACCCTTCTACCTGGAACTTGCAAAATCAAGGCCTGTTGCCCTTTACCGGCATGATTCAGACCCGTGGACCGATATGGGGAAACCGGAGTCCTTCGCAAATGCATAACTATATGGAGAGAAATGGAGCTGAGTGAGGAATTGAAAGCGAAAATTGAGGAGTGGAATAGACACCTGAAGGGAAAGAGTGCCATAGGGGTGGTCAGCTATTTCCTGGAGCAATTCGGGGAGAAGATCGTGCTCTCCACCAGCCTTGGACTGGAGGACCAGGTATTGACAGAGATGGTGATTCGCCAGAACAGGGATACCAGGGTATTCACCCTTGATACCGGGAGGCTTTTCCCGGAGACCTATGACCTGATAGCCCGGACCAACAAACACTTCGGCATCCGGATGAAGACCTATTTCCCCGAACCCGCAAAAGTGGAGGAGATGGTGGCCAACAATGGGATCAACCTCTTCTATGACAGTGTTGGGAAGCGGAAACTGTGCTGCAGCATTCGCAAGGTGGCACAACTCCCCAGGGCTTTCGAAGGAATGGAAGCATGGATCTGCGGCCTCAGGAAAGACCAGTCGGTCTCACGTTTCTTCAATAAACTGGTGGAGTGGGACGAGTACAACAAACTGGTGAAGATCAATCCGCTGATCGATTGGACTGAGAAACAGGTCAGGGAATATATCAAAATGCACAACATCCCCTACAACCTTTTGCATGACAGGGGATTTCCCAGCATCGGTTGTGAGCCATGCACCAGGGCCATTGAACCCGGTGAGGACGTGCGCGCCGGGCGCTGGTGGTGGGAAAATGAACTTCACAAAGAGTGCGGCCTTCACAAACGGTAGGGTTGTTTGCACCTGCTGCCGGGGATCCCTCAGAGGTGGATAACCCCTGAGCCCACCAGTTCTTCCCCATCGTACCAGGCCGCGAACTGTCCCGGTGCGATCCCCCGCTGGGATTGATCGAAAACAATATACATGCCCTTCGGGGTCATATGAAGCACAGCCTTCTGCAGGGGCTGCCTGTACCGGATCCTGACCAGGTATTCACGGATTTCACCCTCCTTCATGGCCAGGTCCTCCCTGATCCAGTGGATCTCCCGGGGCAGGATATAGAGTCCGGGCCTGTACAACCCGGGGTGCGCTTGTCCCTGTCCCACGTAGATCCTGTTATTCCGTACGTCGGTGGCGATCACAAACAGGGGTTCCTGCTTACCCCCCACGTTCAATCCCTTCCGCTGTCCCACGGTGAAAAAATGGGCCCCCTGGTGCTTGCCCACCCAGGTCCCGTCCTCCTTTACATAGCTCCAGGGGCTGCAAAGTTCCTCCAGGTTTTCAGCATCGCTCTTTTCAACACGGAACTGGTCAAGGCCGGCCGGGATCTCAAAGATGTTCCCTTCCCTGGCATCCAGTTTCTGCTGCAGGAATACCGGGAGGTGTACCTTTCCAACAAAGCAGATCCCCTGGGAATCCTTTTTCTGGGCGGAGGCGAGCCCCTGCTGTGTGGCGATCTCCCTTACCTCCGGTTTTCGCAGGTGGCCGATGGGGAAGAGGGTGCGGGCAAGCTGTTCCTGTGAAAGCTGGCAAAGGAAATAGCTCTGGTCCTTGTTGGGATCCTCCCCGGCCAGCAGGTGTTGCACCGGATTCCCGTTTATTGCTGTGGTTGTTTTCCTGCAATAGTGCCCGGTGGCCACAAAATCGGGGTTGTAAGCCTCTGCCGCTTTGAGGAAGGCATCAAACTTGATCTCCCGGTTGCACAGCACATCGGGATTGGGTGTCCGGCCCTTCTGGTATTCAGAGAACATGGTTTCGATCACCCTTTCACGGTAAGGTTCGCTCAGGTCCACCACGTGGAAATCAATCCCCAGTTTTTTGGCTACCAATTCAGCAAATACCACATCCTCATCCCATGGACAATCGGCATCGATCACCCCGGTCTTGTCGTGCCAGTTGATCATAAACAGCCCGGTCACATCATACCCCTGCTCCTTCAGCAAGAGCGCCGCTACGCTGGAGTCTACCCCTCCTGACAGACCCACCACCACCTTTTTTCCTTCCCGTTTCATGGAATTGCAAAGGTAATGAATATGGTGTTATCTTTATAGGATGTGTGCATTGCATGTATACAGGGCTTCGGCGGGATCGGGGAAAACTTTTACCCTGACGCTGCATTATCTGAAGCTCCTGTTCCTCAATCCCGGTGCTTACAGGAATATCCTGGCGGTGACTTTTACCAACAAGGCCGCCGGGGAAATGAAGGAGCGTATTCTAAGGCGACTTCACGAGCTTTCCAAAGCTGATCCCCTTGGAGATCATGAGGACCTTGAATTGCTGGCCGGGGAAACCCGGCTCGACAGGAAGTTGATTGTGTCCAGGGCATCGATCCTGCTTCACAGGATCCTGAACGATTATTCCATGTTTTCGGTGGGCACCATCGATAAGTTCTTCCAGTCGGTGATCAGGGCTTTCACCCGGGAAATGGGGATACAGCCCTCCTATAACCTGGAGATGGACAGGGGCCGGGTGCTGGAAATGGCGGTGAACCAGCTTTTCCAGCAGATCACCCATAATGAAGAGCTGCAACGCTGGCTCATTCGCTATGCAGAGGAACGCATGGGTGAGGAGCAGTCATGGGATTTTTCCAGGGATATTCAGCAGCTGGGGGAACAACTGTTCACGGAATCCTTCCAGAAACTCTTTGAGGGTGAGGGGATTGAAAGGCTCGGAAAAGCGGAACTTGGGCTTTACCAGGAAGAAATGAATATGGAAGAAAAGAGGGCCTCTTCTGCGATCATAAAACTGACTGAAAAGGTGCTGGGCCGTTTTTCTGAACTGGGGTTGGAGGAAAAGCATTTTAGCGGCGGACAGTATTCCTACATTTCCTACCTCAGGAGATCGGTTCCGGAAGGAAAGCTGCTCCTTACCGATACGAAGGCAGCCTCCAGGTCGGATCCGGACAAGTGGCTGAATCAAACTGCAACGGACCTTGAACGGCAGGTGACTGTGGAAGAATTTATCCCGGCCATGGAAGCCATGTGGAAGGAGCAGGTTATGCTGAATACCATAGAGGCTATCAGGCGCAGGTTCTATACCCTGGGGATCCTGGGTGACCTGAGGGAAGAGCTGCAGGCTTATCTCAGGTCCCGCAACCTGTTCCTGATCACCGATACGAGCCGTTTTCTCAAGGGCCTGATCGGGGCCAACCAGGTTCCTTTTGTTTTTGAGCGGACAGGAATACGCTACCATCATATCATGCTGGATGAGTTCCAGGACACCTCCCGGTTCCAGTATGAGAATTTCAAACCCCTGCTTGACAATTCACTGGGCATGGGAAAGGAGAGCCTGGTGGTGGGAGATGTGAAGCAAAGTATATACCGCTGGAGGAATTCAGACTGGGAAGTCCTGTCATCGGAACTGCTGAGGGACTTCAGTCACCAGGAGCCTCAGGTTTATAAGCTGGCAGACAACTACAGGAGCAGGGAAGAGATCATCAGATTCAACAACGGGCTTTTCAGCCGGATCCCCGGGATTCTTTCAGGTTTGATTGAGGGTGAACTTTCAGAGGAAGCCCACAGGCTTTTCAGGGATTCCTATAACGATGTGGTACAGAATGTTCCGGAAAAGTCAAAGAAAAAAGGAGGCTTTATCCGGCTCGACTATTTTGAAAAGGATGAGGGATTGTCTTTCGCCGATCAGGTCCTTGAAGGGCTTCCGGGTCTGGTGGAAGAACTGCTGGATCAGGGATTCAGGAAGAAGGATATCGCCATTCTGGTGCGTAGCGGGAAAGAAGGGGCAAGGGTGGCCGGCAGACTGCTGGAATATGCCAGGGAGAACGGGAAGACAGGGAAATTCACCCTGGTTTCCAACGACTCTTTGCTGTTAAATGATAACGATGCGGTGGCCCTGCTTGTTTCCTCCCTTCGCTACCTGAATAGTCCGGGTGATGAACTGAACAATGCCCTTTTGAAACACCTGTACCTGAAATGTTCTCAGGAATCTGGTCCGGAGGGGGGAACCGTTTACCGGGTTGACATGGACCCGCTGGATGTTCTGCCTCCAGAATTCAGGGAAAACCTGGCCCTGCTGCAGCAACAGCCGCTTTTTGAAACGCTGGAAAGGCTTATCACTGTTTTCCGGCTGGATTTAAAAGGTGAAGATGTCTCCTATATTCAGGCCATGCAGGACCTGGTGATAGACCTGCAACGCAGGGAGGCACTGGATATCCATTCCTTCCTGGCTCAGTGGGAACAGATACGTGGCAAAAGGACACTACAGATCTCTATGCGCTCCGATGCCATACAGATTCTTACCATTCATAAGGCCAAAGGGCTGGAGTTTAAAGCGGTTCTTATTCCTTTCTGCGACTGGAAGATCAAGCCCGATTCCCGTTCCACACTGTGGTGCAGGAACAACCAGGAAGTCCTGAAAAGGATTCCTTCCGTACCGGTCAGTTACAGCAGTAAGCTGGCTCACACTCATTTTGCCCGGGATTACCATATGGAAACCATGAAGGGTTATATGGATAACCTGAATCTTCTCTATGTGGCATTCACAAGGGCGGTGGATGTCCTGTATGCCGGAATACCTTTGTCGGAGAATGATGATATTAAAAACGCAGGCGGACTCATCCGTGCTGCTTACCCGGGTGAAGGCGGGTCCTTTACCATTGGAGAAATTCCTGCATACCCTTCGGGGGAGGAAAAGCCGGATCCCTGGAAATTCACCAGGTACGGCATGAGGTCCTTCGATAGCATGGAAAGGCTGAGGACGGGCACGGCGGACTGGTATACCGATGAGGAGGGCCGGTTTCACAGCAGCAGGATGTACGGGAACATGATGCACCGGATCTTTTCGAGGATCAGGTATCTGGATGATATCGGGGAGCTTTGGGCCAGCCTGATCCGGGAGGGGATGCTTCCTGCCGCTGAGCTGGACCTTATGTCCGGGAAGATCAGGCAGATGATTGGCGGATCGGAGGCTGTGGAGTGGTTTAAGGAAAAAGAGGGCAGGAAGATCTATAACGAGAGATCTGTCCTGCTGGGAGGAGGCACGGTTTCACGACCCGACCGGGTGATTGTGGATAAGGAGGAGGTTACAGTGGTGGACTTCAAGTTTGGCGAGCACCGGAAGGAAATTTACCGGAAGCAGGTCAGGAATTACATGGAACAGATGCAAAGGATTACCCATAAGAGCATTAAAGGATATGTGTGGTACGTAATGGAAGACCACATCGAACAGATTGAAGCGTTATGATCTATCCCTGGGGAACAGAAAGGCGCATTAATGCCTATAGTGATTATTTCCGGAACCTTTACGGAACCAGGGTCCAGAAGATATCTGTGGATGCTGGCTTCACCTGTCCCAACAGGGATGGCAGCTGTGCTACAGGTGGCTGCACCTTTTGCAACAATGATGCCTTCACACCGGCCTACAACGAGGCGGACCGGTCCATTGCCTGGCAGATCAGCCAGGGAATGGAATTCCACCGTTCACGATACCGGAAAGCCACAAAATTCCTTGCCTACTTTCAGTCCTATACAAACACCTATGCTGACCTGGACAGCCTGAAGGAGCTGTATCAGCAGGCCCTGGAGCTTCCGGACATCATGGGCATTGTGGTTGGGACACGGCCCGACTGCGTGGACGCGGAAAAGCTGGACTATTTTGCTCAGTTGTCGAAGAAGTACCATGTAGTCCTGGAATACGGACTGGAGTCTTTAAGGGATGAAACCCTGGAAAGGGTGAACAGGGGACACTCGGTGGAGAAAAGTGCCTGGGCAGTGCGGGAAACGGCCCGGCGTGGGATCCGTACCGGGGGACATATGATCATTGGACTGCCGGGGGAAACACGGGACGATACCCTGGAGATGGCCAGGGAGCTGTCCACCTGGCCACTGAACAATATCAAGTACCACCAGTTGCAGGTGATCCATGGGACTGCCCTGGCCCGGGAGTACAAGGAGCATCCGGAAGATTTTCCGGAGTTCAGCATGGAGGAATACCTTGAGCTGATGATGGAACTGATCTCACACCTCAATCCTGCATTCGTGCTGGAACGCATTGCCGGGGAGGTGATGCCTGGCATGGCAGTGAGGGATGGATGGGGAGTACGTTATGATGAGGTGCTGAAACGATTCGAGGCCCTGCTGGAACAGCATGATGTTTGGCAGGGGAAGAACTTTAAAACAGAGGAGGAATGAATTCCCTGCTTGAAGCAATGGCCGGATACATTCTGGAGAAGCACTCTCCGGGGATGGAAGACCTGTGCATCGTCCTTCCCAACAGGCGGGCCGGTGTTTTCCTTCAGAGACACCTGGCCATGCTTTCCCCCTCAGTGCAGTGGTCGCCTGAAATCTGTTCCGTAAGCGCATTTGTTTCTGAACTCAGTGTATATAAGGACCCGGTACAGGTGGAACTCATCTTTAACCTTCATGCGCTTTACCAGGAGGTCATCGGGAAGAAGGAGAGCCTGGATGAGTTCTTTCACTGGGGTGAAATGATGCTCCGGGATTTTGATGAGATCGATAAATACATGGTAGACGCGGATGCCCTGTTCTCCAATCTCAGTGACCTGAAGGAGCTGGAGGATGTGACAGCAGGGCTCGGTACAAAGCAGGTGGAATTCATCAGGCAGTTCTGGGAGGGCTTTTTCGCGGGCGACAGGACCTGGGAGAAAACTCAGTTCCAGGACATGTGGAAGTTATTGCCCGTGCTTTACCACGGTATCAGGGCTTTTCTCAGGGAACAGGGAGAGGGCTACCAGGGAATGCAGTACAGGGAGATCGCGGAACGGATCCGGGATAAGGAGATGGATCCGCCCCGGTGGGACCATGTGGTTGTTGCCGGATTCAATGCCCTGAACGCATGCGAGCTGGAGATCTTTGACTGGCTGAGGGAACAGGGGGCCTCCTTTTTCTGGGATTATGATGAAAGTTATATGGGAGATACGGGTAGTGAGGCCGGAAGGTTTATGAGGGAAAACCGGGAAAGATATCCGGAAGCGGCCCCACTGGACAATTTCCGGGGCCTGGCCGGTAAAAAGGAGATCCGGATTTTCGATCTTCCTTCGGATATTATGCAGGCCAGGAACCTGGGGCGCATCCTGGAAAGTGATGCTGATTTACCGATCATGGATTGTACGGATACAGCCGTGGTCCTCTGTGATGAAGAGCTGCTTATGCCCGTCCTGACGTCCATGCCGGAAGAATCGGGCGAAGTGAATATTACCATGGGTTATCCCGTGAAAAACACCCCGGTGATGAGTTTTATCAATGCGCTTTTCCAATTGCAGCAAAACCGCCGGGACAATCCGGAGGGGAGAAGTTCCTTCTATCACAGGGATGTGAGCTCCCTTCTGCTACATCCCTTTATGAACCTGTCCGGGGAAAGAGGGGGCCAGGACCTGCTGAAGAAGATGGCAGATGAGAACCAGGTATACATTGAGGAAAAGCAGTTCAGCGGAGCGTTGGAGGAACTTGTATTCCGGAAATCAGAGGGGGTGGGGAACTGGATCACCTATTTCAGGTCGGTTTTTTCACAAATTCTTGATAACACGGGGGCCTTGCACCGGGAGTTCATTTTCCGCTTCCTCATGGAGTTGAACAGAATGGAAACCACACTGAAAAAGCTTCCCGGGATCAGCGATGAAGTATTTTCCAGGCTGCTGGTGAAGGTGGTCCGGGGACTGAGGATCCCCTTCGAGGGGGAGCCCCTGAGCGGACTCCAGGTCATGGGCATCCTGGAGACCCGCATGCTGGATTTCAGGCATGTGATACTGCTCTCTATGAATGAGGAGGTGATGCCCTCCAGGCAGGTTGGACAGACCAATATTCCCTATGCCTTCAGGCTGGCATTCGGCATGCCTTCACGCGAGGACATGGAAGCCATCTATGCCTACTATTTTTACCGCCTGCTTCAACGGGCGGAACGGGTGGACCTGATGTACAACAGTGCAACAGAGGGCACAAAATCGGGAGAAATGAGCCGCTACCTGCATCAGCTCATATATGGACGGGGGATCGAAATAATCAGGCCGGGACTGGAGGTGAAAAGCAAGGAAGACCGGGGCATTTCCATAGATCATTCGATGGAGGTGAAAAAGAAGCTGAACCGCTACCTGGCCGGAAACGGGGAAGGAAAATTCCTCTCACCTTCAGCGCTTAATGCCTATATCGATTGCCCGTTGCGGTTTTATTTCAGGTATATTGCTGGAATCGGAGAGCCGGAAGAGGTGGCGGAGGAGATCGATCACAGGGAATTCGGAACTGTGGTTCATGATTGTCTCAAAGAGTTGTACCAGGACCTGGCCTCTGAGAATGACGGGATGCTGAGCCCGGAAGGACTTGGTGCTTTGCTGGGAGGCGGGAAAATTGCACCGCTGCTGGAGAAACTGTTCAGAAAGCATCATTTTAAAGGAAGAAAAAGCGCCAGGATCGAAGGCAGAAACATCATTGTTCTGAAGGTAATGGAGCGCTATGTGAGGAAGACCATAGAGACTGACCGGGGTATTGCCCCCTTTCGTCTGATTTCCACTGAAGAGAAGTATATACGGGAACTTGAGGTGCGCGTTCCAGGGCCGGAACATGAAGTAACAATCGTCCTTGGCGGGTTCATCGACCGCCTTGACAGGGTGGACGGACATGTCAGGGTGATCGATTACAAGACCGGCACGGTCGACATGAATTTCGCAGCCATCGAAGATCTTTTTGAGCACAATGCATCAAAACGGAACAGAGCGGCCCTTCAGACCCTTGTCTACGCGTGGCTTGTAGAAAAGGACTTTGAAGGGGAAAAGATCATGCCGGGAATCTATGCCATGAGGGACCTGTTCAGCAAGGGTTTTTACCCGGGTTTTATGGTGGGCGGAAAAAGGGGGGAGGCCCTGGAAGACTTCACTCCCCGGAAGGAGGATTTCCTGGCCCTGTTAAGGGAAACACTGGTCCGGCTTTTTGATCCCGCTGTTCCTTTCGTTCAGACCGAAAAGGAAGTCAATTGCAGATATTGTGACTATGCGGCAATTTGCGGGCGCACCACCTTTGAGTAGGTTTTGTTATATTTAGGTAACTAAATCCGATGGCATGATACCTGGCCACAGCGAGTATACGGCTGAGATCAAAAAACTGAAGTTTGAGACCGATGAGGGGATCCGGTTCCCTTCCACAGCACTGGTCCATTTCCTGGTGGATGAAAAAAAACAGCCGGTGGTGGAACTCATGGGCCATATAGAAGAGAGGGAGATCTACAATGCCATCGACCGGGGGGAGGTGCTGAACCTGGACAACTGTTATATAGAGAAGTTCAGTCTGAGGGATTACAGGCTTACCCGGAACCTGGAGCCAAGGGAAAAGGTGGTGCTGAAGGGTTTTACTGCGAAAAATGCACTCTTCGGAGGACTGGCCCCGCTGGATCTTACCCATGCGGTTGTCGAAGGTGAGGAGTTCAGTCTGGAGGGTGCATGGATCAGCAAAGGGGATGTGGACTTCGGTTCAGCCCGTTTCAAGTCCGGCCAGGTCAGTTTTCACAATACCCGTTTTCCCAACGCCCATTTCAATTTCAAGAACGTAGTCTTCGAATCGGCCCCTGTTAACTTCAAGAACTGCAGGTTTGGCAACGGGGACAAGGACTTCCAGTATGTGAATTTCGGGACGGGGGATGTCTCCTTCGTAAACGTTGATTTCTCCGATGGGAATGCCAACTTTATCAATACCGATTTCGGCAAGGGGGATATCTCCTTCAAGGTGGCCAGGTTCGGTACAGGGAGGGTCGATTTTCATTTTGCCACCTTCAGAAGTGGGATTGTCAGTTTTGAAAGGACCGAGTTTGGTGATGGCAGGGTGGATTTCCGTACCGTGGAATTCGGGACCGGGAGGGTGAATTTCAACCGTTCGGTTTTTGGTAACGGGGAGGTCAGTTTTGATGAATGCGAAATGGATGCAGGGAAATTCAATTTCAAACGGGTCGGATTCGGGAATGGGGACATCAGTTTCGAGGAGGTGATGTTCGAACACATCGATGCCAATTTTGAACGGACCGATTTCGGGAATGGCAAGGTGAGCTTCTATAAATCCTGGTTTCATTCGCTGTCATTTGGCTTTTGCCACCTGGACGGGTATGTGGACCTGAGGGTGAACCAGAGCCATATACTGGATCTCTCCAGCACGGTGGTGCGCGACATTATCGATATAAATCCCCATGATTTCCACGCCCGCATACAGACTGTTTCCCTGGCAGGCATGCGCCTGATCGGAAGGATCTACATTGACTGGCACCGTTCCCAGGCAAAAACACTGATCTACTCCCAGTCAGGCAGCAGCCACCGGGTAAAAGCCGAACAGTTCAGGATCCTGAAAGAGAATTTTGAGAACCTGGGACTTTACAACGATGAGGACAAGGCATACGTTGAGTTTAAACGCGAGGAATCCAAGGCAGAACTGGAGGAGTCCATTGAAAAGCGGAAGTTGAATGCACTCTTCCAGTACCCCCTCTACTGGTTCAAGCTGGGATTGTTCGATAAAGCGGGCCTTTATGCCACCAGCCCCTTCAGGGTGCTGATCACCATGCTCGCCTTCTTTGTCCTTTTCAGCTTTGTCTATTACCTGCTGATCCTCACATCCCAGGCTGATATCATTGCCTCTGTGGATGACCAGCTCACCGTGCTGGCCAGGTCATTCTACCACAGTGCCATCACCTTCCTCACCATCGGGTACGGGGATCACTACCCCTTCGGATCCATCCGCTGGGTCTCCTCCCTGGAGGGCTTCTTTGGCCTTTTCCTCATGTCCTACTTTACGGTGGCTTTTGTCCGGAAGGTACTTCGGTGATCACTCCCCCTTATCTTCCAGCAGGTCCGGGCGTAGTTTTTGGGTGCGTTCAACCGCCCGGTCATGTTTCCATTCGGCGATCTTTGCCGCATGGCCCGACAGGAGTATTTCAGGAACCTTCCAACCCCTGTAATCGGCCGGACGGGTGTAGACCGGCGGAGCCAGCAATCCGTCCTGGAAGGAGTCGGTCAGTGCAGAGGTTTCATCAGAGATGGCCCCGGGAAGCAGCCTGACCACGCAATCAGTGATCACCGCTGCGGCCAGTTCACCGCCAGTCAATACATAGTCCCCGATGGAGATTTCCCGGGTGATAAGGTGGTCCCTCACCCGCTGGTCGATTCCCTTGTAATGGCCGCAGAGGATCATCAGGTTCCCGGACAGTGCCAGCCGGTTAGCCTCCCTCTGGGTGAAGGGTTCACCATCGGGGGAGGTATAGATGATCTCATCATAACTTCGCTGTGAAGTAAGGTGTGAAATGGCCCTTTCTATGGGTTCAATGGACATCACCATCCCAGCATCCCCTCCAAAAGGATAGTCATCCACCCTGCGGTGTTTGTCCTGTGAAAAATCCCTCAGGGCATGAATATGCACCTCTGCCAGTCCCTTTTCCCTGGCCCTTTTTACGATGGAATGATCCAGCGGTCCCTCCAGCAATCCGGGCAAAACAGTGATGATATCTATGCGCATTTCGACATGGGATATGCCGCTAAGATAAAACAGATTTTCACCGAAAATGTGATCTCATATGCGAAAAATGAGTAATTTGTGTTGCTAGCGAGTTTTTAACCCTCTACCTGTCATGAAAAATACTGGGCCCATTGATCCTCTGAATGAAAAAGAAACCACAGAATCTAAAGAAGACCCCGGACAAAAAGAACCTATAAAGGAGGAGCATCAGAAGGAAGAAAAAACCGTATCTACGGATACCACAGAGGCGCCATCGGCCGACCCTCCTGTAAATGATATTTCCATCCCGGAACCAGAATCCGTCCCCGAGATTGAACCGGGCAATGAAACTGAATCCCCAACTGAACCAGCACCAGTAACTGAATCCCCAACTGAACCAGCACCAGTAACTGAACCTGTGGAGGAGAAACCCGAATCTGCTGAAGAGTCCACGGCTGAAGAGGAACCCAAAGAGGTAGAAGAAGTCAAGGATGAGGAGAAACCCGAATCTACTGAGGAGTCCACGGCTGAAGAGGAACCCAAAGAGGTAGAAGAAGTCAAGGATGAGAAAAAATCCGAATCTGCTGAAGAGTCCACGCCTGAAGAGGAACCCAAAGAGGTAGAAGAAGTCAAGGATGAGAAAAAATCCGAATCCACTGAAGAATCAGAGCCCAAAGAAGAGGTTGAGCCCAAAGAAGAGGTTAAGCCCAAAGAAGAGGTTGAGCCCACAGCTGACGCTAAGCCTGGCAAAGAAGCTAAGCCCAGGGAGGATTCCAAATCCGCTCTCGATCCAGATCTGCTCCTCATTGACGACCTTGAGGAGCAGAAGATCAATGAATCCTACGATGAGCTGGACCAAGGGGATCAGGAGGAGGCACCGGTGGAGCTTGCCGATTCCGTGGAGCCCCAGGAGGAGGAGAAACCAGCGAAAGAGATTGAAGAGCAGCGTGTCAATTTCAGCCTGCTGAGCAAGGAGGACCTGGTCAAGCTGCTCCGGGAGAAACTGGACAATCCCGGCAGGGGAAATTTCCGCAGGGATGTGGACGAGATCAGGCAGGCATTCTACGACAAGCATCATGCGACCATCGAGGAGAAGAAACAACATTTCCTTGAAGAGGGGGGCAACCTGGAGGATTTCAAACCGGCCGATGATCCGCTGGAGTCGGAAGTGAAGGAGTTGCTGAACAAGTACAGGGGGCTGAAGGCGGAACATGCCAAAAAACTGGAGAAGACCAAACAGGAGAACCTGGCCAGGAAACAGGAGATCCTGGAGGAATTACGGATCCTTATGGAAGGCCAGGAGTCCTTCGAAATCACCTTCAGGAAATTCAAGGACCTGCAGCGGCAATGGTTCGCAGCCGGGGTCGTACCCCAGCAGAACCTGAAGGACCTGTGGGATTCCTATAACTACTTTGTTGACAAATTCAATGATTATGTGAGGATCAACAGGGACCTCAGGTCCCTGGACCTGAAGAAGAATCTTGAGTTGAAGGAGCAGCTGTGCCAGCAGACCGAGGAACTTGAGCAGGAACCGAACATAGTACAGGCCTTCAAGACCTTGCAGAAGTTCCATACAAGGTGGAGGGAGATCGGACCGGTACCCCGTGATAACAGGGATGAGATCTGGGACCGGTTCAAACTGGCCACGTCAGTCATCAACAGGAAACACCAGGATTACCACTCCAGGCTGAAAGAATCATTGCACGAAAACCTTGAGAAGAAGGTTGCATTGTGTGACCAGGTAGAATCCATTGCAGAGAAGAACTATGAAACCCATGGGGCCTGGATAGAGAAGACCAACCTGATCCTGGAGATCCAGAAAACATGGAAAACCATCGGGTATGCACCCAAGAAGGACAACAATGCCATCTATTCCCGTTTCAGAAAGGCATGTGACACCTTTTTCGGGAACAAGGCGGCCTACTACGCATCAGCCTACGAGGAACAGAAAGACAACCTGAATCTCAAGAGCGAGATCGTGGAGAAGGCCGAATCGCTCAGTGAAAACCAGGATTGGAAAGAAACCACTACTGAACTGATAAGGCTTCAGAAACAATGGAAGGAGATTGGCCCGGTTCCCAGGCGGGATTCAGATAAGCTATGGAGACGCTTCAGGGCTGCCTGTGATACATTCTTCAACAATAAATCCAAGTATTTCGAAGATATCGATTCCACTTTTGATGAAAACCTGAAATCCAAGGAGGCCCTGGTGGCTGAGATGGATGCTTTCACACCCGATTCGAACCGGAAGAAGAACATGGAGGCACTGGAAACTTTCCAGACCAGGTTTGATGAAATCGGGTATGTCCCGTCTGCAAAAAAGGACTGGATCAAAGACCTGTTCCGGGAAGCGCAGGACAGGCTCCTGGAAAAGATGGGGCTTGATGAATCGGAACGTTCTGTATTCCGGTTCCGTAACAGGATCAAAGGGATGATGCATGCCCCCCGTGCGGACATGAAACTCAATTTTGAGCGGGATAAACTGGCCAATAAGCTGCAGCAGCTCCGCAATGATATCGGTGTCTGGGAAAACAATATTGGATTCTTCAAACAATCTGAAAGTTCAGACGGGACCATCCAGGGATTCCATGAAAAGATCGAATCTGCACGGGAGCGGATCAAAGCGCTGGAGCTGAAAATCCGGATCCTGGACGATATGGATAATACACAATAAATCTTTACTTTTAGCACGAATTTAAATCTCAATTTCCTTGAGTAATACGAAGTATGTTTTTGTAACGGGAGGTGTCACATCCTCCCTGGGTAAGGGTATTATTTCAGCATCCCTCGGCCGGTTATTGCTGGCCAGGGGTTATAGGGTAACCATCCAGAAGCTGGATCCATATATCAATGTGGATCCGGGAACCCTGAATCCCTACGAACACGGGGAGTGCTATGTGACAGATGATGGTGCGGAAACCGATCTTGACCTGGGGCACTATGAGCGTTTCCTGGATATTCAGACCTCACAGGCAAACAATGTGACCACGGGAAGGATCTACCAGTCAGTGATCAACAAGGAGCGCAGGGGAGACTACCTGGGAAAGACGGTCCAGGTAATCCCGCATATTACCGATGAGATCAAGCGCAGGATCACCCTCCTGGGGAGAAAGGATGAATATGATTTCATCATTACCGAGATTGGCGGAACCGTGGGTGATATTGAATCCCTTCCCTATATTGAAGCTGTCAGGCAGCTGAGGTGGGACCTGGGTGTTGAGAATACGGTTTTCATTCATTTGACACTGGTTCCATACCTTTCCGCCTCCGGGGAACTGAAGACCAAACCAACCCAGCATTCGGTCAAAGTGTTGCTGGAGAACGGGATCCAGCCGGATGTGCTGGTACTCAGGGCTGAGCATGAACTAACCAGGGACCTGAGGAAAAAAGTGGCACTGTTTTGCAACGTGGAACTGGAGGCTGTGATCCAGTCCATTGATGTATCCACCATCTATGAGGTGCCTCTGCTTATGCAGGAGGAGGGCCTGGATGCCATGGTTTTGAAAAAATTGCAGATCCGGGCCAAAGTGTCCCCGAAACTGAAGGACTGGAAGGAGTTTGTCAACATACTGAAAAGTTCCAAGCGGGAGATCCGGATCGGCCTGGTGGGAAAATATGTGGAGCTGCATGATTCATACAAATCGATCATTGAGTCACTCAACCATGCCGGGGTAAGAAATAAGGTGAAAGTGAAAGTGAGTTGCATCCATTCAGAAATGGTGAACGAGGATAATGTGGCGGAGATGCTGAAAGGATACAACGGAATTCTGGTTGCGCCCGGTTTCGGAGACAGGGGCATTAATGGTAAGATCCTCGCTGCAAAGTATGCCCGTGAGCAGAAGATCCCTTTCATGGGAATCTGCCTGGGGCTGCAGTGTGCAGTGATAGAGTTTGCCCGGAATGTTATCGGATATGAAGATGCGCATTCCACGGAGATGACCAACATGACGAAACACCCGGTGATCGACCTCATGGAAGAACAGAAGGGGGTTACTGAAAAAGGCGGGACCATGCGTCTTGGAGGATATGCCTGCGCACTCAAAAAAGGCTCGCGTGTTCAGTCCGCATACCAGGCAGAAATGGTTCGGGAACGCCACCGGCACAGGTATGAATTCAACAATGATTACCTGGAGGATTATGAGAAGAACGGAATGATTGCCACCGGGATCAATCCTGAGAGCGGATTGGTAGAGATCATGGAGCAGACCGGCCACCCTTGGTTTGTGGGAACCCAGTTCCATCCGGAATACAGGAGCACTGTTCTGAATCCGCATCCCCTGTTTATTGCCTTTATCAAGGCTTCCATTAACAACGGGAAATAGGAAGCTTTCCCTGCCAGGGAGCAATTCGCCGAAATCTCATCGATTTTATTTTATTTTATAATGATTTACAGGCTAAACCATTACTTTTGTGCCTGATTAACAAGCTGGATATGGACAGAAATACAATCTTAGGCATGGTGGTGATCGGGGTGATCCTTGTTGCCTACAGCATCTGGATGAAACCCCAGAGGGAGGCTACAAGGGAGGCCCAGGAAGCTGAAAGAATCAGGCGTGATTCAGTTGCAATGGTGGAGCAGCTGAGGGCCATGGAATCTGCACGTGAGCAAAACGAGCAGATTCAGTTACAGGACGCCTCGGATGGTTCCGTGGATTCTGTCTCCATAGACCGGCTGAACAACAAGCTTGGAGATTTCGCATCTGCCGCTGTCGGCCTGGAGGAAGCTGTTGTCCTTGAGAATGACCAGCTGAAGCTGACCTTTACCACCCTCGGTGGACGCCCCTATACGGTGAACCTGAAACAGTACCAGACCCATGATTCCCTCCCGCTGAACCTGTTTGACGGGGATTCCACCATTTTTGCACTCCAGTTTTTCGCAGATAACCGGATCATCAATACCGGGGAGCTTTTCTTTGAGCCTGCGGTTGAATCTCTCAGTGATAGCGAAGGAAGGTCCTTCCAGCAGCTGACAATGACACTGGGTGTTTCAGAAACGGCATCCCTTGCTTACATATACAAGCTGTATGACGGTGACTACATGCTGGATTTCGATATCCAGTTAAAAGGGCTCAATGAATATGTGAACAGGGACCTGCAATTCGATTTTTCATTCTATGCACCCTCACAGGAGAAGGGGTACACCAATGAAGCCACCTATACCACCCTGTACTATAAATACCACGGGGGGGATGTGGAGAGTTTTAAAACCCGTACTAAAAAGGAGATGGAGGAGGCCGATGTGACCACCAAGATCAGGTGGATCGCCTTCAGCCATCAGTTCTTCTCCACGATCCTGATTGCCGATGAATCCTTTGAAGGAGCCAGGATGAGCCAGGAGCGGTTCAATGACCCGGGGCCTTATGTCAGGTATTATCAATCTTCCATCGACATGGCTTTTAACCGGACCGCGGATCAGACCATCGGGATGAAACTTTATGTGGGCCCCAACAAATTTACTAAGCTCAAGGCTTATGGTGACATGGACCTGGAAAATGTGGTGACCGTGGGTGGTTCCATGATCAGGTGGATCAATGCGTATGTGGTGATCCCCATCTTCAACTGGCTCAACAGGTGGATCGATAATTTCGGGATCATTATCCTGTTGCTGACGCTGATCATCAAGACAGCGCTTTTCCCGCTTACCTACAAGTCCTACAAATCCCAGGCTGTGATGAGGGTACTTAAGCCCCAGGTGGATGAACTTGGTGAGAAGTTCCCCAAAAAGGAGGATGCCATGAAGAAGCAGCAGGCCACCATGGACCTTTACAAGAAGGCGGGGGCCAATCCCATGGGCGGATGCCTGCCCATGCTGCTGCAGTTCCCGATCCTCTATGCCATGTTCAGGTTCTTTCCCACATCCATTGAATTGCGCCAGGAGAGTTTTCTATGGGCCCATGACCTTTCCACTTATGACTCGATCCTGGACCTGCCATTCTCCATTCCCATGTATGGGGACCATGTGAGCCTGTTCACCCTGCTGATGACCGTCACCACCATGCTTTCCATGCGTTGGAACAACCAGGCTTCAGCCGGATCCAGTGCCATGCCCGGCATGAAGACCATGATGTACATCATGCCGGTGATGTTTATGGTAATCCTGAACAATTTCTCGGCGGGACTGACTTACTATTACTTCCTGGCCAACCTGATCACCCTGGGCCAGAACCTGGTCTTCAAGCAGTTCATTGATGAAGAGGCGATCCTGAAAAAGATCAATGCCAAGAAGAACAAACCGGCCAAAAAGTCCAGGTTTGCCCAGCGGCTGGAACAGCTGCAGAAGCAACAGAAACAGGGCCAAAAGTCACTGCCTAAAAAGAAATCCAGGTAGTCTGAACCAATAGTTAAGAATGGAGTTTGTCAGGGAGTCCCGCGTAATGCAGCCATCTTCAGGGCGGTCACAGCAGCTTCGTCTCCCTTGTTACCGTGTTTTCCGCCTGCCCGGTCTTTGGCCTGCTGCAGGTTGCCGGTAGTCAGCACACCGAAGATAAATGGGATGTCATAGTCCAGGTTGAGCTCTGTGATCCCCCGTGTAACTCCCTGGCAGATATAATCGAAATGGGGAGTTTCTCCCTGGATCACACACCCGATGCAAATGATCACACTGGGAGAGAACTGCTCGGCTACGATACGTGCCCCGTAGGGCAACTCAAAACTTCCGGGTACTGTCCTGATGGCGATGCTCTCCCTGGAAACCCCGTGTTTCATGAGGGTATTAAGCGCACCATCCAGGAGTGATGAGGTGATCTCTTCGTTCCACTCGGAAACGATGATCCCCACCTTCATGGAAGAGCCGTCAGGAATAGTTGACGGGTCGTGATCCGACAGGTTTTTAAGACTTGAAGCCATTTGATCAGAGGGTCAATTTGGATTCAGCCCTTCCAATGTACTTTTTAATTTCCTTGCCTTCAGGAGAATCAGGATAGATGGATTCGATGGTGCGGTAGGCCTCCAGCGCCTTTTCCAGGTCACCCATCTCCTCATATACGATCCCCAGCTTCTTCAGCATGATGGGGCAGGAGAAGTTGTTCTCATACTTATCAATGCCGCTTCTGTAGGATGAAGCTGCCTTTTCCAGGTCACCCATCTCCACATAGGCATCTCCCATGGTGCTGTATTTGGCTGCACCCACTAGAAGGTCATCGGTCTTAAACTTACCAAGGTACCGGATAGCTTCATCATGGTTGCCCAGCTGGTGATAGCAGACACCTGCATAGTAGCGGGCCACCCTGGCTGACCTGGTCAGACCGTAATCGTCCATGATATCCAGGAAACCGGGATAAGTTCCATAACCGTTCAGGGCAAGGTTGAATGAATCAGATTCAAAGAACCGCTCTGCGTAGAACATTTCTCCTGCTGCCTCCTCATTGAGCGGTTTCAGGTAGTACCTGTTTCCACCAATGATGATCAGTAAGATAACAATGAGTCCGCCAAGTATATAGGTAAGTATTTTCTGGTTGTCTTCTATAAACTGTTCCGAACGTGTTAATGCCTGCTCAATTCCTTCCAGGTTCTTGTCTGTCTGCTTCACATTCTTTTTCTTCGACATTACAGGGATATGATTTGATTTTGAAAAACTTCCGCAAAAGTAATCCTTTTTTGGAAAAATGCCGGTCAGAGCGCCACAAAAATAGTAATTTTACATATGCATCTGAAATCCCTCTCTCTTGTCAACTTCAAGAATTATGAACAGGTGGACATTCCCTTTTCACCAAAGATCAATTGTTTTGTAGGTGA
The DNA here is from genome assembly GCA_963793455.1 of uncultured Bacteroidota bacterium. GTDB lineage: Bacteria > Bacteroidota > Bacteroidia > Bacteroidales. The sequence goes on from CAWCAK010000001.1 coordinate 441,471, forward strand.
GAACGGTGTGGGTAAGACCAATGTGCTTGATGCAATCCATTACCTTGCCCTGTGCAAAAGCAACCTGAATCCGGTGGATACACAGAACATCACGTATGACCAGGAGTTTTGTGTAATACAGGGAATGTTTGAGCGTTTGGGAAAAGAGGAGAACATTTATTGCGGGATCAGGCGGCAGAAGAAAAAGCAGTTCAAGCGGAATCAGAAGGAGTACCAGAAACTCTCCGAGCATATCGGGATCATCCCACTGGTTATGATCTCCCCATTCGACAGCATCCTCATCAACGGAGGCAGTGAGGAACGCAGGAGATTCATGAACGGGGTGATTGCACAGTACAGCAAGGTTTACCTGGATAACCTGATCCAGTATAACAGGGCCCTTTCCCAGAGGAACAGGTTGTTGAAAGATTTTGCCCATTCCGGAAGTTACAACATGGAAATGCTGGAGGTATGGGATGAACAACTGGTCCGGTACGGGGACCCCATCTACCAGGAGCGGAAAAAATTCGTGGATGAACTGTTGCCGGTTTTCAGCAGCTATTATGAACATGTATCCGGGGACAGGGAAAAAGTCAGGCTCACATACAAAGCACAGCTTCAGGATCAGGTTTCAGGGAAGGTTTAAGGGTTCTGCAGAAAAGGACAGGATCGTTCAGTATACCACTTTCGGCATCCATAAGGATGATTTGGACATGGACCTGGAGGGGCATAGCCTTAAGAGAAGCGGATCCCAGGGGCAGCAGAAAACATTCCTTGTGGCCCTGAAGCTGGCCGAATTTGAATTCATCAGGAAGCTGACCGAGATACCCCCCATTCTCCTGCTGGACGATATTTTTGATAAGTTTGATGCAACCCGGGTCAAGCAGATCATCAGGTTGGTGGCTGAAAACAATTTCGGACAGATATTTATCACCGATACCAATGAGTCACGGCTGCTTGGCATTCTTGCCGAATTACCTGCCGACCACAGGGTATTTCGGATTGATCACAGTGGTGATGTAACCCAGATGGAAACTTAAGATGGACCGAAAGGAGATAAAGCGGATCGATTCACTGCTCCAGCAGTTTGTCAGGGCCAACAAACTGGAGAAGGGGCTGGCTGAGTACCGCCTGGTGCGTTCATGGAAGGACCTGCTTGGGGTTACGGTGGCAAAAAAAACAAAAAGCCTTCATATACGGAACCGGAAACTGTTTGTTACCGTCTACTCTTCGGTAGTCAGAAATGAACTTGAAATGATCAAAGGCACGCTTATCGGCAGGCTCAATGAAGCAGCCGGTATGGATGTGATCGATGATATCGTACTCAGGTGATCAGAACCTTTCCAGGTCTGCAAAGAAGAAGGATGATTCCTGCATGGCATTTTCATCTGAATCGGATCCGTGGACGGCATTGGCTTGCATGCTCTCTGCATAGAGTTTCCTGATGGTACCCTCTTCGGCCTTTGCGGGATCTGTGGCCCCGATCAGTTTCCGGTAGTCTTCCACGGCGTTCTCTTTGTTCAGGATGGCTACCACGATGGGACCGGAGGTCATGAATTGAACCAGGTCCTGGTAAAAGGGCCGCTCTTTGTGAACAGCGTAGAACCTTTCTGCTTCTCCCCGTGTAAGATGGAGCATCTTCATGGCTGAGATACAGAATCCTCCGTCATGGATCTTGTTCAGGATGGGACCGATGAAGCCATTTGAAACAGCCTGTGGTTTAATGATGGTAAAGGTGATGTTGCCTGCCATAATCTGATTGGTTTTATAGTGCATATTAACAAATAATACCGGGCTTTGTTAAGCCGGTTTCAATATTTTTTAACTTTGTCTCTCTTTTATAAGGTTTTATGATGCTCAATACGAACATACGTAGCACTTTACAGGAGTGGATAGGACAAGCGGGCAAGGTGGCTATCCTGACCCATTCCAACCCCGACGGTGATGCCATTGGTTCCAGTCTTGCACTGGCGCTTGCACTGGGGAAGAAGGGCGTGGATGCCAGGGTGGTGATCCCTGACGGTTTGCCTGATTTCCTGCGGTGGTTGCCCGGGATTGAGCTCTCAACCACCTTTGCCTACAAAAGGGAAAAGGCCATGGGGATCATTGGGGAAGCCGACCTTATATTCTGTCTTGATTTCAACGATCCGGGCCGCCTGAACGGTGTGGAGGAGTTCCTGTTTAGTTCCGGTGCAAAAAAGATACTGATCGACCACCATGAGGACCCGGTGGATTTTGCCGACATGACTATTTCGGAAACCTGGAGGGGATCGGTAGGGGAGATGATCTACATGCTCCTGACGGAGATCTACGGAGAGAATCTCATAGACAGGGATGTGGCCACCTGTCTCTATGTAGCCATCATGACCGACACGGGAAATTTCAATTATGCAAGCAGTTATCCCGAGGTTTTTCATATTGTGGGGGATCTCATGAAATACGGAATTGAGAAGGACCGGATCTACAGCAGTGTGTATGATGCTTTCTCAGAGGACCGGATGCGGCTCCAGGGGTATTGTATGCAGCAGAAGATGGTGATCCTTCCTCAACACCGGACTGGTTATATCAGTCTGACCGATGAGGAATTAAAACGCTTTAATCACCGCAAGGGAGATACTGAAGGATTTGTCAACATTCCCTTTTCTGTAAAAGGTATTCAGTTTACAGCACTGTTCGTAGAGAAGAAGGACCGCGTCAAAGTTTCATTCCGATCCAGGGGCAGCTTCCCGGTGAACAGGATAGCCGCCGAACATTACCATGGGGGGGGGCATATCAATGCAGCAGGTGGAGACTCCTTCCTCTCCATGGAGGAGACACTGGCATATTTTGAGTCGCTGCTACCAGGATATGCCAAATTGCATTCCGATGACTAGGCTGCTCTTACCTGTCATGGCCATGCTGATGCTGGCTTGCGACCCGCCTGTGCAGGAATACCATACGCAGGGACCCGATCCTGTGGCCGAACAGTTCATCAGGGCTAACCAGTATATGTTCCGCAGGCACCAGGATCATATTGCCGCATTTGTGGAAAGGGTAGGATGGGATGCTCACCGGACTCCATCAGGACTATGGATCATCATTGAGGAACCGGGATCGGGAGCTGTTGTCAGGGAGAACAGCAGGGTCACCTATACCTACGCTTCCACATTGCTGGATGGGTCCCCCTGTTATGAATCGACAGACAGGGATCCCATGGAGGTCATTGTGGGCAAGGGAGGCGTGGAATCGGGAGTGGAGGAGGGTTTGAAACACCTGCGCAAAGGTGCGAAAGCTGTTTTCCTGATCCCTCCCCACCTGGGGCATGGTAATTTTGGTGACCGCGACCGGATACCCGGGAATTCTGTGCTGATATACAGGGTGGTGATAAAAGATGTGCTACAGGGTTCCTAAAATATGCTATTTTTGCACAATATTTGATGGAGAGAACGTTTTAAAGAAATGATGAAATACAGGTATATACAGATATGCACAATGATCCTTGCCCTGGGTGGATTGTTCCTGGCAACAGGATGTGAGGAGGAGGTTCCGTCAACGGAGTATGAGGAACAGGAGATACGCTATTTCGACCTATACATGTCATCCACCTATAAGGACAGTACCATCGTTGTTACGGAAAGCGGGCTCAACTATATCGAGGTTTCCAGGGGAAACGATACCGTTCCCGATGAAGACGATTGGGTGAAACTGAATTATGTAGGATATACCATCCCGGGTGACCAGGTGGTGGATACCTACCTGGAGAATGTGGCCATTGACAACAGCATCTACCAGAGCGGGGCCCTCTACGGATCGTTTAAAATGCAAAATGGGTTTAAGGCTGACGGAGTGACCGAGGGGCTCACCATGATGGGGAAGGGGGGGAAGGCGATCCTTTGCTTCACCAGCGATCTTGGATACGGGAACAGCGGAACACAGCTGATGAAAAGTGTTGGTGCATACACCTCCATGAAGTACGAATTGGAGCTATTGGAGGTGATTAAAGATATAGTGGTATACGAGCAGGACCAGATCCTGAATTACGCAAATAACATTGAAGGGGCGTTACCAGTGACGGATTCTGCCACAGAAACAGTGATGTATTATGTGAAAGATGTGGTTTCCAAAGAAGGCAGCCAGGTGGATGACGACAGCATCGTGCAGATTGCATACAAGGGATACCTTATTGACGGCCGGGTGTTTGATGAAAGTTCCGATGGAGATCCATACGAATTTAAGGTGGGGGACTACGGTGCTGAATCTTCACCCATTGTGGGATGGCACCTGGGTGTAAAACAATTCAGGGAAGGCGAAAAAGGGAGGCTGATCATTCCATATCCGCTGGCTTATGGCGAAATGGGCAAGCCTGTCCAGAATTACGTGGCCATCCCTCCTTACGAGACCCTGGTATTTGATATTGAAATTGTCAGTGTGGACGATTCCGGGACGGGAACTGATCCTGACCTTGAAAAATAGCATTACCTGCCCAGCAGGAAGATCACAGGCCTTTTGTGCAGGGAGGGCACCTTTCCCTTCCATCCTGTGATGGTGCATGTCCGTATATACTCCGAATCAAGTGTAATATCAGCAGCAATGCACAGCCGTGTTTGCGGATCACAGGTGTCCAGGATGTCAGATACCAGTGCGTCATTGCGGTATGGTGCTTCAATAAAAACCTGGGTTTCCCCCCTGCGTATTAAATCCTTCTCAATCTCCCGGATCCTGCGGATCCTGTCCGGATTCTTTACCGGAAGGTAACCAAGGAAGCGGAATGACTGGCCGTTCAGGCCGGAAGCCATCAGTGAGAGCAGGATGGAAGAGGGGCCTGTCAGCGGTACCACACGGATGCCCCTCTCATGGGCAATCCTCACCACCAGGGCACCCGGGTCAGCCACACCGGGAACACCGGCATCCGTCATGATGGCCGTATCCTGCCCTTTCATGGCCTGCTCAAGGAAACCCGGTACCTCCTCATCACGTGTGTGTTCGTTCAGTTCATGGAAGGTAAGCCGGTCAATATCAATGGATCGGTCCAGGCTTTTGAGGTAGCGCCTTGCATTTCGGAGGTCCTCAACAATGAAAACCCGGATCACCCGGACCTTCACGGTGATCTCCGTCGGAATGGTAGCGGTAGTATCCGGATTGCCCAGGGTATTCGGGACCAGGTAGAGGACGCCTTTCATCAGGAATTTTTATTAAAAATAGTTATAACTTCGTGATCAGCATAACCAAATCCCAATCAGTTGAGAATTACTTTTCTGGGCACCGGCACATCTCAGGGCATTCCCGTTATAGGTTGCAGGTGTCCCGGATGCATGTCGGTGGATGAGCATGACAAACGGTTGAGGTCCTCGGTGCTGGTGGAGGTGGATGAGCAGGTGGTGGTGATCGATACGGGTCCCGATTTCAGGCAGCAGATGCTCAGGGCCTGTGTGACCAGGCTTGATGCGGTACTTTTCACCCATGAGCACCGTGACCATATCGCCGGATTGGATGATATCCGGGCCTTCAATTTCATCCAGAAAAGCTCCATGGATGTATATGCCGAAGAGCGGGTGGTTCGTGCCCTGACCGGCATGTTTCCATATATATTTGCAGAGAAGAAATATCCCGGAGTACCACAGGTGGTGATGCATACCATCAATGCTGACCCGTTCACCATTGGCTCCCTGGAGATTGTTCCTGTGAGGATGATGCACTACCGGCTCCCGGTATACGGATTCAGGATAGGCGATTTTGCCTACCTCACAGACGGCAACTATATTTCAGAAGCCGAGAAGGAGAAGCTGATCGGGGTGAAGTACCTGGTGGTAAATGCCTTGCGACGCGAGACCCATATTTCGCATTTTACACTTGCCCAGGCAATCGAACTGATCAGCGACCTGAGCCCCAGGATGAGCTACCTCACCCATATTTCCCATCAGCTGGGCCCCTCAGCATTGCTGGAAAAGGAACTGCCATCCCATATCCGCCCGGCCTATGATGGATTGGTACTGGAGGTATAATCCTTCACCCGGTTCATCTCCTCTCCCGAAACAAGAAAAAGGATGGCTGTGATGATGCTCAGGACCAGGAAAATCGCACCAGCCAGGGTTAGTGCCACAGGAAGGGTATACACATCTTTGGCCCAACCCAGCAGGGGACCGGTCAGTGCAAACAGCAACCTGATGATGAAATTCCTGACAGATAGGACTGTTGCCCTGATGTGGGAGGCTGTGATGCGGTTGATATAGTCTTTCAACACAGGGGTGGCATAGCCCCTGACCAGGTAGAACAGGAAGAGGACCACCAGTCCTACAGGAAGGTGAAACCTGCTCAGTGCCAGGTAACCCAGAGGGATCATCAGGGCAATCAGGAGAATAGAGCGCTTCTGGCCCAGTATCGCTTCGGTGTAGTGGGCCGTATAGGAGGTGAAAGCCACGGTCAGGTTCAGGCTTGTCCACAGCAATCCGAACCATGCAATGTCGATCCGGGTATACTCGAAGAAGGGCTGGGCAAACCACGCCATGGTCAGGGTAGCCGTGCCGGTGATGGCGCTGAACAGGATGTTCCTGCGAAGTGACCGTTCCTTGAACAGGGCAAACCTGGCAATCCTGACAATTTCCATCAATCCCCCTTTGATCAGGGGAACACGCCTGACCGGCTCCACCAGGGTGATGGCTGCTGGAAGGGCGATGAATGCCACGAAGGATTGGGCAATATAGGGTGCCCTGAGTGTAATTCCAGCAAGCAATCCACCCAGGATCCCTGCAACGGCTTCAGCAATGTTCCCCAGGGAGGTGATACGCCCTTCGAACCGGGTATATTTTTTCTCCTCACCCCGCTCCAGCAAGGAATCATAGAGCATGGCTGAATCAGCCCCCGATATGCAGCTCTGCCCGATTCCCAGGATGACCTCTGCAACCAGGAATCCCCAGAAGCCAAAACTGAAGCTGTAGGTGGTAAAACCGATGGTCCCGAAAACAGCACCGAGGATCAGGGTCTTCCTGCGTCCGATCACATCGGCCAGGTACCCGGAGGGGATCTCCAGGATTACGATGGCCACTGAATAAACCGCCTGCAATACCATAATGTCCTTCATAGAGAGGTCGTTACTCTCGTAGAACGGAACCACGATGGGCATGTAGAGCATGAACCATTTGGCAACCTTGATCAGGTAAAGCCGGATGATATTTGGGTGGAGGGATCTGGGCAAGTTGCGATGGTTTGTCCAAAACTATAAAAACCGGGGAGATCCTCCTGAGATGTTTTAGAAAATATTTATGGAAGTTGCTTTGTGGCTATCTTTGGGAAAAAGCGTAACCGAACATGGGGATGACAGTCATTGAGAATATCCTGGCCTCGCATTGCGGACGTCCTGTGGTGTCACCGGGGGAGATTGTGGATGTGATGATCGATGCCCGGGTGGCCCGGGATTTTGGAGGGGCCAATGTGGTGAAACAGATGGAGCAGCACGGACTGACACTCCATGATCCATCCAGGACCTTCTTTACCTTCGACTGCAATCCTACCGGGTCAGATCAGAAATATGCTGCAAACCAGCACAGGTGCAGGCAGTATGCACGGGAGAACGGGATCAGGGTGTACGATATTGACAAGGGGATCGGCACCCATGTGCTGATCGAAGAGGGACTTGTCTGGCCGGGGTCCACGGCTGTTTCAACTGATTCCCATGCCAACATACTCGGGGCGGTGGGTGCATTCGGGCAGGGCATGGGTGACAAAGACATTGCTGCCTCCTGGCACAAAGGCTCCACCTGGTTCAAGGTCCCGTCTTCAGTGAAGATCATCCTGAAAGGAGAGCCGGGAAGTTCTGTCTCGGCCAAAGACATTGCACTGAACCTGCTCAGCGAATTTGGTGCAAGTTCCCTGCTGGGCCATGCCATCGAAATGGAAGGACCCATGGTGGACAAACTAACGCTGGACCAGCGCATCACCATCGCTTCTATGGCCACGGAGATGGGGGCCATCATCATACTCTTTCCCCCCAACAGGGAGGTGATCAGGTATTGCGAATCCAGGTCCAGGAAGAAGATCGTGCCTGCAGTGGCAGATCCCGGGGCACACTATGCAAAGGTCCTTACCTTGGATGCCGGCAAGTTCGTTCCCAGGATTTCACTACCTGGGAAACCCCACGATACCTCCATGCTCCCGGATGAGAAGGTCTGGATCGATTCAGCCTTTATCGGGAGCTGTACCAACGGCAGGATAGAGGACCTGCGGAGTGTAGCCGCTGTCCTTGCGGGCAGGAGTTTGGCACCGGGAGTTGTCCTTAAAATTGTCCCGGCCACCGACCGGGTATGGCAGCAGTGCCTGGAGGAGGGATTGATGGAAGTCTTCAAGGAATCTGGGGCCCTGGTATCCAATGCAGGGTGTGCAGGGTGTGCTGCGGGGCAGGTGGGGCAGAACGGACCGGGGGAGGTGACCATCAGTACCGGAAACAGGAATTTTCCGGGCAAACAGGGACAGGGAGCAGTATACCTGGCTTCACCGGCTGTGACGGCTGCTTCTGCTATTGCCGGCTATATCACAGACCCCAAACATTTGCCGGCAAAGGACGAACTGGTGAGTACCCAGAGGCCTCAGGGAACGCTTGAGGAACACGCTCCCGGACCTGGAAAAAAGGGAGGCTCAGGAACATCATCTGCTTCTTCCGAACGCCCCAGGGAGATCTCCGGAAGGGTCTGGTTCATCTCCAGGGATAACATTGACACCGATATGATCTACCACAACCGCTACCTATCCATTACAGAGCAGTCAGAAATGGGCCGGTATACGTTTGATAACCTGGAAGGATATGAGGATTTTGCTACCCGTGTAAAGGCTGGGGACATTGTGGTGGCGGGCAGGAACTTCGGTTCTGGAAGTTCACGCCAGCAGGCAGTGGATTGTTTTGCCTCCCTGGGGGTCCAGTGCGTGATCGCCCAATCATTCGGGGCCATTTATGAACGGAATGCCATCAATGCAGCTTTCCCTGTGCTTGCATTTGAGAGGACCGGGGAGCTGCAGCTGGAAGACGGAAATGAACTGTATGTGAATTTCAGTACCGGGGAGATCAGGAACAACACCAAAGGCATTGCGTTGGATGGTGTTCCGTTCTCAGAGGTGCAGATGGAGATATACCAGAACAACGGATTGTTTTAAACTATTATTGATTATGAGACTGATTATTCCGGAGGGTTACAAGCCCCTCATCAGTTTGAAAGAAACTGAAAAAGCCATCGGGATGATGAAAGATCATTTCGAAAACGGACTGGCATCCGATCTTAGGCTACGCCGTGTGACGGCACCGCTTTTTATGCTGAAAGGCACAGGCCTGAACGATGATCTTCGTGGTGTGGAACAACCCATTAGCTTTAAGATCAAGGATATGCGTGGCCAGGATGCGGAAGTGGTCCAGTCCCTGGCCAAATGGAAAAGGATGATGTTGAGGGACTATGATATCCAGACAGGTTACGGGATCTACACGGACATGAATGCCCTTCGTCCCGATGAGGAGCTGGACAACCTGCACTCGGTGTATGTGGACCAGTGGGACTGGGAGAAGGCCATCTTCCCTGAGGAAAGAACCCTGGATAGCCTGAAGTCTGCAGTGCAAAAGGTCTGGGATAACGTAAAACGAAGCGAGTTCTTCCTGCACACTTTCTATCCGCATGTGGAGCCGGAACTACCCGAGGAACTCACGTTTATCCATTCGGAACAGCTCTTTGAAAAATACCCTGACCTTACCCCGAAAGCGAGGGAAGACAGGATTACCGAAGAGGAGGGGGCTGTCTTTATCATCGGTGTGGGACACGATCTGCCCGATGGCAAACCCCACGACAGGAGGGCACCCGATTATGATGACTGGAGTACGGAGACGGTGGATGGATTCCGGGGTCTGAACGGAGATATCATTGTATGGAACAACGTTCTGAAATGTGCTGCTGAGATCACCTCCATGGGGATCAGGGTGGATAAGGATGAACTGATGACCCAGCTTGAGATCACCGGAGATATGGACCGGATAAACCTGCTGTTCCACCGCCGCCTGCTGAACGATGAACTTCCCTCTTCCATCGGGGGAGGGATCGGGCAGTCCCGTACCGCCATGCAGCTGCTGAAAAAGGCACATATCGGGGAGATCCAGTCGGCCATATGGCCAGGCGAGATGGTGGCCCACTGCCGTAAAAGCAATATCATACTGATCTAAAACCGTTCTCATGCCAAGAACTTTTGTTGAAAAGATCTTCGATGCTCCCGAGGGTGCCATTGTTTTTAAAACTCCCGACCTGATCCTTTCCCATGATAACACGGAAAGCATACAGAAGGTCTTTTCCCAGATGGGAGGTTCCAGCGTTGCGGATCCAGGCCGACTAGTGGTTGTGCTGGATCACAATGCCCCGCCTACCAGTTCCGCCCTGGCCAATACCTACCATTCGATCCGTGAATTTGTCCATCAACAGGGCATTAAAAAATTCCATGATGCAGGGAGTGGCATCTGCCACCAGCTGATGGCAGATTATACCCGCCCGGGTATGCTTGTGGTAGGGAGCGACAGCCACACCTGTACCGCCGGTGCCTTCAATGCAATGGCAACGGGGATAGACAGGACAGAAACGGCCGGATTGTGGTTGCGGGGAGAGACCTGGTTCCGAGTGCCCGGGACACTGAAGATCACCCTCAACGGCAAGCTGGGACAGGGTGTTTATGCAAAGGACCTGAGCCTGTGGATCATCGGGATGCTGGGATCTGCGGGTGCCAACTACCTATCCATCGAGTTCCATGGCAAAGGGATTGATACACTGACCATCTCCGACCGGATGACACTGGCAAACCTTGCTTCGGAGATGGGGGCTAAAAATGCAGTGTTCCCTCCTGATCAGGTATTGAAGGATCACATTGGAAAGGATTTAAAAGGGATCTGGGCCGATGAAGGGGCCACCTATGTGCATGCGATCACCATTGATCTAGGGGATATCTACCCCCTGGTGGCAGCCCCCCACCAAGTTGAAAATGTCATGGCCCTGGCTGAAGTATCCGGCCTGGAAATCCACCAGGGTGTCATAGGTACCTGCACCAACGGCAGGATTGAAGATCTGCGGGAGGCTGCGGCCATGCTGAAGGGCAAAAAGGTCAAAGCCGGGGGTGCAGCTCCTGGTCATTCCCGCATCAAGGGAGATCTACCTTCAGGCCATCGGGGAGGGAATTATCACACACTTCCTGGAAGCAGGGGCCAATGTCCTTAGTTCCTCCTGCGGACCCTGTCTTGGCACCGGCCAGGGAATCCCTGCCGACGGGACCCGGATCATCTCCTCTGCCAACCGCAATTTCCTGGGCAGGATGGGAAACAAGCAGGCTGAGATCTACCTGGCTTCGCCTGCTGCTGTGGCGCTGAGTTCGGTTCACGGAAAGATCCGGGATCCCAGGAAAACAAAAGGAGCTGAGAGTTTTCCCTATTCCAAGTCAAACAGCAGCGGAATGACCATGGAGGGTAATGAGTTCAGGAGGGAAAAAGGGGTGTGGGATTACTCCGATTGCGACAACCTGAATACGGACCAGATGTTTGCCGGCAACCTGACCTATAAGGTGCCGAGTTCGGAACCTGAAGGCATTCTGCCACACCTTTTCGAGGGCTTCGATCCCCGGTTCTCCAGGGAGGTAAGGGCAGGGGATATCCTCCTGGGTGGTGAGAACTTTGGCTGCGGGAGTTCCCGTGAGCATCCTTCGGTGGGCCTGGCCCATGCAGGAGTGAAGGCCGTGATTGTCAAATCGGTCAACCGGATCTTCTACCGTTCTGCCATCAACCAGGGGCTCCCAGTGATCGTTCACTCCAGATGCGGTGAAGGCATACCACACCGGTGACCGGGTGGATGTGGATTTCACTGAAGGCATCATCTCCATCGGAAAGAACAAACTTCCTTTTGAGGCTCTTCCCGCCAAACTCATGGAAATTCTGCAGATCAAGGGCCTGGTGAATTGGATCAGGGCACACCAGGAGTCCCCCGAGGATATACAATCCTGATTTTTCTTATATTTGCAGCGCAAAGGCACCCGGTCCGTAGCTCAGTTGGACAGAGCAACAGCCTTCTAAGCTGTGGGTCCAGGTTCGAATCCTGGCAGGATCACAAAATGTCCGTTTCGCCATTTGGCGGAGCGGGCATTTTATATTGTGGGAACCCGATGAGAACCGTTCGAACCGAGGCAGCAAAGCTGCCGAGCTCATGAGCATACGCAGTATGCGAATAATCGCGCCGGAAGTATTCCCGAGTAATCACTCAGCATCCTCTGTAATGAGTTAGAATATAACTACTTGCAGAGGATTTTGTTTTGTATTTGCCCTAATATATGACACTGCTATAATCCTTATTTTTAGGAATATGCTTTAAAACATGGTATCCGGAAACTGAGGTTATTTGCCTGGCTGGTACCATTCCCCTCCCACAGGCACAGAAGGGCCTGAAATGGAACTATACCAGCGTTTTGTTGTTCTCAATTATTGCTTGTTGAATAGTGGCTACTTTCCCGATACAGAATATAACTGGGAGAGATTCCTTCGGTTGCATACGAATCAAAAACCTGTTTGATCGCCAGGGTACTTTCTTGAAGCAATCATACCACCCTTTTAACCGGGGGTGGTTTTTCTTTATAAGAAATTATCCTGTTTTCCGGGTAACATTTCCCATTCCTTTCTGATTAAACTACATTATTCAACCTAAACCATGGAGAACGGAATAGCTGTATCCAAAAACTATGTCAGGGTAAAATATCGTTGTAAGATTTGCCGAAACCAGTTTGAGCGGGTCATTAAAAAGGAGGCAGGATTCGTGCGCCTGACTTGCAGTTTTTGCGGATCCTCAATAGTCATTTTTGTCTGACAAACATTTTACCGGGAAAACGGGAGATATTTCTTTTACCAACAATGGGTTCCTTCGATCCCATGAAGGATGCACCAGAGGCAACAATTAGGTTTGGATGCTCCTCCATGTTCTCAATCACCTTCACCTTTCTGATGGTGTCGTGGGTTACCCTGGCCGTCTTGGCTAGTTCCTCCCTGGTTTCTACTTTTGGCAGAATGCTGTCGGAAGTTAAACCGGCACGGGTACCTTGATTCTCCCTCTCCCGGCAGACGGCCTCAAACCCCCTTTTTTATGAATATCAAGCATGGGGCGGATATATCCAGACATCGTCCAACATACGGACTGTCAGTAATGATGACGGAATTGGCGGAATGGTCCTCTGGCTACACCGATTGGGTAGTCCTGTAGTAAAGATCCCTCATATGGTGCACCGGATTGCCCAGGGAGTAAGGAAACTGCAGGTTGGCTGTGCTAACCTGCAGGCACGGATGGGCAGTACATCCCAGGGACAGCTTGTATCTGACCAGTCCGGCATGGGTTTTGCTTTCGGGGATCCCTCCGAAATTAAGGTACCTGAAACCCTTCTCTTTCACCCGGTCGATCAGTGAGGTTTCAAGCAGTGATGGTATCCCGTTCCGGTACCCTTCCCCTGATACCCCCATGTAGAGGGCATATGCTCCCTCGGCGACCTGTAGTACAGCAGTGATTGCATGGATCTCCATTTCCCTTTTGGCCACATAGTAGGTAATGGTTTCGTTGCGAACCATGTGTCTTAAGGATTCAAGGGCTGAATGGGGCAGGTGAAAGTAATCATACTCCTCATATCCCTTAGAAAGCCTGGTCTTCCTTGTTTTCTCCATTAGGTCCACCATCTGATCCGTAAGCCCTTCATGCCTTGATTCTGTGATGGTATACCCGGCATTAACAGCCCTCCGGGTGCATCTCCTAACGTTGCTTGAAAAGGATTTTTGGATCTCTTCCTGGCTTTTTGTAAGATCCATGATGTATTCTGACCTGTGGCTATAGAAATAGCCTGAACACTTTGGAATGTCGTAGGGGTAGTCATAGGAGGCAATAACCAGGTGGTTGTACCCGGATTGTTTAGTCCATCTGTATATCGACCTGTAGCATTGCCTGATCAACTCTTCCGTGTCCCCATGTTTCAGTGCAGGCCCTGCATAGAAGAGCATGGTTGATCTCCTGGTGCGGGGATGTCCCACGGCAAGACCCGATATCTTTGCCACCACCGTATCCTCCTCTGTCAGATCAAGGTATACGGGTTTGTGTGACTCTTTCCGGAGGGACTCAAGCCAGTTGGACGAATTGAATACACTTATACGGCTGAACGAATGAAGGCTGTCTGACCAGTCACCCGGATCTGGGATTACTGAAACGGCAATCATCCGGTACCCTTAGCTTTTTTCCAGCAGTGCCATGGCAATATACTCCCACTCCTCCTCCAGGGTCATATCCGGCATGCTTCGTTCCGCATTCTTGTACCAGTAACCGGCATTGCCTAAATCCCCCTCCTTGCGGTGCAGGTAGGCGTGGACCCAGGAACCGTCCCTGTTGGTTTCACCCTGTGCAATGCGGTGTGCATTGTCCCAGTCCCCCGAAGCATCAAGCAACAGGGCCTGGAGCAGTGGCGGAATATCTTCCGGTACCGTTCCGCTGTCTTTTAAATCCAGGAATTCTTCAAATGCGATCATTTGGAATGGGTTTGAGGTATGAAATGACTATAGGCCATACGGTTCTCTGTAATGGTAATGGAGCCTTGAAGCGGCTGCACCATCGGGATCATCCCTTAAAGTCTGGGTGGCAGGATCCCATTTCACGGTACGGCCCAGGTCACAGGCAATGTTCCCCAGGGTACAGACCGTGCATGAACTGTGCCCGGTCTCCACGGGAACCGCCGGATCAATCCGCTTGCGGACCGCATCGATGAAATTCTGCTGGTGGGCGCTCTTGGTCTCATAGGGTGTCCCGTCATCTTCGGCCTTTACGGGCGGGGGATTCAGTGATTCTTGCGAGGCGAGGTAGTGCCCGCGGGACACTTCGATCCAGCCTTTATCCCCCTGGAATTTGACTCCCTTGGTGAATTGCTCATTGAAGGGTTCCGAGGTAAGAATCACCCCGTTCTCATATTTGAATGACATGTATTCGGTCCCGTCCCCGATGGGAGAGGCCTCAATGGGCCCGTTACCGTCCATCCCCAGTCCCCATTGGGCGATGTCAAACATGTGGGCTCCCCAGTCGGTGGTGAATCCACCCCCCATCTCCTTGTACCAGCGCCAGGCGCCCCATATCTGTTCGTCCTGCGGCGGATCCAGGGAAATAAGCGGATCCAGCTGGTTGTTATAATGGATACTTTCCGGCAGGGGTCCCAGCCAGAGGTCCCAGTTCAGGTCCCCGGGGACCTCCTCTTCGGGAAGGTCATAGGGGGTGGGGGGTGCCCCGACATAAGCATAGACCCGTTCAATCTGACCAAGGGCCCCCGATTGGACCATTTTAACAGCGTGCTGGAAATTCGGATCAGAGCGCTGCTGGCTGCCCAGGCCGAATATCCGGTTGTTTTCCCGCACTGTCTTTACCAGGGCCTGACCCTCCTTGATGGTAAATGTCATGGGTTTTTCCAGGTAGACATTTTTCCCTTCCCTGCATGCGTCCATGGCGATCAGAGCATGCCAGTGGTCGGGGGTGGCAATGACCACAGCATCAATGTCTGTTCTGGCAAGAAGCTCGGAATACCTCTCATAGGTCTTCACTTCCACCTTTTGTTCGTGGTGGGCGTAGAATTCGTTAACCCGGTTCTCGAAGCGGGTCCGTTTGATGCCATATACATCACATCCGGCCACCACCCTGACACCTTCCAGGTTGATAAAACCGTTCAGCAGGTGCATGGACTGGCGTCCGAGACCAATGAAACCGAGGGTGATCTCATTGCCTGGAGGTTTGGTGCATGAACTCAGTGTGGGGACCAGGGCGACGCCTGCCATACCGGCTGCCGTGGTACCTAAAAAATGCCTTCGGGAGTAAGTCTTCCTTATCGATCTAGTCATGGGAAATATCATTGATTTCTTCAAAAATAGCAGAAAAATTGGTTAGTTTAGTCATCCAATCACAGGGATTCAATGATTTGGACGGAACAGATAAAATAGCAAACCTCTCACAACTGTGCATACATACGCAGACCACACGGCCATGGAATCTTGGCCAGTGCATTGAACACTATGCCAGTACAGGGATTACGGGGATCTCCATATGGAGACACCTGCTGGAGGGGATCTCCCTGTCAGTGGCACGTCAGCAACTGAAGGGCCATGACATGACCGTGGTATCCCTGGTCAGGGGAGGTTTCTTTGCTTCGGCGGAAGCCTCCGGACGGAAACGTGCCATTGAAGATAACCTGCAGGCCATCCGTGATGCCGAAATGATCGGCTCCCCGCTGTTGGTGCTGGTTTGTGGTGCCGATCCCAGGCAATCGCTGGCCTCATCACAGGAGCAGATCGGGGAGGGGATCTGTAAGATCCTTCCCCTGGCCGAGGAGACAGGGATCAGGCTGGCCATCGAACCCCTGCATCCCATGTATGCGGCCGACCGGTCAGCAATCACCACCATGAAGCAGGCCAACGACATGGTCAGCGAGATCCATTCCGGCCTGCTTGGAGTGGCAGTGGATGTCTTCCATCTGTGGTGGGACCCGGACCTCCAGGAGGAGATTAGCCGCTGCGGAAGGATGGGTAAGCTCTTTGCCTTTCATATCTGTGACTGGAAACCGGATATGACCGATATGCTGAATGACAGGGGACTGATGGGTGACGGGTGTATCGATCTGAAGCAGATCAGGGGCTGGATGGAGGAGGCTGGTTTTGAGGGTTACCATGAGGTGGAGGTGTTCTCTGAGACATACTGGTCCATGGACCAGCAACAATACCTTAAGAAGATCAAAAAGGCATATGTGGAACATTCATAAACGGGCATGAAACAACGAACCATAGGGATTATCATGAATGGGGTAACGGGCCGGATGGGTACCAACCAGCACCTCATGCGTTCCATTGTCGAAATCATCAGGCAGGGAGGGGTAAGGATCTCCCCGGAAGAGACCATCATGCCTGATCCCATCCTGGTGGGAAGGAATCCTGAGAAGCTGAAGCAACTGTCAGAGATGTCGGGAGTGAAGAAATGGACCACGGATCTGCAGAAGTTGCTGGAGGATTCCTCCTATGAGGTCTATTTTGATGCCCAGACCACCGGCCGGAGGGTGGAGGCTGTGAAGCAGGCTGCCAGGGCTGGTAAGCATGTCTATTGTGAGAAACCTGTTGCCACAACCCTGTCGGATGCCCTTGACCTTGTGAGGTCGTGTGAAGCTGCGGGTGTGAAGCACGGGGTGGTACAGGACAAACTGTGGTTGCCCGGGCTCCTGAAACTAGAAAGACTGATCGATGAAGGTTTCTTTGGAAGGATCCTGTCGGTGAGGGGAGAATTCGGCTACTGGGTATTTGAAGGACATACTGTTAAGCCACAGCGTCCCAGCTGGAATTACCGGAAGGAGGATGACGGCGGGATCATTGTGGATATGCTATGCCACTGGCGTTATGTGCTGGATAACCTGTTTGGCAGCGTAAAGGGCGTTTTCTGCCTGGGTGCCACACACATCCCGGAAAGGATCGACGAGGCCGGAGCACCCTATGCCTGTACGGCAGATGATGCTGCCTATGCCACATTTGAGCTGGAGGGAGGGATCGTGGCGCATTTTAACTCATCCTGGGCCACCCGGGTCAGGCGGGACGACCTGCTCACACTGCAGGTGGACGGGACCGGGGGATCGGCTGTGGCAGGGTTGAGGAGTTGCCGGATACAGGATTACGAACACACCCCCAAGCCGGTCTGGAATCCGGATATTCCCAGTCCCATCGATTTTTTCGGTGACTGGACCCCGGTGTATGAGGATGAGGAGTATGAAAATGCTTTCAAGGCACAGTGGGAACTCTTCCTGAGGCATGTGGCCTGTGATGAGCCTTTCAGGTGGGACCTACGTGAAGGGGCAAAGGGGATTCAGCTGGCCGAAAAGGGGCTGGAAAGCTGGGCAGGAAGGTCATGGGTAACCATACCTGACCTGGATTGAGGGAGCAATACAAAAAAACCAATATGAACAGATCAGCACTTGTGACCGGAGGCACCCGGGGAATTGGACTGGGAGTGGCAGGGGAACTGGCCAGGGCAGGATTCAATGTTGCCGTTAACGGGGTCAGGGATGAAGGCCAGGTCAATGAGGTACTGGCTGAACTCAGGTCCCACGGTACAGAAGTTCTGTATGCCCGTGGTGATATCTCATTGCCGGGCGACCGCAGGGATGTCTTCCAAAAGGTGGTGGCAGCATTCGGGCAGATAGATGTGCTGGTGAACAATGCCGGGATCGCCCCTGGAAAGCGGATGGATATCCTGGAGGCGGATGAGGAAAGCTACGACCGTGTAATGGATGTAAACCTGAAGGGCCCTTACTTCCTGACCCAGCTGGTTGCTGGCCATATGGCAGGGAAAAGGCAGGGGGATCCTGATTTCAGGGCATGCATCATCAATGTTTCATCCATATCCTCCACAGTGGCATCAGTGAACAGGGGGGATTACTGCATTTCAAAAGCGGGGATCTCCATGGCCACCAGGCTCTGGGCAGTGCGGCTCGGGGAGTATGATATCCCGGTCTATGAGATCCGCCCCGGGATTATCAGAACCGATATGACTTCCGGAGTTCAGGAGAAATATGACCGCCTGATCGGGGAGGGAATCTGTGTTCAGAAAAGGTGGGGCATGCCTGGGGATGTGGGGAAAGTAGCGGCTGCCATGGCCACGGGTTCCTTGCCATACGCAACCGGACAGGTGGTTATGGTGGATGGCGGACTGACCATACCGAGGCTTTAATTGAACATACCGAATCCCAGGATCCCATGAAAATCGATAACAAAACCAGAAGGATCATCATTGTGGTTGCTGCAGTGATACTCTGTACAATCACATTTACACCGCTGATCCTCAGTGAGGGCAGGATTGAACCGAAGTTTCTTTCAATGCCCTATACCCTGTGGACCAGCATGATCGTCACTATCATTCTTGTTCTGCTGACCTACCTGGCCAGCAGGTTCAGGGATGACCTTTAAACTGTTTAACATATGCTAACCTGGCTTTTCATTGTAGGATCTGTTTATATTTCCATCCTCTTTTTCCTCTCCTGGAGATCCAGAAGGATGATCCGTTCCAATAAGGATTTTTTACTGGCCGGGTCAAATATAGGCCTGGTACTGGGATTCATGACTTTTGCCGCCACCCTGTTCAGCACCTTTACACTGATGGGCATGCCCGATTTTTCCCGGAACCACGGGATCGGGGCCTGGATCTTCCTGGCATTTTCCGATGCAGGGATGGTCTTCCTGATTGTATGGTTCGGATACCGCTTAAGAAAAACTGTCGCTGCAAAGGGTTTCAGCGGGATGTCCGCTTTGCTTCAGGACTGCTACAGGAACCGCTGGGCAGGGTACATCTATTTTGTGGCTGTATTTATTTTCCTGGTGCCCTATGTGGCCATTCAGATCAGGGGGGTGGCTATTTTTCTGATCCAGGCATTTCCTGACTCTCTGCCGCCATGGGGGTGGTCCCTGATCATTGTAGCGGTGATGCTGGTATATTCCGAACTGGGTGGACTGAAGGCGATCATCTATGCGGACTTCATGCAGGGAACCCTGTTGCTGATCGTGGTCTGGGTTATTGCGCTTACCTGTCTGAATGCTGCAGGGGGCTGGTCCGGGATGTTTCTGAAAGTGGAGGAGGTCAATCCGGCCCTGCTTTCTACTCCCGGGCCCAACGGATTGCTGAACAGCCAGTTCCTGATTGCATCATTCCTGGCCATCCTGATGATTCCTGTGACCCAGCCACAGCTTTCCACCCGCCTGGTAATCATGAAGGATACCAGGGCCATGTACCGTATGGCTGTGGCAGTGGGAACATTTGCCATGCTGGTTATTTTCCCGACCATCCTGATCGGTATGTATGGTGCCATCCGTTATCCCGATGCTTCCATGGCCGATTTCCTGGGACAGGTTCTGATCAGTGACCAGAAGGGAGTGGTTGCTTCAGCAGCGATCATCGGACTGTTTGCTGCAGCCATGTCCACTTCCGACTCTCAGCTTTTTGCGCTGGGAAATGAACTTCGTGGCCTGGTTTCGCGGAAAGAGACGGGATCGCTGCTGCCCATCAGGATCGCCATCATCAGTTTTGCTCTTGCGGCGCTGGTCTTCTCATTACTGAGTTCCGACCAGCTGGTCCTGCTTGCAAGGACCAGTTTTGCGGGTACGGCCATGATGGGACCGCTGGTTATCCTGGGGATCTTTTCACGGAAGCCCATGGGTTCGTTCATGGTTATTGTATCCGGACTGGGGCTCCTGGTTTTCATCCTTTCGCAGACATCACTCCTCCCCGGACAGGTTGGGGTATTCAGAATGGACCTCCTCCTGATGATCCTTCTAACGACCACAGCAACAGGGAATTACATAATTAATGAATACATAGATTGATTTTTCTATATTTACATAAAGTTTGTTGCTCATGATCGATTCTTTTCGTTTTTCCTCATTGCCTGAGATCCGTTTCGGGAGGGGAAAGCGTGCTGAGCTTGTTCTGGTGGCGGAACAATTCGGCAGAAATGTGCTGCTGCTGACCGGGTCCTCTTCCATCCACAATTCCGGACATGGAGATGAGATCATTTCCGGGCTGCAGGGAGCGGGTTTTAACCTGACCCATGAGGTTATCGCCCATGAGCCCTCACCATCACTGGTTGACGAAATTGTAGGGAAATGCAGGGGATCGGATATTCATGTGGTGGTAGCAGTGGGAGGAGGTAGTGTGATGGATGCAGGGAAAGCTGTATCGGCCATGATCCCTGTGGAGGGAAGTATCAGGGAGTACCTTGAGGGAGTAGGGGACAGGGAACATCCCGGGGATAAGATCCCTTTTATCGCCATGCCGACCACGGCTGGTACCGGAAGCGAAACGACGAAGAATGCTGTGATTTCTGAGGTTGGAGAGCAGGGATTCAAGAAGTCCCTCCGCCACGAGAATTTCATCCCTGAAATGGCCATTATTGATCCTGAGATGATGCTTTCCTGTCCGGCTAAATTAACGGCCTCATCCGGCATGGATGCATTCACGCAATTGCTTGAGTCCTATGTGTCCAGGCAGGCCAATCCCATGACTGACGCGTTGGCCTTGCAGGGATTGAAACAGGTTAAGAAGTACCTTTTAAGGGCCTACCTGGAGGGGGAGAACAATATTGAAGCCCGTGCCGGCATGGCCCTGGCTGCCATGTTCTCAGGAATCACCCTGTCACATGCAGGACTTGGGCTTGTTCATGGTTTTGCTTCCCCGCTGGGCGGCTTCTTTCATATTCCCCACGGGGTTGCCTGCGGTTCACTGATGGCACCGGTGTTCGCACACACCATCGATAACCTGATGGATGAGCCGGATCATCCCGCCATTCAGAAACTTGTGATTGTGAGTAAGGTGTTTGCCGATTTCAAATACAAGAAGGACAGTGAGTACCTGCAGGCATTCAAGGAAAAACTGCTGCACATTACAAAATTACTGGAGGTTCCCCGGCTTTCGGAATTCGGAGTAGGGGAGAATTCCATCCCCAAGATCGTTGAGGTTACTTCGCACAAATCGCATCCCATAAAGCTCAGGGAAGCACAACTTGAAGATGCTTTAAGAAGCAGGATTTAACGGATACACGATGGTGTCCGCCAGTGACTTGACATTTTCAGTCCGGATGCTGAAGAAGTGTTCGAAGATCTGTTTCAGTTCATCCCCTTCAATGCCGCTCCCGGGGATACTCCGTTCAATCGCATGTGATCTCCATACATCAGGATTGGTAAACGGATTGAGCGTTGGATCATAATTGACGGTGGTTCCGTCCTTGAAGAATTTTACCGGGTAATCATCATGGTCCTGGATATAGATGATCAGGCTGTCGTAGTAAAAGGAGAAATACTCAAATCCGTCCAGGCAGTCACAGGCGATAGAGTAAAACTCATCGATTCCACCCGGGTGGATCCATTCACCTTTGGTATAACTGGAAGTGTAAGGGAGCGCATATATGGGAATGCTGGTATCATTGTGTATGGATATCCAGGATAGTTCATCATCTGTACATCCCACCAGTATCACGAGCACCAGCATCCAGGCAAATCTTCTCATCTAATTCCCTTTAGTCAACTCGATCCCTGTATTTGACATGAACAGTTTGATGGCTATGGCCAAAAGGATAATTCCGAAAAATTTCCTCAGGATATGCAGTCCGTTGGGCCCGAGCAATCGTTCGAACAGAGATGTGAGTCGGAGCACAAGATACACAATAATCATATTCAAAGAAAGAGCGATGAGGATATTTATAGAATGATACTCGGCCCTGAGTGACAGGAGCGTAGTGATGGATCCTGCACCCGCAATCAGCGGAAATGCAATGGGTACAATGGCTCCCCCGCCATCTGAATCATGTTTGAACAGCTGGATTCCCAGGACCATTTCAATTCCCATCAGGAACAGGATCACCGATCCGGCAATGGCAAAAGAGGAAATATCCACGCCGAACAAACCCAGCAGTGGTTCCCCGATAAAGAGGAAAAGGAGCATAATGCCATAGGCCACCAGGGTTGTTTTCCCGGGAAAGAGTGCACCGGTCTTGGCTTTCACATCCAGGATGATTGGTATGGATCCCAGGATATCGATGATGGCAAACAACACCATAAAAGTGGCCAGTATTTCCAGTATGTTGAGGGAAGCAAACATCATGCCTTGTTGAGGCTGCAAAGATGTGATTTTTTTACATACGCTCCTACTTCCTGGTCTTGATTGAGCATCCGACCGCTTTTGTCGTAGACGGTGCTGGTTTCACACCTGATTGCACGGCCGATATAGCATCCTCCAGGTACTTTTCAGTCACCTTTGAAGCATCCATGGCATTGTCATCAATGGATCCCACGTAGGCCACTTTGAACTTGCCTCCTTTTTTCTCTAGCAGGTAAATATGGGGAGTGCGGGTAGCCCCGTACGCTTTATACACCTCCTGGGTTTCATCTTTCAGGTATGGGAAAGGGTACTCCTTTTCACCGGCTCTCTCTTGCATCCTTTCGAAGGTGTCGTCAGGAGAGATTTCATCATCATTGGGATTGATGGCTACTACCGGGAATCCCTGGTCTGCATATTTCTGGTGCAGCTGGATGATCCTCTGTTCATACGCCTTGGCAAAGGGACAGGGGTTGCAGGTAAATACCACAATGACCCCATCCTGGTCCTTGTAATCGGAAAGTGAAACACTCTTCCCGTCCACATTTTTCAGCGAGAAGTCCCCGGCCGTGTCACCTGGTTTCAGTCCCGCCGTTACGGCCAGCAAACCAGTTAAAATCAGTGTTGTGGTTAAGATGATCTTTTTCATATCAGTTCATTATTTGATTCACATATTCATGTAGTTCTTCCCTGGTCAACTCCTTTTCAAGGAAGATCCTCCGCTCCCTGCTGTAAATAAGTGTGGCGGGGATTGCTCCTGACCACGAAGGGTCGACCTGGTCAATCCAGTCATTGTAGTTAAGGTCGGTCATCAGGACAACCCTGGCAGATATTCCCTTCTCCTTCAGAAAGGGGATGACCCGTTTTTCTGCCTGATTGGGAAAATCGAGGCTTACCAGGAGCACATGCAGTTTTTTATACTGATTCATGTGGTGTAGTTCTTCGAAATAGTCGATTTCTTTTACGCATGGTGAGCACCATGTGGCCCAGAAGTTCACCACATAGGTTGTGTCACTGCTTTTCCTGGTTTGTGCCAGCAATCCTTCTTTATCCACTTCAGCAAGGATCTGCCCACTGGATTCAGCGGTCATTATCAGCATCAGGATCCATATGATCAGCAGGTGTTTCATCTCTGCAATTAACAGTTCAACAGGGCTTTTGTTTTATTTCTGACAAGACAAATAAACAATTGATCACTTTATTTGTATTCATTCTATCACCAAACTACATTCTATGAAGATGGGATTTACATTAGGACTAGGGGCTGCTGCCCCTGAATTTACACTACCTGCGACTGATGGGAATACCTATTCCTTATCGGAATTTGATGAAGAGTGGCTGGTGGTGTTCTTCACCTGCAACCATTGTCCTTACGTGATCGGATCCGATGAAGTGACCCGGGCATCAGCCGGAAGATTTTCCGGAAGGGGTGTGCGGTTTATAGGGATCAATTCCAACAGTGCCAACACCTATGAATCAGACGATTTCCCTCATATGGTGAAGCGGATGGAAGAGCACCGTTTCCCCTGGTTGTACCTGTACGATGAGAGCCAGGATGTGGCCAGGGCCTATGGTGCTTTGAGGACCCCTCATTTCTATGTTTTCGACAGGGAAAGAAGGCTTAAGTATACCGGCAGGGCTGTTGATCAACCCCGCGATGCAGGGCGGATCACGGTTAATGACCTTGACAGGGCCCTGGAGGAGCTGACATCCGGTCACCCGGTATCGGTTCCGGTCACCAATCCCATCGGGTGCAACGTGAAATGGGAGGGTAAGGACGGGCACTGGATGCCTGCAGATGCCTGTGACCTGGTCTGATCAGGCAGCGTATACCTTCTTGATCTTCTTTTTCCCGAGATGGATCCGGCTTTTTACGGTGCCGATGGGAATGTTCATCTTCTGGGAGATCTCCTTGTAGGAATAGCCCGAGAGCATCATCCGGATGGGTTTCTCATAAACCCCGGGAAGCAAGCCCACAATTTCCAGCAACTCTTTTTTCAGGAGTATTTCATCCGGGACAAATCCTGACTGGCCCTCCTGGTGATCCGAATAGCTGTTCAGTTCATCAGTGTCATAGACCAGCTGTCTGTATTGGCTGCTCCTGAGATAATTGATGTAGGTGTTTTTCAGGATGGTATAGAGCCACGCCCTGATGTGTTCGTTGCTGTGAAGTCGTTTCCTGTTCTTCAAAGCTTTATAACTGGTCTCCTGAACAAGGTCCATGGCATCCTCCCGGTCCTCGGTAAGCTGCAGTGCGTAGTAATAGAGATGGTCCTGCAAGTTGACCAGGTCACCCGCAAAATGGTCTTTGGGTCCGCTATCTGAACGGCCAATCATATGGATTAAAGAGCTTTCTGAGTGAAATTTACCAAATTATCCAATACAGTTCAAGTTTTGGAATACCTCACTGCTGGTTTTTCAGCGGCCCTTCTGGTAAACTACAATATTGCGGGCAATTTTTTCCATCAGCAATTCCCTGGATTCCCTGGATGCCCAGGCCATGTGAGGGGTGATCAGGATCTTTTCCTTATCGTACAGTTTCAGCAATGGATTGTCTCTGTTGATGGGTTCCTGCTCCATCACATCCATTCCTGCAGCCCCGATCAGGTTGTTGTTCAGGGCCCTGGCCAGGTCCATCTCATTGATAATGCCACCCCTCCCCAGGTTCAGGAGGATGGCGCATGGCCTCATCAGCTTGATCTTGTCATAGGTGATCAGGTCCCGGGTCTGGTTGTTCAGCGCTGCGTGGATGGTGACTACATCGGAACTTTTTAAAAGGTCATCCAGTTCGAACCGCTTGTAGCTGATGTGGTTGTTTCTTCCGGTGGTGGAGTAGAAGACCACTTCCATCCCGAAAGACTCTGCAATCCGGGCCACCTGCCTGCCGATGGTTCCAAGTCCGACGATCCCGATGCGTTTTCCCTTCAGCTCCCAGAAGGGTTCGTTGTGGTGGGTGAACGAACTGCTCCTGGAATAGGCCCCGCTTTTCACATAGTTGTCGTAGTAGTAAGGCTTGTTCACCAGGTAAAGCAGCATGGTGAAGGTGAGCTGGGCCACAGAGTCGGTGGAGTAGCCGGCCACATTTTTTACCTGGATCCCGTTGTTCCCTGCATAATTGAGGTCCACATTGTTGATCCCTGTGGCTGCCACGCATATCAGTTTCAGGTCTGGCAGCTGTTCCATGATGCCCGCGGTCATCCGTACCTTGTTCACGATAACAATCTCTTTCCCGAGGCACCGTTCCACCACCTGGTCCTGGCTGGTTGACTCATGGACTTCAAGGTCCCCCAGTTTTGAGATCAGTTTCATGTTATCCACCTTGCCGATGGTCTCCGAATCGAGAAATACAATGTTGCTCATGGTTCAGTAAGGGTTACTCAGCACAGCAATAGAGATACTACCTGTAAACACCTGTTTGTATATTTGGTTCAATAGGATCATGTGTTACCGGAGGATGGTTAAGGTTTGTTAAATCCTCCCCCGGATAAGGAATTATTGGATACATTTAACGCTATGAGTTTCAGGAGAAACCTCTTAACAGGCCTATTTCTGGTGCTTTTTGCAGTCTCCATCAATGCGCAGGACAAGGATTCGGCATTTTTCCTGACCGGGACCATTTACAGTGAATCATTCGAACCCATTGCAGCCACTCATGTGATCAATATCAATACCTATGCCGGTGATGTGTCCGACAGCCTGGGTCTCTTTCGTTTGCCGGCACATCCTGGGGATACATTGCTGGTAAGGAATATAGCCTATCTGGATACGCTGGTGCCCGTGGCCAGGATGGTGACAACGGGTATGATCAGGATCCGCAGGGTGTATTACCCGCTGCAGGAGGCCAGGATCTTCGAATGGGGATCCACTTACGAGGATTTCAGGGAGGCAATTACCATCATGCCCAACCAGCAAACCCTGGGAGAAGCAATGGGGCTTCCCCGTCAGGATCCCGATTATGTGCCCTATGATATGAACGAGGAGCAGCTCAAAAGTGTTGGGTTTCTGATCAGATCCCCCATTTCATACTTCTACCACAACTTCAACAGGAAAGCAAGATCAAGCCGTAAAGTCTACTGGTCAAAAAAGAACCGTGAGAAGCATGAAATCTTCGATGGTATTGTTTCCCCGGAAAACCTCTCTATGATCACAGGGCTGAGCGGGGAGGCGCTGCTGGATTTTGTGACCTACCTGTTCCAGCGTTTGGCGTGCGATTTCAAATGCTCCGAGTTTGAGATCTACAGCGAGGTCTATTCCCACTGGGAAGTTTACCGGCTACTGCAGCAGCCAAGCTTCGCAATAGTCCGCTTCCGTCTATGGACTATCCTCCTATCTGACTATACAACCTGTTCCTTCTCCCTGTCCCAGAAAACAGTACGGTTCTCCTTATAAGCCATGGTGGCCATGGCCGCAGTGATCCCCTCCTCAAAGGCCTGGTCGATGTTGCAGCTGGGCTGTTTGCCTTCCCTGATGGCTTCGATCCATTCGGCAATATGCAGGTGGGTGGTATCAATCCTGCGTCCGTTCCGGTAAGTATAGAGCAGCCCCCTGCTGGCAAAGTACTGTTCCGTTGCTGTGGCCACCGAATCCACGTTCTTGCGTCCGGGAATATAGGTGTAGATGGGGAGGTTCGGATCGATCAGACCGTTTGCGATCTGCTCCTTGTACCTTGTACTATCCCTGCAGGCATAGATGCTGAGGCTGTTGCCCATCTCCATGGAAGCATCGTGTCCCATGATCACCTTACCACGGTTCCGGTTGCTCGCCAGGGTTGCACTGTACATCAGGGTAAAGTCCAGGTGGGGGTATTCCAGTACTGCATTCCATATATCGGGTACCTCCCTGATCTCATTCACATAGTGGGCCTTTTCTTTGAAGTAATAGACGCCGCCCGAACTGACTGCCGATTCGGGTATTCCCATTCCAAGGATCTGGTTGACCGCATCGTATTCGTGAGTGAGCAGGTCACCCGACAGGCCGGTACCGTAATCCCACCAGCATCTCCAGCGGAAGAACCTTTCCGGGCTCCAGGGGTGCTTGGTCTCGCAGGGTTCCTCGAATTGAGACCAGTCCACCGTTTGCTCGTTGGCATCCGGGTGTATCTTGTAAACCCATGCCCCGTTGGGGGAGTTCCTGTTGGTGCATACCTCTACCAGGTTGATCTTTCCAAGCAGGTTCTTATCCACGGCCTCTTTCGCCTTGTTATAACTCTCTGTTTGCCTGCCCTGGTGACCAAGCTGGAAAACAATCCCGCTCTCCTTCACGGCGTCCCGTACCGCGAAAACCTCATCAAGGGTACGTGTAAATCCCTTCTCGGCATATACATGCTTTCCCGCTTTTGCAGCGTCGATGGTCATCCTGGCATGCCAGTGGTCAGGGGCAGCAATGATCACGGCATCGATGTCGTCTGCAGCAAGCATATCATGGTAGGTTTTATACCTTTTCGGCCTGGTTCCCATGGCTCCTCCTGTACCTTCGCGGCCTGTATTGGCACCAGCATCCATGGCCCTTTCGGCATGGATATCGAATAGGTCACATACTCCTGCAATCTTGATGTTCAGGTCATCCTGCTGATGGAAATCCTCATATCTTATGTTGCGTGGATCCTTCTCAGCTTCCTCTTTCCATTGCTGAATGGTTTCAGGCTGCGCGAATCCTGCAGCTTTTAGCAGCTGGGGTCCCCTGATCCCGAAACCAATGATCCCGATCCGCACGGCATCCCCGTCATGCTTATAACGTTTGAATTCAACATTCCCGCTGCTCATGTTGAGCTCCTTGGCCAGCCTGTGGCTTTTGATATGTTCCTGTTTACGTTTTCTAAATGTGCCGTAAGCCATGGCACCCAGGACCGGAACAGTGGCCAGCCCTTTCAACAAATCCCTTCGGTTCATTTATTAATGCTTTTGATTGTCATTACTATCGCCTGAATATGAAGCGGTCCAGTCCCACTGTATTCCATGTGGGAAAGAGAAAGATCACCCAGAGTGTCAGCAATTCGATCAGGTTTTTATTGACCCACAGGTAACTTCCTTCACTGGGGATGGCATAGGATACTCCTGTAATGGCAGGGTGGGAGAGGTAGTAAAATGCCAGTAGCACCATGCCGGAAATGATGGCCACCCTGGAGAACAGTCCCACAACCAATCCCGCACCGACCAGGATTAATCCCCATACATTCATAAAATCCATCACATTCAGTATGGCCGGATTTCCAGCCATGGAATGGAACATACCCTCGAATATCCCTTTGGAATCCATCAGGTATCCCAGCGATGACCAGTCAGGATTCATCAGTTTCGTGATCCCTTCATACAGGAAATGCCATCCAATGGCCACCCTGAGGATCACCAGGGCCCACAATTGCCACCCGGAAAAACTTTGGTCTTTCATCATTGATCAGTCTGAAATGGTAAGATTATTTTAAAGAAAGATCAAAAATAGTAAAACAATTCCTATTCTTATTCCATTCGTTTCACCAATACTTCTGCTTTTTTCAGTTGCCTGTTTGTTCAGACCGGATTGTCTTTGATGGATTTTCGGATCACCAGGTGATTCCTGTTGTTCATCCTGGCGTAGTCGATGGAGTCGGAAAAAGTCCTGATCAGCGTAAGGCCCATTCCCCCGTCGTCTGATGCGACCGGATCTGATTTATGCAGGGGGTTGTATTCCGCAGGATTAAAGGGAGATCCGTCATCAATGATCTCTATGGTTATCCCCTCTCCGGATCTTGATAGCTGAACCTGGACATGGTGTTCAAGCTCATCGTGGAATGCAAACCTGATGGTGTTTGAAAATAATTCTTCAATGATCAGCAGGATTTGCCTCATATCAGGATCCGGGATCTTCCATTCCCCGGCCAGCTCTTCCAGGTCCGCCCTGATCAGCGGAATAGCCTGGATTTCAGATGGATATTGCAACAGTTTTTGCATATTATTGTTCCTTTATAAATTCAACCGGATTGGTCCTTGCAAGTCGGATGGAATGATAGAGGACCGCGATCCAACTGAAGAATATCAGTACCAGAGCACACAGGGGAAAGATCCAGATTGGCAGATCAGTCCTGTATTTGAAATTCCTCAACCACCTTTCAATGAGGAAAAATGAAGCTGGAACTGCAAGGGCTGAAGAGAACAGGGCCAGCCAGAGGTAGTAGAGCAGTTCAGGCATGATGATCCTGTACATCCTGGCCCCATTGATCTTGCGAAGCGCGGCAGCCTTTACCCGTTTTTGCATGAACAGTCCGCTGAGTGCAAAGAGTCCCATGCCTGCAATGATCACTGACAACAGGAAGAATACAGACAGGATCCGGATCTGAACCAACTCCGATTCGTATAGCTTTTTTATGAGGGTCGATGAGTAGTAATATTCCAGGGGGTAGGAAGGGAACAGCTCTCCCCATATCTTTTCCAGGTGATCAATAGCAGGTCCGGGCTCCCCGGCGGGCAGGATGGAAAAGCAGTACAACCATGTGTATTTGGGGAAGATCACCATGGGAGAGATCTCGTAATCCAGTCCCGACAGGTGGAAATCCTTCACGATCCCCGTAACAGGGCCCGGCCAGATGAAGCCCTGGTAATTGAAATGGAGGGTCAATTCACTCCCAACCAGGGATTCCGGGCGGTCTGTCAGCATTTTTGCAGCTGTCTCGTTCAGCAGGAAGAATTCGGCCGAATCAGAGGGATTGTATTCCATTGGCAGATCTGCTCCGTGAACGATCTCCAGGTCGTAAAACCTGGTGAAGTCCTGGTCCACGGGAAAGAGGAATAACTGCTTGTCCCCTTCATCGCTCCCGTCGATCTCGAAGGTGTTGGCATCCATGGTCTGACCTGTGGGTTCCTCCATGCTGCCGGTGACCATGGCTACATGGGGGCTCTCCATCATCCTCTCTTTGAAGAGTTCGAAATCATCTACAACCTGCCGCATGAGGCTGTGCAGATGAATGGCCTCCTTCTGTTGCGCCCCCAGTTGGCTTTCCATGGCGAATTGGGTCTGCCTGGAAATCATAATCAGGTTTGCGATCAGGACAAACGTGATTACAAACTCCAGGATGATCACGGCACGGATAAAAAGGTTCCTGCCAGTGGTGTCGGGCGGTGATCCGATCTTGGTGGAAAGATATTTATGCTGCAGGTGGCGGTAGAGCCTGCCGGTGGAAAACAGGGCTGTCAGTGATGCACTGGCTGTGATAAGCAGGAGCAGCAACAGGATGGAGAACAGCAGGATGTCAGGATCCCGGTTGATGGAAATACCTCCCAGTTTCTGAATGGAAGAGGAGAGCAGGAAGGTGAGCAGGATCCCGCCCAGAAAAGCAATGAAACCTATGAACAGGTTGTCCAGGAGGAATTGCCTGAAAAAGGTATTCTTCCCCGCACCCATCTGCCACTGGATGACCAGTCTCTGAATATGA
This sequence comes from uncultured Bacteroidota bacterium, assembly GCA_963793455.1. Classification (GTDB taxonomy): domain Bacteria; phylum Bacteroidota; class Bacteroidia; order Bacteroidales. The sequence goes on from CAWCAK010000001.1 coordinate 472,503, forward strand.
AGCTGGTTCTGGCTGAATGAGAGCAGCGTGTAGTTAAACCAGGCAAGAAGGAACACCAGCATGCCGGTAATGGCCAGGATCAGAACGGTCCTGAACCTGACATTGGGCTGGATCTCTCTGGCTTTATGGGACCTCAGGTGGATATCGGTTACAGGTTGAAGATGTGGTTGAATGGAACTGGCGGTGGGTGCATCAAGGTTCTCTTGAAGAAAGGCTTTGATGTTTTGTTCGGTTTCTTCCGGATCGGCAGACGGTTTCAGCTTCACATAGGCCCAGGCAGTCCAGGTATATTCAACAGGATCTTCGAATGCGGTCAGCACTGAAATATTCAGGTGTGAGTTTTCCGGGAAATCCCTGATCACGGCAGCAACAGCATAGGTGGATGGCTTTGAATCAAACTGGTGCATCAGCTGGAATGACCGGCCCACAGGATCCTCTGTTCCGAAAAACTTACTGGCGGCCGATTCTGTCAGGATGACTGTAAAAGGAGCTGTCAGAAGCCCCTCCCGCTCCCCGATGATCACCTCCGGTTCAAAGATCTCGAGGAATGTGGGATCGCAGGCATAGGTGTGCTCCTCGTAAAAGGTCTTCTCCCCAATGATAAAAGCCCCTTTCCGGAAAGGGGCCAGGCGGCCCGAAAGGGCAATTCCGGACAGCATATCTGAGAAGATGATCTTGTTCAGGGCATTTCCGTGGAGAATCCTGGCAGTATGGCGGTAGAATCCCTCATTTTTCTCTTCGAAGGTCAATCTGTAGATAACCTCTTTTTCAGGGTAACTACGGTCGAAGGTCAGGTGCCAGGCCGACCACTGGATGGTGGAAAGGAATGTGGTGATGCCCATGGCAAGCCCCGTGATCACAAGGACTGCATAGAGCAGGTTTTTCTTCAGGCTTCGTAAGGTAATTAAAAGGTGCTTCCCGATCATGGCCGAATCCCTAGCTTCGGTAAATATAACGATTCGGAATTTGAATCAAACCTGCGTCCCGGATATTACTCCTCTTTCTGGAACTCCCTGATGTACTTCATGGCATCAAGGGCTTCCTTGAAGATCATATGAAAATTCATGAATCCATGGACCATCCCGCTGTACTCAATATGTTCCACCCGCATGCCCTGCTTTTCCATTTTCTCTGCGTACAGCCGTCCGCCGTCCCTGATGGGATCACATTCGGCTGTTATGACCAGTGCCGGGGCAAGGTCAGATGTCAGCTCCGCCTCCAGTGGGGAGAGGTAGGGATGGCGTGCATTGGTCTCTTCACCCATGTAGAGGGACGTGGCCTTCCGCATGAATGGTGCTGTCAGGATGTAAGGTTGTTCGTTGTTGTATGCAAAGTAGGCCAGGGAAGGGTAGGTGGTATCTGCAAAACTGACACCGGGGTAAAGCAGTACCTGGCAGTATGGTTGGGGCCTCCCCTCGTCCCGGCACCGGATGGTGAGCACCGTAGCCAGGTTTCCACCGGCGCTGTCTCCCATGACGCTGATCCTGGAGGTATCTCCACCCATGCTGCCGGCATGCTCCTGCAACCATCCAAGGACGGCAAAACAGTCATCGAGCCCGGCCGGGAAGGGAAATTCCGGGGCAAGCCTGTAGTTCACCGAAACAATGATCTGGTCAGTGATCCGGGCAAGCTTGCTGACCATGATATGGTACTCCTCCACGCTTCCCATGATAAAACCGCCACCGTGTATGAAGAGCGTTACAGGATGGTTGCCCTGTAAGCTTCTTCTGGTGGGGTAATAGATCCTTACGGGTACCTCCAGGCCGTTCTGCCGGATCAGGGTATCTACCAGCCTTTTCTGGTGGCTGACGAAGATCTCCTTGATCCTGTCGGACGGCTCCTTGTATGTGTCGGGTTCGGTGCGGTACCGGTTGACCTCGTTCACCAGTACATATGCCATGGGCCTCAGGTAGGTTCCTGGTTCCGGGGTAGCATACTTTTCCCTTCCCCTGGCGGTGGCAGGAATATATTTCCGGGGTTTATCAACCTGGCAGCTGCAGAAGATGACCAGGAGGATAAAAATCAGGGACTGTACGCATCTCATGGCCTTTCCAATTTCGTAAAAATCTCCGGGAATCCTGTTTCCGCCCGGCATGTTCTTCAACGCGCCTGCCGTTGATGATCTCCGGAAGGTAGTTCATGGGTATTTTATTGTATTTGATTGAATTTCAAACGTGTAAATAAATCCGAATCCATTTTTTCAATATATTATGAACCAGAAACAAATCCCATGAGAATCCTGAAGTACCATATAGCCCTGGTGATCCTGGCCGGACTGGTCGTCTCACAGGAGGTTTCTGCCCAGCAGGTACGGTACACTCATCCCCGGTACGATATCAGTTTTGAGGCATCCTCCAACTGGATCGAGGAGTACCGTGATTTCAACGGTATGGAATTCAGGGTGACAAATCCTAACCACAACATGCGGGTCAGCCTCAGTTTTGTATCGGACTGCCGCAACCCGGAAAGGTACCTGCGGCGCATGTCAGGGCTGAAAGGGATGGTATGCCTAAAAGGGAATTATGACACGGTCCTGAACGACCGCGAGGCTGTCATGATGTGTGGCAACTGTCTCAGGGGACAGAAGCCCTATACACGAATGGTGGTGGGATTTCCCATGGGAAGCGGGCTCTACATCATGGAGATCTGCTGTCCTGAAGATTGTACCGCTGCCCACCAGGAGAGGGTCAAATCGATCCTGCATACGGTCCGGATCGGTGCCTAGGTGGCGGAGACAGCGATCAGTTTACTTGCCGTACGCAGTATCAGCATCCCATCCGTAATACCGGGAGTAACAAGTGAAACCTCACCCAGCGGTATCCTTTTCAGCAGCCTGTATTCCCGTCCCGCCTGGGCGATGTAGAGGAATCCCTCCTCCGACACCATATAGATCTTCCCGTCGGCTGCCACCGGGCATGCAATGAAACTGGCAGGATCCACTGTCTTCTGGTAGACCTCCCGGCCGGTTCTGGCCTCATAGCAGGTAAGGTTCCCGTTCCAGCGGAGGCGGTATAGCAGGCTGTCGTAAACCAGTACTGATGTCATATAGGCACCGCCCCGGTCATAGAACCATGCCAGCTCTTCTCCCGGATCGGAATCCATTTCAGGGTAGGGGATCTCACCCCTGGCACTGTTTTTTAACGCCATGAGGGGAGCATGCCTTCCATGGGCGCTGTTGAAGTAGATAAGGTCTTTCCAGACAACCGGGGTAGGAACTGGAATATCGCCCCCGCCCGACATCCTCCAGATCTCATCACCGGTATGCAGGTCATACCCTCCGCGGTGCTTGTAGCCATTGACTGCCACCCGGGCTGATTCACCGTCGAAATAGATATTCGGGGTACACCATCCTGTGATCTCGTCCCGTTCCTGCCTCCAGATGGTCTCTCCCGTGAAAAGATCGAGTACTGCCACGAAGGCGGTATTCAGTGCATCGGCCTGGATAATCACCTTGTCCTGGAAAATGACAGGGGAGCTGCAGAATTCCCACTCAGCTGTTTCCACCACATGCCATGCTGAATTGATCAGTCCGAGATCGCGTTCCCAGAGGAGTGATCCCTCTTTGTTATAGCAATAGAGACCCTCTGATCCGAAGAAAACAATGATGCGGATTCCGTCGGTGGCCACTGTGGTATTGGCATGGGATGATTTGGGATGCCGTTTGACCCGGGGAATGCCCCTGCACGCTTCCTGCTCCCACAGGACTTTTCCTGAGGATTTATCGATGCAATAGACCATCCAGGCATGTTCCGAGGAGTCATTGACAGGCTCGATGTCCCCGTAGATCCCGGTCAGGTAGCCCTCACTGTCGCTTTCACTGATGGCTGTGGTGATATAGACACGGTCGTCCCAGATCACCGGGCATGAGAGGCCAAGTCCGGGTATTTCAATATTCCACTTCACATTGTAAGAGGTCTGCACGTTGAAACTGTCAGGAAGCTGCACATGATCAAGGTACCCCGATGCGAAGTAACCCCTGTAGGATGGCCATTGGGTGTTGGCCTCCACAGCGGAGAACAGTGTCTCTTCAGAATCAACCTGTTGGGCCAGCAGTCCGGGATTCCCGCCATCATCACAGGAGAAAAACAGCACAGTGACGGCCAGATAGAGAAGGGCATGGAATTTCATGTGCGAACGGATTTGTGAATATGTCTAATGTCAAATTATTCCAGGTCCTTTACACACCGGAATCCCCCTGCGATGTCCACCCAGTGCTGGGGCAGGGCATTGCGGTGGTGAACTGTGGTACAACCGGGACCCGAGTGCCATCCACCTCCTCGTATAACAATGAAGGTGCCGCTCTGGGGACCCTTCGGATCTTCCTCAGGTGATTCTGCATAGTACCTTGCATCGAACCAGTCAGTCACCCATTCCCACACATTGCCCGACATCCCGTATAAACCGTAGCCATTGGGACTGTAATTCTTCACCGGAACAGGCCCTTTTTCCGCTTCAGGATCATTGTAGCGGGCTTTTGCGTGGTCGGCTTTTTCCCCATAAGGGTAATCAATATCCTCGAGTCCGCCCCTGGCAGTATACTCCCACTCAGCTTCCGTGGGGAGCCTTTTCCCTGCCCATTCGGCATAGAGGATGGCATCGTACTGGCTTACTCCCAGTACAGGGTAATCCGGGTAGCCGGGTCCTGACTTATAGCGCTTCGTGCCCCAGAATTCTGGGAACTTGTGTCCGGTGGCCTTACAGAAATCGTAATACTGCTCATTGGTAACCTCATGGAGATCCATGAAGAAGGAGTGGATCTTTACCCGGTGCGCCGGAAAAGCAATGGAGTGCTGATTGGCATTGCTCCCCATCATGAATATCCCTCCCGGGATAAGGATCATTCCTTCAGGAGTGACATCCGGTTCAGGCTGGCCGTGTGCGCCTGTCCAGGCAACCAGGGTCATAATGAGCAGGAGGGATCTGATCATGGTTCTGCAGGTATTGGTTTGACGCCTTAAGATATGAATAAATGATCATTGGAGGGAGAGAACCCCGATCTTTTCATTAGTTTCGTGGAACACCCGGATTGACTGAAATATGAGACTTTCTGTTGCGATGATCATGTTACTATCCCTCCTGGCCCCGGTCACCCTCACCGGTCAGCGAACCATTGAGGCATACCGGGTGAGTGATCCCATCATCATCGACGGGATCCATGAACCCGGGAAATGGGCGGGATCAGATTCTGCCTCCGGGTTTTTCCAGATGGAGCCTGTTCCGGGGGATCCTTCCACAGGAAAAAGTGTCTGTTATATTGGCTATGACCATGAGAATATCTACATCAGTGTCAACCTTTACCAGGAAAGCAAGGTAGTTGCCAAAGCGATGAAGAGGGATGAGCTCTCAAAAGGAGATGATTGCTTTGTTCTGGTAATCGATCCTTATAATGATAACAGGTCTGGATATGGTTTCTGGACCAATGCCCTGGGGACCCAGACCGACTTCAGGATCCATGATGATGGCCGGAACACAGATACAAACTGGGATACCGAGTGGAAATCAGCTTCTGCCGTCCATGAATGCGGATGGTCCCTGGAAATGGCCATTCCCTTTAAAAGCCTTCGGTTCAAACCCGGGGCGGAAACCTGGGGTGTGAATTTTGGGCGGGTAATCAGGAGCAATTTCGAAACTTCCTACTGGTCGGGTATCCTGACTGATGACTTCAGGATCTCCCAGGGAGGAAAACTGACCGGCATCTCGCCTCCTGAATCGGGAGGAAAACTGACCCTGTTCCCTTATGCTTCGCTCCGGTTTGAGAACAATGAATTTACCGGGGTTGATAAGCAGGTCAAACCCGATGCAGGCGGCGATGTAAAGTGGCAGATCACTCCCAACATGACTGCAGACGGAACCATCAATCCGGATTTTGCCACGGTGGAGGCGGATGAGGAGCGGATCAACCTGACCCGGTACGAATTGAGATATCCCGAGAAAAGGCTCTTCTTCCAGGAGGGGAACGAGATGTACAGTACCCGTATCATGACCTTCTACTCCAGGAGGATCCAGGATATCCTCTACGGCGTGAAACTGAATGGAAAGGCCGGCAAGTACGATTTCAATGCCATGAATATGCGCACCCTGCAGCTCAGCGGGGAGGATGATCCCCCTTCGTTCTTTACCACAGCGCGGGTAAAGCGTGATTTCCTGGGATCCTCCACTGTTGGTCTGACTGCGGTTGACCGCAGGAACGATTCCTCCTATGTGACCTCGCTGAGCGGGGATTATGTTCTCAACCTGGGTGATACATGGAAACTGACCGGTCAGTTCGTGGCCAGTGTGCCGGGGGACCTGCTGTCGCACAGTGCATGGTTTGTGCGTTTTGCCAAGGAGTCCAATTATTACCACATGCATGTACGCTACACCGAGATAGGGGAGAACTTCAAGGAGAATGTGGACCAGACCGGTTACGTGGTGGATGACGACCGCCGGGAGGTGGACAGCGACCTGAGTTACAAGATGTGGATCAGGAACGGGTTTCTGCAGTACATTGAAATGGTGTCGAGGAATAATGTATTCTGGGCCCGGACCACCGGGGACCTGAGAAGTTGGAACATTACGGAAAGTGTGGAATTCTACCTTCAGAGCCGTTTCTCTTTCGAATACAGCTACAACAATGAGTTCAAACTGTTTGACAAGGAGTATTACAACCACAGGCACGCTTTTGGAGTGGGGTACAACACCGCAGAGTGGAACCACGTGAAGGCCGGTTATTCTTTCGGGCACAATTTCGACCGGGATTTTCAGAGGTTTTCCATGGCAGGCAGGATGAAGATCACGGAAAAGCTGTCAGCTGCATACAGCGGTGACCTGGTCCGGTTTTCTCCCGATCCGGACACATCATCCACACTCATCAACGTGGGCTCCCTCAATTATAACTTTACCAAGGACCTGTGGGTGCGGGTATTTGCCCAGAGCAGCACCCGGAACAACCGGATCTACTTTTACGGAATGGCCGGGTGGCGCTTCAGGCCTCCCTTCGGGGCCCTTTACCTGATCTATTCCCATGACCAGGAAGCCGAAACCATGGGCTACCTGGCAAGGGCTGATGCGCTTTTCCTGAAACTCACCCTGCCCATCTATGTGATAAGGTAGGATTGTTGTTAAGCTATTGCCAGGAATACGAAAATCAGGCCATAATTTCTTATATTGTTTTATTAAAACCTTACAATATGAAAAAAGCTGAACAGGCAAAAAGTCTATTTCTCTCGGGGTACAACTGTGCCCAGTCGGTGGTGCTTTCGTTTGCAGATGATCTGAAAATCAGCAGGGAGCTGGTACAGAAAATGGCCGCCGGATTCGGAGGAGGCATGGGTAAGCAGCAGGAGACCTGCGGCGCAGTCACCGGGGCCATCATGGTGCTGGGACTGCTGAGCGGTGAGCATGTGAACAACAATGACGAACTCAAGTCACAATCCTATGCTTTGGTGAAGGCGTTTTTCAGGCAGTTCAACGGTGAATTTAAAACCACCAATTGCAGTGAGCTAACAGGGTGTGATTTGAATACTCCGGAAGGTTCGGAGAAGTTCAGGGAGGAAGGGATCATGGAAGGAATTTGTGCCGGATGTGTTTCCAGGGCTGTTGAGATTGTTGAATCAATTGCACCATAGCGGAGTGGACTGGAAAGGTTTTGAGAAGCTCGGAGATTATGTGGAAGAACGCACCTCCGAATTCAGGATGATTCCCGGGGAGCGGACCTCTGAACTGGAGAATCTGGCTGGTGATATCCGGTCCCGGCTGAAAGAGGAGAATACGGTCAGGATCATCTTCATCTGTACCCACAATTCACGCCGCAGCCATATGGCCCAACTCTGGGCCCAGCTTGCAGCCTGGTATTATCAAACTCCAGGGATTTTGTGTTATTCCGGGGGAACGGAAGCCACCGGGTTCAATCCCCCGGCTGTGAAGGCTATGAAGGATGCCGGATTCCTGATCCGCACCCATATACCGGGATTCAATGCCATCTACCGTGTGCAATTTCCAGGGGCGCTTAAAGACAACCGAGCGTTCTCCAAGAGATACACTGATCCACCCAATCCAACCAAAGGATTCATTGCGGTGATGACCTGTTCGGATGCCGATGAAGCATGCCCTGTTGTTCAAGGGGCTCTGTCCAGGCATGCCATCCGGTATGAAGACCCTATAGCTTTTGATGGCACCCGGTGTGAGAAAGAGGGGTATGATGAGAGGTGCCGGCAGATTGCCCGGGAAATGTTGTTCCTGTTCTCAAGGGTGGAAGTTACTCCCTGATGGCATGTATGGGGATGTCGGTCCCCTCTTCAAGGCTATTCAGGGCATTGATCAGCCTGATCTTCTGAAACTTTCCCAGGTCATTTTTCATGATCCGGGACTCGGTAATGGTGCCATCAGCCAGTAGGGAAGCCCTCATGGTACCCGGCAGCAATGGAGTGTCCGGTGTGATCCAGGAGTCCCCGTCCCAGAATACCACATTGGCGAAGTAGCTGTCGGTGATGCAGCCCTGCCTTACGATCAGGATATCATCACAGTTTCCCCTCTGCCGGAAGAGAGCAGCCAGTGCGGTGCGGTCGCTGTATTTGTAGCCATAGGAGATGGAATCGGAGGTGACCAGCCTGAGGGAGCCCGTTTCCGGTTTGAAATAGGGTTCATATTCGATCCTTTCGATCTCCGTACCATAGAGCACACGGCACTTGAATACCCCCCCCTCCAGTCCCCCGGGTAGCGGGATCTCTCTATTCAGTAACGGATGTTCGTGCAGCCCAAGTACCTGGGAACGGGTCCTTTCAAACCTGGCCTGGTGAAAGGCAATGTTCATCAGTTCCCCGTCAAGCAGCTGGATGGTTTCAATAAATGGGGACATAGACTTTGTTTAGCATTTCATCATACTCACGCTCGCAATTGCTCTGGAAGGTGATCCCGCCACCGCTTTTAAAAACCAGCTCATTGCCCTCCTTTTCCATGTACCTGATGGCCACGGCCGAGTCAAGGTTCTTTCCGTCCCAGTGCCCGAAAATACCGGTATAATAGCCCCGGTTATACTGTTCCGCCTTCAGGATGATCTCCACGGTTTTCTTTTTCGGGGCCCCGCAAATGGAACCTGCGGGCAACAGACGGAAGATCATTTCTCCCAGTCTTTTCTGGAATCCCACCGGCAATGTACCGGCAATCTCAGAGCTCATCTGGAGCAATTCTCCCCCGTGGGTCCTGATCCTTTCAATGTACTTGAACCGCTTTACCCGCACCCTTTGGCGATGGTGCTCAGGTCGTTCCGGATCAGGTCAACAATGGTATTGTGCTCGGCGTCCTCCTTGCGGTCGGATGTGAGTTTTGCATGGGCCCCGGGGATCCTGGCATCGATGGTCCCTTTCATGGGATTGGAGGAGATGGAATTTCCGCTGATTCGGATGAACCGTTCCGGGCTGAACACAACCAGCTCATCTTCTATATACAGTTTGAAAGGGGCCTTGCTTCCTGAGAATATCTCCTGCAGGGTAAGGTTGGTCTCCACCCTGGTAGGGAAGGTGAGGTTCAGCAAAAAGGAGTTTCCATAGTGGATCTGGTCATTGACGAAGGTGAAGGCTTCCCTGTAGCGTTCACGCCGGACGGGAATTTTATTGAATGAGATGGGTACGGCAGCTGCTTTAGAAAACGGTGGTTGACCATCCCGGCATCTCCATATAGAATCCGGCCGGGGCAGCGTTGCTGAGCGGGATCACGCAGTTCCGGTCACCTTTGAAACTGACGAGGAACAGGAAAGGGACCCCCCCTGCACCAAATGAATTCATGAGCTGGATGGTTTTTTCCTGTGTGTACCTCTCCAGTCTGGAATTCATGGTTTAGTTTGCTTTTTGATCCCATTCCAGTGCAATCCTGGCAATGTTGGTTGCATGGCTGTCGATACTGCTGAACAGGGCAAGGATCTCCAGGTGGGTTTTGCTGCTGTCGATGGACTCCTTCATTCCCTCCAGGATCCGTGCATAATGTTGTTTCTCAAGGTCATGCGACATGGACCGGTACTCCTTATGCTTTGCCTTCATCTGGGCAGCTTTTTGAAGGTTGGTATCGTCAAACACCGCCAGTGCCCGTTTCAGTTGTTTCTCCACTTTGGCATGGTACACCACCAGTTCTTCCTTACCGGGATCCGAGAAGTCATATTCCATGGCTGTCCACTTCTCAGCCCGGTTGGCCAGGCTGCCAGAAATGATATCGGCAATCTGTTCGAATTCATTCATGGAATAGAGCATCTGGAAGGACTCATTAATCCGCTTGGTGCCGGCCATTTCACCGTTGATCCTGAGCAGGTACTCTTTGATGGCGTCCCTGAGAAAATTTACCTCCTGTTCGTGGGTATATATCATATTCAGTGGTTCCGGATCCTTATGAATAAAGGGATCAAGGATCAGGGAGAACATGGTCCGCACGATCATGCCCATCCTGATGATCTCCTGCTTGGCCAGGTTCAGTGCCAGTGAAGGGGTGGAGAGCATATTCTGATCCAGGTACAAGGTGGAAAATTTTGCCGTTTCATGCGCTTTGCCCTTTCCCATCAGCCAGTCAACCAGTGCTGCAACCTGGGTGTAAACAGGCAGGATAACCAGTGCCAGTACCACATTAATGAAGGTGTGGGAGTTGGCGATAAGCCGCTGAAGGGAGGCTTCCGGGGTGAACTGTTTAATGAGTTTCCCCAGCCGGAAGGTCCAGCCGGCAAAGATCAGCACACTGATACACTTTAATAATCAGAAATGCCAGGGCCACCTTTTTGGCTTCCTTGTCCGATTTCAGGCTGGACAGGATGGCTGTAACCGTGGTGCCAAGGTTGGATCCAAGCAGCAGCGGGATGGAGGCATCCAGTGAGAGCAGTCCCTGGGAAGCCAGCACGATCATAATCCCCACAAATGCACTGCTGGACTGGATCAGTGCAGTAAACAGCGCACCCACCAGGATACCGAGCAGCGGATTCTCCAGCTTCAGCAGCAACTCAATAAACGGGGTCCATTCCCGCAAGGGGGACATGGCATCTGACATGATCTGCATGCCGAAAAAGAGCACACCGAAACCAAACAGGGAATTCCTACTGATTTCAACTGTTCTTTTTTTGTAAATGCCTGGAGGAAAAATCCAGCAGCCACAAGCAGAAGGCTGTATTCGGTGATCTTAAAGGCGATAATCTGGGCCGTGATGGTTGTCCCTATGGCTGCACCAAGCAATACGGGAATGGTCTGCCTGAACTGGAGCAACTTGGCATTCACAAAACTGACCAGCATGACCGAAGTGGCGCTGCTGCTCTGGATGATGGTGGTGACTAGCGTGCCCATCCCCACTCCCACGATCCGGTTCCGGGTAACGATTCCCAGAATGGACCGCAGCCGTTCGCCGGCCGATTGCTGCATCCCCTCGCTCATGGAATGCATCCCGAAAAGGAACAATCCAAGGCCCCCAAACAGGCCGATGATCAGCATGTAGACCCAGTTCTTTTTGCTGGCGACGGCTTTGAAAACAACCTCATTGTCAGGGAATCCCTCCCGGATCCTGCAAGCCACGTGGTATGTACCGGGTTTGGAGCCCAGTGTAAGCATGGAGTGTGCCATTCCTGAGGAATCTGTGACCGCCATTGGAGGATTTAAAGTACTTTCCCCGGCATTCCCCGGTTCAGAAACAACGGAGAAGGCCACCTCCACACCCACAACTGGATTCCCTGTTATATCGGTAACAAGGACCCGGACGGGATCGCCCAGTTGCTCCTGGCAGATCCCTGATGGTTTCACATGAACATCTTCCCACAGGGCCACTTTCAGAAGCCTCTCCTGCGCTCGGGATGAATCCTCTGAAGGAGCCTGGCCCCGGATCGCGGGTACCAGGAAAAGAAGCAGTACGGCCAGCAGGTACCTGTTCATGCCTATAAATATACAAATCAAATGCATTGGGTTTTGTACCTTTAATCATCAATCAGACCAACAGGACCTATGAGAAGACTATGTTTTACAGCTGTTTTCGCACTAGTAGCGTACTGCCGGCCCTGCCCAGGAGATGGGATTGAAAGAGAGCAAGGAGTTCAGCAACCTGGGGGAATATGTGCGGCAAGCACAGTTTTCGCCATACCGCAACTATTTTGCCTTTACCATCGGGGACAATACTGTCAGGGTCTATGACCGGGACTGGGAAAAGGTGTTTGAGCACCAGGGCAATCCAAAGGCGGTGGGAGGGGTGTTTGCCTTTTCACCCGATGAGAAATACATGGTCTACGGACGTTATAAGGGTTTCAACGATATTGCCATTATCCGGACTGGAGGATATGAAGGTGATCCAGGTAATGAGCCGGCATAATGACTATATCACTCACCTGGAATTCAGCCATGACGGAAATCTTTTAGTGTCCACCTCGGCTGACAAAAGCGCCATCATCTGGGAGCTCAGGGATGAGTCCTTCAATTTCTCACAGGTTTTTAGATGGTTTCGAATCCGGCCTGAGTGAATCCTCCTTCAGTCACGATGACCGCTTCCTTGTGACCGGTGATACCCGCGGCAATGTACTGGTACTGGAGCGCAGCGGGGAAACACTTCCGTGAATTTCAACAGGTTCCAGCACCGGAGGCACGGCGTGGAATCGGCAGTTTTCCGTCCCGAGGACTCTTGAATTTGTTACTGGTTCCCTGTATGGTTTGAGAAGGTACCGTTTGAAGAGCGATGCATTTGTATTGACCGATTCGGCAGAGGAGAAGGCTAATATCGGTAACCCGGTCCATTTCAGCCCCGACGGCCGGTTCCTGGCATCTGGGCAACTACCAGACCGTTGCGATCTTCAGGGCAGGGAAAGATTCCATCTACCCGGTGGATTTTGTCTACAGGCACATGGACAATGTGTTCGGTGCCACCTTTTCCGACGATGGTGAATTCTTCACCACCTTCAGCAGCGACCAGCGGGTAATCATCTGGGAGATTGATCATGTGCAGCCCTCTCCGAAAATCGGTGGTGGTCTCCTGGCTGAAATCAGACCTCTCACTGGCCCAGCGCCGTTCATTGAAACCTGCCACTATCACGAAGATCACCGCTGAGGTGGACAGGAAGGTCATCCTGCCCAGGGATGAGTTTGAAACTTCACTGGAATACGGTGCCAGGATGGAGAACCTGGCTGACTGGACTTTGATGATGCTGCAAAAGGAGATGGAGCATCAGTATGGTGTAAGGGCGCGGACGGGGTGTGGTGGAGATACCGTTGCAGGGATTGGTGGGGTACAATGCTGACCTGCAGATTTATAAGATCAGGTTCATGGAAACTGAAGCCGGGGTGGCCATTCCCATCGCGGCTGCCAGAAAATTCAAGGAGGTGTGGAACCGCTCCCATATCAGGGCCACCAGGCAGAAAACTGCGGGGGGAAAGAGCTACCGGTACAGTACATTTGAGCTTTCAGTCCGGCCGATAAGAAATATTACAAGGTGACCCGCTGGAAAATCCTTTCCACAGGAGGAGGAGAAGGGGATCGTGAGGAGCGTGATCCAGGCGGAACCGCTATCCGGGGAGGAGTACAGGTGGAAGGAAAAGGCACCACCTATGCCCTGATGTTTGCCTCCAATGTGTATGATTATTATGCCGACCTGGTGAACCCGGTGCTGGATGCCCAGACCATCGCCATGGAACTGGGGGAAAGTTACGGGGTGGTTTCGGAGGTGGTCCTGAATCCCACCCTTGCTGAAACTGCAACAGTACTCAGGGAATATGCATCAAGAAAGTATGAGCCCGGAGGACAACCTGATGGTGTTTTTTGCAGGACACGGCATATATGACGAGGTGTTCCGGGAAGGATATGTGATCTCCAGGGATTCCCGCATGGATGACCTGGGCAAAACCTCCTACCTCTCCCATTCAAACCTCCGCACCATGATCAACAACATCGATTGTCCCCATATCTTCCTGGTCATGGATGTCTGCTTCGGAGGAACCTTTGATCCGCACCTGGCCTCCGCCCACCGGGGTGCCCCTTCGGTGTATGCTGATATCTCCACCCAGGAATTTGTGGAAAGGAAGCTGAAGTACAAAACAAGGCTCTACCTGACATCCGGCGGAAAAGAGTATGTTCCCGATGGCCGCCCGGATTTCATTCCCCCTTTGCCAGGCGATTTATTGAATCATTGCGTCACTATGGAGGTGATGACGGGGTGCTGACCACCTCGGAGATCCTCCAGTTTGTTGAAAAGGTGAATCCACAGCCCAGGTTCGGGGAGTTTGGTGACAATGAGCCCGGAAGCGATTTTATCCTGGTGGTGAAATAGCATTTCTGACGCGTTGATGCTATTCATCGGATGATTTGGTTTCTGTTCTAAGAAACCATAAATCCAACAAAAACCAGAGCAGGATCGACAGCAGGTAGATCATGATCCCGTACAGGGTGGTATACATAGAGACCTTCAGTCCCCCGAACACCATCTGCCGGGGAGATATCCCCTGCCCTTTCAATGGCCCCGAAAGCCAACATCAGCCCCATGAGCTGTCCCAGGATCCCGGTGATCATGGTGAACAAGCCCATGGATTTCAGGTAGGTGATCCGGTGCCTGAAATTGGACAGATGGTTGGCCTTCCCGGTGACAATATAAATGATCAGCACCACCGTTGTAAGTAACAAAAGGGCCAGCAATACGGTGAGGATCCCCATGAAAAGGGGCCCGCCCTGGTGAAAAAGATTATCTAAAGTGTTCATGATTAAAAAGTATTTGGTTTAACAAATGATTACGTAACAAAGCTAGACATGGCGGGGTATTCAGTGCAAGGTCGAATCCGGTCCGAAACAGGTTGTCTGTCGACGAACAGATCCACAGAACACTTTTTTTGCGATATTTAGATTCTAAATCGGATGAAAACCTACCAGCATATCATCTTCTGGATCGTGGTCCATGCTTCCCTGACCCTGATCTTTGGAAAGATGTTCGGGAGCTATACGGAGGGCTTTTATTATGTGTCGCTGCTCATCCCGGTAGTGATCGGAACTTCCTATTTCTTTAACTACTTTCTGGTTCCCCGCTACCTCTTTACAAGGAAATTTTCCAGGTTCGGACTCTACACCTTTTATATGCTGGTGGTATCGCTTACCCTGGAACTGTTGGCCAGCGTCAGCTCCATGCTGCTGATCATCCAGTTTGGCGTCAACAGGACAGGGCCCCTGGTGACCGATGTGTTCCTGCTGGCCATCATCCTATACTTCATCGTCCTGTTCAAATCATTTATCCTCCTGATCAAGCACTATTTCATCGATCAGGGGGCTATCAACCGCCTGGAGGAAGCACAATCAAAGATTGAGAAGGGATTCATCACGGTTCGGTCCAACAGGAAAACGTCAAGGATTGACTATGACAAGCTGCACTATATCGAAAGTCTTGCTGACTATATAAAGATACACCTTGCGGATGGGGGAGAGGTGATCTCCAAGATGAAGATCAGTCACGTTGAAAATGAATTGCCGGATAGTTTTCTCAGGATCCACCGTTCCTTCATAGTGAATACGGAGAAGATCACCTCCTTTTCCAGTGAAGAGATCCATCTTGATGGAATTGAACTACCGGTAAGCCGTACCTACAGGAGTAAAGTGACCGCGAAATTGAAAACCCACCAAAACCCCCCGGGAGCCTAGTCGCCAAGTGCCCTTGCCTCTTCGTGATTCAGTTTCGCCTGCCTGACTACTTCCCGATCATGCATTTCAGGTAACAATTGCCAGGACATTCTGATTAAACACCAATCAGTCATAGAAAGCGGTCCCATTTGTTTTAATGGCTGATCAAGGTAATGTTATGGCCTGAAAATAAACACAAAAACCTGATATGATGAAAATGTCAAACAGATCGGGCAGGAAAGGAAGTCTGGACTTTCTTACCCGGGAAGAAATGGAGATCCTGATCTATATGACCAGCGACATCTGGATCACGCCGGATGTGAAAAGGTTCAAACGGGAGATTTCCGAGAAACTTGAGAAGATGAAATGAAGAGGTAACGGAAAAAAAGTCAATCAATGAGCAACTGCAATTGGAATTGGGACGAAACCCAAAAAAGGAACGTGTGGAAGAAAGCCACGATCACCCCGGATCATTCACCCGATGTTATTCGGCGTGATGCGGATGGGCATCTGATGAAATATACCGAGTTCGACAGGATTGATTCGGTGTTTGGATGGTCAATCTGCCATGATCACGTGGAAGATGGGGCGGATGCAGACAGGGAAGATAGATATCCTTACAATCTCCATTTCGCAGAGAAATGATCACTTTCAAAAGGATTCTGCAATTTTTCGCAGATCTGGAGGTAACAATGTGGCTTGCATTCTGATTAAACAGCAGTTTTAATCTTAATAGATCCTATCATGAAAAGAAAGCAAGTGCAAATTACTGACCTGGAAGCCAGGTTCAATGATGTTAAATTGGAAAGAAAAAAGTTGAATTACCTGACTGGCGGGGACGGGGGCGGAAGCCAGGGTGGAGTGGATGATCCCTGGAAACCTATTGGATAGGACAAGTCAGAATAAGAAGCTTTCTCGTACGGGGACGGTAGAATTATCATAAATTTACCGACAATAGCTGAGCAGGCAGTATGAAAAAGCTTCTTATCTCCCTTGTGCTGTGTTCTTGTTTCCTGATCTCGGCAGCATGTCATCATCAAGCAGATTCAGCACGCGAACTTTACTTGAAATACAGGGATGCCTGGAAGAACGGTGATTTTGAGAGTTCCAGGCTATTCCTGGAGCGGATCATTGATGAGGATTATCCTTTGCCGGAATACAATCTGGCCCTGGTCCGCAACTCGCTCGGTTTTGTATATTACGAGACCGGACACTTCCGGCAGGCATTTGAGCAATACCGTATCGCTGACAGCCTGATCGAAAACCGGGATCCGGTTGAAATTAAGCTCAGGATCAGTATCTATAATAACCTGGCCATACTCTATAACGAGCTGGGTGATTATACCAACTGCCTGTCCCACTATGACAAGGCACTCCGCCTTCTGGATTCTGTACCTTCCGGTGATGAGGACCACTACAGGAAGCTATCCATGCTCCTGTTTAACAAGGGTTACGCATTATTTCAAACGGAAAGGTTCCGCGAGGCACTGGAATTCTTGAGGAAGAGCGAGCAGATCAAGGAGGATCATCATCACGAATACATTGGAAGCGTCTACTTTAATCTGGCCAGGACTTACGGGTTGCTTGACAGCAGTGAATTGGCCGGAAAATATTTCCAGAAAAGCATCAACCAATGGACCAGGGAGTCAGGAGCGGGTTATTACCAGCTAGCCAATGTATATCTCCATTATGGTTTGTTCCTGGCAGAAAGGGGCGAAACTGAACACAGCCAGGAATTGCTCGCGAGGGCACTGCAAAACTACATCAACAACTACGGGTTGAACCACCCGCTGACTTCAGAGGGATATCTCCATTTGGCCAATTTTCACCTTGCCCGTTCCGATTTCCGGAAGGCGCTCGACCTGGCACAGCTAGCCCTGATCTCGGTTTCTGTCGGATTTGATAGCAGGGATGTTTTCACGAATCCGGGAAATCGTCATGCGCTTAACGATCTGATTCTTCTCAAGTGCTATTCCACCAAAACCAGGGCACTGGAGGGAGTGGCAGGGGAGTCCGGGGATCAGAACAGGGAACTGGAGATCACCCTTGCGGCTCTTGAGACAAACAGGTATGCACTGGAGGTACTCTACCGTCTCCAGGGTGGATACTGGTCCAGGGAGAGCAGAACGTACCTGATGTCAAAACAAAAGGGGATTTTCACGGAAGGCCTCCGGTTAAATCTCCGGGCCTGCCAACTCACCAGCGACAAAACCTACATGGAACAGGCATTGCTCATGGCAGCCATGGGAAAATCAAATGAGTTGCTTTTAGGGCTCAAAGAGAAGGAGAGCCTCTACCTCGCCAGTCTGTCCGATACCTTACCCATGTTGGTGAATGAGCTGAAGCAAAGGATCGACCATTACTCCAACCTGATCGATCTGGAACACATGGAGTTGCATCCTGATTCAGTCCGCCTCGTGAGTTGGAAGGAACAGTTGTTCCGTTTTCGCGGAGAGTATGACAGGAGCATGAAACAACTCCGTGCCAGCTATCCGCAAATGGAAAGATTTAGTTTGCGGGAGGAGGATTTCTCCCTTGAATGGATCAGGAAGCGCCTGGGCAGGAATGAGTCATTGCTGGAATACTTCCTGACCAATGCCGATTCGGCAGGGACAAGGGAGCTATATACTTTCGTCGTTTCGAAGGATCATCTCTACTTGCATCACGCGGAGCTTGACAGCACCTTTCATCATCTCGTGGAGAGGGTTGTCCACGATTTGCACTCCTTCCACCCCATGTTGGAGAGCCCGGCTCATTTTGATTCACTGAAAGTCTCTTTGCATGAGATCTATATGAAATTGGTCGAGCCTGTTGAACCTTATTTCGTGGGTACTGACCTGAAAATCGTTCCCGATGAGTATTTGGCCAGATTGCCCTTTGACGCACTGATCACCCAATATGAAAAGGATACCCTTCTGAATTACGCCGGATTGCCGTATCTCTTGAATACATACAATATTTGTTATGCTTACAATACCCAGACCATGGGCAGGACCAGCGTTTCGGGTCTCTTTTTCCCCAGGGTCAGGGCGCTGGTCCCGGACTACGCGAACACGGGTACCGAAAATCACCTCCAGCTGAAAGGAACGCTGGATGAAGCCCATGGCATCATGGAGATAACCAGGGGGGAGATCCTTTCCGGCTCACCAGGAAAAGAGGAGATCCGGGATGTGATCAGTGAGGATGCCGTCATCCACATTGCCATGCATGCACGAGCGTTTATTGGGGAGGGTAAAAGATCTTATTTTCTTTTGAACAACAACAGCGGCAATCCACTTGCAAACCGCCTGTACGATTACGAGATCAACGCGATGAACCTTGTCTCACCCTTGGTGGTGCTGAGTAGCTGTTCGACTGGAAGCGGCCCCCTGGAGCCAGGGGAGGGGATCATCAGTCTATCGAGGAGCTTTATCCTGGGGGGAGCCTCAACCGTGGTCCATGCCTTATGGCCGGTCGAGGATTCAAGGGCACGCAAACTCATGGTGGAATTCTACAGGACATTAAAGCAGGGTAAACCAGTAAGTCATGCCCTTTCCAGGGCGAAGAAAGTCTATATTGCCCATTCCCCACCATCGTTCACCCACCCTTACTACTGGGCCACTTTCCAGGTTGTGGGTGATGGCGCACCCCTCACAATGAGATGGTGGTTTTGGGTCTGTGTGGCAATGATCCCGGTTGCCTTACTTTTGTCGGGCTATTTGATACGGCGCAGTTTTTTACCAAGGAGGAAAGCATCTTTCTGATACTTACCCTGGTAAACTTCCAGTTGTTTCAAGGCATCTGCTGATTCCTGATAATGCCCTGTTTTAAGGTGGCAAAGGCTCAGGTACCACAAGGCTTCAGGCCGGAAGGGTGCATGAAACCCGGCATAAGACGCCAGGATTTGGGCAGCCGTTTTGTACTGTTCAAGGCCCATGTAGTTCAATCCCCTGAAAAATACTGTTTCAGGAAGGATGCCCGGGTTTTCTTCCAACTGTTCAAATACCCGGATTGACTGTTGATAATTGCCCTTGAGGTATAGATCAATACCATCTGCCAAGGCCTGGTTAACGCTGCCCGGTTCACTTCGCTGGGAGTAATCGGAAGCTGGGAAGGACTCATAATAGGCTTTGTACAACCTGTCCGGATTAGAACCAGGTATCGATGCAAAAACGAGTGCGAGCACGACAACGGCCGCAGCTGCCGCGGTCATCCAGATTGCTCTCCATGGCCTGTTCCTTCTCACCGGGGACTTGCCGGAATCCTTGTCATCAATGGAAGGAACCGGTTCACATGCAAGTTCTGCCAACCTCTCTGCCTCGTCGAGGAAGGGATCTGACCTGAATTCTTCCAGTGAAATCTTGGCCTTCAGGTAATCCGTCACCTTCTTGTTCATCTGGTGAAGCTCCGCCATTCCGGGCTCCCCTGCCATATCCTTTTCCAGGTCCTCCATTTCCCCCACGGACAGGTCGCCGTAAATATAATCAGCCAGTTTGATATGTTTCTCGGTCAGGTCCTTCATCAGGATTCCATTCAAATCATTCAACTTCCACTTCTTCAGATTTCTTTATCCTACGGTATATATGGTGATGCTCAATCAGCCGGATCAGGTAGTTATGGCAAAGGCTTTTTTTCTTGCGGACATACCCGTAACTGTAACCCAGGGATTGGGCCAACTCCTTGGGCGATACCTCTTTCAGATATCCCTCAAGGATATCCCGGCATACTTTGCCCAGCTTCCCAAAGCATTCCCAGAATATCTCATGGTAGAGCGCTTCGTCCGCGTTTTCCGAGAAGTCCGCATCCTCTGAATTGTCAAGTCGTTTCAGATGATAGTTTCTCGCTGCTATCCGTTTCTCCAGTTGTTGCTTCCATTTCTTGTTGCAGAGTGCATACAGCAATGTGCCCAGCTTACAGGTTAATCTGAAGTCCTCCCTGTCCACGAGTTGAATAAGGGCGACAATACCCTCGTTAAACATGTCCCTGGCATCTTCCCGGCTGCCACCCATTTCAAGTACCATCAACCTGATGGAAGCTTCAAATTTTACCTGGAGATATTTGAAAGCGGTATCCTCTCTATTCCTGATCCCCTGTAAAAGAATATGGTCAGCGTGTGGATCCAATGTAACATGCGAGGATTGCATCGTGGTATTTTCGAGAAGGTAAAGATAAGAAAAGAACTGTTTTAGGTAACAAATACCTGTTCATTCTGATTAAAACAATTGAATAGCGTATAATCTTATTGCAGATCAAAGCAAATGATACCAGAAGACATTGTTAGGGCGGCCTGGGTTCATTCCGAGGGATTTTGCGAGTGCACGAGGCCTTCACATAACCACTACAACATCAAATGCCATAAAAGGCTGGATTGGAATAGCAGGGGATTATTTGACTCCCCGGGCGGATGGGAAATACATCAGACCTCCACCAGTATAAAGGGTTCGCATTCCTGTTATGAAGTCCTCTGCAGCGAGTGTTACAAGCTGGTTGCAGGCTAAGAAATCATACCCGGGAGCCTAGTCGCCAAGTGCCCTTGCCTCTTCGTGATTCAGTTTCGCCTGCCTGACCACCTTTTCCTTAGTCACTGTATTCATCGATAGGACCAGCACGCACAGGATAAACAGGACCAGTTGCTTGGCATCCTGCAACAGGATGAATCCCACGATGGAGAGCAGGGCCACTCCCTCGATCATGGCCCAGCGGATGATCATGGCTGACTGGTATTGTTCAAACTTCCGGGCAAAGGGCTCACCCGGTTCGATGGCTGCCATCTTCCTCGAAGATAAGTAATAGCCCCCTGGGATGGCGGCCAGTAGCAGCACATTTACAATGGTCAGGATATCCACCTCAGACTTGAATTCAGGGATGGTCATCCCGTTCAGGTAGATCCCCACGAAAAAGAAGACCAGCAGCCCTGTATTCAGCGCATAGAAGATCATCTTCAGTGCCCTGTAAGCCTGTCTCGGCTGTAATTCATGTCCCAGCATATTCTCAGGTTTGAGAATTAAAAGTAACCAAAAGTGCCCATTTTGCAAAAGCGGGCTGTTCCTGTACGTACGGGAGCAAATGTGTAATCCGGAGTAAATGATCCGGCCCATATGTATATATAATACACTAAAAGTCAACAAAATGCTTGACTTACATCTCCTTAATACAGTAACTTGCTTTACTAGTCCTAAAACCCAATGTCATGATAAAGTTGATCATCATTCTTTTTATCTCAGTATTTTTATTTTGGATAAACCCCGTTACCGGGCAGGAAAAGATTCAGTATGGATCAAATGACGGGCAGTACATTTCGATTCAGGATACCAGAATCTATTATGAAGAATATGGTGCCGGAACTCCCTTTTTACTTCTACACGGTGGTTTTGGTTCAATAAATAGCTATAGTAAGGTTATCCCAGGATTATCCAAGCACTTCAGAGTAATTGGGATAGATAGCCCTGGACATGGAAGATCTGAACAGGCTGATACTATGAGTTATCAGCTAATCGCTGATTATATTTCAGAAATGATCGACTTAATGGGTCTGGACAGTGCCTATGCAATGGGGTGTAGTGACGGAGCAATCGTTTCTTTGATATTGGCACATGACCGACCTGATAAAGTTAAGAAGGTCATAAGTGATGGTGGTGTTGTATATGCCGAAGGCTATAAACCAGGAGTAATTGAATATATGGAATCAATCAGTCCTGAACAAAGGAAAAAAAGCTGGGTTGAAAAGTACAAAAGTTTAAGTCCTGAGCCGGATAACTGGGAAAAATTCGTTTGGGATACAAGAAGGATGTGGCTGGATCTCCCATATATTTCGGAAACTATCTTGAGCGAGATAGCAGTCCCAACATTAATCATGATGGGGGACAGGGATTTTGGCATCACCCTTGAACATGGGCTTGAAATGTATCGCACAATTAAGGGAAGTGAATTGTGTGTTGTTCCCGGTGCTGATCATTGTGTGTATTTCTGGAAGCCATCCCTGACGAATACAATTGTAATTGACTTTTTAAAATAGTAATAGGGAATTACTGTTATCTTAAATAGACCCTGCTCCCCCGGTTTACGCTGGGGGTTTTTCTTAATGATTTCAGGCAATACAGGCCTCAAATCAGCCCCATTTCCGGCACTTCTCGGCCCGGGTGGGGTAGAAGGCCAAAGAAGGTGACAAAGTTCAATGTTGGTGAAATTGTTGGTGAAAACAAAAAAGCAGCTACACTTTAATTGTGTAACTGCTTCATTTTCAGTGTGAACTAGAGAGGAGTCGAACCCCCAACCTCCTGATCCGTAGTCAGGTGCTCTATCCAGTTGAGCTACTAGTCCGTTAAGCGACTGCAAATTTAAACAAATCGGATCAATTCTAAAACACTTCACTCTATTTCATGTTCCTTTAGTATATTTGATTAAAAGCAACTGTCATGAAAAAAGTCCTCAGAATTCTGCTGATCACCATTGGTGTTATCCTCTTGTTGCTCATTCTGATCCCTGTTCTTTTCAAGTGAAGATCGAGGAGACGGTAAAAGCAAGGTCAATGAGAATGTGGCGGCACACGGTGGACTGGTCCCGTTTCAGTCTCTCTCTTTTCCGGGGATTTCCCGACCTGAGTGTGAACCTGCACCAGGTATCGGTGGTAGGGCTGGAGAAGTTTGAGGGGGATACCCTGGCCGGCCTGGAGCGTTTTGAGTTCAGGGTGAATCCCTTCAGTGCCATCCGGAAAGATATTCAGGTGAAGTCCATCTTGCTGGACAGGCCCCTGATCAATGGTATTGTGCTGGAGGATGGTTCGGCCAACTGGGATATCGCCATCGATGGCGGTGAAGAGATCCCTGCAGGAGAACTGAAGGACCTGTGAAGCCGGAAGAGGAGGATCAGAGGAAGCCGGCAGTCCATGGGTGTTTCACTGAAACGGTTTGCCATCAGGGAGGGTCGTATATATTATAAAGATGCGGTGATGGGTGTGGAGCCTCCATGGAGGGATTTAACCTGGAATTGGCCGGTGATTTCTCCATGGATGAAACCGAGATTGAACTGGGGGTGGAGGTGCAGAGGATCAATGCGAAATACGGGGGATCCGGTATATGAGGGACGGAACTTTTGGCCTGGACCTGGTGGCTGCGGCCAACATGGTGGAGAACAGATATTCCATGCTTGAAAATGAGATCAGGATCAATGGACTGGTCCTCGGGCATAGAAGGTGATGTGCTGATGATGGAGGATGGTGGGATGGATACTGGACCTTCGTTTCTTCACCAGGGAGACCTCATTCCAGACACTGCTCTCCTTGGTGCCGGCAATCTATCTGCAGGATTTCGAATCTCTGGAAACCAGGGGGAACCTGGCCCTTGAAGGAACCATGAAAGGGATCATGAAGGACTCCCTGTTGCCCGATGCCACCCTGAAGCTGGCGGTAGCGGATGGCTATTTCGCATATCCCGATCTGCCCAAAGATGTTTCTGATGTCCAGATCAGCCTGCTGGTGAATTACGATGGAAAGGAGATGGACCGGACCACGGTGGACCTGGAGCGGTTCCATCTGCTGCTGGGGGGGAATCCGTTTGATATGAAACTGCATGTGGACCATCCCGTCAGTGACATGCATGTTTCCGGGGCAGTGAACGGAATAATTGATTTTACGACCCTCAGGGATGTTGTTCCTATGGAGGATCTGGACCTTGAGGGAAGGCTGACAGCCGACCTTGCGCTGGATACCCGCATGTCCTATCATCGAACAGGAACGGTACGAGGAGGTGGACCTGGATGGAAAACTGGTGATCGAGGAGGTCCTCGTGGAGGCACCGGTTATTCCGGTGCCTGTTGACCTTCAGCGGATGGAGATGAATTTCAATCCCCGGTTCGTGGAACTGGCCGGTCTTGACCTGAAAATGGGAAGCTCCGATCTGCATTTGACGGGGGAATTGACCAATTTCATTCCTTATGTATTTGAAGGTGCAACGGTATCCGGAGCCCTGGAGGTGACTTCCGGTCTGCTGGATGCCAATGAACTGATGCCGGAAAGTGAGTTGGAAGCAGCGGATGATACAACGGCTGTGGCAGGGGAGGAGCTGGCAGCAGATGGCGCCTGACTCGCTGGCCGAGCCTGCACAGGTGAAGATCCCGGAGAATATTGATTTTAGCTTGGGGCTGGACCTGAAAAAGGTGCTTTATGAAGAGATTGTCATGGAAAATATCCGGGGTGATATGGTGGTTAGTGAGGGTGTGGCCAACCTGGAGGATTTGAAGCTGGAGGTGATCGAGGGTGTTGTTACAGTTGACGGTGAAGTGGATACAAAAGGAGATTTTGCAGAAGCAGATGTTACGCTGGATATGCTGGGTGTGGATATCCCTACTGCCTATGCCACTTTTGTCACCGTGGAACGTTTGGCCCCCATGGCCAAATATTGCAAAGGCACAGCCAACATGAAACTTGAATTGAACTCCTTGCTGGATGCTTCATTCTCTCCGCTGTATGAATCCATCAAGGCAGACGGCAGGTTATTCACCAAGGGCGTACAGATCTACAACCCCAAATCATTTGTAAGTCTCAGCGAATTGCTGAAGAATGAGAAATTCAGGGATATGGCTCCCGATGATATGAATATTAAATTCAGGATCAGGGAAGGAAGGGTCATGGTGGATCCCTTTGACATGGATTTCGACGATTCGAAGATCACTGCATCCGGTTCCCATGGCATTGACATGACCATGGATTACCTGCTGGATATGAAGATCGCCAAGAGTGACCTGGGGCAGGGTGCCAATGAAATGATGAATGGGATATCAGCCCTGGCAGCGGGAGCTGGATTCAGGATCCCCGAATCGGAATTTGTCAAGGTGAAGGCAAAGATCACCGGGACATTCCGGGATCCGAAGGTCAGTACCGACCTGACCGGGAACCTGAAATCAGGGCAGGCTACAGTTAAGGAGGCAGTTGAAGAGAGTGTGATGGAGGAGGTTGAAAAGGTGGAAGAGGAAGTTCGTGAAGAGGTGTCGAAAAAGCGGAAGAGATCATGAAGGAGGCGGAGGAAGAGGTTGAACGGATCATGGAAGAGGCAAGGAAGGCAGGGGAAGAACTTGTGAAGGAGGCTGAAAACCAGGGAGAGAACCTGGTGAAGGAAGCCGGGAGTAATCCCCTGAAAAAGATGGCAGCCCAGGAAGCGTCTAAAGAGCTGGTTCGCCAGGCTGGTAAGAGGAAAGATAATCTGCTGAGGGAAGCCAGGTGAAAGCCGACGAGATCATGGAGAAGGCCAGGGAGGAAGCGGAAAAGATCTGATCAAAAAAAAAGAAGGCTGCATCATCCGATGCAGCCTTCCTGTATATCATTTACGGGAATCTAGAACTTCTTCTCCCTGATGCGGGCTTTCTTACCGGTAAGTTCGCGGAAATAGAAGATGCGTGCCCTTCTCACACGGCCATGCTTGTTGATATCAACTTTTTCAATAAACGGGGAGGCTGAAGGGAAGATCCTCTCAACGCCAATATTCCCGGACATTTTACGAACAGTAAAAGTCTCCGTATGTCCTTTTCCCCGGCGCTGGATAACCACGCCCCTGAATTGCTGGATACGCTCCTTGTTTCCCTCCTTGATCTTATAGTGAACAGTAATGGTATCACCGGCACTGAACTTGGGCAATTCAGCCTGGGGAGCATATTCCTGATCTACAACCTTCATTAAATCCATGATTCTATTCTTTAAACAATTCTATGCCTCGATTTAACAGGTCGCAAAAGTACAAATAATTTTCGATTTGACCAATTGGAATATTGATTTATTAACAAAGGATTGTTATTAATGTGCATCTTCCGTTTGGGCATCTTCAGTTTCTTCCCGTATCCTTCACTACAATTTCTTTCCATTGCTCTGAATAGCCTGGTTGATCGGGGCTCAGGGGATAGCCATCGGGACTCCTCAGGAATTCCCGTTTTCTTCCTTTTTGATGTTCCCGTCAATATATTTCACCAGCAGGAATTGTCCCAGTTCCTTGTACCGTTGAACGGTATAATCGCCCATATTCACTGAATAGTTGGTGATAAATTCCCTGGCCATTTCCGGGTTTGCCTTCGTACAGTGCCATAGCAGCAGCATCGATTGCTGGCACCTCTGCAATGAATTTCTCTTCCAGTTCGGACTGCACCTTCCGAACATCCTCCATCATCACATTATACCGCAGGTAGCTGAAGTTGGAAACAAAACTGAAGGTCCAGAATGCGGAAGTTTCAGAATAGGTAAGCAGGTCGCCGTTGCCCTCTGCATAGGATTCGGGAACGCTGGTCATCCCGCAATACATGGGTACATAGGTAGTGGCAGCTGCATCATCAATCCCGAACCAGAATATGCCTCCCAGCCAGTCGGGTTTCATAGGCCTGCATTCGGCCACAAACGAAAATCCGGTTTGCTGGGTGGCGGTGGCACGTTCATTCACATACGATCTTACCATCATACTCCCAGGTAAGGGGACGCCAGCGATAGGGAAGTCCAAATGGTCCGGCACCGGCATCCTGTGTCATATCCAGCTCAGTTCCTTCCAGGTGGTCCCTCATGAAATTCATCAGGTCCTTGTTGGAAAGTTTTCGCTTGGGTTTGATACACAGGGGCATCCGGTTTTCCAGGTCCTCTCCCTTCACATAATCGAAATACTGATCCATGTCATCGTTGATATCCTTGAAAAAGGACCAAACCCGGATGTCACAGAAACGTGCACCGCCGAAATCAACTGGTGCATAGGTGTCTGAAAAACTGAATTCTTCATCAGCTGCCTTCGATAATATCCTTTTTCCCTGGCAAATCTAATCACATCCGGTGCATAGAGGCAATTCTCGGGATCATCCAGTGGGAATTGCCGGATCCTTGCCTGGTTGGCATGTCCGCATACATATCCGTCCGGGATTCTGACTGCCACCCAGACAGCTCCTTTGTTCTTATTATAGGTCTTACCGCCTTCGGTTACCATTTCTGTGCCTTTTCCGATCAGTTCCATGATCCATACTTCATTGGGATCGGCATATGGAGAATGATTCCCCTGAACTGTGATAACCATGTTCGGCTACCAGTTCTCCCATGATGTTGACGGCTTCCCTGGCTGTCCGGGCCCGCTGAAGGGTGATATACATCAGGCTTCCATAATCAACGATACCGGTGGTATCCTCAGTTCACTCCTGCCTCCATAAGTGGTTTCCCCAATGGCCACCTGGTGTTCATTCATATTACCTACCACAGAATAGGTGTGGGACAGCTGAGGGATCCTCCCGAGAAATTTGTTGGTGTCCCATTCATATACATCCAGCATGGTTCCGGGAGGATAGTCTGCCGCCGGCCGGAAATACAATTCACCATATAATACATGGGCATCGGCTGCATAGGTGATCATGGATGTTCCGTTTACCGATGCTCCCGGTGTAACCAGGAAATTGGTACAGCCAAATGCAGTTCCTCCCCATATGGACAATCCCAATGCTAATGCAATAATTACTCTTTTCATATTGTTTTATTTGGTTCTTTTAATTTGGTGTTAATTCCGCATGCGAAGCAGATCCCTGCTTCGCCGCGCCAAAGATTTTATTTTATTCTTAACTTCCAACTGATCCTCTTGAATAACATAAATCAGGCACCTTCCTGTATGAGTATAAAAAAATATTATATACAGAAAAAATTAGTATACCCCCTAAATAAGATGTGTCAAATCATACTTACACCTAATAAATGCACCTTACCCCCTTTGATATACCAGGGATAAACGTATTAAGTATACAATATTTCTAATAACGTAAAATTAACACTTTAAAATTTGCAGGGAATTGAAGTGTGTTTATCTTTGTGGCATATATTTGATCAATAATTGGAAGTGTTTTTTCATAAATAGTTGAGTTAGTAGTTTAGTTGGTAGTTTTAGTTAGTGTTGTAGAAAAGGGTAAGTCGCCAGACTACCCTTTTCTTTTTTAAACACATAGCTCAGGATCTCTTCCCTTTCCTTCAGCCGTTAGTGATGATGGATCCCCTCTGCATTGTTCTGTTCATCAACTCAAGGATCTCCGGCTTTTGATATCTCAATACCTGCTTCCTGGCATTTTACAGGGCTTCCCAGGAGACGAGAAGAAATCTTTGAATGCCTGATGGTTTCTTCAATCCCATGGATCCCGAAGAGTTCGTTTCCCAGGATCCCTATCCGCTCACCTGCCCTTTTCCGCATAAGTTTTCATCCAGGCCGGGTACATGATGGAAAGGGAGGCCCCGTGGGGAGTATCATAGAGGAAAGAGAGAACATGCCCCAGTGCATGGACACCCCAATCCCCTGAAACCCTGCCATACATGGTCATGTTATTCAATGCATTGGTGGCTGCCCACATGATCCTTGCCCTCAATTCATAGTTGCTAAGATCTGCCATCAGGGCAGGTCCATACTCCAATGCTTCCTTGATGATGGATAGCACAAAGCGGTCCGACAGGGTGGCATCTCCCTCCCCAAACCAGGCTTCCAGACAGTGGGCCACCAGGTCGACAATCCCATAGGCAGTATAATTGGCCGGTACTGAAAGGGTATAGGCAGGATCCAGGAAGGAGTGCGTTGGGTACATTGCATCATTCCTGAATCCGATCTTCTCCCTGGTTCCGGGATTTTGCAGGACAGCAACCGGATTCATTTCAGTCCCGGTGGCTGCCAGCGTCAGAACTGCTATGAGCGGAACCGAAGTGACTTTCTCCATGCTTTCCTGTCATTACATCCCAGGCATCACAATCTTCGGCAAGGCAAATGGCGATGATCTTGGCTGAATCGATCACACTGCCTCCGCCTACCGCCACCACCATATCCACCCCCTTTGCCCTGCCCAGCTTGACTGCCTCATCCACGTCATTCACAACAGGATTGGGTTTGATACCATTGTATTCAGTTACCTGGATACCCTGTTTTTTAAGCTGACCAGAGGTGTCTGAATGGCTGCCGTTGCGTAATACCGATCCCCCGCCATATACCAGCAATGCATGGGTCCCAAGGGCAGCTGCAGATGAGCCGAGATCATTGACCACCCCTTTGCCGAAGTGTAGCTTTGTTGGGTTGTACGCAATAAAGTTTTTCATGATCGTATATTTTTTAAGGTTGATGAATTATTCCTGACGATAGATCGGTCCGGCCCCCTGTTACGCTGGCCAGGCAGTTGATCTCTCCGAGTATCCGCAGCAATCCGAGCAAACCGAAGACCATTGCTTCCTTGAAATGGACAAGCCGGATCTCAGGGATGTGGATCCGGGCACGTGCATATTGCCCTGTTCTTTCCATGAGGATCCTGTTCAAAGCACCGCCTCCCGTTACAAGCACAGATCCTGCACCGGAAATCCCGATGGCTGCAGAGAGCTGCATGGCTATATGTTCAACCACGGTGGCCATCAGGTCAGTCGGTTCCAGGTTGGTTTGGCTGATCACGGGCAGGTACACCTCCAGAAACCACTCCTTTCCCAGGGATTTCGGTGGATCAATGCGGAAGTACTCCAGTGAATTCAAGCGCTCCAGGAGTCTCTGGTTTACCATTCCCATGCCGGCCATCTTTCCATCCTCATCGTAGGTCAGCCCTTCCAGGCCGGCAATCCGGTTCAGGGCCAGGTTGGCAGGTCCCACATCGTATGCAATCCGCTTCTGCTGTTGATTTTCGAAGGAGATATTGGAAAATCCCCCCAGGTTCAGGCAGGCGCCGTATTCACCAAACAGAAGCCTGTCACCCACAGGTACAAGCGGGGCGCCCTGGCCGCCCTGTGCCACATCCCCGCTTCTGAAGTCATTGACCACCGGTATCCCTGTTTGCGCAGCCATGGCCGCACCGTTTCCCGCCTGGAATGTGATCCCTTTGTGCGGTTCATGAAGGATCGTGTGACCGTGGGAGGCTATCAGCGCCGGGGTGCATCTGTGCTTTTCATGAAATCGGTTGAGCAGCCCGGCATAGTGCTCCCCAAGGGTACCATCCAGCTTCCGGACCTGCTCCATGCTCCAGTCCGAAGCGTTGTCGAGATCTTTTCGAAGCAATGGGGGATAGGGTATTGTTTCAGCTTCCAGGATCCTGAAATCCCATGTGGATTCGTTCCTTGTGAACTCACAGTATGCAAGGTCCACTCCATCGAGGGATGTTCCTGACATGAGTCCGGTGACCAGGTATGCTTCAGACATGGTGGTTGCCTTACCAGGTGAATGTGGTATGGAACAGGCTCACGTTCCCTTTCGAATCTGTCACATACAATTCGATTTCGTGGGACTGATCCCGGTCCACCCTTTCCTCATCAAAGGTATAATTTAGCAGGTCATTTTTGGGATCATACTCAAACAGGGCCCAGCGGTTATCGATGTAACCCTCATACTGCTCCACACCGGACAGGTCGTCCCGCACGGTGAATTTCATGCTCCTCCTACCCGACAGGTTACCCTCATGGATCCCGTTCTGTGGGATGATCTCAGGGGGGATGGTATCCAGTGTTACAGCGAAATCCCCGAAATTCCTCAGGCTGGCAGTTACGACCCCATTTTTAAATGCACCACCTGCTGCGCTGACCTCACCTTTCATGAGCTGGACCACGATCAGTTTATCCCTGAGATCCGGATCCATCTCAGGGACCTTTACGGAAAGGGTAAATGGAAGGTGCAGCGGGACCCCGGGATGGTGTATCCGGTGGATACCGGTCAGGAAGTCACCGTTCCCTGCTGAATCGGAGTAGATGAATCCCATATCTTCATAC
Source organism: uncultured Bacteroidota bacterium (assembly GCA_963793455.1). Taxonomy (GTDB): domain Bacteria; phylum Bacteroidota; class Bacteroidia; order Bacteroidales. Next base: position 503,767 of record CAWCAK010000001.1, read on the forward strand.
AGGGCAACGGCAGGTATCTCAACGAGGATATGATCATTTTGAAATTCACTATTTTCCTGGTAATGCATCTGTTTGGTGATGCGTGCCGGTTCCTCCAGGGGTGGTCTTAAACCAGGCTTTCCGGCAATGGTAAATCTCATCTCTGACCGGTTTCCTGCCACATCGGTGGCTACCACCCTCACCGGATAATCCCTGTTCTCATCAATTGTCAGGATCCCGTTGTTTTCCAGAGGCCCGTAGATACGGAGTTTGTCGTTGGGAAGGCGGAAAAGCCGGTGGGCCTTTTTCCCGGAGGATACCTGCTCCATGTAATCAATGTGTGCGTTGACATACCTGGTCTCCGAAAAGGAAAACTCATCCATCACATGGCTGTAAACCAGCTTGTTATCCACATATAATTCCATTGCATAAACACCGCAGCGGTTAGGGACACCATCAAGGTAATCAAAAACCTCCGCAACAATCCCCACTTCCCCACCTGCTACCAGGAGTGTACCCCAGGGGACCATGTAGTACCCGTTGTCAATAACAAGGTTGAAGGACTGTTTGCCCTGGATGCCATTCACATGTCCACCTTTTCCGGTGTTGACCAGGTAGAGGGTGTGGAACTTGGGAGCCCTTTGATCTTTGATATCAAATCCGTACTTGAGCACATTGGTGGGATGCTGGTTCCCGGAGGTCCTGATCTCGAAGTGCAGGTGTGGACCTGATGATCCCCCGGTATTTCCCGAATATGCGATGAATGTCCCCTTGCTGATCCTGAATTCCCCGGGATCCGGGTAAATATCCACCTGGTGGGATTGCCGCCGGTACTGGAACTCCTTCACCCAGGCTTCAATATCTTCCCGGTACCTGTCCAGGTGCCCGTATACGGAGGTATATCCGTTAGGGTGGGTAATGTAAAGGGATTTTCCATAACCATTTGCCTGGATCTTGATCCGCGAAACGTAACCATCCTCAATGGCAAACACGTGGTGCCCTGTGGTACCCTGGGTTTTGATATCAATCCCGGAATGAAAGTGGTCGGACCGGATCTCGCCAAAATTCCCGGAAAGGAACATGGGGATATTCAGGGGGGGGTGAAAAGATGGATTGATTTGCCCAAAAGATTGTAATACAGTCAGTTGGATCAAAAGGATAAACATTCTTCTCTGCATATTCAGGCTACTCTTAAAAGATTTCCAAAGCTATAGCTTTCTCTCAGTATTGAAAACAGCAGTCCTGTAATATTGTTAAAATAATTCTATATTTGTAAACATATATCTCTGTTAAATGGGTGTTGAACAGGCTGAAATACTTGAGGGGATTAAAGGAAAAATTCAAACGGTCAAGGTCCGGTTGCAGGAGCAGAAGGATCAAAACCATGATTTGAAGACGCAGAATGAGGAGTTACTTCAGATGGTTCAGCACAAGCAGTCGCAAATTGACGAATTAGAGGAAAAGAACCAGAAGTTGACACTGGTGAAAAGTATCATGGCCGACAGCGAAGACGCCGGTGAAGCCAAGGTACGAATAAATAGAATTGTGCGGGAGATTGACAAGTGTATTGCTCTTTTAAACAGATCATAAGGGGATGGTGAACGAACAGCTTTCCATAAAGGTTCAGATTGCTGAACGGTTTTATCCCCTAAAAATAAAGCAGAAGGATGAGGAGAAGATCAGGAAGGCGGCCAAGCTGATAAATGACAAGGTCCTGCAGTATAAACAGAGATATACAGATAAGGATACGCAGGACTTTGTAGCCATGGCGGCACTTCAGTTCGTAATTAACCTGTTGGATTGCGAACAACAACAAAATGTTGTATCTTTGGAGAAGGAGCTGGTTGATTTGAGCAGTGAGTTGGATGAATTACTGAAATAGGAGTAATAGCGTTCTTTACATATTAAGAGATTGCCCGCATTGTTTCTTCAATTATTTTTGAAACTCAACATTTATCTAATTGGAACAAAGCTTGGGTTATAAAGAGCAGGCCAAACTCCCGGTTCTCCGGGATACTGATTCGTCGGTCATTGGACACTCGATATAGGCTGGCGGTTCCACCCATGTCGAATGGGGTTTTTTAAAATTTTGAGGAAATGTGCGGGTTTTTTTATTTTCTAAAATGAGATAACTATGGAACTGTTCATGCATTTCTTGGTGTTGCAGACACCCATGGTTCCTTATTTGCTGATCGGAGGAGCTTCATTGCTGGTGGGGACGGGTATTGCATTTCTTTTGGTGAATATTGTAATTAAGAGGAAGAACAATAACCTGATCAAAGAGGCAGAAGGTGAGGCTGAGATGATCAAACAGCAGAAGATTCTTCAGGCCAAGGAGAAATTCCTTCAGTTGAAAGAGGAACATGAGAAAATAATCAATGAGAAAAACAGCAAACTAAACCAGCGGGAGAATGAGGTAAAGCAAAAAGAGTTCTCCATTTCGCAAAAGCAGGATGATATTCAGCAGAAGAGAAACGAGGTGGAATCCATCAGGGAGAACCTGAATGTGCAGCTTGAAATTGTGGAGAAGAAGAAGGAGGAAGTGGAGCGTTCCCATCGCATGCAGGTGGAGCAACTGGAAACCATCTCAGGTTTATCGGCTGAAGAAGCCACATCACAGCTTGTTGAATCCCTGAAAGAAGAGGCTAAAACGGAGGCCATGTCACTGATCAATGAGATCGTGGATGAGGCCAAAATGACTGCCAATAAGGAGGCCAAAAACATCGTGATCAAAACCATACAGCGGGTGGCCAGTGAAACGGCCATTGAAAATGCTGTTACGGTGTTTCACATCGAGTCAGATGAGCTGAAGGGGAGGATCATAGGCCGTGAGGGTAGGAATATTCGTGCCCTTGAAGCCGCAACCGGTGTGGAGGTCATTGTGGATGATACCCCTGAAGCCATCATCCTTTCAGCCTTTGATCCTGTACGCAGGGAGGTTGCAAGGCTTTCACTCCATCAACTGGTGACCGATGGCAGGATCCACCCGGCACGCATCGAGGAGGTGGTTGCCAAGACCCGGAAACAGATTGAGGAGGAGATCATTGAGGTTGGTAAACGCACTGCGATTGATCTTGGGATCCATGGCCTGCATCCCGAGCTGACCAGGATGGTTGGAAAGATGAAGTACCGTTCATCCTACGGACAGAACCTTCTCCAGCACTCCAGGGAAGTCTCTAACTTGTGTGCCATCATGGCTACTGAGGTGGGATTGAATGCCAAACTGGCCCGCCGGGCCGGATTGCTGCACGATATTGGAAAAGTTCCCGATGACGAACCCGAGATCCCTCATGCTGTTTTCGGCATGAAACTGGCTGAGAAGTACAAGGAGAAACCCGAAGTCTGCAATGCCATTGGATCCCATCATGACGAAGTGGAAATGACCACACTGCTGGCACCCATCGTACAGGTGTGTGATGCCATATCCGGTGCCAGGCCCGGTGCCAGGAGGGAGGTTGTTGAATCCTATATCAAGAGGCTGAAAGAACTGGAAGCCATGGCACTTTCATACCCTGGTGTATTGAAGACCTATGCCATCCAGGCTGGAAGGGAGCTAAGGGTCATTGTAGGCAGCGAGAAGGTTTCGGACAAAGATGCGGAAAGTCTTTCCTATGACATTGCCAGGAAGATACAGGATGAAATGACCTACCCTGGACAGGTAAAGATCACTGTGATCAGGGAAACCAGAGCTATCAGTTACGCAAAATAATGAAAAAGGTACTTGTCACCGGAACGGCAGGTTTTATTGGATTTCACCTGGCCAGGAGGCTTGCGGAACTGGGATATCATGTGACCGGGCTTGATGTTATCAATGACTACTATGAAGTAACGCTGAAATATGCCAGGCTGGAGCAGACCGGGATCCAACGGGAAGAAATTTCTTATAACCAGCTGGTTTACAGTACATCGTTACCCAACTATCAATTTATCCAGATGCAACTGGAGGACAGGGAGTCACTCTTCGAACTGTTCGCCAACAGGGGATTTGATGTGGTGGTGAACCTGGCGGCACAGGCCGGGGTAAGGTACAGCCTGACCCACCCTCAGGTTTACCTTGACAGCAATATTACCGGGTTTCTGAATATACTGGAGGCCTGCCGCCACCACCCGGTGGAGAACCTGATCTATGCCAGCAGCTCAAGTGTTTACGGATTGAACAAGAAGATGCCTTTCCAGGTGAGTTCCAACGTGGATCACCCGGTAAGCCTCTATGCCGCCAGCAAGAAGAGCAACGAGCTGATGGCCCACACTTATAGCCATCTGTTCGGGATCCCGACTATCGGGCTCCGGTTCTTCACGGTATACGGACCCTGGGGAAGGCCTGATATGGCACTCTTCCTTTTTACCAGGGCAATCATTGAGGACAGACCTATCCAGGTATTCAACCAGGGTAACATGGAGCGGGACTTCACCTACATTGATGATATTGTTGGGGGAATCGAGAAAATGGTTCCCAAACCCCCTGTACCCGGGGAAAGCTGGAATTCGGAATCGCCTGATCCCTCCGCCTCTTCTGCTCCTTACAGGATCTACAATATCGGGAACAGCATTCCGGTGAAGCTGACTGCTTTCATTGAAGCCATCGAGAAAGCACTGGGCAGGACCGCCAAAAAAGAGATGATGCCCATCCAGCCCGGTGATGTGGAAAAGACCTGGGCCGATGTATCTGCGCTGGTGAGGGACTACGGGTACAATCCGGGCACGCCGGTTGAAAAGGGAATCCGGAAATTCGTGGATTGGTACAAATCCTATTACAGTGGTTAATTTGAGGTTTTGCGGATAAGTTGTTTCAACTGATCCGCTTTTTCAGGCTGGCCGGAGCGGTCATATGCAAATCCCAGGTTTATAAGCAGCCTTTCAAAGATATCGACATTGGAGCAGGGTGTGAAATAGAACTCCTTCTCCTCGATTTTCACATGTTTCAGGAATACTTTAAGCTCCTTCAGACCCAGCACGTTCCCCTTATCCGATGGATTGATGTAGAATAGGATCCCGTTGGGATCATCATGGAAATCCTGGTCATAGTAACACAATACAAAGTTCCTGGGGAGGTTGACCCCGTAAACCGGTAGTTTCAGCCTCCTGGCAAGCTCAGTATAGATCAGACCCAGCAACACAGGGCTTCCTTTGTGCGTGTCAAGTACATGGTTGATGAGATAGAGCTGTGGGGTATGGGCCTTTTTCAGACTTTTGTCGAATTTATGGATCTCGTACAGGAAATAGTTCATGACCCTCACCTTCTCCAGGGCAGTTAGCTGGTTGTTCAGTTCCAGCCAGATGTCTTTTCGGATCTTCTCAATGAACCGTTCCAGCACTTCATATTCAAGGTCAGGGTACTGGAACCTGGCCACAAGGAAGGCTCCGTAAAGCAGGTCTTCACCGCCCCCGGTCCTCCATTGGTTGATATCCCGGGCCAGCATGTTGAAATGGATCCTCTTGATCACATTCTCAATACGCTCCTGAAGATCGGGCCGGAGGGTAAGTTCCCAGCGTTTTTCAAGGGGAGTGACAACCTCTTCGCCAAGCTCTATCAGCCGGTCCGAAACTGTATCGAATATCAGGTTGTCCGGGTCTTCCAGGAGGCTTATCAGTGCTTCAAGTTCTCTTCGTTCGGGATCAGTCATGTTCCAACAGTTTGTCCAGGACCAGGCGGATCAGGTTGTCCACGCTGGGCTTGTAGTCTTCAAGAAATGACCTGGTGATCCGGTTGGCAACAGCCACGCAGAGGGTGAGTGCTTCATGGCCCAGCAGGGCGGAAAGGGCATACAGGGCAGAACACTCCATTTCGAAATTGTTGATACGCCATCTTCCGAAAACAAAGGAACCTGCCGCATTGATCAATCCCTCATCAAAAGGTGCAAGCCGGATCTTCCGGACCTGTGGCCCATAAAATCCGGGGGTCGAAATGGTGATACCCGAGAAATCCCCGGCATCCTTAAAGAGACCGGCAAGTATTGCTGATCCTTTCACAAAATAGGGCCGGGAAAGGTTTTTATTCCATCCTGTATGTTTTACAAATGCTTCGGAAAGGCCTGGCACCGTGATATCATTTTCATCCCGGTAGAAATGGTACAAACCATCGAATCCTCCTCCCACTTCAGAGATGATGGTTGCTCCCGGGGAGATATCCTCATGCAATGCACCGCTGGTTCCCAGCCTGATGATACGGAGTGGGGTGTGTTGTGACCGGGTCTTTCTCCGGGAAAGATCCACATTGACCAGTGCATCAAGTTCGTTGAGTACGATGTCGATGTTGTCAGTCCCGATGCCTGTGGAAATGACACTTGTTTCCATCCCATGATAGGTACCCGTATGGGTGACAAATTCACGGTTCTCCTTTTTCAGGCGGATGGAACTGAAATGACCGGAGACCTGGGAGACCCTGCCCGGATCTCCCACAAGGATGATGGTACGGGCGATTTCCCCCGGCAACAGGTGAAGGTGGTAGATGCTTCCGTCCGGATTAAGGATAAGGTCTGTGTGTGAAATGTCATCCATCTTGCTTCCTGTACCACATTTTCGATAAAAATAGTGTAATTTTACAGCTGCTTAGAAAATACTTACTCACAAACCGAATCAAATACACTAAATCTTATGAAGATGAAAAGGGTACAATATATCATTATCAGTGTTGTTGCCATTGTGGTGCTGTTGCTCATTTTCGGAAGCCAGATGTTCTTTGTCCTGAAGCCAGGTGAGAGGGCTGTCATATTCAAGAAATTCTCGGGAGGACTTGAAAAGGAGAACATCTATGTTCCCGGATTTCATGTGATTGCTCCCTGGAATGACATGATCAGGTACGATGTGAAAGAACAAAAGACTGAGGAGACCATGGATGTTCTCGACAAAGGAGGGCTTTCCATCAATGTGGAAGTGACCATCATTTTCAATCCCTTCTATAACAAGATCGGTTACCTCCATGAGAATATCGGAAACAACTATGTTTCCGTGATGGTGATCCCCAATGTGCGGTCGTCAGTCAGGGCTGTTACAGGACGCTATACGGCAGAGGAGATCTATTCGACCAAGCGGGGTGAGGTGGAGACGGAAATTATCGAATCAACCCGGAAAGCGCTGGCTGACAAGGATATCGACATGAAAGACCTGCTCATCAGGTCCATCACCCTGCCGGAAAAAATCAAATCGGCCATTGAAAGCAAGCTGCAGCAGCAGCAGGAAGCGCTGGCCTACCAGTACAGGCTTGAGCGTGAAACCAGTGAAGCTGACCGCCTCAGGATCCAGGCCCAGGGTATTGCCGATTACAATGCCATTATCAGTGCATCGCTTACAGACCGTATCCTCAGTCAAAAGGGGATTGATGCAACCCTTGAGCTGGCCCTATCCCCCAACACCAAGATTGTGGTGATTGGAAGCGGTGATGAAGGGCTTCCCCTGATCCTGGGCGGTAACAATTAGAACCGGTCCCATGTTGCAACGATCTCAGACCCTGTTCCTGCTGGGTGTGCTTGTATTGGCCATCCTGATGCTGGCAGGCCCTTTTGCACGCCTTACTACGGAAGGGGGGGAGCTGGCGTTGAGGCATTCGGGCGTATTTGATGAACAGGGGGAGCAGATGGAGCTGGCTACCTGGCCCCTGACCCTGTTCTTTGCACTGGTGACTGCACTTACCGTGGTGGATATTCTTTCATACAGGAACCGGATCAGGCAAATGCGCATTTGCGTATTCCTGATCTTCCTGTTTGCGGGAATGACCGGGATGATGTTCTATTATGCGTGGATTGCGGGCAACAGGTTTGATGCCTCGGGGACACTCTACCTCTGGCGGTTCATTATTCCTCCCATAAGTATCATCCTGCTTTACCTGGCATTCAGGAGAATCCGGAGGGATGAACTGCTGGTAAAGGCCTACGATCGTATACGTTAGTTATAAAGTTTGTAAAGTTTGTAAAGTTTGTAAAGTTTGTACTTTATAACTTTCAACTTTATAACTTTCAACTTTCAAATTTATAACTAATTGAGATTTTGTGTTACAAAATCTCAATGTTATCCTGGTCAGTGATTTTTTCGCAGTAGTGGCACTTGAGCTTGACATCCGTCTTGGAGACCACACTGAACCTGGTGGTAACTGCCTCGTTGTTGGTAATGCATTTTGGATTCACGCATTTCACAATACCCACAATTTCATCCGGGATTTCCACCACCTTTTTTTCCACCACCTCGTAGTTTCGGATGATGTTAAGTTTGGCACAGGGGGCCACCAGGGCTATCTTGTTGATGTCATCATCCTTGAAAAACACATCGGATAACTTGATGATCCCTTTCTTTCCCAGTTTCTTGCTGCCCAGACTGTTCCCAATGGTGATCATGGTATCAATGGAATCCAGTTTCAGTATGGAGACAACTTTGAAGAGTACCTGGGCAGGGACGTGATCAATGACTGTACCTTCTTTGATTGCGCTGACTGACAGTTGTTTATCTTTCATTTTCCGAGTCTTCTGTGTGATTCAATATGTTATTTGATACCCAGAATGGAACTGAGGATGGCCATGCGTACATACACGCCGTTGCGTGCCTGGTCAAAATAGTAGGCATGGGGGCTGTCATCCACGTCGGTATGGATCTCGTTCACCCTGGGCAGGGGATGGAGAACTTTCATGGTCTTTTTACAACCGTCCAGCATTTCCCTGCGCAGAATGTAAGCATTTTTAACCCGTTCGTATTCGATGGGGTCGGTAAAGCGTTCCTGTTGTACCCGGGTCATGTAGATGATATCTGCCTGGTCCAGGAATTCTGAAAGGTCCCTTCCCTCATGATAACTCAACCCGATCTCATCAAGATGCAGTTTGTATGTCGGAGGCATTTTCAGCTCATCGGGTGAGATGAAATAGAAGGTGGTATTGAATTTTGACATGGCCTGGAGCAGGGAGTGCACGGTCCTCCCGTATTTCAGGTCACCTACCATGAAGATTTTCAGGTTCTCCAGTGTGCCCTGGGTCTTGAGGATCGAGTACATGTCAAGCAGGGTCTGTGTCGGGTGCTGGTTGGCCCCGTCCCCGGCATTGACAATGGGAACCGAAGAGACTTCACCGGCCAGCCTGGCGCTTCCTTCCAGTGGATGTCGCATGACGATCAGGTCAGCATAGTTGCTGACCATTTTGATGGTGTCGTGCAGGGTTTCACCTTTGGAGGCACTGGTTGCACCTGAGTCACTGAATCCCACAACCCTGCCCCCGAGACCGTTGATGGCGGTCTCGAAGCTTAACCGGGTTCTGGTGGAGGGTTCGAAGAAGAGCGTGGAGATCACATACCCGTTGAGGATCTCCTGGCGGGGTGATTTCTCAAATTCCGCAGCCAGGTCAAGAATCCTCAGGTAATCATCCCTGGTGAAATCTGTGATGGAAACAAGGTTCTTGTTCTTCATGGATCATGGTTTATTACAAATATAACATAGTGGTCAGTTGGGCTTTCGTATTGTTTATAATATATTAAAACTTCTATGTCTCCTTGGGTGTCACCTTGCAATCCTTAATTCTTGACAGTTTTTTCCTGATCCTTGACAGGTTCCGGTCCCATACACGGAGGGTGATGGAGCACTCTGTGTCAAATTGTTGCTCGTCAATACCCGAGGCCAATTCCTTGACCACTTTCATCACCTGGTTCATCTCATTGTACCCGAATTCAAGGTACAGCCTGCTTTCGACCTTCTTTTCCACAATATCAGCTTGCTCCAGTGCGTCTGATGCTGCAGAGCGGTATGCATTGATCAATCCTCCCACACCCAGCTTTGTCCCTCCAAAATACCTGACGACCACCACCAGGACACAGGTGAGATCCCTGGACTGGATCTGGCCGAAAATAGGCTTTCCGGCAGTGCCCGAGGGCTCTCCGTCATCATTCACCCTGTACCTGTCCATACCTGCACCAAGCCTCCATGCAAAGCAGTGGTGCCTCGCATCGTGGTACTGCTTTTTCAGATCGGCTGTTATCTGCCTGATCGCCTGTTCCGAATCAACAGGAAATGCATATGCCAGGAAACGGCTACCCTTCTCTTTGTAGTGACCTTCCGACGGGGATGCTATGGTTTTGTAGAGGTCGTTCATTATCCAAATGCAAAAAGGATTAAAGCAATGGCCGAAAGGGCAATCCCGAACCAGTTGACAGGGAGCAGCCTTTCCCTGAAGATCAGGAGTCCGGCCAGGACACTGAGTGCAACAATCCCTGTGTTGTTCACACCGAAGATTACAGAACTGTCAATTCCCGAACCGCCCGGTGAGATATGGTTCAGGGCCATGACAAGGAAAAAGATGGAACCGAAATTGACCCCTCCCAGGAGCAATCCCCATCCCCATACTGCCGGTTTCCGGAAATGAACAAGATACTTTGGAAAGAAAAGCAGAACAAGGATTCCGGAAACAAAAGCATTCAGGAACAGGACAGCACTGAAGAGGGCAGTTTCCTGGTTGTTAACATGGTTGTGTTGTGCATATTTCACCAGCGAATCCACAATTCCCATACCCAGGAACAGAAGCAGCGGGATGTACATTACGGCCAGGTTCGGCCGATCCTCCCGGGGTTTGAACACAGTCAGAGCCACCCCCGCAAGTGTGCAGGCAATGGCCGCTGCTTTCATGGGAGTGACCTGGTCCTGCTGGTCGATGATCAGTGAAAACACAATGGGAAAGATCACCGACATTTTGCTGGCAACGGTGGTTACCGATATCCCTGCTTGTCTGGAGGAGAATGCCACAAGAAAGAACATGATGATAAACATGATCCCGATGACCACACTTGCGGGCAACCACTCCATATGCAAGATCTCTGCCATTCTGGTCTTGCCTGGATTGATGGCAAAACCGAGTATGGTGGCCACCAGGTAGTTGATCACGATAATGGGCAGGGAAGGGATGTTGAAGCGGTCAATGGATTTGAATATGATAAAAATGCCAGTGGAAGAGAGTATACAGAGAAGAAGAAAGTGCATTCAAACACTTACATTTTTAGTTTCTTTTCTATTTCGTCCACCTGGAGCCGGAACCGCTTATCCGTTTCAATCAGGTTGTTCACTGTTTTGCATGCATGGAGCACAGTGGCGTGGTCCTTTCCTCCAATCTGCGAACCGATGGTGGCCAGGGATGATTTTGTAAGGGACTTTGAAAAGAACATGGCTACCTGCCTGGCCTGAACAATCTCTCTTTTCCTGGTTTTGGACTGGAGTTGCTCAAGCCCGATGTTGTAATAGTTGCATACCACTTTCTGGATGTAGTCGATAGAGATCTCCCTTTTGGTACTTTTGATCAACTTATCGATCATCTCCTTGGTCAGATCCAGGGTGATCTCTTTCTTGTTCAGGGTAGACTGTGCAAGCAGGGAGATCAATGCCCCCTCCAGTTCACGGATGTTATCCGAAATATGGGTGGAGATGTACTCCAGTACCTCCTCCGGAAGATCGATGCCGTCGTTGTAGGTTTTCTTCTTCAGAATGGCCATCCTCGTCTCAAAATCGGGAGCCTGAAGGTCCGCAGAGAGTCCCCACTTGAACCTGCTCAGGAGCCTGGATTCCATTCCCTGCAGTTCAACAGGGGGTTTATCCGATGTAAGAATCAGTTGTTTCCCGCTCTGGTGCAGGTGATTGAAGATGTGGAAAAAGGTATCCTGGGTTTTCTCTTTTCCTGCAAATTCATGCACGTCATCGATGATCAGCACATCGATCATCTGGTAAAAATGGAGGAAATCATTCTTGTTGTTGTTCCGGATGGCATCCACAAACTGTGTCTGGAACTTGTTTGCATTCACATAGAGTACAGTTTTTTCGGCAAAGAGCTCCTTGACCTCAATCCCGATGGCCTGTGCCAGGTGTGTTTTCCCGAGGCCGCTTTCCCCATAGATCAGCAGGGGATTGAATGCAGTTCCCCCGGGATTATTCGCAACCGCATACCCGGCAGACCTGGCAAGCCTGTTGCATTCCCCCTCTATGAAATTGTCAAATGAGTTTTCGGGATTCAGCCTGGGATCAATATCCAGTTTTTTCAGCCCGGGAATCACGAAGGGATTCTTGATGGTGTTTTCAGCAGTATCAAGCGGTACCGCCACCGGTGTATTTTTAATCTCCTTGCTGTTCCTGGCAGGGAACTTCACGGTATAGGGCTTGCTGTTGCTGTAGGAGTTATTCTGCATGACCACATTGTACTCCAGTTTAGCCTCAGATCCAAGCTCTTTCTTAATGACTTTGCGTAGAATATCGATGTACTGTTCTTCAAGGTATTCGTAGAAAAACGGACTGGGAACCTGTATGGTAAGAATATCTCCGGCAAGTTTCAGGGGAACAATTGGCTCAAACCAGGTACGATAACTTATGGAGGGCACGTTGTCTTTGATTACACTCAGACAATTGTTCCAAACATGCTCATGCATTGCAAATGCCAGTTTTTAGGGTTGATTTAAACTCGTATTTTGTCAGTGGGATTCCCAATAGCAAAGATTGTGAAAAAAAAGTTAAAAAAAAACTTTGACGGCCTTGAATAAGTCAGATAATCTATATAGGTGTTAAGGTCAATCGTTTATAGAGTGAAAAAAAAGTAAAAAAATCTAAATTATTGAAATACAGAAAGATACAGAGATGTTGCATGAAAATTACCTTAATAAATTGTTATTTAAACCTTTAGCATTTCCAATTCAATATTTGGTTTAATCAGGGGCCTGTTCAGAAGCTGCCGTTGATCAAATAAATAGGGTCAGTAATCAAATTTGCCAGACGCAGGATGCGCGAAAAGGTCACTTCTTTTTCTTTGATCTTCCGAACACAGAGATCTGAACATAGTCTTCAGGATTTTCATTGAGGTCCCTGACAAGGGAGTCAAGGTCCGCTGTGAGTGCTTCCAGGTTCCGATAGAGGCTGTCGGAGTAGAATAACTTTCCAGCAGTTCCTTCTCCTGAATTCACCTGTTCGAGCAGCAGGTTGAATTGTTCAGAAACTCCGTGAAGTTCTCCTGCCAGTTGTCCGAGTCCGGCACTGTCAATGGTTTCACTGATGGAATTCAGGTGTGTGACAAGTGAAGCCACATCTTCTTTCCGGTCCGAAAGCACCCCGGTAAGGGACTCAAGGTTCCTGAAGCTGTTATCCAGGGAACCGCCTTCAGCCAGTGCTGATTTAAGCGAGCCGGTAGCACTGGAAAGGTGTTCCAGGGTATTTTTCAGGGCTTCTGCTCCCACCAGGGTATCCAGCCTTCGGGAAAGGGTATCCAGGGAAACGGCCAGGCGCCCCATTTGATCCAACACGGGTAGGAAGGCGGTCTGGAGATTCGAGATCAGGTCAGGTACCACACGTATCGGGATGGTATCCTGGTCTCCCAGGGTGTGGTTTTCACCTGACTGCACAATCCTGATAGCCTTGGATCCCAGCAGATCAGCGCTGAAAAGCTCTGCAACGGAACCGCTGCCGATGGGATACTCTTTTTCCAGGCTCAGAATCAGCTTCACAGGAGGTTTTTCAGCTGTCCGAAGCACAATCTGGTCAACATAACCAATCTTCACCCCGTGCATGATGACAGGGGATGAAACCTCCAGTCCACCCGATTCAGTACTGAATGCATGAACAGCATAAGAACTGCTGAGGATGTTCCTTCCTTTCAGGTAATTAATCCCCCAGACCAGCACGACGATGGTCACGATTCCGATGGCACCAACTTTTACTTCACTGCTGAGCTTCATATCATCTGTTTATCTCTTTGATTGCCTCATTCAGAGGAATGATTTTCCCGTTTTTCAAGGCCACAATAAAGGCATCCGGGAAATCCTTTTTGACAGCCGCACACTTTTCAAGTATGCTGGTATAGTCCACCTCACGGCCTATCATGTACTTAAACCACCTGCCATCCTGGGTCACATTTACATCGTGATACCCTTTAAATGAAGACGGATCGGTGGAGGTTTTGTTCCTTGAAGAGGCAACCTGGACTGAGAATACAACCTGGTCACCGGGAATCTCCTGCTCCTCAACAGCAGCCACCGTGACCTCTTCATACACAGGAGGATCATCCACCACCACTGTCAGGTTGCTCCGGCGGTCAATTTCTTCTTTGTATTCCTTGAATCCCCTGTATATGGCCGAGGCAATGATATCCTGGCCATAAGGGGTCATCAGGTATTTTTCCTCTTCCGGATTGGAGATAAAACCGGTTTCAATCAGTACACCGGGCATGGCGGTCTGTGCAAGCACCAGAAGGCCCTGTTCCCTTACCCCCAGGTCTTTCCTTTGGGCCCTTTCCCGAAACTGGTCCTGGACATAATCCCCGAACTCTATGCTCTGTCTGAAATAGGTCTTCTGCATCAGCGAGAACATGATGTAGGATTCCGTGGACCTGGGGTCAAAACCTTCATAAGTGGTCTCATAGTCCTCTTCCAGGAGGATCACCGAGTTTTCCCGGACAGCCACATCAAAGTTCTCATCGGCCCGATGCTGACCAAGCACCAGGGTCAGTGTCCCCTTTGCCGAGGAACGGTTGTGGGCATTTACATGGATGGAAATAAAAAGGTCGGCTTCGGCCTCGTTGGCTATATTGGCACGCTCGCTCAGTTTTGGGTACACATCCGTTTTCCGGGTGTAGACGACTTTCACATCTGGAATATTCTCTTCGATATAATGCCCCAGCTTAAGCGCGATGGCCAGAGCAATGTCCTTTTCTTTGGCCCGTTTACCTACCGCGCCCGAATCTTTCCCCCCGTGCCCGGCATCAATCACCACCGTCCGGATCCCCTTATGGATTTCATTGTCCCCACCGGCCAATAATAATCCGGCCTGACAGCTCCATAAAAATGTTAATACAAGAATCCGTTGAAAGGACCGTTTTATATTAATTGGCATTACCTTTGCATTTAGCTTGAAAAGCGCTTTTAGCCGATACAAAATAATAGATTTTTCAGATTGCACTGCGACCGGATTAAGATACTTTTCATCATCTTACTAACTGTTTCAGCAAACGGGTTATTGCATGCCCAACAGCCTGATACGCTTGGAGTGGATGATACAATCTCCGTGGTTGATACCATTCAGCCTGCAATTGATTCGGTGAATATGGTGAAGAAGGTGGCAGCTGCCCGGGATAGTGCCCGAATCACAGAACCTGCGGCGTTCACCATTGATTCCATCACCGGTGATACCATTCCGGTGGTGCAATCCCAGGGAAGTGAGATTGAATCTGAGGTTAACTATACTGCCGTTGACTCATTGATTTTTTCCCTTGACGGAGGAACGGTGGAGTTATATAAGGAGGCCAAGATCACCTATGGAGAGATTGAACTGACAGCCGCCTATATCCGGTATGAGATGGACCAGAACCTGGTTGTGGCATACGGTCTTCCCGATTCAACGGGGAAAGTGGTTGGTAAACCGTTCTTCACTGATCCCAGCGGCTCTTTCGAATCCAAATTGCTGCAATACAATTTCAAGACCCGGAAAGGGTATATTGAAGAGGTGGTGACAGAGCAGGAGGGAGGTTTTCTGCATGCCCAACAGACCAAAAAACAGACCAACGGGCATGTCCACCTGAAGGATGGGAAGTTCACAACCTGTGATGCGGAGCACCCCCATTTCTACATCGCCATTACCAAGGGGATATCCATGCCGGGGGATAAGATCATTTCAGGCCCTGCCTACCTGGTGGTGGAAGATGTGCCCTTGCCACTGGGGATTCCGTTCGGATTCTTTCCCAACTCGAAGACCAAGACATCAGGAATCCTGATTCCCAAATACGGGGAGGAGAATCGGCGGGGTTTTTACCTGAGGGAGGGAGGGTACTATTTTGCCATGAATGATTTCATGGACCTGAGGGTAACCGGCGATATCTATACCAATGGAACATGGGGTTTGCGTGTGGGCAGCAACTATAAATGGAATTATCACTTCAGCGGGAACCTGAACGTGAAGTATTTCAAGAACATCAGCGGTTACAAGAACATCGAAGGGCAGTACAGTGTAAGCAAGGACTATTCCATCGGGTGGAGCCACAGCCAGGATTCCCGCGCCAATCCCACCAGTTCATTCCGGGCCAGTGTCAACCTTTCCAGCTCCTCCTATGACAAGAACCATACCCGGAACATCAACAGTGTGATGACCAACACCAAGCAATCAAGTGTTTCATATACCAAATCCTGGCCCAGCAGTCCCTTTAACCTGAGCGCCTCGCTGAACCACTCCCAGAACAGCAATACCAACGGGGTGAACATGACCCTTCCCAAGATATCCCTGAACATGGGCCGGATCAATCCTTTAAAAAGGAAAGCGGCCACCGGGCCAAGAAGATGGTATGAGGATATCCAGTTGAGTTATACCAGTATCCTGGAAAACAGGATCAGCACCTATGACAGCCTCTTGTTCACAAGTTCTGTGTGGGATGACATGAAGAACGGCTACAAGCACTCAATTCCTTTGAGCCTCAGTATCAAGCCTTTCAAGAAAACGCCCATGCTGCAGAGTTTTGCCATTACTCCGTCCATCAATTACAATGGCATGCTCTATACGCGGCAGACCTACAAGTTCGTATCCGGGTACAATGAAGCCGACCAGGGGGGAGTGACCGTCTTTACCCCCATTATCACCGATTCAACCGTTAACAGGCTTTCATATGCCCATTCCCTCTTTCCCAGCTTCAGTTCGGGTTTTTCGCCTAAGATCTACGGGATGTTCCAGTTTAAAGGGGATGGACGGCTGGAGGCCATCAGGCATGTGATGACCCCCAGTGCCAGTTTTTCATATGTTCCTGATCTGTCAGGTATCCAACCCAATTACTACCGGATCGTCTATGATGAAGTGAACATGGATACGGTGGCAGAATACTCCATATACGAGGATCAGATCTACGGGACACCCACATTCAACGGAGCCTCCGGTTCTCTAATTTTTCCCTGAGAAACAACATTGAAGCCAAGATGAGGTCCAAGAATGATACGGTGGATGAGATGGAAAAGGTCAAACTCCTGGACAACCTGAGTTTCAGTACCAGTCTGAACCTGTTCCATACCGATACCCTGACCCCGGCCTGGCGTCCCATCAGTTTCAACGGGAGCACCCGGATATTCAAGGGTAAGATGAATATATCCTTCAGGGGGGTGATGGATCCATTCGGGTATGATGACAGCCGCTCCAGGACCCGGGAGACCTACTGGTCCCAGTCCGGAAAACCGCTCAGACTGACCAGTGCAAGTATTTCTGCCGGCTTTTCCTTTAAATCGAAACAGAAGGATAAGGATGGGGATGATACTGAACAACGGGGCCCTGAGCAGGAGTCACAGCTGAATAAACCGGACCAGTCGGGGAGGGATCCCATGGAAATCTATGATCCGAACATGGAAGATTATTACGGGGACTATGTTGATTTTGACATCCCCTGGTCGGTCCGGGTCGATTACAGTTTCAGCTATTCGAAGCCCAAGGATGAGTCCAGGATCGTACAGACAGTGCGGGCTTCGGGCGATTTCAGCCTCTCTCCAAAATGGAAGATCGGATTTAATACGGGATATGACATCGACAGGAAGGAGTTTACCACCACCAACCTGAGTATTTACCGTGACCTGCATTGCTGGGAGATGAGGATTTCGGTGGTTCCATTCGGTACTTACAAATCCTATAATTTCCAGATCAATGCCAAATCATCCATACTGACAGACCTGAAATATAACAAGCGCAAATCATGGCAGGACAATTTCTAAACCCAACGATATGAAAAAGATCATCCAGACTATGAAAGCACCGGCAGCCGTGGGGCCCTATTCCCAAGCGGTTGAAATGAACGATATCCTCTTCGTATCGGGGCAGGTGCCCCTGGATCCGGAAACCGGGACTATCGTGGAAGGCGGTATTTCCGAGCAAACCCGACAGGCCCTGCAAAACATAGGCAGGATCCTGGAAGCTGCAGGATATGGATTTGAAGCACGTGGTAAAATCGACCTGCCTGCTTTCCGATATGGCAAACTTCAAGGCAATGAACGAGGTGTATGCAAGCTTTTATCCTGAGAACCAGCCTGCCAGGGCAGCTTTTGCAGTGAAGGAGTTACCCCTGGGTGTGCTCATCGAGATCGAGTCCATTGCCATGAAATAGGTTCTTCAGGGCATTGTCCGGGTACCGGCAAAAAAAAACCGCGCGGATTTCCCACGCGGTTATTCTGATATAATTTCATAGGTGTTTACTCGGAAACGATCTCAAAAGGGATGTCCACCAGAACTTCCTTGTGAAGTTTTACGGTAGCCGAGTAGCTTCCGACCTCCTTGATCAGGTCGTCTTTGATGGAGATGTTCTTGCGTTCTACATTAAAGCCCTTCTCGGTCAGTGCTTCAGCAATCTGAATGGTATTGACCGAGCCAAAGATTTTTCCTTTGGTACTGGTCTTGGCCCCGATGGTCAGAGAAACTTTTTTCAGTTCTTCGGCCATCTGCTGTGCAGCTTCCTTCAGTTGCTCTTCCTTGTGGGCTCGCTGGCGAAGGATCTCTTCGTGCACCTTCTTATTCTGTGCGGTGGCATTGATGGCATATCCTTTCGGGATCAGGTAATTCCTTGCATACCCATCCTTGACAGTAACGATATCATCCTTGTGTCCCAGATTGGGCATATCTTGTTTAAGATTACATTCATGTCTTATCTTTTTAAAGTCCTAACTCCTGTCTATTTTAACATATCGGTTACATAGGGAAGCATCGCCAGGTGGCGTGCACGCTTAATGGCAACTGCCACTTTTCTCTGGAACTTCAGAGATGTCCCTGTAAGCCGCCTGGGAAGAATCTTTCCCTGCTCGTTCAGGAACTTCTTGAGGAATTCGGGATCTTTATAATCGATGTATTTGATCCGGTTCTTTCTGAACCTGCAATACTTCTTCTTTTTGATCTCTACCGTTGGTGGAGTTAAATACCTGATTTCTGAATTATCCTGTGCCATTATTCTTCCTCCTGTTTTTGTTCTGCTGATTTCCTTGCTCTTTTCTTCTCTGCATATGCCACCGCATATTTTTCCATCTTCATGGTCAGAAAACGGATAATCCGTTCATCCCTGCGATACTCGGTCTCAAGTTTGGCAATCAGTTCAGGCTCTGCCCTGAATTCGATCAGGTGGTAAAATCCAGTGGATTTCTTCTGAATAGGATAGGCCAGTTTTTTCAGGCCCCAGTTTTCTTCATATACGATCTCACCCTTGCTGTCGGTGATTACTTTCTTGAATTTTCTGACCGCTTCCTTCATCTGGCTTTCAGACAAAACGGGAGTAGCAATGAAAACGGTCTCGTATTGATTCAACATGTATAAATATTTAGTTATTAAAAAATCGACTGCAAAAGTAGAAACTTTTTGAAGAACAGCCAAGAAAGAATTCCTTTTCTTTCGACTTTCTATCTTTATGACTTTCAACTTTCTTTGCGTGGCTCAGTTCATTCAGTTTTCAGACTAAGTTGCTATCTTAGCAAACGCATATGGATAAATTCATTGTATCTGCCAGAAAATACAGTCCTGCAACCTTTGCTGATGTGGTGGGCCAGGCTTCCATATCCACCACACTGAAGAATTCCATCCTCAACAAACACCTGGGGCATGCCTATCTTTTCAGCGGACCCAGGGGGGTGGGGAAGACCACCTGCGCACGGATTTTTGCACGGACCATCAATTGTACCCAGATCACTGAAACAGGTGAGGCCTGCAATGCATGTGAATCATGCCTGTCATTCAATGAGAACAGGTCTTACAGCATCCATGAACTGGATGCGGCCTCCAACAATTCCGTGGATGATATCAGAATCCTAACGGAACAGGTGCGGATCCCGCCCCAGATCGGGACCTACAGCATCTATATTATTGATGAGGTCCATATGCTTTCACCAGCAGGCATTCAATGCTTTCCTGAAAACCCTGGAGGAACCTCCCGCCCATGCCGTTTTCATCCTGGCCACCACCGAAAAGCACAAGATCATACCCACCATCCTTTCCAGGTGCCAGATATTTGATTTTAACCGGATCCATGTGGAGGATGCGGTGAAGTATCTGAAGGAAATCGCAGGGATGGAGTCCATTGAATATGAGGAAGATGCACTTCATGTGATTGCCCAGAAGGCCGATGGTGCCATGCGTGACGCACTCTCCATTTTTGACCAGGTAGTCAGTTTTTCCGGGGAGAAGATCACCTACCTGGATGTGATCAGGAACTTGAATATACTTGACTACGAGTATTTTTTCAGGCTTACATCCTCTGCCCTTGAGAATGAAGCATCTTCTATGTTGTTGTTATTCAATGAAGTGCTTGGAAAGGGATTTGATGCCAGGAACTTCATCAACGGGTATGCTGCCCACCTGCGCGACCTGATGGTCTGTAAGGATCCGGCTACCGTGCAGCTCATGGAAGTAGGGGCCGGGATAAGGGAAAAATACCTTTCACAATCAAAGCTGGTGGACCTCTCCTTCCTGTATGAAGGTCTGGAGATTTGTAACCAGGCTGATATCCAGTTCAGGGCCAGCCGGAACCAGCGCCTTACCATCGAACTTGCCCTGGTGAAGCTGGCGAACCTGACCGCAGCTCAAAAAAAAAAGCAGTAGCTGACACCCCTGCTCCCGATACCGCTTCCGGGTCAGAACCCAAACCTGATACTACTAAAGAACAGGTTTCCCCTCCAGCTGAGAAACCAGATCTTCCTCCATCCGAGAAACCAGTTCCAACTCCCGGATCAATCACCGGGCCTGAATCCATTGAGAACGGGAATGGTACCAGCATGATTGTCCGGAAGCCTTCCATCTCCATCAAAGAATCTCTCCAGAAGGCCCCGGAGAAGTCATCTGGAAGTCAGATACAGGAAGAGTCATCCGGTAACCAGTCCCCTGACCACTCTTCCGGCAGCCAGCTGCAGGAATCCGGCACCGGCCTTGTTGCTCCATCGGGGGTGAATCCCGACGAAATCCTGAAAGCATGGAATGATTTTGCATCTTCCATCAGGGAATCCAGTCCCCGGGTGTTCAGTACATTGCAGAGCAACCGCCCGGTGGTAAGGGGGGACGGCACCATCAGTCTGCTCCTGAACAGTGAAGCCCAGAGGGATAATTTCATGAAAAATATCAGACCTGACCTGGCCCGGTTTATCTGCGCCGCCACAGGGCTGGTATCGCTGGAGATCCAGACTGATGTGGTGGAAGGTACTCCCAACGGAAAGAAGATTTATACAGATCAGGACAAACTGGATTTCCTGATAAAGAAGAACCCGGAACTGGAACAACTCAAATCCAGGTTCAATCTCGATTTCGATGACTGAACATAATTGAAGGTAAATTGTAATTCTTTAGGTTAACCAATTTAAACCGACTACCACATATGAACGGAGAAAAGATCACCAACCATTATGGAAAAATCACCGTGCCGGATTACCCTATCGTACCCTTTATTGAGGGAGACGGAACCGGCCCTGATATCTGGGCAGCCTCTGTCCGGGTATTTGATGCAGCTGTTGAAAAGGCCTATGAAGGAAAAAGGAAGATCATCTGGAAAGAGGTATTTGCAGGAGAGAAAGCCTTTAACCTGACCGGTAAATGGCTTCCGGAGGAGACTCTGGATATCATCCATGAACACCTTGTGGCCATCAAGGGACCCCTGACCACACCCGTGGGTGGCGGAATCCGGTCCCTCAATGTGGCACTTCGACAGATCCTTGACCTGTATGTATGCCTGCGGCCTGTCCATTATTATAAAGGTGTCCCCTCCCCGGTAAAGGATCCCACAAAGACCGACATGGTGATCTTCAGGGAGAATTCAGAGGATATCTATGCAGGCATTGAATGGATGACCGGCACAGAGGATGGAGAGAAAATAAAGAAATTCCTCCTGGAAGAGATGGGAGTTTCCACCATCAGGTTCCCTGAAACAACCTCTATGGGTATCAAACCCATTTCGAAGGAGGGGACATCACGGTTGGTACGTGGTGCGATCCAATATGCAGTAAGGCATAAGCTTCCATCAGTGACCCTGGTCCATAAGGGGAACATTATGAAGTTCACCGAAGGTCAGTTCAAGCAGTGGGGGTATGAACTGGCTGAAAAGGAGTTTGGGGACGTGGTATTTACATGGAGCCAGTATGACAGGATTGCCGAAAAGGAGGGTAAACAGCGTGCTGATGAGGCACAGGAAGCCGCCCTTAAGGAAGGCAGGATCCTGATCAAGGATGTGATTGCCGATGCTTTCCTTCAGCAGATCCTCACACGGCCTGCCGAATACTCAGTAATTGCCACCATGAACCTGAATGGGGACTATATTTCAGATGCCCTGGCCGCCATTGTGGGTGGTATCGGGATCGCCCCCGGGGCCAATATCAATTACCAAACCGGCCATGCCATATTCGAGGCCACCCATGGAACTGCCCCCAAATATGCCGGACTGGACAAGGTGAATCCGGGTTCAGTGATCCTTTCTGGTGTTATGATGCTCCAGTATATGGGATGGAACGAAGCTGCAGACTGATCGTTGAAGGACTCCAGAAAGCCATTCAGCAGAAGAAAGTGACTTACGATTTTGCACGTTTGATGGACGGGGCCAATGAACTCAGCTGTTCCGGATTCGGAACTGCCATCATCGAGAATATGTAAATAATCATTAACTATTAACTATTAACCATTAACCATTAACCATTAACCATTAACCATTAACCAAATAACCATGTTACCAAAAAAAGTAGAAGAAATCTTAAATAACCAGATCCTCAAGGAGGACTACTCTTCACAACTTTACCTTGCCATGGCTTCGTGGGCTGAAAACCAGGGATTTGAAGGTGTTTCAAACTGGCTGTATGCTCAGGCGGAAGAGGAGCGGGTACACATGCTGAAACTGGTCAGGTATGTGAATGAACGGGATGGAAAAGCTGTGATCCCGGGCATTGAAACGCCCCTTTCGGAATTTGGAAATGTCCAGGAATTATTTGACAAGGTTCTGGCCCATGAAAAATTCATATCAGGATCCATCAATGAGATCGTGGCTGTCTGTATTGCAGAAAATGATTACACGACCCAAAACTGGATTCAGTGGTTTGTTACCGAGCAGATCGAAGAGGAGTCTTCGGTAAAGGCCATCATCGACAAGTTGAACCTGGTGGGCAAGAACAACCTCTACATGTTCGACCGTGATATCATGTCCATGAGGGGGGCGGCTTCCGGGCAGGCAGAATAGAAATTCGGGAATTATCAAGTCCGGTAAAGGACTTATGAACAGGCAGGCCGGTTGTTATATCCGGCCTGTTTTGTTTTCACTGCCAAATTCGCAGGAAATCACAGTTGGTATGTTATTTGAAGCATCGGAAAATGATAAATAAAAAGGTAACTTTGTGGATTCTTAAACTCACCGGATCATGGATGTTGGAAAAATCATAGGGAAATTCGTAGGAAACAAGGCGGATAGGGACATGCGTGAGGTATCTCCTTACGTTGAAAAAGTCAGGGTGGTATATGATACCCTGCAGGAAATATCCAATGATGAGTTGCGCCGGAGGTCCGCCTCTCTGAAGGAGAAGGTCCAGGAATTCGTAGCCGGGGAGAAGCGTTTGCTGGAGGAGATGAAATCCAGGGCGGAAGATCCGGAGGTAGATGTCACTGAGAAAGAGAACCTGTATCGCGAGATTGATAAACTTGAGGAGAAGATCGATGAGAAGTACGAAGAGGTATTACATGAGATCCTGCCCGAGTCTTTTGCGGTGATCAAGGAGACAGCACGGCGTTTTAAAGAGAACAGCCAGCTTGAGGTTACTGCACTGGAGTATGACAGAACCCTGGCAGCCAGCCGCGACTCTGTTGAGATCAAGGGCAACAGGGCCATATGGCAAAACCGGTGGATGGCAGGGGGCAACGAGATTACCTGGGACATGGTTCATTACGATGTCCAGCTCATCGGCGGGGTGGCATTGCACAGCGGCAAAATTGCCGAGATGGCTACCGGGGAAGGGAAGACACTTGTGGCAACACTGCCTGTTTTTCTGAATGCCCTTTCAGGGAAAGGTGTCCACCTGGTCACCGTGAATGATTACCTGGCCAAAAGGGATTCAGAATGGATGGGGCCGATCTATGAGTTCCACGGACTCACTGTGGATTGTATTGACAAGCACCAGCCCAATTCGGAAGCCAGGAGAAAAGCCTACAATTGTGATATAACCTTTGGAACCAATAACGAATTCGGTTTTGACTACCTGCGTGACAACATGGCGCACACTCCAGACGGACTGGTTCAGCGGAAACACAACTATGCCATCGTGGACGAGGTGGATTCGGTGCTTGTGGATGATGCACGGACCCCGTTGATCATATCGGGCCCGGTCCCCAAAGGGGAGCACCATGAATTTGGAGAGTACAAGCCCAAGGTGGAACGGCTGGTGAGCGCGCAGCGTCAGCTGGTGAATTCCATATTTACAGAGGCCCGGAAATTCCTGCAGGAGGGGGACACCGAAAAGGCCGGATTCAAGTTGCTCCAGGCCCACAAAGGACTTCCCAAGTACAAACCACTTATCAAATTGCTCAGTGAGGAGGGGAACAAATCTTTGATGCTGAAAACGGAGAATCATTACATGCAGGAGCAATCGAAAAATATGCACCTGGTGACCGATGACCTCTTTTTTATCATTGAGGAGAAAATGAATTCGGTGGAACTTACCGAGAAGGGGATCGACCTGATTACCGGGGACTCCGACGATTCGGCATTCTTTATAATGCCGGATATCGGGAGTGAGGTGGCAGAGATCGAAAAATCCACAATGTCCGACAAGAAGAAGCTGGAGGTCAAGGATAAAATGCTTCAGGATTATGCGGTGAAGTCGGAGCGGATCCATACGGTCAACCAGCTCCTGAAGGCCTATGCCATGTTTGAGAAGGAGGTGGAGTACGTTGTCATGGATAACAAGGTGAAGATCGTGGATGAGCAGACCGGTCGGATCATGGAGGGCCGGCGGTACAGCGATGGCCTGCACCAGGCCATCGAAGCCAAGGAAAATGTGAAGGTGGAGGCGGCCACCCAGACATGGGCCACCATCACCCTTCAGAACTATTTCAGGATGTACCATAAGCTGGCCGGGATGACCGGGACTGCTGAAACCGAAGCCGGGGAGTTGTGGGATATTTATAAACTGGATGTGATGGTGATTCCCACCAACCGGCCCATCGTCAGGGACGATAGCCAGGACATGGTCTATAAGACCAAGCGGGAAAAGTACAATGCGGTGATCGATGAACTGGTGAATCTCAACAAGGCCGGCCGGCCGGCGCTGGTGGGAACCACCACGGTGGAGGTGTCGGAGCTGTTATCTAAGATGCTGAATATCAGAAAGATCAATCACAATGTGCTGAATGCGAAACTTCACCAGAGGGAGGCTGAGGTTGTGGCCCAGGCCGGAAAGGCGGGTACCGTCACCATTGCCACCAACATGGCTGGCCGGGGGACAGATATCAAGCTCTCCGATGAGGTGAAGGTGGCTGGAGGGCTGGCAATCATTGGCACCGAGAGACACGAATCCCGGAGGGTGGACCGGCAGCTGAGGGGAAGGTCTGGAAGACAGGGCGACCCCGGATCGTCACAGTTCTATGTCTCCCTGGAGGATGACCTGATGCGGCTGTTCGGATCTGACCGGATTGCAGGGATGATGGACAAGCTCGGACTGAAGGAGGGGGAGGTGATCCAGCACTCCATGATTACCAAGTCCATTGAAAGAGCCCAGAAGAAGGTGGAGGAGAACAATTTCGGGATCAGGAAAAACCTGCTGGAATATGATGATGTGATGAATGCCCAGCGGGAGGTGATTTATAAGCGCAGGAAACATGCCCTGTTTGGTGAACGGATCGGGTTGGATATTGCCAACATGATGTTCGATGTGACCGAGAGTATCGTGAACACGTTCCATCTGAGCGGAGATTTTGACGGTTTCAAGCTGGAGTTGATCCGTTACTTCTCCATTGAATCACCTGTGAGTGCGGAGGAATTCAAAAGGAAGGATGCCGGGGAACTGGTCGATTCGATTTATGAGATCCTTCTGGATGCTTACAAAAGGAAGCAGGAGAGCATATCAGACCAGGCCATGCCGGTGATCAACCAGGTGTATGAGCACCAGCGCCAGGTTTATGAGAACATTGTGGTCCCCGTTTCGGACGGGACAAGGGTGTTCCAGGTACTTGCCAACCTGGAGAAGTGTTATGAGTCCGAAGGCAAGGAGCTGGTCCGGTCATACGAGAAGAGCATTATTCTTGCCACCATTGACCAGTCGTGGCAGGAACACCTGAGGGAATTGGACGACCTCAGGCAATCGGTCCGCAATGCCCAGTATGAACAGAAAGATCCCCTGCTGATCTATAAGTTCGAGGCCTTCGAGCTTTTTACTGCCATGATCGACAAGGTGAACAAGGATGTGGTTTCTACGCTCATGAAGGCCCATATTCCATTGAGGGATCCCCAGAGCGTACAGAGGGCGGAGGCACCGAAAAAAATGGACCTGAGTAAGTTTGAGACCAGCAAGGATGAGATGCCCAGTTACAATGATCCGTCAGGTGGGGGACAGGCCCGTGACGGCCGTTCACAGGCGCAGCAACCGGTGAGGGTTGAAAAGAAAGTGGGGAGAAACGATCCCTGTCCCTGCGGAAGCGGTAAGAAATACAAGAATTGTCACGGCAGGCCCGGTGCTTAAGGGGCATGATCACCCCAAAATAATCACTGCAGGGCGCTGTTCAGCTCCCTGATCTCCTGGCAGAGTGCACCGGTTGCCGGTATAAGCGGCAGCCTCACGACATTCTCAATCCATCCATGGATCTCCATGGCTGCCTTGATCCCTGCCGGATTCCCCTCTTTAAAAATGGCCTTCATCATGGGGAAAAGACGGAAATGAAGCTCCCTTGCCTTTTGATAGGATCCTTCAAGAGCGGCTGCCACCATGGTGGAGAAGATGGCCGGATAGCCGTTTCCGATCACGCTGACCACCCCGCTTCCTCCCAGTGAGATCATGGGTAATGCGATGGAATCATCCCCCGAAACCACCTGGAAATGCCCGGGCTTATCCCGGATGATCTCCATAACCTGTTCGAAATCGCCGGAAGCCTCCTTTACGGCAACGATCATGTCCGGGTGGTCGGTGGCCAGCCTGAGAACAGTGGAAGAACCCATATTCGAACCGGTCCGCCCCGGAACATTGTAAAGCATCAGTGGAAGGTCCGAAGCTGTTGCCAGGGCTGAAAAGTGCTGGTATATTCCTTCCTGGTTCGGTTTGTTATAATAGGGAACCACGCTCAGGAGGGCATCAACACCCTGTTTGTCCATGCTGTTCATGGCCGCGATGACCGATCTTGTATCATTCCCGCCTGCGCCTACTATAATGGGGATCCTCCCGCCGCATGCATCCACCACACAACGTACCACATCCTCCTTCTCTCTGGTGGACAGGGCAGGGGTTTCTGCTGTGGTGCCCAGCACCACCAGGTAATTGATTCCATGATTGATCAACCTGTCCGTATGCACCATAAGCCGGTCGAAATCCACCTCACCGGAATGGTTGAAGGGTGTGACCATGGCAACCCCGGTGCCTGTAAATACGTGTTTTGCTGTCATGGTCAGTTATTTTGCAGGGTTTAGCATGGATACATAGTGCCGGATCTGTTCGGCCAGGAATCCGATATCGCATCTTCCGGTCAGGTTGATCATCAGGTCATAGTCATTGTCCTGTCCGGTATAACATCCAATCTTGAACCTGGCGGTGGAGAGCTGAACCAGGAACTGGAGTTCCAGGGGGATATCCTGGGTAAAGTCAATCAGGATATCCGGATCGCTGGCATAGAAGGATTCCACCGCTTCACCTCCTGGCTTCAGGTACCAGTTCAGGTTGTTCCGTGTGATAAAAGCATAGTTTTTCCAGAAGAGCATTTCCTGGGGGATCTCCTTTTGACGAACATACCCGTATGCGCTGCAGCGAATGCCTTTACTCTCAACAAATTTCCTGAAATCCTTGATGACCTTAAATGATTCGGGTTCACCGGTATCAAACAGGATCACCGCTGATTGTGCTGTTTCGAAATTGTGTACTTGTACCTGCCGCTGAAATCCCTTTTTTTTCCTTTTCAGGATCCTTTTCCCGATGTTCTCTTTAAGTCTTGCCATGAATGAAGTAAAAATAGTCAAAAAACCAAGGCGGTCACGGGAGCATGGATAAGAACTCCTGTTCATTCAGGATCGGAATGCCCAGCGTCCTTGCTTTCTCCAGTTTACTGGGGCCCATGTTTTCCCCGGCCAGGAGGTAACTGGTCTTACTGCTGATGGAGCCGGTATGCTTGCCCCCATGTTGTTCTATCATCACCTTCAGCTCTTCCCTGGAATGGGTCTCAAAAACACCCGAGATCACGAATACCAGGTTCTCCAGTTCAGCGCTGGTGGTTTCAGGGTTCTTCTCCGTTTCCAGCTGGATCCCGTACTCCTTCAGCTTCTGAATAAGACTGAGGTTCAGGGGATCGCTGAAATAGTCGATAACCGATTGTGCGATCCGTTCCCCGATTTCATCCACAGCTTCCAACTCCTCCCAGGTTGCCGACATCAGGGCCTCCATGGAGAGAAATGAACCTGCCAGCGTTTTTGCCACAGTCTCACCCACATACCGGATCCCCAGGGCATATAGTACCCGGGGGAAGGGAACCTTCAGTGAATCTGCAATGCTTTCCACCAGGTTCCGGGCCGATTTTTCGGCAAACCTCTCCAGCCGGACCAGCTGTTCAAACCGGAGGGAATAGAGGTCAGCCACATTGTTCACCAGTCCAGCCCGGAACAACTGGTCGATGGTGGCTTCTGCAGCATTGATATCCATGGCTTTCCTGCTGATGAAGTGTTCAATCCTGCCTTTGATCTGTGGGGGACACCCTGTACTGTTGGGACAGTAATGGGCTGCTTCGTCTTCCTTCCGCTCCAGCGGCGTGGAGCACTCCGGGCAACAGGTGATAAACCTGAAGGGAACCGATGATGGATCCCGGCGCTCCTTTTCAACACCGACAATCTTGGGGATGATCTCTCCCCCCTTTTCCACGTATACAGCATCTCCGATCCTGATGTCAAGAAGACTGATCTGGTCTGCATTATGAAGGGAGGCCCTTTTGACGGTGGTGCCGGCCAGGCGGACAGGTTCCAGGTTGGCCACCGGGGTGACTGCCCCGGTTCGTCCCACCTGGAAATCAACACTGACCAGGCGGGAGATGGCCTGCTCTGCCTTAAATTTGAAGGAGATGGCCCAGCGGGGTGTTTTGGCTGTAAATCCAAGTTGTCGCTGCATGGGGATGGAATCCACCTTGATGACCACGCCGTCAATCTCAAAGGGGAGTTCATCCCGGGCGTTCTCCCAGTGGTCGATAAACCCGAAGACTTCATCCAGGTTTTTTGCAAGCAGGTTATATGGAGGAATTTTAAATCCCCATTCCCTTGCCTTATCCAGTCCATCGTGATGCTGTGTGAAGAGCTGCTGCTCTCCCGGAATGTCATAGAAAAGACAATCAAGGGGCCTGGAAGAGACCTGTGCCGAGTTTTGCATTTTAAGGGTACCCGATGCAGCATTCCGGGGATTGGCGAAAGGGGTTTCCCCTGCTTCTTCACGTTCCTGGTTCATCCTGGCAAAGCCTCTGGCAGGCAGGATGACCTCACCCCTGATCTCAAGTACTTCAGGGAATGAGCTGCCCCGAAGTTTCAGGGGAATGCTGCGTATGGTCCTGATGTTGCGGGTAACATCGTCCCCGCGGGAACCATCGCCCCGTGTAAGTGCCCTGCTCAATCCTCCACCGGTGTAGGTCAGGGCTACAGCTACCCCGTCATATTTCAGTTCACAATGGTAGATCACCTGGTCACCGGTGACCTTTCTGACCCGCTGATCGAATTCAGCAACCTCCTCCTTGTTGTAGGTGTTTCCCAGCGACAGCATGGGATAGCGGTGCTGAAAAGATTCAAATTCCATGTTCAGGTCACTTCCTACCCTGTGGGTAGGGGAGTTTTCGTCCCGGAACTGGGGATGGGATTTCTCCAGCTTCTCAAGCTCCTTGAGCAGGGAGTCAAATTCAAAATCAGAAATGGTTGGTTCTGACCTGACGTAGTAATTGAAGTTATGCTGGTGCAGTATTTTTCTGAGTTCCCCGATCCTGCTTTTTGCCTGCTCAGTGGTCATCTGATATTGGTTTTAAACAAAATTAAAAAATATTTTACCTTTTGGTTTTATTCTCTACTTTTAGGGAGGTGGCGATGGGAAAAATGTGCAAATACTGGTCTTTAGTGTGGCTCTTACTGGCTGTTTCCACAGCGGTTCCTCTTGATGCACAGATGCAGTTCCCGGGCGAACCGGTGAAGGAGCTTCAGCACCTGAAGGCGGCCGATGTGATGTACGTGCTGCCCCCGGTTGATCCCCTTCAGATCCAATCCCTGATTGCCTCCAACCGGGAAAGTGTAAAAAAACCCCTGCAATTTGCCGTTGAGCGTCCTGTGCAGCTGACTCCGGAATCCAACGGAGCCTGGTCAAACCATGAAGGATTACGTATCTGGAGGGTTCACATCCTCTCCCCGGAAGCCCGTTCCCTGGGCCTGGTCTTCAACCCGTTCAGGCTTGCCCCGGGGGTTAGGGTGTTTGTATACGGTCCCGGCGGACTGGTGGTCCGGGGCGCCTTTACAAGTGAGAACAACAAGCGCTCGGGAGTCCTCCCGGTAGGACATCTTCCCGGCCAGGAGATCATTGTCGAAATGCAGGTTCCTGATACGCTCCCCGTTTACGGCCAGTTCAGCATAGAATCTGTCTCACATGCTTTTGTCGATATCCGCAGGCCTGGTATCAGGAGCGATTGCCCACCGGGGGAATTCGGGTGCTCCCAGGCATGTGAAATTGACATCAACTGTGAGGAAGGAAATGTCTGGCAGCAGGTAAAAAAATCGGTGGTCAGGATCTTTACCACCAGGCAATACTGTACCGGGGTACTGGTAAATAATACGGCTTACGACGGCAAACCCTATGTGCTTACCGCGGAGCACTGCATCAGCACTCCCTATTACGCAGACCGTTCGGTATTCCTGTTCAATTATGAAAGTCCATCCTGTTTCGGGGGGACGGATCTGTGGAAAGATCCATTTCGGGATGTGATACCATTGCCGTGGGTGACAGCATCGATTTCAGCCTGGTGAAGCTCTCCGTTCCGCCACCCTATTCTTATAATGTCTATTATGCCGGATGGGACCGTTCCGAATTTCAGACTTCGGGATCAACCACCATCCATCACCCCTGGGGAGATGTGAAAAAGATCTCCTTTGACCATGATGTTCCATCAACGCCGGCCCATCCATCGGATGTCCCGTATGCTGATCTGAATGACTACCGTTATTTCTCCTACTGGTGGATCAGAAATTGGGAAACCGGTTCCACCGAGGGAGGCTCTTCAGGTTCCCCACTGTTCAATCAGGGGCAGCGGGTGATCGGGATCCTGAGCGGAGGGATTGCCAGGTGTGGTGATTCCATCGGGTATGACCTGGAGAAGGAGAGGATCATCTATGACAACGGCCATAATTATGATGACTATTATACAAAAATGAGCTATGCCTGGGACTATTACGGAGAGGCCGGGCCTTCGCTGATGCACTGGCTGGACCCTGTAAGCGACGGGACTGCATTTGTACTGGGCGGACACCTGCCTACCGGGATTGATCCGCTTCCTGAAAACCGGACCGGCACATTCAGGCTCTACCCCAATCCGGTTTCCGGGATCCTGCAGGTGGAATGCATCTCCGGGGAACCGCATGCATTTTACCGGATCTTTGATCTGTCAGGTACCCTTCGGGCAAGTGGATTGCTGGAGGGAACAGATCCATGGAGGATTAATACGGCATCCCTGAGGCCGGGAGCCTATGTGATCAGCTTTGATGCAGGAGGAACAGCGGAGCATCACCAATTCCTGGTTATCAGATGAAAGTCCTGAACCTGATCTGCCTGGTTTGTATCCTTGCCACTGCATGCACCGGAAACGGCAGCAGCCGGCAGGGCTTGCGGCAGGATCCTGATCATCCCACCACCAGGTATGCCACCAGGTTCAGCGTGGAGGATTTTGGCAGCTTCAGGATGCTTCGGGTGTTTGATCCCTGGCAGAATAGCAGGGAAACCACCTTTACCTATATCCTGGGTTCCCAATCCCGGGCGGTTCCCGATTCCCTGAAGCAGTATCCCTTTATTCAGATACCGGTTCAGCGTGTGATCACCATGTCCACCACCCATGTGGCCATGATCAGTCAACTGGGCAGGGAATGGACCATCAGGGGGGCTTCGGGAACAGGATTCATATTCAACAGTGAGATCACAAGGCAAGTCGATGCCGGCAGGGTGCAGGAGGTTGGACATGACCAGGGATTGAATTATGAGGTCATTATCGACCTGGATCCGGATGTGCTGTTTCTTTTCGGTGTTGAAAGCAGTGTAAGGAACACCTCGGAGAAATTGCTGGAGATGGGCATCAAGGTGGTCTATTGTGCAGATTATCTGGAAAGGCATCCGCTGGGCAAGGCTGAATGGATCAGGTTCTTTGCACAGTTTTATGATATGGAAGGGGAGGCTGACAAGTTTTTCAACCGGATCGATTCCGGTTACCAGGTATTGAAAGCACAAACCGAGGGTTTGGGTGAAAAACCACTGGTACTTACCGGGCTCCCCTGGAAGGATACCTGGTATATGGCAGGAGGAAAGAGTTTTGCTTCCCGTTTGATAGGGGATGCCGGGGGAAAGTACCTGTGGAAGGATCATCCCTCTCCCGAAGCAGTTCCGCTGGACCTTGAATCGGTCTTTGCCAGGGCTGTTACTGCAGATATCTGGATCAATCCGGGGGTGGCAAACAGCCTGCAGGAACTGGCAGGTCATGATGCGCGTTTTCTGCACCTGCCTGTTGTGGAGTCGGGAATGGTATACAACAACAATGCACGGATGAGCAGTGGTGGGGGCAATGATTACTGGGAATCAGGGACAGTCCGGCCGGACCTTGTGCTGGCCGATCTGATATCGTGTATTTCATCCTGATCTGCTGACAGATCATTCCCTGGTTTATTACAGAAAATTAAAATAATCGTTACATTTGAAGTATACCAAATACCGGACCAATGGCAAGCATCAGGCTTCTGAAGAAGGATATCAACAAGCTGGCATTTAATCTGTTACAAGAGTGTTTCTCCTACAGGCATTTTTCTGATGACCTTTCGGAGGACAAATTCGATGATGTGATCAAGAAGCTCGTGATGCTGCGAAATGATCTGATCCTCAGGACAAATCATCCTGAGACGGATGCTGATTCCGCTTCGCTTAAAGAACACTACAAACAGGTTCAGCTGGACCTGCTCGGGCTGGCTGAAGTTGTGGAAGACCTAAAGAAGTAGGGTGTGAACAGCCGGTCCAGGAGCATCGTGATCATGGTTTTCTTAGTCCTGCTCCTGGGAATCCTGGTGGTACTCGATATCAGGCTGGGAAGTGTCAGGATCACCCTGGTCGACATGATCCGGCACGTGGCCGGGGAATCCAAGTTGACCAGTCAGCAGCTTATCATTCTTACAAAATTCAGGATTCCCCGGGTATGCACTGCTTTGCTTGCAGGTGCTGCGCTGCCGGTGTGCGGTTTACAGATGCAGACCCTCTTCCGGAATCCGCTGGCCGGACCCTATGTGCTCGGGATCAGTTCAGGGGCCAGTTTCGGAGCAGCCCTTGTGGTTCTGGGTGCAGGGGCAACGGGGCTGGTATCCGGCTGGAGCCTTGCTGTGGCTGCCTGGATGGGGGCAGGGCTTGTAATGCTGCTGCTGCTCTTCGTCTCATTCAGGATCAAAGACGGCCTGACCATACTGATCCTGGGGATCATGTTCTCAAGCGGCCTCGCTGCTGTGATCAGCATGATGCAATATTTCAGTCAGGCCGATGCGCTGAAATCATTTGTGATCTGGAGCATGGGAAGCCTTGGTAATACCACCGGTCCCCACCTTCTTATCATGGCATTGACCATTGTCCCGTTCCTGTTTATCACCCTGGGGTATTCCAGGGTACTGAACGGATTGATCCTGGGAGAGGAGTACGCTGTGACAATGGGTATCAGGATCCGCCGGGCAAGGACCGTGATCCTGGCCACCACCAGCATCCTGGCGGGAACTGTTACGGCTTTTTGCGGCCCTATTGGCTTCATTGGCATCGCTGTTCCGCACATGGTCAGGTTCATCTTCAGGAAATCGGATCACCGCTTCCTGCTTCCCGTTACCATGCTCACGGGCATGATGGTCCTGGTGGTGAGTGATGTGATCTCCCAGATGCCCGGGACCGATCGGGTGTTGCCTATCAATTCAGTCACATCACTCATCGGGATCCCGGTGGTGATCTGGCTGGTTTTCATGAACCGTAAAGTACAATCGATCTGATGGCTTCACTGCATCACGGACATACAGTCACCCTGGAAAACATCTCCATCGGATACAGGAAGGGAGTGCCCCTGCTGGAGGGTGTGAACCTGGATGCTGCAGCAGGGGAGATGATCGCCCTTGTTGGCTGTAACGGTTCAGGAAAGAGTACGCTGTTGCGCTCAGTCCTGGGGCTTATACCATTGCTCGGAGGCAGTTGCCGGCTTGAAGGGATCCCGGTTCAGGATTATGATGTGGGCCGGCGGGCCAGGACCGTGAGTTTCGTCTCTTCCCAGGCAGCCCGTCCGGCTGTAACGGTTCGCGAACTGGTATCGCTGGGGAGGATACCCTACACAGGCTGGACGGGAAAGCTGGGGAAAAGAGACCACCAGCTGGTGGAGGCCACCATCCGGGAGGTAGGGATGGAACACCACATGGACCGGAGCCTGGAGCAGCTGAGTGATGGAGAGAGACAGCGGGTGATGATTGCACGGGCATTTGTTCAGGATACCCCGGTGATGCTTCTGGATGAACCGGCGGCATACCTGGATATACCCCATAAATATGACCTTGTACGCCTGCTTTCTGTGTTCAGGGACCAGGGAAAGACAATCATCTATTCTACCCATGACCTGGAGACTGCCTTGATGGCTGCTGATAAATTCTGGATCATTCATCAGGGCCAAGTCCATGAAGGTTCGCCTGAGGACCTGGGGATCAAGGGGTTGTTCGATAAGCTTTTCGAAGATGCCGGGATTGGATTTGATCCTGGATCGGGACGCTTCAAATACCGGAAGGAACAAAGGGGCACTGTTCGGCTTACAGGGGAACCTGGAACCGGTGTTACATGGACCAGGTATGCCCTGGAACGCCTTGGATTCGGCATAGCAGAAGGGGAATCTGCCATCTCGGTGGAGGTGGTCATATCCGGAGAGGATACCAGTTGGACTCTAATACGGAAAGAGGGAGAAGAATCCTTCAGCAGCCTTTACAGCATGGCACGCTCCTTGACTCGGGATGATTAATTCAGTAATTTGCATCTGTTCAAAAACATTGAAACATGAAAGTAAAAAGGATCATAGCCTATACACTGTCTGCTCTTGTGCTGCTCTTCTCTCTGGTGGCCATCCTGGGAATCTGGGATATAGTGAATATCGAAGACCTGATCGCCCGGATGTTCAAATCCCTGATGGTCATACTTGCCGCTGCAGCGGTTATTGTACTGATCTTCTCCATCCTCGACAGGCCCGCACGAAAGGAACATGATGAGCCCGGGGACTAGTCCATCAGGCGGATAATGCGTTCTGCACCTGCCCTGTTTGAATAGTCTGTCAGTGTAATTTTCCGTTCCCTCACCTGCTCTTCGGTAAATGGCAGTTCCATCAGGCTGTCCAGGCTGCGGATGACCTCATCCGGATGGTTTGCCAGCGTACACAGGTGGGAGAGCCCGGTTCCTTCCACCATTTCCCTGTTTACCAGGCAGTGCCTGCCCCCGTAGAGTGCGTGTAACAATTTAAGCTTGATTCCGGTGGACTGGGAGGTAAATAACAGGTTCACATGGGCGTTCCGGATCAACTCGTCCAGTTCCTCCTCACCCGGATTACCGATCAATTCCATATTCCGGTAGGAAGAGAGCATCCTGATCATCCGGGCCGGTGGATTTCTGCCAGCCACAACGATCCGGTGGGATGTATTTGACAAGGCATTCCGGGCCAGGCGGAGAAAAACATCCGAGTTTTCAGCAACCCCCAGGTTTCCATGAAAAAGAATGTAACTGCCGCGACCCGGCTTTCCGCTCACCTCATCGAATCTGTGAAAAGCCGGGATAAAAGAGGCATTTCCGTATTGTTCCTTAAAATAGGTTGTTTCAGACTTGGAAATACCCAGGATGTGGGTGGCATGCTCCAGGATGCGCTCATACTTCTTCAACTTGATGGATTCAATATAGAGAAATGCTTTATTCATGATCCTGGCTTCGCTCCTGGAAAGACCTCTGTAATACCTGTGCTCGATATTGTGGGTGCGGACCAGGGTTGTCTTCCCGGCTGCTGAACAACGAGTCAGCAAAGCTGTTGAATGAAGTCCTTCAAAAAGTACAGGAAAATCATCACCAAGAACATTTGCTGGCATGGTATTTGCATTTCTTGTACATGTAATGTAAGGATCCCGTTGAAGGAAATAGATGAGTCCGGAAGCTCTTGGATAGTAATGGACCCTTGAACAGAGATCCTCCAGTTCTTTGGAAGGTTGACGGCCATAAGTGTAACAGTGAAGAATAATCTGGATTCCAGCCTGATTCAGGGCTTTCAGTTTGTAGTAAATATCAATGATCCCTCCGTAATCCGCCGGATACGGAATATTGAATGAGATCACATGAAGGTATTTCTCGGACATATTAAACCCTGCAGGGAATCTGAAGACTCATTGTTAAAGATAAGGCAAAATTATTAACATTTTTTAATGCTTTTTTTGAAAATTAGGTGCAACATTTTCGATTTGCAGACGTTAAATATAGTGTAGAAAGTTTATTGATTATCAACTAGATAATTTCGTTCTTTTATTCTACATTTCTTTTCATAGATTTAGTTTTAGGGTTAGTTTAGTTTTAAGGTCCCCCTGCGCCAGTAGGGGGATCTTTTTTTATCTTTGTGGCTTAGAATTTCATTATGCAGCGAATAGAACACCTGATCAGGTCCCTGGCAGTCAGTGTCATTCAAAACACCTGGGATTTCACAATTGAGGAAGAATTGCTTCAGATCCAGAAGACCAGAAAGGATTTTGACGGTGACTTTACCCTTGTTGTATTTCCCCTGCTCAAGTACTCCAGGCAGTCACCCGAGCAGACAGGAGAAACACTTGGCACCAAGCTGCGGGAGCAGTCAACACTGATCTCGGGGTACAATGTAATCAAAGGATTCCTGAACCTGGTGATTGCCCAGGAATACTGGAAGGGGTTGCTGGAGGGGGAGCTGAGCCAGCCAGCGTACGGGACGATCCCTGTCACCGGGAAGGCACCTTGTGTTATGATCGAATATTCATCCCCGAACACCAATAAACCGCTCCACCTGGGCCATATCAGGAATAACCTCCTGGGTCACTCCGTATCCAGGATCCTGGAGGCATCCGGAAACAGGGTTTACAAGGTGAACCTGGTGAACGACCGGGGGATACATATCTGTAAATCCATGCTCTCCTGGCAGGAAGAGGGAAACGGGGAGAAGCCTGACACTGCACACATGAAAGGGGATCACCTGGTGGGTAAATATTATGTATTGTTTGACAGGACCTACAAGGCAGAGGTGGAAGCGCTGGTGAAGCAGGGTCGGTCAAGGGAAGATGCCGAAGCTGAGGCTCCTGTGATCATGAAAGCCAGGGAGATGCTGCGCAAATGGGAGGCTGGTGACCCGGAGGTCAGGGCACTCTGGGAGATGATGAATGGATGGGTCTATGCAGGTTTTAAGGAGACCTACCGGAGGCTGGGGATCAGTTTTGATAAGACCTACTATGAATCGGATACCTACAAACTGGGCAGGGAACTTGTGCTGAAAGGATTGGAGGATGGTGTGCTATATTCCAGGGAGGATGGTTCTGTTTGGGCCAACCTGGAGGATGAAGGCCTCGACCATAAACTGTTGCTGAGATCGGACGGAACATCGGTCTATATGACCCAGGATGTGGGTACGGCACACCAACGTTTTGAGGAATATGGTTTCGACTCTCACATCTATGTGGTTGGAAATGAGCAGAACTACCATTTCCAGGTACTGGCCCTCGTTCTGAAAAAACTTGGTTATCAGTGGGCTGACAGGCTTTACCACCTTTCTTATGGAATGGTTGAATTGCCCGAAGGTAAAATGAAATCCCGGGAGGGCACAGTGGTGGATGCCGACGACCTGATGGATGAAATGGAATCCACTGCCAGGCAAATGTCTGAAGAGTTGGGAAAGCTGGAAGATTATAATGAGGAAGAGAGAAACCGGATCTGCCGGCAGGTGGGGATGGGTGCCCTGAAATACTTTATTCTGAAGGTAGATCCCAGGAAAAACATGACCTTTGATCCAAGGGAGTCTGTTGATTTCAACGGCAACACAGGTCCCTTCATCCAGTATACCTTTGCCCGGATACAGAGTGTGATCAGGAAAGGGAAAGGGATCCCCAAAACAGTGGGGAAGATGGACCTGGTGGAAAAGGAGCTGGCCATTATCAGGCTGCTGTATGATTACCCGGATGTAATCCTTGAAGCTTCAAGAACCTACAATCCATCCCTCATTGCGAATTTCCTTTATGAACTGGCAAAGGAATTCAACCAGTTCTATCACGATCACAGCATATTGAGCGCTGAGGACCAGGAGCAGGTGAGTTCCCGCCTGCTGCTTGTGACGGCCATCGGGCAGGTGATTGAATCGGGCATGGAGCTGCTTGGCATTGAAGTTCCTGAACGCATGTGATTGGACCCTGAGAAACGGTGTAGTATGAAACAGATAGTTTTTCTTATGCTCCTGGCTGTCGTTCCGGTGACGGCATCTGCCCAGAAAAGCAGGGTGCTGGCTGTATTCCAGATGATCGATGCCAAGAAATATGAGGAGGCCAAGGAATCTATCGAACTGGCTGTCTGGAATGACAAGACTTCCAGGTGGCACAGGACCTACTATGCCAAAGGGGTGCTCTGTCAGACCGCTTACGAAGAGGGGTATAAGGAGAAGGATACCAAGAAGACGGGCCTCTACCCGGATCAGCTGTATGTAGCCTACAACGCCTATGAGAGGGCCCTGGAGCTGGATGTGAGGGGGCGCCTTCGCACAGCTGTTTCTCAAAGGTATTATCTCCTGTCCAATGATTTCAGGAGACTGGGTGTGGACCATTTTAAAAAGAGAGCGTTTGAGGAAGCCCTGCAGGCATTTGAGCATGCGTTGCTGGTGAGCAACAGCGAGCTTATCAATGCCAGGCTGGATACGGGTCTTGTATACAATGCCGCCATTGCTGCCTATGAGAGCGAGAACTGGGAGAAGGCCATCAGGTACTTCACCGGTTTGCATGACGCTGCCCATGCTCCCGGTACCAGTATACTGCTTTACCTGGCCTATATGGAGAGTGGTGATTCAGTTCGGGCGGAGCAGGTGCTCGTGGAAGCGGAAGAATTGTACAAATATGAGGAGCAGGTGGTTGTCCACCTGGTCAACCTGTATGTCAGGACCAACCGCATGGAACTGGCCATTCAGGTACTGGAAGATGCCATAAACTACAGGCCTGAAAACCATCATTTTCTCTGGGGAAAGGGATTGGTTTACCGGCGAATGGGAAATTACGAACAGGCCATTGAAGGTTTCAAGGAAGCCATGGAACTGGCGCCCCGTGACCCCAAGATCTATTACCACCTGGGGGTGATCTATTACAACATCGGGGTTGAACTTCGGGAAGCCTCCCTCAATATTGGGGAGAATGAGGAGTATCAGGCAATGAGGAAGCAGTCCCGGGAGAAGTTCATGGAGGCGGTCACCTGGCTTGAGAAATCTTATGAAAAGGATCCCTACGATGAGGAGACCATCTCCATGCTGCACCAGCTCTACTATCAGCTCCAGATGAGGGAAAAGGAGGAAACCATGAAGCTCCTGATCAGGTAATCAGAACTTGAACTGGAGGGAAAGTCCCAGGAACTCCTTGAATTGTGCCTTGGCCACCTCTTTTTCGCTGCCGTCAGGCAGGATGACCGGCTGATCGGCATCATCATATACGGTGAACAATATGTCGTCATCATAGATCAGGTGCAGGTCCAGGCGGATGGTAAAGAACCAGTTAATCTTCTTTTCAAGGATAATCTCCCAGTCGATATCGATGTTCTCGGGATGGTTCAGGTAGTTCGAAAAGAGCCTCAGGCGGTTTGTAACTTCAAGTCCCTTCAGCGGACTGATTTTGTTGTCCACCACGATCTGGGTACCCAGTTCCTTTTTGGCCTGATGGTCCGCATCAATACCATGCCTGGTCTGGTCAATGCGGGCGGTGTCAAGCACAAAGGTAGTCTTGTAGGAGAGGGGTGCAATGTTGATGGTGGTGTTCTCGAAGGGTTTGTATTCCACACCGAGACCAACAGTAAGGGTACCTGGATTCAGGAATTTAGACACCGCAACCGAATCATTGGGATAGTCATACCCTTTGGCCATCTGGTTTTTCATATAGAAGGAGGCACTCATCCCGATCTTACCCCAGGCATTGCGGTTGAATTTGGAGGTGATCTCAAACAGGTCGTGGTTCTTCCTGAATCCCTTCTCTTCGCTCATGATCGTTCCGTACTTTAACCTGACCGAATTGATCCACTGTGTTTTGGCCTCCTTGTTGTTGTAGGTGGCTCTTCCAAACAGATCCGCCATGATGGTCAGGGAACTTTCACCTCCTTTGGTCCAGTTGGACAGGTATGACTGGTTCAGTGTAACAACATTGGATAATTCATAGTCCCAGTAGATGGGTGCCGGCTCAAGCATGGTCATGGCTCGGAGGGACCTGTCGGGAGGCTCTAAAAAACTGGGGAGATGGCGTATCTCCTCCTTCACAAGGCGGCTGACATTGACATCATCCTCCAGCAGGAGGCTTATTTCGCCCGTTCCCGGATTTCCGATCCACAGGGTGATGGAATCATTGTTATAGTTTTTCACCCAGAACCGGGATGCATCATCAGATCCGGATGTGATCCAGAATGGGGTTTTCTTTCCATACGTATCATTGATCAGCACCATGGTGGAATCGCGCTTCCCGGTATAATCCAGCAGTGTATTCACTGCCATTTGCAGGGAATCGAGTTGTTGTTTGCCTTTCAATATATGGAACGGTGAAGTGTCATCGGCCAGCCAGGTTGTACTGGGTGAAAAATATTCCACCCTGGCCCGGTCTTCTGACAGCCGTGTCACCAGCCCCGTAACCGGGTC
The DNA here is from genome assembly GCA_963793455.1 of uncultured Bacteroidota bacterium. Taxonomy (GTDB): domain Bacteria; phylum Bacteroidota; class Bacteroidia; order Bacteroidales. The sequence continues at coordinate 545,003 of CAWCAK010000001.1, forward strand.
TGAAAGGGGAGGGGTAACCACATTTCCTGAATAGTTGTACAGGCTGATCTCCAGGGCTGCCAGAGCGGCTGTATCAATCACATCGACCATGAGGGTGTCTGGAGTGAAAAGTGCTGAATCAAGCATGCCATTGGCGTCCAGCAGCGAATCTGACAGGGTAAGGGTTGAGAAATCAACCGGGTAAACCAGTTTTACTTCCTGCTTCAGATAGAGTTCACTGTTCCATCCCTGGGGATCCGTCACAAAAGTGGAGTCATTGATCCACCGGGTATCCACCGTGCGCACCACTACAGGATCACCGGCATGAACCGGGATGAACCTGAAATCCTGCATGAAGAGACGTTGACGTGCCGTATCATATGGTTCCCTGGTCTGGTCCAGAAGGCGTTGCAGGGCCTCCCTGATGGTGTCTTCTTCAGATCTCCACAGTTGGCTGTCCCCGATGGCCTCATCCAGGTATAGCCAGGCTGAAGCAGTATTGAACACGGGAAGTTCACTGATTGTATCCGAAGAAACCGTATCCGGTTCCGGGGATGCCTTGGCAAATAACTGACAGCTGATCAGGATTATCCAAATGATGATTACCAGTTGTCTCATGCTCTGATATGGAGAACGGAATGTTAACCGTAAATATTTCCTTTGGCAGCCAGCAGGGTATTGCTGAGTAATGATACCCTGGTCATAGGGCCCACCCCTCCCGGAACAGGGGTAATGTATGAACACCTGGGGGCAACTTCATCATATACCACATCTCCTTTAAGCCGGAATCCTGATTTTGTTTCTGCCGACGGCACCCGGGTGGTCCCCACGTCGATTACAACGGCGCCCTCTTTCACCATGTGGGATTTGATAAAACCGGGCGATCCCAGCGCAGCCACCAGAATGTCGGCAGAAGCACATAATCCTTCCAGGTCCCTGGTGCGGCTGTGGGCCACGGTGACCGTGGCATTCATGGATTTCTGGGACATCAGGATACTCATGGGCGTCCCACAATATTGCTTCTGCCCACCACCACACAGTGTTTTCCGGAGGTCTCAATACGGTACCGTTTCAGCAATTCAACGATCCCGAACGGGGTGGCGGACACAAACGAAGGAAGCCCGATGACAGTTCTGCCCACATTCACAGGGTGAAATCCATCCACATCTTTTTCGGGATTGATGGTTTCAATCACTCTCTGCTCATTGATATGACCGGGCAGCGGCAACTGCACAATGAAACCGTCCAGCTGATCATCCTGGTTGAGTTCCCTGATCTTCTCCAGGAGCACCTCTTCCGCCACATCATCTTCGAACCGCACCAGCGAGGAACGGAATCCCACCTCCTCGCAATCCTTGATCTTATATGCCACATAGGTCTCACTTCCCCCGTCATGTCCCACAAGGATAGCGGCCAGATGAGGTGCCCGTTCTCCTGTCGAGATTATGGCGTCTGTTTCCACCCTGATTTCCGCCTTGATTGTCCTGGCAGTCGCCTTACCATCAATGATCTGCATCTGAATCTCTACTTTATAACTTTATAACTTTACAAACTTTACAAACTTTATAACTTATTAGGGGTGCGCATCCTCTTTCCTTTCCCGGAGGTCATCATTTTCATCATCTTCCTTGTTTCATCAAACTGTTTTACAAGGCGGTTCACCTCCGGAACAGTGGTTCCGCTTCCGATCAGCGATCCTCTTTCTGCGGCTTCCGTTAAGAATGGCCGGGTTGGAGCGTTCGGCAGGGGTCATGGAATGAATGATCGCCTCGATTCCCCTGAAAGCGTCATCATCCACATCCATGTTTTTCATGGCCTTCCCCATCCCGGGAATCATGGAAGCAAGATCCTTGATATTCCCCATCTTTTTGATCTGCTGGATCTGGGCCATGAAATCGGTGAAGTCAAACTGGTTCCTGGCAATTTTCTTTTGCAGTTTCCGGGCCTCGTCCTGGTCATACTGTTCCTGTGCCTTTTCAACCAGGGATACAATATCTCCCATCCCCAGGATCCGGTCAGCCATCCGTTTGGGATGGAATGCATCCAGGGCATCCATCTTCTCCCCGGTTCCCACAAATTTAATGGGTTTGTTCACCTCCGAACGGATGGAAAGGGCTGCCCCACCACGGGTGTCCCCATCCAGCTTGGTGAGCACAACGCCGTCGAAATCGAGCCTGTCATTGAATTCCCTGGCCGTATTTACCGCATCCTGACCTGTCATTGAATCTACCACGAAAAGGATCTCATGGGGAGTTATGGCCTCTTTGATGGCTGCAATTTCCTTCATCATCTCCTCATCAATGGCCAGCCGTCCGGCGGTATCAATGATCACCGTGTTCAGGCCTTTCATTTTTGCCTCCTTCACAGCGGCTTTGGCGATTTTCACAGGGTTCATATTCCCCTTTTCCGTATAGACGGGAACGTTCACCTGTTCTCCTACCACCTCCAGCTGGTCGATAGCTGCCGGCCTGTATACATCACCGGCCACCAGAAGGGGCTGTTTTCCGTGCTTGCTTTTCAGGAAAGCAGCCAGTTTTCCGGAGAATGTGGTTTTACCTGAACCCTGTAATCCTGCGATCAGGATCACTGCTGGATTTCCCTTCAGGTTGATGGCCTCGTTTTCTCCACCCATGAGCCTGGTAAGATGGTCATGCACAATCTTAACCATCATTTCAGAGGGTTTTACGGCTGTCAGGATCTTCTGTCCCAGGGCCTCCTCTTTGACTTCCTCGGTAAACTGTTTGGCAATCTTGAAGTTGACATCAGCATCCAGCAATGCCCTCCTCACATCTTTCAGTGTCTCAGCAACATTGATCTCAGTGATCGTTCCCTGTCCCTTCAGTAATTTGAACGAGCGTTCAAGTCTTTCCGATAAATTTTCAAACATCAGTCCAATATTCAATTGAAGCTGCAAAAGTAGCTAAAATCGGGCAGACAAAAAAGGACAGTGTGGCAGATAAACTACCCCCCGGGTGATACCACCGGCAGGGTTCCGACCAGCGTAATATCCTGCAGGTCCGAATAGTCGTAGATATAAAATCCATCTTCGCCGATCATAAAAAGAAAGGAGGAGAGGGGGATCACATCATAGGCATGGATGCTGCTGAACTCCGCGATCTTGTGGTCCGTGACCTGGTATGGATCGGTGGCGTCATACACCTTCAGACCATGTTCCCCTTCGCAGATGAACAGGGTATGATTATCAATGCCCAGCCCATAGGGTTCTGTCATGGCGTAGGATACCATTCTTCGGGGATCATACTTATCAGAGATGTCGATCACCTCCAGGAGGTTCTGGTTCCCTCCGCACATATTTCCAGACCGCAGTGTGACATAGGCCAGGTCTCCCTCAACCACCACGGGATCGCATGAGGTGATGTGCTGGTAGGTTGAGATGGGAATGGGAACGGATGGTTCCTCCAGGCTAATGATATGCATGCCGTTGGACGATCCTACGTACATGTACTCCCCGTAGATGAAGATGGTTTCAATATTCCCCCACAGGAATTGTTCATGCTTCAGTTCAGTCTGCTCCAGGTTGCTGATTTCGAAGGTTTTAAGCTTGTAGGAGCTTTCCAGGAGATAGAGGTAGTCGTCATAGGTGATAAACCTGGCCATGGATCCGCCCACCCCGTATGAATGACCGTCACCCCCGGTAGGGACACCAACGCCCGGCACTCTGGAATCCATGGCTGCATAATCATAATATATCGGCCAGGGATTGGGATGTCTGTATACTTCCCGCGTGATTTCCCTGATCTCATAGCCGGTGATCACGCCATTCTCCTCATGGATCTCATCCAGGGGGAAATTATAATCATATGGGGGGATTAAATATTCGAAAAGGTCTTCAATCCGCTTAATCTCGGCGGGTTGGGACGGATTGGAAATGTCAACCAGAACCAGGTCAACATAACTGTCAGCATAGAGGACATTATTTCTGATGGCCATATCCACATTTCCCGGGATGGCGATAAAAGCCAGTTTCTGAGGGTTGGAAGGATCGGTCAGGTCCACTACGTGGATCCCCTCCTGGTATTCGTTGATATAGGCATGCTGGTCCTTGAAATAGATCTTGCCCGGTTTCACCAGCTCCCTTTCTGAAGTCACCTCGAATGACGATCTCAGTTCATCATAACTCATGTAGTGTGGTACGTTGGCTTTGAAGGTCTGGAGCTGCTTGTCGGAACATGATGTGAGGAGCAGAATGAGTGGCAGAAGGATCGGGATACAGCGTGTCATGTTTTTTTGCATTTTGAAATGTAGGTTTTGCACATAAGATGCAGCGGGGTCATTGCTGGTTGCGTGGGCGACGCAACCATTCAACAGTGACTGTCATCCTTGAAGAAACGATACCCGGATCCAACTGGAAAACCATGAATCAAATCCACAGAGCCTGCCTGCTGATAACCTGTTGTCTGATACTCCTGCCCGCTATTCTGGTTGCACAGGAGATGGATCATGTCTACCTGAAAAATGGCAGCCTGATCCGTGGAAATATTATGGAAATTGAACTTGATGATCATGTGAAGATCCAGGACTTTTGCGGCAACGTCTGGTATTATGGCATAAGCGAAGTGGAACGGATCACCTCGGAAGCCTTTGATCCGCCCCTGGGGAAGAAGGCCACCGAAGGCTTTGACAAGGGGTATGTGAACATGACCTCCATCGGTTTTTTGGCGGGTGCACCCGGCAACACACAGCCTGCTCCCTTCAGCCTGTTGACGGTCAACGGGTGGCGCAGTTCAGTTGGCCTGTTTACCGGGGCAGGTGTTGGTATTGAATTCCTGTCAACCAGTCACATGCCACTCTTCCTGGATGTGCGGTACGACCTGGTCAAAGGAAATGTGGTTCCCTATGTGACGGTCCGGGGAGGTTATTCCATTCCCCTTACTCCCGAACACCAGGATTATGATATGATGTACAGTTACTCAGGCGGACCGCTTGCAGGTGGCGGTATCGGGCTGAAAATACGTACCAGGAACCATTTTGCATGGGATATTGAACTGCTCTACAGGTACCAGGAGATCTCATATACCGAGTCGTATGACTGGAATGAAATGGATTACAGTTATACCGATATATACAACCGGATAGAGATACGGTTAGGATTTTATATTGACTAGTCTGGCAATCAGATTAGGTTTTCCTCCCGGCCCACTTTTGCATTGTCAATGGTGGGCCGCTTGGTTTTCCAGGTAGTCCACGTGGGGTTTGCCCCCGTACCCGTTGGTGGCCAGGGTACTCCAGATTTTGAAATAGGCATCCAGGTCTCCGTCCCCGTCCGCATCCCCGAACAGCACGTCATGTCCGCCAATGTTCCTGTCCAGGACCACATGCTCGGTAAACGTTCCCGCCTTGCCATCCATGTTCTCCCAGAGAAAGGCTTTGATGGTCTCACCTTCCGGAAGGATGGCATCATCCTCCTGTTCCATGGAGAAAATATCCGGATCCCCGTCCAGGTCAAAGTCAGCCACCCACAACGAATGGAACGATCCGCGCCTTCCTGGCTGGGTCAGGGGCAGCAGGTGCACCCTGAACCCGGGATTGGATTTTCCATCGCTCTCCAGCCATGCACACCTGGAATCAACCTGGTCACATGAAACCATTACGATGTCATTGTCCCCGTCCCTGTCCATATCGGCAATCCAGCTTCTGCCTGAAAATCCCCAGTAACCTGCGCTTCCGAACGGCAGCATTTGTCTGCTCCATCTTTCACCTTTTCCCTCATTGCGGTACCAGCATCCCACCAGTACCAGGTCTGCATCCCCGTCCATATCAACATCTCCCACTCCCCCGGGGAAAAATCCGCCGTGGATATCAGCATGGCCATCCAGCACCTCCATGGTGATCAGGTGTTTCTCCCATTGGGGATCGGCCAGCGGATCATCAGGCAGGTCATACCAGAAACAGCCGGTTCTGTCTCCCAGCACCACCAGGTCCTCCTCAAGGTCCCCGTTCACATCGGCGAACACCATATCGTGTATTTCATGAGTAATGGCAGAGTCATATTGCAGACGTTGAAACTCCTCCTCAAAGGGATTCCCGGGATTCCTGTACCAGTGCCCGCCCGTTACCACATCCTGCCATCCATCATGGTCCGCATCGAATGCAACCCCGCCAAGTTGCCCTGAAGGGATCCTGCCAATTCCATGTTTGATCCAGTTTCCGTGACCTGCCATTTCAAACAGGTAGACAGTATCATGTGTGCGGGAAAGCACAAAATCCATGTCCCCGTCATTGTCAAAATCGGCCATGGCAGGAGATCCGAAATGGGCACCGTGCTCCGCGGGAAGGTCTGTACTTACCGTAAAGTGCCTGAAGAAGGTTTGTTGTCCGAAACAGGGGGACAATATTAATAATGACAGGATTTTTACGCAGGAAATCCTCGGACTGATCATTGAGGAGTGCTTTTCCTTGGTCTACCGGGCTTCCTCTTCTTTTTTGAAGCTGATTCAGGCAGGCTGATCTTGGCTGCATACTCCTTCTTGATCTCCCCCGGATTGCTGAACCAGCTCTTCAGGGCTATGTATTTCTCCCTGGTTCCCATGGAGAATGTATCCAGCTTCCTGTCCCTGCTCCTGAGCCGGAAAACCACATTGACAACAGCCTGTTTGGTGCTGATCCTTTTCTCAGCCGGGAGCTTGGAAAAGGCCATGATCTCATCGGTTAATTCATCATAGGTCACCGGCTTGTCAAGCTGCCGAAGGCGCTTCATGATCAGCAATTCCCATTTTGATTTCCTGCCCGACCTCTTCCTGGTCTTTGCTCCTCCTGCCCCGGCCTGGGTTGAACTTTTTCCGGTGGCTACAAATGAATCCTCCCACGGCCCATCGCCCGGATTCTCCACTCCCATACGTTTCAGGATGGCTTTTATGTGCAACAGCCTCCTGCTGGTTCGTTCAAATTCTTCAAGATAAAACTGCTTCATTTCAGCCAGTTCGGCTTCCGGTAATTTAAGGTTCTCCATAGTTGATTTTTATTTATGGCAAAGTCAATTAAATGAAAAAATTCAGGTTGGGATGTAAGAGGCGGCTTCTAATTAAATTTGATAAAACACAGATATGCAGGCAAATGATATACCTGGTTTTGATTTCTATTTTATAAATATAATCTATTAAAACTAAAAAATAAAATATCACCATAAGCAGAGAGGATATCCTGAATTATCACCCCGGAACTGTATAGTGAATCCCGGCATCGGGTCCCAGGGGCAGTCCAAAGAGCAGCCAGGCAACCAGCAACAGGATCCACACCAGCAGAAAGGCCACTGAGTAAGGGACCATGGTGGCAATGATGGTCCCTATGCCTGCTTTGGGATCATATTTCTGGATGAATGCGATGATCAGAGCAAAGAAGCTCATCATGGGTGAGATCACATTGGTGACACTGTCGCCGATCCGGTAGACCACCTGGGAAAGTTCGGGGGAGTAACCCATGATCATGAACATGGGAATAAAGATGGGTGCCAGGATGGCCCATTTGGCCGATGCACTTCCCATGAGCATGTTGATGCCAGCTGAAAGGAGGATAAACAGGATCATCATCGGAATCATCCCGATATTGGCCGACATGAGCATTCCGGCCCCTTTCACGGCAAGAATGATTCCCAGGTTACTCCATTTGAAATAGGCCACAAACTGGGCGGCAAAAAAAACCAGGACCAGGTAGGTGGCCATGGTTTTCATGGAGGCCGCCATGCCATTGACTACATCTGTGTCATTTTTAAACGCCCCGGTGGTCAGGCCGTAAGCAAGACCCATTCCCCCTGCAGTGATGAATAGCATGGCCACCACACCCCTGATCAGCGGCGAGTTCAGGAAGCCCCCGTCCTCCCCCCTGAAGAATCCGGTTTCAGGGATAATCCCGATGAGGGTGACAGCAATGATCCCGATGAGGGTGAGAAGTGCCACCAGCAATCCCTTCTTCTCCTTCCTGGAAAGCTTCTCAAAAGAGTGGTCCGCATCTGATGCTTCCCCCCGGTATTTGCCAAGCCGTGGGGCAATGACCCTCTCAGTAATAAAGGTGCCGGCAAAGGCGATGACAAATGTGGATGCCACCATGAAAAAGTAGTTGGCTGTGGGATTTACTTCGTAGGCCGGATCCAGGATCTGTGCGGCTTCGGTGGAAAGACCTGCCAGCAACGGATCGACCGTTCCCAGGATCAGGTTGGCACTGAATCCTCCGGAAACACCCGCAAAGGCGGCTGCCATTCCTGTAACAGGATGACGTCCAACAGCCTGGAAGATCACTCCTGCCAGCGGGATCAGCAATACATAACCCACATCGGAAGCCACATTGGAAATGATCCCGGTGAGGACAACCACAAAGGTCAGCAGTTTTGCCGGCGCATTCAGAACCAGAAGGCGTATTAGGGCATGGATCAGGCCGCTCTGTTCGGCAATGCCGATGCCCAGCATGGCCACCAGAACGATCCCCAGGGGGGCAAAATCTGTGAAGTTGGTGACCATCTCAAGCAGGATCCTGTGAATCCCGTCGTGGGAGATCAGGTTCACAACTCCCACAACTTCCCCGGTACCCGGGTGGACCACCTCCCAGCCGAGCCAGTGACCAAACAATGAAAATAGCAGGGCGGTCAGGGCGAATAGGGCAAAAAGGGTGGCAGGATGAGGCAGGGCATTACCCGCCCGCTCGGTCCAGTTCAGAATACGCTGCAACATGCCAGTGAAAATAGGAAAAGTTTTGAAACAGTTGTAAATTTATGTGACAATGCCGGTTATGAGAATCACCAGGTTATCATTGATCACCCTGTTTCTTATACAGGGAAGCCTTACAGCCCAGGTCCGGGTGCAGTGGATCGATACCACTTGCTACAGTGAACCAGGGAAAGCCCTCTTTTTTACCAACCGGAAACCCAAAAAGAGCAGGGATGGTTCAGTGGCATTCAGGAACAGCTGGACGAGGCAAACAGGTTGCCTGTGGTTTTGCAAGTTCGATTACGTGAATGACTCGATCCTTCCATGTTTCTCGGCAACCAAGGAGTGCTCCAAACAGGAGTTCCCTTTTGAATCGCCCGATGAGAACTTCCTCTACTGGATCTACGAAGAGCTAAGGATCAAACAGGGAATCAGGAACATCAGTTTCCTGGTACCAGGCTATGCAAGGACATTTCACAACCAGGTTTACCAGTTCATGCATAAGCTTCAGAGACAATATTCGGACTCCCTGGGGGCAAACGCTGCCTTTGTAACCTTCGCCTGGGGTGACCAGGCAATGCCACTATTTTACTACAAGGCCAAACGGGCTGCCAACAGGGCAGCCAATGATTTTGCCATTTTTCAGCACATGCTGGAGGAATTCCTTTCCGACTCGGCCTATTTTGAAACACACCCCCGGGATGTGAATTTTAACCTGGTGTGCATGTCCATGGGAGGCCAGATGCTCAAAAGGTACCTGATCAAGAGGCAACAACAGGGCATCGGGCTGGATCCGGTGTATCACTGGACAGTGCTGTTGGTCAGTGATGCTTCAGACGATTCCTTCCAGGAAGGAAAGGGTTTGGATGACCTGCACCTGTTATCCGACTCGGTCCTTGTGGTGGTGAACAGGAGGGACGGGCCCCTGAGGGCATCCCTGTGGGCCAATATGGAGTCACGGCTGGGACTCACGGGGCCCAGGGACCTTGAAACCCTTCCGGATAACGTGGTTGTGTGGGATGTGACCCGGTTTATTTCATGGGAGGATGCGGGGACCATGGGGCATTGCTATTTCTTCAGGAACCAGGCCATGGCAGACTCCCTTGGACAACTGCTGTCCGGTTCAGAAGTGGTATTCTATTGACCGGACAGGAACTTCCGGACATGAAAATGTTCCCCGGATTCCTTCACCACCCTGAATCCATTCTCCAGGTATAGCTCCAGGTAACCTTTGTAATGCTCCTCCGCCGATTCGGCTGATTTCCTGGGGTATGCTTCAATGTAGTCATAACCAAGAGCAGTATAATCATCGATGATGTGCTGAAGCAACTGGCGGGTAATCCCCCTTCTCCTGTATTCATGGTGGATCAGGAAACAGACGATGGCGCATGTTTTTGGGTGCTCAATGTCCTCCAGATCGTACAACTTTGTCAGCCTCTGGTAGTTCAGCCTGTTGTTGGCATTACACCACCCGACAGGTTTTCCCTTGTGATAGGCCATATAGCCTTTCATCTTCCTTTCCCGGACCAGCTCCCGGACAGTCCTCCGGTTGTTCTCCTTTTCCCACTGCTCAGCCGTACCTGTGAAATGGTAGGAGTAGCAGTAGCAGGCCGACCAGTCAGGGTGATCCCTGAAATCAACAGATTCGAAAAATGCAAGGAATTCTCCCAGGTTGCCACTCTCCAGTGGCCGGATGTCAAGTTCCATTTGTGAAGCGGTAAAGGAACACCAGGATACCCTTGAATGCAGGTTTTTTACTCCCTTTGATCTCCATGATCACATCCAGCTCTGCTTTGGCCGTACCCCTCAGGTTCACAATCGACTTCAGGCTGGCTTTGATCCTGACCTCGCTGTTCACAAGAACGGGTTGCCCAAACCTGAAGTCCTCGATCCCGTAGTTGACAAGCATGGTGATGTTGTTGACCTCGATAACCTGGTTCCACAGGAAGGGGAGGACAGATACGCTGAGGTAACCGTGTGCGATGGTGGAACCGTACGGGCTCTCCTTTTCAGCCCTTTCGGTATCCACATGGATCCACTGGTGATCCAGGGTGGCATCTGCAAACCCGTTAATCTGCTCCTGGGTAATCTTCAGGTATTCAGAATACCCGAGCTCTTTTCCAGCATATTGTTCAAATTCCTCATAACTGTTGATAACCAATTTACCCATTTATGTTCCATTTTATGGTGAAGAGCAAATGTAGCCATTTGGGCCAAGCCAGGGAAATTATTTGTATTTAAACAGCAGGGTGGGATTGAGGGGATAGCGACCGAACTTTTCACCATAGATGGCCATCGAAAAGTTCTATTTGATGCTCATGGATCTGAAATTTTGAAAGGTTTTGTACAGGAAGATTTCGACATCATTCAAATAAACACAAATCTGTTTATACACAAAAACCGGATTTGGTAAAATTCCGGTTTTGACTAACTTTAATGCGGTACCACCCGGGACGGGCGGACCATCATCAAACAAAATCCTGATAAAATGCTGAAACGAATTATCTTTTTCACGCTCTTGATTTCATTGGGCGGATTTCTTTTGGCCCAGGATGTATTACTTCTCAAAACTGGTGAGGAGATCGAATGCTGGATCACCGAGGTTGGCACCACGGATATCAAATACGAAACAGCGGAGTACACGGGAGGAGGGATTCACACCATCGCCAAATCCACAGTCTTTGTCATCCTTTATGAAAGCGGGAAAAGGGATGTCCTGGTAAAACAGCAAGCTGGATTCGCTGCCCCGAAGAGTAAGACTACCTATACACCATCAGAACCGGTCAGGCAGGAACCGGCTGCTCAACCGGCATACCAGCAGGAACCTGTGAGACAGGAACCAACCAGCCGTTGGGTATACCCGGAGCAGACAACCACGCAGCAGGAACCTGTAAGACAGGAACCAACCAGCCGTTGGGTATACCCGGAGCAAACAACAAATCAGGAGGATTCTTTTGAGGAAGTTGAGCCCAGAAAGAAATACAAGGGGAACTACTTCATGATGGGTTTAGGATATGGTCACAGCTATGGTGGTGCGGGATTAATGCTCCAGGGCCGGTTTGGCGGCAATGTGGGATTTGGCATTCATGGAGGCGTCGGGTATTTTCCAGAGGCCCCGGTCCTGGCCTCCGGGGGATTAAAGTTCTACTACTACAAGTGGCTCTTCATTGATACCCAATTCGGACTGACAGGATGGGAGTATTATTATGAATACTACTGGAATTCTTCCGGATACTATTACGACGATTCTTACGATCATCTGTTGTATGGACCCTCACTGCTCACAGGAGGTGAATGGACCTGGGGTAGGAAGGTCGGTTTTGGATTCCATGCCGCTGTCGGGGCATCATATTATATCAACGCCCAGCATTTCAGTAATTGGAATCTTGCCTTTGACCTTGGTTATGTCATGCGGTTTTAAATTTGGTGAATATGAAACATGGATTGTTCATTTTTTTGATTGTTGCGATGTGCAGCCTGCTGCAGGCCCAGGACATGGTCATCCTGGCAAATGACTCTGTTGTTGTGCTTGATGAGCCTGACAATGAATTCGAAGGCAGCTATCTGATGCTGGGTGTCGGGATGGGAGGTAACTATTCCGGACTGGTTGGGGTCTCGGCTACCTTCCGGCTAGGAGGAGCATTGGGCGTGGGATTTCATGCCGGAGTTGGCTTGTTACCCGGCACGCCCTTAGTCTATAACGCAGGTCTGAAATTCTATCCAAAAAGAGGTTTCTTTCTGGATGCACAGTTTGGGAAGATCAAAAGCGGTACTGATTATAGTGATTGGGATTGGGTCGAGAAAAACTACTACGGACCTACCTTCATGGTGGGGTGGGAACGGGCCTGGGGAAGAGTGGCAGGAGTTGGCTTTACAATTGCCGCAGGTGCAACCTGGGTGATCGGAGATGGGGTAATTCCAATGGGCCAGATGGGTTTTGTTGTCCGTATACCTGTTGGAGATTAATGATCATGCAAAGCCCGCCGGTTGACCACCGGGTTGGCATACATCTCGAGAAACATTGTTCTTAGTTCAGCCTGGTCAAATCCTTCCAGGGTTTCACTCTTCGCCTTTGTGGTCCCCTCAAAGAGCTTCATATCCTCATCGGAGTAAAGGTCCCTGTACTCGTCAGTCTGGTTGAGCAGATCAAAGGCCAGGTAATTGGAGGGCCACAGGAAGTAATCCTGGTGGATCTGACGGTCGATCTCCCTGGTGATCCTGTCGATCAGTTCGTTGGTGTGCAGATTCTCCTCACCAAGGGCGAGAATAAATTCGTTCAGAGGTTTTCCAAAGTTGTAATTGACCCTGCCCTTGGTACCGGTGATCCCGGCCAGGATACTCATGTAGTCTTCGTTGGGTTCCTTGACATAAGGTTCTCTCCTGGCGATGTAAAGCTCACGGACTTTCTGCAAATCACAGGGTTCGATCTCATAGGAAATGGTCACCGGAACAATGTTGAGCCCGGCAAGGGAATTGATGATATCCTTGTTCCCGACCGTAAACATTTTAATGAGACCTGTCTGGGTTTCATCATCCCCGTTCTTGGTCCGTCCGTTTCGCTGGGCGATCCAGATAGACTCCTTCTGCTCCTTGATTACGTGGTTGATGTAGGCAGAATTGTTCAGCGCATTGTGGTACTGTTCGATCTTTGATCCACCGCGGAAAAAGGTAAACATCTTGTTCAGTTTACCCATGTCCAGCAAAAGCTGTTCGGTCATCAGGTTCGTCCCGAAGGTGATCTGTGAGGTCTTGTGGCCATACTTGTTCAGCAGCCACTGCATGATGGCTGCATCCAGCACAATGTCCCTGTGATTGCCCACAAAGAGGTAGGGGCATTCCAGGTCGATGTTCTCGAAACCGTGGGCTGTAAGTCCGTCAGAGGTCTTATCGATGATCTTTCCGACCGTGTAGCTGGAGAAGAATTGCTGGAACTGGTCAATGGTCTCAATGCTTCTGAACTTCGCTGTAAGCTCTCCTATCTCTTCATCTTCGTAAAGGTATTTCAAGACCGATTCGAAGCGGGGGTGACTCACCATTCTTTCGATGGCGGGTTTGACCTCATGATCGTGATAGGGCCTGATGCTATCAAACCGTTCCGGATATTCCATATCCAAATATGCGAAAATTTACGTAGGATTTCTCCGATCGATGAAAGTAATAGGTTTGCGGCTCGTTTTGGGGAATTGCATTTTTCCCACTTCTTTGGGATCCATAAACCTGATGGAGGGGGCCACCCGCAGTTTGGCCCTGAAATGGTCCTTGATGTTTTTTTCAAGGATTATTGTGGGTTGCCGGCAGCCGATGATTACCAGGATATCATCGGTATCGATGCTGTTGGTGGATACTTCCACGATGTAATTCTCAACCTCCTCAATCTCATTGAGTATTTCATAGAATGCCGGGGGGAACAGGGTGGTCCCCTTGTATTTGATCATCTGGTTCTTCCTTCCAACTATGGGCCCCAGGCGAACCGAATTTCTCCCGCAACCACAGGTTTCATTGAAATGGTAACAGATGTCCCCTGTCTTGAACCGGACCAGCGGCATCCCTTCCACCCCCAGGCTGGTGATGGTTACCTCACCCAGTTCTCCCTCTCCCACAGGGTTGTTCATATCATCCAGGAACTCCACAACGATCATATCGGGATTCAGATGACACCCCTTCCCCTCTTTGCATTCTGTAAAGGAGGCACCCATTTCGGTGGATGCATAGGTGGAGTGTAGCCTGATGTCCCATTTTTCTTTAATCCTCCTGCCCAGCTTATTCAGGTTGAACTGGCTGTCCCTGATGGGTTCCCCGATGCAGACGGCACTGCGGACAGATGTGTCCGGCAGGTTGATGTTGTTCTCTTCGGCGTATTCAATGAGTTTCAAAAGGAATGAAGGAATTGTAACCAGTACGGTGGGGGAGGTCCGGTGAATGGTATCGAACTGGAGGACCGCGTTTCCCGGGCCGACCCTGATGATCCCTGCACCCAGCTTGCGCAGTCCCAGGAAATAGGCCAGTCCCGCCATGAACCTGCGGTCAAGTGTGAGCATCAGCTGATAAATGTCACTGCTGTATCCCCCGGCGCATACAAAGGAGGCATGTTCATTGTCTGCCAGCCGCTCCAGGTCACCATCGGTCACGGCAAAGGTGACCGGACTCCCGGTTGTGCCAGATGTGGTGATGTAGTCAATGATGCTTTCCCTCTCCACACACAGGAAATCCATATTGTGTCGCTGGAGGTGCCCTTTCGTGGTTACAGGCAGTGATAACAGGTCTCCGGTAGACCGGATGGAAGCAAGGTCATGGCCGGCCAGGTGTTTTTTATAGAAGGGGGAGTGCTTCCCCACATATTCCATTTGCCTTCGGAGGAGTGAAGACTGGTACTGTTCAATCTCCTGCCGGTCCTTAAAAGAAATCTTATTGTTCATTGAGTTTCTCTTTAGCTTCCAACACTGTCTCCCTGTCCACCTTTCGCGGGATCTCCATGGACAGGGACTCATCGTACATTTCATCTGCAAGGCGCTCATTGCCTGTGACACGGTAGTATTCTCCTGCCAGGAAATAGGGATAGTAGTAAGAGGGATTCAGTTGCAGATAGGCCTCAACCATCTTTTGACCGGCATTCCCGGCCTGCCCTTCTTCGATGAGTTGCTTCATTTTTTCAGTCTCCTGTTTGTATTTTTCAAAATGCCGGAATCCGGCCGATCCCAGGAAGGGATCCTCCTCAATGCTTTCATCCGGATTAAAGATCTCATCATCTATCCCGGTAGAGTCGTTAAATATCCTGTTCAGGTCATAGCAGAGATACCTGCCCAGTGAATAGGGAAATGTGGAGACCCATAGTTTCAGCTCTGAGGGCCTGAAGATGATGGAGTGATGCGCAATGAGCTGGTTAACTGTCATTTCATTACCCATGCCGATCTCAGTCCCCCCCTTGCCTTTCTGGTCCCTGAGAATGTTTACAAACGAGGTTACATCATGCTTCTCCTCCTTATCCAGCAACTCTTTTGTCCTATCCCAGCGGTATACAGATGCCCCTTCTTCCCTGTTCTTGACAGTGAGTTCGGAATTCCTGAAAAGGTCACTCTGGAAGTGGTTGGTGAGGATCAGTTCATTACTCCCGGTATCAAAGATGGCCAGTTCATCCGGAGATTTTTCAAAAACCACCGTCCTGTTGTCCTTGGCCGAACTGATCAGGAAAGATTCCGACACAAAGGTCTCGGAATTCCCGGCCAGTTCATAGGCTTCCTGAATTGTTGAAGCATGCTGCAATATCTGGCGGGCCAGAATGGAGGTGGGGGTCTTTGCAGATCCGGGAATTCCCGACTTGGCCGCATTGAGTGTCACCACCAGTCCCTGGTCGTTCATACCCGAAACAACACCGATCATCCCTCCCCAGGTGATGGATGCAAAACTGTATCCCTTATCCGGTTGATAGAATACAATGATCTTGTTCTTTGCAAAATCATCCCCCATGGAGAAATCAAAATTGCGCCCCACCAGCAACTCCCCGTCTGCTGAACGTTCTTCCTTTACCCCGAACGCGGTACAGGCCACCAGGTTCATGTTCTGCAAGGCGTGGCCGATATCGTGTGCGGCATGGTAATTCAGTATCCGCTGGTATTTTGGTCCTATAAAACTGTAATCGTCAGATGCCTCCAGTGCCACACCGTAGATCTCCCTCCGGTATTCAAGTGGTATATAATTGTCAAGGTTGCGGTTCATCCATACCACCACGAATTTAAGAAACCTAAGGTAGTTATCCGAGGGGATAAGCTTTTGAATCCCTCTGATGAAGACCTCCTCCTGGAAATGGATCAGTTCCCGTGAGAGTTTCCCATTCTTTACGCCCAATTCAATATCTGAACCTGTGAGGTACATCTCCCACAGGCCAAACCTGTTCTTTTTCAGCCAGCTGTCATCACAGGTATAGTGGTCCTTGCCGTGGTCGATCCGCTCCAGATGTGCTGTTAGGGAGAGATCCGGCTGGGGCGGTTTTACCACCACTGCCATCCTGAACAGGATCGCCAGGATGATCAGGACTGAGACCACGATGGCCAGCCATTTCACCAAGCCTCGTCTGATCCGCAACCTAACCATTTCTCATCGCTTTTAATAATACGCCGATGTCAATGAAATTGGCGCAGGTGAACAGGGCGGATACAGTGACTCCAAGGACGCCATGAAGGCCCACCCCCGAGTTCTGGCCGGTAAGAAAGAGGTTGGGGACCCTGGTGTTCGGTGATATGTAGGAGTAACGCGGGTGGTTGCAGTCTTTCAGGATTCCATAGATCGATCCTTCAGGAATGCCTGTATAATCCCTGAAAGTGAGGGGGGTGGCGGTGTAGAATTCATCGATGGCATCCCTGATGCCCGGGATCCTTGATTCGGCGAAATCCACAAGAACTCCGGCCTTCTCCCTTTTGAAGACTTTGTAATCCTCACCCCGTTTTTCCACTGTGGTATCCTCCCACGCTTTCATTTCACTGTATTTCATGAATGCGGAAACTACTATGCTCTCTGCGTACTCACGATTCTCCTTGTCAGGCGTGGTGTATAGCAGGCAGGCTGAGGGCCATTCTAACCTGTCGTAATTGCCGGCCGACCAGACATCTTTACCGGCAGAGATAAATACATTGGAATTGATGTTCCTGAATTTCCGTTTTTTAAGAATGACGTAAACACAGAATGAGCCGATGGTGTTCTCGAGGCTTTCCACGCGTTTCACGTAGGCTTTCCGGAACCTGCCCGGCTCAACCAGTTTCGTGGTCAGGGCCGGATGGATATTGGATACAAATGACTTTCCGCTAACCGTCGAACCGTCTTTGAGCTCTGCAGCACTTGCATTTTTTCCTTCGAAATGCAGCCTGGCCACCTCCGTACCGGTCCTGACAGTTCCCCCGTGATTGAGAATAACCTGCTGAAGGGCACTGGCAATCTGATCACTGCCCTTACTGAATTTGTATGCACTTTGAATGTAATGGTGGGTGATGATGGCATGGGTGATCAGCGGGGAGAGCCCGGGAATTCCAGCGTACAAAGCGCTGTTTACACCCAGTAATGCTTTCAGATCCTCATTGTCGGTGAGGTTGTCGATAAAATCGTATGCATTTTGCCGGGTATACTGGGTTTCTACATCATACAGGTTCCTGAAATCCTGCAGGTTCAGCACATTGGTGCTGTTCCATACTTCCTGTATCTTCTTCAGGTAGGCATCGATGGCTTTTACCTCCTTCGGAAAATAGGAGAGGAGGCGGTCGCGGTATGCATCGATCCCATTGGCATGGGAGTACAGATCCTCACCCAGGTAAACCTGCTCGTAGTTGGTACTGTCGAGCCGCTCGGTCCCCATCCTGTCAATCACCCCGAGGTAACTGAATACCTTGTTGAGGACCTGTCCTTTATCCAGTCCCCCAACATAGTGCATGGCAGAATTAAAGACAATCCCTTTGCGCGTGAAAGTTTGCAGGTTGCCGCCAATCTTGTGGTGCTTCTCAAGCAGGCAAACCCTGAGGTTGTGTTTTGCCAGGATGGCACCGCACATAAGGCCTCCCAATCCGCTGCCTATGATGACAACATCATATTTGTCGTTATTCATCCGGTTGTTCTTTTCTGGTTATGATGTATGTGGTATTGGAAGTAAGCCTGGCATGATCAAACCGTTGTATGTCAAAGCCCAATCCCTTCACAAAGTTTTCAATGGTCTTTCCGGGAATATAGGTGAGCCTGTGCCGGGTCTTGTTGAATTTGAATATCCTGGTGGACTGGTATTCGGTGAATTTCGTGACCAGTGTCCTGCGCTGCAATTCACTGTCCGCATCTCTTAATATCACCTTTCCTGTGGCCGGTATCTGTTCCAGGCATTGACCGATAACGTCAAGCTGTGTTGCTTCCGGCAGGTAATGGAGCACATCATTGAGGATGTAAACCTCCCCGGGCGGAATCTTATCCCTGGTAATATCACGCTCCAGGAAATCCACCCCTTCCATGTTGGCTGCAATGTTCTTTGCCACAGCAATCTTTCCTTCATCGTAATCGATGCCCGTAATTTGGCGGCGGTCCGACAAATATCCCAGCATGATCGACAGGAATCCGTAACCGCAACCAATATCCACTACAGAGGCCTCACCGGGAACAACGCTATGGTAGAATTCATAGTTCTTTTCAAGGGACAGTTTTATCCTGAGGTACCACTCCAGGATGGGACCCTTGTAAATGAACTGGCTGATCAGTCTTGGTTTCAGATAGGCCGGGGTTTCCACCTGGTTTTTCAATTTTGAAAATTCCTTCCGGTAGAACCAAGTCATCGTCTTGGCCTGGTTCCTGTATGTTTTCACCCCGTCGTAATCGATCCCTTCGGCCCTGATTCGCGGAAAGCACTTCAGGGTTACCTGTCCGGGTTTAATAAAGAGCTCTGTTTTGGGCAGGCTGTCATACGCCCCGTGGATCATCACCGGCTGGATTTCCAGTCCCAGCAAATCTGCAATACCGAATGCCCCCTGGTGGAACCGTTTGATCTGGCCATCGGGGGACCGGCTGGCCTCGGGAAAGGCCAGGATAGAATATCCCTCATTCACCTTTCTGCGGATCTTCTCAAGGTTATAATCCAGTCCCTTGTAAACCGGGTAGAAATCAGCAAACCTGATGATGGGTCCGTAGAAAGGATTGTTCCACACCCACTTGTTTACCAGGACGATCATCCTGGGATGCTGGCTCAGCATGAACACCAGGTCCAGCTGGGACTGGTGGTTGGAGATCACCACAGCGGGTTTTTTAAAATCCAGCAGCTCCTTGTTGATGAACTTCTTCTTTACAAAGAAACTGATGCCCACGATGAATTTGGAGAACAGGTAGATGATGTAGCTGATAATGCTCTTCTTGATCTTTCTTCCCGTTGGAAGGATGACAAAGACCGGAATCAGCAGTGTGACGACAAAGGCGCATCCCAGGAAAAGGATGAAGGGGACGATGGAAACCATGGTGTGCACGAGGTTAATGGGCTGCAGCCTTGGTTTCCCCCTGCTGCGGGTGAGGAATGTGAAGAGCAGCGGCAGCAGCGTATAGGAGATGAGCACCACTGTGGATATGCCGAAAATCGAAACAATGGCAATGGATTTCAGTGCAGGGTGCTGTGCAAAGATCAGTACCCCGATCCCTGTAATGGTGGTCAAGGCCGACAGCAAAATCGAGAGTTTGTAGGGAACCAGGCTGTGATTCCCTTCCCGGTACCCGGCGATGATCCCGTTCATGATGAAGATGCAGTAGTCAATTCCCAGGCCGAATATGAATGTGGAGATAATGATGTTGAAGATATTGATTTCAATTTTAAACAGCCCCATCAGTCCTAGGGTCCACATCCAGCTGATGATAATGGGAATGAAGGTGATCAGGGCAATCTCGATGCGTCCGAAAAAGAGCAGCAGTATCATGAATACTACGATCATGGAGACCATCACCAGTTTGTTGAAGTCCTCCTTTAAAACATCAAAAAACTGGTTGATAAAGAACTGGTTGTCGAATATGATGAAATCTTCGCTGGCTGAGAACCTGGAGAATAGAGGTTCCTTGTCGCTGGCTTCCACCTTCAGGATGGAAACCACCGACCATGTTCCGCCCTCCTCCCCGATATAGTTCTCCAGGAACAGGTCCATCAGGATACCGTAGGCACTGTTTGGAATGGGCTCAAACTCCCGGTCAAGCAGTGTGAAGAACTGGCTGAAAGCATCTTCTTTGAAATGATACGTGGATCCGCTTTGCCTGATGGCATCTTTTACGTACCCGGCATCTGCCTCCTGCCAGAAACGGTTCCATGTGGCTATACGCTCCTCCTGTGCTGATTCGGACAGGATCAGTTCCGAGACACATGAGATCTGCGATACCAGCCCCTCGTCACTGCAGGATTTGAAAAGGCTGCGGTTTGATTCCAGTTTCATCAAGGCTTCCTCCAGGGAGCTTCCCTGGGTTATCAGGTAGACTGAGCTGTTGGCAACCGAACTGATGGAGTTGAGTTTTTCCTCCGCTTCATCCAGGCGGCCGGTCTGGTAATTCAGGGTGGATATATCCCCGTTAAAGCGGAGCCTCTGGGAGGTAAATGCAAACAGGATCGTCAGCAGGAAGATGGTTGCCACAAGCCATCTTGCCCTCTCGAAACGGAAGGAAACAACTTTTTCTGCCAGGTTGGTTCTTCCGGCCGGGATCCCAATCCAAATGCTGCCCTTTTTGCCCGAGATGATCAACGGTGTTAAAACCAGGACGGAGAGGGCCGATACAACAACGGCAAAGGCTGCAAAAACCCCGATCTGGTTCATGGCCTCCGATTTGATAATCGACAGGCAGAGGAATGCAGATGCGGTGGTCAGGCTGCTCATGATCACCGGGGTGGAAATCCTCCTGATGGTCTCTTTAATGGAGCCCCCGGTCCTCAGATGGGTGAAGAGGTGCAGCGAGTAATCCACTGTGATCCCGATGAAGATGACCCCCACACCCAGGGCAATGGCCGACACCTTTCCGTACAGCAGGGTCAGCACTGCGATGGATAATCCGGCACCGATAACCACCGGGAGGAACATCAGGAAAATGATCCTCAGTTTCCTGAAAAATGCCAGGAAGATCAACACGAAAAAGACCAGGGCGATGGACACCGTAAGGGTGATGTCTTTCTTGACCCTGACAGCATTGGCCACCGCAACAGCTGTGCCGCCATAATACTGGACCCGGGTGCCTTCAAGTTCCTCATTGATACTTTCAATGGAATGGTCAATGAATTCTATGAGTTTCAGGTTCTCCTGGGTGTTTGAGCTTGGGAGAGCCGGATCCAGAAAGAAAAGCAGGTGTTTTTTGTCCCTGGTGAAGATGGCCGAATTGAAGAGGGTGAAATTGTCGTCGAGCTGGAACTGGTTCAGCTTTTTCAGCGCAAGGGGGGTGAGGCTGAGCGGATCCTTCAGGATGTAGTCACTGGTTGCGATCCCGGCAGGGGAGACAATGCTTTTGAAATCCTTCCTGATGGTATTGTCGATGGCTTCCCGGGAGAGCATCTCCCTGATCTGCATGTAATCCTCATCTGAAAGGAACAGCGGAAGGTTTTCGTAGATGAAATCGTAGACCTCCATCATCTCTTCGTCGCCTGTCTTGAAGCTGATCCCATCCACCAGTTGCTCTTCCTGCCTTAACAATTCCACCAGCAACTCCGCTTTTTCAATGAGGGTTCCCGGGCTGACCAGTGAGGTGTCTTCGCAGGAAAGGATAAAGACCACCTGGTCGGCCAGTTCAGACTTGTCAAACACCGCACTGATCTTGCTGATCCTGGTGTCCTCCGGAATGATGGCATTGAGGTTCTCCTCAAGCCTGACACCGGTGGCAACATACCCGGTTACTGCCAGGAATAACAGCAACAGGATGAAGAACAGCGTTTTTCGCCGGACCAGGTATTGGTGTATGGTGACAAAAAAATGCTGCATCTAACGTGCTCTTTTAAATATGACCAAAATGGCATATGAGAGTGCACCGGTCACAATACCTGCGATGATTGCGAATACAATGGCTCCGGTGAGGTATTGTTTCAGGTTCAGACCGATGGATTGAAGATTGAGCGCAATGTCAACTTTCCAGCTGCCCGCTCCCAGTACATAGCTCCCGGTAACATAACTAAGATAGAGTATGGCAGGGATCATTGGCGGGATGCTGATATTCGCAGCAATGAAAAAGATGGCTTTGTTGAGTTTGAACAGGTGGGCAAAGAAAAACCCGAGGACAAGCTGGTAGCCCCAGACGGGAAAGATCCCCATAAAGACGCCAAAGGCAATGGAAAGGGCGATCACATACCTGGGGGTATCGCTTCTGATGATATCCTCATAAAAGATCTGTTTCAGGCTTTTCTGCCGGTATTTGCGGATAATCTGTCTCGGCCTGAAATACAAAAGAGCCATGATGGCCAGGTATGAATGCAGCAGGCTGATCCGCAGGAAATCAGTAAAAGGCCTGAAATGTGAGACCCGTTGCCCTTTGGGGGGGTAGTACACATTGATGGGCACATCCAGTACTTTAAGGCCCCTCCAGGCAGCCTTCACGAGAATTTCCAGTTCAAACTCATACTTCCCCGAAAAAAGTTTTACTCCCTGTAGCGCCCTCAACGGGTAGAGCCGGTACCCGGACTGGGTGTCCTCCAGTCTCATGCCTGTTTCCACCTTGAACCAGAAGCTTGAAAGCCAGTTGGCAAACCTGTTTTTGCCAGGTACATTCTCACCCTTCAGGTACCTTGATCCGATGACAATGGCATCAGGTTCCCGGTCGATCATCTCCAGGAATACCGGGAGGTCAGCTGCGGAATGCTGGCTGTCGGAGTCCATGGTTACAGCATAGTCGAAACCCTGCTCAAGGGCGTACCTGAACCCTGCCCGGAGTGCATGGCCCTTTCCCCTGTTTTCCGGAAATGTGATCACCCGGACTGACCCGGTCCTTTCCAGCACCTTCCCTGTATCATCGGTACTTCCGTCGTTGACCACAATCACATCTTCGCAATACCCGGGGAGCTGTTCCAGCAGCGCTTCTATGAACTCCCCGTTGTTGAACGTGGGAATGATCACACAGCATTTTTTTGTCTTAAATGCTTCAATATGGCTGCTATGGTTGCTGTAGAAACTCACCCTTGAATTTAATAAAAATGATCTCTCCGCTGAATAAGGTTCCCGTGGCTTCAATGATACCATCTTCCCGCTGTACATAGGCGATCTTCGCTTCAACAACCGGTGATTTCTCCGGTTCATGTATGGCCGTGAACTTGATATTCCTGGCCCCGGCCAGCTGCAGGGGCATTCCCACCGTATCTTCCAGGATCTCCCGGATTATGAGCACCTGGCAAACCCCCGGGGTGATGGCCAAACCGGGAAAATGCCCTTTGTAGACAGGGCAGCCGGGATTGGCCGTGACCGTGGCGTTGATTTCCTTCCCGTCATGATGACTTATGCTGTATGTATAGAGGTTATCGACCACCATGCTCATCGATTTTTTCCAGTTGCTGAAGACCAATGGAAAGTCTGATTCCCTTGTGGGTCATCCCGATGCCCATGGATCCCCCGTGTGTTAGTGACACATCCAACCGGTGAAATAGCCCTGCTTTCCTGGTGATCCGGAAAGCTCCCTTCTCCCTGTTGTAGTAGTAAGCGTATCTGTCTGACCTATGCCTGAATTGCAATATTTCTGTCGCATCTTTTTCTTCCTTGATCACCGTGAAATCATCAATTGCACGTAAATCTAATAATAACGCCCGAAAATCGTTCTGGAGGGTTTTGATTATTGATCTCCTGTCCAGGAATTCTTCTATACTGACGACCCTGAATTCATCATTCCTGTATTCCAGGTCCATCAGGTTGATTCCCAGTTCAGAAAGAAAAAGAATGCGGGTGGAGGAGTCGGCAGGAATATCCTTGAGAAGGAACAGGCCTGAGTAATCCTCCTTGAAAAGCTGTATCCTTGCTTTGAAAAGCATGGTTCCAAACTGGCTGCCCAGCGGGGAAAACCTCTCCAGTGCATCTCTTCCGGCCACCGGTTGCAGTTCCCGTGTTGCATGGCAGGAACATATCAGCAGACTAAAGATCAGTGGAGAAAACAGGATCCGGAATGGTCTCATTGAATCGCTTGTCAAAAAAGGTAATCACAGTATAATCGGTTTCGCTCTCCCTCATGATGATCTCACTGACGGTCAGGTCCCCTTTTGAGAAATAGATATCCATATCAGAAATGACTTTCCGCATGTTGGGATCTCCGGGAACCAGCTTCACCAGGTAGAACTGCGAATTTTCATATGCCTGCATCTCAAATTGGTGTTCTTCAAGGATCCGTCCCTGGACCATCCCAATGATCAGGTCATTGATCTCCCGGAACGCCTCATTGGAATCTATATCGTAAGCGCTTACCGATTCACCGTCCTTGATCTGAAATTTTCCGCCGTTGATGATGATCTCATATTCAAAAGGCTCCTCGTAAGCCCACCTGAGCTGGTTCTCCTTTCTGAACCAGAACTTCCCCTTGCTCACGATGGTCTCATCCAGGAAATCAAGCTGCTTCTTCTGGATGAAACTGCTCTGAATGGTGACAATGGTGGCCGAGTGGTCATTCAGTTTCTTTACCAGCGAATTCAGGTCTTCCACAGCTCTGAATTCATCTGTTCCCGCCATTGAATAAACCGGAAATACCATGCATGAAAGTATGATCAGAATTGCCAGCCCGATTGTCTTAAATTCCATGGTTATACCTCATTTTTTAACCGGTTAAAGGTAATCATTCAAATCGGAAAGAAAATATTAGTAAATTTGAAGATTTTCCGAAGGGCGGGGAACAGATGTGAGGAATTGTAATTAATATTTTATTACTCCCTAAAACTTTTTTTTGTGGTTAAGATTAAAGCACAAGACTTTGTAACAATTGAGCAGGCAGAGGCGATTATCCTGCACAATGATGAATTTGAGCTGGATAAGGAGAGTCTTGATCTTGTGGAGGCAAGCCTGAATTTTTTGCTGGAGTTTTCAGTTGATAAGATCATCTACGGTATCAATACCGGATTTGGACCCATGGCCCAGTATAAGATTGATGAGGACAAGCAGGTGGAATTGCAGTATAACCTGATCAGGAGCCATGCTGCCGGTGTGGGTGAAAAAATCCCGGACCTGTATGTGAAAGCTTCCATGCTGGTGAGGCTGCATATCCATTATCCAGGGCAATTCGGGAATACATCCCTCCTGTGTCCATCTGCTGCGATCACTGATCCTGAACGATGTTTATCCTTTGATCCCTGAACATGGTGGAGTGGGAGCCAGCGGAGACCTGGTCCAGCTGTCCCACCTGGCGCTGATCCTCATTGGTGAAGGCGAAGTGACCTACCGTGGAGAGAACCGGCCACCGGGGAAGTATTCAATGAACTGGGCCTGGAACCCATCAAGGTGGTTCTCCGGGAAGGGCTTTCCCTGATCAACGGAACTTCGGTAATGACAGGGATCGGAATTATCAATGTGATCAAAGCCAAGCAGCTGCTGGACTGGTCGATCATTGCATCCGCCCTGATCAATGAGATCGTATCATTCTTTCGACGACCATTTTGCCAGCGAGCTGAACAGGGTAAAAAAGCATGAAGGGCAACGGTATATTGCGGGGATGCTGGACCATATACTCTCCACCAGCGACCTGATCGACCGGAGGGAGGAGTATTTCTACAACAACAATGAAGAGGCGCGGATTTTTAAAAGAAAGGTCCAGGAGTATTATTCTCTGCGCTGTATCCCTCAGATTCTAGGTGCAGTATATGATACCATCAGGTATACCGAGGAGGTGGTGGTGAATGAGATGAATTCGGTGAGCGACAATCCGATTGTTGACATGGAAACCAGGAATGTCTTTCACGGGGGAAATTTCCACGGGGATTATGTATCCCTGGAAATGGATAAACTCAGGATAGCCGTTACACGGATCTCGATGCTTTCAGAGCGGCACCTGGCATTCCTTTGCAATCCCAAACAGAATGAACTGCTTCCGCCCTTCGTGAACCTGGGGCAACTGGGACTGAACCTGGGTATGCAGGGGATCCAGTTTACATCCACATCCACTGTCGCCGAGAACAAGGCATTGTCAAATTCCATGTATGTGCACAGCATTCCCACCAACAACGACAACCAGGATATTGTGAGCATGGGTACCAATTCGGCCATGCTTACAAAGCGGGTCATTGACAATGCATACCAGGTGCAGGCCATTGAAATGATCGCACTGTTGCAGGCCGTGGATTACCTGAAAGTGGACCAGAGGCTTTCTGAGACCAACAAGGATACTACAGGGAAATGCGGGAGCTGGTTCCCGCATTTATCGAGGACACTCCCAAATACAAGGAAATTGAAGGGTGACCGATTACTTGTTTAAGACAAAAGCTATATTGCCTAAATAGTATGATGATGAGGATTGCACTTGTAACCGGGGGATCCAGAGGAATAGGAAAGGCCATTTCCATCAGAGTTGGCAGCGGATGGATATTACCTGCTGGTGAACTATGACTCAAACCGGGAAGAGGCACAAAAAACACTGGACACTATTCGTTCTGCCGGAGGGGAGGGGGAGTTGATGCAGTGTGATGTGTCGGATCCCCAACAGGTGAAACAGTGTTCTGAATGCATGGCAGAGAAAAATGAAGGCAAATTTATTGAGGTACTGGTCAACAATGCCGGGTTAACAAAGGACAACCTGATGATATTCATGTCAGATGCTGAGTGGGAGGAGGTCATTGCCACCAATCAGCATAGTTTTTTCTATGTAACCAGGCACCTCCTGCAGAAATGCTGGTGAACAAGCGGGGACGTATTGTGAACATCGTCTCCCTTTCGGGCCAGAAAGGCCTGGCAGGGCAGGTGAATTATTCTGCCTCCAAAGGGGCGGTCATCGCTGCCACCAAATCCCTGGCCATGGAGGTCGGAAAGAAAAAGGTGACGGTGAATGCAGTATGCTCCGGGTTTTATCCGGACACGACATGACCCGGGACCTGGATGAGAAGCAGCTGTCGGCTATGATACCGCTGAAAAGGTTTGGGGAACCCGGAAGAGGTGGCGGGTGTGGTAGGTTTTCTCGTATCGGAGAAGGCGTCATATATAACAGGAGAGGTTATTTCGGTGAACGGAGGAATGCATAGCTAATATGAAGAACAGGGTTGTCATAACAGGATTAGGGATCTATTCCACCATTGGTAAGAATGTGGAAGAGGTGAAGCAATCCCTGTATGAGGGCAGGTCTGGTATCGGGATTGATCCTCGTCGGAAAGAATTGGGCTACAGATCCTGGCTGACGGGAATTATCGACAGGCCGAACCTGAAGGGACTGCTCCCAAGAAGGATGCGTGTGGGGATGGCAGAGCAGGGGGAATACGCCTATCTGGCGACCATGGAAGCCCTCGGGCATGCGGGAATCGGAATGGACTTCCTGGAGGCAAACGAGGTAGGGATCATTTATGGCAATGACAGTTCGGCCGTACCGGTGATCGAAGCCATTGATATTGTCAGGGAAAAAAGGGATACAGCACTCGATTGGATCGGGTTCCATTTTCCAGTCCATGAACTCCACCATCACCATGAACCTGTCAGTCATCCTGAAGCTGAAGGGTATCAATTTTACCCTGAGCGGTGCCTGTGCAAGCAGTTCCCATGCCATCGGTATGGCCTACCTGGTCATCTCACAGGGACTGCAGGATACGATCATCTGCGGTGGGGGGCAGGAGATCAATGCTGAATCCATGGGCAGTTTTGACGGGCTCGCAGCTTTTTCAGTACGGATGGACAATCCTGCAGCAGCATCAAGGCCTTTTGACAGGGACAGGGATGGCCTGGTCCCGAGCGGTGGGGCCGCAACAATTATCGTGGAAAGCCTGGATTCTGCGCTGAAACGAGGGGCGAAAATCCTTGGTGAGATCAGAGGCTATGGTTTTTCATCCAATGGCGATCATATTTCTGTACCCAATGTGGATGGACCCACCCGTTCCCTGGTAGGCTGCCTGAAAAGCGCCAATATGTCTCCTTCTGAAATCGACTATGTCAATGCACATGCCACATCAACACCCGTCGGGGATGCCAATGAAGCTGAAGCCATAGCCAGCGTGTTTGGCCCGAACAGTGTACCGGTCAGTTCCACAAAATCAATGACCGGGCATGAAATGTGGATGGGGGGAGCAAGCGAGGTCATCTATTCGATGCTCATGATGCAAAACTCCTTTATTGCTCCCAATATTAACTTTGCCAATCCGGATGAGTCATCGGCCAAGCTCAACCTGATTGCCGAGACAACAGAACATCACATTGATACCTTTCTATCCAATTCATTTGGATTTGGAGGGACAAATTCTACATTAATTGTTTCAAAATTTAGAAATTAGTAACTTCATTAGAATTATGCAAAGGGCTGAAATTATTGATAAGGTGAATGAATTTCTGATTGACGAGTTCGAGATTGAAGAAAGTGCACTTGATTCGAATGCACATCTGATTGATGATCTGGGAATTGAAAGCCTTGATTTTGTGGATATCGTGGTGACTATAGAAAAGGAATTCGGATTCAAGGTGAAAAGGGAGGAGATTACTAAAGTTCGCACCCTTAACGATTTATATACCTACATAGAAGAGCACGTTTAGGTTCGGAAAAAAATAAAATCACAGGAAACATGCCCGGTTGGTCAGGAAAATCGAAAGGAGGGATTTTTGGGTATCGTTTCTTCGTCATGTTGATCAAACATGCAAGCCTGAAGTTTACCTATGCTTTTATCAGGATTGTTTCTTTCCATTACCTGCTGTTTGCCAGGAAGGCACCCATGATATTTTATTTCAGGAAGGTCCATGGGTACGGCGTCAGGAAAACCGTGAAGAGCATTTTTCAGAACTATTGCCTTCTGGGAGAGGTCTTGGTGGATAAGGTAGCCATATTGTCGGGTGTTAAAACCGATTACACCTTCTTTTTTGAAGGGGAAAAGCACCTGCATTCCATGAGTGAGATGAACCGGGGCGGGGTGCTGATAGGTGCCCACATGGGCAACTGGGAAGTAGCCGGGCAACTACTGGAAAGGATTGAAACCCGGGTGAATATTGTGATGCTGGACGCAGAGCGCGAAAGGATCAAAAGGCTCCTGGATGCAGTGCTTGTGAACAAGCGTTTTCATGTGATCGCCCAGAAGGAGGACTATTCCCACCTGTACAAGATTGATGAAGCATTCAGGAGAAAGGAGTTTGTGGTGATCCATGGTGACAGGTACCAGGAAGGTGCCAATACGGTAACCACCAGTTTCATGGGAAGGCCTGCCAAGTTTCCCACAGGCCCCCTGTACCTGGCCAGCAAGCACAAAGTGCCCGTTTCATTCGTTTATACCGTGAAAGAATCAGCCATGCATTATCATTTCTATGCCACCCCCCCGAGGATTTTCCCCTACCCGTCCAGAATCAGGACCAGGAAAGAGGATTTGAGAAAGATGGTGGGATCCTATGTGAATTCCCTGGAAGAGGTGGTAAGGAAGTACCCGCTGCAATGGTTCAACTATTATCATTTCTGGGAGGAAGAAAATAAGTCAGCATGAGCAGGAAGAAACTGAACTACGGTTCTGACAACAAGAGCGCCATTCAGGCCAAATATGATGCACAGAAGATTGCATTCGCCCCCATCATGTTTCAGGCAGCAAAAGCACTGAGGGACCTGGGGATCCTTCAGCTGATCAGGTCATCCAGGGGCAGGGGGATGGAGATTGAAGAGATTGCCCGGAAGCTTGACCTGAGTGAATATGGCGTAAAGGTGCTGCTGGAAGCCGGGCTGAGCCTCGAATTGGTCATGGTGGAGGAGGGAAGGTTCAGGCTGACCAAAACAGGATGGCATATTCTCAGTGACGAACTGACCCGGGTAAATATGGATTTCACCAATGATGTGAATTACATGGGCATGTTCAGCCTGGCCGATTCGGTGAGGACCGGAAAACCAACAGGATTGAAGACACTGGGAGACTGGAACACTATTTATGAGGGACTCTGCCAGCTGCCCGGGAAGGCACAACAGAGCTGGTTTGCCTTTGACCATTACTATTCGGATTTCTCTTTCAATGAGATATTACCATTGGTGATTACACCCGGTGTGAAACATCTACTGGATGTGGGAGGCAATACGGGGAGATTTGCTGTGAAATGTGCAGCATATAAAGAGGATCTGCAGGTGACTATCCTGGACCTGCCCGAGCAGCTGGAAAAAGCAGGTGAGGAGATCAGGAAGAATGGCTTCTCAGAGAGGATTTCTTGCATTCCCATGGACCTGCTGGACCATTCCATACCTTTCCCGGGGCAGGTGGATGTGATCTGGATGAGCCAGTTCCTGGATTGTTTCTCAAAAGAGGATATTGCGGAGCTTCTGCGAAGGGCCAGGGAGGCCATGGGAGAAGATTCCACCCTGTTCATCATGGAGCTTTACTGGGACAGGCAGCGGTTTGAGGCATCTACCTACAGCCTGCATGCCACATCCCTCTACTTTACAAACATTGCCAACGGGTGCAGTCAGATGTACCATTCAGAAGATATGCTTGAACTGATTGACAATGCTGGCCTGATTGTTGAGGATTCCTATGATGGAATAGGGGTGAGTCATACACTTTACAAGTGCAGGAAAAAGCGGTGATGGAACACCGGGTGGACCATATTGATATACTGGAACTGATCCCGCAGCGGGCTCCTGTGGTAATGGTGACAAAACTGGTATCCGTGGAGGAGCAGTCAGCCACCTCCATCCTGCATATCAATGAGGATAACGTTTTTGTGGCCAATGGCCGGTTCAGGGAATGTGGATTGGTGGAGAACATAGCACAGACTGCTGCAGCCATGAACGGTTACCGTGCCCTGGCAGGAGGGGAAGCGGTGAAAAAGGGCTATATCGGTGCGGTAAAAAACCTGAGGATTTTCACCCTCCCCGGGGTGAATTCCACGTTGACAACCCTGGTCAGGGAAGAGACCATGGTGATGAATACTTCTATTATTAAAGGGCAGATCAGGTTGGGGGACCAGCTGATTGCCGAATGTGAGATGAAAGTTTTTTTACAGGATCAATGATCATCAAATAAATGCAATGAAAAGAATAGCTTTTTTGTTTTTAATGGGATTATTCAGCATGACGGTTCATGCTGCTGACAACGCTACAGAACCTGGCGAACTGGTTTGGTTTGGCCTGGACTATTCTCTTGTTAAATTTATCGGCCTGAATTCCCAGTTCAGCGACCTGGCCCATATCCAGGGACACTATTTCCGTGCCTGGAATGAACTGATCATTGTGGAACAGGAGAAGTACGATCTTAAGAAGGCCTTCAGTGCCCAAAAGGTCACCTTTGATTTAGAGAATGCCATCTCCAGGAGCCAGGAGATCGATATGAACCAGGTAGTGCAGAGTGAATCCTACAGGATCGGGGAGGAACAGGCCATTGAGGTTGCCATGGCCTATACCGATCGCTCGGTGGAGAAGGTGGGAGCACTGTTTGTGATGGAAACCCTGGATAAACTGGGAGAGTCCTCAAGCATGTGGCTGGTGGTTTTCAACATATCCACGGGGGAGATCCTGCATGTAAACAGACATGCTGCGGCCCCGGGTGGCTTTGGTTTCCGGAACTACTGGGCCAGGAGCTATTACAATGTGATCAAGGGGCTCTCTATAAATATTAACAGGCTCATCCAGGCCTGAAATTTCACTGATTATGAAAAACATAACACTGTTATTATTATTGGGATTTATTGGTTTTTCAAGCCATGCCATTGACAAAGATTCAGACGTTGATGAAATTGTTTGGTTCGGTCTGGACTTTTCCCAGGTGAAGCTTATTGGTACAAGCGAGAACTTCAGTGATCTTGAAAAAATTCGTAATTACTACTTCGGGGCGTGGAACGAGCTCTTTATTATCGAAAAGGAGAAGTACAACCTGAAAAAGGCCTTTGGGATCAAGACTGTGATCTATGACTTGGAGCAGGCGATCACGAGGAGTCAGCAGATCAGTCTGGACGGATTACTTCAGCGCAATCCATACAGTTTTGAAGTGGACAGGGCGATTGAAGTGGCCAAAGAATACATAGATCCATCTTCCGACAAGGTGGGTGGAATCTTCATAGTGGAAACACTGAATGGCAGGGACCTGGAGGGAACCATGTGGCTCATATTGTTCGATGTATCAACAGGTGGGCTTCAATACATGGGGAAGTTCACAGGAACACCTGGGGGATTTGGTTTCAGGAATTACTGGATCAGGCCATTTTACGACGTTTTGACACAACTAAAAGGGTATAAACAAAAGCCCATATAAACCGGTATTTTTATCTATGCGCGGGATACAACAATCCTATGTCTGCTGATACCAATCTCATAGACAGGACAGAAACACGGGTTCGCTTCAGTGAGGTGGATGCCCTCGGTATTGTCTGGCACGGGAACTTTTTGAAATACCTGGAGGACGGACGGGAGTCTTTCGGGAGGAGATACAACCTGGGTTATTTCGATGTCTTTGAACACGGATTCCTCATTCCGATAGTGAAGATGGAGATCGATTTCAAGGTACAGGTCAAGTATGGCGAGGAGATTGTCATTGAAACAACCTATATCAACAGCGATGCAGCCAAGATCATATTCAACTACAGGATCTTCAGGAAATCGGACAATGTGGTGGTCCTGGCTGCCATTTCCACACAGGTGTTCGTTAACAAATCAGGTGAGCTTGAGCTGGCCAATCCCGGGTTTTACCTGGAATGGAAAAGGAAATACGGGATCGGGTCCCCGGGAGTGCAGACATGACGAAAACCTTCATCGAACAAAGCAATGTAATCTCTTCACTCGGGTGGGATACTCCCGGGAACCTGGAGGGAATGCTGTCAGGGATGGAGGGCATTCAGACGGTTGCCGACAGGAGACTCTCACCTGTGGACCTTCCCCTTTCACTCATCGATCCTGGAGGGATCGAGGACCGTTTCCAATCCCTGTCCGATGGGAACATCTATACAAGGTTTGAGAAACTGGGCATCCTGTCGGTCCATGATGCATTGCAAGGATCCGGTGTCTCGCCCGAGGATGAAAGAACCGTTCTGGTTTTTTCCACCACCAAAGGAAACGTGGAATTGCTGGAGCAATCCGGAGGGTTTGGGGATGACCGGTTGTTCCTCTGGAGGTCTGCCGGTGTGATTGCCGGCTATTTCAGGATGCACCACCAGCCGGTTGTGGTTTCAAATGCTTGCATATCGGGAGTGGTCGCCATGCTGGTGGCCAGGCGGCTGATCCTGAGCGGCAGGTTCGATCACGCCATTGTCCTCGGCGCTGATGTAATCTCCAGGTTTGTGGTGTCCGGTTTTCAGTCATTTCTCTCCCTGAGCGACCGGCCCTGCAGGCCCTTTGATGAGAGCAGGGACGGGCTTACACTGGGAGAAGCAGCAGGAACAGTCATTATTTCCAGGCAGTTTGGCGATGTTGAACTGGTCAGCGGTGCCATCACCAATGATGCCAACCATATATCAGGACCCTCCAGGACAGGCGAAGGATTGTACCTCTCCATCCAGCAAACCATGGACGGATCCAGGGATGTGGATCTCATATCGGCCCATGGAACGGCAACGGTCTACAATGATGAAATGGAATCCATTGCCATTTCCAGGGCGGGCCTGGAACAGGTTCCTGTGAACAGCCTCAAGGGTTTTGTGGGTCACACGCTGGGAGCGGCGGGTATTGTTGAGAGCATCATGAACCTTGAGGCGATGAAAATGAATACGCTTCTGGGTACTAAAGGGTATTCAGGGCATGGGGTTTCAGGGAATATCAATGTGGTGGACCGGGTCATGAAAAGGGGGGTGAATTCGATGCTGAAGGTGGCGTCGGGATTCGGGGGATGCAATGCCGCAGCACTCTTTATTAAAAGCTGATGGAGGTACTCAGGAACATAGGGATCATGGATGGAGAGGTGCTGAAGGACGGTGCCGTGGATTTCTCCGATGACCAGAAGGAGATCAATGTGTTCCTGAAGAGGGTGTATAAATTCTACGGGATCGGATACGCCAAGTTCTACAAGATGTCACCGCTGAGTAAACTGGGTTTCCTGGCTTCCGAGTTGCTGCTGAAGGATATTGACCTTTCAGGAACGGCCCCTGAGAAAGTATCCCTCATCATTGCCAATGCATCATCCTCCCTCCATACAGATGCCATTTACCAGGAGACCATTGGGAACAAGCCCAGTCCGGCGATTTTTGTCTATACACTGCCCAATATCCTGATAGGTGAGATCTGTATCAGGAATGAATTCAGGGGGGAAGGCATCTTTTTCCTGCAGGAACAGTTTGACAGGGCATTTGTATTTGAGCAGGCAGAAAATGTGTTAAAGAGTGGAAACAGTGAAATATGTCTGGCAGGTTGGGTGGATATAACCATGAATGGTGACTATATTGCAGATCTCTATTTATTGAAATAAAAACAGCATATTAAGTACGCATTATGGATGGACTGATTGATAAACTGAGGACGGAGCTGATCGAGCAGCTGAACCTGGAAGATATGGAGCCCGGCGATATTGAGACCTCTTCTCCGTTATTCGGTGATGGCCTGGGACTGGATTCAATTGATGCCCTTGAGATCATTGTGCTCCTGGAAAAGGAATATGATATAAAGATCAGCGACCCCAGGGAGGGAAAGGAGATCATGTATTCGGTGGAAACCCTGGCAAATTTCATAGAAAGCCAGAAAGCTTAAACAGGAACCAGCCTTGGGGAGTGACAACATATGGATCACGGGGATGGGCATTGCCTCCTCCATGGGGATAGGTACAGGAGAGAGCCTGGAAGCCTTCCGGGCAAAGAGGTCTGGCATCGGCCCCATCAGGATTCTTGATACCATTCATAAGGGCGGTTTTATGTCGGGGGAAATTTACCTGACCAACATGGAACTGATGGAACTGCTGGGGATCCCTCCTGGTGAAGCAGGAAATTACACCCGGACTGCCCTGATAGGGATGATCGCTGCCAGGGAGGCATACAGATGTGCGGGACTTACACCGGAGGATGAGATCCCCACCGCACTGGTCTCTGCCACCACCGTAGGGGGAATGGACAGGACCGAGAAGGAATTCAGAACCGGGGAGATTCCCCCGGGATTTGTGAATACCCATCCATGCGGGGATTCAACCGACAGGATGGCACAATTCCTGGGTCTTTCCGGGTACCGTACTACCATTAGCACCGCTTGCTCATCCGGAGCAAATGCCATCATTCACGGTGCCCGTCTCATCAAACACGGACTGGCAGGAAGGGCCATTGTGGGAGGGGTGGATGCCCTGTCAAAATTCACCCTGAACGGATTCAATTCCCTGATGATCCTGGATAAGGAACATTGCAGGCCCTTTGACAGGGATCGCAGGGGACTGAACCTGGGGGAGGGTGCAGGATACCTGGTCCTGGAATCCGAGGAGGTTGCGACTGCCGGCAGGGACAGGATCATCTGCAGGCTCTCCGGTTATGCCAATGCCAATGATGCCTATCACCAGACCGCTTCTTCACCGGATGGCGAGGGCGCTTTCCTGGCGATGACCGGGGCCCTGGCTATGGGTGGGATAAACAGCGGGGAGGTGGATTATATCAATGTCCACGGCACCGGTACGGAAAACAATGATGCTTCTGAGGGTGCGGCACTGATCAGGCTGTTCGGGGAAAAGCCGCCGCCATTCAGTTCCACAAAATCATTCACGGGACATACACTGGGAGCCGCCGCAGGAATTGAGGCTGTGTTTTCAGTCATGGCCATCCGGCAGGGATTGTTGCTTCCGGCCCTCAATTTTCAGAATCCCATTGAAGAACTTGGTCTCATACCCGGGACCACATTGAAGGAGGGGGAGTCCATCTCCCATGTGCTTTCCAATTCCTTCGGATTCGGAGGCAATAATTCATCGTTGGTTTTTTCAAAACAATAAGGCATGCCCGTATATATCAGATCAGCCGAAGCTATTTCACCCCAGAAGACTTTCCTGGAGGATGATTTTCTGGCTGGCCCGGTCATACCGGAGAAGCCCTATTTCACCTGTCTGAATCCTGACTACAAACAGTTCATCAATCCGGCCTCACTGAGGCGCATGTCCAAAGTGATCCGCATGGGGCTCACTGCCTCGAAAGTGTGCCTTGAGGCTGCCGGCATCTCAAATCCGGGTGCCATACTGATCGGATCGGGGCTTGGTTGTGTCCAGGATACGGCCAGGTTCCTGAACCAGGTGATCGACAACAATGAACAGCTGCTGAATCCCACCGCATTTATCCAGTCCACCCACAATACAGTATCGGGACAGATTGCACTGATGCTGGGATGCAAGGAGTACAACCTGACATTTACCCAGAAGACCATCTCTTTTGAGACAGCCCTCCTGGATGCCATCTTGTTACTGGAAGAGGGGAGTGCGGGAGATATCCTGGTGGGAGGAATTGACGAGATCGTGGAGGAGAGTTACGACCTGATGGTCCGCAGCGGTTGTGTCAAGCCAGGCCTGGAGAATGGCTCCCTGTAACCACTCCTGCACCCGGTGCCGTGGCAGGGGAGGGGGCAACATTCTTTGTGGTGTCTGACCGCATGGGAAGTGGAAGCCTGGCCAGGATTGATGACCTGGAGATCATGCACCGGTGTGATGGATTTGACGGGCTGAAGAGCAGGCTTGACTCCTTTCTTGCCAGGAACGGACTGGTGCCTTCGGAGATCGACCTGCTGGTAACCGGCAGGAATGGCGATGCCCGCTACAGTGGATTCTATGACCGAATGGAACGTTTGTTTGAGGGAAGCACTATTGCCGGATATAAGCACCTGGTGGGGGAATATGATACCTCGTCGGCCTTCGGGGCCTTTCTGGCCGCAAAGATCCTGAAGGAGAACAGCCTGCCTGATGTGGTCAGGCTGAACCACACTGCCAGGGAACGGTTTTCAAGGAGCCTGGTGTTCAACTATTCCAAGAACCGGGACTTCACCTTTCTGTTGTTATCAGGATTGCAAAACTAACCTGGGATGTTATGCGGAGGTTCTACCTGATCATCACAGTTTTCACTGCCATCGCAGTCATCCTTGTTCTTGCGCCCCTGTCCGGTGAGGCCAGGTGGATCTTTTTCGGTATTGACCTTTTGTTTCTGCTGGCGGCAGTAACCTTTGGCTCCTACTATATATGTTCAGGGATTTTCGTAAAGGCCATTTGCAGAGGGGAGACTGCAGGAAACAGGGTGGCCATCACATTTGATGACGGACCCGATCCTGCGAACACTCCTGCCATCCTTAAGATCCTGGACAGGCACAGGGGAAAGGCCTCGTTCTTCTTCACGGGGGGGAAGGTGGGAGGAAATGAACACCTGGTGAAAGAGGTTGCCAGGGCGGGCCACACCATCGGGAACCATTCATACAGTCACTCAAACCTGTTCCCGTTCTTCCGTCCCGGGAGGATTACAAGGGAAATTGAGCATACAAACAAACTGCTTGAAGCGTGTGGCTGTCAGCGCGTTCGCTACTTCCGTCCCCCGTTCGGAGTAACCAATCCGAATATCTACCGGGCTTTGCGGAATGTGGATATGCGGGTTGCAGGATGGAGCATCAGGTCGCTGGACACAAGGAATGAGGACAGGTCAGTTGTTCTGCAAAGAATAGCAGGGAAACTGGGGGGAGGAGAGATCATCCTGTTGCATGAGACCTCGCAGCAGATACTGGGAATACTGGAAGAGCTGCTGGTGCTTCTTGAAACGAGGGGGCTTAAAGCTGTCTCAATGGATGAGTTGCTGGAAACCAATGATTTGAAAAATTAGGGGATATGAAACATGCTTTGTTTACGGCTTTATTGCCACTGATCATGATCTGCCTTGGTTGTTCAGGCCAGGATCCGGAGTTCGGGTATTGCAGTTCACCCCAGGGATGGGACCAGGTCAGCCTGGCTCCAGGGGGATTGTCCGCCAGTGCAGGAAAGATCCTTATTGTGACCAACAGACCATACCAACCGGATGATGAGGACGGAGTCTATTTTCCCAATGAGATTTCCACCTTCAGGGAGGTAAGCTACGTGCTGGCGTCCTGTGATGGCAGCGGATGGCAACTGTCGCGGGTTCCCGATTTCAGCTCAGGGATGGAACAGATCGATCATGGGGAGGACATCCTGCTCTTTGTACACGGCCACGGCAAATCCCTTCCCCAGGTACTCACCCGGGCCAACCAGATCAGGGAGCGTTACGGGGTTTCCCTTGTGGTATTCGACTGGCCCTCCCGGAATTCAAACCTGAACAAATCACTTTCCAGGGTAAGAAGGTGCGGGGAAAATTTCTACAACCTGTTGCTTCAACTCCAGGAGTACAGGCGGACTGAAATGAGCGGGGATCAGCACCTGAGCATGCTGATGCACAGCCTGGGAAACTACTTCCTGACCCACCTGGTGGTAAACGGGAACATCCAGTACATGAATGAACGGATCTTTGACAACATCATCATGAATTCCCCGGCTGTCAGGTCAAAGGAGCATGGCGAAGTACTCTCCCGGGTCAACCTGCAAAATGAGCTTTATGTGGCGTTCAATGAACGGGATAAGATCCTGCGTGGTGCACACCTGATGACCACGGGAAAAATGCTGGGAAATGTGGTCATTGAGCCGCTTGCAGGCAATGCAACCTATGTGGATTTCACCTGTGTTGCGGGGCTGGAACACACCTATTTTGCAGGATACCACGATTTCGAAGACAGTCTGCCGGCCTTTGAGCACTTTTTCAGCACCGCCCTCCACGGACAAAAGGTGAACTTCACCAACCGGGAGATGTTCCTGGCCAGGGCAGGGCAGCCTGTCTACGTAGTCAGGAATCCGGATCCGGAATTGGATTGTCCGGATTGATCAGTTCGGTTCAGGGTATCTGAATGGGATCAGAAACAGAAATCCACCCCCAGCTGGAAGCTGGAGAAGTTCAGTTCGAACTCCCCGTAGTAAACATCCCTGTCAATGGCTTTTGCATAGTCATAACCAAGGAACGGTTGAATGAGCACCTTGCCAAGGCCAAGGTTGAATCCCACATGGAACCTGCCTCCCAGGCCGCCGGCCTTGCTGACCGGAGAGCTGCCACCATCTTTGAAGGAGAGGAGGTTGTAGGTCACGCCCGGGGCAAAAAAGAGGGAATGCCGTCCGCTGCCAAAAGGAATGTGGACCTTCGCCGCTATTCCCGGGGATATTTTTGTGAAAGAGTAATAGTAGCTCTCCCCGTTGTCCACAAGGATGTATTTCGGTGCCCATCCGAATTCACCAAACGGAACGATATCAATCATACGGTGGGGACGGATTGTCAGCGAGAGTTTCAGGCTGAAATTGGTGATCATGTCAAAAGAACCCATCGTTGAGTAGACATTTGACGGGAGATCGTCATTGATGTATTCATTCACATCCCCGGGACTGAAGATCCCCATCACAATACCCACACCTACAAACACCATCTTCTCTTTTTCATCTTCATCTGACTGGTACAGGGTATAGGATGCAGTCTCACCCGGGGAGGGACCTTCGTTGATATGCCCGGCGGCGGATACAAACTGCGTTGTGGTGCACAACAGAAAAATAACGAGGGTTTTGATCTTTTTCATGGTTGACTTTTTTGCTGACATTCAAAATTACAACAAATAATGAAGGCAGAGGAAACTGGACTTTGAAAAGAATGTGCTGTACCTTTATGCAAGGCAAGCTACATTCAGAAGCCTGAGTATGTCTCTGTATGTGAAGGAGAATCTTACCTGGACTGGTTCGTTTCAGGAATGTACCACGCAGGTAGGCCCCTTGAGCAATAGGAAATCTCGCAATTCTCAATTCAGGTACCGACAACATCTTTACCATGCTCCGATTCAGCAGAAACCTTCTCCGGGTTGTAACCTTCTATTTCAATCGCCCTGAAGGCATATTGTGAAAAGGTGATCCCACGGATCACTGGTCCTTTGCCATCCGACTTCCTGCCGGGGCAATTTAATAGTCAATATGGAGGTATATGACAATGGATGTTAAAATAAACAGGAGTATAAAAATGATCATCATCGGGAAGTCATCTCTCTCTCCATAATACCCCGCAGCATTTAATACTGAATAGATAACCATCCCTAGTCCAGGAACATTGAGCAATTTACCGGCCGGCCTTTTTTCAGCAGCAAAATCCCACTACCCAGGCATAAAAGAGCCATTAGAAACTCTGAGAATACATGGAAAGAAAGTTCAGTTTTCCCCTCTGGAGGTTGTCCTGTAAGAAGAATCAAGGTCCACATAACCATCACTGAAATTCCAATGAAAATAGAGTAGTAGCCAACAATTTTTGCTTTCATGATTTTCCGGCTGATTTTTTGATGAATTTGTGAAGATAGTATCATATCCTTGCCGGAGTTATTTTTATGTCTGTATTTTAACAGCAGTTTGAAGCCTGGCAAAAGGAGATATTCTATTCTTATGCCATGGTTTCCTCAATATAAATTTAAACATCATGAGCAAAGAAAATAAATCAATTCACGAATTCGACCTCAATTTAATCTGCGAATATTATTCAAGCGTAGAGCGACAAGGGCCTGGTAGTCCCGATATAACCA
The DNA here is from genome assembly GCA_963793455.1 of uncultured Bacteroidota bacterium. GTDB lineage: Bacteria > Bacteroidota > Bacteroidia > Bacteroidales. The sequence continues at coordinate 585,727 of CAWCAK010000001.1, forward strand.
TTAAAGCAATGAGCTTTATCGATAATCTTACCAACGAATCCCGTATTGCCGACATTGGTTGCGGAACAGGCGGCCAGACAATGGTGCTGGCACAGCATGCGCCGGGACATATTACAGGTATCGATCTGTTTCCCGCTTTTATCGATCTTTTTAACTTAAATGCAGGTGAACTGAATCTTCAAGATAGGGTAAAAGGTATCGTCGGATCCATGGAGTACGCTTCCTTTCCAGAATGATGAATTAGACCTGATCTGGTCAGAGGGAGCGATCTATAATATCGGTTTTGAACGGGGCTTGAATGAGTGGAGGAAATTCCTGAAAACAGGAGGTTATATTGCCGTTTCAGAGGCATCGTGGTTTACTGAAGAACGGCCTGTGGAGATCGACGAGTTTTGGCTGGATGCTTATCCGGAGATAGACACTATTCCCAATAAGGTCACCCAGATGCAAAGAGCTGGATATGTTCCCGTTGCCACTTTTATCCTGCCGGAATACTGCTGGATAGAGCATTTCTATGCTCCTCAAGTTTCCGTACAGGAAACCTTCCTGCAGAAATATGCAGGTAATAAAACTGCTGAAGAGTTTATTGCAAACCAGCGGCATGAAACCGAATTATATTACAAGTATAAAGCGTATTACGGCTATGTTTTCTATATCGGGAAGAAGATATAGAAGATTGCAACTGGTTTTACTGATGGTTTTTTGACAACGTTGTTAAAACCTCAACTGCTTTTTTTGAATCCTTCTTTTCCACAAAGATGTGGTCGTGGTAATAACCTGCAATGACATTGCAACTTAGATTGTATCTCTGTCAATGTCATCAAAGTTCTTTTTCTTAATCTTTAAAAACTTGACTTAGAGGTAATATAGGTGTAAATTGCAGCATCTAAACAATGAATAATTATAAAAATGAAAACAATCCGATATTTTGCCTCCTTGCTTATGCTCATAACGGGTGTTTTACATATCCTCCCTATGTTTAGTGAGCCACGAGACCCAAATGCTTTGCCAATGCTTGCTTTTGGCATTGTATTTTTTGGAGTAGGAATTTTGCTATTGCTTAAAATTAGATTTTCTGAGATTTCAGGGATTGTCTTTCCTCTTATTGGATTAGGAACTGGCTTTTTTGTAGTTGGTATGAAAAATTGGGATACTATTCTTAGTATCATGTTCATCATTGATGCGATTGTCATAATATGCTGTATTGTACTGTTATTGAATAAGAATAAAAACAATGCTACATCTCAGTAGTCCTCAATATTATAAAATTCAATTTAATATGATATTCAAAACTCACAGATATATTCATTCTAGTTTCGTAGTAGTAATTTTGTTCATTGCATCTTCACTCATGGCGCAGGAACTGCTGGTGAAAGACCGGCCTGAACTATCACGTGATAGTTTATTGACAGTAGCTCTGACTATTATTGAATCCGCGCAGAGTCAAACATTGGTCACAGTTGATGAGTATGGGAAACCTCAGGCTAGAATAATGTCTGCTTTTCCACCGGAAGAGAATATGGTTATTTGGCTTGGTACAAGCACCAATAGCCGAAAAGTACAACAGATTAGCAATAATCCTAACGTGATGGTATTTTATTATGATACGAAAGGAATGAGTTATGTATCTGTTGCGGGTCAGGCGCGTCTTGTCAATGATCCTGAAAAGAAAGCGCATTATTGGAAAGAAGGGTGGACCAGATACTATCCCGATCCCGAAAAAGATTACATCCTGATTGAAGTAACTCCCGAGAGATTGGAGATTTGCAGTTATCAATATAAACTATTTTGGAATGCAGCCGGGAGACCAGCGTTCGTTGAATTTTAATCAAGTTATTAGTTTTCAAGGGAATTACCTATTATCCCGAGAAATTCATTCCATGTGTGGTCAGTCATTACCCATCAATGGCATCAAGCCCAAGGCGCACAATAACCATATCCCACTCGGGTATAATAAACATCTTATTATTATTATAGCCTGAGGCAGCATAAGTGCTTGCCGGGGCATTTGGCCATAACCGGTTCCCATTTGGTTGAACGCCATTTACCCACCAATTAAAACCATATACCCCCATACCATATATTTCACTTAAATGAGTGCCTAATTCCAATATAGGAAGCACCTGTACTCTGGTGGATTGTCTTATCCAGTCGCGGCTGATCAATTGATTTCCATTCCAATTCCCCTCGTTTAAAAACAAAAGTCCAAAACGGGCAAGTTCATTTGCTGAAATATAAATACCTTTGCTCTGGTTGCCAGCACCACCAACTACTTTTAATCCATTAACATCTCCAAAATCACCCCAATACCAATTATTTTCATTCATTCCAATGGGATCAGCTATTCGATGTTTGAAAAACCCATCAAGGGATTCTTTTGCAATATGAGTTAAGATATTGGCAAACTGATTCATAGCAGCATCCCAATACGCATATTTTGTGCCGGGTTCAAATAATGATGGTGTACTCGGAGTAAATGGTGTTCTACTTGGACCATGCGTATATCCCTTTTTCACAGTATCTCCTGCGGCTAAATATCCACTTGTCATGGTTGTAAAGTGCAACAAGGTAACATTCGGATATGTTTCGGCCATTTTCGGTATAATATCTTGTGCAAAAGTGTTTAATTGAGTTATTTTATCGTCAATGAGTAAGCCTAAAACGGTACTGGTAAAAGACTTGGTACAAGACATTGCTTCTTCGTAACTGAGATTTTGTTCCATCATCAGTATTCGCACTTCAATTAATTCGTCACACTTTAAAAATGGTTTCGAGTAACGCAATCCTCTTAGCTCTACTATAACAATATCCCTTTCAGGCAAAAGATATTGTCCTAACAATGAAGATATTTGAGGTACAAAATTATCCATATTGGATTTACCCGGACCGCTGGTATTCATGACGATTGGATCAGGTAAATGTTCTGTATTGGTACTAGGAAATATAGCTACTGTTATCCAATACTATGTGTGGTTCTGGCATAATTGTAGCAACAACAGTTTAGTGTACAAGATGGCCTGGCTCCTTGCTGGCCCAAATGTGGTATATGACACAACTTAAAGGCATTGGCTTTTATACGTGCTTGCAGAAGTATATGTCTACTAATTTAATATTTTGCTTCAATTGATGATAAAAGCAACTTTATATATATATTAAAATTATTGTTGAGATCTCCCGGTTTTAATTCCCCCCAGTTTCCTTTTGCGCTTGATAATATGAGTTGATATTCTGGAATGATAATCATGTTATTCCCACCGGCACCTATGCTCATAAATGTTCTTGAAGTAGCATCCGGCCAGGTAACAGATTCAGGGTGCAATAATCCTGTACTATTAAACCACCAGTTAAAACCATATATACCAGATCCGTATTGTGTAAAATGAGCCGATCCACCTCCAAAAGTGCCAATTTTTAAATAGTCGTCATTTTTGATTTTGGATTCTCTGGTAAGAGGCAGGTTTTTCGGAACATGTGGTTTCATGTATTTTCTAAAATACTTTTTTGGAAGAACCTGCTTGCCTTTCCATTTACCTCTGTTCATCCAGAATAGTCCAAATCTGGCAAAATCTCTTACCGATGCATAAATTCTGGGCTTGTCTTCTCGAAACCATATGCTATCCTGAAATTGCAGGCATCCCAATCGACTAAATAAAACTTTGCCAGATGATTCTTTAAATACCTTTTCAAATAAAGCATTTTGATATAATTGAATGGCATAATCGTTATATGCCCAGGCTTCACCTGGCTTTTCAGGTCGGGCATATCCGCTGGTCATATTTGCAAGATGGTAGAATTCCATGTCCTTATCTTTTGGAAGTAAATCCCAGCTAAGATTATCTAATTTGTAATGCACATCAGGAATCCTGTCCTCTTCAACCGCAAAAAACAGAAGGGTGCTGAATATAGGTTTAACAGATGAAAGCCAATCGCTTTTAACAGATGCATCACCCCAGGTTTTTACTATATAACCATCTTTAACAATACAACCCCTGCCAGCAAGTATTCCTGCCAGTGAATCCAGTATTTCAGCTTTTAGTCCTGCTTTTTCAGGCTCTAAAAACTCCCAGGTCTCACCAGGAAATACAGATTTGTTTTTTTGAGCACTAGCTGGCAAAAAATTGATCATGATCAATAGAATTAAGCAGATTCTTTCTCTTCTATTCATATTATGTAATTTTGATCAACAATACTGTCCAATCATCTTCTAATGAGGAGGGTGGAATACCCATATCAAGCCATCCATTTCCTTTAATTACTCTCGTCGGCCCTTCAAATTCACCTTTCCGTGGATTATACCATTTTTGTGAGAAATCTCCATGGATCCCGGTAAGGTTAAGTTTGCCAGTTTCCTTAGCATTTGGGAAATATATCGCATATACCTCACCTTTCTTGGCAAATACCCTACCGTAACATTGAGAATGCGCTCCCTCGAAATTGGATTCTCCCTTCAGCAATTCATCCATAGGTTCCATTTCCCAAAACGGCAGATTTATTTCTATGAATTTTCGGGCATACCACAAGTATTTCCAATAATTTTGATAATTACTAAAATCTTCTGTTTTAAGCAATTCATCAAGAATATATTCGGCCTGACCACCTGAAAAATATATTGGCCAGATATATTCCCGACGATGCCTTTCAGCATTTTCACTACTGGCTTTATCTGGAAACAATTCATCAAGACACATGACTTGCGGATTGCTCGCATCACTTGACTTTTTTCGCCAAATTTGAATACCATTAACATTCCTGGTTTGAAATGAAGTAGCCTCGAACAATTTATCACTATAAAATGGGGGCCAGGATTTTTCAACTGTTGAAGCGTGGTGTACGGTTATGGAGTGCTTATATGGATCTATCTTATTGATATATACAGCAAAGGATTTTATTAGTTCAGGGCTCAATTTATACTGTAAATTATATTCTTCACATATATTCCATTGTAAAGCGAGGTGATGCGAAAAACGGGCAATAATTTCCCGATAAAACATTTTACGTTCAACGCCGAGCGTACCATCATCCAACTCCTTTTTATTCATTTCCTCAGCTTCATTAAGAACAAAATGGAGAAAAATGCCTTTATTTTGGGCATGAGAAAAGACTGTTTCCCATTGATGTAACTTTTTAATATCATAATGAAGGTTATCATTAGCCGGATCGCCCTTCCTGTTTATAACTCCCAGGAAAGGCCATACATTTTTCCCATCTCCCCCGATATTCATTGGCAGAAAATAGATGGAATTGACATTATTTTCCGAGAGATAATTCAATGCGCCAATAATCCCCTTACCTTTCCCATCTTCCCAATCCGGATCGCCTGGATTCCAGTGTTGGACATGTGAAGAATACGAATGAGTGGCAAAAGGTGTATTTATAAAACCCTTGTATGCAAGAAAATCTTCTGGGCTATCTGTACCTCCTTTGATCCAATAACCATCATCGGAGAATTTATAATAATGTTTCCCAACATATTTAAGGCGACCCTTCCTTTTAAAACCGGGAGCATTACCATCAGCAGCTTTAATATTAAATTTCCCATTTTGCCCATCAAATGCTGCTGGTTCTCCTGGTTCATTATCAAGGACAGCTATTTGCTTTCCTTTCCTGAAATAGGCCTTAAAAGTCCATTTCCCGGTTTCATCTGGAGCAAATCGGACTGACCAGATAGTTCCTGAATTTTCTCCTTTTCCATTTCCGTTATAAAAACCAGGGACTAAATAAATATTACCTGAAGGAGCTTTGAACTCAATTGTTAGCCTGTAATCCAGAAAAGGATTAGGTTCATTATCATAAGCATTAGCCTCAGGGCCATTAAAATCAATTGTAAGGACATTCCATTTCTCTAACTGACCTGTTATCTTGTAGGCTTTTGTAGCCGAATAAACCTTTAGTGAAGCCAGAACAATAACTACAAATAAAATCGTCTTCTTCATGATTAGAATATTTTAAAAATTAAAATTTATTTGCCAATAATTTATACGTGTCCAATTTCAATGCACATTCTTTTGGATGCGAGAACTGCGAAGCAGTGAACAGACAAAAGTTACGCGCTAACGTGATGTGCCTGAATGCGGTGCTAAACGTTTGTTGTGCTTAGTACTTATTTGTTTGTCTTTTTGAAATGTTTTATCATTTTCCCGAAATCCTTGTCTTTCTTGCGTCTTTCAGCAACAGTCGATTCAAAATGTTCTTTTTCCCGTTCCATTTTCAAGTAGTTTTCATAGGACGATTTATCTATTTCTCTGCTTTCAACGGCTGCTATAACTGCGCAGTCAACTTCTGTCGTATGGGTGCAATCTTTAAACTTGCAATCTTTGGATAGTTGTATTATTGTATCAAATGTAAGTTCTAATCCAACTGTTGAATCTGCAATCCCAACTTCTCTCATTCCTGGATTATCAATTAATATTCCACCATTTTCGAGAACCAATAATTCACGGTGACTAGTAACGTGTCGTCCTTTGTTTGTACTTGTACTAATCGTGTTTGTTTTCATTAATTGTCTTCCAGAAAGATTGTTTAAAAGGGTCGATTTTCCAACACCCGATGAACCTAGTAAACAGTAAGTTTTTCCTTTTAGTATCAATTCTTTGAGTCTTTCGATGCCTTTTTTGGTCTCATTACTTATAGCAATTATTGGCACTTGCTTTACTCTTTCCTGAACTTCAGAAATCAACTTTTTTAACTCAATCTCATTTATCAAGTCAATTTTATTGAGAATGATTATGGGTCTTATGTTGGAGGTATTGCAAATTGTCAGATACCTTTCTATTCGGTTGATGTTAAAATCCCTTTCAACCGCCTGTACAATAAAAGCAAAATCAATATTTGTTGCGATGATTTGTTTTTCTCCTTGTTTTCCAACCGCTTGTCTTGCAATGACTGTCTTTCTTGGGAAAACAGCATGAATGAGTGCTTTATCTTCATCATATTCGGAAATTGCAACCCAGTCACCAACAGCGGGAAAGTCTGACCTTTTATGTGCGGAAAATCTTAGGTTTCCAATGATTTCTGCATCATATTCATTTTCGGTAGTTTTTACCCCGTATCTTTCCTTGTGTTCAGAGATCACCCGACCCACTCCGAATGAGTAAAGGTTTTGTTTCTTTCGGTAGTTTTCAAAATCTATATTATATCCTAAATCTTCAAGTGTCATTAGATTTGTCCTGTATTAAACGGTCAGGTGTATGCGCAGAAACTGGTGCTGGTGCCTTTTAATCGGCGCCCACAGGCATCCGTGCACCATGGCGCGCATATTGCCCGACAGTATTTTAAAGTTACGAAAAATGTATTTTAAGTAGGAGGGAGCCTTATTTTGCAAGATGCGTGACAAACCAATTGACCGTATGTACATGTTGGCAACAGTTTTATTTTTCATAAGTATTATCTGATATATTACTATCAGGAGTTAGATCATCACCTAAAACTACTTTTCTAATGATCTTATCATTATTAAGCTGAATCTTATATTCTTTAATTCCGGTTTCCCATATCTTTAGATTTTTGTAAACGCTGTCGGTTAAGTTATCTTCATAAGTGATTTCAAGTTTTATTGAGACTGGTACACTGCCTTTTCTTTCAATCAGGATCTCATTATCTTTCACTGATTTGATGCCCAGGTCAACATAACCGTAATTAAAATAACACGCTTTCAAGAACCAATTTATATCATCCTTTGAATGTTTCTTGTAGATATTATAAAAATCATGTGGTGTCGGATGTTTGCCTTTCCATGTGTTTATGAAGTTTTTCGTTGCTTCTGAAAACGCTTCCTTACCCATTAATTCTTCCAGTAACATCAGATTTATTGAAGATTTCGTATAGCTTAGAAACCTTCGGTTAAACATAGTTTCATCCATTGTTGAGCTGAATAAGGGACGATCATTAATATTACCGGCACTACTGGGATATGAGATAAGATCTTTTTCGAAGAATGAATGGTTGTCCCCTTTAAACTTGTGTTCGGTGTAATTCACCCAACCTTCGTCCATCCATCCCCAAATGGTCTCGTTTGAACCGACATAAAAAGGAATATAGCTGTGAAGCAATTCATGAGCAATAGCAGCCTTATGTGCACCGGCATTCTGGTATATCATATTATTATTAATCATGGGAAATTCCATACTAACATCGTTTGCTAAGCCATGGAAAAAAGTTGTTGCATGACTGTATGGGAAAGGAATAGCAGGATAACTTTCAGATGCCCATAAGATTAAATCCTTCGCTATCTGTAATGAATTAGATGGCAATGTTGCTTCTTGGGGATAAACAATATCAACAAAGACTCTTCTCCTGGTTTGCCTGTCAACAATTACGGATGTACCATACCAATAATAATCTTTTGCTGCTGCAAAAGCAAAATCAGGAACCTGCTCAGCAATAAAATGCCAGGTATTGCCTATAATAGCTTTATTATCATTTTCAGAGGAAAGAATTGCAACTTGAGAATCACTATTCTTTGCTTTATTCAGATTAGTGATTATTGACTTATTTAATATGTCCACAAGGTTATCACATTCCCCGGTAGCCCAAACCATATAGCCTTTGGGTGAATTAACAGTTACATCATAATTATTAAAATCGTTATAAAATTCCTGGTATCCGTAATGCGGTATATTATCCCATCCCAGGACGTCATCATATACGGCAACCTGCGGATACCATTGAGCGATAAAAAAATCATCGCTGTATCTACCCATTCTTCTCGGCCAGGCTGATGTTGGCAATGGGAAACTCCATGCTACTTCAATGACACAGGAGCTACCTGATACTATTGAATCAGATAATTGAATACTTACATTGGTGGTGAGCCTGTTGATACGGTCCTGGTCTAAAGGTTTGTTGGAATAGATGTATGGTTTATCGTTAATTAATAAACTGTCAATAAAGGTCCCGGAATGTATGTCCTGGGGCAATAATGGTATATTTCGAACAGATCCAATTTTATATATATCTTGGTAAAGCCTTATATGAAGATCCTTTAATGTTTTTGGACTATTGTTGTGATAGACTATAGTTCCGTGACCTTTCAATATATTGGATGATGTGTCAATCGACACTCCAAGCGTATAGTCAGAAAAGTTTTGCCAATATTTTTCCCCGGGAATTCCGATTTCGGTTCTTGTTTCATTCTCCACAGCCTTCTGAAACTCGGGTATTTCATGCAGTTTTGTGTTCTGGGCTAGGAGGGTTGAGGACAAAGCGATTATTAAAACAGTAAAAAGTGTTTTCATAGTTGGATTTTATTGAATTATTACAATCTTATGTAACACCTTGATAATTCATCTGTATGGTTGTAATTGTTGCCAATGCAGCGCTAAACATAGTTCCGCCACTGAGGGCGTGTCAGGGGGAGCTTGCTCACCCGGACCGGGAGCCCGCAAGTGCGGAATAAAATAGCGTTTAACGTCATGTTCTGGGACGTTTGGTTTGAAGTAAAGTTACGGCACAGACTTGTAACCTGCGAAATTCTGTGAGTTTTAAATGCGATTTTGTTTGGCGCTGCATTCAGGCACATTCTTTTGGATGCGAGAGCTGCGAAGCAGCGGGCAGACAAAAGTTACGCGCTAGCGTAATGTGCCTGAACGGATAGCGGTATGTATAGTGCCGCTTTCCAGGTCTTTTATTAGGTTATTGGTTCTTTATTTTTCAAATCGTTATTGTCTTACTTGCAGTATTAGCGGCATTGAACATACCGCATGTTATGTGCCGTTTATAATTAATTCTTCAACTATTTTAGGAAATACATCAAATTCCCAGGATATTCCACCATTTTTCTCTCCTAATCTAACAATCACAGTATTAGAGCTTGGACTAATATAAATTCTTTGTCCAAAATGTCCATTAGCAAAATAATCACCGCTTCTCATTATCCACCATGAAGAGTTAAAGTTTTTGTAGTAATCAGGTGTTTTAACTCCCATTTCAAAAGAAGTAGATTCTTTAATCCATTTTCGGGAAATAATCTGTTTGTCATTAAGATAACCGTTATTTAGATACAGCATACCAAAAATTAAAAAATCGGTTGCAGTTGCATTTAATCCATGTGTAACATATGCATAATTATTCCTTTTGCTATCAATTGAAAAACTTGCAGAATAATTCATACCTGCGGTTTCCCAAATTTTATTACTCAAATAATCATATATATTCTGACTAGTGGCATTTTCAAGAATCATCCCCAGTATGTTAATATTATGCTCAGATGTATTACAAATGTTTTGATTCTCAGGAACAACTCTTACTATCCTTTTTGTGAATTTTCTGATATTCGGTTTATAATATGTTTTTGGTTTACCACCCCAAGGTAGATAACTTGTGTTATATTTAATTCCAGTTGTCTCCAAAAGGCATTGCTTAATAGTCAGATTTTCAACATTAGGATCCTTAAATCCACTTACATAGTTTTTTACAGGTTCATCAATACTTTTGATTTTACCTTCATCAATGGCAATTCCAATTAAAGCTGAAAGAACAGATTTTGTCGCTGAAAATGCTTTTAACAAAGTCCCTTCGGAATTCAGATTGGCATATTTCTCATAAATAATTGTGTCATTATGTAGAATAATAAATGCATTTGTTTTTGTACTGGTAATCAATTCATCAATTTTGCAGTTGAATCCATTTAAATCAAATATCATTTGATGTATTAGATCGCTTTGTTTCTTCTGGATTAATAATTCAGAATCTTCTTTTTTCTCAACTTCTACAGATGGAAATTTATTCCAATCATACACGTCAGGTAAAAACCAGCGAATATATCGACCAGTGTATGTGTCCGAATATACAATGACTGTTACAATCACAATAATAGTGATGGGAATTATTAGTTTCTTATTTATCCGTTTCATAGTTAAGGTTTGATGGGTTTTGTCAAAATGGCACATAACGGTCAAGTGTATGTGAAGCGTGGTATCGTTTAGATGCATTTTATATAAGATCTGTTTGCATTTCAGACTGTTACCAGTAAGCCTTACTGAGTTGGGTAACTATGACGAACGTTTCATATCACACTATGTTAGCACACGTAGATACTTAATCATAATGAAATCTGCACTTTGCAATTCGAATTTCATCATCCTTTACTTGATAAATTAATCGATGCTCATGATCTATTCTGCGAGACCAATATCCTTTGTATTTAAATTTCAAGGGTTCAGGTTTACCCTTTCCTGAAAACGGAGTCCTTGAAATATCTTTATGAGCTCATTTATTTTTTTAAGAATCTTTTTATCAGTTTTTTGCCAGTAGAGATAATCCTCCCAAGATTCATCTACAAAAATGTATTTCATTAGTCCTGGATGTTTTTCTCAAATGACTTTCCTGTCTTTAATTTTTCAATTGCAGAATCAAGTCTTCTTTCATTTGATTTTGAAGAAAGCTCATGTTGAGTCGCTGTAAGCGAGTTATATTCATCTAAGTGACATAATCACAACACCATTGTCTTTTCCTCTATTAATGATCAAGGTTTCAAAGTTCTTTGTCACACTATCAAGATACCTCTTGATGTCTTTTCTAAAATCAGATATTGTTGTAGTTATCATATCATTTGCATTGTACATCAATTCGTACAAATTTAAGTACAAAATGTGATCCTTGCAAATATTGATAAGTCTCCTGTCATTAATTATCTATGTGTGCTAATGGGGCGCTAAACGAAGTTCCGCCACTGAGGGCGTGGCAGGGGGAGCTTGCTCACCCGGGCCTGGAGCCCGCAAGTGCGGAATAAAATTGTGTTTATCGGGTTGTTCTGGAACGTTCATGTTAAGTTGATACAAGCTACAGACTTTTTACCTACAATATTCTGTGTGTTTTAAATGCGATTTTGTTTGGCGCCCCATTCAGGCACATTCCTTTTGGATGCGAGAGCTGCGAAGCAGCGGGCAGACAAAAGTTCAGCGAAAGCTGAATGTGCCTGAACGGTTTGAATATAGTGTGTTTGGCATTTTAACACACATATCTTTCAATGTAGAGTTACAATCTTTATTCATTACTCTCAATTAATTTTTAGTGCTATTTACCAAATGCACTATATTTTTTGTGTGTGCCCAGCATGAGCATGAGCACACTCTACTGAAAGCTCTGAATAAATTCGTAAAATACAAATTTTAAGGGGAAAAGGTAGCTGTGTGATCATTAGATTATTCCAGAGGGTGTAAGTCCCTTACGGGCGGGGGTAACGCCTCGAACCGTTAGTAAGTCGCAAGGTGGTTTACCGCGAGGTATGCACTGAAGGAAGCGAGACTACAAACTCCGGTACTGACGAACAGAAATTGGATAAGAGGCTGTAAAAGGAGGACAAGCAAGCACATCATTGTAACGTCCAAAATGATTATTTCGTTTTACAGTAGATTCAGCAGGGATTGGATGAAGGAATAGGCTCTTACCTGGGGAGGTCTCCCTGACCACGAGATGGACAAGGAGAAGTCAGCAGAGGCCATATTAGGTTCAGGACACGAGCTGTCAATAAATGGCAGAGGACTCACGGAGATCTGAAGGGCCGAACGTTAAGTTGTTCCAAATGCTGTAAGGAAGCTAACGCACTGCGTTTCTAGCCTTACGATAAGCGGAACAGGGAAAGTAAGCTACAATGATTGAACAAATTCTTACCCGGAAGAACCTGTTGCAGGCAATGCGTAAAGTCCAGAAGAACCACGGTTCGGCAGGAGTTGACCACATGCCGGTAACCAAGTTGACGGAACTATTGTCGATAGACAAAGAAGAGCTGACAGCGAAGGTTCGTTCAGGGAAGTATTTGCCACAACCCATTTTAGCAGTAGAGATTCCGAAAGGGGACAAAGGGGGAACCCGTTTATTGGGCATACCTACGGTAACCGATCGGATGCTCCAGCAAGCGGTATTGCAAGTGATGATGGCACGGTTCGAATTTGAGTTCTCGGAGTCCAGTTTCGGATTCCGGCCAAACAAGAGCCTGCATCAGGCAGTACAGAAAGCACAGGGCTACATCAACGACGGATTTCAGGATATCGTAGATATCGACCTGAAAACCTTCTTCGACGAAGTGGACCACAGCTATCTGCTACAATTGCTCTACCGTAAAGTCAAATGCCAACAAACCCTACGCCTAATCCGCAAATGGTTACGTTCTCCGATACAAATAAACGGAAGACTGGTCAAGCGCAGAAAAGGCATTCCGCAAGGAAGTCCACTCAGTCCACTCTTGGCTAATATCATGCTACATGAGCTGGACAGAGAATTGGAAAGGCAAGGCTGTCGATTCGTGAGGTACGCCGATGATTTTAGTATCTATACTAAAAGCAAAGCGAGTGCCCGGAAGGTCGGTAATGCAGTGTACAAGTTTCTTAAAAACAAGCTGAAACTGACCATCAACCGGGATAAGAGCGGAATACGCAGACCAGTCAATTTCACAATTCTCGGATTTGGGTTTGTACCCACCTACGTAAAAGGTGAGCAAGGCAAATATCAATTGGTAGTATCGGAAAAGAGCTGGGCAAAGTTAAAGCAAAAGCTCAAAACCATTACCAGGAAAACCACTCCTATGAGTTTCGACGAACGTATCATGAAACTCAATGAAGTTCAACGAGGATGGGTGAATAACTACCGCATGGCAAGCATTCAGAACAAACTTGTCGAACTGGACGGATGGTTGCGAAACAGACTTCGTTATTGCATCTGGCATCATTGGAAGAAACCCGAACGGAAAAGGAAAAATCTGATCCGATTGGGAGTTGAACAAGGACAAGCCTATGCATGGAGTCGATCACGTATGGGAGGCTGGGCAATTGCCCAAAGTCCTATTCTTGGTACTACTATTACAATTGAAAGACTGAAGAAACGCGGTTATGTTCCTATGCTGGAAATTTACATATCGATTTCCCCACAACTTAACGAACCGCTGCTTACGAGACCCGTACGGGCAGTGGTGTGAGAGCTTCTCCCTGTCAGTGTGTACTGACGGGGCGAGCTACTCGATTATGCATAGGCGGCTCAAGATTGGTTGTAGAAACTACCTTTTTCAAACAAGGTTTGTCATTAATTAGCAACCCCATAAGATGCAAAGACTGGTAGGATTATCATTAGATCAGCTCCCGCATGTATAAGCGTGGGTGCAATAATGCTTCGTGTGTAATGCATTGCAAACCCAGTGATCAATCCCAGAACAAAAACAATACCGAAGAAGAAAAATATATCCTCTGTATAATTAGCCGTAAGATGTGGGGCGGCAAAGCATATAGAGGTTATAATAATTGACCAAAAAGGACTCATTATCTTATTCAGCTTTTTTAGAAATATACCCCTGTATATTAATTCTTCCATAAATCCATTAGCAAAAGCAAAAATCAGAATCCAGATATAGTTTTCTTTTATAAATTCAGGTTCCATCTTATATTGTGGGTTGTTAATAGCAAGATAACCGAATACAATAAAGAGAAGAACGCCAATTGAAATTCCGAGAACCAAGCGCCCTTTGGTTAAGTATATACTATTAACCTTGTTACCTGTTGCCACGAAAGAGAGGATTACTACAGCACTGATTATCAGGCTTTCGCTTAGTTTAGATAATGCAAAACCTTTCGATGTTTCCATTTGAAGGTGCCAGAATTCATCTGTAAAAAATGAGACAACAAGAAAAGCAATATTCAGGATCAACAGCGTAAGGGCCAGATCTCTGAATGTATTAACATTCGATTTATTTAATAGTATCCATGAAACAAGAAAAACAGCAATTAGAGTGACCCTGATAAGAAGTCTTGTATTAGCAGGTATCGGGGTAAACAAGGTCATGGTCACCACTAACATGATAATTAGAATTACAAATAATTCGAGCGCTTTATATGTTTTCATTTTTTATGTTTTGAATTATATCCGCTTATGCATAACGTATAAGTGTTTTATCCTTCGTATACGGATGATCATCACAGAGAGGATACTCACTCTAAGCTAAAATTAATAAAATATAGAGGAGGGCTAGATAAATATGAAGGATAAAATAAAGTTGGACTATGCCGCCACGCTATGGGTATTCTTTATGTTTGAGTTTTGTCTGATAGCATGATGGCTTACCAGTAAAAAAGGACATTATTCTTATAGGAAGGGAGCCATATAATCTTGTTTTTCTATTACTCATTGAATGCATAATTATTCTATTGCGATCCGGGGACCGGTTGATGATCAGATATATCTCAAAGAACTTCATTTTAGTAGCCCGTTATCTATATGGAAGAGGGATCTTCCGGAACACGATCATAATCCCGAGCATTACATTGGGGACAACACAGGTTGTCTTTTCCGGTAATGAAGCGGTATACTTCTGCATCAGATAATCCAACAAAACGTGCAAGATCATTCATCTTACCGATCAAGGCGAGGCATTGCTCCCTGATGGTTTTAGTATTTACAGCAGCCAAGATCCCATAGTACCGGATTTTATAAAAGTTATCAGGCAGGATGTGCAGTCATGAACCTACGGATGAACTCTACAGCTTGTAGTCTCATAATCTTACTTTACTCCATGATCTTTATTGTCCTGGTATCTGAAGGAGACATGATCCTCGCTCATCTCAGAGATCCTGGAGTTAGTTATGGCAACCCTGTGAGCATACCTCCCCAGGTATTTAAGAACACCGCTTAACACCACCTATTGGCTTCTGGGCATAGATGATCCAGTTCTTTGAGTATAGCTGATTTTTGAGTTGCTTCCATGACTCTTTCTCAGGGATGGTTATCTCGCCCTGTATTAATACCTTTTTCCAGTAAGCTGCATAGACATCCCCGGAAGATCAGACCAACTACTTTGATGGGAGCAAAGAAGTTTTTCCTGCTTGCGTTCCACTCCATATGATCCTCTGAGATCCCCCCAGATGGAACCAACATATGGATATGTGGGTGATAGTTTAAGTGTTTGTGTCCAGGTATGCAGAAGAGCCACCCCACCAGTTTGAGTTCCAGAGAACCTGGGATTGGCTGATGCTTTACGGATGGCCATCCATGCTGCAGCAAAAAGTAATTTGTAGCAGTGAGCCTGGTTGATATAGAACATGGTGTGTAAAGCATCAGGGATGGTGAAGACAAAGTGAAAGTGTTTTACCGGGAGTAACCTTTCCTTCGAGCTTGTCCACCCATTTCTCCTGCTTGATAAACTGACACTTGGGACAGTGCTTATTGCGACATGAGTTGTACGCTTGGGTTTGATACCCGCACTGGTTACACTGAGAGGCATGTCCTCCCATCGCACTGGTACGGCATGAGGTGATAGCCTTTAAGGCTTTCTTCTGCTGACGTACAAGGATTGTATTGATCACGGTACTGATCTCCATATTGTTCCAGGATGTGGGCCAGTTCCAATGACTGCCTGGTATTCTCGGATTTTATCATTGCACTTCGTTTATAGGTGCTGAGATAGATAAATCGGGATGATAGAGGTATCGATATTGGTGACATGCAGATAAACCGAGGTTGTCTTCATAGAAGTATGCCCCAGGATCAATTGAAGGGCTTTTAGATTCAGACCTTGTCTCCAGCATATGGGAAGCAAATGAGTGTCGAAGCACATGTGGAGAGATTTTCTTTGGTACACTCGCCTCCCTCGCAGCCCGTTTTACGATGTTTGAAAAGCTGGTAGCCGAGTACGGCTTTTCTGAGACCATATCCATATCCCGCAAAGAGGTATCTCCTTTGGCTGGTAAATACCGCAATATTCATTGATCAGAGATAGGACAGAGCTCTGGAACTGGAACCATGCGCTGTTTGTGACCCTTCCCTTCAACAACCCTTATCTGATTGCGGTCAAAATCGATATGAGGTAGCTTTAAGCCTAGTATTTCATTTCGCCTGAGTCCTGTGGTGTAGGCAAGAGTGAGGATTGCTCTGTGTTTAAGATTGGTTGGAGAACTGACCAGCCTTAGCGCTTCTGCCCTGGAAAGCACTACAGGTAATTTCTTTTCTTTCTTTGGACGCTTAATTTCGAAGTCAACCCATTCCCGCTTCAGGATATCAACCTGAAGTATGCGCCAGGCACCGATGGTCTGGTTTATAGTCGAAACGGATATTTTATGCTTCTGAATACGGTATTGAAGATAGTTTTTTACCTGCTGGGCGGTAAGAAGATCAGGAGAAGTGTTGTAGTACCGGGAAAGTCCGGCAATCATGGATACATAACTCTTAATCGTCCGGGGACTGTAATTGCGGACCTGCATCTCGCAGATCATTAATTCACGTAAGCTTTTTTTTCATAAGTAATGATATTTAAAGTGAACTTACCACAAGTTACATAATTCTCAGCAAGATGGGGATAACCAAAAACTGCCGCCGAATGGCGGTTTTAGTTCAACGAAGGAGTATACCCAATTACAGTAGGATAATCCTGGTTTGGTTGTGTTTATTATTCGAAATTTAGGGAAATATGTGCAATTAGCGCGGGTGTTAAGGATTGATGTTATCCAGGGGATTGATGATATGGGAGAGTTTGTTGGTTGAGACCCGTGTATAGATCTCGGTGGTCTTTGAGCTGGCGTGTCCCAGGAGTTCCTGGATGTAGCGCAGGTTTACCCCCTGTTCCAGCAGGTGGGTGGCGAAACTGTGACGAAGGGTGTGAGGGGTTGCATATTTGGAGATGCCTGAGTTCCGGAGGGCCCTCTGGAATATGTTCTCGATACTGGTTGCGCTGTATTGTTTTCCCCTTGGCCCCTCAAATAACCAGGTTTCCGGCTTATGCCTGGTGTAATATTGCCTGAGTAGTATGAGCAGGCTCTTTGAAAGCAGCGTATAGCGGTCCTTGTTTCCCTTGGAGTTCCGAATCAAGATGAGCATCCGGTCCGAGTCAATATCGCTGATCTTCAGGTTGATCAGTTCACTTCTTCGCAGGCCGCCCGAATAGAGGGTCATCAGGATGCAGCGGTGCTTCAGGTTGGAAACGCTTTCCAGGATGCGGCGTACCTCAGTGGGGCTCAGCACTGCAGGGAGTTTTTTCTCTTTTTTAGGCCTGGAAACATGATAATATGCCTTCTTTCTGCCTAATACCTTCTCATAATAGAATTTAATGGCATTGATACGCTGGTTCTGCTGGCTGGCAGAGATGCCCTTTTCCCTGATCAGGCCAAGCAGGTACCTGTTTATATCTTCTTTTGTAAGGGCCCGAAGATCCTTTCCATTCATGCTGCCCTGGAAATCCAGGAAATAGCATGTGTAGACCTTAATGGTGTTTTTGCTGTAACGCTTCCGCTGAAGTAGCTGCAAATATCCTGCGGGGAGTTGTTCTTTATTATCAGTCATTGTATTTCAGGCGTTTTAGCTGAGCATGTTTCGGAACAAACATCTGGTTTGTGTCCCTGTACTTGATGTGTTGAGCAGCCAGCAGATAGGCCAGGAATGGGTAAATCCTTGATAAAAAGTTGATATTTATATGAGCCGGGGTTCAGGGCAGGGGGGAAGAATTATTTATCTTACAAAAACCGATTATCTTTACGCCATCAAAATGTGGACATAGATGAGTGAGAACAGGGAGCAGATTTTTGAGAACGATGAGTTCCAGGTCTTGTTGAGGAAGTACGAAGATATGCGCAGTGGTGTCCAGTCCATCTTTTTCGATGTGGAAGAGTTTGAACAGATCATCGACTACTACCTGGACGATTTCCAGTATGATGAGGCTAAAGAGGCGGCAAATCTTGGGGAAAAACAGCATCCCACTTCCGTCGAGATCAAATACAAATTCGTTCATATTTACATTGAACAGGGAAAACCGAAGAAGGCCCTGACGCTGCTCGAAGAGATCCCGGTCTGGGAGGAGAACAATCCTGAACGCTATTTCCTGAAGGGAACGGCACTGTGTCAGCTCGGGAAACTGAAAGAGGCAGAGGCTCAGTTTGACAGGGCAATTGAAATCTCTGTGGATGATAACTTTGAAGCCTTGCTGAACATCTCCATAGCGTTTGAGAATGTGAGGCATTTCGAGCTGGCTGTTAAATACCTGCTTCAGGCATACAGGCAGCAGCCTGAGAATCTCTCCGTGTTGTATGACCTGGGCTATTTCTATGACAGGCTTCACCGTTTCGATGAAAGCCTGAAATACTACCACCGGTACCTGGACCTGGATCCCTATTCAGACAATGTATGGTACAACACAGGGATTGTCTATCACAAGCTGGAACAATTTGAGAAGGCGGCGGAGGCATATGAATTCTCCATCGTCATCAATCCCGATTATGCGTCGGCCTATTTCAACAAAGCCAGTGTCTGGGTGAACGCAGGGAAATTTGAGATGGCCATTGCAACCTATAAGGAATTCCTCGAAGTTGAGCCCGGGAATACCCAGGCATACTGTTATATGGGGGATTGCTATGAGCAGATGGACCGGCTGGATGATGCGCTGGCTGCATTTCAGAAGGTCATTGAGCTTGATAACACCGATCCTGAGGGCTGGTTCGGTGCCGGAATGATCTATATGAAACAGAATCTTCTTCAGGAAGCCATTACCTATATTCTGAAAGCCATTGAATTTGAAAACAATAACCTGGACTACTGGATCAACCTGGGCTATGCCAATGAAGATGCAGGCCTTTTTGAGGAGGCGGTGAAGTGCTATGCATATGTCACCAGGGCTGATGCTTCCGATATGGATGGTTGGACTGCCCTGACAGGCCTCCTGATGAAGGAAGGCGTATTTGACCAGGCGCTCAATTTCCTGAGGGAAGCGTTCGTGCACCATCCCACGGAAGGGAAGATCCGGATCAGGATGGCTGTCTGCCATCTGAAGCTGAAAGAAAAAGAGCTTGCAGTTAAATTCCTCAGGGAAGGGCTGGATATGGACAGGGAATTGGTACCCGAGTTTCTCTACTATATTCCGGAAGGATCCTCCGTTGAGGAGATAAATCGTATTATCCAACAATACAAATAATCGAAGTTCATGAATTTTGACATCAACCATATCCCTGAACGGACTACGGGGAAAAGGGAATACGGGCTGACCATGATGATGGATAAAGGCCTGAGCATTAAGGAGGCCGGACACTTCATTGAATCAAGTGCCCCGTTTACCGACCTGGTTAAGTTCGGTTTCGGAACCGCACTGATCACCAGGGATCTGAAAGAGAAGGTAAAGATTTACCAGGAAGCAGGATTGAAACCCTATTTCGGGGGAACGTTGTTTGAAATGTTCTTCGTCAGGAACCAGTTTGATGATTACAGGAGGTTTGTGACAGAATCGGGGCTGAGTACTGTGGAGGTATCTGACGGGTCCATCAGGATGGAGCATGACGAGAAATTGAAGTGTATTGAGACGCTGGCCAGTGAATTCCAGGTACTTTCCGAGGTAGGAAGCAAAGTGAAGGGTGCTGAGTTGCCCAACCAGGTATGGGTCTCGAACATGAAAACGGAGCTTGAGACCGGCGCATGGAAGGTCATTGCCGAGGCGAGGGAGAGCGGTACAATAGGCATTTACCAGTCGGACGGATCGGCCAACAGGGATCTGATCGATGATATCATGAAGGAGATCTCTGTGGACGATGTGCTGTGGGAGGCGCCCATCAAGGGCCAGCAGGTCATGTTTATTCAAATGATAGGGCCCAATGTGAACCTGGGGAATATTGCTCCCAACGAGGTGGTGTCCCTGGAAGCACTGCGTTGCGGGATGCGTGGGGATACCTTTTTTGATGTGCTCCCGGAAGAATACCAATCAAGAAAATTATAGCAGTTTGAAAAAAAGCCTGAAAGACTATGTACTCCTGCTCCTTCGTGGAATGGGAATGGGGGCAGCGGATGTTGTCCCGGGAGTATCAGGAGGCACCATTGCCTTTATCACCGGCATCTATGAAGAGCTGGTCTTTTCCATTAAAAGCATCAATCTTAATGCGCTGAAACTCTTTTTTACAGGGCGGTGGAAAGCGTTCTGGAAACATGTTAACGGCAATTTCCTGCTTGCAGTTTTTTCAGGAATTGTCATTTCTGTACTCTCCCTTGCCAGGATCCTGGAGTACCTGCTGGAACACCAGCCCATCCTGATCTGGTCCTTCTTCTTCGGATTGATCGTGGCCTCCTCCTACGTGGTTTCCAGGAAGATCGCCAAATGGAACTATACCCGGGTGATTGCCCTTGCAGGGGGTATCGGGATCGCTTTCTATATCACCAGCGTAACACCGGCCTCAACCACAGATGCCTCCTGGTTCGTGATACTCTCAGGTGCACTGGCCAGCTGTGCCATGATCCTTCCGGGTATTTCCGGGAGTTTCATCCTGCTGCTGCTTGGCAAATATGAATTTGCACTTCATGCAGTCAATGAGCGCATTATCATGGATCTCCTGATGCTTGGATCCGGGGCCGTTGTGGGCCTTGTGCTCTTCTCAAACCTTTTGTCATGGCTTCTGAAAAAGTACCACGAGGTTACCATGGCCGTCCTGGTTGGATTTATGATCGGGTCGCTGAACAAAATCTGGCCATGGAAGGTGCCGGTGAAGACCGCCGTCGTGGAGGGTAAGCTGGTGACTCTGGTGGAAAAGAATATCCTTCCATCTTTTGGAAATACAGATGACAGGATATGGATGGCATTGCTGATGGCACTGGCGGGAATCGCCGTGATCATCCTGATTGAACTGGTCCTGTCAAAGAAACCAGCTGCCACAGAACAGTAGGTATTTCCCCGGACTTTCGGCACAATCACTTTATAACTTTACAAACTTTACAAACTTTATAACTTCTTGACTCTGTTCGGATTGATCGGCTACCCGCTGGGACACAGTTTTTCGGTCCCATACTTCACAAAGAAATTTGGTGAGGAGGGAATTCGTTCCGAATACAGGAACTTCCCTTTGGAAAATATTGAGGAATTCGAAGAACTGGTCCGCCGGGAACCCGCGCTGGCCGGACTCAATGTTACCGTTCCCTACAAACAGGAGATCATTCCATACCTGGATGCACTGGACAGAACGGCCAGGTCCATACAGGCGGTGAATACCATTGTGTTCTGCAGGAAAGAGGGCCGCATATCACTGCTGGGATACAACACCGATGTGATCGGTTTTGAGCGATCCCTGAAGGACCATCTGAAACCCGGGCATCAGAAGGCACTGGTCTTGGGTACAGGGGGATCTTCAAAAGCTGTGGTGTTTGTACTCAACAGGCTGGGGATCACCTGCAGGATGGTAAGCAGAAACAAAGGTGAAGGAGTCCTTACCTACGAGCAACTGGATGGGAAGATCATGGTGGAGCATCCGCTGGTCATCAACACCACACCGTTGGGAATGTTCCCGGAGGTCGAAACATGCCCCGCCATACCATATGATTCGGTCACCCGGGATCATTTGCTGTTTGACCTGGTCTATAACCCGGAGAAAACCCGCTTTCTCTCCCGGGGGGAGGAGCAGGGTGCCACCATAGTGAATGGATACGGGATGCTGGTACACCAGGCAGAAGCATCATGGGAAATATGGAATAAGGATCGTTAGTTGTTGCCTGCTTGTATTTGGATGCGTAAGGCAATTACTGAAAGTAAATCAACAAACATGGCTTCAGTATTTGAAAAAGAATTCACAGTTACCTCCTATGAGTTGAATCCCCGGGGTGAGGCAAGACTGACCACCATGGCCAACTATTTCCAGGAGATCGCGTACCATCATGCCAATGAACTGGGATTCGGATATGAGGATATGAAGGACCGCAGAACCATGTGGCTGTTATCCAGGATGAAGATCCGCATGGAAAAATACCCGGTATGGGACGAGGGGATAAAGATTGAGACCTGGCCGAGTGGGGTGGATAAATTGTTTGCCGTAAGGGATTTCCGGGTAACAGATGGATCTGGTGAAACCATGGGAGTTGCCTCAAGCTACTGGTTGATCGTGGACCTGGAGACCCACAGGCCCATCAGGCCCAAAGCCGAACTGGAGCGCTATGCCCGGATTATATACGGGGAGCCGGTATTCGATACCCGGCTGGATAAAATTGCCCTTCCCGGTCAGCCCCTGGTGCTTGATCAACTCCGTGTCCGGTTCTCTGACCTGGACATTGTGGGGCATGTGAATAACGTGAAATACATGGAATGGAGCATCAATGTGGCCATGCGGGGGAATCAGACTGACAGGGAGATCCGTGAATTTGAGATCAATTTCATGCAGGAGGCTCACTTTGATGAAGAAATTACGATCCATGGAAATTCCGGGGAGGCCGGGAACCTTCTTTTTGCGGCTTCAAGAGATGGGGATGGTAAAGAGATCTTCAGGGCCAGGCTCTGTTGGAGTGATGCCATTCAGTCCAAGTCAGGGTGATTCCGTTCCGGATCAGGCATCAATCCTTTCGTAGCCAATATCTGCCAGGAACAATCCATGGGCCGGGGCAGACTGTCCTGCCTTTCCCCTCTCCTTTGCTTCCACAATTTTGCCAAAATCATTGCGGTCCAGCTTTCCCTGGCCCACATCCACCAGGGTTCCAACCAGTGAGCGCACCATATTCCGCAGGAACCGGTCCGCTGTGATCTCGAACAGGTATCCGTTATCTACCGTTTTCCACTCCGCCGCTGTCACCCTGCAGTTGTTGGTCTTCACATCGGTATGCAGTTTGCTGAAGCTGGTAAAATCGGTGGTCCCCAGGATGATACTGCAGCAGTGGCTGATCTCCTCCAGGTTCAGGGTGCCGAACAGGTAGTGGGCATACCTGCGTGTGTAAAGTGGCTTGACCGAAGATATATGGTAGTGATAAGTGCGGTAGGTGGCCGAGAACCGGGCATGCATCTCGTCTGGTACCTGCCTGATCCTGTATACCACAATGTCTTCAGGCAGGAACCGGTTCAGTCTGAACAGGAACTGTTCACCTTCCGGATTCTCCTTCTTTTCCGGATCCCGGTCCGCCGGAAGGTCAAAATGGGCAACGAAAAAAGATGCGTGAACTCCTGTGTCGGTCCTGCCAGCCCCTGTTACAGGGACTTCCTGCCTGAGCAGGGTGGCAAGCGCATGCTCCAATACACCCTGGATTGTTGTTCCGTTGGGTTGTACCTGCCAGCCCCTGTATGCGGTACCGTCATAGGCCATATGGATGAAATACCGAGGCACGGATCCTTTCAATTATTCAAAAATAGGATTTTCTTAACATTTTTTAACCCCCCTTCTATTTCGTAAGCTCAAATTCGCTGCTATTTTTGTTCCGCGTTTCAATAGCGAACATAAAGAGATGATTATTAACTAAAAAGAATCCACTGATGAGTCAGGAAGTGAATATTAAAGAACTCAATGAAAGGATCAAGAAGGAAAGTGAATTCGTTGACCTGATCACCCTGGAGATCCAGAAGGTGATCGTGGGGCAGAAAACCCTGGTGGAGAGGCTGCTGATCGGCCTGTTATCGGACGGTCATATCCTGTTGGAAGGAGTTCCCGGGCTTGCCAAAACCCTGGCCATAACAACCCTGTCACAAACCATCGATGCCAGCTTCAGCCGGATCCAGTTTACCCCCGACCTGTTGCCGGCTGACCTTATAGGAACCATGATCTACAGCCAGAAGAAGGAGGAGTTCATCGTGAAGAAGGGACCGGTATTTGCCAACCTGGTCCTGGCTGATGAGATCAACCGCTCTCCGGCAAAGGTGCAGAGTGCATTGCTGGAAGCCATGCAGGAAAAGCAGATCACCATTGGTGAGGAGACCTATAAGCTGGAAAGGCCTTTCCTGGTCCTGGCCACCCAGAATCCAATTGAGCAGGAAGGAACCTATCCCTTGCCGGAAGCCCAGGTGGACCGTTTCATGATGAAGGTGGTGGTTACCTATCCGAGCAGGGATGAAGAGAGGCTCATCGTCAGGGAAAACCTGGCAACCCAATTTCCGGCTGCCGGCAAGGTCCTCAGTCCGGCCGATATCATGAAGGCCAGGGATGTGGTGAAGGAAGTCTACCTGGATGAGAAGATCGAGAACTACATACTTGACATTGTTTTTGCCACCAGGAATCCGGACCAGGCCGGGTTGGCACAGTTTGTGCCTCTGATACAGTACGGAGCCTCTCCGCGGGCAAGTATCAACCTGGCAAGGGCTGCAAAAGCCTATGCCTTTATTAAAAGAAGGGGATATGTAGTTCCGGAGGATGTGAGGGTTGTTTGCCATGATGTGCTGAGGCACCGTATCGGTTTGACCTATGAGGCGGAAGCAGAGAACATTACAACTGAGAACATCATATCAGAGATTTTGAATAACGTGGAAGTACCTTAACTGTCATGAAGAACAAACTGATCATTACCGGAGTATTGTTATTGTTGTGTTCCATACTCAATGCACAGTCCCTGATTGGTTTGTCCAAAGTGGAAGTGGCAGCAAAGATGAAGAAGGAACAGAAGGATTTCCGGAAGGATGATACGGTGATCAGGCAACACTTTAACTACCTGAAATATGTCAACCGGATGAAGACCAAAACATGGATCATCTATTTTACCGAGGAGGATATCTGCAAAATCTCAAAGCTGGTTTGTGATTATATGGAGTATGATGCGATGGTGAAGGATCTGGACAGTAAATATGAGGAAACAGGTGAACTCCACTGGGAGTACATATCAGGTAAGGATACCATCCAGGTGGAACTGATCAAACAGGAGTGGTATTTCACAATCCGCGAATCGGGAAAATAGGGAGCGGCAGGTAAATGCTGAAGAACAAGAGGTGGAAGCAAAAGAACTCTTAAAAAAGGTACGGAAGATTGAGATCAAGACCCGGGGGCTGACCAGGCAGATCTTTGCTGGCGAATACCACAGTGCCTTCAAGGGAAGGGGAATGACCTTCTCCGAAGTGCGTGAATACCAGTATGGTGATGATATCCGGAGCATCGACTGGAATGTGACTGCCAGGTTCAGCCATCCCTATGTAAAGGTTTTTGAGGAAGAGAGGGAACTGACCGTGATGCTGCTGATCGATATGAGTGCTTCGGGGGCCTTTGGGACAGAGCTTCAGTTGAAACGCGACCTGATCACTGAGATCTCCGCGGTATTGTCTTTTTCTGCCATAGAAAACAACGACAAGATCGGTGTGATCCTGTTCAGTGACCGCATTGAAAAGTTTATTCCACCCCAGAAGGGACGTAAGCATATTCTCCGGATCATCCGGGAACTGATCGAATTTCAGGCCCGAGAGCAAAGGAACCGATATTTCTGAAAGCCTGCGTTTCCTGACCAATGCCATCAAGAAACGCTGTACCGCTTTTATTATCTCCGATTTCAGGGATAAGGGATATGCCCGTTCATTGCAGGTAGCCAACAACAAACACGATGTGGCTGCCCTTCATATTTATGACAGGAGGGAGGCTTCCCTTCCCCCGGTGGGACTGGTCAGGATTGTGGATGCTGAAACAGGGAAAGAGCGCTGGATCGACACCTCGGACCGCAGGGTGCGGGAGAACTATGCCATGAAATGGGAAAGCCACGTGGAGATGATGAACGAGATTTTCACCCGTGCGGGTGTGGACAGTGCCTCCCTGAGAACAGGTGAAGATTATGTGAAACCATTGATGCGGTTGTTTAAGAAAAGGTGAAATGAAGCAGGCCAGAATCCACATAACCACCATGATCCTTTTAATGGGAGTTGCCGCACTTCATGCGCAGCTTATCAGCGTACAATCCATGATCAGTTCTGATTCAATGATGATCGGGGATCATTTGAAATACACCATTCACGTAAAGGCAGCTGAGAACGTAGGATTTGAAATGCCGGTACTGAAAGAAAAGGATACCCTCAGCAGGAACCTGGAGATACTGTTTCTTTCATCATCTGACACTTCCCGCGCGGACGGATCCCTGGTGGTGGATCATTCCTATATAATTACCGGATTTGAATCGGGGATGCAGCTGGTGCCCTCCCAGCCCGTGGTCTATGAATTCAACCATGAAACCGATACAGCCCTGAGCATGCCGCTTTTGATCCGGGTATACGATCCGGTGGTGGATACGACCCAGCTGATCAAACCAATCAAGCCTCCCATCAATACACCTGTGGGGGTCAAAGAGGTGTTGCCCTGGGTGGCCCTGGGAGCAGGAACCTGGCTGCTGGTAACCCTTGCCATGGCCCTTGTCTGGATGTACAGGCAAAGGAAGAAGGATCCTGAGATCTTCTCCCTCAAGCCCCAGGAACCTGCCCATATTGTCGCATTCAGGGAACTGGATATGCTGAAGGAGAAAAAACTGTGGGAATCGGGACAGGTGAAGCAATATTATACCCAGTTAACGGAGATCACCCGCAGGTATATTGAGCGGCAGTACGGGGTCCCTGCCATGGAGCGCACCACCGAAGAGATCCTGGAGGGTTTCAGGAGGTCCAATACCGATGATCCGATGCTTGATGAGATGTTGCAGGATCTACTCCAGTTGGCCGACCTTGTCAAATTTGCCAAAGAGGATCCGTTGCCCCTGGACAACCAGACCAACCTGAACAATGCATACCTGTTTGTGCAGAAGACATTCCCGATGTTTTACATGGAAAAAACGGATAGCGGGGAGGAGGCGCAGTATGATGCTTAGATTTGAATATGCATACCCGGCATTCTTCTATGCCCTCTTACTGATCCCGCTCATGGCAGCCTGGTACATATGGAGGGGAAGGAAAAGTACCAGCTCAATGACATTTTCGGGCTTTGAAAACCTGGATGAAAGGGTGGGATCCTCAAGGATTTGGCTCAGGCATGTGCTGTTCCTTCTCAGGGTGGTGACTGTGGCACTGATTGTTATTGTCCTCGCAAGGCCACAGTCATCCAACAGTTGGGAGAAGGTGACCACAGAGGGGATTGATATTGTCATGTGTATGGATGTGTCGGGCAGTATGAGGGCCATGGATTTCAGGCCCAACAGGCTGGAAGCTTCAAAAGACGTGGGGATCGAATTTGTGAATGCCCGCCAGGATGACCGGTTCGGACTGGTGGTATTTGCAGGAGAGAGTTTTACGCAGTGTCCCATGACCACCGACAGGGCAGTGATGATCAACTTTCTGAAGGAGATCGATTTTGGCGTCATAGAGGATGGGACAGCCATTGGAATGGGGCTGGCCACTGCTGTGAACAGGATCAAGGAGAGCCGTGCCAGGAGCAAGGTGATCATCCTTCTTACCGACGGGGTCAACAACAGGGGTGATGTGGGACCGGTGACTGCGGCGGAGATCGCGGCAAGTTTCGGCATCCGGGTCTATACCATTGGTGTTGGCACCCATGGCAATGCACCTGTACCGGTACAGGACGCTTTTGGAAGAAACATCACCCGGAACATGCCGGTTGAGATCGATGAAGATGTATTAAAGAAAATTTCGGAAACTACCGGTGGCTCCTATTTCAGGGCAACCGACAACCATAAACTGCGTGAGATCTACCAGCAGATCGACCAGATGGAGAAAACCATGCTTGATGTGAAGCAATTCAGTAAGAAGAAGGAGGAATATTTTCCCTTCCTGCTTGCTGCCATGCTGATCCTGTTGACGGAGATACTGCTCAGGTACACCGTATTAAGAACCATACCATAGTATGATACAGTTTGCACATAAAAGGGATCCTGTGGTTTCTGCTTGCCATGATTCTCATGCTTGTGGGATACATGCTCTACTGGCGGTACCGCAAGCGTTCCCTGGAAAGGCTGGGGGACCCTCACCTGATGGAAATTCTCATGCCTGAGGCCTCCCGTTCGGCGCATCACTGGAAATTCTTTTTCCTGTTTGTGGGGGCCACCCTGCTGATCATCGCAGCATCAGGACCAAGGATTGGCTCCAAACTGGAAGAGGTTGAGCAGAAAGGACGTGAGATCATCATAGCACTGGATGTTTCCAACAGCATGCTGGCAGAAGATATCAAACCTTCCAGGCTGGAGCGTTCCAGGCAAATGATCAGCCGGATGGTGGACCGCATGTCAAGCGATAAGATCGGTCTGATCGTGTTCGCCGGTGATGCCTATACCCAGATCCCCATCACGGATGACTATCCCAGTGTAAAGATGTTCCTGGCAGGAGCAGGGCCCGATATGGTATCCAAACAGGGCACTGCCATCGGTACGGCCATTGAGCTGGCTGCCAGGTCTTTTACCACAACCACAGAGTCTGCTGGAGGCAGATTGTCTGTTCCAAACCGGGCCATCGTGGTCATTACCGATGGGGAGAACCATGAAGATGATGCAGTGGAAGAGGCCACGGCTGCAGCGGAAAAGGGTATCAGGGTCTATACAGTTGGACTGGGCGATCCCAACGGGGTTCCCATCCCTGTAAGGCCCGGAAGTTCGTCCAACCGCAGGGACCGTGAAGGCCAGGTGGTGGTGAGCAAACTGAACGAAAAATTACTGATGGAGGTGGCTGCTGCAGGAAACGGGGCCTATATTGCCGGTGACCGGATCAACAGCCTGGAGGATGAACTTGAACAGTTGCAGAAAACCGACCTGAATACCCGTGTATTTGCTGAATTCGCTGAGCGGTTCCAGTACTTTGCGGGATTCTCCCTGCTTTTCCTCCTGGTAGAGTTCTTTATCCGCTCCAGGAAGAATCCGCTGTTGAAAAGATTTAACCTGTTTAATACCGATAAGTCATGAGCATCCGTTGCAACATAGCAGGATATGGAGTGCTGCCGGGGGCCCTCTTGGTAATCCTGCTGTTTTCGGGATTATCCTCCATGGAGGCTCAGAATGAACGGAAGGTGATCCGGCATGGTGTCAAATCATACGAGAAAGGGGAGTATGGGGAAGCCGAAGTGCAGTTCAGGAAAGCCGGGGATTTGAACCGGGAATCGTTTGAAGCAGGATTTAATACCGGGGCTGCATTGTACGGACAGGAGAAATATGATGAGACTGTCAAACAGTATGAATCCATGGTCGATATGGCCGGGGATCCCGGAGCAAGGGCACAGGTATGGCACAACATTGGCAACAGCCTGCTGGAGGCTCAGCAGTATGCGCCCGGTATCGAGGCTTATAAGAACAGCTTAAGGCTGAACCCGGGTGACCAGGATACCAAGTACAACCTGGCCTATGCAAAACAGAAGTTGCAGGAACAGCAGCAACAGCAGCAGCAGCAACAAGACCAGAATGACCAGCAACAGGATCAGGACAAGCAGGACCAGCAACAGGATCAGGACAAGCAGGACCAGAATGAGCAGCAGCAACAGGATCAGGACAAGCAGGACCAGAATGAGCAGCAGCAACAGCAACAGGAGCAGGACCAGCAAGACCAGAATGAGCAGCAGCAGCAACAGCCACTTCAGATATCCAAGGAGGATGCAGAACGGATGCTCAGTGCCATCCAGCAGCAGGAGAAGGATGTAAAAGAGAAAGTGGACAAGAAAAAAGCAGCTGCGGCAAAAGTCAAAACAGAAAAGGATTGGTAAATTGAGCTTCTGAAAAAGGCATGCAATTTAAGAGACATATATGGACCATTGTACTGCTTACCGCAGGCGCGGTGCTGAACGGACAGGATGAAACCTTCACTGCCAGGGCACCTGCAACTGTTCGTGCCGGTGAACAGTTCCAGTATGTGATCGAGGGATCCAGCCGGGGGGACATTACCCTCCCTTCCCTTGACGGTTTCCAGCTTCTGGCCGGTCCGTTCTCCTCCTATTCCTCCCATTCCCAATGGGTGAATGGAAAAATGACCATGGAAACGGTGGTGACATACACCTATATGCTGAGGGCGACCAGGCAGGGAGAAATGACCATACCGCCTTCAAAGATCAGGGCTGGAAGAAAAGAATTCAGCACCAACGAAGTCAGGGTGACCGTGCAACCTGGTAACGCTCCCCCTCCCGACCCGGCTGCCAGTGATTCCCGGGCAGATGCCAGTAAAGATGCGGGTGAGACAGGTGCTACGGATCCTGTTTTCCTGCGGGTGATCCCATCCAGGAGAGAGGTGTTTGTGGGCGAACAATTTGTCTCTGCCCTGAAGGTATACACCAGGGTGAATACAAGGCCGGCTTCCTCTTCCGGTGACCTGCCCTATGAGGGATTCTATAAGAAATCCCTGGATCCTGATGAGAGTGCACAGCGGGAGGAGATCAACGGTCAGCAGTACATCACACAGGTAATTCAGCGCCACCTCCTGATCCCCCAGAAAACAGGTGAGATACGAATCGAACCCTATGAATCTGAATGGATGGTTCCACAGCAGGTGCAGCGAAGGAGGAGCAACTCACCCATAGATGCTTTTTTCGATGATCCCTTCTTCGGCGGGGGGGTGCGGGAGGTCCCGACCAACATCGCAACCAGGAGCGTGACCATCAGGGTAAAGCCCCTGCCACCGGGTGCCCCCCAGGGTTTTACCGGCGGAGTAGGGGAGTTTTCGATGAAAGCTGAGCTTTCTGCAAATGAGATAGAGGTCAATGAGGCCCTCAGCCTGAAGGTGACCCTCCGTGGAACAGGTAACCTCCCGTTACTTGGGGAACCGGAGGTAAACCTCCCGCTTGACCACGATGTGTACGATGTAACCCGGACGCTCAATACCAGTACTTCGGGAAACCGTATCAATGGATCGGTTGTTTTCGAGTACCCGATCGTGGCCAGGCATGCCGGTAAATTCAGGATTGCCCCCATCCTGTTCGCGTGGTTTGATCCGGAAAGTAGAGAGTACAAATCCGCAGAGACGGAAGAGTTCAACTTTACTGTTCTGAAAGGAGAATCTGAGCAGGGGACCGGACCTGTTTTTGTACCGGGGGTCATGCATGAAAGTGTGGAAGATATCGGGACCGATATCAGGGATATTGTTAGGGGCAGTCCGCTCCTTTCCCCGGTACTCTATACCCTGTTTGGCCAGAGATGGTACCGCCTGATGTATCTGCTTGCAGCCCTGCTCACCCTGTTGACCATCCTGATGATCCGCATTGTCTCGCGCAGAAATGCCGACCTGAGTCTGGTACGGAACAGGCAGGCCAACCGCTCTGCCAGAACCCGGCTGAAGAAGGCGGAGAAATTCCGGAAATCGGGCGACGAAGATAGATTTTACGAAGAGGTAGGTAAAGCCATCTGGGGATATATGGCCGACAAACTCAACATAGAGACCTCCGGGTTATCCCGGGATGTGATACTCCATGACCTTGAAGAGAGGGGAGTGGGGCAGGATATGCTTGCTGAATTCTCCAGGATTCTGGATGAAAGTGAGTTCTCCCGTTTTGCACCCTCCTCCGAAAGAAGCAACATCGATATGCTTTACAGGGATGCGGTCATATTGATAAGAAACCTGGAAAACACGCTGTAATGAGATCCTTTCTATTGGGCATACTCCTGTGCACAGGCTTTACGGTTGTATCACAAGCCTCAGACACGCTGTATGACAAAGCTGCTGACCTGTACCAGCTAGGTGCATATGAGGCTGCCATGCATGAATACGGCAAGATCATTGAGTCGGGTTACGAAGCTCCCGACCTCTACTATAACATGGGCAATGCTGCTTTCCGTTCAAACAGCATAGGCCTTTCCATATTGTATTACGAGAAGGCACTGAAACTTAATCCCTATCACAAGGATGCCATCCATAACCTCGGGTATGTGTCAAGGTACCGGGTGGATGCCTTCGAGGAGGTTCCAGAACTTTTCCTCAGAACCTGGATCTCATCGGCAGTACATGCCCTGCCGGAACGAACATGGAGCATTCTGGCCCTTCTTTTATTTGTCCTGACCCTGGGATCCCTGCTGGTCTACCTCTTTGCAAGGGGCCTGGCCCTTAAGAAGGGGGGCTTTTTTACCGCACTGGCAGGATTGATTTTCTTTTTATTTACTTTGTCATCGGCGATGGCCCAGCACCGAAGGGTGGTGGAGCCTGAACACGGAATCATCCTGTCCCCGTCCGTGGTAGTAAAGAGTACCCCAAGCGAGTCTGGAAATGAGCTTTTTATTTTGCATGAAGGCACCAAGGTAAAGGTGAATGAACAGGTAACCGGATGGCAGAATATCCGCATCATCGACGGAAGGGAGGGATGGATCAGGAGCGATGATCTTGAACGCATCTAAAAAAACATGTATGCCTGTCAAAAAGAGTTTCCACGAAATCAATGAAAAGATAAAGCAGGGGAAGGCAGTTGTGCTGACTGCAGAGGAGGTGTCCCGCATGGGTGAGGAACTTTCGCCGGAAGAGGTGGCCAGGAAGGTGGATGTGGTTACTACAGCCACTTTTGGACCCATGTGCTCATCGGGTATGTTCATCAACGTGGGTCATTCCTCACCCCCCATCCGCATTGAGAAAGCCACACTGAACGGTGTCCCGGTGTTTACCGGCATAGCAGCAGTTGACCTCTATATCGGTGCAACAGAAAACCATCCTGAAAATCCAGCTTACGGAGGCGCCCACGTGATAGAGGAGCTGATAGCAGGGAAGGATGTTGAACTGGTGGCCCACGCCAAGGGAACCGACTGCTATCCCCTCCGTGATATCGATACCACCATCAACAAGGGGAATATCAATGAAATGATGATGTTCAATCCCCGCAATGCATACCAGAACTATCCCACTGCAGTCAACACTTCTAACCGGATCAAGTATACCTATATGGGAAGCCTGCTTCCTAAACTGGGCAATGCAAACTACAGTACTTCAGGCGAACTGAGCCCGCTGCTCAATGACCCGGAGATGCGCACCATTGGCCTGGGAACCCGTATTTTTCTTGGCGGAACCACAGGCTACATAAGCTGGTACGGAACGCAGTTCAGAACCGATAGCGAGGTGAATGCCCATGGTGTCCCGGTGTCCAATGCTGCCACGCTGTCGGTGATCGGCGACGCACGCCAGATGAATACCTCCTTTATCAAGGCAGCCTACTATGAAAAATACGGAGTCTCCATGTTTGTAGGCATTGGGGTACCCATCCCCGTCCTCGATGAAGAGATGGCAGCCAGGGTCATGATCAGGAACGAACAGATCACTACACGGATCCTGGATTACGGGCATCCTGACCATCCCGAACTGGGCAGGGTGAATTACGATGTACTCGTATCGGGCGAGATGGAACTGCAGGGAAAAAAGATCAAGACGGCCTCCCTTTCAAGCATTTACAAAGCCAGGGAGATTGCTGCTTTGCTGAAAGAACAGGTGAGTGAAGGGACTTTCTTGCTCTCGGAACCGGTAGAATCCTTTCCGGCAGGAAAAGGATTGAACTCATTAGAAATCAGGTAAACAGTTCTACAGAATGAAACGAGTTAAGAAACGGATGGTACTGCATTTTCCTGTAGATACCGTCAATGAGCCCATCACCTATACGCTGATCAAAGAGTATGATGTACAGGTGAACATCCTGAACGCCGACATTACCCATGGGAAGGAGGGCAACCTGCTGATCGAAATGTCCGGTGCCTCCGGCAATTTGGATGAGGCCCTTGTTTACCTTGAGAATAAGCAGGTACAGATCTCGCCGGTGGCGAAAAACATCCTGTTCAATGAGGCGCTCTGTATTCACTGTGGTGCTTGCTCATCGGTTTGTTTCCCGGGTGCGTTGACCATGGATGCGGCTTCCCGGAAACTTCGGTTTTCCCCCGAATTATGCGTGGCCTGCGAATTATGTATCAAGGCATGCCCGCTGCAGCTGTTCGAATTGAATTTTGGAGTTCACTGATTGTACGAACCCAGGACATACAGGGGCGGATTGAATTCGGACCGTTTCCGTTTCTTCTCATCGGTAGTCAGGGAATCTGACCTCTATATTGGCATCAGCCACAACCATTTTCACCGGGATCTTCCTGATATATGCAGGGGGGAGCAGGCAAGGCTTTATGGTTTGCTCACTACATATGCGGATACCGATCCCCGGTTCATGACTTCCCTTGAACCCCTGTCTTTACCCGGTGAAGGGGAGGTGCTTCCGCCGGAAATTGCCACCATGTTCAGGTGTGGTGACATGACAGGCACCGGTCCCATGAGTTCAGTGGCGGGTCTCTTTGCTGCATCTGTAGCCGGCAGTATCATTGCATCTGCCAATCCCACCGAGCTGGTGGTTGAGAACGGAGGGGACCTGTTCATCAGGAACAGTGATGTCTTGTTGTCAGTAATCCATGCCGGAAAATCGGTACTTTCCCGGAAGGCAGGACTTGTTCTTCCGCCGGGTACATGGGGAGTCTGCACTTCATCGGGCACGCAGGGGCACTCATTCAGCATGGGAATTGCCGATGCTGTCACGGTGGTTTCCGATACAGTTCCCCTGGCTGATTCCTGGGCCACCGCGCTGGCCAATGAGGTGAAAGGACCTGAGGATATTGAACCGGTTCTGGACAGGGTGAATGAGATCCCGGATATTCTTGCCTGCATCGTGATTGCCGGGGAGAGGATGGGGATCCGGGGAAAATTTGAGATAAAACTGCTAACTTAGGGATCATGAACAGCCTGCTCCTCGTTTTACTGGCCTTTACCGGCTACCTGGTTGCCTATATGGTCTATGGAAGGTACCTGGGGAGAAAGATTCTTGAACTTGGCTCCGGAAGGAAGATGCCTGCCCACGAACTGGAGGACGGGGTGGATTTTGTGCCCACAAAGCCACATATTATTTTCGGCCACCACTTCACCACCATTGCGGGACTGGGGCCCATCGTCGGACCTGCCATCGGGATCATCTGGGGATGGCTTCCTGCATTCCTGTGGGTTTTCCTGGGAAGTATTTTTATGGGGGCCGTACATGACTTCACCACCCTGGTGGTCTCCTCCAGGAGCAGGGGCAGGTCCATCGGGGAACTAACCGGGGATCTGATCAGTCCCTCTACCCGGTACGCCCTTCAGTTTATCATGCAGCTGCTGCTGTTTATTGTACTGGCTGTGTTCGCCATGATCGTTGGAAGTCTCTTCGTCACATATCCCGAGTCAGTAATCCCGGTCTGGGCCCAGATCCCTGTGGCGGTGTGGCTGGGATGGCAGATCCGCAAAGGGAAGAACGACCTGCTCTATTCCATCCTGGCATTGCTGCTGCTGTACGGGTTTGTGATCCTGGGAGTCCGTTTCCCGGTGGTACTTCCATGGAGCACCGGTACCTCGGTGGTGGTATGGTGTATCCTCCTCTTCATCTACGTCTTCTTCGCTTCAACGCTTCCTGTCCAGAAGCTGCTGCAGCCCCGTGACTACATCAATTCCCACCAGTTACTGGTGGCCATGGTGCTCCTGGTCCTGGGGGTGGTGATCGCACACCCGGTCATTACAGCCCCCGCCATTAACCATGCAGCATTTGAGCCGGGATCGGATGTGCCAGGCATGGCACCCATCATGTTTATCGTTATTGCCTGCGGGGCCATTTCAGGATTTCATTCGCTGGCCAGTTCCGGGACTACGGTCAAACAGGTAGACAAGGAGAAGGATACCCTGCCTATTGGTTATGGGGCCATGATCACCGAAAGCTTCCTCGCCGTCCTGGTGATTGTGGCAGCAGGAGCAGGCCTTGGCATGGGGCTGGATGAGGGAGGGGAGCATTTCAGCGGACTGGCAGCCTATCAGCATCATTATGCCTCATGGTCCTCTGCCAGTGGTCTCACAGCCAAGCTGGGTGCATTTATCACCGGATCGGCCAACCTGTTCTCATCCTTTGGAGTGCCGGTCAGATACGGGGCTGCTTTCGTGGTGGTTTTCATTGTATCATTTGCCAACACCACCCTCGATTCTGCAGCCCGCATTCAACGCATATCCCTGCAGGAAATATTCACCACCAGAGAAGGAAGGGTGAAGCGGCCGCTGGATAACCGTTATGTGGCCACACTGGTGATCGTGGCGGCAGCTGCAGCGATGACCTTTTTTAAACCGGGGGGACAGGGAGCCATGGTCCTCTGGCCCCTTTTCGGTTCACTCAACCAGCTGATGGCCGCCCTTGCGCTGGGAGTTGTTACCGTCTATTTCCGTGCCAGGAAGATGCAGGTCGGTTTCACACTGATACCCATGATCATCATCCTGGTACTTACCCTCTGGGCCATGACAAAGAACCTGGCAGGCTTCATCAGTGAGGGGGAGTACCTGCTGGTCTTCCTTTCAGGGCTGATCCTGCTTCTTACTGCCTGGCTGACCGTCAGCAGTTTTTTTGCACTGGTCAGGAACAGGGATCAATGATTGATCCGGAAGGGTTGTAGCTGGCCGGGATCCATCTCCCTGATATCGAGCCGCTCCACCCAGCTGAATCCGTTACCGCTCCTGCACCATCTGATAAATTTGCTGCATGCTGATTCCTCCCCCTGGATGGTTGTGCCGACAGAACCGTCGGGCAGGTTCTCGATCCATCCTTTCAGGCCGAGAGCCCTGGCCTGGTCGCAAGCACTGTACCTGAAACCGACACCCTGGACCCTCCCGCAGATCCGTATTTCATATTGTCTGACCACTGAATCGCTGCTTTCCAGGTAAAAATAGAAAATCCGCGACAAATTAAACCAGGGCTGTGAACAACCTGCAGGCAATGTTGTTTAAAAAACAAAACATATACGTAAACAATGAAAGATATCAGAACCATTATCATGCATTATTGCTGCTGGCACCAGGATTGGTCATGGCCCAGAAGGGATTCCATGATTTTACGGTCAGTGACATCAACGGATCCGATTTCAGCCTTTCGCAGTTCAGGGGGAAGAAGGTCCTGGTTGTAAACACAGCGTCAAAATGCGGGCTCACTCCGCAATATGAGGATCTGGAGAAGCTCTTCAGGGAATATGGCGGGGAGGGTTTTGTGATTGTGGGATTTCCCAGCAACGATTTTGCCGGGCAGGAGCCGGGATCCAATGAGGAGATTGCCGCATTCTGTTCCACAAAATTCGATGTTACCTTTCCCATGATGTCGAAGATCAGTGTAAAGGGCGATAAGATCCATCCCCTGTATAAGTGGCTTACAGATGGATCGGAGAACGGCCTGGAAGACAGCAAGGTGGCATGGAATTTTCAGAAATACATGATCAGTGAAGAGGGCGCATTGGTTGGCCATATTCCACCCCGAAAAAAACCCTATTGCAAGGAGATTATCTCCTGGCTGGAAGGAAATTAGAGTACCACCATGGTATAATGCAGTTCCTCTTTCATGTCAGTCCTGATGATGAGGATATCCTTCTGAAGGATTTGTCCGTTGTGAAGTGCCAGCTTCTGTCCTGTATGGATACCCGGAGTTTTTGTTTTTGCCGGATCGGTAAAGCTGTTCACAGTCAATGAGCTGTCCTGCTCATGGAACAGTTCCTGAACACGGATCCCGGTCACATCCTTTTGTTTCAGCCCCCATTGTTCCTCTGCACGCCGGTTAAAGAGGAGCACGAATCCCAGGTTATTGATGGTGATGACCGAATAGGGCAGTTCATCCAGCACATGGGTGTATTGAAGGATCTCCTTCTGGAACCTTTCCTTCTCCTCCTTTCGCTTCTGGTTGGTATCCTCCAGTTTCTTCATCAGGTCCAGGCCTGACAGCCTCAACTCCTCCTCTTTCCTGATCAGCTGTTCGTGTTGCTTCCGGGAGGCCATCTCCATCTCCTTCTCCTTGGTGATCTCGTTGGCCAGGAAGATCACCTTTTCCACCTCGCCGTACATGTCATCTGCAGACAGGAATGTAGCCCTGAACCACAGCTCTTCTTCATACTTCGATTGCATCTTCAGCTGCCCCTGGAA
Source organism: uncultured Bacteroidota bacterium (assembly GCA_963793455.1). Lineage (GTDB taxonomy): Bacteria > Bacteroidota > Bacteroidia > Bacteroidales. The sequence continues at coordinate 624,197 of CAWCAK010000001.1, forward strand.
GGGTTCGCCCTGGATGGCTTTTTCCCAGATTTCATTGAAACGCTCCTGTTCCCCTGTTGCAAAAAAGTCAAATACATTCATCTGCAGCAGGTCAGTTTCAGTGTACTTGAGGGTTTTGTTGAAGAGTTTGTTACTCAGCATCAGTTTACCGTCAGGAGAAAATACGGCCTTGGCATTCAACCTGTCAATGGCATCGATCTGACCCTCATAATCGAGGCTCTGCTTTTTCTGCTCCGTGGAATCAATGGCCAGAAAGAGGATCTTCTCAACTTCACCATCATCCCGGCGCATACAGGTATATGTAGCCATGGTCCACAGGTCCTGGCCCATCTTTGTTTCATGTTTCATGTATCCCTCGAAGTGCCTTCCTCCCCCTGCCAGTTTGCTCCATAAGGTATTAAACCATGACCTGTCCTTCTCGTTGATAAACATGGAGATGTGTTTTCCTTCCACCTCGCGGTTCCCGGAATAACCCAGCATCTTCAGAAAGCGGGTATTTGCGTAGAGCAACCGTCCTTCTGTATCATATTCGGCACGCATGAGCGTATGGTTCACCGTGTTGGTGAAACCGATAAAGATCTCTGCCTGTTTAGCCGCCTCTTCCTGTGCAAGTTTCAGTGCATCCATGTTCTGACGCACCTGCTCTTCCTGACTTGCCAGCTGATCAGCCTGGGCCTGGGTCTCCTTCAGCAGCTGTTCAGTCCTCAGGTTACTTTCCATGGTATTCATGGTGGTGGCGATATTCTCTGCCACCCGGGCCACAAATTGCACCTGGTGCTCCTCCATATGCTTGAAGGAGGCAATTTCAATGATTCCAAATACCTGGTCATTCCAGAGCAGGGGTTCTATGAGCAGGTACCTGGGATTTGCTTTGCCAAGACCGGATGTAATGGTGAGGTACCCTTCAGGGATCTTATCCGTATAATAGCCTTTCTTCTCCATGGCCACAGCCCCGATGAGGCCATCCCCCCAGACAATCTGCTTTCCGGGAAACTTTCTCCTTTCATAGGCATGGCAGGCAATCATTTCCAGGATCTTCTCCCCCTCAAGCTGTTTGGTCAGGTATACAGCACCCTGGTTTGCATCCAGGTACCTGACCATGCCTGACACCACTGCATAGGCCATGGAATCAAGATCCTGAGAATGCGTACGCAGGATGTCTCCAAACTCGGCCAGTCCTTCAGATACCCAGTTTCTCTGGCGTTCATCGAGACGGCGCCGGCGCTCATGTTCCCTGTTCCTGACCAGTGTATCCTTCAGCTTATTCAGCGATTCGGAAAGGGTCTTATCCATGTCAGGGTAAGTAAAGGAGGTGCTCAGATCTCCTGCGATCAGGGCATGGGTAAACCGCATGATCTCTGTGTTTTTTTCAGTCTCCCTGTACACCTTCTCTGTGAGGGTGGCTATCTGCGAGTACCTCCATCTTCCCATATAGCCACCCAGCAGGGTGGTGAAACCCGGAAGGATATCCATGAAATAGAGCAGCCTGAGTTCCCGGTGGAACTCACCCAGGGCACAAAAGGTAAATCCGGTTTCAAGGGCACTGAACAGCATCATGTAGTTCAGGATGATCACCAGGCTTCCAAGTGCAAAGCCAATGGCACCATAACGGATGATCATCTCACTTTTATTCAGTTCCCCCATTCAGTGAAGCAGTGTGCACTAAAATTAGTTATTATTTTCTATTTTTGTGATCCTCATTACAGAACCATGGCAAACCTCCGAATTCTGGTAGTAGATGACATTTTTACAAACCGGTACCTGCTTTCAGAACTGGTAAAAATGACTGGAAACGAAGTGGTTCTGGCAGAAAACGGGCAGCAGGCCATTGAGGTTCTTGAAGGGGAAGAGATCCACATGGTTTTCATGGATATTGAAATGCCCGTAATGAACGGCATTGAAACAACGCGCTATATCAGGAACGAGATGCCTCCCCCTGTAAATGGATTGCCGGTCATTGCACTCACGGCGCACAATCCCGAATTGTTCTTCGAAGACTATGCAGATGTGGGATTTGACGAGCTTATCACCAAACCATATTCCGTGGAAAAGATCAAAGAGAAGATCCGTAATTTCTCTCAGTGACCCGCTTCTTCATGGATGCTTTGCACCGGATCACCGGTAGACCAGGTTCGCGATCTTTTCCAGGTAGTGGCTGTCGGTATCTGTAAAGGCACCGGGATGGTCGGAATCTACATCCATGACTGCTGCGATCTCTCTCTTCGTGTTGAATACCGGAAGGGTGATTTCTGAGCGGGAGCGGGAATCGCACGCAATGTGGCCCGGGAAGTCATGCACATCATCCACCAGTACAGGTTCAGACCGGTCCACTGCTGCCCAGCACACCCCTGCATGTAGTTCCAGTTCCTGGCATGCCACAGGTCCCTGGTAGGGACCTACGATAAGCTTGTCCCCTTTCAACAGGTAGAAGCCGGTCCAGAAATAGTGGTCCATTTTATGATGAAGCACAGCACAGATGGTGGCCATCCTGGCAACAGGGTCCCTGGTTTTGCCGGTAACCTCTTCCAGTTGCAGCAATAAACGCCGGTATCTTCCCTCTTTCTTTTTTTCTTCCATTGAAACAGAATGCTTAATGCCCTCAAAAATAAGATTTAATACTATATTTGCCGCTCATTTCCTGCCATGAAGTTACCGGATGAAATAGCACGCAGAAGAACCTTTGCAATTGTAAGTCACCCCGACGCCGGGAAGACCACGTTGACAGAGAAATTCCTTCTTTTCGGGGGAGCCATCAATGTGGCCGGTGCAGTGAAATCCAATAAGATCAGGAAAACTGCCACTTCCGACTTCATGGAGATTGAGAAGCAGCGCGGGATCTCTGTGGCCACCTCTGTCATGGGATTTGACTATGGCGGAAAGAAGATCAATATCCTGGATACCCCGGGACACCAGGACTTTGCCGAAGATACCTTCCGGACACTGACCGCAGCAGACAGCGTGATTATTGTGATCGATGCAGCCAGGGGGGTGGAGGCCCAGACCAGGAAACTGATGAATGTCTGCCGGATGAGAAAAACCCCGGTCATGGTATTCATTAATAAGATGGACCGGCCGGCCAGGGATCCTTTCGATCTGCTGGACGAGATCGAACGGGAACTTGAAATTCATGTGCACCCGCTCACCTGGCCGGTGGGAATGGGGCCTGACTTCAGGGGAGTATATAACCGTGATGATTCTGCCTTCAGGTCATTCACCGGCAATAAGCAGACGGTAGGGAAGCTGGTGGAGTACACCGATATGCAGGATGAAGCATTCAGAAACCATATTGCCCCCCATGCAGAACACCTGGAGGAAGAGCTGGATCTTATCGGGGGAGTCTATCCCGAATTCAGTATCAGCGACTACCGGGAGGGAAGGACCGCCCCACTGTTTTTCGGAAGTGCGCTGAACAATTTCGGTGTGAAGGACATCCTCGATTGTTTTATCCGGACAGCACCATCACCCGGCCCGGTGACCACCATGACCAGGGAGGTTTTTCCCGAAGAGGGGAAATTCTCAGGTTTTGTTTTTAAGATCCATGCCAACATGGATCCGAAACACAGGGACAGGCTGGCATTCATTAAAATAGTATCCGGTGTATTTGAACGCAATAAGGCCTACATCCATGTACGCACCGGCCGCCAGCTGAAGTTCTCCAGTCCGACCTCCTTTATGGCCGAAAAGAAATCGGTCATTGACAAAGCTTATCCCGGAGATATCGTAGGGGTGCACGATACCGGCAGTTTCAAGATTGGTGATGCTGTTACAGAAGGGGAGAAGCTCCAGTTCAAAGGAATGCCCTCATTTTCTCCTGAGATGTTCCGGTACGTGGAAAATGCCGATCCTATGAAATTTAAGCAGCTGGCCAAAGGGCTCGACCAGCTGATGGATGAAGGGGTTGCACAACTTTTCGTCAGTGTCAGCAACGGGCGAAAGATCATTGGTACGGTCGGGGCCCTCCAGTTTGATGTGATCCAGTACAGGCTGAAGCATGAGTACGGGGCCAGTTGCAGGTATGAGCAACTGCCCATGTTCAAGGCGTGCTGGATAGAAACCGGTCATGAGGAGAAGCTTAAGGAGTTCAGGCTCAGGAAATATCAGCAGCTGGCCACCGACAAAGAAGGCAGGGAGGTTTACATGGCAGAGTCACCCTATGCCCTTCAGATGGCCGGGGAGAAATTCCCACAGATCACCTTCCACTTCAATTCGGAATTCTAAAGGTTATTTAAACCAGGTATCCAGGTATTTCAGCCTGCCGTCGATCCAGTCTGAGATGTACGCATATTCCATTTCGTAATCGATCTGGATCTCCTCACCAATGGATATGGTCCAGTCCCTGGCAAAGGTTTTCTCAATATTAATACCCGTCCAGAGATGCAGATCCCGCACCACCTTATATTCCTGTCCTACTGCCTGTATGGTTGCGTAAAGCAGCACAAGCATGAACAGCGTCCGGGTGGAATATGGCACTCTTGCGTTAAACATGGTTCTATTCATGAATCTTTAGTTGCGGGTACATGGGATTCTTGGTTGATACCCAGACATTGTTAAACTCCATCTTGAAGGTGTCCGCCATCCACTCCTCCCTGACCATATTCCAGATGTCATGGGTTATATTTTCAATGCTTTCACTATTTGAGACTGAAATAATCCCCTGGTGTGATTTGGCATAGTTGTCCCCATACCTGATACCAATCCCATTGTTTACGAATCTGCAGGAGTCAACACTCACCTGGTGGCCGGGACTGCTATAACCCAGTTCCAGACCCTGGCCGCATCCGGTAAAGATACAGTTGGTAAAATAATGATGCTTGGTCACATTCCCGCCACTGGATAGAGCCGCCCCTTCATGAAAAATGGATTCAAACCGGGTGTTTGACACAGTGACCTCACCTCCGCCGCTGCCTCCGCTATCCAGCCCGTCATCCTTTGCATACATAAAGATAGAATTGCTGATCACCGCATCGCATTCCATCAGGTAGAGTCCATCATTGTCCTGGTCCAGGTATCCTGGCTGATCATCGGGAAAATCAGTGAAGACTGAATGATCAATGACCACCTGGGAGGCATTTGCCTGTCCGCCTGTAATTGCCCGCTGCAGAAGGCAGAATTTTATTTCCAGTGAGGCTGATACGGGATAGAAAACCTGGCCTGCATGATCGGTCATGTAGCAGTGGTCAAATAACAGCTCCCCATTTTCACAATAGAATAGTGCCTGCCTGTGGGCATGTCCATAGTCATAATCTCCTCCTGTATGATGTCCGCTTCTGCAAAAGATAGTGTGGGATGCTTCCACCCGGTTCCCTGCCCTTTTTCCGATCACCCCTCCCCAGAACAGGTTGTCATCTGTGCAGGTGATGGTGACAGGGGATTCTTCCATTCCCCTGAACAGGATTGATCCGTTATTGTAAATATTGACTTCAGGATCAATGGTGATAAAAACCCCGTTTTCAATGGTCAGGGTGATGCCCTCAGGAATAGTAAGGTCCTCCGCTATATTCATATAGCTTCCGGCAGGAATTTGCATATCAGCATCGATCACACCACCCAGGGGGAGTGGGGGATCATCAAAATTATTTGTCTCAACCGGGAAACTCCTGTGGTCGATATTCAGCTGGTTTGCTGCCTGGTCACCGGCAGGAATCCAAACAGATCCTACACCCCGTTTAATGTAGAAAGCGGCTGAGCCAACCCGGGCGCTCAGGTTATCAGTTGATTCGGTGAGGTACCCGCCGGCCATAACGATCAGCGGGAATGAAGCGCCCGCAGGGATAACTGGCGGATATACCAGTTTGATTTCCTGCTCTCCGACGGCTCCGGTTGTCACTCCCTCCGGGGTCCACTTCGGCAGGCCCCATTCTGCATCACCCCGTTCAGGATCGAGGATTACCAGGCGGATCACTTCAGGAGCGACGTTGCCGGTGTTCCGGGTGTAGATCTCAATCCTGTAATAGCCCGCCATGTTCAGGTCCAGATATTCGGGTTCCGGATACTCAGTATTGTTAACAATGATGCATTCCGTTTCAGTCTCGCCGAAATTGCTGCTGTCAATCACCATTCCTCCGGTATATTCTGCCTTATCATTCAACTCATCCAGCGCAATATCGGTTTTCACGCTGTCGCAGGAGTTGCACAACATGCAAAAAGTCAGTATGGCACATAAAGTGCTCCTCATTGCTGTCCGGGCTTTAAATGGTTTTTCATAGCATTCAGCCTCTCCTCAAGAAACTGTTCATCCAGATCGTCTGTCATTTCTCTCAGGGTGTTCTCATAGCACACATTCATGAATGAATCCTTTGCAATGGCATAGTCGAGATCATCTTCAATGGAAAAGATGAGTTTCTCTCCGATTTCTTCAGTGATATCCTGGGTGGAGGTATAACTCCTGTTCCCGAATATGGTTCCGGTTCCCCAGGAAACTCCTACCTCATGAGGGATTTCCTTAAACAGGTCATCGTAATCCCATGGAATAAGATTGTAACGGATGTTACCCTTGTGGATCATGGCATAGAGATAGATCTCATCGGTATAATCCCCATTCTGCAACAGGCAATCAATGCCCATTTTTCTGAAATAGTGTTCCAGGTAAATCCGTTGAGCCGTCACCTCATACAATTCCATCCCGTGGTACAGCGGCAGGTTGGTATAGATTTCGTTGAACCTGGATTCATATTCCTCCCTGGGCCTGAAATAGAAGGCGGGGGCATATATAAAATCCTGGACCTCAGGAGAAACCGCAAGCACGAAAACCTCCTTGTCCGTTTCAACATCAATCACTTCCCTGTAACAGGAAGATACACCCACCAGGATACCGATGAAGAAAATATATCTGCGTATGATCAAGATCCCCGGTTGATTAATACAGAGTACAAAGAAAGCAAAAAAGAGGGTATCTTAATGGCAATTCTTTGTTTCCGGGGAATCCTGCAGGAGGCGCTTACATGTTATTGTTCCAGCTCTGCTATGCGCTTCTCAAGAAGTTCAATCTGGCCCTGCTGCTCCTTAATGGCCTCCAGGAGTACCGGGATCAGCCCTGAGTAATTCACAGCTTTTGTCCCGTTCCGTGATTCACCTACCAGGGCAGGAAGAACCGCTTCAACATCCTGGGCGATCACCCCGATGGATTCACCTGATGCCGGAGTTTCACCCTTGCTCTTATCCCTGGACCATTCAAAGGATACCCCCTTCAAAGCCATCACCTTATCGAGCGAGCTTTCCAGGGTTCGGATATTGGTCTTTTTGTTCATATCCGAGGTCTCATAGATGCCCCCGGTCACATACAGGCTCCCGTTAATATCGACATATTCGCTTGCGAAGTCCCCGAATATCAGTGGATAACGTGTTGTACTGTTGTCAATGTACAGGGAGTTGTTGCCGGTTTCAAAATATCCGGCATTGTGCCCCAGAAAGACATTGCCATACCCTGAAGAAACAGCATTCCCCGCCTGTGTCCCCAACATCACATTGGAACTACCGGTAGTCATGTTTTTTCCGGATTGATGCCCGATGAGTGTATTGTCGCTACCGGTCGAACCACCGCCACCTACACCTATTCCTGCTTCGCTCCCCATGATAACATTCCTGTGCCCGGTCATGTCTCGCCCGGCCCGAAAACCAACTGATACATTGTTATTGCCACTCCCTGTATTTGCCCCGGCACTGTTACCCAGGTAGGTGTTCTTGTATCCGCTGTTGTTGTTCCCTGCCCATTGCCCGAGGAAGGTGACTTCCCCGGATCCTGTGTATTCTCTGCCGGCATCGGTACCCACCATGGTGCAGGAAGAGGAGTGCAAACCCACGGCACCTGCATTGGTCCCGATAAACACATTGTCGATTCCATCCAGGTTATGCATTCCAGCGTGGTACCCCATGTACACATTGTATGATCCGTCTGTATTATCAAATCCGGCCTGACTGCCGATGAAAACATTGTGGCTTCCGAATTCCGGATCAACGTCACTACCCAGTGTATTGGTACCAGCACTGAATCCCATAAAGGTATTATGGTGACCGAAAACGTTTTCCATGCCGGTCTGGTAACCGACAAAAATATTCATGGAACTGAGGCCCCATTCATCCTCAGGGTTCACCTCGTGGTTGTTCCACCCGGCATCGGTTCCGATAAACGAATTGGTGGGGGTCAGCTCAAGGTAGCTAGATCCCCAGCCTTCACCCTGACTGCCGATGGCAAAACCCTGATCATTGTCCGCGGTGTTGAACCTGGTGATGCCCTTGTTGATCCCCATCAGGTAATCGGTGGGACCTTTGGAACCGTCCGTGTAACCGCTCACTGCAAATCCTCCCTGCAGTCCAACAAAATCAGCATCGTTCCCCTTGTTGGGGACATACACCCTGGTGCTGTCAGGATTCACAAACAGGAAGTCCTGGCCGGGACCTTTGGCGCCACGGCTGTAACCCCCCACGGCAAAACCTCCTTTTTTGCCTTTGGCGGCCACCGTTTCAGGCACATAGATCCTGACACTGTCGGGGGTGACAGTCATGTATTCCTGGTTGATCCCCTTGGCAGTGCGGCTGTAACCTCCTACGGCAAATCCCCCCTTTTTACCTTTGGCCTCATCATCCACAAAAACCATTACGCCATCGTTATACACGGCGAATACAGGGAATCCATCCTCCCGCCTGACTTCGAACAGGGGTGATTCAGGGTGAAGATCAATACCCTGGACAGCCAGTGTACTCCTGTTGGGATTTGAAGTGCCTATTCCCACATTCTTGAGGGAGTAAACAGTGTCGCTGTCGGTATCCCACTCACCGCCTGTTCCGGTTCCTATGGCCGGTGAAAGGTCAACCGTGTTTCCCCCGCTGATGCTGAGTTCTTTTCCGCTCAGGGAAAGTTCCTGGCTGTCGGTGCCGGGATCCCCCTTGGGGCCCGGAGGTCCCGGTTCACCCTGGGGGCCCTGCGGTCCTGTTCCACCAGGACCATCCGCAGCGTAGAGAGCGAAAGGCACAGACTGGATCTCGGAGATGCCCAGGTCTTCAAACCCGGAACCGGCATCCACCGCAATCTGTAACTGGAAAGTACCCTCACCCCATGAAATTTCAGAGAAGGAGGGGGCCGAACCTGAAGTGTTCAGGGCTTCGGGGTTACCGATCTTCAGGGTAAAGAAACCCAGCTCATTGGTCGATACAAAGTGATCCTCCTGCCAGGCAAGGGCCTCATCCTTCAGGATGCCGATCCGCACCATGATGTTTTGATTGCTCAGAAGATTTCCCTGGCTATCCTTGGCTACAGCCTGGTAACTGAAAGTATGTGGTACCTGGCTTAACAGGCTGACCGATACGCTGATGATGAATAAAAATAGAAGATAAGTCTTTTTCATTTTGGGTTTCTTATGGATTATTACGGGTAATGTGGTTTACATGGTTAAGCATTGACGCCTTTTAGTGGTCTATCGGATCATCACTCTGATTATATACAACATATAGGTTTGACTGTTTTTGGCCTTCCTTCTTTTAACACACTTTTTAACATTTAATGGAATGGCAAAATGTGTATATTCGTACACCTTATCCCAAAAACATAGTTCATGAAATTTTACCTGCTCGTTGCCGGGATCTTTTATCCGGCATTACTCTGCCTGAACGCCCAGCATCCGGACTGGGAAGGGGGTTATGCAGACGGTTGTACCTCCATCACTGCAGGATGTGATGCTACGGCAGACGGATCGGTCATTACTTCCCATACGGATGACAGCCACAGGACCCGTTCCTGGATGGATGTTGTCCCGGCCAGGAAGCATCCCAAAGGGGCACAATCCACCATGTACAAACGGGTACCCTGCGATTCCTTCGCCATGCCCTCATACAGCCACATTCCCATCGGCAGTATCCCACAGGTGAAGGAGACTTTCCAGTACCTGAATACCGCCTACCCCTCCATGAACCAGTACCAGGTCGGTATCGGGGAGTCCACTTTTGGCGGAAGGGATACCTTGCAGTCTGACGCAGGGCTCATTGACTGCCAGAGGCTTTGCCAGCTGATGCTCGAGCGTTGCAGGAGTGCCAGGGAAGCCATCAAACTGGCAGGGGAACTGACTGCCCGGTATGGCTGGAATGATTTTGGAGAGTGCCTGACCATAGCCGACAAGCATGAAGTATGGCATTTTGAGGTTGTTGGCCCGGGCAGGGGAAAGGTGGGGGCCATATGGGCTGCTCAAAGGGTTCCTGATGATCATATCTCGGTGAATGCCAATGCCAGTACCATCAAGGAGGTCAACCTGGATGACCCGGATCACTTCATGGCCAGTGACAACCTCTTTGAAGTGGCCAGGGAGCACGGGTGGTGGAAGGAGGATGAACCATTCCTTTTCTGTTATGCCTACGCTCCTGAAAGCAGGACATCCCTCGCGGCAAGGCGCAGGGAGTGGAGGGTGTTCGATTTGCTGGCACCGTCGCTGGGTCTTGATCCCAATGCGGAGAATTACCCCTTTTCGGTGAAACCTGACAAACCTGTTTCCCTTGCGGACCTGAGGAGGGTGTTCTCTGACTATTATGAAGGGACTCCGTTTGACATGACCAGGGATATGCTGGTGACTGATGATCAGGGAAACAGCGTGAAATCCCCCCTGGCCAACCCGCACCTTCCCTACGATATGAATAAACTATTCCGCATCAACGGCGGATGGGGCTGGAGGGGGGAACGCACCATCGCCCGCTGGTATACCATGTATGCCACCATTATCCAGTGCCGGAGCTGGCTTCCGGATGAGATAGGCGGCGTGGCATGGCTTGCCCAGGACAATGTTGCCACCTCCATTTACATTCCTGTATACTGTTCGGGCAGTGATCTTCCCGCACCGTACAAAACCCCCGGCCGGCCGGAAGGATATACAACCAGATCAGCCTGGTGGGCATTTAACCGCCTTGGAACACTGACGGCACAGCGATGGGGGGATATGCGAAACGATGTGAATGACACATGGGATGCATGGCAGGAGGAGCTCTTCTCCGCCCAGGAGGCTTTTGAGGAGAGGGCCCTGCAGTTGCACAAAACCGGGAAACAGGAAGAGCTTAGCAGCTACCTGACGGAATACACCCTTCACTGGGGAAACAAGGTGGTTCATAAAGCCTGGGAGATGGGTGATATGCTCTGGACCAGGTATGATGAAAAATTTTAGATCATGGAAAACAATAAACGCGGATTTGCATCCGATAACAACGCAGGTGTTCATCCTTCTGTCCTGAATGCCATGGTATCGGCCAATGAGGGCCATGTAGTAGCCTATGGTGATGATCCGTTGACAGGGGGAGCGATCCGCCGGATGAAAAGGATATTTGGCGGGGATAGTGAGATCTTTTTCGTTTTTATAGGCACTGCCGCCAATGTGCTTGGCCTGTCATCCCTGACCCGGTCTCACCATGCAGTCATATGCCCCGATACTGCGCACATCCATGTAGATGAGTGTGGGGCGCCCGAGAAATTCACCGGTTGCAAATTGCTTACGGTCACATCACCCGATGGAAAGCTGACGGTTGACATGATCAGAAGCCACATGCACGGAATTGGATTTGAGCACCATGTTCAGCCACGGGTGGTTTCCATTACCCAATCCACCGAACTGGGAACCGTTTACTCCATCGAGGAGATCAGGAAGATCGCTTCATTTGCCCATGACCACGGCATGCTTCTGCACATGGACGGAGCCAGGATCAGCAATGCGGCTGTTGCTCTCGGAACAGGATTCTACGAAATGACAGGTGGGGCAGGGGTTGATGTGCTCTCATTCGGTGGAACCAAGAACGGCATGATGTATGGTGAAGCAGTGGTGTTCTTTGATCCGGACCTTGCAACGGACTTTAAATACAGAAGGAAGCAGGGGATGCAACTGGCTTCAAAGATGAGGTATATTGCAGCCCAGTTCGAGGCCTACCTGGAAGATGATCTCTGGAAGAGAAATGCGTTGCACGCTAACAGGATGGCCCGGAAACTGTATGAAGCTGTACATGATATCCCCGGTCTTACCATCACCCAGAAGGTGGAGTCAAATGCAGTCTTTGCCACCATCCCGCCAGCGTTCGTTCCTGTGTTGCAGGAACACTATTTCTTCTATGTATGGGACGAGGAGCGGTCCGAGGTAAGGTGGATGTGCTCTTTCGATACCACGGAGGAGGAGATAGAAGGATTTGCCACCCTGATCCGTTCCTTGTTATCCTGACCTGTTCAGCCGGGCAACAGCAGGGAACTATCGCCATAGCTGAGGAACCGGTACCTGTTTTCCACAGCTGATGCATAGAGATTCCTCCAATCCTCCCCGATAAAGGCAGCGATCAGCAACAGAAGGGTGCTCCCGGGCAGGTGGAAATTGGTCAGAAGCCCGCTGATGGTCCGGAACCTGTATCCCGGTACGATCATCAGGCTGGTGGAAAACCTCAAATGGTCCAGTTGGTGCCTGTGGCAGTAGCCTGTCAGGGCAGCCAGACTCTCCCCAAGGGTAAAGTGATCCGGGAGTGTTTCATTCTCCCACTGGTTGAAGACGATGCCGGAAGGATCCGGATGATCCCCGTCACATAACCTGACACCCAGCCAGTAAAGGGTTTCCAGGGTTCTGGTGGAGGTGGTTCCCACAGCCACCAATCCGGTGGGGTGGTTGGACCAATATTCCAGGAATTCCAGTGAAACCGTCACCAATTCAGCATGCATGGCGTGCTGCCTTGCATCGTCGTGTTTGACAGGGACAAATGTACCGGCCCCCACATGCAGTGTGAGCTCTCTGCCTGGGATCCCCTTTTTCTTCAGCTCCTCAAGTACCCCGTCCGTAAAATGCAGGCCGGCAGTGGGCGCCGCCACCGATCCCGGATCACGGTTGTAGATGGTCTGGTACCTGGTTTTATCATCCTCCTCCGCATCCCTTTTCAGGTAGGGGGGAATGGGGGTGGACCCGGCACTTTCAATGATCTCTCCAAAAGAACAGTCAGCTGAATTCCATCCAAACCGTACCACATAACTGTCTCCGGAACGCTGTTCCAGGCAGGCTTCGAGTGTCGTTTCCTTCCCCTTTACCCGGGTAACCAGTGATACCGGTCCCGATTTCCACTTCCTGGCATTACCCACCATGCATTTCCATCTGCATCCCCTGGCTGATTCAAAAGCCTGCTGGTAATCAGGGGGATCCACCGGTTCAAGGCAGAAGACCTCGATCACAGCCCCGGTGGCTTTCCTGAAACTGAGCCTCGCCTGGATCACCCTGGTATTGTTGAATACCATCCATGATCCCGCAGGAACAAGCCCGGGAAGCTCATTGAACCTGTGGTGGCTTACAGCCCCTTTGCGGTAGAGCAACAGCCTGGATGAATCCCGGTCGGGAAGGGGATACTTCGCGATTAAATGATCAGGGAGTCCGTAGCGGAACCGGGCTATGTCTATGGGGTTCATGTCAGGCATATCATCTTCGAATCGGCAAAAATAGTTATTTTTGCATTGATCTTTGACATTTGGCAGCAACCGGTCCTGTCGCTGTGTAACAGAACTGTTGGCAGAGGAAAGTCCGGGCAGCTATGGGTGCCGCACTGTTGAAAGACAGGTACCTGCGAGGGTATGGTGACAGAGAAGAAAAAAACCGCCCCTTTACCGGGGTAAGGGTGAGAAGGTGGGGTAAGAGCCCACCAGTGTAACGGGTGACCGTTACAGCTGTTTGTCCCGCGGGCTGAAAGGCCATGTATACCGGCGTGAAAAAAGTGACCCGCTTCTGCCGGGGGGTAGGCCGCTAAGACAAATGACAGGGATCCTGCGCAAGCAGGGTACAGAACCTGGCTTATACGGTTGCTGCTTTTGAATTGGGCCTTCCCGTCACCAGTACGGGAGGGCCTATTTTTTTGTTACGGGAATCTTAAAAAAGTCCTGGTCCATCTTCCTGTTGACCTCAATTTTTTGATACAGGGTAGTGGTCACAATTTCCCCGTTCATCTTGGTGATCACACTGTGGGCAAAGGGGATGCCTGAAACCCTTTTATACCCTTCATATTCCACCTCTATTTCCATTTCTGTATCCCCAATTGTCTTATTGAATACAATTCTGGTAAGCAGGTTGCTCTCCCTGTCAAGGTAGATATGTTGCCGGGTACCCTCATCGGGAGTGATCACCAGGTGGTGGTTCCCCCCTGGATCTCCGGTCTCAGAAAGCACAACGGACCCTCCTTTTTCCATGTGGGAATTCAACAGGTTCTCAAACTGCACCTGTTTAAGCAGGTTCTCAAGCTCCTGGCTGGTGAGCCGGGAGGGTTCCCCGCCTTCCCGGGAAGGGGTGAGGGACCATCCCGTTTCCCCGTCATATGCCTGGATCCGGACCACACCATTGGATGTGCCCTCCACCCTGATCCTGTCAGGCCTTGACTCGTAGATCTTAAACGTGGATTCAATTTCCGATGCAGCGAAATAGGTTTTACCTGAGAAATAGAGTGTTTTTGCTTCCTTCAGTTTTTCCAGTGCTGCTGAGTGAAAGTGGTCATCCAGGAGCTGCTGGAGGCCCTGGGCAGCAAGCTGACCCGGAAAGTGGCATAAAAGAAGCAGTGTAAGTAACAAGGTGCGCATCATGACTGCAGTTAAAAGGGGGTCATGGCAGAAGATTCTTGACTGTACTTCTGAGTAGTGTCAGCTGGGTGAGCAGGCTCTCAAGGCGAGCAAGGGGAAGCATGTTGGCGCCGTCCGACATGGCTGCCGGGGGATCCGGGTGGGTCTCCAGGAAAATACCGTCCACGCCAGCCGCGATCCCTGTCCTGGCCATGTGTTCGATAAGCCCCGGGGTTCCGCCTGTAACACCTGTTTGCTGGTTGGGTTGCTGCAGGGAGTGGGTCACATCAAGGATGACCGGGACTCCCAGCTCCTGCATCACGGGAATACCCCGGAAATCAACCACCAGGTCCTGGTACCCGAAAGTGGTCCCCCGCTCGGTGATCAAAACTTTCGGATTTCCCGATCCGGTGACTTTATCCACGGCAAATTTCATGGCACCCGGAGAGAGGAACTGCCCCTTCTTCACAGAGACGGTCAGTCCTGTCCCCGCACAGGCTACCAGCAGGTCTGTCTGCCTGCAAAGGAATGCCGGTACCTGCAACACATCCACAAACCGGGATGCCAGTACCGCCTCTTCCGGAGTGTGTACATCCGTAATCACCGGAATACCGAATTGCTTCCTTACCTCATCCAGGATCTTCAGTGCCTTCTCATCACCGATCCCCGTAAAAGAGTCAAGCCGTGACCGGTTGGCTTTCCGGTAGGAGGCTTTGAACACAAAGGGGATCTGGTGCAGGTCAGAAAGTTTCGCGATGACCTCTGCGATGTGGAGTACCATCTCCCTTCCCTCCACCACACAGGGTCCTGCTATCAACAGGAAGTTGCTGCTCTCGGTGTATTTCAGGGAAGGGATCACACTCCCCAATCCGGGCTTCTTACTTTTTTCCATAGGATTTCATGTCATTCCACAACCTGTCAAGCCGTTTTCGCATCTCCTCTTCCCGGGGATTCTCACCGGGCCGGTAGAACCGGGTCTCCTTCAGTTCATCCGGAAGATACTGATCCTTGACGAAATGATCTTCATAGTTGTGTGCATATTTATAATCTTTCCCGTACCCCAGGTCCTTCATCAGGGAGGTGGGGGCATTTCTCAGGTGCAATGGAACCGGCGGATTGCCGGTTTTTTCCACCGTACCCATGGCCTCGTTAATGGCTGCATAGGCAGAGTTGCTTTTGGGGGAAGCTGCCAGGTAGATTGCCGTTTCCGAGAGGATGATCCGGGCCTCGGGCATCCCGATCATATGCACGGCCTGAAAACAGTTGGTGGCCATCAGAAGGGCATTGGGATTGGCCAGCCCGATATCTTCCGAGGCAAGGATGACCATCCTCCTGGCAATGAATTTGATATCTTCCCCTCCTGCCAGCATCCTGGCCAGCCAGTATACTGCAGCATCGGGATCACTTCCGCGGACCGATTTGATGAAGGCTGAGATGATATCGTAGTGCATTTCGCCACCCTTGTCATAGGTGGCCAGGTTTTCCTGGAGACGTTCCTTGACAACCTGGTTGGTCACAGTGATCCCTTTCTTGATGTTGAAATCAGGATCAGAGGTATCGGCCTTTATCACAAGTTCCAGCGTATTGAGGAGCTTGCGTGCGTCACCGCCGGAATAGAGGAACATGGCTTCCTGCTCCTTCACAGCGATCTTCAGCTTCTTCAGGTAGGCGTCCCTGGTAAGTGCACGTGCCAGCATCGCCTCCAGGTCTTCCTCCGATAATGGATTCAGGATGTAGACCTGGCAGCGGGAAAGCAGCGGGGGGATCACCTCGAAGGAGGGATTTTCGGTGGTGGCACCTATGAGGGTCACCACTCCCTGTTCAACGGCTCCCAGCAGGGAATCCTGCTGTGACTTGCTGAAGCGGTGGATCTCGTCGATGAACAGGACCGGGTTTGGTTTGTCGAAGAACTGCAGCTTTTTTGCCTTCTCTATGGTCTCACGCACATCCTTCACACCGGACTGCACTGCGCTTAAACTGTAGAAGGGCCGGTCCAGTTGCCTGGAGATGATGGAGGCCAGGGTTGTCTTGCCCACTCCGGGCGGTCCCCACAAAATAAACGAACTGAGGGAACCTGATTGCACCATTTTACGTATAACCGCTCCGGGGCCCACCAGGTGCTCCTGTCCGATGAAGTCATCCAGCGTGCCAGGACGCATCCGGTCAGCAAGGGGTTGATTGGGAAACTGGAAACCTGGGGACATGGGGACAAATTTAGTTTTTTTTACTTTTGTACTGAAAAGGAGATAATGATGATACGGATTACAAGGAAAGCGGGGTTGTGGATATTGGTCGTTGGGTTGAACCTGGACTGTTCCCTCCAGGGGACAGAATCTCTCCCATGGATATTGTAGAATTGGGATTCACGGATGCAGAGAAGATCCTGCAGGCATACCTGGAGCCACTGGCAAATATCCTGGGATCGGACCTGAATGCCGGGTGGTACAACACGGCCAGGCCGCATAAACTTGGAGGGCTGGACGTCACCTTCACGGTCAATGCATCCTGGGCCCCGGCCAGCATGCTTACCTATGATGTTGTCGACCTGGGATTGGAATCGGCCACCCTGGAGCCTAGCTCTTCCACCATTGCGCCCACCATTGCCGGTGATATGGATGTAACGCCCGAGCTGGAGCTCTACGCAGAGGACCCAACCGGAGTCACTGAAGAGATCAAGCTGGCCAACATCACACTTCCCAACGGAACCGGGTACAATTTCTTTCCCCTGCCCATGGGCCAGCTTACCGTGGGCCTCCCGAAGGGGACCGATATCTCTGCCCGCTTTTTCCCTATGCTGTCACTTGGTGATCTGGGGGAAATAGGCATGTGGGGCGTGGGGGGAAAGCACTCCATTTCCCAGTGGCTTCCCGTAATAAAAGATAGCAAGATCCTGGATATTGCAGTTCAGGGAGGATATACCAGGGTTAACTCTTCGATCAACATCACGGTGGATGTACCTTCCGAAGTGCAAGTACCAGGTGAAGAATTCGACATAGATGGGCAACAACTCGGTCTGGTAGTGGAAGGGTGGACTGCGAATCTTATTGCCTCACAAAAGTTATCGGTATTCACCTTTTATGAAGGGATCGGGTATGCCAGCTCCAAAGTGAATATGGCCCTTACCGGGCCCTTTCCCATACCGACAGTGATTGATGATCCGGAAGATGCCAATTTCGGCGAAATCACCTATGAGGTTTTTGATGATCCCGTGGACCTGAATTACAGCAATATCAACAACCTGAGGATCAATGTGGGCCTGAGGATCAAACTGAGCGTACTTACCATCCACTACGATTTCACCCACACGCTTTACGCCACCCATTCAGTGGGAATCGGGGTTTCATTCAATTAGATCCACAAAGAGCAGGAACTTTGTCAGAACCCGTTCAGCTCCATGGTGACGGTGGGGATCAGCAGCAACCAGCCCAGGATGACCAGCAGCACCATGAAGGGAACCACCCATTTCAGCCATTTCTCATAGGGGATCCTGGCCACGCCAAGCACCCCGATCAGGACAGGGGAGGTGGGGGTGATCATGTTGGTGAATCCATCCCCCAGCTGAAAGGCCATCACCGTGGCCTGCCTCGATACTCCGATCAGGTCGGAGAACTGTGACATGATAGGCATGGTCAGTGCAGCTTTCGCAGATCCGCTGGGAATGACAATGTTGATCAGTGTCTGGATCAGGTACATCATACTCACCGAGGCCAGCTTGCCGAATTCCTGCATGGACTGGGCTACCTGGTAAAGCAGCGAGTCGATCACTTTTCCATCTTCCAGGATCACCAGGATCCCTCCGGCCAGACCCACTACCACGGCTGCAGAGAGGATGTCACGCATTCCCTCGATGAACAGCTTTGTGATCCTGTTGGCACCCAGGTTCATGGCCGCCCCGGAAAAGATCCCCATTACAAAGAAGAGGGTGGCAATCTCCTTCACAAACCATCCATAACCCATCACCCCGATAATCAGGTATATAATTGTGAATACGAGCAGGTTGAGTATGAAAAAATGAACAGATTTCCGCAGTGTAAGAACACCGGAAATGGCCCATAACCCGGTGGCCACCGGGATGAAGTAAAAGGTATAGTGGCTGTTCCCGATCTGCAGGGTGGATGTGGACTCTGCAATGGCAAAGGCCAGCATCCCTGCCAGGAGGATCCCGAATACGATCCAGGCAGAAAGGGGGGTATGGTACTCCAGGGATTCCAGGTCAGCCGTTTCTCTTTTCCGCCAGTAGCTGTCTGTTTCGTGGACAGGAGAGGATTCCGGATTTTTCCTGATCCGGGCGGCATACCTGAGCACCCACCCGATGCCGGCAACATTGATCACCAGCCATACGAATAGCCTGTATTCGATCCCGGAGAAGAGCGGAAGGTTCGAAAGGCCCTGTGCAATCCCAATGGTGAAAGGATTGAGCAGTGCCCCGGCAAATCCGAGGCCGGCTCCCACAAAACACATGCTGATACCCACAATGGAATCATAGCCCATGGAGATGGACAGGGGAACAAATATGATGATAAAGGCGATGGTCTCCTCACTCATTCCGAATGTGGCTCCAAAAATACTGAAGACCAGCATAATCAGGGTAATGATCATGTTATCCACCCCGATCCACCTGAAAAGCCGGATCTTCTCGAGCTTCCTGACCCTGGTGAGGAAGGACTGGATCCCCACATCGATGGCCTTGCTGTCATTCATGATCCAGAATGCCCCTCCGATGATCAGGATAAATACGATGATACCGGCCTTCCCGGCAAAACCGTCGAAAAGGGCACTGAACACCTGCCAGGTCTGCGGCGCTTTTTCTGCCTCATGGAATGAGCCCTCCACAATGACCTCTCTCGGGGTTCCGTTCACATCAACGGTTTCCCTGTCAAACTCACCTCCCGGAAGGATCCACGTAAGCAGTGCCGCAACCAGGATAAAACCGAAAACAATGACATAGGTGTGGGGGATGGAAAGCTTTCTGGCCATGGCAGGTTTCTTTGGTAATATGCACAAATATTAAAAATTCTTATTTTTAAACCGCATAATCTGCTCCTGCTCATGACTAAATCTCCAAAAATACTGCTATTCCTGCTGTTTTTTGTCACCATGAATTGCCTGGGACAGAATCGTACCGGGACAGACAGCCTGGTGTCACTCCTTGAGCAGCAGGCTGATGACTCGGTCAGGTGCAGGATCCTGCTGGAAATTGCCACTGTTTATCATTCAAACGACACAGCTGTCAGCCCTGGACTACCTGGAGAAGGGGCGGGAACTGGCCATGGGCCTGCCTGATAAGAGTTACATGGGACGCTATTTTGAAATACTTGGGGAGATCCATGCCCACAATGGACTCTATGAGTTGGCCATCATCGAGTATGACCGTGCCCTGGCCTTTTACTCTGAGGCAGATAATAATGTGGGATATTACGAAACCCTGAAGGATAAAGGAAATGTCTACCTGTTTGAGTCGGAGTATGCACAGGCCATGAACTGCTATGAAACAGCACTGGATTTTTACAAGCGGAATGATATGGTCGCCGGGGCAAGCCGCTGTCTGAACAACATGGGGATCATCTATAAGAACCGTGGACAGTATGTGGAGGCCCTCACGGTGTATGATGAATCGATCAAGTTCGTGGATGGGGAGAAGGATCCCATGCAAATGGCCCAGGGGTATATCAATATGGGCAATGTATTTGTATACCTGGGAAGTTACGAGCGGGCACTGGAGTACTTTGGGCTGGCTCTGGAAATTGCCGAGAGGGAAGAGAGCAGGAAGGAGATAGCGCTGTGCCTTTTGAATTCAGGAGTGGTCCAGAACAAATGCGGCTTCTATGCAGAGGCTGAGGACTCCTATCGCAGTGCCTATAAAACAGGCCGGAGTCTCAATGATCCTGTCCTCATATCCAATTGCCTGATAAACCTTGGCACCAACTACTCAGAAATGGGGAAATTGGATGAAGGATTGCGTTACGTGGAGATGGGACTGGAGATCAAAGAGGAGCTGGGAGATGAAAGGATCATCTCAAATTGTTTCATCCATATGGCAGAGATTCATTACAAAATGGGTCAATTCGACCGGGCTACAGAACTTTTCCGGCAAGCCATCCCTGTCAAAGAGGCGCTGGATGACCGGGAAGGGCTTGTGAGAAGTTACCTTGGACTTGCCCTTGTCAATTTCGACAAGAAGAGATTCGGTGAAGCCAACCGGATGACAGACCTTGCGCTGGAGATGGCCACGGGGATCAATGCCCTTGAGCATATGGTCACGGGTTACGGCATCAAAAGGGAGGTCGCAGAAGCCAGGGGAGATTACAGGTCAGCCTACCAGTACGCCATGGATTATAACCGGTTCAATGACAGCCTGCTGGATGAAACCACTGCCAAGGCGGTCATGGAGATGGAATTCAGGCACAGGTCAAAGGTGCTCGAGAAGGAAAATGAAAACCTGCGTATCCAGTCAGGCCTGGCCGGGGAACTCATGAAAAAACGGAATGCATTCCTTTACAGCATTGCAGGGATCACTTTGCTCCTGCTGGCAGGATTGCTGCTTGTAGGTTATTTCCTGCGCAGGCTCAGGGCTACCTCCCTGAAGCTGGAAGAGAAGAACCTGGTCATCACCAGGCAAAACCTGAAACTCGACACCCTGAACCGGACCAAGGACCGCATGATGTCCATTATCGCCCATGACCTGAGGGGTACCATCGGCAACCAGCTCACTGCCATTGAGGTCCTTCACCGGGTGGAAGAGATGGAAAATCCCGGGATCGACCGGAAGAAACTGCTGGGGAACCTGAAACACTCCGCCTCCTATTCGCTGGAATTGCTTGAGAACCTGCTTCACTGGTCAAGACTTGAAGAGGGCAGCAGCTATTTCCACCCCGAAGAGATCAACCTGAAACTGGTGGTAAACGGGTGCATGTCCCTTTTTGATGAAACTGCCCGCAGCAAGGGAGTGACCATGGAACAGCATACGGATGGGATCGGCATGATCCATGCAGACCGGGTCATGCTGGAGACCATTGTCAGGAACCTGCTGTCCAATGCCATCAAATTCTCAGAAAAGACAGGGACCGTTTCCGTATCAGCGGCCAAAACCGACCAGGGCATTGTCATCCAGGTTGCTGACCAGGGTATCGGGATGAACAGGGAGCAGATCGACAAGGTCATGAACAACGGTGGGTATACAAGGAGGGGTACGGCCAATGAAAAGGGGGCAGGGATCGGCCTGACCCTTGTAAGGGAGTTCACAGCCATTCACAAGGGAAGGCTGGAAATCTCCAGCGAGGAGGGCAGCGGAACGCTCATCAAAGTAATACTCCCCGATGAATCCTGAGCATGGAGGATCTGAACAAGTATAGCGACGCATTGCAGAAGGAGGTACTGGGTCAGTACAGGGGACTCATGCGGACCTGCAGGAGGGAGTATGACAAAGACTCCCTGGAGCTGATCAGGAAATCGCTGGACTTTATCATTGCGCACACACCGCAGGACACATACAGGTCCGGATTGCATCTGGTACCCTACGCCATACAGTTGGCCAGGATGACCGTTGAAGAACTGGGATTGGATGCCCTCGGGGTCTCTGCGGTACTGACCATGCATTGCGTGGAACAGTTTGTCATACCCAGGGAGGAGGTTGAACATGCACTGGGTGAACGGACAGCCGGCTTCATTGAGGAATTAAACAAAATTGGCGACCTGGATACCAGTACAACCAGCGGTCAGGCTGAAAACATGCGGAACCTGATCCTGACCCTGGCCACCGATTTCAGGGTGATCCTGGTAAAAATTGCTGAACGGCTGTTCCTCATGAGAAGGTTTGCCAGTCTTGATGAAAAAGAGCAGATTGCCCTCTCCTGTGAGTCAAAGTACATCTATTCCGCCCTGGCACACCGCCTGGGCCTCTACAATGTGATGTCTGAAATGGAAGACCTCTCCATGAGCATTCTTGAAAAAGAGGCATACCAGTCCATTGATGAGAAGCTGAAAGCATCCAAGACTAAAAGAAACAGGTTTATCAGGGAGTTCATCCAGCCCATTACTGAAGACCTGGAGAAGGAAAAATTCAGTGTGGAGATCAAAGGGAGGCCCAAGGCCATCTCCTCCATCTGGAGGAAGATGAAAAAACAGAAGGTGGAATTTGAAGAGGTGTATGATAAATTTGCCATCCGCATCATCATCGACACCCCCCTGAAGAAGGAGAAGGCAGATTGCTGGCGTGCCTACTCCATTATCACCGACCATTACCAGCCCAATCCCGAGCGGCTGCGGGACTGGATCTCAGCCCCCAAATCCAATGGTTACGAATCGCTCCACACCACCGTGGTGGTTCCTGGTGGTGATTGGGTGGAGGTTCAGATCAGGACCCGCAGGATGAATGAAATTGCCGAGAAAGGGCTGGCCGCACACTGGAAATACAAGGGGATCAAGGGGCAGGCAGGGATCGACCAGTGGATCGAGAAGGTGAGGGAGGCGCTGGAAAGCTCCGACATGGATGCGGGCAACCTGATCGAAGACATGAAGCTGAGCCAGTTCAGCAAGGAGATTTTTGTTTTTACACCCAACGGGGACCTGAAGAAGTTTTCTGAAAATGCAACGGTCCTGGATTTTGCTTTCGATATCCATACCGACGTGGGATCTTCCTGCGTGGGTGCAAAAGTGAACGGGAAGAACGTACCCATCCGCTACAGCCTGAGGAACGGGGACAAGGTGGAGATTCTGCGTTCCAAAACCCAGAAACCCAAACAGGACTGGCTCAATTTTGTGGTAACCTCCAAAGCCAAAGGCAAGATCAAGCAGGCACTGAAGGAGAGCAAGCTGAAGGAGTCGGAGCATGGCAAGGAGATCCTGAAACGAAGGTTCAGGAACTGGAAGGTGGAGTTTAACGACAGCAGTGTAAGAAGGGTCATCCAGCACTTCAAGTACCGGGATTCCACCGACCTCTATTTCGATGTAGCTACTGAAAAGGTGGATCTCAAGGAGATCAAGGAGTTGCTGACCGCCGAAACAAAACCGGCAGAATCCAGGCCCGGCAAGATCGAGGAGGAGGCGGTGGAAAGGCTGGTCAGCAATGCCACCTCCACCGTTCCCGACACCGGAGATTTCCTGGTCATCGACGAAAAGCTGGCCAATGTGGAATACAAGCTGGCCAGGTGCTGCAATCCCATCCATGGCGATTCCATCTTCGGGTTTGTCACCATCAACTCGGGGATCACCATCCACCGGATGAACTGTCCCAACGCCCAGCAGCTGCTTTCACGCTATGCCTACCGTGTGGTGAGGGCACGCTGGAGCAAAACCGAAAAAGGAAGCTTCCCGGTCACCCTCCAGATCACCGGTATGGACGACCTGGGCATCGTCAGCAACATCTCCGACGTGATCTCCAAGGACCTGCAGGTGAACATGCGCTCCATCTCCATCGACTCCAACGATGGCATGTTCGAAGGCACCATCACCCTCTTCGTCAAGGACACCCAGCACCTGGAAGCCCTCATCCGCAAGCTGAAGAAGGTAAAGGGGGTGAACGCGATCCGCAGAATCAGTTAGTTATAAAGTTTGTAAAGTTTTTAAAGTTTTTAAAGTTTTTAAAGTTTTTAAAGTTTGAAAACCGCACCAGAGGATCTGAGGCGAAGCCGAAGAACGAACTGAGGCGTAAGCCGAAGAAAGTTTGTAAAGGGAGATTTTTGCTGGTTGGCTGCGATTTTTAAGGTGGCTATCACATCAAGCAGTAAAACTCCATTATGACATTTAATTGCTTTGAAGAGATCATTGCCTGGCAGAAGGCCAGGGATCTGGCCCTGGCAGTCTACCTTACATTCGAAGAAAGCCGGGATTTCGGATTCAGGGACCAGGTGCTGAGGGCGGCTATCTCCATTTCCAGTAACATCGCAGAAGGTTTTGAAAGACAAACCAACAAAGAATTCAGGTACTTCCTTTACATAGCCAAGGGCTCCTGTGCTGAGCTTCGTTCACTTCTATACCTGGCTGTTGAACTGGGTAAGACACTCCCAGATGATTCTCAAAACCATATCAAAGACGCCACCGAGGTGAGTAAGATCCTGTCAGGATTGATTAAAACACTGTAAGCAGATTTCATTCACCTGCTTTTTGCATATGTCACTGTATATAGTTACTTTTATATGTATAGAAAAGAAAAACTGGTTGCTAGATTTCTGAGCAAACCATCAGATTTTCATTATTATGAGTTGGTTACCTTATTGAGGCAATTTGGGTATTACGAGATAAAACAGGGGAAATCATCAGGGTCAAGAATAAAGTTCATCAATGCTGAAGGAATGCCTATAGCATTGCACAAACCTCATCCTTCTGGAGTATTTAAACCATATCAATTAAAACAGGTCAAGGACGTACTAGGACTATGAAACAACTGAGATACAAAGGATATACCGGTAGCATTGAATACTCAAAAGAGGACTATCTTCTCTGCGGCCAAGTGCTTGGGATAAGAGGTTTGATCAGTTATGAAGGAAAGACAGGGAAAGATCTTGAGTCAGATTTCATCGAGGCTGTTGATGACTATCTATTCACTTGCGAAGAACAAGGAATCGAAGCTGAGAAACCATTCAAAGGAAATTTCAATGTGAGAATACCATCAGAGTTGCATCGTAGTGCTGCATTAATAGCCATGGAAAAAAGCACTTCACTGAACAGTTTTGTTGCGGAATCAATTCGCGAGAAGATTTCCAGGGACATGAAAATTGAATAACCTCCAGATTACCGGAATCCATCCCGACCTAAGCTTTATATAGCGAACGACTATCTGATTCTGCTGGCGATTGCATCTACGCTCCTGCCAGGATTAGCTTATTGCCAGGAAACCTCCGCTGAAGGAAACAAAATTACTGAATCGTTTCGTAGCAGCATCAATATATGAGAAAGTGCAACGGGTAACTTTACAACTTTCAACTTTATAACTTTATAACTTTAAACTAAACTTTATAACTCTTAGTATCGCGGATCTGCACGATACGGCAGTTTGGCCATCTTCTCCACGGTCATGCCGGGAAACCCGAATTCTTCAGTGATGGTGCCGTAGATCAGATAGATGCCCTGGCCCTTGTAGGGGTATTTCTTGAGTGAGTTGGGGAAGTTGACCACATCGAAAAACTCGCCCTCGGTGTCTACGAAACAGCCGAAATGCATCCACTGTTTGTGCTTGGTGCGCACATACTTGATGGTGACCATGTTGCCCAGCATGCGCACCTTCTTTCCCACATGTTGCAGCATTTGCCGGGCCATGATCTGGCCCCGGAAGGGGGTCTTCAGTAGTTCGAAGGCGGGGATGGTCACCGCGAAGCCCAGCAGTTCCAGTTCATCGTAACTGTTCTCCAGGGCGGTCTGCTCCAGCTCGGGCAGCCTGAACTCCCGTTTCTGTATAGGGAAGAGTTCCCGCATGGGGTCTTTCTTCTTATGGTTGCCCAGTACCATGTGGGCATCCCACAGCAGCTCCTTCTTGCTCTTCCCGGTAAAACGCAGGGCGTTGATCCGGATCAGGATGATCACCTGCTCCAGTCCCGCCGGTACCCGCTCAAGGAAGTCCTCCAGGCACCTGTAATCCCCGTTGGCCTCACGTTCATCAATGATCATCCCGGCCACCTGTTGCTCCAGGTTCTGCAGGTGGATGAAGCCGATGTAGATCTCCTTGCCGGTGATGGAGGTCTTGTAGCCACTCCGGTTCACACAGGGCAGGTGGATGGCGCCACCCCAGCGCCTGGCCTCGTTGAAGTAGACCCAGGTGCGGTAGAAGCCCCCGAAGTTGTTGATCACGGCTGTCATGAACTCCAGGGGGTAGTGCACTTTCAGGTAGAGGGACTGGAAACTCTCCACGGCAAAGGAGGCGGAGTGGGCCTTGGAAAAGGAGTAGCCTGCAAAGGAGCTGATCTGCCGCCACACCTCGTTGGTCAGGGAGTCGGGATATCCCCGGTCGCGGCAGTTGTCGAAGAAGCGCTGTGCAATCCGGTCGAACTCCTTGCTGGAACGGTATTTCCCACTCATGGCCCGCCTTAGCACATCCGCGTCGGCCAGGTCCAGCCCGGCAAAGTGGTGGCAGACCTTGATCACGTCCTCCTGGTAGACCATCACCCCGAAGGTCTCCTTCAGCTGCTCCTCCATGATGGGGTGGAGGTATTCAAAATCGTCCGGGTGGTGGAAGCGGTGGATATACTCCCGCATCATGCCCGATTGCGCCACCCCGGGCCTGATGATGGAAGAGGCGGCAACCAGGGAACGGTAGCTGTTGCATTTCAGTTTGGTGAGCAGCCCGCGCATGGCCGGACTCTCTATATAAAAACAACCGTTGGTCTCCCCGGTCTTCAGCTGCTCAATAACCTGCGGGTCCTTCTTGAACTGGTCCACCCGGTGCACATCCACCTCGATGCCCCGGTTGGCCCGGACAATCTCTGCGCACTCCCTGATGTGACCGATGCCCCGCTGACTCAGGATGTCCAGTTTTTCAAACCCCAGTCCTTCGGCCACGTACATATCCCACTGGGTGGTGGGAAAGCCCTTGGGAGGCATGTCCAGGGCTGTATAGCAGGTAGAGGGGCTCTTCGGAGATCAGCACGCCCCCGGCATGGATGCTCCGCAGGTTGGGGAAGTCCATGAGCATGCTGCCCGCCTCGTAGATGCGCCGTGTGATTCTGTTGTCGTTCATGCTGTTTTCCGGCTCCTTTACCAGCAGGTCGATCTCCTCCTTGGGCAGGCCGTAGACCTTGCCCAGTTCCCGGAAGATGGAGCGGTCGCGGAAGGTGGAGATGGTGCCGATAAGGGCGGTGTGCTTCCGCCCATAGCGCTTGAAGATGTAGTCCAGCACCTCGTCCCGTTCCTTCCAGGAGAAATCGATGTCGAAATCGGGGGGACTGGTCCGCTT
The DNA here is from genome assembly GCA_963793455.1 of uncultured Bacteroidota bacterium. GTDB lineage: Bacteria > Bacteroidota > Bacteroidia > Bacteroidales. The sequence continues at coordinate 651,607 of CAWCAK010000001.1, forward strand.
GGGATTGATGAAACGTTCGAAATAGAGGTCCAGGTCGATGGGGTCCACATCGGTGATCCGCAGGCAGTAGGCCACAATGGAGTTGGCCCCGCTTCCCCGGCCCACATGGTAGAAGCCCCGGGCCATGGAGTAGCGGATCACATCCCAGGTGATCAGGAAGTAGGAGGAGAAACCCAGGCGGTGGATGATCTCCAGTTCATGTTTGATCCGCCTGAGGGCCTCCCTGTTGTCTCGGCCCGTAACGGTATTCCATGCCCTCCATGGCCAGCTTCTCCAGCAGGACCTTGTCATCATGCCGGGTCCCGGTGAATGTCTTTTTGTTCTTCACCGTGGTGAAATCGAAATCCATCCAGCAATCCTTCAGGAGCCGTTCACTGTTCTGCCTGATGGCAGGATATTCGTCATAGGCACAGCGAAGCAGGTCGGGAGGGAGCAGTACCTCGCTTCTGGCAGCCACATGTTCAGGTTTCAGCTGGCTCAGCAGGATGTTGTGATCAATGGCCCTCAGGTGCCGGTGGAGGGCATGGTCCCCTTCGCGGAGGAAGGAGACCGGATGCCGTACCACCAGCCTGGAGTGGTCCTTATGCCACCGTGAGGTCAGGATCTGGTTCACCTCACCCGGGCGTACTCCGATGAGCTCCTGGTCCCGCATTCTCGGCGGGCGTTTCCTGCTTTTCCCTTTTCCGGGATGAGCATTCCAGGGATTGTCATTGAAATCGTAGATGAACCACACATCTATCCAGGGGAGGGGCCGGTGGGGAAGGGGAAGCCCGGTTTCATTGTGGTAGGAGAGAAAATCGTTCAGCTCCCTGAAGCCGTTGGGGTTGCGTGCAATCCCCGTGTAGAGGTGGCGGTCGCCGTTGCGGTATTCCATCCCGGCAATGGGGTGGATCCCGTGTTCATGGCAGGCCTTCACGAAGTCCACCATCCCCGTGGAGTTGTTGATATCGGTCAGCGCCAGCGCTTCGATCCCCAGTTTGGCCGCCTCCTCCACCAGGGTCTCCGGAGCCATGGTCCCGTACCTCAAACTATAGTATGAATGACAATTAATGTACACTTTATAAACTTTTAACTTTACAAACTTTACAAACTAGCTACTGGTATCGCTAGCATACCAGTAGCGATAACGGCGGTTTTTGAGATTATCGATCTGCTGCCGCTCTTCCGGGGAGGGGACTGCCTTTTGCTGCTGTGATTGTTCCGTGCGCTCTTCCAGGTCGCGGAGCTGGATGCCGCTGGCCTTTCTGATCGCGTCGGTACCATAGCGGCTGCGCAGTTTGTCCAGGGCCAGGTAGAGGTGGACCATCTCTGAGGTATCCTCGAACAGGTTCAGCTGCTGTACCCCGCGGATCAGCCCGGAGAACCTGACCCCCACCAGCCTGATCAGCATGCGCCGCTGGTAAAGGCGGTCGAACAGCTCCCTGGCCACGGGCATCAGCACATGGTCAAAGGAGGTGTAGGGGATCCGTTTCTGCAGGGTGTGGGTGTCGAAATTGGAGTAGCGGATCTTCACCGTCACAATGGAGATGAGTTTTTCCTCTTTCCGCAGCTGGAAAGTCAGCTTCTCCACCATGGAGGTGAGCAGGTCGTGCAGTCCGGCCACATCCATGGTATCCCGCTGGAAGGTTCGCTCGCTGCCGATGGATTTCCGTTCCGAATACTGTTCCACCGGGGTGGGGTCGATGCCGTTGGCCTTCTTCCAGATCACGATGCCATTCTTTCCCAGCAGGCTCTCCATCATCTCCATGGGGATCTGGCCCAGGGTGCCGATGGTAGCAATGCCCATGGAACGCAGCAGGTGAAAGGTGCGCTGTTCCCGATCATGGGGATCTTCCGGATGGAAAGGGGGGAGAGGAAGGGCTTTACCTGCCCGTCCGGGATCTCGATCTCCCCGTTGGGCTTGGCCTCCCCGGTGGCAATCTTGGAAACGGTCTTGTTGACCGAAAGCCCGCAGGAGATGGGCAGGCCGGTCTCCTTCATAATGCGTTGCCTCAGCTCATGGGTCCACTGCATGCACCCGAAGAAGCGGTCCATTCCCGTGATGTCGAGGTAGTGCTCATCGATGGAGGCCTTTTCATACACGGGCGCCTTTCGGCAATGATGTCGGTAACCATCCTGGAGTGCTTGCTGTAAGCATCCATGTCCCCCCTGATCACAATGGCTTCACTGCAGAGCGACCGTGCCATCTTCATGGGCATGGCCGAGTGCACCCCGAACTGCCTGGCCTCATAACTGCAGCTGGAGACCACCCCCCGGTCCGACATGCCCCCGATGATCACGGGTTTCCCCGCCAGCTTGCTGTTCATCAGCCGCTCCACCGACACAAAAAAGGTGTCCAGATCCATATGTACAACACTTCGTGTGATGCTCACTGCGCTTGCGTTATTGGTTATTGGATAATGGATACTGGAAAAAACCCACTGTCTATTATCTATTATCCAATATTTTTTTTTATCTTTGATTAGAATATAATCATTCTTATGATTACAATATAATCATCTATTTGATTTCAGTCAATAATAATAGGGATTTTAACATGTATTTTGATTCGAACATCAAGCTCCTGCGAAAGCGCAGGAACCGCACCCAGGATGAGGTGGCAGAGCAGCTGCAGATGAAGCGTTCCACCCTGAGCGGGTATGAGAACAGGGTGGCACAGCCGGGCATTGAAGTGCTTCTGCTGTTTTCGGATTATTATCACATGGCAGTGGATACCTTGCTGAAGGTGGATCTTTCCGGGTTGAGTGAGACACAGCTCAGGCAGCTGGAACATGGTGAGGATGTATTTGTGCAGCGGAGGAAACCTGAGGGTGCTGGCTTCAACGGTAAACAATGAGAACCAGGAGAACATTGAACTGGTGCCGGTAAAGGCACAGGCCGGTTATACCAACGGATTTTCCGATCCTGAGTACATCAGTGAACTCCAGGTATTTCAGCTCCCATTCCTCTCGAAGGAAAAGAAATACAGGACTTTCCAGCTGCAGGGCGATTCCATGCTTCCCATTCCCGAGAAGGCATGGGTGACCGGTGAGTTTGTTCAGGACTGGAGCACCATCAGGACCGGAGAGGCCTGTGTGGTCCTCACTGTGGATGACGGGATTGTCTTTAAGATCCTTGAGAACAGGATCGGGGAGGAGGGGAAACTCTTGCTGTACTCATTGAATCCTCTCTATGAACCTTATGAGATCATGTAAAGGAGATCCGTGAAATATGGAGGTTTGTACATTTCATCAGCCATGAGATCCCGGATCCTGTCATCCCGGAGAACCAGCTGGTCCGCACGGTGGCCAGCCTGAAGCAGGACCTGGACCGGATGAAATTGGATATGGGAGGAGGGGGGAAGGAAGGTTAATTCAGCCCGAAGTCATTGCCCAGCTGTGTCTCCTGTTTGCGGATCATCTTCAGGTACTTCAGCTGTCCTTCAAGGTAATCTTCCTTTATGCTTTCCGTCCGGCATGCAGACGAACCTGTATTTATCATCCGAAGGGAGGTTCAACGCCCTCATCACATCCTGCCGTGTAATCTCTGCCTGTTTACAGCAACTCAGGAAATCGTTGTCAAATGTTTCTGTATAGCTCTGGATCAGCTCTTTCAGTTCCTGGTTTTCCAAGGGATCAGAACAGGGCATGCGCATGACAGCACCTCCTGCGTAAAGCTTTCCCTCCAGTTGCTTGCTGAAACTGCCGATCTGGACCACGGCCACCGATTGAACGGTGATCACCATCCTTCCGCCGGGATTCTCTGCGACCACCTCTTTCAGCATGACTTCACACCCGAATTCCTGGATCTCCCGGTCGATCACATAAGGAATGGCAAAGGTGATGCCTGTGGAGCGTGATATCCTCGATCAGCTGTTTATACCTGGGTTCGAATATCCGCAGGGGAATATCCTCTCCGGGAAGCAGAAACACACTCAGCGGGAAGAAGGGACGTATTTCAGAGTTTTGAGTCCATGGCATTTAGTCTGCTCTCTTAACAAATCATATTTCATAATTGTTTAACTTTTAACTTATTAACCCAACACACTTCCAACAGTTTTATAAACTTTATAAACTTTCTTCGGCTTACGCCTCAGTTCGTTCTTCGGCTTCGCCTCAGATCCTCTGGTGCGGTTTCCAAATTTACAAACTTTACAAACTTTACAAACTTTACAAACTTTACAAACTTTACAAACTTTACAAACTTTACAAACTTTACAAACTTTACAACTAATATGTGCTTCACCATTGAGGTCCATCTGACAAGGAAATCCATCGAAAACAGGTTTTCGGTGGATACCTCCGCCCTGTATGATTTTGATTTCAACTATTTTACAGGGCATTCAGCAATCCATTGATCCCGGTGGTCATCAGGACACGAACCTGGCCGGGCAAGCCTCATGCAGTGGGGATCTGATCCCATCCTGGGCCGGTGACCGGGTCAAAGCGGAAAGATCAGACAGGGCACCTACAATGCCAGGGCTGAATCCCTCCACGAGAAAGCCTCCTTCCGGGAACCGCTACTCAAGGGACGCTGCCTGGTCCTTGCCCATGGCTTTTTCGAATGGCAGCATGTCCGGGGGGCAAAGATCCCCTGGTACATCCGGCTTAAGGATGATGCACCTTTCGCCTTTGCCGGTTTGTCAGACACATGGAGGGACCCGGACAGCTGGCGAGGTACATCAAACCTGTTCCATCATCACCACAGAAGCCAATCCCCTGATGGAGAAGATCCACAATACAAAAAAAGGATGCCGGTTATCCTTCCCAAGGAAAAGGAGAAGGAGTGGATCAGCGGGGAGATATCACTGCGAAAAATGAAACAGCTGCTCCTTCCCTTTGATGAAAAGGAGATGCATGCACACACCATTTCACCATCTATTTCGGATAAGAATGCTGATCCAGATGATCCATCCATCATCAAATCCTATGATTATCCTGTTCCGGGCACTCTTTTCTGAAATATCACAACCTCATTTACTGTGAAATCAATAGAAATTCAGTGAGGGGGTTATTAACTAATTGTTAATAAATCATGTTCATTCAATGTTTAATTCTTCGGCGATTTTTATTTGGAGTGAGCGGGCAAAGCATATACTTTTGATTCTACCAAGTGAGCGATAAAAGGCCACTCAGTTCTTTAAATGATGCAATCATTAGCAACCGGGGCAACCCGGATAGCGTGAACACGAGTCACGAGGACAGCTAATCAGGTATTGACGCTGTCCCGCCGGTCTTCGGACCGGGCTGATGACTGGAATACCAGGTGAGCCGTTAAAAGGCACACCGGGAGATTCAGAACGGAAACCGCAGGGTACCTGAAAACGCGGCGGAAGTTGTTAACAGTTGAGCACAGAAGCATGTCTTCGGACAAGCGGAAATGCAAGTTGTCCGGTTCGTCGGGCAGCGAAGGGAATCCAGGATTTCGGTCTTGTTTTCCGGTCACAATAACCGTAGCTTGGCGCGAATTAGCGACTACGGTAGCTAACCAGCGGAATGGGAACCAGATGCAAATTTGGCTCCCATTCGTGTTTTATACCCCACCGTAAAGAAAACCTCTGCAAGTTTTCTTATGCCTGGATCATATTCCCAAAGCAAACAGGAAACAACAAATCCACGAACGGGCACCTACTGCCGCATGCTTTTGATCAATGCCTGCAGTTTTATCATCAATGAATACAAAAGCTCCTGTGAAAGTATGGTTACCTGTGCGAAGAGTTATTATTGAGCCATGCCAAACATCCCTTCGCATTCTCGGAAATATGGCTATTAATCCACAATGTAACAGGCGTTTATTGCTATTAACAACCAATCGTTGATATTCTCTTATTGAACTTTTCCGCCCCGATGTTGTTATAACATAAATTTGAATATACAAACAAGCTATCATCATATTGTACAGATTGCGTTGTGAAGAAAATACCTGTATTTATTATCCTGCTTTTCCTGTTCTTTTTCGGTGAAATTGCCCTTACCTTCTCCGATAAGGGATATCCCTCTTTACTTAATGACAAGGAGGTCCCGTTCTCATTGTTGCTCGATAACCAGAACTCCGATTTTGAGGAGACAGATCTGATCGACAGGAATGTGAATGCGTTCATTAAGCGATGGAAGATCCATGGTGCCAGTCTGGCCATTACCAAAGGTGAACGACTGGTCTACGCCAAAGGATTTGGAATTGCCAACAAGGAAACAGGAGAGGAGGTAAAGCCGGGACACCTGTTCAGAATTGCATCAGTGTCAAAACTGATCACAGCGGTGGCTGTCATGAAACTTTTTGAGGAGGGGAAACTGGACCTTGACGACAAGGTCTTTGGTCCGTCCGGGATCCTGTATGACTCCATCTACCTGGGATACAGGGACCGGAGAATCGAAGATATCACTGTCAGGCACCTGCTGAACCATACTGCAGGATGGTCAAGGTATTCGGGGGATCCCATGTTCAGTTCGCTTTACATTGCCCGGAAGATGGATGTGGAAGCCCCGGCCAGTTTCAGCCATGTGCTCCAGTTTGCCCTCTCCAGGAGGCTCAATTACAAACCCGGTACAAGATACAGTTATTCCAACCTGGGATATGCCATCCTGGGTGAGGTAATCGCCCGGAAGAGCGGAATGCCTTATCAGGATTACGTGGTTATGAACCTGTTGAAACCACTGAACATCCACGACATGCATATTGGCAAGAGTTATTATCATGACAAGTACCCCAATGAAGTTCGTTATCACAGCAGTGCGGGAACCATGACCAGCCACTCCATAGATGGTTCCGGAGAGGTAGTACCCATATACTATGGAGGAAACAACATTGAATTGCTGGGGCCAGCAGGTGGATGGGTTGCTTCTGCCCCTGAGCTGATCAAGTTCCTCACAGCTATTGACGGATTCCCTGAGCAGCCTGATATTCTTTTGCCCGAGACCATTCAACGCATGTCAGATCCCAATCTCGCTGGCAGGGGATTGTTTGGTTGGCGCGGAAGTGACAGGTACGGAACGTGGTGGAGGACAGGCTACCTTACAGGATCATCAGCCCTGATGGTCAGACAGCAGGATGGGTTGAACTGGGTGGTGATGACGAACACCAGCACTTATAAACACTCCAGGATCCACAGGTATGTATCAGGCATGATGTTTGGCACAGTAAACCGTGTAAACGCATGGCCAGCCGTTGATCTATTCACCATGGAGACAGACAGTCCCAATCCCATTGCCGAAATACCGGCAACAAATCCAAAACTTTAACGAAGAATATAAGGGCAGTTGGGATATTCCAACTATATTTATAGGTCCCTGCATGACAACCATGGAGCTGTCTTCCATTAACCATATCGATCCGGATTACCTGAACCACTGTACAACCGATCTTTTTATCACCTCCCTCAGTCATGAATCCAGGTGCACCAACATTGCCCGGATGCTGGAGACCGTAAGGTGCAGAAAAGTGGCCCTTGCAGGAAAGGGACAGGTGAAGGAGCATGCCTACAAAGAGAACCTTGAATATTTCATGGAGAAGGGTTTTGAGATCCTTCCTGTAGAGAGCGATGTTCCCGATATGGGAGGCTTATTGAAGGGCTATGTACAGGAGAAGATTCATCTTTTTTTCGATTACACAAACATGCCCCAGCACTGGTACTATGAGATACTGAAGTGGTTTGGAGAAAACCAGAATGGTTTTAAAACGGCCACACTGAGGTTTGCTTATACCATGGGTGGATTTGTGAATGAAGGCCCCTCCCTGAAGGTAAAGAAGGTCCATCAGGTCATCAGGAACGGCCAGAGGGGGAAAAATAAAAAGCAGGCCCTGATCCTTGGTCTGGGCCATGAAGCAAGTGTTTCAGAGTCCATTTACAAAATGATCAAACCGGACCTGTTATACCTCTATTATGCCGATCCTCCTGTGGACAAGCGGTTTGTTGAAAAGCTTTTCGTCAATAACCATGCGCTGATCAATCTCACACCCATCAGGAACCTGATCGCCTATCCCATTCTCAACGGCCAGGTGATCTACCAGAGTCTCATCGATACGATCCTTCCACTGCGTAATGAACATGTGATCACCCTGATCCCGCAGGGGCCCAAGGTCTTTTCACTGGCTTCCATGCTTGTGCATTTAGGTTATCCTGACACAAACATCAGTTATCCTACGTTCAAGAGAATCCAGGTCACCGACAGGCATCCCATCGGAGAGCCCATTATCCTGGATGTACATTTTGAGGAGGAAGAATAGAAAAACAATTTCCGGGGATCATTGTTATACCTTCGAATTGCTAATTCACACCATACCCAAATTCTGTTTTTATGGCGAATTTCGAGATCATCATGCCAAAAATGGGCGAGAGTATTGAAGAAGCGACCATTACAAACTGGTTTGTAAAGGAGGGCGATAAGGTGGAGGAAGATGATGTACTCCTGGAGATCGCCACGGATAAGGTTGACTCGGAGATACCATCCCCAGTTGAGGGTGTCATTATAAAGATATTGTTTAAGCAGGACGAAGTGGTCGCTGTAGGTACGGTGATCGCAATCATCGACATGGATGGGGAAGAATCTGCTTCCATCACTGCTGAATCCGACCCGGGAATCGGGACAGAAGGTGGATCCGGGGAAGAGACCGGGGAATCCCTTCAATCCACTGAGGCTGAAGGACCCACTGCCGATATTTCCTCCCGGGAGGGGCGGTTCTATTCTCCGCTGGTCAGGAAGATTGCCCGTGAAGAGAACATCTCTCAGGAAGAGTTGGATGCCATCCCAGGGAGCGGGCTCAATGGCAGGGTTCAGAAGAATGATGTGCTGCATTTTCTTGAGAACAGGACAGTGAAACAACCTGGTACACCTGCAGCTCCTCAGGTTGAGGTTCAGGAGCCGGCATCTCCTTCCCGGCCTGCAGCTCCTCAGGCCAAACCCGCTTCGGTTTCAACAGAGAGTGGTGATGATATTCAGGAGATGAGCAGACTCAGGAAACTGATCGCAGGTCATATGATTCGCTCCAAGCAGGTTTCGGCCCACGTGACCAACATGATCGAGGTAGATGTGACCGCGGTGGTGGAATGGAGGAACAAGGTGAAGGATGAGTTCCTGAAGAGGGAGGGTGTCAAGCTGACCTATCTCCCGGTTTTCCTCGAAGCTACGGTGAAAGCCCTGAAGGATTTTCCCCTGATCAATGCCTCGGTGGATGGCGACAACATCATTATTAAGAAAAGAATCAACCTGGGGATTGCTGTTGCACTTCCCGATAACAACCTGATTGTTCCTAATATCAAGGATGCTGACTCCCTGAACCTCACCGGGATCACAAAGCGGATGAACGAACTGGCCCAGGCTGCACGCGGCAACAAACTTTCTCCGGATGACATCAGCGGCGGTACTTTTACAGTAACCAATTTCGGAACCTTCCAGAACGACATCGGCACACCCATCATCAACCAGCCTGAAGTGGCCATCCTCGCAGTAGGAGCCATTAAGAAGAAACCGGCAGTCCTGGAGACAGCGTATGGTGATGTGATTGCCATCAGGCACAAGATGTGGCTGTCACTGACCTATGACCACAGGATCATAGACGGGGCGCTGGGTGGTGCATTTCTGAAGAGTCTCGGGGACTATATTGAATCCTTTGAACCCGATCGGTAATCCTAATTAGTGTAAGAGCATGTCAAAAGAGAAAAAGTACGGCATTAAAAAAACAGATAAGGAGACACTGGCCAGATGGTTTAAACTGATGTTGGTGGGAAGGGCCATCGACGACCGGGCCCCCAATTACCTGAAGCAGGCTATAGGCTGGTCCTACCACGCTCCCTATGCGGGCCATGACGGCATCCAGCTGGCTATTGGCCAGGTATTTGACAGGGAGAACGACCACCTGTTCCCTTATTACCGCGATATGCTGACCACCCATTCCGCCGGTCTTACAGCCGAAGAGCTTATCCTGAATGGAATATCGAAGGATACAGATGTGGCAGGCGGGGGTCGACACATGTCCAACCACTTTGCCAAACCCTCCTGGAATATACACAATGTATCCTCCTGTACTGGGAACCATACCCTGCATGCCGTTGGACTGGCCAGGGCTATGAAGAAGTATAAGGTCCCCGGAGTGGCCATCAGCTCCCAGGGTGAATCTTCTGTATCGGAAGGTTACGTGTACGAAGCCATCAACGGGGCAAGCAATGAAAAGCTCCCTGTGATTTTTGTTTTCCAGGACAATGGTTACGGAATATCGGTCCCGAAAACGGACCAGACGGCCAACAGGAAAGTGGCCAACAATTTTTCCGGTTTTAAAAACCTGAAAATCTTCCATTGCAACGGCAAGGATGTTTTTGACAGCATGAACACCATGGCCGAAGCGAAGGCATACGTTGCGGAGCACGAACACCCGGTCATTGTCCAGGCCAACTGTGTCAGGATCCATTCCCACTCCAACTCTGACCGGCATGACCTGTACCGGGACGACTATGAGCTCAATTACGTGCACACCTATGATCCGCTGGCTAAATTCAGGCGCCTGCTGATCAGGTATGAGCGGTTCACGGAAGAGGAGATCGTTGCCCTGGAGCAAGAGGCAAAGGAGGTGGTGAAAGCTGCCCATAAGGTAGGGTTGAATGCACCGGACCCTGCCCCTGAATCTGTACATGAGTTTGTCATCCCGGAACCCTATGTGAGTGAGAAATACCCGGATGGCCTGCACCAGCATGATGGTGCGCCCAAAAAACTCATTGAAGGACTGAATGAAACCCTGAAGGCCGAATTCAGGCACAACCCGGATACCTTCATCTGGGGCCAGGATGTGGCTTATAAGGAGAAGGGGGGCATCTTCAATGTGACAAAGGGGATGCAGCAGGAATTCGGGAAGGAGAGGGTGTTCAACGCTCCCATCGCAGAAGATTTTATCATGGGAACGGCCAATGGGATGAGCCGCTTCAATGACAAGCTTCGCATCGTGGTGGAAGGGGCAGAATTTGCCGACTACTTCTGGCCTGCCATGGAGCAGTTTGTGGAAACAACGCATGAATACTGGAGAACCAAGGGACAGTATTCACCCAATATTACGGTCCGCCTTGCCTCAGGTGGCTATATCGGAGGTGGACTGTACCACTCCCAGACCATTGAAGGATCCCTCACCTCCTTTCCTGGGATCAGGGTGGTCTATCCCAGTTATGCAGATGATGCCGCAGGACTGCTGAGGACCAGCATGAGGTCCAGGGGAATGACATTGTTCCTGGAACCGAAAGCACTTTACAATGCACCCAAAGCAGCTGCTCCCATACCTGATGATTTCGAGGTCCCCTTCGGTAAAGCCAGGATCCGAAGGGAAGGAACCGACCTGACACTGGTGACCTATGGCAACACCACACCCATGTGCGTGGAGCTGGCAGATCAGTTCCAGGAGGAGGGAAAGGCCAGCATCGAAGTACTTGATCTCAGATCGCTGAGTCCACTGGACACAGATGCCATCCTGGAGACAGTTCGAAAAACAGGCAAGGTCCTGGTGGTCCACGAAGACAAAGTATTCGGGGGGTTCGGGGGAGAGGTGGTGGCCCAGATCAATGACCTGGCTTTTGAATACCTGGATGCCCCTGTGAGAAGGGTAGGATCCACGTTCACTCCTGTAGGATTTAACCGGATCCTTGAAGCGGCCATTCTCCCGGATTTCCAAAGGATCAAAGAGGCAGCTGAAAGCCTGTTGCATTATTAAACCTGACTGGAAAATGAAGAAAACGGCGATCATATACAGTTTTAATACCAAGAAAACAGGAAAAGTGGCTGACCGTATCAGGGAAGCTTTTGGCGATGAGCCAGTGGAGATGGTCAATGCGGAGGAGATCACCGAACAGAAGTTCATGGAATTCGATCAGATCATCATGGGTGTCGCAACCTGGTTTGATGGTGAACTTCCCAACTACTGGGATGAATTTGTTCCGGCCCTTGAGGAGCTCAACCTGAACGGGAAGAAGATTGCCCTTTTCGGGCTGGGAGACCAGAAGGGGTATCCCGAGAATTTCCTGGATGGGGTAGGCATTATGACAGGGATCCTTGAGCAGCAGGAAGCCACCCTGGTTGGGTTTACCCCGGTGGAAGGATATGAGTTCGACAGTTCACTGGCCTGCCGGGGGGATCAGTTCACCGGCCTTGCCATCGACTATGAGAACCAGGGTTCAATGAATAAGGAGCGCATTTCGTCCTGGGTGGAACAGCTCAAAAAGGAGTTTGACTGAGGATTGAAGCGCCCGCAGTCCTCCCGTATTCAACCGGCTCCTGCCGGCAGTTATGTCACAATTCTAAAAATTTGATCCCTTTGTGTGATTTAAGTATATGTTGAATAGCATATATTTCATATTATTTAGTTCTTTTGTGGTGAAATCATCTACCCGAAAAACCATACAGACATGGCAAAAGATCGCGTATATATTTTCGACACTACGTTAAGGGACGGTGAGCAGGTTCCCGGATGCCAGTTAAATACAATTGAGAAAATTGAAGTGGCCAAAGCCCTTGAGGAACTGGGTGTGGACGTGATAGAAGCAGGATTTCCCATCTCAAGTCCGGGCGATTTCAATTCGGTTGTTGAAATCAGCAAAGCTGTTACAGAACCGGTGATCTGCGGACTTACAAGGGCTGTGACAAAGGATATTGAAGTAGCAGCGGAATCACTCAAGTTTGCCAAGCGTCCCCGCATACATACAGGGATCGGGACCTCGTACTACCACATCTACCATAAGCTGAACAGTACTCCGGAGAAGATCGTGAAAAGGGCCGTCGATGCAGTAAAGTATGCCAAGTCCTTTGTGGAGGATGTCGAGTTCTATGCCGAGGATGCCGGAAGGTCCGACAACAAGTTCCTGGCCCAGGTGATCGAGGCCGTCATCGATGCAGGAGCCACGGTGGTGAACATTCCGGATACCACGGGATACACCTTGCCGGATGAGTACGGTAAAAAAATTAAATACCTGGTGGATCATGTACAGAATATTGACAGGGCTGTTATTTCCACCCACTGCCACAACGACCTGGGGATGGCCACGGCCAATACCATGAGCGGGGTGATCAACGGAGCACGTCAGGTGGAAGTGACCATGAACGGGATCGGGGAACGGGCAGGGAATACCTCGCTGGAGGAGATTGCCATGATCCTGAAAAGCAGGAAACACCTGAACTTTATTTCCAACATCAATGCCAGGAAGATTTACCGCACCAGCAGGCTGGTATCCACCCTGATGCGAATGCCGGTACAGCCCAATAAGGCCATTGTGGGGAGGAATGCTTTTGCACACTCCTCCGGGATCCACCAGGATGGTGTGCTGAAACGAAGGGAGAATTATGAGATAATCAATCCGAAAACAGTGGGGATCAGTGAATCCTCCATCCTGCTCACCGCAAGGAGTGGCAGGGCTGCATTGAAACACAGGCTGGATAAGCTGGGATACAGTTTCAATAAAAAGAGCCTGGATGCGATATACGAGGAATTCCTGAAGCTGGCCGACTCCAAGAAGGAGATCGTGGATGAGGATCTGAAAATGCTTGCCGGTGCCAGTTCACGGGATATTAAGCGCAACCTGCACCTTCATAAATTGCAGGTACTCTGCGGCAAAGGCACTTCCCCGGTAGCAACTGTTATTCTGGAATTAAACGGGGAATGCCAGGAGGCCACTGCCTCCGGGAACGGACCTGTTGATGCTTCCATCAATGCGGTAAAGATGATCCTCAAAAACAAGGTGAGAATCGAAGAGTTCCTGATCCAGGCCATTACACGCGGAAGTGATGATATGGGTAAGGTCCATATTCAGGTCGAGCATAAGAATGTGGTCTACTATGGCTTTTCTGCCTCTACGGATATCATTACTGCATCGGTCGAGGCATTCATTGATGCCATGAGCCAAATCGTCTGACAGGACAACGGCACCATTAATTTTTTGTTAACTTTATTATGAATATCAGGCCAATGCAACTTTCTGGCCTGATATTTATCTTTATTTTTGTGCCCCCTGGAGCCCTGAGATGAAAATGAGAGCGTTGTATGCCTTTGTATTGGTCATGTTCTGCATGCTTATTCCTGCCGTGGATGCAGTTGGGAAGGTCGTGATAAGCGGTTATGTAAGGGATGCCGAGACAGGGGAGGAGCTTATCGGCGCAAATGTTGTTGTTCTGGAAAACGGATCGGGTACGGTAACCAACGCTTACGGATACTATTCCCTTTCGCTTGATCCGGGATTCTATACACTGGTGTGTTCCTATGTGGGATACATGGCAGAAAGGATCCCATTAAGCCTCGGAAGTGACCAGGAATTGCATATTGAACTAAAGGAATCCCTGCTTGAACTGGAAGAGGTGACGGTTATAGCGGAAGCCGGAAATGCGAATATCACCCGTGTGGAAACCGGGTCCACCCAGTTGCCAATCCACTCCATCAGGAAGATCCCGGCGCTGATGGGCGAAGTGGATGTGATCAAGGCCATCCAGCTGCTGCCCGGGGTGCAGGTAACCAGCGAAGGATCCTCGGGATTCAGTGTGAGGGGCGGGAGTCCGGACCAGAATATGATCCTCCTGGATGAGGCCACCGTCTACAATGCTTCCCATGTCATGGGTTTCTTTTCTGTTTTCAACAACGATGCCATCAAGGATGTGAAGCTCTACAAGGGGGATATCCCGGCCAGTTCCGGCGGAAGGCTCTCTTCCCTGCTGGATATCCGCATGAAAGACGGGAACAACAGGAAGTTTACTGCCACAGGGGGCATCGGTACCATCTCCAGCCGGCTTACACTGGAAGGACCTGTATTTACTGACAAGGTCTCATTTATCCTTTCCGGCAGGCGCACCTATGCGGATATTTTCCTGCTTTTTTCCAAGGACACCACATTGCAGGGCAGTAAGCTCTATTTTTATGACCTGAATGGAAAACTGAAATATAACATCAACGATAAGAACAGGATCTTCCTTTCAGGCTACTTCGGGAAGGATGTATTTTCCAGTGAATATTCGGGTATGGGTTTTGGGAACCGGACCTTTACATTCCGATGGAACCACCTGTTCTCCAAAAAGTTATTCAGTAATTTCACGCTTCTGAATTCACATTATTTCTACGACCTCGGTACTCCTGAAGGAGGTTCAGGGCCCCAGTTTTCCTGGGTCTCCTACCTTGATGATTACGGTGGCAAGGCCGATTTCAGCTGGTATATGACCCCGGAACATACCTTTGACTTCGGAATCTCCAGCGTATACCACATTATCAAACCCGGTGCTGTAACTACA
The DNA here is from genome assembly GCA_963793455.1 of uncultured Bacteroidota bacterium. Lineage (GTDB taxonomy): Bacteria > Bacteroidota > Bacteroidia > Bacteroidales. The sequence continues at coordinate 666,822 of CAWCAK010000001.1, forward strand.
ACGGACGAAGAGGGAGCCAAAACCAAAACAGAACTTTCATACAACAACGCACTGGAGAGTGCAGTCTACCTCTCCGGGGAATCGAAAATCGGCGAACATATTGCACTCCGGTACGGACTCAGGTACTCCCTGTTCAACAATGTGGGTCCATCCACCGTATTTAATTTTGACGGCGAATATGAGATCGAGGATTCGACTGTCTACGTGGATGGTGATTTCTTCAATACTTTTAAGGGCCTTGAGCCAAGGCTGGCCGCCAATTTCATCCTTGGTGAGAGAAGTTCCATCAAGACCAGTTACTCACGGACCAGGCAGTACCTGCAGATGGCGAGCAACTCCACTGCAGGCACTCCCCTGGACATCTGGTTCCCAGCCTCCCCCAACGTGGAACCACAGCTGTCTGACCAGGTTTCGGTGGGTTACTTCCGGAATTTTCTGGATAACAAGATCGAATCTTCCGTCGAAGTCTATTATAAAAAGATGGACCATGCCATCGATTTCAGGGATCATGCCGAACTCTACCTGAATCCTATGCTGGAGGCGGAATTGAGGTTCGGGGAAGCCACCTCCTATGGTGCCGAACTCTTTGTGAAATATGATTTTTCCAAGTTTACCGGCTGGTTAAGCTATACCTATTCCAAGACCATGCGGGACTTCCCGGAGATCAATGACGGGAAACCCTACCCGGCTCCCTATGATAAACCCCATGACCTGTCCCTTGTATTCAGTTACGATTTCACAGAGCGGATCCAGGTGGGGGCAACCTGGGTATACAGCACCGGGATTCCATTCACACTGCCTTCCGGAAGGTATGAGATCATGGGCAATATCCTGCCGGTCTATACCGGGAGGAATGAGTACCGCCTGCCCGATTACCACAGGCTGGACCTCTCTTTCACCCTGCGGGATAAAAAGAAACCCGGGAGAAAGTGGCACAATGAGTTTAATCTCTCCATCTATAACGTCTACGCCCGGAAGAACGCATGGACCCTCAACTTTATCCAGGATGATTCCGATCCAAACCTCGCATATGCAGAGATGACCTACCTCTTTTCAATATTGCCTGCCTTCACCTATAATTTCAGGTTCTGATGCAAAAGAGACAACATAGGACCTGGTTCGTAGTCTGCCTGGTGGCTTTAATGGCCTCATGTACAGAGAGGGTCGATATTGAACTGGACTCAACCTATACACGGCTGGTGGTTTACGGATCGGTGACCACCGATTCCATACGGCACCAGGTGGAGGTGACCACCACCAGCGACTACTTTTCCAACGAACCGGTACCGAGGGTTACTGGGGCTGTGGTGGAGCTGCAATTCAACAATGAGACGCTGCTGCTGGAAGAACATGATACCATTGAAGGATTATACCTGACCCCCTATGCATTCAGGGGAGTTCCGGGCACCACCTACAACCTGCAGATCAGCCAGGTGGATGTTGATAAGGACCAGGTATTTGAGACCTACAACGCCTCCAGCACCATGCCCGCAGAGGTTGCCCGGCTAGATTCCATTTCTCTGAACCATTTCGAGTCTGTATGGTGGAGCGGATGGGAGATCTACATGGCGGCACTGGACCCGGCCGGCATCAAAAACTGGTACGCCATCAAGCTTTGGAAAAACAGCACGCTGATCACCGACACCCTGAATAAATACAATGCCTTCCCTGATGATTTCTATGACGGGAGCTATATCTATTACGGGTATGCAATTGCATATCTTTCCGACTCCGTAGAGAACGAAAGACCCTATCCGGGAGATACCATCACCCTGGAACTGGACTGTATCGATGAGACCTATTATGATTTCCTGGGGGATGCACAGTGGGAATTATTCGGTAACAATCCGCTTTTCTCAGGCCCGCCTGCAAATATCAGGTCCAACATCGATCATGAAGGACAGGGTGTTTTTGCAGCCTATGCCATTGAACGGGCTTCGTACATCATGCCAGAGGAATAGAGAAGGGGAGCTTTGGGGCTCCCCTCTGACACAAAAATTGTGTGGCTGATGTAGTTCAAACCTTCGCTTGTCCTCCATTAATAGATCCCCACCTGACGTCCGTTCTTCACAATGATTTCGGGTATTCCGTCGAATGTGGTGATCAGTCCAGTGACAGTCAGGTGTTCCCCAAGGAAATACCGTTCTGGTCTCCAGTTGAATTTCCGGGCAACTCTTCCGGGCAGGACAACCGTGAACTGCTGGCTAGGATAGTCCCCCCCGAAGAAGAGCAGGTAATCGTCAGTTTCATCATTGTACCATGTTGCATACACCCTTCCGTACACCATGGCCACTTCACCCAGGTTGTATTTGGCATTGAACACCGAGATGGTCTGGATCCTGTACCCGTAATCGTACCTCCAGTGGTAGTTGGGGTACCACCTCATGTAATCCCTGTACATATTGCGATTCCAGTAGACATCTGTGTAAGCAGGGTAGTAGAGCACATGGTAATTGTGCGCATAGGTGTCATGGTGGTAATGGATATTCACCCGCCTGGTGGGATAGACATGGTGGTAGTAGTGACCGCTGTAATAGCGCTTTTCCGAATACTTGTTGTGCTTCCTGGCGTACACCTTCGAATCCGAAGAGCGGTATGTGCTCCTTGGATTGTTATTGGTACTGATGCTCACCGGCCTTTCCCTGTAGGCCAGCTTATCATTCATGGCTTCATGCCTGGTGGCTTTCCTGTTTTCAGGGACAACCGGTTCAGGTGCATCTGTACGCACATGATGCGTTGTTTTCTGGCGCTGGGCCTGCTGGTTAGCATTTCGTTTCTCCGGATGGTAGACTTTCTGCCGCTCTACCTGTTGGTTTTTTGACCGGCTGACTGGCTGATAGGTTTTCTGTCGCTGTACCTGCTGGTTGTTTGCCCGGCTGGCTGGCTGATAGGTTTTCTGTCGCTGTACCTGCTGGTTGTTTGCCCGTTTGGCCGGCTGGGTGCTTCGCTGCTGAGCGGCCTGTTTTGCTTTCACAGCAGTGCGCTCACTGTTCTCATGTGCGTCACTGCGGGGAGCTCTCTGACCGATCATTAAAGAGGTGCTGATCATCAGGGTCATCAGCACGGTTGCGGTATATTTTATTGTTTTCATGATTTCCCGGTTTTAGTGTGTGACATCTTTGCATGTAGAAGTTCAAATTCAATGCCAAAAACCGGAAGTGTAAAGAATACGCAAGGGGAAAGATCATCGTAACTTAATTATAACCAATGAATTACGACATAAAAGAAAATCCCGGCTTCTTGTAAGCCGGGATTTTCAGGTATTGATTCAGTTTTAGGGTTAGTGACTATCTGGTTGTAGTCTGATACTTTCCTAGAGGAAGCAAATTTAGAGGTTTAAATCAAAAATCCAAATTTTTGTCCGCTTTCTCATCGGTGTTTTCATCATCATCCAGGTCAAAGTCGAAATCGAAATCGATATCTAGATCCAGCTCTTTCAACAGGGACTCCACCTCGGCCCGGACCATCTCCATCTCTTTCCCGATCTTTTCCCAGTCGATATCCTCCATCACCTCCTTGGCCTCCAGGTGGGCTTCCTCCATCTCCTTTTTAATCTCCTCCAGTCAATCTCCTCCATCACCTCCTTGGCCTCCAGGTGGGCTTCCTCCATCTCCTTTTTAATCTCCTCCATCACCTCCTCTGCATCCATGGGGCTTCCTCCATCTCCTTTTTAATCTCCTCCCAGTCAATCTCCTCCATCACTTCCCGTTTGGCTGCCTCTATTTCATGTTTGAGCTCCTCCCAGTCAATCTCCTGCATAGCCTCCTCTATCTCCTTTCGGATCTCCTCATCGACTTCCGCTTCATCCTCTTCCGGTTCAGCGGCTGCAGGCACTGTATCAAACTGGGGATATGACAGGGGCAGGGGAGCAGGGACCGTTACGGATTCAACCACCGGAACAGGGACGGACGGATCAACCCGGAGCAGGGACCGGAACGGGTTCAACCAGCGGAACAGGGACCGGTGGCGGATCTGGATCAGATAATTTGACAGGTTGCACAACCTTCTCAGTGGCCGTCTGATATTTCGAGATGGAGAATGACGACGTAAAACCGGATATGACCAGTACAATGAGCAATCCGCCGGTCAGCAGAAGAATTGCATAAAGCCTTTCACGTATGTTTGTTTTCATGGTTGATGGATTTAGTATTCTTTGAATTCTATGTTTCAGATGCCACCTGTTGTTGCCGGTAGCAGCCGGCTGCATGGCAACAGATCTCTGTATCGGATCCAGTGCAACCAGGTAGAGTGCCCGGGCGTAATCCAATGGGGGATAAGCATTGTTCAATACCATATCATCACAGCAGTTTTCCCTCTCCCTGCGAATAATGCCGGATATGGACCACGCTGCAGGATTATAGAACAACACTATTTCAATGATCCTCTGGATCAGGTTCACGATGTGGTCGTACCGCCTGAGGTGAAAGAGCTCATGCATCAGGATTGCCTCCACCTGCCCAAAAGGAAGCTGGGTCAGCATCCCTGCAGGGACGATGACAAGGGGCCTGATAATGCCGGTCAGAAAAGGCGTTTGGGCATGTGTGGAAACCAGAAGCCTGACTTTTGACCGGATCCCGGCCTGTTCTATCATCCGGTCAAACCTGGCAACCCAGATGCCTGCTGCTTGCTCTCCGTTCTTACGGATCTTACGGATCAGCCAGAGTGAAAACACGGAATGTATAATGAAACATAGAATCCCTGTGAAATAGAGGTATGTTCCATAATAACACGCCCGGACAATCCAACCGGTGCTGTTTGCTAATCCGTTAGATATCAAAGTCTGTGGAGCATCCAGGTGAAGAAGTGCACCGGGTGCCTGAGGACCGGGTGTATAGAGTAGCATAAAGGTGGTTGCCACCGATCCGGAAAACAGTAAAAAGGTTATGAATGCGGCCCGGTAGCGGTGACCCGAGAACCTGGATGGGATCAGCAGCAATGCTATTTTCAGTGCAGACAAAAAGAGCAACCCGATCCATATACTGTGGACCATTGTTTTTCCCAGAGCCATGATCCAGTTCCCGGTGCTGTCAAACAGTTCCATAATTCCGCTTTTCCATTTCATCCAGCATGGTCTTAATCTCCTCCATCTCTTCTACGGAGGCCTTGGACTGTCCGAGGGCCCTGAGTACCAGATTTGATGTATTACCCAGGAAGGCTGTCCTGATCACATGGTCGAGGATGGTGGTCTGAACCTCTTCGGGTTTCAGGACAGGGGAGTAGACATGCGACCTCCGGGTGGTATTCCGTGTGAGGATTCCTTTATCGGTCATGATCTGCATGATCTTCAGCGTGGTGGTATAGCCAACCCTCCGTTCATTATTCAGGTAATCGTTCACCTCACGTACAGTGAGCGGTCCCTTCTCCCAGAGCACCTGCATGATCTCCAGCTCTGAATCTGTTGGTTTTGTAGCCATATACGAAGTATTTCGTAGTAAAAATATGCCAACCGGCCCGGATATCCAAAATAATTACGAAGTATTTCGTATTTTTAATAAATGTTAACAATCCGGCGGATAATCCCGGGAATTGAACACAATGGCTTCGTATGTGTAGATCTCTGCATCCCTCCAGCCTTCATATCCGATCCCTGCCTTGTATTTGGCACAATTTCCAAGAAATTGCTCCACATCCCAGTTCTGGTTGATGGCTACCTGCGGAAGAAGGGTTCCCCGGTTCACTCCCTTTTGAATATAGATCCCGTGCTTGCCAATGATAATCTCCCCTGGCTCCGAGATCTTTGACCTGGGTGTAAGGACGCTAATTTCAATCATGATCCTATCGAGTTCATCTTTTTCCAGCGCGGTAAATCTGGAATCTGAGGTAGCTGCTGACAAGGCCATGTTCTGAACACTGTTGTGCAAAGATTCATGCTCAGAGAAGGTGCCAATACACCCCCTGAGTTTGCTGTTCACATAGAGGGAGACAAATACGCCACACTGGATCTCAAGCGATTCAGGGAGGGGAGATGTGTTCTCCGGTTCCCTTGTACCCGGGCACAGGTGTGCAGTGATCCGGTTCCGGGCCAGACCTGTCAATATGCGTTTATCAATCTCTGAAAGCTTCATTGATACAGGATCATGGAAACATAATCGACCACTTCGATGGACGGAATGACCTCTCCCGAGTTGCCTCTTGCCAGGATCCTGACCTTGTAAGCCTGGTCAAATGAAGCTGCATAGTTCATCAGTACCATGATGGGTCCGTAACCACATATGGACGCCTTGTGCCTGTGAACAGCCGTTTCAACCCCTACTGGATTCCTGCTGAGTATTTCATCCAGGACGAACTGATCCCTTTTTTCTCCTTCAACCGGAGAGAGAAAGTGTGAAAAGTCACATGAAGCGAGCAACATGATATTTCGTCCGGTTTGTGCAGTTGCATGCACTATTTTATCTGCAATGTCGGCCGCATTTTTATGCCCCTGGTCCCTCATGCATACAGGCACGATAGAGAATGGTTGCTCTCCAAGGTAATACTGGAGGAAGGGAACAATCACTTCGGCAGAATGCTCGTTGGCATGGGCCATACTGTCGAAGGGAAGCGCCAGGGCATCCTCAAACGCGCGGTCCACAGGTACCTGTCCAATTGAATTGGTCCACATATCAGCGTCATCAACAGCAACAGGGACCCCATATCCGGAGTGGTTGGGATGGACAATCACAAAGGTTTCCGGATGGATGGCCATTCTTTGAAGCAATTTGAAGAACGGAACAGTCTGGTGACCCGAATAGATATGCCCGGCATGGGGCAACACCGCCCCGAAAATCCGGGCTGGTTCAATATCCGGTTCCGGGTAACGGGCCTTCGTTTCAATCTCACCGATCTGCCCGAATATCTGCTGTTGTGATGAAGGGTAGAACCTGCCCTCCACGACGGCATTCCTTATTTTCATTTCAGTTCACGTTTAAATACACCTTTGATGGTGCAATGACACTTAATACAACACCCTTCCTGGTCCAGTCCTGTGATTTTGGTGTGGTACATCTCCCTTTCGATGAGGAGCGAACCGCATTCCGGACAGCGGGTATGGTTCTCAATTTGCGGGGCATTCCCCGGGTAGACATAACGGATCCTCTCCCTGGCAATATCCAGGAATTTCCTGATCGTTTCAGTGGGGGTGAAGCTGTTCCTGAGCTTGTGTTGCGGATAGTACCTGCTGGCATGCAGGATGGTATCAGCTCCGCAATTCGATTCAATCCACCTGATCATATCATTCCATTCCGATACCGTATCATTCTCCCCGGGAATAATCAGGAATGTCAGTTCCAGGTGCCGGTCTGAATCCGCCACCCTGGTGATGGTGTCCAGTACAGGCTGCAGGGTCGCGGATGCCCTTCTCTGGTAAAACTCATCCCGGAAAGATTTCAGATCGATATTGAATGCGTCCATGAAAGGCAGCAATCCTTCAAGAGGTTCCCTGTTGATATAGCCATTGGTGACCATGACATTCATCAGGTTGTGCTCTTTGACCAGTTCGGCACACCGGATCATATATTCATAATACACCGTAGGTTCGTTATAGGTATAGGCCAGACCAATATTATCCCTGTACAGCAGTGCTTTGTCCACGATATCTTCAGGATCGCGGACCGGGTATTGGGAGAAGATCCCCGGATCGGGCTGTGAAATATCACAGTTCTGGCAGAAGTCACAGGCCAGGTTGCAGCCACAGCTTCCTATGGAGAGGATCTGGTGGCCGGGAAGGAAATGGTAGAGCGGCTTCTTTTCCACGGGATCTAAAGAAATGGCGGAGAGCACACCATAACTCTGTGTGTATAGTGTTCCGGCCCTGTTCACCCTTGTGCCGCATTTCCCAACCTGTCCAGGCGCCAGGATGCACTGGTGGGGACAGAGCTGGCACTGAACCCGCCGCCTCATCACATCCTTTTGGTAAAGGGCATGGTACATGATATAAAGTTACGACGAAATATTTTTGCATTCCAGTGCCAAACAATTTGGTTTCTCAAAGGTTAATATGATCTGAAGTACAATGGAGGGATATCATGGGAAAGATTTCAATGACTATATTCGCACAGATTCTTTTTTTTATAAACATAATGGGACAGGCAGGAGGAATTGAACAATATGAGCTGGCCACCTTCGGGGGAGGCTGCTTCTGGTGTGTTGAAGCCATTTTTGAACGGGTAAATGGAGTGGTATCGGCAGAATCCGGCTATTCAGGGGGAGATGTCAACAATCCTACATACCAGCAGGTAACAACCGGGAAAACCGGTCACGCCGAAGTGGTACAGATCAGGTTCGATCCGGCAGTGATCGGGTATACCGATTTGCTGGAGGTGTTTTTTAAAACACACGATCCCACCACCCTCAACCGCCAGGGTGCCGATGTGGGCACACAGTACAGGTCGGTGGTCTTCTACCATAGTGAAGAACAACGGCTTCAGGCCGGAAAGGTGATCGGTGAGCTTGACCAGGCCAGGATCTGGACAGATCCCATTGTCACACAGGTGGAACCGTTCACAGCCTTCTACAGTGCTGAGGCATACCACCAGGAATACTATGAAAACAATCCCGGTCAGGGTTACTGCAGGGTGGTGATACAGCCCAAGGTTGAGAAATTCGAGAAGGTTTTCAGGGAGCTTTTGAAAGGGACACAGTGAAACTGGCACCATTACCGGGTTCACTCTGAACTTCGATGGTTCCCATATTCCTCTCGATGAACTCTTTACATATGACCAGTCCAAGACCGGATCCCGATTCCCCGGTGGTGCCAGGGGTGGAGACAACATCGTTGGAATTGAACAGCTTCTCCTGGATTTCCGGCTCAATTCCAATGCCCTCATCGGCTACTGTAACAGTGCATCTTCCGGGATCCTCGGACGAAGTTATCCAGATCTTACCCCCAGGGAAACTGAATTTAATGGCATTCATGATCAGGTTCCGGAAGATAATATGGATCATGGCCCTGTCAGCATACACCTCACATTTGCGGTCTACCCGCACCTGGCATTTGACCTTTTTGTGATTCAGGTTGGCCTTCAATTCCCTGACACACTCATCCACAATGCTGCTCATCCTGATCACTTCAGGTTCGTATTTGATGGCCTTCATCTGTGACCTTGCCCAGATCAGGAGATTCTCCAGCAGGTTCTGGATACGCTGCGTTCCCTGCACAATCTGTAAAAGGTACTCCTTCTGCGTTTCCACCGGGAACTGGTCAAAGTTATCATTCAGCAATTCAGAGAATCCTGTCACAGCTGCTACGGGATTGCGCAGGTCATGAGCCACCACTGAAAAGATCCTGTCTTTGGATTTATTCAGCTTCTGAAGCTCTTTCTCTGACTCGCTTAAACTTTGTACTGCATTAGATATCTGTTGGTTACGTTCGGCAAGCATGTGATTGGTCTTCTTCTTGGACCTCAGGTTCACGGTGATGATGACCACCAGGACAATGATGATCAGAATGAAGACAATAAATACCTTGTTGAGCGTTCTCTGGACCTGGGATTCCGAGTGGAGCTGCTCAATCTCACGGTCCTTGATCTCCTGTTCATAGCGGGCCCTCAGCTGGGCAATCTGCTGGGACTGGTTGTCGTTGAACAGCTCTTTGTAAACCGTATCATACCGCAGCAGCCAGTTGTAAGCAGAGCCATAGCTGCCATTCCCGGCATGGAGCCGGGCCAGCTCCTCGTATGTTTCCATCTCCAGGTGCCTGAATCCCATATTCTTTGCTATTTTCAGGGCACGGTGAAGGTAGTAGAGTGCCGAATCCTGCTGTTTCAGATCCCCGTAAATAGATCCGAGGTTGTTATAGACAGATCCGATGTTGTACCGGTCATTGATCTGGCGGGCCAGGTCCAGCCCCTTCTGCAGGTATGAGAGGGCCATATGGTTATCCCCCAGGTCTGAATAGGCAAGGGCCATGTTGTTGTATAGTCCTGAAAGGATATGCTGTTCTGTGGTTGATCCCAGGGAATCCGGGTTCAGGATATCAATGGCACCTGTGAAGTAAACCAGTGCTGAATCGTAGTTCTTCCTGTCATACAGGATCAGTCCTATGTTGTTGAGCGATCGGCACTGATCCGTAGGGGTTCCGCTTTCCTTATAATATTCAAATGCGTTGTTATAGTGTTTTTCCGCCTCCTGTAACTTTCCCATTTCATGGGCTACGATCCCCAGGTTATTCTCCGTTTTTGCAATGCCCGACCTGTCTCCATCCTGCTCGTATGCATGGAGGCTGTGCATATAGAAATAATAAGCTTCGCTGAAGTCTGCCAGTTCATAGTAGATATTTCCAAGTTTCCGTGCGCAATTTCCGATCTCCTGGTGATTCTCAAGCTTGATAAATGCATCATAGGCTTTCCTGTAATAGAACAGGCTCCGGCCAGGTACCGTCAGTGCATCATAGATCTTTCCCTTGTGCTTATAAAGTCGGGGAAGCTGGTTCTGAGGATCATCTTTTGTAAGGATTACTTCAGCCTGGTTGGCAAAGTAGAGTGCACTGTCAGGAAGAGAGTCCAGCAGACGATGGGAAAGTGCAAGACAGGTTCGGGCCAGCTCATCTCCGGATTCGATCCTGCTGGCATCCAGCAAACTGTCATTTTCCGGACCCTGCGCGGCAGATATGCTGAATATCATCAGCGCGGCGGGTATGAATAACAGATACCTGATCATAGGCTGGCAATGGGGATTCGTCAAACAGGGCTGAGGTAAATATACTTATTTTGGGATGAAAACGGCCATAGGGGGACCGTCTATTCCTTCCCGGGGCAGTGTTCATGGTATATTTACTGCAAAAATAATTCCATGAATATCAATAAAAAATTTACAAAAACAGAGGAACTCACCAATGCCATATCTCACCTGACCGGGGCAGTGCTGGCAACGGCCGGACTCGTGGTCATGATCATCTTCTCCTCACTTCACGGGAACGGACTGCATGTGGCAACCACCACTGTATTCGGGGCCACCATGGTCATTCTTTACTTCTCTTCAACCATGACCCATATCCTTCCCATGGGAAGGGCCAAGGACCGCTTCTTCAATATGGACAGGATAGCCATTTACCTTCTTATTGCTGGAACCTATACACCGCTGTCACTGATCACACTCCACGGTCCTGTGGGATGGGTCATATTCGGTCTGGAATGGGGTCTTGCCCTGGTAGGAATCCTGATGATCCTGTTCAAACCCGGCGATTATGATACAGGTGTGAATCCCTTCTTTGTGGTTTCATATGCAGTGATGGGATGGTTGCTGCTCATCGCCATTGTGCCCATCATCAGGATCCTTCCTACAGCAGGCTGGTTGCTGCTCCTGGCGGGCGGATTTTCCTATACACTGGGGATCTTCTTCTTCAGTTTTAGCCGGTTTCCTTTCCACCACCTGGTATGGCATCTTTTGGTGATGGCTGGAAGCGCCTGCCACTTTTTTATGGTATTTTATTATATAATACCAAGATAAAAATGAATTGTTCTTCAACTATTTGTGTTTTTGCTTTGAAAATGTATACTTTTACACCGTTATTAATCATCAATTTATACAATGAAAGAAGGTAAAGTAAAATTCTTTAACGAATCCAAAGGATACGGATTCATTAAAGACGTCGAATCCGACGAAGAGTATTTTGTCCATGTTTCCGGCCTGATCGATAAGATCAAGGAGGATGACGATGTAACTTTTGAACTTACAGAAGGACGCAAGGGATTAAATGCAGTGAATGTCAAACTTATATAGTTGACCAGGTCATTACGTGTTAATCTAAAACCCTTCGCTGCAGCGGGGGTTTTTTTTTATTCCTTTTTTTCCGCTTACTTTTATGCCAAACTCAATTCCCATGAACATCAACAGAAGACGATTTATATCGAGCACGGCTGCTGCCGTAGCCGGGGCGTCCATCAGCCTCAGGGCCAGTGACATACCGGGATATCATGAACCGCCAGGTAAAAACCCGTTGCCTTCCCTTGAGGGAAGAAAGATACTCTATACCTATGGAGGCTGGAAGGGGCATGAGCCGGAGCAATCGGTTGGTCTTTTTAAACCCTGGCTGGAGAGCGAAGGCGCAGTGGTGGAGGTGTATGACACACTGGAACCCTATGCCGACAAGGAGTATATGAATGGTGTGGACCTTGTGATCCAGATCTTTACCATGGCAGAGATATCGAAAGAGCAGGAAAAAGGACTCCTGGAGGCTGTGAAAGGGGGGGTTGGCATTGCCGGGTGGCATGGAGGCCTCTGCGACTCATTCCGGCAAAACGTTGCATACCAGTTTATGACCGGGGGACAGTGGGTTGCCCACCCTGGGGGGGTGATCGATTACAGCGTGCAGGTGACCGACCATTCCGATCCTGTCACAAAGGGACTCAAAGATTTTAACATGCACAGCGAACAATACTACCTGCACGTGGATCCCAACATGAAGGTGCTGGCCACCACCACCTTCAATGCCGATCATGCCGACTGGATCGAAGGATGCACCATGCCCGTTGTCTGGAAGAAGATGTACGGGAAGGGGAGGGTCTTCTATAACTCCCTGGGGCACGTCATGAAGGATTTCGAGGTTCCAGAGGCCATGGAGATTATGAAGCGGGGCATCAAATGGGCTTCGGCCAGCAAATATGCCCCTGCTGAACCCTGGAAAAAACCGGTTTACTAATTTAAATGTAAAAATTACGCTTATTTTTTACAGATTCTGAGTTGAATGAATTATTTTAGGGCTTTCCAATTGGAAATCACCAAAACCATCCATCTCAATGATCTGTTTTTCACCCCTTCGAAATAAGCTCTTCACCCTGCTGTTGCTGATCCTGACCGTTTCATCAGGGATGGCACAACCAACGCTCAGGGATTCACTGATCCTTGAATACCTGTTTGAATCCACCGAAGATACCATCGCTGTTGACTCAAGCGGCTCCGGGCTGCATGGGATCATCCGGGGAGGTGCTGTCCGTGCTGAAGGATTCCGGGGCATGGGCCTGGAATTCAATGACACAGATGTCCATATCCTTGCAGGAAATATGGAAGACCTGCTCGACCTGGAGAAATTTACCATAGCGACCTGGCTGAATCCCTATTCCAGGGGGTCGGATGCAACGCGCATAGAGGTCATTGAAAAATCCCACCAGTACTGGATGAACATCCGGCGCGAAACCGGGCAATTACGCGTTGGTGGTTTTTTTGTGGCCAGGGGGGAGACCACCAACGAAAAGTGGTACTACATGGACGGGGACACTCCCATTCCGCTGAACGGATGGACCCATGTGGCATTCACCTATGACGATACGGTCATGACCTCCTATCTGAACGGCAGGCCTGTCAACAGCTACAGGGTGGACCTGGATGTGCACAAGACAGACTATGACTTTTCCGTGGGTTCAAAACAGCCCATGTATGAAAAGGTAGACGAGCAACCTGCTGCCTGGTTCCACGGGTTGATGGACCAGTTCATGTTGTTCCGCAGGACCCTGGACCAGGAGGAGATCATCTCCCTGATGAACCTGGACAATCCCACGGCCCTTCAACCGGAGCCACCGACAGGCCTCACCGCAAACAGTGATGTTGCAGGAAGGGTGCTGCTCACCTGGACAGACCAGGCTGAGAATGAGGATGAATACTGGATCTATACCTCCCTGAACGGAACCAACTGGAGTTTTGCCGGGTGGACTGGTAAGGACAGTACCCGGTACAGTTACACCGGTGGTGATCCCGGGTCCACCCTCCATTTCCGGGTTTGTGCAGCCGGGCTTTCGGGGCGGTCGGGGTTTTCCGGTTCCGTCCAGGCTACCTTCCAGGCAGAGCCGGAACCGGTCCCCGAATCAGTGTATGGTTTCGAAGGCAATGTGGACGACCTGATGGGGAGCAGGCATGGCCTTCACAATGACAAGATGACTTTCGGTGAAGGGATCAGCGGCCTGGCCCTGGCTTGCAACGGGGAGGACAGTTATGCCTCCATTCCCTACAACCTGGTGGATGATTTCTCGGTATCCATGTGGGTGAAAACAGACCAGCCGGGATTCTCCGGAAACAAAACCGACTGGTTCAAAGGTTCCGGCCTGCTTGATGGGAACGTGGGGGGCTTTTGCGGCGAGTTCGGGCTCTCCCTGTTCGATGTGAATTTTGCATTCGGGACCGGGGGATTTAACAGCCACAAGACCATCATGGCCACCTCCACTGTCACCAACGGGGAGTGGCACCACCTGGCAGCCACCTTCGATACCGGAACAGGAAGCATGAAGCTCTATGTGGACGGGGAGCTGGAATCATCGGCAGAGGATGGCAAGACGGCACCCAAGAATGCGGCAGGACGGCTGGCCATTGGAAGCCTGCAGCGGGATGAGAATTACTTCAATGGAATGATCGACGAGATGAAACTCTACGGGCAGGTCCTCAGTGCCGGCGACATCGTCAGGATCATCGAGGCTGACACGGCTACGGTGAATCCGGACCTGGTAGAGGGGATCTTCCTGCCCGGTATGGCGGTCTATCCGAATCCTGCCACCGACCTGCTTTACGTGCGGTCGGCCAGGCACCTGGAGATTGTGCTTTTCGATATCCGGGGTCAGGTTACACGCCGGCAGGCACTCAGCCCGGGGGATCCAGTCCGGTTATCCGGGCTGCAACCGGGCATTTACATCCTGCAGGCAACCGATGAAAAGGGACGCTCCGGAAACGTGCGGTTTATAAAGCAATAACCACCCGCCGGTAATCATAGAGCGATCCCAGCGCGTTCTCGTCCCTCACCTCCAGGACCACGTGGATCTCCTTACCCCGGGCATCCTTCGGGATCTCGAGGTCAATGGATACGGATCCCGGATTCCCGATGGCAATATCTCCCTCGTAGGTCCCGGCCTCCTTGTAATAGAACCAGTGATACAATAATCTATCCCCATCCGGATCTCTGCTACCCGTGGCATCCAGTGTCAGACTCTTTTCCTTGGACTTTTCCAGGAGCATGATCCCATTCCCTCCATCCCCGTTGATCCAGGCTACGGGGTGGTGGTTGGCCTCATCATAGGGCTGTTTGCACCAGTCCATCCGGCATGTAAAATCGTTGAAAAATGCACGCCTCCAGCGCCAGACCGGCACAAAGATGCCTTCATAGGGGATCCCGGTTTCCGGATCGGTCCAGTGGTCACCCTCTTCGGCAAAGAGGTAAAACGGGGCAAATTTCTTTTCATCGCGGTTAACGCTGGTGTGTTTTGACCAGTAGTTCTCCCTCTTCTCACGGCCAAACCGTCCGCTCCAGCCGCCCCATTCCGGGTGCTCAATATCATACAGCCCCCTGTTGCACAACCCAAGCCATGGAACCGTACCGCCACCCTCCAGGAAGGAGATGCCTCCTCCTTCAAATTGCCTCAGCGGCCAGTAATTGCCAAAGGGCCCATGGTTTCCCTTGATGTGTTCCAGGGCCCACTGGTGCTGGCCCATCCCCGAATATGCGTAGGGTTTCCAGGTGTGGGGACCGAGTGCATTGGAGGTTCCCTGGTTATCAGCCTGGCCATCATTACTGGGTCCCCCGTAACAATAGGTCTGGTAGTTGCTGCGGTACCACCTGATGGAGGGGAAGGTCCTGCAGATCCATGCACCTGCATTGTCCTGTGCACCGTTCTCAAATACCCTGAGCTTGCCAACGAAAGCATTCACATCCTCCTGGCCATGGCTGCTGCTGTAATCCTTGAGTGCCTGGGCCAGGGTGTTTGAGCCGGCATTGACCACAATATAGACCGGCCTGGGATCATCCCTGGTCACCACCGATATAATCAGCTCAGAGCCCCCGGTGGACATGCCCTCTCCCGTCGATTCAATGCCATACCCGGTCTGACCGGAAGCCACGATACCCGTCAGGTGTTCCGGGGAAGGATAGTCACCTGAGTGGAGAAGCAGGTTTTCATATACCTTTGAGTATCCTTCTATCAGGTGATGGAACAGTTCCGGGTGGATCTTCTGTTTGTAAGGATTCTTCGACGCAGGTTGCAGGTACTTGCCGGTTACCGCGATAAGCCCCTCCGGTTCAAACTGGTCGGAGCACATCATCATATGCATCATCTGCTGCTCTTCGTCCGGTTCATTCCCCATATCGGCCAGGATCACAAGGCGCTGTTTTTCAACTGCAACCGTGGAAAATTCCTGGGCATGCAGATGGAAGGCAGCCAGGGAAAGGAACAGTATGGATAGGTACTTCATGGAAATATGAGTTTGTGATTGAATAAAGGTCTGAAAAAGATAAGTGTTAAACAAACATTTCCTAAATTGCATTGTCGAATCCTGACTAACCCACTTCTAACGTTCCCGAAGGGAACAACCTAACACCCTTCACAATGAAATCCCTGTTTTTCCTTTCAGCAATCTTACTCCTTGCCATTGCTTCCTGTTCGGGTGACAAAACCATCACCCCTCCCAACGTTGTTATGATCGTGGTGGATGATATGAACGGTTACGGGGTCAAGGAGCAGTATCCCCTTGTGCAGATCCCCTACATCGACCAGTTCAAGGAGGAGGCTGTGAACTTCGTGAATGCTGCCTGCAACACCCCGGTATGCAATCCTTCCAGGGCCAGTTTTTTCAGTGGTATATTACCGAACCGTACCGGGGCCTATGTGAATGGGAGCGACGGATGGAACCGCTCAGAGCTGTTGAAAGAGGTTGCATCCATCCCGGAATTGTTCAAAAGCCAGGGGTACACCACCTGGGGAAGGGGCAAGATCTTCCACAACCCCCTGGATTCGGCCAGGGAATACGGCATGTGGGACAACCGTCCCATCTATAAGGGTGGTTTCGGACCCTTTCCGGAGGAAGAATACTGGTTTGGCGGGAGCCGGTTCAGCTCCATCAAGGGATGGACAGAACCTGATACCGATTTCCCCGATGTGAAGAATGCCAATGCGGCCATTGAATTCCTTCAGCAGGAGCACGACAGACCCTTTTACCTCTATTACGGGCTCTGGCGTCCACACACACCCTATACAGCACCCAGGCGCTTCTTTGACATGTACAATGAGCAGGATATGGTCTTCCCGGACAGTTACCGGGAAGGTGACCTGGATGATGTGCCCTTCCTGGGGCGTATGCTGGTGGATTCCCTGAACAAGTACCGGAACAGGCCGCAGGAGTTTAAATCCCTCTGGAAGAAATTCATCTATGCATACTGTGCCAACACCTCCTTCGCCGACTGGAATGTGGGCAGGGTGATCGAGGCACTGGATCAAAGCCCCTATGCGGAGAATACCATCGTGATCATCTTTTCCGACAACGGGTACCACTGCGGGGAGAAACTCAGGTGGGAAAAAGCCACCCTCTGGGACCAGGCCGACTACGTACCTTTCCTGGTGCGTACACCAGAAACGAAAGGATCTCAGTGCAAAGCCACGGTGAGCCTTGTGGATGTATACCCCACCCTGGTGGAGCTTTGCGGACTGGAACCCCCGGCACACCGGCTGGACGGACACAGCGTTGCGCCCCTGCTGAAAGATCCGGGAATGGAGTGGGATCATCCCTCCCTGACCACCTATGGTGTGGAGTATTCATCGGTCCGTTCGGAGCGCTACAGGTACATCCGCTACCCTGACGGCACCGAGGAATTGTATGACCATGAAACAGATCCCTTTGAGTTTGAGAACATTGCCGGCGAGCCCGGCATGGAAGCTGTGAAGGAGGAACTTACCCGGGAGATTCCTACCGAGTGGGCCGAATCAAAAGGCGGCAGGCTTGAAGTAAGGCGGGATTACGATGTGGTAATGAGGTCCCGCACCAAATGGGACAAGTTTAAACCCAACTCCTGATTAAACCTTCCTGTGGCCTCAGGGTCTGATGGATATATGCACTACATGAATCAGTTTCTTTTTATTTTCATGCTGGCCTTCCCGGTCATGATGGGATCATGTGAAGATGTTGAACCTGAAGGGGGTCCTGACGCGGGGGAACCGGTTTCCCGTCCATATTCCATTGTGGATACCGGTGTGGAGACCTGGTATGACAACCATTACGAGATTCCAATCCCGGCGGCAGGAGCGCCATTCCATGGCCAGGACGCCTCCTATAAGGGGAACCAACCCTCTTACCGGGACAACAGGGACGGCACGGTGACAGACCTTGTGACCGGACTCATGTGGCAGCAGGAGATGGGGGAGAAGATCTCCATGGAAGAGGCAGCCGGTATGGTGGAAAGCATGGAGCTGGGAGGATACACTGACTGGAGGATCCCCTCCATCAAGGAGCTCTATTCGCTGATCTGTTTCACGGGTCTGAACGGGGGGTCTCCGGAAACTTCTGACCTTTTTATCGATGACCGGTACTTTGCACAACCATGGGGTGACACGGAAGCCGGTGAACGCTATATCGATGCCCAAACCTGGAGTTGTACCAGATACGTGGGTACCACCATGAACGGGGATGAAACGGTTTTCGGGGTGAATTTTGTGGACGGCAGGATCAAAGGCTATCCCAGGTACAGTCCCCGGAGCGGGGAGCCCAACAGGATGTATTTCCGTATGGTCAGGGGCAATACCATGTATGGGAAGAACAATTTTACCGGCAACGGGGACGGGACCGTATCCGACCATTCCACCGGGCTCATGTGGCAACAGGCGGATGACGGGGTACCCAGGGACTGGGAAAATGCCCTCTCATACGCCGAATCCCTGGAACTTGCCGGGTATTCGGACTGGAGGCTGCCCAATGCCAAGGAGCTCCAGAGCATTGTGGACTACAGCAGGGCACCTGGAGTAACCTCTTCGCCTGCCATAGATTCCCTGTTCAGCTGTACGGAAATCACTGATCCAGAAGGGGCTCCGGGCCAGTATCCCTATTACTGGACCGGTACCACCCACCTGGACGGGATGGTTCCGGGGAGTGCGGCTGTCTACATTGCTTTTGGCATGGCACAGGGCTGGATGCATAACCAGTTGCTTGATGTGCATGGTGCCGGTGCCCAGCGCAGCGATCCGAAGACCGGGAATCCGGCGGATTACCCCGCATACTGGGGGCCACAGGGGGATGTAAGGGTTGTATTCAACTACGTGAGATGCGTAAGGGAACGCTCCCCGGAATAAAAAAAATGCACTTCAGGTAAGGACATTCAAAAAATATCTCTATTTTCGAAGGTACAAATCTGAACAATGATTCGTTACTCCGTTATAAATTGCTGGCGATGGCTCTGGTGGCACTCAGGGAAATATGCTTCGTGGGCAATGGAGGGATTGTAAGGAATTCATCATAGAAAGATACACACGGGGCATGTTAGAAATAGCTGCCCCGTTTTTTTTTGATAAACACGATTAACAACCTAAAAACCGATTAAGATGAGCAAAAGCAAGAAGATTATCCTCGAGGACCATGAGATCCCGAGACAATGGTACAACCTGGCTGCTGACCTGCCGGGAACCCTGAATCCGCCACTGGGACCGGACGGGAATCCCATCGGACCTGAAATGCTGGCCCCTGTCTTTCCCATGAACCTGATCGAGCAGGAGGTGAGTACGGAACGATGGATCGATATCCCGGAGAAGGTACTGGAGATGCTGAGCATCTGGCGCCCTGCTCCCATGGTCAGGGCCTATGCCCTTGAAGAGGCCCTGGGAACCCCTGCAAAGATCTACTACAAAAATGAAAGTGTCTCACCGGCTGGAAGCCACAAGCCCAATACGGCCGTGGCCCAGGCTTACTACAACAAGGAGTTTGGGATTAAGAAGCTGACCACCGAAACCGGTGCCGGACAGTGGGGGAGTGCACTTGCCTTCGCCTGTTCCCTCCTTGGACTTGAGTGCAGGGTGTTCATGGTACGGGTCAGTTTTGACCAGAAACCATTCAGAAAAATGATGATGCAGACCTGGGGTGGAAGCTGCGTTGCAAGCCCAAGTAACGAAACAGAGGCGGGCCGTGCTGTACTGGCCGAGCATCCCGACACCCCGGGAAGCCTGGGTATTGCCATCAGCGAAGCGGTGGAGGCTGCTGTTACCGACACCACGGGCCAGACCCGCTATTCCCTCGGAAGTGTGCTGAACCACGTGATGCTGCACCAGACCATCATCGGGCTTGAGGCCAAAAAGCAACTGGAGAAGGTTGGAGAGAAGCTCCCCGATGTGGTGATCGGCTGTGCAGGGGGAGGAAGTAATTTTGCAGGACTCAGTTTCCCGTTTATCCAGGAAAAGATCAACGGGGCAGAGATTGAGGTGATCGCTGTGGAACCAACCAGCTGTCCCACACTCACCAAGGCACCTTTCGCCTATGACCATGGCGATATTGCGAAAATGACCCCGCTGCTTGCCATGAACTCCCTGGGTCACGGTTTTATTCCTCCTCCCATCCACGCGGGCGGACTCCGTTACCACGGTATGTCACCCCTGGTGAGTCACGCCGTGAAGGAGGGCCTGGTGCGCCCGGAAGCCATTCAGCAGCTGGAGTGCTACGAAGCCGGGATGCTGTTTTCCCGTACCGAAGGGATCATCCCTGCGCCGGAGACTAACCATGCCATTGCTTCAGCCATCAGGGAGGCCAACAAAGCCAAAGAAGAGGGTAAAGAGAAGGTGATCCTCTTCAATTTCAGCGGGCATGGTCTTATGGACCTGGTAGGGTATGACAAGTTCATGGCAGGAGAGCTGAAAAATCATGAGCTGTCTCCCGGTGAATTTGAACAATTCACCGCGGTGCTGAAGAACCATCCTTCACCCATCGTCTGATCCTGAAACAGTCAGTACGTCCTTCTGCCGGCCGGGCCTCAGATACCCGGCCGGCTTTTTTTGCAATTGCGTATGAAATCGCTATTTTGACCCTATGAAGCGAATTGCAGTTTACTGTGGATCCAGTACCGGGAGCAACGGTATTTACGCCCGGGCGGCAGGCGAGACCGGGAGAATTATTGCACGGCAGGGATTGGAACTGGTATTCGGTGGAGGCCAGGTGGGATTGATGGGATTGGTGGCCGATGCTGCCATGGAGGCAGGGGGAAAGGTGACCGGGGTGATTCCCACGTTTCTGAACCAGAAGGAGATTGCACACGGAGGGATCACCGAAATGATCACTGTGGAAACCATGCATGAGCGCAAATGGCTCATCCACAACATGACAGACGGGGCCATAGCCCTGCCCGGGGGATTCGGCACCCTGGAAGAACTTTTCGAGATGTTGACCTGGGGCCAGCTTGGACTGCATAGCAAACCTGTCGGGCTTCTGAATGTGAACGGTTTCTTCGACCATATCCTGGATGCACTGGATCGTATGACCGGTGACGGATTCCTGAAGGAGGATAATAGAAAGATGCTCCTGACAGATGACAGCGTGGAAGAATTGCTGGAAAAGATGAGATTCTACAAAGCGCCGGAGCTGCCCAAGTGGATCAGGTAGTTCATGATTTGGGTAATAATATAATATCAATAACGCCGCCGCTTTGGAGGAGTGGGAGCAGTATGCCACCATCGCCAGCGCCCAGTCGAAGCCACAACTCTTTTCCCGTTCCGGGTACATGGACTGGTGGATTCTGCTGGAAGATGTGAAGAAGGAGGTTGAGACTGTGAAAAACATGAAATAATATGAATCCCATGAAAAGAATCAAAAAGCTCTCACAGGTTGTCATGTCCGTACTGATAACCACTGTCGTTCTGTATGGCTGCAACCAGGATGGAAAAGAGAACAAAGAAAACCCATATGGGAAGGGAACAGACGAATACCGCCTGTTCGAGGCCATTGCCGCCCATGATACCGCCATCCACATGATGGGGGAGACCTGGATGAGGGATCCCTATATCTACGCCGGGCCCGATGGTTACTACTACCTCTCCTGTACGAGGAACAGGTATATCACCGGAGGGGTGGAGGGCCTTGAATACTGGAGAAGCAGGGACCTGGTGAGCTGGGACAGCCTGGGGGTTCCATGGACCATCAGGGATTCAGAGTGGATGCACATCCTTCAGGAACGGGCCGACCTGGAGGGCAAGATCCTCCGGACCTGGGCCCCCGAGGTTTACTATTTCGATGGCAGGTGGGTGGTGGTCCACACCACCTCCATCGGCGGCAGCTCCAACCTGCTTTTGACAACGGGCGAAACCCTGGACGGCCCCTATACCGAACCGATGGATTCGCTCTTCGGGCGCCGGCACGATCCATCCATCTTCACAGATGATGATGGTTCCAGGTGGCTGGTCTATAAGAATGCATTCATCCACAGGCTGAAACCGGACTTTTCAGGATTCGAAGGGGAGGAGGTACGCCTGGATCCCTCTGACAGAAGGATCGGCCATGAGGGGTGCATGATCCATAAACTGGGGGACAGATACGTGCTTTTCGGTACCGGATGGTCTGCGGACCAGATGCGCCACGGCACTTACAACCTCTACTACTGTACTGCTGAAAAGCTGACCGGCCCGTATGGACCCCGGAAATTTGCAGGAAGGTTCCTGGGCCATGGCACCCTGTTCAAAGACCTGCAGGGAAGGTGGTGGTGCACCGCCTTTTACAATGCCAACAAGCCCCCGGTGGACCGGGAGGTGGCTCAGGAGATGGATATGAGCGGGACGGCCTATACCATCAACAGGCAGGGCCTTACACTGGTCCCCATGGAATTCAGACTGAACAAAGGTGAATTGGAGGTGTATCCCAGGGACCCGGCCTACCAGGAACCTGGAGCCGAAGAGGCGCAGGAATTCAACCTAGAGCAGTGAGGCAGTCAGTTTGATATCTGCTGCGGCCACCAGCCTGGAAATGGGACACTTTTCTTTGGCTGCGGCGGCCAGCTCGTTGAACTTCTCCTGTGAAAGGCCGTCACATTTCACCTGGCTGTTCAGCTCGATGGTGGTGATCACGGGTCCGGTTTCATCCTTTCCAAGGTGTACACTGGCTGTGGTTTCCACACTCTCAGGAACCAGGCCTTCCCCGCTGATCAGGGCAGCCAGGAACATGGAATAACATCCTGAATGGGCAGCACCCACAAGCTCTTCAGGGTTGGTGCCTTCTCCCTCTTCAAACCGGGAAACAAATGAATATGGTCCGCTGTAGTTACTGAAATTCATGGTTCCCTTTCCATCCTTCAGGGTTCCGTTCCATAATGATTTTGCTGATCGTACTGACATGTGCTGTTGTTGTTAATTTGAAAAAATAAGTGTTACTTTTACATTAACCGCTTCACGGTTTATTTGTTCGTTTATTAAACACACCCACATGAAAACTTTGCATACTCCTGCTTTGCTCCTTATTGCTGCCATGTTGCTTCATCTCCCCTTCAGCTGTGCGAGGGAGGAGGTCCCTGAGGGCACGAACTTTATCTTCATTGCCATTGACGACCTGAATGTCTACAATACGGTGCTCGGTTCACTTCCGGTGAATTTCCTGCAGAAGGTATACCCGGATCCTGCCACAAGGGCAGCTGTACTTGAAAAGCTTACTCCCAATATCCAGGAGCTTGCCGACCAGTCCCTGACCTTTAACAATGCATTCTGCCCGGCCCCCCTCTGCGGGCCCTCCCGGACTGCACTGTTGACAGGGGTGCCTCCCCACAAATCAGGTTATTACCACCATGACAGGCATTTCAGGGCCTACGAGACCCTCACCGGGGTGACCACCCTGCCGCAGTATCTCAGGCTCAGTGGGTACTATACCAGTGGCGTGGGTAAGGTATTCCACAAGGGCAGGTCCTACCTGGACAGGGGGTATTTCAGCGACTGGCCCGACCAGCTGTACTCCTGGAGCCAGTGGCTGGAGGTTTATATCGGGACAGGCAAGGGCCCTGATTTTGTGATCCCTGAATTTGAAACACCTTCCCGCTACTGGCCCGGCGCCTCCAGTCCCAGTTCCAACTTCACCCGGTTCGGGGTAACAAGCCTTCCCAGGGAGGAGTCCAATGATTACCGGAATGCCAGTCATGTGGCCGACCTGATCACCAGGGGTGAGTCCACCCGGAGCAACCGGCACGGGGAAACCATTACCTTCAGGGTCCCGGATGACAAACCCTATTTTATTGCCTGCGGATTGTTTGCACCCCACCTGCCCTGGATCGTACCCCAGGAGTTCATTGATCTTTTCCCGCAGGATGAAATGGCCATCGATGACGCCTTGCTGCAATGGATCCGTAAGGACCTGGAAGACCTCTCACCCTCAGGACAAAAAGCAACGGAGCGCACCGGGTTTACAAAGCTGCTTCAGCATGGTATTGATATTGACGGGGAAGGAGGGGACCTGAATGCCTGGAGAGCAGCATTCCAGGCCTACCTGGCCTCGATTGCCTTCACTGACCGGAATGTGGGCCTTCTGCTGGAGGCCATCCGGAACAATCCCAGGAAGGAGAACACGGTGGTATTCCTGTGGAGCGACCACGGTTACCACATCGGGGATAAAAACAGGACCGGTAAGACCACCCTGTGGGAAGGAGCCAACCACTGCAACCTGATCGTGTATGACCCGCGCAAGGAGGGGGCCAGTTCAGGGTTCCGGACCGATGCCACCGTGACACTGCAGGACCTCTATCCCACCATCGCTGAGATGGCCGGCCTGGAAAGGCCGGATCATGTACACGGGAACAGCCTGTTGCCCCTCATGGATCAGGCGGATCTGGAGTGGCCTCACCCCGCACTGAGTACCAACGGGGAGGGCAACCATACCCTCAGGACCGGAAAATTCAGGTACCTGAGATATCGAAACGGTGACCAGGAGTTGTATGACATGGTCAGCGATCCATTGGAGATCACCAACCTGGCAGGAGATCCTGCTTATGCAGATGATCTGGAGAGGCTGGACAATCTCCTGGATAAGGTCCTTGGAGAAGAGCCCGGTTAATTCCGGCCCCTGCCACGTGCAGGTCGCTCATCCCCTTCGCCTCCGGGGCGCTGGTCGCGCTGTTGACGCATCTGCTCACGCCGTTGATCCTGGATCTCTTTCAGCTTTGTCATCTGTTCCGGTGAGAGCACCTCCTCATATTTCTTATCCCGCTCGTCCCGGATCTCCATCATGGCGGCACGCATGGTTTCGCGGTCATCCATGTGCTTCTCCCTTTCTACCTGCATTCTGGTATAGAATTCCATCTCGAATTTCAGCACTTTCTCGTGCTGTTCATCCGTCATCTCAAGGGTTTCCGCCATGTTGTCCACACGCTTTTCAATATCTTCTTCGGTCATCTGTTGACCGCGCCCCTGCCCGGGAGGCCTGTTCTGCCCGCCGGGCTGCTGGGCTGACAACTGAACGGTAAATGTCATGGCCAGGAATGCCAGCATGGCCATCCCGGGGATACTGATTCTGTTCATTTCTTCATATTTTTAAAGGTTCGTACTGCTGATATGACGACCACATTCATAAAAGGTTTAATTTACAACTTATTCAATAATTCTTTCAGCGGTATTAAACCTTGGGTATATCAGCCAGTCAAAGACCAACAAATGCAAACGACCACCCTTTAAAACAACATACTTGCAGATTGACATCAGAAACATGACCAAGATCTATGCCGGGGGATTCAAAGCCCTGGACAACATCAACCTTTCCATTGGTAACGGAATGTTCGGATTGCTCGGTCCCAACGGGGCGGGCAAATCGACCCTGATGAGGATCCTGGTGGCACTGATGAAGCCCAGCCAGGGTGAGGCCCTGATCGATGGCAGGGATATACACAAACACCGCGGAGAGGTCAGGAAGATGGTGGGGTACCTTCCCCAGGATTTCCGCTTCTTTGCCAAACTCCGCTCATGGGAATTCCTTGATTATGCCGCACGGCTGGGAGGGATGCATTCCAGAAATGAGAGAAGGGAACGGGTGGACGAAATGCTTACCAGCGTGGGCCTTTATGAGTTCAGGAACAGGATGGCCAATAAGCTGTCGGGAGGGATGAAGCGCAGGCTGGGCATTGCCCAGGCACTGATCGCATATCCTTCGGTGATCGTGGTGGACGAACCCACGACCGGACTTGATCCGGAGGAGCGGATCCGTTTCCGGAACCTGCTTTCCGACCTGGGCCGTTCTGAGACCATCATCATCCTCTCCACCCATATCGTGGGGGATATCTCCAGCACCTGCAACCAGATGGCCCTGCTCAACGAAGGAGCACTGGTATATACGGGAACGCCTGACCGGCTGGTGGAACAGGCCAGGGGCTGTGTCTGGAGGGCCGAAGTGAGCCAGGAGGAGTATGACCGGTTGAAAATCGAGTTCCCTGTCATTTCCACCATCCCCTCGGGAACAGGGTGGGAGATCCAGTTTGTGGGAGAGAAGCCTTCCGGGTTGTCCGCCCAAGAGGTGGAGCCCAACCTGGAGCATGCATATGTGCACTACATGGAGAATAAACTGAATCACTGGAACGTGCAATGAGGAATATCCTGACAGTAGCGCTTTATGAGAGCAGGACGCTTTTCCGGAGCTGGTTCTTCAGGATCTTTTCTATCCTCTCCCTGCTGATCATTTTCGGGATCAATATCGGGGTATTTGCTGAGAAAAGTGCCGAATGGACCTTCCGGGCCATTGCTGCCAATTTCCCCTATATCAATGTGCTTCTGATGAATGTGGTGCAGGCCGTGATCGCAGTGTTCCTTGCCTCGGATTTCCTGCGCAGGGACAAGAAGCTGGATACCACGGAGGTGATCTATGCAAGGCCCGTTACCAACGGGCAGTATGTGGTTGGTAAAACCGTTGGTATCCTTGCCCTTTTCGGGGGACTGGTGGTGATCTCCCTGGTTATGTCACTGATATTCAACCTGGTAAAACAGGATACCCTGATATCCTGGGAGACCTACCTCTACTACCCGCTCCTGATCGGACTTCCCACCCTGGTGTTTATCCTGGGGCTCTCCTTTTTCCTGATGATCCTCTTCAGGAGCCAGGCAGTCACCTTCCTGCTGCTGCTGGGATACATTGCACTTACATTGTTTTACCTCCAGGACAAGGCATACGGGCTGCTGGACTACATGGCTTTTAACCTGCCCATGGCCTATTCAGCATTCATCGGGTTTGCCGAGCCGGGAATGATCCTGCTGCACAGGATCACCTTCCTGTTGCTGGGGACCGGATTTATCTTTGCCACCATCAGGTTCCTGAACAGGTTGCCCCAGACAGGAAGGTGGAACCTGGTCAACCTGCTGGGATTCTTCCTGTTCCTTGCAGCCGGGATTTTTACCGGATCTCGTTATTACCTGGAAAACAAGGAATTGGAGACCATGCGGCAGGAGTGCCTGGAACGCAACAATGCTTATGTCTCCATGAAGAAGGTGGACATCCTGTCCAACAGGGTGGCGCTGGAGCAGACAGGGAAGAACCTGCGGATCACCTCGGAGATCCGCTACCGCAACCAGCACCGGGATGCACTGGATACGCTGGTATTTTCACTGAACCCGGGTTTCCGGATTGACAGCATTACCGGCAGGAACGGGGCTGTGGATTACAGGCGCGATGGACAGGTCATCCTGATGATCCCATCCGAACCCCTGACACCGGGAGGCAGGGGAAGGATCACCCTCAGTTACCACGGAATCCCGGTTGAATATGTGGCCCTGCTTGACATCCCACAGGAGCAACTACGCGAACTGAAGCGGGGATTTGTGGCCACGGTGGATAAAAAGCCGGGGATCGTGGATGATCGTTTCATGTTGCTGACACCCGACCTGTTGTGGTACCCGGTGGCGGGAGTGGGTTTCAACCTGCAGGATTTCTACAACCATGAAACCGATTTTGTCTCCTTTTCCCTCGAGGTGAAGGCCACCGGGGGGCTTACGGCCGTCGCCCCGGGCAGCGTTGAAGTCACCGGTGATACCTTTACATTTAAACCGGAGAATGACCTGAACCTGCTTAGCCTGGTCATCGGGCCATTTGAAAAAAGAAGCCTGGAGGTGGAAGGGGTGAGTTACAACCTTTATATCAAACCGGGCCATGATTACTTCTCAGGTTTTTTCGGAACCATTTCCGATACCCTGGGCGCCTTGATCCAGGAGGCCAGGAATAACTATGAACTGGACGACCTGGACCTCTATCTTGAATGGGACCGGATCAACCTGGTGGAGGTACCGCTCCAGTTCCATGCCTACCAGCGGCCCTACAGCACAAGGACCGATTACGTCCTCCCTGGAATGATCCTGCTTCCTGAAAGGGGTGCCGGACTGGTCACCCTTGATTTCAACCGGGTCAGCCAGAGGATGAAAAGGCAGGACCGGGACGGGAAGGAAGAGCGAAGCGACCGGGAGATCGAGACCGATTTATTCAAGCGGTTCCTCCAGTACAATTTCTTCCGGAATGAAGCCAGGATCAGGCGGAGGGGATTTGGTGAAGATAGCGGGGAACCCATCATGAACTACCGTGGTATCACGGATTACACCACGAATCCCTACTGTGCATTCCCCCTCTACTATAACTATGTAACCTGCATCAGTTCAGGGGAGTATCCACAGTTCAACGCCATGATGGAGATCTACCTGAAGGAGGGTTTTGAGGTTTCACCAAGGCAGGGATTTACCGGGGGGATCACCGACAATGAACGTGCCAACATGGCCCTGCTGGAGAACAGTTTGACCGGGATCTTCGCCAGTGGGAACACCAGCCTCTCCTCCTCACTGATCAACCAGACCGGCAGCTTTATCTTTTCAGCACTGAAGAACAGGGTTGGATCATACGATTTTGACAACTTTCTTTACTACTACCTGGAGGACCATGCCTTCCGGGAGATCACCTTTGCCAGTTTTGAACGCGATTTCAGGGCGGAATTCGATGTGGGGATCATCCCTTACATGGAGATCATCAGCAGCACCGGCAACATGGCCAGCTTCCTGGTCTCCGAACCGGAATACATCCAGACCCGTGATGACCTGGGGGATGTGTACCTTGTCCGGTTCAGCATTACCAACAAAGGCACGGCCAGGGGCATCGTGGATGTGACCTTCAGGATCATGGGACAGGGTGGGTTCGGTGGCGGCAGCGGCATGACCACCGAACAGAGGCTCTATGAAGTGGATGCGGGGATTACCAAGGAGGTCCAGGTGGTGCTTTACGATCAGCCCAGGATGATGACGGTAAATACCCTCATTTCAGGTAACATACCCTCCTCCTACAACAATTTTCTCAGGAGTGCCGACGAGCGCACGGAGAACGAACTGTCAGAATATGAACGTATAAGCCTGGTCCCTGTCAGTTATACCTACCAGGATGAATACGTGGTGGACAACGAGGATCCCGGATTTTCCGTGCGGGCAGTCTCCAGGGAAAGCAAGCTGAAACAATACATCGATTCCAGGAAAACAAAAGAGGAGGGGACCTCTTATGGCAGGCTGGAGCGCTGGATGAGTCCCTCCAGTTGGCACCCGGTGGCACACTCTGCATATTACGGGGAGACCGTGCGCTCCGCCATGGTAAGCAGAAGTGGTGATGGAAGCAACGTGGCCAGCTGGACCACACTCCTTCCTGATCCAGGATTCTATGATGTCTATGTTTACATCCCTGTGGCAGCCATGTACAGAAGGCCCCAGGGCCGCCCCCAGGGTGGCAGCCAGGGACAGGGCCAGGGCGGGGGACAGGGAAACAGACGAATGAGCCCGGAACTGGAAGACAAAGGGACCGATTACCACTATACACTCTCCTCCAACGAGGGGACCGAGGAGGTGGAATTCGTACTGAACCGCCCTGAAGAGGGTTGGAACAGGCTTGGTTCATTCCATTTTCCCGCCGATACAGTCACCATGACGCTGACCAACGAGACCACCAAAGGGCACCGTGTGATCGCTGATGCCGTGAAATGGGTCTGGAGACCAGATTAATGAAAACTTCATGTGATGATTTCAATAAACAAACGTAAGCTATTTATCAGGAGACATTTAATGCTACTGTGCATGATCCCGGGAGCCGCACTGGCCGGCCAGGAGTTGCTCACCATTGACAGGTCCCTGGAGATCGCGGTGGAGAACAGCCCCTCGATGCAACAGACCGAACTGGCGCTGGTTCAGAGCCAGGAGAAGCTGAATGCCCAGCGGGCCAGGCTTAAATCTCAGTTCTCCATCACCCTGAATCCATTCGATTATGACAAGACCAACAGTTTTGACCAGCAGACCAGTGAATGGTTCGTCAATGAATCGGCCTCTTCGGGAGGCACCTTTGCGGTGCGTCAGCGGATACTGCCCACCGACGGGGAACTGAGCCTGGTGAACCGTTTCTCCTACGATTTCAGCTATACCGAGTCCGCCTTTGCCCAGAATCCTGAGTCCAGAACATACAACAACAGGCTCTACCTGCAGTTCACCCAGCCCATCTTTACGTATAACCGAACAAAAATGGAGCTGAACAGGGTACAGCTGGATTACGAGGCCTCACTGATCAGGTACCTGCTGATGAAGCTCTCCCTGGAAAGGGACGTCTCCAGGGATTTCTACGCCGTCTACTCCAACCAGCAAAGACTGGTGATTTCCCGTGAGGAGCTGGAAAGCAACCAGGAGAGTTACACCATTATCAGCAACAAGGTGGAGGGCGGACTCGAAGCCCTGGAGGAGCTTTATCAGGCAGAGGTGTCCCTGGCTACCAGTCAATCAGGAGTCTACACCGCACAATTGAACCTGCAGAACAGCATGGACCAGTTCAAGGTACTGATCGGGTTGCCGCTGGACACCGAGATCATGATCGCAGCGGAGATCAGGGCAGATACGGTGGAGGTGGACCAGGAGATGGCCATTGACCATGCCCTCAGCAACCGCATGGAGCTGCGTGAAAGGGAGATCGACCTTGAAAATGCCGAATTTAACCTTGTGCAGGCCCGTTCGACCAATGAATTCGCCGGATCCATCTCCGCATCCATTGGAGTCCAGGGCAACAATGAAGTGTTTACAGATCTCTTTGACAAGCCCACCAACACGCCGGCCATCGGCCTCACGCTGAGCATTCCCCTGTTCGACTGGGGAGAGCGGAAATCGGAGATCAAAGCGGCGGAAGCCAGCCTGAAAAGCAGCCAGCTTGATTACCAGGTTGAACGGACAGATATCGAGGTGGGTATCCGGTCCATTGTACGCAGCCTGAAGAACCTGGAAAACCAGGTAGGGATCCAGGAGATGACCGTTGTAAATGCACAGCTGGCGTACGATATCAACCTTGAACGTTACAGGAACGGCGACCTGACCAGCATGGACCTGGGGATGTACCAGAACCAGCTCTCCGATGCCAAGATGTCCCTGACCAATGCCATCATTGACTACAAGATCGAACTACTCAACCTGAAGATCCAGACCCTTTATGATTTCGAGGGGCAGGTCGCGGTGATCCCCGAGGAGTTCAGGAAAGAAACCAACGGTAAAAAGAAACGGTAATACACAACCCATGAAAAGAAACCATCCCATCATCGCCGCAGGAATTGCCATGGCATTCCTGGCTGTCTCCTGTAACCAGGCTGAAACCAGTATATCCACCACCATCGAGGTTCCGGTGGGGGTGATCGAGGCGGGAACAACCTCCATCGAGGAATTTGTCAGCACCACGGGGACCGTCTACCCACTCAAGGAGGTGACCCTGGTATCGGAGATCGCGGGGGATTACAACCTGCAGAAGAATCCGGCTACCGGCAAACCCTACGCCCTGGGCGACCGGGTCGGGGCTGAAGCCCCGGTTATCAAACTGGAGGACGAGGAGTATTATAACAACCAGAAGATCAAATCAATGGAGGTTGACCTGGAGATTTCCAAACTGGAATATGAGAAACAGCAATCGCTCTATGAGAAGGGAGGGGCCACCCTGAGGGAACTAAAAAATGCAGAGATCACCCTGATCAATACCGAGTACGAGATTGAGAGCAGCCGCATCAACCTGGAAAAGATGAGCCTGGAATCCCCCTTCTCAGGGGTGATCGCGGAGCTTCCCTATTATACCGACGGGACCCGGGTGACCGCCAACCAGGAGCTCGTAAAAGTGATTGAAACCAGCAGGCTCTACCTGGAAGCCAGTCTCCCGGAAAAATACCACGCAAGCATTGAACGGGGCTTTATGGTTTATGTGACCAGCTACACCAGTAAGGAGGATACCCTCAGGGGTGTGATCACCCAGATCGCGCCATCCATTGACCCGGAAGCAAGGACCTTCAAATGTTTCGTGGAGGTCGACAACCGGGAGGGCTTACTGCTGCCCGGCATGTTTGTCAAAGCTGACCTGGTGGTAAACAGCTCTGAAAATGCCATTGTGATCCCCAGGGACATTATCATGAGCAGGAACCGGAACAAGATCGTCTACGTGGTGGACAAGGGGATTGCCAGTGAAAGGGTGATCACCACCGGGCTCCAGAACGAGGATGATGTGGAGGTGAAAATGGGGCTCCTGAAAGGCGAGAGTGTAGTCAGTTCAGGATTCGAGACCCTTCGCGACCAGTCCAGGGTGAAGATACTCAGGTAGAAAGCTAACCGGAACACCATGTTAAAAGCAATTACCAGATTTTCAGTCAGGTACCCTGTAACAGTCAGTATGATCATCCTGGCCACCCTGTTGCTCGGATTTATCTCCTTCGGCAAACTGGGCATTGACCTGTTCCCGGACCTCCACAGCCCCAGGCTCTTTATCGAACTGGTCTCGGGCGAAAGGCCGCCGGGTGAGATGGAAGAGAAATACGTGGACCCGGTTGAATCGCTGGCCATCAGGCAGAGCGGGGTGGTCAATGTGACATCGGTCTCCAGGGTGGGTGTGGCCATGGTAGAGGTGGAATACACCTGGGAGAAGGAGATGAATGAAGCCTTTCTCGACCTTTCAAAGGCACTTTCCACCTTCAACCAGGATGAGGAACTGGAGGAGATCAACATTACCCAGTACGATCCCAATTCCGATCCGGTTATGCTGGTGGCATTCATGCACCCGGAGACGGATGACCTGAACGAACTGAGGAAAACAGCGGAAAATTACGTGCGCAACGAGCTGATCCGGCTGGAGGGGATCGCAGATGTGGAGGTGGACGGTGTGGAGGAGATCGAGGTGCTGGTGGAGACCAGCGAAACCCTGCTAAAGGCATTCGACCTGGATATCTCATCCATCACCAGCCGGATCAACAGCTACAACCAGAATATTTCCGGCGGATCCATCGTGGAAATGGGCAAACGTTATATCGTTCGAGGACTCAGCGAACTGGAGCAGGTGCAGGACCTGGAGGAACTCATTGTCAAAATGGGCCAGTCCACAGAAGAGACGGGGGAAGAGCGGGTGCCGGTACTCCTGAAGGATGTGGCCACCGTTACCCTTTCTGCCAAGGAACAGAACAACGCAGTCCTGCTCAACGGAGAGCCGTGCGTAGGTCTGAGTATTTATAAGGAGATGCGTTACAACACAGTCAAGGCGGTGGAGGAGCTGAGGGAAACACTGGAGGAGATGCAGGTTGCCCTGCCGGGATTCACCTTCACCATCGTGGAGGACCAGGGAAATTACATCTCCTCGGCCATCGGTGAGGTGAGGGACAGCCTTATCGGTGGGATCATCCTGGCGGTATTTGTACTCTTCCTGTTCCTCAGGCGCATCGGCCCCACAGCCATCGTAAGTATTGCCATCCCCATCTCCATCATTGCCACATTCGTGCTCATGTATTTCTCCGGGCTTACCCTGAATATCATGACCCTCGGGGGACTGGCCCTGGGAGCGGGAATGCTGGTGGATAATGCCATCGTGGTACTGGAGAACATCTTCAGGAACCACGAGCAGGGGAAAACGGTCTCAGAGGCTGCTGTGGATGGTACCTCCCAGGTGGGCGGGGCAATCGTGGCCTCCACGCTCACCACCATCGTGGTGTTCATTCCCATTGTTTACTTGCGGGGCGCCTCAGGGGAGCTGTTCAAAGAGCAGGCATTTACAGTGGCCTTCTCCCTGCTCTGCTCCCTGGTGGTTGCCATACTGATCATCCCCATGCTCTACACGGCCATCTACCGCAAACGCACTCCTTTCGGGGGAAAGACCCGCAGGTCGGTACAGTTCAACAGCTACGGCCGGTTCCTGGAAAGGATCCTGCGTTTCAGGATCTGGGTGGTGGCAGGAGCAGCAGGATTGATGGTTGCCGGCTGGTTCATGCTACGCCAGACCGGCAGTGAATTCATGCCCAAGGCCGACGCCAGGGAGTTCTACGTTGACCTGCAGATGCCCGAGGGCACGCAGCTCCAGCGGACAGCCGGTG
Source organism: uncultured Bacteroidota bacterium (assembly GCA_963793455.1). Lineage (GTDB taxonomy): Bacteria > Bacteroidota > Bacteroidia > Bacteroidales. The sequence goes on from CAWCAK010000001.1 coordinate 700,843, forward strand.
CGGTCCGGGGGGTGGAGGAGGTCATCCGCCAACTGGCTGGGGAAGGCCTGAACCTGCTCTACAGCGAAATCGGACCAACCTCCGGCCTCTCCTCCGGCGGAGAGCGCATCTTTGATGACCAGAACATGGCGACCATCAAAGTGAAGCTTGCTGGCGATGCCGGTTTCCAGGCAGCTACGCTGATCGAACCCCTTACTGCCCATTTCAGGGACAATCCCAATTTCTCTGTACTGTTCCGCCAGGAGGAGTCAGCCCTGCAGTCCATTCTCGGCACCAACGAACCACCCCTGGTGGTGGAGATACGCGGGGATGAAATGGAGGAACTGGAAGAGATCAGCCGTGAAGTGGTTACCCTGGTGGACCGGGTGGATGGAGTCCGGAACGCAACCTCCTCGGTGGAAGGAGGGGCCCCGGAGGTGGAGATTGCCATCGACCGCTACCGGGCCGGGCTCATGAACGTGGATGTGGGCACACTGATCACCAGGGTGGCCGAGAAATTGCAGGGTGCATCTGCCGGACAGATGGATGTGAAGGGAGAACTGACAGATATCACTGTAAAATTGCAGGACCTGACCCTTCAGGAGCTGGAACGGCTGACTGTGGTGGTGGGCAATACAGAGGTCCTGCTGACAGAAGTGGCCAGCCTCAGCCTGGGGAGTTCGCCCCGTGAGATCCTGCATAGCAACCAGAACCGGATCGTGAAGATCACCGCCGACCTGGACCCGGGCGTGGCCCTGGACCGGGTGGCAACAGAGATCGTGGAAAAGATGGAAGAGGTCGACCTGGCCCCGGGCTATACCTACGGTGTCACGGGGGAGGAGGCCATGCGCAGGGAATCAGTAAGCAACCTGGGATTTGCCCTGTTGCTTTCGCTGATCCTGGTCTTCATGGTCATGGCATCCCAGTTCGAAAGCCTGGTGCATCCTTTCACCATCCTGCTGCCGGTGCCCCTGGCCGTGGTGGGTGCAGTCGCAGTTTTCTACTTTCAGGGAAAACCCATCAGTATCATGGCCATTATTGGGATCATCCTGCTGGTGGGGATCGCTGTGAACGACTCCATTATCCTGGTGGATGCCATCAACCAGTTCCGCAGGGAGGGAATGAAGCTGAAGGAGGCCATCATCCTTGCAGGTCAGCGCAGGATCAGGCCTATCGTGATGACTACCCTGACCACCATCCTGGCGCTCTTCCCGCTGACCCTGGGATTTGGTGAAAGCGCGGCACTGCGCTCGCCCATGGCCTGGGCGGTGATCGGAGGACTAGTCACCTCCACCATGCTCACCCTGGTGGTGATCCCATGCCTTTACATGATATTCAGCAAGGAGCGTGGATAAACATTTTCTCATACAAAGGAAGGTTCTGATCTCCACGTTTTTCGTGGCAGCAACACTGCTGGGGTACATCTCCTACAGGCAACTGGACATGGAGATCTTCCCCAATGCAGAACTTCCCATGCTCTATGTGCAGGTAAACGCACGCATGGAGGTCACACCCGAATACATGGAAGAGGAAGCCATCCTCCCGGTGGAAAGCCTGGTGGCAGGGCTGGAGAACATTGAAAAGATCGAATCCTCGGCAGGACGACGAATGGGATCGGTCCTGATCTCCTATGAACAACGGACCGACCTGAAGTATGCCTACCTGAAGCTTGACGAACAGGTCTCGGCCCTCCGGGGCACCCTTCCAGATGAATTCAGCCTGCAGGTGGTAAAGATCGACCTGGAATCGGCCGGCAACATCCTCATGAGGCTCCAGGCCCTGGGCTCTGGAGGTGTGGACAGGGTACGGAATTACGTTGACCAGCATATTGCCCCGGAGCTGGAGAACATCGAAGGTGTGGCTGCGGTCAACGTATTCGGCGGAAGAGAGCGGTCGGTGGACATCATTTTGGACCGGCAGGCCTGTGATGCTTACAGGATCACACCCAACCGGGTAAGGAGCATCCTGGCCTCCAACATGAACCTCCGCCAGTACGGGGGCACGGTCAAGGAAGAGGGCATGCGCTGGTTTGTCTACCTGGATGCCCAGTACCAGGAGATCAGTCAGATCGAGGAGCTTGTGGTGGGAAGGGGCCGCAACCCGGTCCAGCTGAAGGATGTGGCAGAGGTCTTCTACGGGGAGAAGGAGGAGGAGAGCTACAGCCGTGTAAATGGCAAGGACGCCGTTTCCCTCGCCCTGGTCAATGACGCCCAGGCCAACATCATCGACCTTTCACACAACGTGCGGGACCGGCTCGGAGAGCTGAATACCGAAGGGGCCCCATTTGATATCGAGGTGGTGATCCAGGAGGACGTGGCCGAAGAGATGGAAGAAAACATCGACCAGATCATCCGGTTAGCGCTCACAGGGGCGCTGCTGGCCATCTTCGTGCTCTGGGTCTTCCTGCGACGCATCCGCCTGGTGGTACTGGTGGCACTGGCCATGCCCCTCTCGGTTTTTACCGCATTCAACTTCTTCTTTGCCTTTGACGTTTCGCTCAACAGCCTGACCCTCATTGGTATCGCACTGGCTGTAGGAATGTTGCTGGACACATCTGTGGTGGTTTTGGAGAACATCTACCGGTTGCGCTCCCTTGGATACAAACCAGCTGAGGCGGTCATTACAGGGACCGGTGAGGTGTGGCGTTCGGTGGTGGCAGCCACCCTGACCACCATCGCCGTATTCGTCCCATTTATCTTCTCCTCCAATTTCCTGATCCAGCTGCTGGGAAGGCACGTGGGGGTCTCCATCATCTCCACCCTGGTGGTCTCCCTGGTGGTCTCCCTGCTCCTGATCCCCATGGCGGTCCACGTGATCCTGAGGCGCAGGGACCGACACAAAAGGGAGGTGTACCAGGAGGTCTCACTGAAGAGCCGCCTGGTCCGTTTCTATCTTTCCCTGCTGAAAACCGCGCTGCGGAATCCGGCGCCCACCATCGTGGGGGTGTTGCTGCTCTTCTTCATCACCATCATCAGTACCCTGTCCGTATCTGTGAACCAGCTGGAAGAGTTGGAATCCAGGCAGTTCACCTTTTATGTGACCATGCCAACCGGGACCACCCTGGAGACCACGGACAACCTGGTGGCAGGCATGGAGGAGGTGCTGATGACCATTGAAGAGCGGGAGAAGATCGTCTCCACCATCGAGGAGGAGGAGGCCCAGGTGACCGTCAGGCTGCTGGAGGATTACAGGAAGATCAACAACCGCTCTTTCGGAGAGATCCGGGATGCAGCTTTTGCCATGGTGGAGGATGCACCTGCCTCTGACATCAGCCTCACTGAATCCTCTGGCTCAGGGGGCAGCCGCGGGGGCAGGGGCGGTGGCGGGACCGGTGCCGGAAGTGAAGGATTCCAGCAGATGCTGGGCATCGGCGAGGACGAGGAGTATATCGTCCTGAAGGGACAGGATTTCGGCCTGATGGTGGAGGTGGGTGAGGACCTGCAGTCCTACCTGGAGGAGCTGGACAACATCCGCTCCGCACGGCTTTCGGTAAGGGAGAACCAACCGGAGGTGCACCTGGATTTCAACACCCTTTTCATGAACCGCTACGGCATCACCCAGACCCAGGTGATGGGCGAGCTGAACACCTTCCAGAACGAGATCAGCAGCGGGGTCAACTTCAGCCAGGAAAACGAGGAGTACGAGATCATGATCAAATACAGCGAAACGGAGGATGAGGAGCAGGAGGAGAAGCGCATGGAGGAACTGCGGACCCTGGACGTGCCGGACAGTGATGACGAGGACCACTACGAGCTTCAGACCTTCTCTGACGTGTTCTATGCCACTGGTTTACGGGATATCTCCAGGGTGAACCAGGAGAAACAGGTGGAGCTCCGCTACCAGTATAACGGCGATGTCTATGATTCGAAGGAGCTCCTGGAGTATGCCCGCAGCGAGATCGAAGATGTGATCGCCAGTGCCAACATCCCCACGGGGGTGGCGGTGGAACTGGTGCAGGAGGAGTCGGGACTGGAGGAGTTCAAATGGCTGTTTGCCATCGCGATCCTGCTGGTCTACATGATCCTGGCCTCCATCTTCGAATCCTTTGTGACACCGTTCGTGCTGCTCTTTTCCATCCCCCTGGCAGCCATCGGATCCTTCTTCCTGCTGACCATCACCGGTGAATCCCTGTTTAATGCCAATACCATCATGGGTTTCCTGATCCTCCTGGGGGTGGTGGTGAACAACGGGATCATCCTGATAGATTTCATCAATGTACTGAGAAAGAAGGGGTACAGGAGAAGCAGGGCGATCCTGGAAGGGGGGCTCTCCAGGGTGCGGCCCATCATCATCACGGCGGTGACCACCTGTGCGGCCATGCTGCCCCTGGCACTGGGCAATGCCGAATATGTAAAGGCCATCGGACCTCCCTTTGCCATTACTGTGATCGGGGGACTGAGCCTGAGCACGTTGCTTACACTGGTCTACATCCCCATGCTGTACAACGGCATTGAAGAGTCACTTCAGTGGCTGGGCAAACTGGACTGGAAAGTGAAAGCAGCCATGCTGCTGCTTGAGGTGGGGGCCATGGTGCTGGTGGTGCTCTTTATGGAGAAGTTCATCTGGAAACTGGCAGCCGGGATGGTGGTGCTGGTGGGGATCCCGGTGACCTACTGGTTCCTGTCAACCAGCCTGAGGAAAGCCCGTGCCGCCATTATCGATCCAAAAGATCCCATTGTGATCAGGGTCTCCAACCTGGTAAAAATTTACGGCAGGGAATCAAAAACAGTGCGGGATTTCAAAGCCGGCAGGCTGATGGCCACCATGGCAGGAAAATCCGATACAGCGCTGAAACCCAGACTGGAATCGCTGGTCTGGCAACTCCCCCTGATGGGATTCCTGGTCTTTTTCACCTGGTTCTACCTGGTGAGCGGTTTCTGGCAGCTTGTCACCTCCGTGGTGGTATGGTACTACGTGGTCCGGATCGTGGCCGGATTCAGGAAGGTGCGGCCCTCAAGGTGGCTTAACATGCTCCTGGCGGTGATCCGGTTCGGGGCCCCGGCGGCAGTGCTGTTCCTCTACCTGCAAAGGTGGGATAACCTCTCACTGGCACTGGTGGCAGGTGTGATCTGGTACCTGCTGCTGGCCATCCAACGGGTATCGGTCATTGTCCGTCGGGATGGGTTTGAGCTCTCAAAGGTACGCAAACCGGTCCGCTGGTTCTTCTGGTTCGTGAAGATCCTTCCCGGGATGGGACAGCACAGGGAACAATTCAAGGCCCTCAAGGGCGTCTCCCTGGAGATCGGAACAGGGATGTTCGGACTGCTGGGACCCAACGGGGCGGGCAAATCGACCATGATACGGGTGATCTGCGGTATCCTGGAACAGAGCTACGGAAAGATCTGGATCAATGGGATCGATACCCAGGAGAAACGGGAGGAACTGCAGGGGCTCATCGGCTACCTTCCACAGGAATTCGGCATGTATGAGAACATGACCGCCCATGCCTACCTGGACTACCAGGCCATCATGAAGGACATAACCGACAGGAAAGAACGTGCTGCAAGGATCCGGGAAGTGCTCGATGCGGTGCACATGTGGGAGCACCGGAATAAGAAGATCGGTTCCTATTCGGGGGGCATGAAGCAGCGTATCGGGATTGCGCAGGTACTGCTGCACCTGCCGCGGATCCTTGTGGTGGATGAACCAACAGCGGGGCTTGATCCGAGGGAGCGGATCCGTTTCCGAAACCTGCTGGTGGAACTGAGCACCAGCCGGGTGGTGATCTTCTCCACCCACATTATTGAGGACATCTCAAGCTCCTGTAATACCATGGCGGTGATCAACAGGGGAGAGGTGTTGTTCAACGGTACCCCCTCGGAAATGACAGAGATCGCCAGGGGGAAGGTCTGGAAGACCTCCATGCATGCCGGCCGTTTCGAAGAGGCCACCAGGGACCTGCAGGTGGTGCACCACATGCGGGACGGGGAGGAGATCCGTTTCAGGTGCATCTCTGCAAAAAAACCTTTTGAGAATTCCATTGAGGAGCATCCCCTGCTGGAAGATGCCTACCTCTGGCTGCTCAAATCAAAAACCCACCTGGAATGAGAAAGAGACTCTATAACCTCTATAAGCTCTCCCGGCACAACCTGAAGATCATTTTCGGGGGAAGGTTCATCTACTTCATCCTGGCCTCGCTTATTGCCTTCCTCCTGTTCGGGACCATCATGGCGCTTGACGAATGGACCATCAGTGTGGACGAAGTGTATGGCCTCATTGCCTTTCCTGCCATCCTGCTGGTGTTCTATCCCACGGTATTCGGGATCCAGAGCGATGCCGACCACCGGACCCTGGAGATCATTTTCGGTATCCCAAACTACCGGTACAAGGTGTGGCTCCTGCGGTTCCTGATGATCCAGGTACTGGTCTTTGTCCTCCTCTTCCCATATGCCGGCCTGGCCTACTGGGCATTGGTCAGCTTCCCGGTGATCCCCATGGTCCTGCAGCTGATGGTGCTGGTGGTATTCATCTCCTCCCTGGGCTTCTGCCTCTCTACGGTTGTCAAGAACGGTAACGGAACCGCGGTAATCATGGTGATTATCGGCCTGGCACTGCTGATCCTTTCCGATGAGATGGATCACTCAAAGTGGAACATCTTCCTCAATCCCTTCACCACTCCCCGCAACATCAGTGACGTGGTCTGGGAGGAGACCGTCCGCCAGAACCGCATCATCCTGGGCATCGGCAGCGCGGTCCTCATCCTGCTGGGCCTGCTGAACCTTCAGCAGCGGGAGAAGTTCCTGAAATAGGAGACCTGGGGCTCTTATCTGTCCGGCAGTTGTATCTTCCGAATTTTATTCCGTACTTCTGATGGTAAAACTACCTTTTATGTACCGGAAGCTGATCTCCCTTTTCATACTTTCCTGTTTTATTGTACCAGCATTCCGACAGTGCCTCCGGAGCCGGCTTGCATGCCGCCCTCTTTGCCATGAAGGATTTCCGGGTATCACCTGCCCGGGGATCCGGAAAAATCGGGCCAGGTGGAGAGCCTGAAGAAGATCATGCAACATTACAGGCATACCCCATGAGTTCCGGCCGCCTGAAATCCATCGACATCCTCAGGGCACTCACCATGCTGCTGATGATCTTCGTGAACGACCTCTGGACCCTTTCAGACATCCCCGGATGGCTGGGCCACAAGGTCCGCCCATGAGGACGGCATGGGACTGGCCGATCTGGTTTTCCCGGCATTCCTCTTCATCGTGGGACTCTCCATCCCACACGCCATCAGGGCAAGGATAAAAAAAGGCGATTCAAAGCTGCAGCTCCTCCGGCACATCCTGGAACGCACGGCCGGCCTTCTGATCATGGGGATCTTCATGGTCAACCTGGAGAACATCGACCGGGAGAACCTGCTGATCAACAAACAGGTATGGCAGATCCTCATGACCCTCGGCTTTTTCCTGATCTGGAACATATACCATGGTAAGATTTTCGGGAGGATCCCTCCATGGTTACTGAAGGGTGCAGGATGGGTGATCCTGCTGTTTCTTGCGTTGATCTTCAAGGGGCCTGCAAAAGGAGATTACACCTGGATGCAGCTTCACTGGTGGGGGATCCTGGGGCTCATCGGCTGGGGCTACCTTCTGAGCGCCCTGGTCTACCTGCTGCTGGGCAACCGGCCGGGCTGGATTGCATTGATCCTGTTGATCCTTTTCGTACTCAATATCAATGAATTCATCTCTCCATTTAACGCAACCATTAAACTGGTGGTCAGTGCCTCCAGTTATGCCAGTGTCATGTGTGGCATGCTGGTCACTGCCGTGATGATCCGGTTAAAGGAGAGGGATCAGCTCAAATACCTGGTCCCGGTGCTGGCCGGATTTGCAGCCATAATGCTGCTTTTCGGATTCCTTACGAGGCCCCAGTGGGGCATTTCCAAGATTATGGCCACCCCATCGTGGACGGCTATCTGCGCTGCCATTACAGCACTCTCCTTTGCGACGTTGTACCTTGTTGCTGACAGGCTGAAGCTCACCCGGTGGGCTGACATCATCGAACCGGCAGGATCCAGTACACTCACCTGCTACCTGGTGCCCTATTACATATATGCACTGGGGGCCATGACCGGCCTTGCCATGCCGGATGCACTGACCACCGGAGCGGTGGGACTGCTCAAATCGCTGCTCTTCTCCATCCTGATCATTCAGCTCACCGGGTTGCTGGGGAGATGGAACATCCGGCTGAAGATCTGATCCGTTTAAACCCGATTCTGGTTAAAAATCCCTATTTTTAGGCAGGACCAACCGCAAAACAGATGCGTTTTTCCATTCAACCCGAACCAAGGCCCGAACAGCGGATGCGTACGGTATCCATCGACGAAATTGTGTCTTCATGCGAACATGATCCGGGGGGAAAGCCCTCCCTGGAGCACTATTTCTCGCCCACGAAAAGGGAGGGATTTATAAAGGAATTCGTGCATTATATCAACACAGGCCTGCTGGATGCGAAGCACGGGAAACTGAATGAACCACACTACCTGGTATTTGTGCTTTCCTTCCAGTTCATAGCCCCCCTGCTGGATATTCCTGCAGAAAAGGAGCTGGGCCTGTTCTACAGGATTCTCCGGAAGAATTACGGGGTGGAGGAGATTGACCTGAACCTTCACTTCGGTACCGGTGATCTGAGGGAAGACCTGGTGAATGAAGAGAAGGCTCTGAAAACATACCGGGATGAGCTCAGGGAATCCTATGAGGGTACCAGGGAGATCAAGGAAAGTGTCCAGAAACGCATAAAAAAGGATGCCATCGAATCGATCATGGCCTGGCAACAGGAGAAGACCCTTCCCAACCTGGCCAGGGCATTTGGCAGAACTGTGGTGATACCGTCATTCTTCTCCTGTATGAACCGGAGATTGATCGTATTCTACAAGGAGATCACAACCGGAATTACCTACCAGGTGGCGATCCCGGAAGAGATCCATTAACAACTTATACAAGATTCAGTGAAAAGCGTATGGTGGTACATAATTCCATGGATGATGACTAATCCTGCTGCTGATCTGCACTCCCAGGGACCCTCCGTGGGCTTTTTTGATGCCTGTACTGATATCGGTTCTCCCGGCATACCCGGAAAGGCCGTTTACGGGGAGCCTGCTCAGGAGTACCTGTTGTCAGGCTCAGGTGAGAATATCTGGTTCGGCAGGGACCAGTTCACCTTCCTGTGGAAAAGGATGGAAGGGGACTATATGATCCAGGCACGGCTTGAATTTGAAGGCGAAGGTGCACATCCACACAGGAAAGCAGGGATCATGATCCGGAGCAGCCTGGCCGGCGATGCGGCCCATGTAAGTTGCGTTGTTCATGGTGACGGGCTCACGGCCCTTCAGTTCCGTGAAAGTGCCGGGAAGGATATGCAGGAGGTGAAATTCAGCCTGGAAGGACCCGGTGTGCTCCAGCTTGAAAAAAAAGGGGATGTTTACACGATGTCGGTGGCGCATTCAGGGGATGCCCTTTCCTGGGAGTCCATTGAATTGAAACTGGGGGGAGTACACCATGCAGGGCTGTTCATCTGTTCCCATGACGACAACGTGGCGGAATCGGCCCGGTTCAGCAATGTACGGATCTTCGGTACCGCACCGGACAATCTTGATCCCTACGGGGGAGCATATATCGGAAGCCTGCTGGAAGTGGTGGATGTGGGATCCGGAAAGAGAATGGTGCTGGCGGATGCACCGGGATCGTGGCAGGCCCCCAACTGGACCCCGGACGGGAGATCACTGATCTATAACGCGAACGGACTGCTTTACCGGTTTGATTTAGGAACAAGGGCATCTGCGGTACTGCCCACCGGATTTGCTGACCGCAACAACAATGACCATGTGATCTCTTTTGACGGAAGTAAACTGGCCATCAGCCACCATGCCAGGGAAGACAAGGGTGAATCTGTGATCTACACCCTCCCGATTGAAGGAGGGGATCCGGAGCGGATCACCCTCTTGAGCCCTTCCTACCTTCACGGATGGTCTCCCGATGACAGCTACCTGGTTTATACAGCCGCCCGGGAAGGGATCTATAATATCTACAGGATTCCTTCCGCCGGGGGCGTGGAGGAGCAACTGACCCACACAGAGACCCTGGATGACGGCCCGGAATACACTCCTGACGGCCGGTACATCTACTTCAACTCGTGCCGTACCGGGACCATGCAGATCTGGAGGATGGATCCCGATGGCAGCAATCCGGAACAGCTGACCTTCGACAGGTACAATGACTGGTTCCCGCATGTATCACCTGATGGAAAATGGATCGTTTTCGTATCTTTTCCGCCTGAGGTACCTGCCGATGCACATCCGTTTTACCAAAGGGTGTACCTGAGGCTGATGTCTGTTGATGACCTGGAGCCCAGGGTGATTTCCTATGTTTACGGGGGACAGGGAACCATGAACGTTCCAAGCTGGTCGCCGGACGGAAAAAAGATAGCCATGGTAAGCAACGGAATTTTTTAATACTTTTCACCCATGTTCAATCGAAACGCATTTTTGTCACTGATCTCTGCCTTCATCCTGAATTTGACGCCTCTAGTTGCCCAGGATGATTCATACCGGCCCGGACTTGCTTTCCGGGAGGACTGGAAGGAGATTCCGGCCGAGATCCCTATTACCCAGCAACATGTGAACCATCCCGACCTGCTCCTGCAACTTTATGGCCCGGGAAAGGACAGTATTAAGAAGAGCCACCATGAAAAACCGGTGGATGATCCTTACTATATCTGGTCGGGGCTTTGCACAGGCAACTGGGCACTCTCCCTTAAACACCGGGCAAAGGATGTGGACCTCTCCAGGTATGGGAAGATCAGGTGGAGGACAAAGCAGATTGGTTTCAGGCAACTGCATCTGATGGTGAAACTGGCCGGCGGCAACTGGCTTGTAAGCAGGCAATCGGCCGGGTATTCGGGTGACTGGATGGTGGGTGAGTTGATCGTGGAAGACCTGGAGTGGTACGGGCTCGACATCGAAACCATCACTGAATTGAAACCTGTTACCGATCCCGATCTTACCAGGATCAGGGAGGTTGGATTTACCGACCTGATGCCCGGGGGAAAAAGCAATGCCTGCTCAAGGCTTGACTGGATCGAAGTATATGGTTATCTTGTAGAGAGAAACAGCCGTTAAACCTCACAATCCATCCATGAAAAAGAAGATCACCCGCAGGGAATTTGTACAGACCACAGCAGCTGCAGCAGCCACCGTTGCCATAGTGCCCGCTGCGGGATGCAGCGTAAACTCATCCACCTATGATCCAAAGGGACTTCCCACAGTAAAACTGGGAAGCACCGGTGTGCAGGTCCCACTGATGGGTTTTGGATGCGGAAGCAGGTGGATGGCCATTGAAGATGATAACAAGGCACTGGGATTGCTGGAATATGCACTTGACCATGGCCTCTATTACTGGGATACGGCAGCCTCTTACGGAAATGAACAGATCTCCAGTGAGGAGCGGATAGGGATGATCCTGAAAGAGAACAGGGATCAGGTATTTCTGGTCTCAAAAACCGGGGAGAGGGATGCAGATAAAGCCAGGGAGAGCATCGAAAGAAGCCTGACCAGGCTGCAGACTGATCACCTCGACCTGCTCCATATCCATGCCGTCGAGTCGGAGGAAGATGCTGCACTGCTGGGAGAAGAGGGAAAAGTGCTGGAGGTGCTGAAACAGTATAAGAGGGAGGGGATCATCCGGCATATCGGCTTTACCGGTCACAGCTCTGCAGCCGGAATGAAAAAGGCTGCCGAATTGCATGATTTCGATGTGATGATGATGGCCCTGAACCACCAGTCTTCAGACGGTTCCCAGAAATTTGAAGAGGATGCAGGCACCTATGCTTTCGGGAAAGGCATGGGGGTGGTGGCCATGAAGGTAATCCGGCCCAGGGAGACTGTGGATGGACTGCCGGCGGCGGACCTGTTCAATTATGCCCTTACCCTCAGTGAGTTCCATATGATCAATGTGGGCATCGACAGCCTGGAGGTGCTGGCCGAGAACATCCGGATGCTCAAAGAATACAAACCACTGGATCGGGAGAAGATGGAGGAGGTACGGCTTGCACTTGAACCTTTTTACCAGGGCCTCAACCTGGCCTGGATGCAGCCTGGATATTAGACGGGATCCATCTTGCATAGGCCCCTATTCCTGCTCCGGGTAAAACCGTTTCTTGTGCGCTTCCGCCAGGCTGATCAAATCCTGTGCTACATCTGCATATTCGGCAATCACATTGGTGGTCTCACAGGGATCTTCTTCCATGTTGAACAGTGCCGTATCGATCTTCAGGGTCCCGTATTTCCCGGGATTTCCATCCTTTCCTGGCGTTTCCAGTGTCCGGTACCCATGCGGCAGGTGCAGCTTCCATTTCCCGTCACCGCTCATCACTCCCTCGAAATGGGAACCGTTTGAGAAGGCATAGTAATCATGCGGATTCTCTGCCCCCTCCACACCGGTGACCAGGTCCCATACATTCTCCCCGTCGATCTCATTCTCCGGCAGGGGAATGCCTGCAAGTTGGCACAGGGTGGGGAGGAGGTCCACCGATCCAATGGTGCTGGATGAGATGGTTCCGGCCTCAATTTCTCCCGGGAATTTCATGATGCAGGCAGAACGTACCCCGCCGTCAAAACTGGTCCCTTTGGCCTCCCTGAAAGGGGTGGTGCCGGCATGGTTGCCATAGGAGACCCAGGGACCGTTGTCCGAAGTAAGGATCACGATGGTGTTCCGGTCCACCCCGGCATCTTTCAGCGCCTGGTTGATCTGCCCCACGCTCCAGTCGATCTCAAGCATCACATCGCTGTAAAGGCCATTGCCTGACTTTCCCTGAAAATCATCACTGCAGAACAACGGCACATGGGGCATGCTGTGGGGGACATAGAGCAGGAATGGCTGCTCCCGGTGCCTGTGAATGAAGTCCACCGCATGTTCGGTATACCACCGTGTCAGGTTTTTCTGGTCCTCCTTCTCCACCTCCTGGATGGTCACCTTCCCGTTCTCCCAGAACCTGAGGGGCCACTGTCCCCAGTATTCCGGGTTGCCCGGGTGGTATTTCCACATGTCATTGGAATACATCAGTCCGCATGTTTCATCAAAACCCCGTGCATGGGACCTGGTCTCGGGCTGGTCACCACAGTGCCATTTCCCGAAAGCCGCGGTGGCATACCCGGCATCCCTGAACACTTCACCCATGGTGGCAAAAGTGGTGTCGAGCCCCCACGCATTGGGACCATGCGCCCCGAACACTTTGGTCCGCCCGGGAAAGCACCCACTCATGAGGGCAGACCTGGAGGCAGAACATATGGCCTGGGGTACATAGAAATTGTGGTAGGCGCACCCCTCAGCAGCAAGCTGTGCCACGTGGGGGGTATTCAGGGCCTTGTCCCCAAAGGGTTCGAAATCGGCCCACCCTGAATCATCCAGGAAGAGAATCACCACATTTGGTTTTTCATTGAGGGTATCTGTGTTACAGGAATAAAGAAGCAGGAGAAATCTGGCAATGAGTACGTACACTATTTTCATGAGAAAAGGGATTTATCTGAAATCAAAAGTAAGCTGGATCTTTAATGCACCATCCTTCACCCTCCGCGACAGGTACTGGTACCCCCGGGATTGTGGTCCAAACGTATCTGCCGTTGCAAATTTTGTCCCAATGGCAGGGATCCCCAGCATGAATGAGAGGTCACCGGGGGGATGCTCCAGGGTGGTATGTGCCGGGGAGGGGGCTTCACCGGGTGTAAAGAGCCGCAGGAAAAGATCACTGCTCCTGCTGTACACGGTAAACGGGCGGTTGCTGTGGTCCGTAAACACAGCCCAGTAAAGGTCAGCGTAATATCCTTTGAATTCAGGGTAAACATATCCTGAATGGCCCGTAATGGTCTGGTTGAAGGGTTTCTCCCATACATTGAAATTGACCCCCTTTCGCCGGTTCTTCCACACCCGGTAGGGCCCCTGGCCAAGGTAGGTTACCGTTTTGACCTGCTCTTCAGGAAAGGTGAATGAAGCACCCGCATAGGGGAGGGTCCCCCCGCGGTTCATGTGGAAATCCCCTCCGGGCTGGAACTCCAGGTTCATCTCCACAAGGCCTCCTGCATACATGATCCATTCCAGCAGGCACCCATGCCCGAACCGGGCCACCACATGGTGCGATCCCTCTTTTCCGGTATGATGCAAAGAGTTCAGTTCAAGGGTATCCGGGCGAAAAACAGGGCCGTCGGTAAAGGGGATCTCCCTGCCTCCTGAGGTCACCCCGGCCAGCCTTCCATCCTTTTTGGCAATCCGGATGGTCACCCCTCCCGAAGAGAGGATGATCAACCCGTCGGTCTCTGAAACAGAGAGTGCTTCCCGGCTTTCATGCTCCCCCCTGAGCAGTCCAGACGCCACTTCCCCGGGTGACCTCACAGGCCAGCTCCATTGGTGGATCAGCCGGCCGTGGGGATCGCGGGCCTCCACCCGCAGCACATCTGCTTCCATCCACTGTTCCGGCATGGGGACCGAAAGGACCCCCTTCTGCCCTGGCGCCAGGGCATCCACCTGGGGGACTCCCTTCCATAGGACCTTCCCGTTCCCGTCATTATCCTCCGGTCCTGCTCCCGTTCCACCCGGCCCGGGCAACGACACCCAACGGCAGGTGAAGGTGCACTGGTCCAGGCTGGTGTAATGGAACCTGTTCTCGATCCTGAAGGTACCGTTGAATCCGGGTGTGATGTAACGTTTCTCAAAGTGGACCGGTGACCAGATCTCCCGGATGGTATAGAAGCTTCCTTCCTTTTCGTGGTAGGGGCCCAGGATCCCGTCAGGAGCATGGTTCCCGTCCGTATCCAGATCGCCCGTATCGGTGCGTTTTACTGCTTCATCGGCAAATACCCACAGGAATCCGCCGGCACAGAGCGGGTGGTCCCACATACGCAGCCAGAAATCCTCCAGGGCTGCACCATGGCCCCCGTCATAGAGGCCGTGCAGCAGTTCGGTGGGGAAGAAGATCTCCCTGGGGGCAAAGTTGTCCATGGCCAGGTAGTCGTAGTTCACATAATGGGCCGTATTGGACTTCCCGTGGACCCCCCAGGGATGGTTCACCTCCCGCTGCTGGATATCCACCTCCCTGAAATCATGGTCATAGACCGTGTTCCAGCCCCCTTCGTTGCCGTTGTCCCACATAACCACGCTGGGATGGTTCACATCCCGGGCGATCATCTCCCTGAGCAGTTTCCGGCCCACCACTGAATCATAGGATGGCCGTTGCCAGCCGGCCAGTTCATCCAGGACGAACAGTCCCAGCGAATCACACAGCTCCAGGAAATGCCTGTCGGGCGGATAGTGGGACATCCGCACTGCATTCATGTTCATATCTTTCAGCAGGTTCACCACTTCGGCGCTGAACACCTTGCTGGAGGTGCGTCCATGGTCGGGATGAAAGGTGTGCCTGCAGACTCCTTTGTACTTGATACGTACCCCGTTCACATAGATCCCGTCCTGCTCCCTCACCTCCACGGTCCGGAAACCTGTCTTCTCCTTCACGGTATGAATGGTACTGCCGGCCCCGTCTGTCAACCTGAATTCAACCGTGTAGAGATGGGGGAACTCGGGTGTCCAGGTGTCAGGATGGTCTGCCATTCCTTGAATCCTGCAGACTTTCTCGCCGGATTTCAAGGCCTGATGGAAAGCCGCTATCTCCGATCCGTCCGCATCCAGGATCCTCGCTTCGATCCCGGCAGCTTTCCGGTGACCGTCAAGGTAGACATCTGCCCTGAAAGTACCGTCTGCCCTGGCATCGACAGCCACCCTCTCAATATGCTCCCTAGGTTTGAGCTCCAGGTATACCGGCCTGAAGATCCCCCCGAAAATCCAGTAATCGGCCTTTCGTTCGGCCTGGTTGACCGACATGTTGTCCGAGTGCTTCTTCACGAAGACCTCCAGTTTGTTCTCTTTACCATATTTCACAATCCCGGAGATGTCGTAGCTGAAGGGATAAAAGGCACCCTGGTGCACCACACCTGCCTGCTCCCCGTTTACCACTACCCTGGCATCGGTCATCACCCCTTCAAAGACCAGGTCGATCCGTTGTCCTTTCCACCCCTTTTCCACGTTGAAGAAATAGCTGTAGTGCCCCTCCTCCTTCAACCGTTTTTCAAAGGGGACATGGCCGTAATTGTACTGTCCGAATCCCTGCTGTTCCCAGCACGAGGGGACTTCAATAGTCGTCCATGTGCCGCTGTTCATGCCGCCCGTACAGTAGAAATCCCATTCCACGGTCTGGTCGAACCCGGTTCCGGAAAGGTAGACAGTTTCAGTCTGCTGGCCGGTCAGCAGGAGGGTTCCTGCAATGATCAGGGACAGGGTGAAGATCAGGCGCTGGTGGTACATTCTCTGGGACATTATCAAGGTTTTTCTTTTGCCAAAATAGTCAAACCGTGCCGAATCTCCGCGCAACCGCCCCAGTTTTATTCCGGTGATTCCCGGTTGGCCATATCCCTGTGGTCAGGTAACCAGGATGGCTTGCGGGGGACAGACCACCTGGCAGGCACCGCATCCAACACAACGGGAGGTATCAATGCCGGGGACATGACGTAAAGCGGGTGCAGCAGGCTGTATCAGGATGGCATCATAATCACAGGCATCCAGGCACAGGCTGCACTCTTTTCCTGTTGACAGGTAGCATTGGTCAGGTTTCAGGGCAGCCATTCCCATCACATGGTGTGATTTCTCACCCGTTGAAAAGGAGCGGATGGCACCGGAAGGACATGCCCTTCCGCAGGCATTGCAATCGCTGATGCAGTAGGAATCCAGGAATTCCACCACAGGAGTAAACAGCCGTTCGGGTTCACCTGTATCCAGACAGGGCCGTATGATCCCGGTGGGACAGACCGAAGCACAGTTGCCACATCGGGCACACACCATGTTCATGCGCTCTTCCCCAAGGGAGAAAGGAGGCCTGATCACCTTCTTGCGCCGGGATGGAAGAAGGCGGGGAATCAGAACTCCCCCCATCATGCCTGCAGCTCCTGCCAGGAACAGCCTCCTGCTCCTTATCGGGGAGTTGTGGGCTGTTTTGCTGCCGGACAGGGCAAGCCGGGTGCTGTATAGAAGCTCCTGCAATCCACCCAGGGGACACACTGAGCTGCACCACAGGTGGGGAAAGATAAAGCTGGTAGCGGTGATGGCCAACAGGCCAAACATCTTCACAATTGCCACCCAGCCCCAACCGGTCCTGAATCCATCAAAGAACATGAAGAAGAGGTTCATGGGATCGGCTAGGATCACCACAGGGATCCCTAGAATAAGCAGGACTACACCGGCAAGGGCCAGGTAAAGGTTCAGTGAGAGGGCAGGGGATCTCCCCCTCCTCCGGCCAAAGGAGGAGGCCATGTCACACAGGGCTCCAGCAGGACAGGCGAACCTGCATATCCATCTTTTCCTGAATACCACAACCACCAGGGCACCCAGTCCCATGAGGTTGAACCATGCCAGAACTTTTCCGGCGGAAAGGGAGGTGAAAAGCATCAGGGGGCTGATCCACAGGTAAGCACCGCTGACATGGTGTGGGACCATCGGGAGTGAAAGCACAACTGCCACACACAGGGATATCCACCTGATATGCCGGGAACGGATGGACATCAGCCCAGGTAGGCTTTCTGTTCCAGAAGTAGTTCCCTGATCCGGTGAATATCTGTATCCTGCACCGGTGCACCGGTATTCAAAGAAACAGCTGCGCCTGCCCCGGCACCGTGACCGGTGATAAGGCAGGTACCGATCACCCTGGCATCCTGGTAAAGGTCCTCGTTAAAACTGAAACACCTCCCGGCCACCAGCAGGTTGCGGGTCTTTTTAGGGACCAGGGAGCGGTAGGGGATCTGCCAGAGGGGCCGCTTCTTCCACCGGGTACTCCTTCCTTCATAAAGTACGGTACACCAGGCCCCGCTGATCCCGATGCAATCCCTGAAGTTTTTATAGGTCATGGAATCCTCCAGGCTCAGGCTATAGAGGCCATCCAGGATCCTGGACATCCGGACTCCCAGCTGGGGTGCCGTCTCCAGCAAAAAAACCTCCTCATGGCCGGGGGTGTTCCGGATCTCCCGGACCTCTTCCCAGATCCGGATCCTGTAGTCCCGCTGAAGCTCTGAAAGGCGCCGGAAGTCAAGCCCGTCCTCGTGCCCTGTCCCGGTCATGTTTACCCAGTTTACCGAAGGGATCGGTGTACTGCTACCCAGGTGCAGCTCCCGGTACCCCGGAGCATGGGTGTTGACCCGGTCCACATTTCCCAGCCGGTGCACCAATCCTATGTCATAATGCATATTCACGAAGCCCTCCCCGGCCATGGCAAGGATATCACCGTCTCCCGTACAGTCCACCACCACCTTTGGACGGATGGCCACCCGTCCCGATTTGCTTTCCAGGACCAGGGCACTGATGGCATCATCCTCCATCAGCACATTGGACGCCCAGCAGTGGTAGTACACTTTCACACCCGATTCCTTCAGCAAAAGCTCCAGCACATATTTGGCTGCTTCCGGATCAATGACCGGATTGATTTCTCTGATCAGCATCCCCTCTTTTTTGAGATGCCTGCTGATCTCATCCCCGATCCCGTGGATGACCTGGATCCTCCTGTTACTCCTGTCAATTCCATGGGTGGAGAGCAGGGGCAGGACCAGTCCTCCGGTCCACAATCCCCCCAGGTGGTTATAGCGTTCGACCAGGATGGTGGAGGCTCCTGCACGACTGGCAGCAATTGCTGCAGCTACTCCAGCGGGGCCTCCTCCCACCACCAGGACATCAACCACATCGGCCACGGGGATCTCCCTGGCTGGTTCAATGATGGATCCTTCGGCAGAGAGGGGAGCGGGCGAAGGAACCGGAGTGGACGCACTGCCCGGATCCGGCCCGGCACAGTGAGTGCCAAGGACCACAGCACCGGAGGAGAGGAACAGCCGGTTCACAAACTGTCTTCTTTTCATGATGGACTGAAGTTGTTGGGTCAGTAATTCAAATGTAGTGTTAATTGGTTACTTAAAGAAAGTCTTGTAATTTTAGGGTCATATCCGGTTCCCCCATGTAATCACAAATACCTGTCCAATGAGATCCCCGTTTGTTTTCCTCTGTGCTGTTGCCTGCTCAACCATCCTGTTCTCCTGCAAACCGGACCTGCCCAATGTGGTCCTGATCATGGCCGATGACATGGGTGCAGAGTGCCTGGGTGCCTACGGGGGTATCTCCTACCATACCCCAAACCTGGACCGGATGGCGGAGGAGGGACTGGTGGTCAGCCATTGCATCTCCCAGCCCCTCTGCACTCCCTCCAGGGTAAAGCTGATGACCGGGCTGTACAATTCCAGGAACTATACCCATTTCGGGCGCCTGGACACCCGGTGGCTGAATATGGGTACGGTGATGAAGGAGGCTGGCTACAACACCTGCATTGCCGGGAAGTGGCAGCTGAACGGACTCAGTTACAAGGAGCAATTCCCGGACTGGGATGATCCAACCAGGCCCAACCAGATAGGATTTGATGAATACTGCCTCTGGCAGCTGACCCACACACGGTCGGAGGGGGAACGATTCTCCGATCCGCTCGTTGAGCAGAACGGGAAGGTGCTGGAAACCGGTCCTGATGACTACGGTCCTGATATTTTCTGCGATTATGTGGTTGACTTTATCGACCGGAACAGCAATGATCCCTTTTTTGTATACTACCCCATGGTGCTGGTGCATGCGCCCTTCGTGCCCACCCCCGATTCAAAGGAGTGGCAGGATCCCGCTGCAAGGTATCAGCAGGATACTGCTTTTTTTGCAGATATGATGACCTACACGGACAAGATCGTGGGACAGATCATGGATAAACTGGAAGAGAAGGGGATCAGGGACAATACCCTGGTGATCTTCACGGCCGACAATGGAACCGCTACCTCGGTTTACAGCCATACGAAGAAAAGACGGGTAAGAGGGGCCAAGGGAAATACCATCAGCGACGGGGTCCATGTACCCATGCTGGTCAGCTGGCCAAAGGAGATTAAAAGCCCCTTTGTTTATAAAGGCCTGATTGAATTCTCGGATTTCTTCCCCACCCTGGCTGATCTGGCGGGCAGGGCAGTGGAGTGTGACGGCCACAGTTTTCTGCCATTGCTGAAGGGAAAAGCCCATAAGGAAAGGAAAACAGCGATGGTCCATTACGACCCCCGCTGGGGAAAAGATGTTAATGCCCACAGGAACTATTTTGCACAGACCCTGGATTACAAGCTTTACCAGGACGGTTCTTTCTACGACCTGAATAAAGATGTGCTGGAGAAGGAACCCATTGATGCAGGTGAAATGACCGGGGCAGAAGCGCAGCTATTTAAGGATCTGCACCGTGAACTCTTCCCGGTACCGGAGTCACCACCCAACCTGGTGCTGATCATTACCGATGACCAGGGATACGGGGACCTGAGCCTCCATGGCAACACCATCCTGGAAACCCCCAACCTGGATGCCATCGGTCTCGGTGGGATCAGGCTCGATAACTTCCACGTAAGCCCGGTCTGTGCGCCCACACGGGCAGGGGTGCTCACCGGCCGCAGGCCCATGTCCACCGGAACCTTCTGGGTCACCCGGGGCGGGGAGGTGATGGATGCCGGGGAGTATACCATCGCCGAGGTTCTGAAAGACAACGGGTATTCCACCGGTTATTTCGGTAAATGGCACAACGGGGCCCACCATCCTCACCATCCATTGAGCCAGGGATTCGATGAATTCTACGGATTTACAGCAGGTCACTGGAACTGTTACTTCAATCCTGAACTGGAACATAACGGACAGATGGTGAAAGAGGAAGGGGTACATTGCTGACCTTTTTACGGACCATGCCATCGGTTATATCCGGGAAAAGAGGGAGGAGCCTTTCTTCTGTTACCTGGCCTACAATACCCCCCATTCCCCCTTCCAGGTCCCCGATAAATACTTTGACATGTACATCGACCGGGTGGAAGAAACCGATCCGGACCTGAAAATCATGAATGCCAGTGTCTATGGGATGGTCCGGAACATCGACGACAACGTGGGCAGGCTGATGCAGACCCTCCGGGATCTGGAACTGGAGGAGAACACCATCGTTCTTTTTATGACCGATAACGGGCCAAACACCGTACGGTTCAACGGTCACATGAAAGGGATGAAGGGCTGGGTGAATGACGGGGGGGTACGCGTACCATGCTTTATTCAGTGGAAAGGGACCCTGCCCGAAGACAGGGTGGTATCCTCCATGACAGCACATATCGACCTGCTTCCCACCCTTACCAGCCTGATGGGTGTGGAATTCAACCCTCAGCGGGAGATCCATGGGGTGGACCTGGTGCCCAGGATCATGGGAGTGGACAGGGAGGAGGAGCGTTTTGTGTTCACCCATGTAAACCACGGTCAGGATGTGAGCCAAATCCCGGTGCCGTGCGGACGGCTGAATGGCGGCTGGCCTTCAGGGATCCGGACCACCCCGAGCTGACCCGGAGGTCGGATACACGCGAAATGCATAACCTGGCCGATTCACTTCCTGAACTGGCAGACAGCCTGCTGGCTACTTACCTGCAATGGTTTGAGCCCTTCCTGGGCCAAGAGATCCCGCCCATCCCCGTTGGGATCATAGATTCTGTGATCCTGCCGGCACATGAGGGATTCGTGAGGGATCGGCACGCTATAACTGGTCCGCCAACGGCTGGTCCAATGATTGGGTTACCTCCCTGGACATGGATGCCTCGGCACTTCGCTGGTCCATCGAGGTGGTGGAAGAGGGTGTCTATGAATGCCATGTGCGCTTTAGTAGTACGGAAGAGGGTGCCAGTCTGGCTGTTGATTTTAAAGGGAGATGGCTGGAAAAGGAATTGCCTCTTTTTGTTCCCGTCAGTGATAAGAACCACAGCCGCATTGACCGTCCTGCCGAAGCCATTGACCAGAGCTGGGGAAGGATCACCATGGGCGAAACAGCCCTGGAAAAAGGTATAGGAAGCTTGGTGGTACGTTCCTCCGGTGGGGAGGTGGAGGTGCTGGAAGTTATCCTTCATAAGCTGTAATCATGCACCGTATCGCCGGATTATTACTTCTAGCGGAGCTTAACCCCGTTGCATATGCAAAACCTGCAAAGCCATTCAGGAATCCATTGGGGTAGATGCTGAACTCACCTGACAGGTCTTCTCACAGCCTGAAGAATCTGGATATAGATGGGAGTATAGATACGCCCCCCGGCTTCATACCATGCTTCGAACCGGAGGTCACCCTGAATAAAGGTCACCCCCGGAATGGTGAGCACCGAAGCTGCGGTATCGGCATTGGAGATCCAGTACTGGCTGGTCCCTGCCCTTACAAATACGCGGCCTTTTTCGCGGACCGGCTGACTGTATACCAGTGTTACGTCAAAGGGTCCCGGGCCGGTTACCTCCACATCCCAGTACCCGAATGCATCAGCAGACTGCCATTGCCTGGCACTGGGGCCCTTCCAGTCGTTCCGGCCCAGGATCACAGGGTCCTCCACGTCAGATCCGATGATGATCCTGGGAGGATCCTCCAGGTTAGGGCTCCGGATAACCTCTCCGTACCACCGGTCCAGTTCGCCCAGCAGCAATTGCTTCACATCGGGGTATTGGGCACTGGCATCACTGGTCTCCGCCGGGTCCTCAGCAAGGTTGAATAACTTCAATGCTTCCGGGGATGCACCGTGGCCGGTGTGGCCAACCAGCTTAAAATCCCCTTTCCTCACCGCCATGTTGTCATATTTCTGGGGATACCCCCTCGCCCAGACAAAGAACAGCGGCCTCTCCGCCATCGGCGGATCCCCGCCCCGGATCATTGGAGCAAGGCTGATCCCGTCCATCTCCCCCTCATAGGAGATACCTGCGAGCTCCAGCAGTGTGGGCATCAGATCGATATGTGCTCCGGAAAACCGTGTAAGTACCTTTTGCTCCAGTGTCCCTTTCCAGTAGAGCCAGCATGGTACCCTTATCCCCCCTTCCAGTACACTGCCTTTTCGGTTGTTCAGCCCGCCGTTGTATCGGCGCTGTTGAGGACCATTGTCGGTCAGGAATACAATCAGCGTTTGCTCCTCGATCCCCAGCTCCCTGACCGCCCCCCAGAGCCTGCCCAGGTTGTCATCCAGGTTGCTTACCATCCCGTATACCTTCCTGGCATCCTCCATATCCCTGGGCCGCATCCCTGCCACATTCATCCCGCTACCGGGGAGATCAACCGCTCCGTATTCAAGCTCGCTGTACCTTTCGTAGTAATGGTGTGGCAACTGAAGGGGCGTGTGGGGCGCATTGTAGGAGAGGTACAGGAAAAAGGGGGGTGGCCGCTCAGCTCCTGATTGCTCCCGGATATAGGAAATGGCCTGGTCGGTAAAGACATCCGAACAGTACCCGGCTTTTCGAACCCTCTTCCCGTTCTCCCATAGAAAGGGATCGAAATAGGAGCTGTCGGTCCGGATGAAGTTGCCGAAATCATCCCCGGGCTGTCCGATACCCCCTCCTTTGTGGGCCAGGTAGTACTGAAACCCCTGGTCCATGGGACGCATGGGATAGGAATCCCCCAGGTGCCACTTCCCGATCATGGCTGTGTGGTACCCATTCCCGGAAAGCACCTCCGCAAGGGTGACCTCGCCGGGTGCCATCATGGCCCCCCCGTTGTAGGTATCGTACACACCTGTCCTGAGGTGGTACCGCCCTGTCATCAGGCTCGATCGTGTGGGAGCGCATACCGGGCATACATAAAAAGGATCGATACGGGTACTCAGGCCGGCAAGGGAATCCATTACCGGTGTTTTGATAAAGGGGTTGCCGTGGATCCCCACATCACCGTAGCCCTGGTCATCCGTGATGATCAGGATGATATTCGGTGCTTCGGAAAGGCCCTGCCGCTCCCTGTTTCCACAGGAGGTTGTAAACAGGATGGCTGCCAATGGCAACATGAAATGAATATGCTTCATTCATCTAAAATAATCATTTGAAAACAGATGGCCCAGAGGAAGGGTTTAACAGCGGCAGTTTTTGACATTTTTATGCTCGTAGCAAGGATAAAAGGATTATTTTTCGGCATGCCACAACCACCGTTGGTGACATAGTTACTACATATTGAATCCATAAAAACAGATCAGCCATGAAAGGATCCATTGCATTGTTACTCAGTATCACATTTTTCATTTTTCTACCCGCATGCAAGGATCCGGTTAAATCCAGGAAGCCGGCAACTTTCTCTGCAGATGTGGTTATATACGGAGGAACCTCATCGGCTGTGATTGCTGCAGTCCAGGTGGTAAGATGGGAAAAGCGTGGTAGTGGTATCACCCGACAAGCACCTGGGCGGTATGACGCTCTCCGGGCTGGGATTTACTGATACCGGGAACAAGGCAGTGATCGGTGGACTTGCCAGGGAGTTTTACCACCGGCTTTATCTGCATTACCAGGAAGATGATGCATGGAAGTGGCAGGAGAGATCCGGGTATGGCAATATCGGCCAGGGAAATGTTGCCATTGATGGTGAATACAGAACCATGTGGATCTTTGAACCATCTGCTGCAGAAGGGGTATTTGAGGAGCTGATCCGTGAGTATTCGATTCCTGTTTACAGGGAAGAATACCTGAACCGGGAATCCGGGGTAGAGGTTTCCAGCGGATCCATAAGATCCGTGACAACCCTCAGCGGTAAACGGTTTGCAGGGAAGGTATTTATTGATGCCACCTATGAAGGGGACCTGATGGCAGCTGCAGGGATTTCATACCACACCGGCAGGGAAGCAGTGGATGTATACGGGGAGGTATGGAACGGGGTGCAGACTGGTATCCTGCACCACGGTCACCACTTTAAAACCCATATCAGTCCCTACGTGATCCCCGGGGATCCATCCAGCGGAGTATTGCACCGGATTTCAACAGAGGATCCGGGAGAATATGGTTCCGGTGACAACCGGATCCAGGCCTACTGTTTCAGGATGTGCCTCACTGATATACCTGAAAACCGTGTGGAGATCAGCCGCCCGGAAGGATACGACTCTACCCAGTATGAATTACTGGTCCGCATTTTTGAATCAGGCTGGCGTGAGATATTCAATAAGTTCGACCCGATCCCTAACAGGAAGACCGACGTCAACAACCATGGGCCCTTCAGCTTCGATAACATCGGAATGAATGATGGTTATCCTGAGGGAAGCTATGAAACCAGAAAAGAGATCGTTGCGGAACACACCCTGTACCAGAAGGGCCTGCTCTGGTTCCTGAAAAGCGATCCCCGGGTTCCGGAAGAGGTCAGGGACGAGATGTCACGGTGGGGCTACGCGAAGGATGAGTTCACCGATAACGGGCATGGCCCTATAACATCTATGTGCGGGAAGCCCGGAGAATGATCAGCGATTTTGTGATGACCGAAAACGAGGTGATGGGCAAATCCCCTGTCCATCAGGTCAATCGGAATGGGTTCATATACCATGGATTCCCACAATACCCAGCGCTATATCAAACCTGATGGATATGTGCAAAACGAAGGGGATATCGGGGTACAGACGCCCCCTTACCGGATTGACATGGGTTCGATCCTCCCGAAGAAAGAGGAGTGTTCCAACCTGCTGGTCCCTGTCTGCCTCTCCTGCAGCCATATTGCTTTCGGATCCATCCGCATGGAGCCGGTCTTTATGATCCTTGGCCAAAGCGCATCCACAATGGCCGTGCTTTCCATTGAACTGGACCAGGGGGAATCCATGAAATACACTACGAATTATTAAAAGAAAGGCTTCTTGAAGATGGTCAGGTACTGGAAATAAATTAAAACATGATGAAAAGATCTGAGATTAACCGGCTTATTGCCGATGCCATTGGTTTTTTTGAAGAGATGCATTTCAAATTGCCACCCTGGGCAACCTGGGCACCGGCTGAGTGGAAACAGCATTGTACAAGCTGCGATGAAATTTTTAAGAACCAATTGGGCTGGGACCTGACCGATTTTGGATCGGGGGACTTTGAGAATACTGGTTTGCTGCTGTTCACCCTGCGTAACGGAAACCTGGAAAGGGACCGGAAACCATACGCTGAGAAGATCATGATCGTGGGAGAGAACCAGGTTACGCCTATGCACTTTCACTGGTCAAAAATGGAAGATATTATCAACAGGGGAGGGGGGAACCTGATGATCCAGCTTTATCCATCAGATGAGCATGAAGGGCTGGCTGACCATCCGTTCGAAGTTGTTATGGACGGGATTAGAAGAACCTTCAATCCGGGTGATGTGGCCAAACTAACACCGGGTGAAAGTATTACCCTGTACCAGGGATTGTACCATAAGTTTTATGGTGAATCCGGCAAAGGAAGGATCCTTGTTGGTGAAGTGAGTGCTGTGAACGATGACCACACTGACAATCGTTTTCTGGATGCGCCCCGTTTCCCGGAAATAGAAGAGGATGTACCTCCTACCTATTTATTAGCAAATGATTATAATATATTATTATAAATATATATATTTATATTATCTATTTATAAAGTAGTCTCCAGTGAAGAACCACATCATTTTATTTTTAGCATTATTCATCTCATTACCTGCTCTATGCCAGGAACTTAAAGTTTATGACCATGAAACAACAGCATCTTACAGCCATTCTGCTCCTTGCTGCACTTCTTTTCCAGGGGTGCAAACAGGAGTTATTCGTGGAATGTGAATCATTTGATGACAAGGGAGGATGGGTGGTTGATCCCCAGTTCGTGGAACAGATGGGATCACCCTACCTGATGGCCCATGGCATGGGTGAACCGGTGGAGAATGCATCCACCACCATCCAGATGCCCTCCTCCGGCACCTACCACGTGTGGGCCAGGACCACCGACTGGGCCCCGGGGAACTGGAAAGCACCTGGAAGGTTCAAAATATGGCTGGGGGAAAATAAACTGGAGAAGACCATGGGAACCTATAAGGGATGGGGATGGCAATACGCCGGGAAGGTCAATGCATCAGGGGGACCTGTGCTCCTTGAGCTGGAGGACCTCACTGGTTTCAATGGCAGGTGCGATGCGGTATACATTTGTAACAGGTACCGGGCACCCACCAACCAGCAGGCGTACCTTCCAGATCTCAGGAACCGTATGACTGTCAGTGAAGAGATACCGGTTGAAACCCTCGAATTTGACCTGGTGGTGGTGGGAGGGGGGATTGCTGGTTGCGCAGCCTCCATTGCAGCAGCCGAACAGGGTTTAAAAGTGGCCCTGATCCATGACCGGCCTGTGCTCGGGGGCAATGCAAGCAGTGAGATGCGGGTGCACACCCTGGGTATTTACGGCTATTTTGAGCGGATCCTGAAAATGCTGGATACGGAACACTATCCCAACGGATCACCCGATGCCCTCGTGGATGAAAAGAAGCGGCACGACAACATGGAGCGTTACACAGGTATTAAACAGTTTCTTCAGTACCGGGCCTACCGGGCCAATACCGTGGACCAGCTGATCACTTCTGTGGATGCCCGGCATACGGAAACAGGGAATCAGATCCGCTTTTCAGCACCCTATATCGTGGATTGCACAGGGGACGGGTGGATTGGATACTGGGCAGGGGCCGAATACCTCTACGGCAGGGAAGGATCAGGTGAGCATGGTGAATCATGGGAGGAGTACGGCGCCCTGTGGAGTCCTGACAGTGCCGACAACAAGGTGATGGGTGCCTCTGTGCTGTGGCGGACCTTTGAATCTGATTCAGCATGCGAATTCCCCGAGGTCCCCTGGGCCAAGAAGGTGGCCGGGAATTACTCGGCCAGCCAGGGCACCTGGCACTGGGAACTGATCAGTGAAAAATGGCACCAGGTGGACAACGGGGAACAGATCAGGGATCACATGCTCAAGGCCATCTACGGCTCTTTCTTCAATGAGAAGAAGAAAGCAGGTACCGAAAACCTGAAACTGGAATGGGTTTCATACTTGCTGGGGAAAAGGGAATCCAGGCGCCTGGTGGGGGATTACCTGTATACTTTCAACGATGCGCGCAATTCAACCAGTTTTCCTGACGCGGTGGTCACGGAAAAGCGGGCAGTGGACGTCCACTACCGGCAGGATGAGCAGCAAGAAGACCTGCCCGGCTTCCTCACCGAAGCCATGTTCTTCCGCGGGAGCCAGTACTATATTCCATACCGGTCCCTCTATTCAAAAAACATCCGGAACCTTTTCATGGCGGGCAGGTGTTTCAGTTGCAGCCACATCGGATTGGGCGGACCCAGGGTGATGCGCACAACCGGTCAGATGGGAGCTGCAGTTGGTTACGCAGCCGCTTTGTGCACTGAACATTCCTGCAGCCCGAGGGAGCTTTATGAGCAGCACCTGGAGGCATACCTCCGGCTTATCAAATCATCCAATTGATGATGTGTCCACCCATGAAAATCTGCCAGGCAGCTGTAGTTTTCTGGGTAGCAGGCTTCGTCTCCACCGGTTGTAGCAGGCCTGCAGACAATAAGGGCAACCTTCCGGAAACCAGGATCGAGGTCAGTGGCATATACCCGCACCTGGCCTTCTACAATGATGATGGAGAGTGCGGTACCGGAGCCGTGGTACCCTGGGCAGGAAGGCTCTGGACAGTGACCTACGGCCCCCATTCACCATACGGCTCGTCCGACAAGCTTTATGAGATCACGCCGGGGATGGAGCGGATCGTCAGGCCGGAGAGCATTGGCGGAACACCGGCCAACCGGATGATCCACCGGGAATCCAGCCAGTTGTTCATTGGCCCCTATGCCATCGACTCTTCAGGGCATGTTCGGGTGATCCCCTATGTAAGGATGCCGGGAAGGCACACCGGGAATGCCCGTCACCTGTTCACGCCTGCCGAGAAGATCTACTGTGCCACCATGGAAGAGGGTTTCTACGAGATAGATGTGAACACACTGGATGTCAATACCATAGAACCAGATGCCCATGAACTGGCCGAAACAGCATATGGTACCTTCCTGCCCGGGGCACACGGCAAGGGGCTCTATTCCGGGCAGGGTGTGCTGGTATATTCCAACAACGGGGAACGGTCGGAGGAGGCGCTGGAGCGGTTCGATGCCCGGTCCGGTGCACTGGCTGAATGGGATGGTAGCAACTGGAAACTGGTCCGGCGGAACCAGTTCACCGAGGTGACAGGTCCGGGCGGGATCCATGGAAACCAGGAGCCCGGAACCGATCCCATCTGGGTCACCGGCTGGGACCACCGCTCCCTGCTTACAGGGGTCCGGGAACCCGGGGGAGAGTGGACTTTCTTCCGCCTACCCAAAGCAAGTCACAGTTATGACGGGGCACATGGCTGGAATACCGAATGGCCTCGCATCCGTGATGTGGGCCCGGAGGGTTCGCCCGATTACCTGATGACCATGCACGGGATGTTCTGGCGGTTCCCCGGAAGCTTCACTGCATTGAACAGCAAAGGTATCAGGCCCCGCTCCGCCTACCTGAAGGTGATCGGCGATTTTGCCAGGTGGGGGGACCGCCTGGTGATGGGGTGTGACGATGCCGCCCACCGCGAATTCCTGAATAAACGGAAAGTGAAGGGGGGAATCGAAGGTCCCGGGCAGTCCAATTCCAACCTCTGGTTTATGGATCCGGGCATGCCGGACAGGCTGGGACCCACCACGGCGGAAGGAGCAGTATGGCTGGATGAAACCGTCCGGGCAGGCGTTCCTTCCGAACCATTCCTCTTCTCAGGATGGCCTTTGCGTTCCTGCTGGCTCTTTCACCGTTCCGGCTCCAACGTGACCTTTTCCTTTGAAGTGGACCGTGAGGGAACCGGGTCCTGGGAAATCCTGAAGGAGGTGGTGGCAGAATCCGGGAAAGCGACACTGGTGAAATTTGGCGATCATGAAAGCGGGGAGTGGATCAGGGTGAGTTCAGGCCAGACAATCAGGGCCACTGCACAATTCTGCTATAATGACCATGATAACAGGCGTTCGGCACCGGATCTCATATTTTCAGGGCTGGCCGGAGCATGGCAGGAGGATGTAACCGGGGGACTCCTTTACGGGCTCGGAGAGGACCGGAGGAGCCTGGGAATTGTCACCTCTTCGTTCCAGGGTGGCAAAGAGGTCCGAAACAGTTACTATGAACTGAATGAAAAGATGGAACTGTTGCCGGTCAGGGATTCATCCACGCAGAGGTTCATCCTGGAGAAATTTGCCATCCCTGACCATGTGGTCACTGTAGATGAAGCATCTGTCCTGGTTACAGACGACCGGGGAAGGAGGTGGAGGCTTCCCTGCGGGACGGACGTGCTTACCGGCCTTATGGAAGCTTCACAATTGAGGATTTCCCGTGAGGTATCCACCGAGCGGGACCTGTTCAGCTGCCACGGTACCTTTTACGAACTGCCCGCGGAAAATGCAGACGGATTTGCCAAGATCCGGCCAGTCAGTTCACATCCCTTCCGGATCCATGATTACGCCAGTTATCGCGGTATGCTGATAATGACAGGCATTGATCCCCGGCAGGAAACAGGAAATCCCCACATCTTCCGGTCCGAAGACGGCAGGGCAGCCATATGGGCAGGGGTGATCGATGATCTCTGGAAACTGGGGAAGCCTGTTGGGAAAGGAGGTCCCTGGTACGAGACACCGGTTCAGGCAGGAGAAGCTTCAGATCCCTACCTGATCGGGTTCTATGATGAGCGCACCCTGGAGATATCCCACTCCTCACCCTTCCCGGTGCTATTCCAAATGGAGGTGGAACCGGTGGGCCACGGTCCCTGGATGCAATATCAGACCATGCTGGTCCCGCCTGGGGAAGGCCTCATCTACAGGTTTCCGGACCATTTCCAGGCCAGGTGGATCCGTTTCCGGGCAGCACAATCCACCACTGCCACCACATGGCTTGAATACAGGTAGTCCTGCGCTTCAGGGGCTGTTGCTCAACCTCTTCTGGATCGATTCCAGGGTAAGCCCCTTGGTTTCCGGCATGACCAGCAGCACCCAGATCAGCTGACCGACCATGCAGACTGCATAGAAAGCAAAGGTGTACCCGCCGGAGATCTCGGCGATCACAGGGAAGGTCCAGGAAATGACAGCAGCCATGAACCAGTGGGTAAAACTGCCGAGTGCCTGGCCACGTGCCCTGACCGAATTGGGGAACACCTCGCTGATAAAGACCCAGATCACCGTTCCCTGTCCAAAAGAGTGGGATGCCATGAACACAAGGATGCTGACCAGCACCACCGTTCCTCCCGCCTGGTCAAACTCCGTTCCGTAGGTATAGAAAGCCCATGCCGTTACAGCAAGACTGATGATGTACCCCAGTGATCCCACGATCATCAGGGTTCTCCTTCCGAAACGGTCAATGATGGAAAGGGCCAGCATGGTAAATACCACGAAGGTACCGCCGATGGCCACCGATTGAAGCAGGGATGACTGTTCACCGGCACCGGCCATCCTGAAGATCTGCGGGGCATAGTAGAGCACGGCGTTGATCCCGGAAAGCTGGTTGAAAACAGCAATGGCCATGGCCAGCAGGACCGGTTTCCGGTATTTCCTTGAAAACAGTTTCTCTGAGGGTTGACCGGTGGCCTGTACCAGGGATTCCCTGATCTCCCTGATCTCCTCTTCCACGCTCCCTGTGTCGGTCCCGCATCTTTCCAGGACCCGGGAGGCTTCGCCTGTCCGTTGCCGGGAGACCAGCCAGCGGGGACTCAGCGGTATGAAGAAAAGCAGGAGGAAGAAAAGCAAAGCAGGAATCGCCTCCACCCCGAACATCCACCGCCACTCCACAACACCTAGCTCCAGTGTGGAGATCAGGTAATTGGACAGATAGGCTATGAGCATTCCCGTAACCACGTTCAGCTGGACCACCGCCACCATCCGGCCCCGTTTCCGGGCCGGTGTGATCTCCGCGATATAGATGGGGGCCACCACGGAGGATCCACCCACGCCGATACCCCCGATAAACCTGTAGATCAGGAACATGTACCAGTTCTGCGCCAGGGCGCTCCCGATGGCCGAAGCCAGGTAGAGGAGGGCCAGGAGGAAAAGGACCTTCCTGCGTCCGTAGCGGTCGGAGGGGCGCCCTACTATCACGGCCCCTGCAACGGTTCCCAGGATGGCACTGGCCACTGTAAAACCGAGGGTGGCACTGGTCAGGTCAAAGTAAGACCTCAGCCAGTCTGTGGTCCCCGATATCACTGCCGTATCGAATCCGAACAGGAATCCGCCCAACGCGGCCACAATGGCAGAAAGGAGGAGTGTAGAATTGTTTCTCATAGGATGCCACTAAAAGAATCCCGGAATATACACATTTGAACCAAATTTCATGATATCCAGTTGTGCACTTTCAACAGGTCGAAAAAGAAGAATCCCTGGATAACGAACCTGAACAAACGGGCAAGAGCAAATAACAGAAAGCGCCTGAAGGGATACTTCAACATGGTGATGGCAATGACCACCAGGGAGAAGGGTGTAAAGGGAAAAAGCGCAGCAATAACAATAAAGGGGCCACCCCATTTCTGCGCCTGCCAGACATATTTCTGAAGGCGCCGTTCTATGTAAACCCTTACCCGGGGCCTGCGGGAAATCCATGTCCCGATCCCGTATGAGATGACACCCCCGGCATATGAGAGTCCTCCGAGAAGAAGAAGCCAGGGTACCGGATTCCCGAATTTCTGTGTCCAGACCACGAACAGGTCCACGGGGATCATACCGGTGAAAGACTCAGATCCGAAAAATAGCAAAAGGACCAGTGGTTCGGAAAGCCCGGATATGAAACCGTTGAACAGCGTGTTGAAATCTACCAGGTATTTACCTATCAGGAAGAGCAGCAGGATCACAACGGCATACACCAGTATAATCAGGACCACGCTGCTGCCGATATAACGGAAGAAGCCTTTTTCTTTCAACCGGGCATACCTTGCTGACGACTTTCTGCCCTGGTTGGGTCCTGCAGTGGGGGAATGATCCTCTGGCATATGGTGTTTTGGATTCCTTTACAATTTAAGAAAAAGAAATGTCGAATGCCATCAAAACATGACCATGACGCACATAGAGCACCCCCTGGTAGATCCCGCTGCGGTCTGGTCCACGCCATTCATGGACATCACTTCTCTGCAGGGAACAGGACCATGCAAGACCCAGAAGGAAAAGGAAAAGAATGTGTTTCATAGGTTGGAGTGTTTTGACATGATTATTCGTATCTCAGGGATTCTGCCGGATTTACGCCGGCCGTCTTCAATACCTGCGAACTCACTGTAATCAGGGTAATGACAAGGACCAGGAACAACGGAACCAGGAAGAACCACCACCCGATCACCACGCGGTATGCAAAATTCTGAAGCCATTGCGACATCATGTAGTACCCGAGCCCAAGGCCAATGGGTACTGCGATTGTCACCTGGATCACAAAATAGCGCAACAACAAAAGCACCGCGTTGCCTGAGGAAGATCCCAGCACCTTCCTCAAACCGATCTCCCTGGTGCGTTGCAGGGTGGTGTAGGAGGAGAGCCCGAACAGCCCCAGGCAGGCGATGAAGATCGCCAGGAAAGCAAAGAGGCCGAATACCTTGCCAAACTGCATTTCATTCCGGTACTGCTCATTGTAATAATCCTCCAGGAAAAAGTATTCAAATGGATTCAGGGGAAAGAATGTTTCCCACAACTCCTCCACAAAGGCAAGCACCTCCTGGCTCTTCGCCGGGTTCACCTTCAGGGAGTAGTACCCGGACGGGTCCCTGAAGAACCTGAATACCAGGGGCTCAAAATCTTCCTTCAGACCCTCCTGGTGGAAATTCTTTACCACCCCGACAATATTGAAGGTATCCCCCCAGAAATAGATCGGTTCATTCATGGCGGAACCATGGTCTTCGAAACCCATCAATTCAATGGCTGCCTCGTTACACATGACCGTGGAACTGTTCTGCCCGAACTGGTCAGAGAAATTCCTGCCCTCCAGGATGGTCAGCCCATAGAAATCCACAAAATCAAAATCAAATCCCATGATCCGATACTGGTTCCCTGCTTCTTCCCCTTCACCGAGGCGCCTGATCCCACCAGCATTCCATGGGGGCTGGCGGCCGGGAACAGAAATGGAAGCTGTTACCTTCTCAACACCTGCGTTTCGTACCAGTTCGGATTTGAAGGCACTGAAAGTTTCTGAATAGGTGGAATCATTGACGCTGGGACCCCTGAGCACCAGTACATTCTCAATATCAACCCCCAGTTCATGGTTCTTCATATAGGAGATCTGGGTATACACCGTCAGGGTGCCTGCCACCAGCAGGAGCGAGGTTGTAAACTGGAATATCACCAGGATCCTGCGCATTCCAATTCCCCCCACCTTCAGCTCAGACACTCCCTTGAAAACAGTGGTTGGTTTGAATGAAGAGAGGAACAGGGCAGGGTAGAGGCCGGAAAGGAATGCCCCTGTAACAAAACCGAGCAGGACCACGGACCAGAATCCCTGATTGGCCACCAGTGAATAGTCCAGCTGCTCGCCGGTAAGATGGTTGAACGGGTTAGAGAGGAGTCCCACCAGGATCAGGGCCAGCAACATGGCTGACAGGTTAAGCACAAACGACTCCAGGAGGAACTGCCTGATAAGCTGGTACCGGAATGCCCCCGTCACCTTGCGCATACCCACCTCCCTGGCACGTTCCAGGGACCGGGCGCTGGCCAGGTTGATGTAGTTGATCCAGGCAATGACCACCAGGAAAACTGCGATGGCTATCAGCGCATAGACAGACCTGGCATTGCCGTTGGGTTCAGCCTCGAACATGAAATCGGAGTTCAGGTGGATGCTTTCAAGCGGCTGCAGGTGGAATGCTACCCCGGCACCGAACCTGTCCATATCCTCACCGATCATCTCTTTTACGAAAGCCGGGATCTTGGCCTCAAATTCCTTGTAGTCCGTAGCCGGGTGAAGCTGTATATAGTTAAAGAAAGCATCCCATTGCCAGGCAGTATTAATTTCCGCTCCCCTGAACTGGACCATTGTTTCCCAGGAGAGTACCAGATCAGGTTTCAGGTGAGAATTGGCGTAGACGTCTTCGAATACACCAGTGATTTTAAACTCCGGACCGCCGTTGAACCGCAGGCTTTCACCCACCGGGCTGCGCTCCCCGAAATACTTCCTGGCAGTGGACCGGGAGACCACCATCTCCATGGGATTCACAAGGGAGGTATGCGGATCCCCTTCAAGCAATTGGAACGAAAAGACCTCAAAGAAAGAGGTATCGGCCACATAGATCCGTTCCTCCCTGAATTTCTTATCCCCGGCACTGAGCACACCGCTGATAATCTGGAAACGGGTGAAATTCTCCACCTCCTCGAAATTCTCGTAAAGTGCCTGACCCACCGCTGAACAACCAGCAGCCCATTGGGTGGTGATCTTCCCTTTGTTGTACCGGTCCTGCTGGATCCGGTAGATGACCTCCTTTTGCTGGTGGAAATCATCATAACTGAGTTCATACCTGACATACTGGATGATCAGCACAAAGGCTGCCATGCCCATGGCCAGTCCCAGGATATTCACAAGGGTTGAAATGCGGTTCTTGACAAGGTTACGGAAGGCAATCAGGAGGTAATTACGGATCATTGGAGCAGATTATTGTTTAAAGACGATTCATCCGCGGTTTATTACAAAGATCATTGATCTTACAGCACGCATTTCACGCCGCCGCGGTCCATCTCCACCACACACCGGTTGCACCTGTTGCATTCGGTCCGCTCTATTCGTCCATCCTTCAGTTTCAGCAGGAAGTCAGGATCATGGATCAGGGCCCTGGCCATGGCAATAAAATCAAATCCTGCATCCAGGATCTCCCTGATCCCCTCCCTGGAGTCCACCCCCCCAAGGTAAACCAGGGGCATGTTTACAACCTTCCTGATCTCTTTTGCCTGGTCAAGGAAGAAGTTCTCCGTGAACCGGTATTTCCTGACGATAAAGGGACCAAACAGGGCCATGGTTACCTTCTCTGCCACATTTGTGCCGTTCCGGATCATGCCCCACAGGGGGACCTTGCCCCGCATCAGGTAAAAAGGCGTTTTGCTGGTGAAGCCCCCGCTCAGGACGACTGCGGTACAGCCCAGTTTCTCCAGCTGCACGGTTACATATTTGCAATCCTCCAGTGAAAAGCCCCGCCTCATGCCATCACTCAGGTTCAGCTTCACCAGGACCGGGAATCCACTCCCGGTTGCAGCAATCACCTTTCTGACCACTTCCAGCGGGAACCTGGCACGGTTTTCCACGCCTCCCCCGTATTCATCTTTTCGCCTGTTGGTGACTGGGCTCAGGAACTGGCTCAGCAGGTATCCGTGACCCATGTGGATCTCCACAGCATCGAATCCTGCTTCCCTGGCTGCCACTGCCGATCTCACAAAATCATCACGGATCCCAACCATCTCCTGCCTGTTCATGGCTTTCGAGAACAGGATCCCGGACATGGAGCCGTATTCGTTAAATACCCTGCTGGGCGCCAGGGGTTTTCTGAATTCATTGTTCTTGCTGAAATAGCCGCAGTGGGTCAGCTGGATGGACACCTTTCCTCCTGCTCCATGTACCTGTCCGGCCAGGATCTTCAGCTGTCCAGTGCCTCCCGGTTCAGGTACATCTGGTCTTTGAAGGTCCGCCCGCCGGCCGATACAGCCCCGTAGGAGACAGTGGTCATGGCCACACCGCCCCTGGCCATGGAGACATGGTGTTCGGTCAATGCGGATGTGGGGATCCCCTGCTCCTGCATGCCCTCATAGGCAGCTGAACGGATGAATGCATTTTTCAGCCACAGGTCGCTGTTTCCCAGTTTTCTTTTCTTATATGCACGCTCCATCACTTTTTCTTTACAAAATAGTGCCGGAACAACCACCCTATCAATGAATGGGGAATCAGGGGAAACAGGCATATGACCACCTTGTTCGTGAGACCGGGATACAACAACCGGCCGGTTCCGGAACAGTGCCCGCAGTCCGGCCTTGGCCACTTTTTCGGGACGGGCAGCCCCTCCAAGTTTCCGGACCATGGAATTCACCGTGGGATACCTCTCATACAGGGAGGTCACAGTGGCTCCCGGGAGCATGCATGTCACACGGATCCCGTAGGGTTTCATTTCAGTCCTGATGGCCCTTGTGAAATGGCGAAGGAAGGCCTTGGTAGGTCCGTACATGGATATGGTGGGGTAGGGCATCACTGCCGAGATGGAGGAGACATTCAGGATATATCCCGATCCCCTCGCCTTCATTTTCTCTCCGAACAGGCGGCAGAGCAGGGCAGGGGTGGTCATGTGCAGAAGCAACAACGATTTTGCACTGCCGTAATCAGCCTCCACCATTTCACTGAAGAAAAACATCCCGGCATTGTTTACCAGGATCTCCACGCATAATTTCTTGATATCACAGAACTCAAATACCTTTTCCGCAGCTTCCTCCCTGGCCAGGTCCTGCTCCAGGGTGAGTACCCTGACTGCATGTGATCGCTCCAGTTCATCCTTCAGGTCAGCCAGCCGGGAAGGCTGGTTGCTTACTGCAATGATATTACAGCCCTGACCAGCAAGCTGATCGGATAGTTGCCAACCGATACCTGATGAGGCACCTGTAACAAGCGCATATTTCCCGGAAAGATCCATACCGCTAACTTTCCTGGTAAAATACAAAACATCCTTCATTTTCCGGCATGCAATTTCTCTATCTTTACCCGTGCAGAAAAGTTCAAATGAAATCCAGACTCCGTTCCATAGGTCCGGCCGCCCTGGTGACTGCCGCATTCATTGGCCCGGGCACAGTAACCACATGCACCCTCGCCGGGGCAGGGTACGGGTATGCCTTGCTATGGGCACTGCTGTTTTCTGTCATCGCCACCATTGTATTGCAGGAGATGGCAGCGAGGCTGGGCATTGTGGCCAGGAAAGACCTTGGCGAAGCCCTTAAAGCACAGTTTCCCCGTGGTGCGGGACGGATTGTCTCTGTCCTGCTGGTCCTGTCTGCCATCGGTATCGGCAATGCAGCCTACGAAACCGGCAACATCCTGGGGGGAGTGCTGGGCCTTGAGGCAGTATTCGGAGAATTATCCCTGTTTGCATCAGGCAACTTCAGCATCGGGCTTTGGGGGCCGGCCATCGGCATCATTGCTTTCGCCCTGCTGTGGCTGGGCACTTACAGGAAACTTGAACGCATACTGGTAGCCATGGTCATTATCATGAGCGTTGTATTCCTTGCCACCATGGCCTTACTGTCACCACCTTTGGGCGAGATCGTGAAGGGGATGTTTGTTCCGAAGGTCCCACTTGGCGCCATACTCACGGTAACCGGCCTGGTGGGAACCACGGTGGTACCCTACAACCTGTTCCTGCATTCCGCAGTTGTCCAGGAGCGGTGGAAAAGCAGTAATGACCTGAAGGCCGCCCGTCTGGATATATGGATCTCCATCCTGCTGGGTGGACTGGTCTCCATGTCCATTGTCATCACCTCGGCAGCAGCCTTCTACGGGACCGGAAAGGAGATCCATGACGCATCAGACCTGGCCCTGCAGCTGGAACCCATCCTGGGGAACTGGTCTACCGGGTTCATCGCAACCGGACTGTTCGCAGCCGGCCTCACATCAGCCATCACAGCACCTCTGGCTGCAGCCTATGCCATCTGTGGCATCCTGGGGTGGAAGAAAGAGCTGAAATCGAAACGGTTCAGGGCCATCTGGATGGTCATTCTTTCCACCGGTATCGTTTTATCCGCCATCGGGCTTAAACCGGTACCGGTCATCCTGTTCGCCCAGGCTGCCAACGGGATCCTCCTTCCGATCATCGCTTTCTACCTGCTCCGGGTAATGAACGATAAGAAACTGCTTGGTAACTACCGGAACCGTATGGGGCTAAACATCATTGGCGGAGTTGTTGCCGTTATTGCATTATTCCTGGGTATCAGGAGCATACTATCTGTTACCGGAATCATTTGATCAGGTGAAAGCATATGTATAGACTGAATATTGATACCGGCGGAACATTTACCGATTGCCTGGCCACCAGCCCGGATGGATCACTTGTCAGGCGTAAGGTGCTCTCCAGCTCCTCCCTCCGGGGTTATGTGGTCAGCAGGATCTCCGCCACCGAGATCCATGTCTCCACCAACTGGGGAGTCACCGCGGACCTGTTCAAGGGGTATAGTTTCCGCCTTGTGGATGCCCCCCATAAATCCATCCCCATTATACAATTCAACCCGGTTCATAACAGGATACTGCTCGAATCCGGGCTGCCGGAAACAGGGCAGGGTGAAAATCCGCTATTCGAGATAACGGCCCACGAGGAAGCACCTGTACTTTGCGCACGGCTGATCACCGGCACCCCCCTTGGACAGCCCTTTCCGGAAATGGAGATCCGGCTTGGCTCCACCAAAGGTACCAATGCACTGCTTGAACAGAAAGGCGCCCGGACCGCTATGCTTGTCACCAGGGGATTTAGGGACCTGCTTGCCATAGGGAATCAGCAACGCCCCGACATCTTTGCAAGGAATGTGGTTAAACCCTCCCCGCTGGCAGAAATGATCATCGAGGTGGATGAAAGGCTCGACGCCAGCGGAAAGGTGCTCAGGGCCCCGTCCACCGAACATGTCCGGAGATCCATTCAAACCATACGGCAGGCAGGGATCACAACGGTCGGTGTGGCATTCATGCATGCATGGATCAACAATACCCATGAGGAACTGGTCCGCCGGTTGCTGGAGGAGGAGGGATTGCAGTATGTGTCGGTTTCCAGCCGTCTTTCGGGATTGATCAAGTACCTGTTGCGGATGCAAACCACCGAGGTAAATGCCTATCTGTCACCCATTATTGACCATTATATCAGCCAGATAATTGATAAGGTCCATGGTGACCGGCTCTGGGTAATGACCAGTGCCGGGGGACTGGTTAAGGCAGACCATTTCATGCCAAAAGAGAGTCTCCTGAGCGGACCGGCAGGCGGTGTTGTGGGAGCAGCTTCCATGGGAACCCAGGCCGGATTCAGCAAGGTGATCAGCTTCGACATGGGGGGTACCAGTACAGATGTATCGCGCTACGACACGGATTTTGACTATAGTTTTGAACTCAAGGTCGGGTCTGCCCGGATCCACAGTCCGGCCCTCACCATTGAAACAGTGGCGGCAGGAGGAGGATCGGTGTGCAGTTATGATGGTTATAAACTGGTGGTTGGTCCGGAAAGCGCAGGAGCCCTGCCTGGGCCAGCCTGCTATGGTGCCGGGGGACCGCTCTGCATCACGGATGTGAACCTGCTGTCGGGCCGGATCGATCCCGGCCAGTTCAATATCCCGGTATATCCTGAGGCTGCAGGAAAGACGGATCAGGGAGATCGGGGACCAGATCGCTGAACGAACAGGGAAGAGGCCGGAAATATCTGAATTGCTGAATGGATTTCTCCGAATCGCCAATGAAACCATGGCAGGGGCCATCAAAAAATCTCCACAGGGAAGGGATACAATCCTTCCGGGTACGCCATGGTTGCCTTCGGTGGAGCAGGAGGCATGCATGCCTGCAGCATTGCAAAGTTGTTGGGAATATCACAGGGTCCTGGTCCCCCGAAAATGCCGGAATCCTCAGTGCATTTGGGATTGGTGAGGCAGTAATTGAACGTTTTGCTGAAAAGCAGGTGCTGCTGCCTCTCAGCCAGGCCAGGATCAGTGAACTCCTTCCGGACCTGGAATCGGAAGCACTTGGAAAGCTGGCCGATGAAGGTGTTGACTCAGACCAGGCTGTAATTCGTAACCGGATGGTTTTCATGCGTTTCGAGGGACAGGAATCCACAATCGAGGTCAACTGGATCTCAGAGGAACATCTTTTAAAAGATTTCCGGTCGGCCTATACGGTTCTCTATGGTCACTGGAGCGAAGGGAGGATCATCGAGATCGAATCGGTGAAGGTGGTGGCTTCAGCCACAGGAAAGAGCAACAGGTACCTGGAATGAGCAGCGGGGGAACCAGCAGACCGGCATACCGGAATGATCAGGGCTACCAGGTATTGATGAGGGAACTTTTGCAACCCGGACAACAAATTGAAGGTCCGGCCATCCTTCCGGATCCATACAGCACCACCTTTCTGGAGGAGGGTTGGAGCTGTATGGTCAACCAGCAGGGAACCCTGGTTCTGACCGATGATAAAAAAGCAGCTGCCAGCCAGGAGGAGGAGCTGGCACCGGAAGCTGAACTTGAACTTTTCTCCCGGCGTTTCATGAGTATTGCAGAGAATATGGGTGCCATGTTACAGCATACTTCGGTATCGGTTAATGTCAAGGAAAGGCTCGATTTCTCCTGCGCCCTGGTGGATGCAGAAGGCTACCTGGTTGCCAACGCCCCCCACATACCCGTACACCTGGGAAGCCTGGGCATATGCGTCAGAAGCCTGCTATGTGAATTTGACCTTCAGCCTGGC
The DNA here is from genome assembly GCA_963793455.1 of uncultured Bacteroidota bacterium. Lineage (GTDB taxonomy): Bacteria > Bacteroidota > Bacteroidia > Bacteroidales. The sequence continues at coordinate 742,124 of CAWCAK010000001.1, forward strand.
GATACCATGGTGACCAACCACCCTGCATACGGGGGATCTCACCTTCCCGATATTACGCTGGTAAGCCCTGTTTACAGGAGCAAGGCGAAAGAATCGGATTTGTTGTCAACCGGGCCCACCATGCGGAGATCGGCGGGATCAGTCCCGGATCCATGCCCCCGGCGCCAGGTCCCTGGCCGAAGAGGGTGTGGTCATCAATCCATTCTACCTGGTGAGAAGGGGAGAGGTTGACTGGAAAGGGATGAGGGAACTCCTGTCCGGGGGTCCCTACCCGACCCGTTACGTGGAGGAGAACCTGGCAGACCTGAATGGTGCACTTGCCGCCAACCGAAGGGGAGCTTTTGAATTGTTAAAACTCGTTGCAGAACCACGGGATCGAAAAGGTCGCCTCCTTCATGAGTCATCTCAAGGAGCATGCCTCGCAGAAGACCAGGGAAGCATTGCATCATTATCCGGTGAGAACACGGTATCAGCCCGGGAACTCCTGGATGACGGCACCCCTCTGGCGGTGAAGTTTACCCGGTCGCAGGATGGATTCATTTTCGATTTTTCCGGGACGGGAGGGGTACACCCGGGGAACCTCAATGCCAATCCGGCCATTGTCCACTCGGTGGTTATGTACGTAATTCGGTTGTTGCTGGATGAGGAGATTCCTCTGAATGATGGAATGCTATATACCCGTGGAGATTGTCCTGCCCGAATGCCTGCTGAATCCGCCATTTCCGGACGATCCTTTCCAATGTCCCGCCCTGGTGGGTGGCAATGTGGAGATCAGCCAGCGCCTCACAGATACACTGCTCAAGGCTTTGAAGTTGCAGGCTGCCAGCCAGGGAACCATGAATAATGTCCTCTTTGGAAACGACCGGTTCGGTTATTACGAAACAATATGTGGCGGTTGCGGTGCCGGCCAGGGATTCAATGGTGCCGATGCTGTTCACCACCACATGACCAATACGCGGATTACCGATCCGGAGATCATGGAGCACCGCTACCCGGTACGGCTGGAACGGTTCGGGATCAGGAAAGGGTCCGGGGGAAAGGGAGACTTCAAAGGAGGTGACGGGGTGATCAGGGAAATCCGCTTTCTTGAAAAGGTGGAGCTCTCCCTGCTGACACAGCGCAGGAAAAGCGGCCCTTACGGACTGGAGGGGGGAAGCGCCGGAAAACCGGGACAGCAGCAGCTCATCAGGGCAGGCGGGCAGAAAATTATTCTGGATCCTGTCGCCTCCAGAGCCGGATTGACCCCGGGGACCTCCTGGTGATAAAAACCCCCGGTGGCGGTGGATGGGGAGGATAAACAGGTGCATGTGGAGAACCTTCTTTCCACCCTTGTTGAAATATGTTTGACAAATCCGTACATTTATTTGGAAATCTTTCCATATGCAAGACATCCAGAACCACACTATCGTATTGAATCCCAAAAGAGTACTTCGGTTCCTCGTTGCTATATTGCTAATCCTGATCGTTGCCCAGGTGACCGGACTGATCGTCAATTATGTGCTGGGACATGGCAGACTCTACGGGCTCATCCCCCTTTTTGATTTCAATACCGAACAGAACATCCCGACGCTGTTCAACACACTGCTTTTCATCATCAACGCCCTCCTGCTCTGGATGATCTGGAAGAACAGGGAGATCTCACCCAAGTACCACTGGATATGGTTGTTCCTTGCGGTCATATTCCTCCTGCTGGCCGCAGATGAATTCTGCGAGCTCCATGAAATGCTTACCGAACCATTTCATTCAAAGCTTGAAACATCCGGTATATTGTACTACGCATGGGTGATTCCCTACGGCATCGCGGCACTATTACTGGCCTTCTTCTTTCTGCCGGTCTGGTGGAGACTGGAACCGAAAATCAGGCTGCTGTTCGCGGTATCTGCCGTTTTGTACATCTCCGGTTCCATTGTGCTGGAGATGATCGGAGGAAGGGAGTTTGAGAAGCTCGGGGACCAACTGAACCTGAAATGCGGAATTTATGCAACCTTTGAGGAATCACTGGAGATGGGGGGATTGATATTATTCATTTTCAGCCAGATGCGACTTTTGGTGCTGACAAACGATAAAACCACCATACTTATCAGTGACCAGCGATGACCAGAATCATTCCATATATCCTGATCATCCTGCTGATCCTCTCTGCTCCCTCATGTTTTTCCCAGAGCGCCGCCAGGGTATCCGATCCCAGGCTGGAAGTCCGGGATAACACCATCCACATTTCCTATGATATCCTGAATGGTGTTCCCGGAGAAAAGTATGTTATCAGCATCAAGGTGAGGAACGATAAGGGTAACGCCCTTCCCGCCAGCTCGTTAAAAGGGGATATCGGAATGGTGGAAGATGCAGGGGTGAACAAGGTGATTATCTGGGACCCGGGTGCCGATCATGTTTTTATCGACTCGGAGATCTTCATCAAGGTCAATTGCGAGATCGTGCTGCCCCTGCCACCGGCAGTCACCCCGGCTGAAGACTCCCTTATGATCGATCAACCCGGGACTGCCCCGGGGCAATATACCCTGACAGGTGTTATGCTGCGCTCTCTTGCACTGCCAGGGCTGGGTCTCAACAGGATCACCGGGAAACCGCACTGGCTGAAGGGGGTGGCCGGGTATGCATGTCTGGCGGGATCTGTTGTAATGAACCGGGTCGCACTGAACACCTATGACGGGATTGAGGCTCTCGAGGAATTCGAGGATAAGGATGAGTTGTACCAGGATGCGCTGACACAAAATAAGATATCCCAGGCATTGGCCTACTCAGCGGCCGTTATCTGGGTTTCCGACCTTGTCTGGACGCTGGTGGAAGGTTCGAAACAGCACAACCTCTCCCTGGGAAGTGAAATTGATCCCTTTTCGAATATGCCGTTACTCTGTTTTAGATACAGTTTTTAAAAAACCATCATGAAACTCATTGCAAATATCACCAGGCTCCTTCTTGTGGTCACGATATCAGGGTTTTGCACGATGACATCCCATGGCCAGAAGGTTGAAAGTGAATATGTCGGGATCCGGTTCAATAACCTGCCTGATACCGACCCGCCTGTTATCAAGGTACTCTCACCGGTCTCCCGGGAAGATGGAAGTTTTCAGACAAACGAAGAGGAATTGAGGATCATCTGTGAAGTTACCGACAAGAGCGGTGTCAAATACGTGATGTTCGGGGACGATCTGGTGGAGATCAATGAACTTGGTCTTTTCACGATGAAGGTGAATCTGAATTCGGGTAGCAATCAATTCAAACTGGTCTCTTCCGATGTCCGGGATAATGCCGGTGAACAGATGCTGAACATCCAGTATGTCCCACCTGTTGTCACCCTTGCCAGCAGGATCCAGAAAGAGGCTACTTACTATGGCCTTGTCATTGGCATAGATAAATACGAAGACCCGGAGCTGCCTGACCTATCCAATCCTGTAAAGGATACCGAGAAGATTTATGAGGCATTAACGTCGAAATACAGGTTCGAAAAGGAGAACATCACCCTGCTCAAAAATGCAAGGCGCGACGACATTGTCATGGCCCTGGATGAACTGGCAGGCAAAGTGACTCCCAACGACAATGTGCTGATATTCTATGCAGGTCACGGCACTTGGGATGAAAAAGCCGGTATCGGCTACTGGCTTCCAAGGGATGCCTACCTCAACTCAACCATACGCTGGTTCAGGAACAGCGCCCTGGTGGATTACCTGAAAGCCATCGATTCCAGGCATACCCTGCTGATCACTGATGCATGTTTTGCGGGATCCATTTTCCAGACCCGTTCTGCAAAACCCAAGCATGACCGGGCCTTTGAAATTTTGTATGACCTGAACAGCCGCAAGGCCATGACCAGTGGAACACTCACAGAAGTGCCTGACAGGAGTTCATTTACAAAATTTCTACTGGAAAGGCTAAGCGAGAATGATGCGCTTTACCTTTCGTCGGAGCAACTTTTCAGCAGTTTCAGGATCGCGGTGATGAACAACAGTGAAGCCATTCCCCAGTATGGGGAGATCAGGAATGTGGGAGATGAAGGTGGTGACTTTATATTCTTGAAAAAAAGTGAGTAGGGGATCAATGACCATTACCAGAAGAACCATATCATTCACACTGTCCGTGCTCACGCTGGCTACTCTCCTGATGGTATCATCGCTCGATTCCTGTAAGAAATTTCCGGATGGATTTCTCCATGTGACCACAGATACAATAGAGGCACTGCCTAACCGGAACATCCAGTTCGTAGGTACCCTGAGTAACATTGGTGAGGAAAGCATCACCCAGCATGGTTTTTGCTGGGCACTGACAAGCAATCCAACCACATCCGATGACACTACCCAGCTGGGGGCAAGGGATTCCAGGGGTAGCTTTTCCAGCATTGTCACCAACCTTCCCATGGAGAGAAGGTATTATGTTCGCGCGTATGTTATGACCGGGTCCGGAACAGCGTACAGCAAGGAGAAATCATTTACCTCACCGGGACCTGACCTGCCGACAGTAACAACAACCGATGTTTCTGATATCACCCAGACATCGGCAATCGGTGGGGGTGAGGTGACCGATCACGGGGGCGGTGAGGTCATTGCCAGGGGCATTTGCTGGGGCACCGATCTCTACCCGACCATTGAAGAAAACCATACCACCGATGGAGACGGGACAGGCGAATTCACCAGCCAGATGAAGGGGCTGAACTGTTTCACGACCTACTATGTCAGGGCTTATGCCACCAATGAAGTGGGTACCTCCTACGGCATCATGAAAGATTTCACAACCAGTGACTGTGTAGGAGCTCTCCCGGCTGTCAGCACTTCTGGAATCACCAGTATCACCGAGACATCGGCCCTGGGCGGAGGGGAAGTGACCAGTGAAGGGGGCAGTGAAGTCATTGCCAGGGGCATCTGCTGGGATTTCAATACAGGTCCCACCCTGGCCGGTAACCACACTGTCAATGGAAGCGGTCCGGGGGTTTTTTACAGTGAACTGGGCGGCCTGTTATGCGATACCACATACTACGTGCGGGCATATGCCACCAACGGGTCCGGCACTGCCTACGGGACCCAGGTTAGCTTCAGGACCAGGAGCTGTTCAGGAGGCCTTCCTGTTGTAACCACCAGTGTGGTCACAGAAATCACCGACTCCACGGCTTCAGGCGGAGGAAACGTAACGGACGAGGGGGGAAGCCTGGTAACTGCAAGGGGCGTATGCTGGAGCACCAGCCGAAGTCCGACCGTTTATGGAAGTCATACCGAGGATGGATCCGGGGACGGGCCTTTCACGAGTAAGATGACCAGTCTCGCGTGCAATACAACCTATTATGTGAGGGCCTATGCCACCAATTCCACGGGGACAGTGTACGGAGATGAGCTGAACTTTACCACGGCAGAATGCCCTGCCGGGAACCCCAGGGTGACCACCTCGGCCATTAGCAGCATTACCCGGACCTCGGCCCAGGGTGGGGGGAACGTGACCGACAGTGGGGGAGATGCTGTAACCGCCAAGGGCGTATGCTGGAGTACGGATCAGAATCCGACAGTTTCGGGAAGCCACTCCACTGACGGATCAGGGGAGGGAAGCTACACCAGTGCTATCACCGGTCTGACCTGCAACACCACCTATTACGTGAGGGCCTACGCTACCAACGAGGCCGGCACCTCCTACGGGGCTCAGGTGGATTTCACTACAAGTGATTGTGCGGCCGTCTTACCAAAGGTCACTACAGCTGCCATATCCGGTGTGACCCCCACTTCGGCCAAGGGGGGAGGCGAAGTGACCGACAACGGGGGGGCCACCGTGACGGCCAGGGGCATCTGCTGGAGTACCTCCGAGCAACCCACCCTATCAGATCCCCATAGCGAGGATGGGACAGGGGAAGGGACCTTCACCAGTGACCTTACAGGTCTGAACTGCGACACCACCTATTACGTGCGGGCCTACGCCACCAACGAGGCCGGCACGGCCTTCGGGGAACAGGTCAGCTTCAGATCGGGGACTTGCCCCGTGGACCTACCAACGGTTACTACAGGAGGCATCTCCTCTATTGCCCAAACAACCGCCAGGGGAGGTGGCCAGGTAACCGATGAAGGTGGAGGAACGGTCTCAGCCAAGGGTCTTTGCTGGAGCACCGTACAGAACCCGGAGGTGACGGATGACCATACCACCGACGGGTCCGGTATGGGTACCTTCACCAGCGACCTGACCGGTCTCACCTGCAACACTCCCTACTATGTAAGGGCCTATGCCACCAACGAGGCCGGCACCAACTACGGGGACCAGGTCAGTTTCACCACCGTTTGCTGCCCGCCCACGGTCACCACCTACACCATCACCAGCGTTACGCGCAAAACCGCCCAGGGCGGAGGCACCGTGAGCAGTGGCGGGGGATGTAACATTACTGCACGGGGTATTTGCTGGAGCACTTCTTCGGGACCCACCGTGGGTGACGACCATACCACCGACGGAAGCAGTACAGGCTCTTTCACCAGTCTCCTTGACGACCTTACCTGCAACACCACCTATTATGTAAGAGCCTATGTAACAACCTCTGAATCTGGGACTTCTTACGGAAATGAAGTGAGCTTTCAGACAGATCCGTGCGTTGTTCCATCCGTGACCACTGCCGCGGTAACCAACGAGAGCGCCTCTGATGCCGAGGGGGGAGGAAACGTGACCGATGACGGGGGAGCTAGCGTGTTCATTCGGGGGGTATGCTGGAGTACCTCAGCGCCACCATATTACACTGATGAAGCTACAGATGATGGCACCGGAACCGGCAGCTTTTCCAGCAGCATCACCGGTCTGAATCCAAATACTACCTATTACCTTCGGGCCTATGCCAGGAACAGTGTCGGAACAGGTTATGGCAGCGAGGTTTCCTTCACAACACAGTCAGAGACAGCGACAGTGACCGACAAGGACGGAAACGTGTATCAAACGGTCACCATCGGATCGCAGACCTGGATGGCTGAAAACCTGAGGGTTACAAAATATGAAGATAATTCGGTTATTCCTCTCGTAGAAAGCACTTCAACGTGGGACGCACAGTCAACCTCCTCAAGGGCATACTGCTGGTACAACAACAGCACCTCCTACAAGGGCACATATGGTGGGTTATATACCTGGGCTGCAGCTATGAAAGGAGCAGCAACCAGCAGTGCGAATCCCAGCGGGATCCAGGGGGTGTGCCCCAATGGATGGCACCTGCCCAGCGATGCGGAATGGATACAGCTCACAACTTACTTAGGCGGCGCAAGCATAGCAGGAGGTATGCTGAAAGAGGAAGGTATTGCTCACTGGGACACACCCAACACCGGAGCGACGGATGATTACGGTTTTAAGGCGCTCCCCGGAGGAAACCGGACCTACAGTGGCGTTTTCAGCGGGCTTGGAATAGGGGCAATATTCTGGTCTACCACCCAGCAAAATAGCACGAATGCACGGGTGTTCGGTCTGAACTACGGAACTGCAGAAGGCTATCACTATGATGACCTCAAGAGAGCCGGCTTCTCGGTAAGGTGTATTAAGGACTGACCACAAAGGTATAGGCCTTCCCCATTTTTCCTGCACGGCCGGTTCGCCCGATCCGGTGAATGTAGCCGTTGTGTGTCTGTGGAACCTGGTAATTGATCACATGGGATACATCAGATACATCCAGACCCCGGGCGGCCACATCGGTGGCTACCAGCACCTGGATGTTCCCCTGCTTAAATGCCTTGAGCGCATTTTGCCTGGCATTCTGGCTTTTATTCCCATGTATCTGGTCGGCTTGTATGCCTGCCTTGTTTAGTTTCTGACAAAGACGGCTTACCCGGTGCTTGGTCTCCTCGAAGAGCAACACTTTCGTGAAATCATTCTGAGATAGCATGTTGTACAGTAATATAAACTTATCTTCACCTGGCTGAACCTTGATCACTTCCTGATCAATATCATCCCCGCCACGGTCACTACTGCTTACCTTCACTGTCACAGGATCCCTGAGAATCCCATTGATCAATGATTGCTGGGATTTATCCAGGGTTGCAGAGAAAAGCATGGTGTGCCTGCGCTCTTTCATACCTTCCAGAATCCGGTTAACATCGCGGATGAAACCCATATCAAGCATGCGGTCAAACTCATCAAGGACAAGCGTTCTGAACTTCCCAAGTGAAATCGCCCTGCGGTTTACCAGGTCCAGCAACCTGCCCGGAGTGGCAATGACCACATGACTGGGCCTGCGAAGGTTCTGCAGATCCCTGTTGATATTGGTTCCCCCGATAAAACAGGCGCTGTATAATCCCAGCCCCTTGGTCATGCTTTTGAATTCTTCCTCCACCTGGAGGGCCAGTTCACGGGTGGGTACAACCACCAGTGCAAATGGCTTAATGTGCTCATGCAGCAACTGTTCAATAATGGGGATCAGAAAGGCCCCGGTTTTTCCGGTCCCCGTTTGCGCGATTCCAAGCAGGTCACGGCCCTGCAGCAGAGTTTCCAGGGTTCTGTCCTGGATTTCCGTGGGCCTTTCATATCCCTTTCTTGCAAGGGTTTGTTTGAGGCTGTTACTGATGGGTAGATCACTCATGCGCCTGTTTGAGAGGAATGCTTTTTCCTCCGCATACTGCCTGGCTTCCTTTACCAGCAGGGTGGGATCCAGGGTAGAGACCTTTTTACCAGGCCCGGAATTATTCCGTTTTCCTTTTCCGGAACCGGAATGCCTGTGATTTGAGGGTGTAAATCTTCTGTCTTGTTTGTTTTGTACTGTTGAATTATTCATAAAATAAGTATTAAGCAGCTTGTTGTAATAGCTGCTATTATGTGTAAAATAGCGCACTTCAAAGAGTACGCCGCCTTAGTCGAATCAGAAAAAAAAAGAGAGGGGTCCCTGAATATCGGGAAAACTGCCTAATTAGAAAGTCGGCTAAGAAATCGCCACAAAGGTAATCAAATAATCGAAGTAACGCAGATCAGCTATTAAAGGATCACTGAATGCATCTAAAAAAGTCAAATTCGGGGGATATTACCAAATTTAGTAATTAAGCCAGAAGAACTTCTATTGGTTAAGGGGTAGGGGAGGTTTAACCTGGGGTGCCACAATGTGGTATTTAAATTTGACCGTTATCCGGAATATTAAGACCTTGTCTTCAAATGAAGAATGAATGAAATTTGATGAATACCGGATTGCTGACGGAATCAAGACCAGCATCTCCAAGTTGGGGTATAAAAAGCCCACCGATATACAGTTTAAGTCCATACCTCCCATTCTGCGCGGAGAGAATGTCCTGGCCATTGCCCAGACCGGTACAGGGAAAACGGCTGCCTTTGCCATACCGATCCTGCATATACTGCAGGAGCGCAAGATCAAAGGCCGTCCCGATGGCGTTAAGTGTCTGGTGATGGTACCAACACATGAACTGGCTTTACAAACCGATATGGTATTCAAGACCCTTGGCAAACATACCAGGGTCACCTCTTTTGCCATTCACGGCGGGGTGGACCAGGATCCGCAGAAAGCACAACTGGACAAAGGGGTTGATGTATTGATTGCCACTCCCGGCAGGATGTTTGACCTGGTGAGCCAGGGAGCCCTGCATCTCACCCGGATGGAGATCCTGGTTCTGGATGAGGCAGATCATATGCTTGATCTGGGCTTCATTAAAGATATCCGCGACTTAATGAAACACCTTCCCAGGAAACGTCAGACCCTCTTTTTCTCGGCAACCATCAATGAAAAGATCAAGAAAATCGCATATTCCCTGGTCACCAATCCCATCCGCATCCAGCTATCACCCAAAGACCCTGTCGCTAAAAACATCGATCATGCGGTAGCTCTTATCGAAATGGAGGACAAGCGGTTTTTCCTTGAAGATGTGATAAAAAACAATCCGGAGCAGAAAATCCTGGTATTTGTAAGAACGAAGATCAGGGCTGAACGTGTGAAGAATGCACTGGATAGGGTTGGAATCCCAGCTGAAAGCATCCATAGCGACAAGGCGCAGAAGGAGCGGGAAAAGACCATGCAGCAATTTCGCAGCGGAGCATTGAAGGTGTTGATTGCCTCCGATATAAGTGCCAGGGGAATCGATATTCCCGATGTGGAATTCGTGGTAAACTATGACCTGCCCGAATCCCCGGAACAATATGTGCACAGAGTGGGAAGAACCGGTCGGGGTACCAGAAAGGGGCAGGCCGTCTCTTTCTGCAGCAGTGAGGAGAAAGAGACCCTGGCCGCCATCGAATCCCAACTGGGAAAACCCATATTCAGGATAGATATTTCCAAAGCAGACTACCGGCAGACCATTGAAAGCTCTGCGGAGAACGAAAACACCGACTGGCAATCACTGCTGGACCAGGAGGAAGCCTTCCAGAAGAGCTACAAGAAGAAGCGTAAGAAGCCCAAACGCTGAAGCAAACACTATAATTGAAATTCCGAGAGGGGAGAGGCTTCGGCATTTATTGGCAATAATTCCATACTTTTATTTTTAATAGTAAAAACTCATCCATATGTCAACAACTACAAAGTTCTTTTTTTTCCTGTTTGCAGCCCTGACGGTACTCAGCTTTCAACCTGTCCATGCCCAGGACAAAATAGCCTGGTTAGATGATTATACCAGTGAGATACTCATAGGTACAGATACCTATCAATACAAGTTCACCAACGTTGAAGGCAACGATTGCAAACTGAAAATTGAAGAAATTGTTACCGATAAGAAAGGTTCCGCTGAAACACATTCCTGGGTCTTCTATCTTTCAGATATTGATCCCTCTGCAATCAGTTTTAAAGCAAAAGGCAAGTCCCTCGGCATCTCCATGGAAACATTCCAATCCCGTAAGTTCATTACCTATTATGAAGAGGGAGAAATCGACGGGTACACGGAAAAAATAGGAATCTCAATGAGCGAGGTCGAAATGACAAGGACATTCCTTGCAACCTTTAAAGAACACGTTACCAATTGTAAAGAAACACAGGTATCATGGGATAACCGGGATCAGGCATTTCAATGGCTGGTGACCAATGTCGGAAAAGCTACCAATGATGGAATCGAATGGGATCAGAAATTTGAACCGGGTAACAGGAATTATCTCGTAAATTTTCAGGCAAATTCTGAAAATGAAAAAGGGGAACAGAAATTATTCAGTTACATTCTGGATCTCAACGATATTAATCCATCAGCTATTCAATCTGAAAATTTCCGGAAAATCGCTTCTCGTGGAGGTACCTGTAATAGAAAGCAAAAGATTCATCAAAGTTGAATCACCATCCGGCACTGGATTTACAAACGAACTGCAGATATATGCAGATGGGATTGAGCTCGCAAGGCAAATAGTCAATGCCTTCTCATTTTTGGTCGCCAATACCACGCCCGAAAGGCAAGAGTGGGATTCTTACGGATCTTCCCTGGGATTTGTGCAAGATCATCTGGGTGAGGTCAAAGTTGGTGATGAGCTGTATACCAACAGCTTCAACTTTGATTCTGCACCATCCGGCCTGGTAGAATTCGCCATTGGGAAATCCGATTCCAAGGGTACTTCTGAGAGTGAAACATACTCATTCTACCTGGCAGATATTTTGGACAAGTTAAAACTTGAGGTTTCGAAAAGCAGCATCTCTATCAGGATGGAGACAAAAAACAAGCATAAATTTATTCGGGTAGGCAAGGATGGGGAAATAGCGGATTACGCATCAACGGTTGGTTTTTATATGGCTGACCTGGACATGGCCAGGGATATTCTCAACGCATTTGAGTACGCTGTAAGCCAGAGCGAAGAAGAGATCAAAGAATTCAGTACCATCAGCGAAACCGGCACATGGTTTTCAGAGAATATAGGTTCTGATAGAAACTGAAGGGGATACATATAAGCAGAGCCTTCAGATAAACGAGGAAAATGAAAATCAACTGCTTATTGAAAAAAAACTGACCGAAGCGGATCAGGGGAGTACTGAAACCAGTTACATGCTATACCCTGAAGATATTAGCCTGGATGATCTGGAAATAAAAGTAAGCGGCGAAAAAATGACCGTCCCCCTGGTAACAGGTAAAGGCAAATACATTAAAGAATTTGAGAATGGAAACCTTCAGAATTTTACAGGCAATGCTGAGATCTTGTTTTATGATCCACTGGTAGCGAAAAATTTCATGGCAGCCATCCGTTTTCTGAAATCAAATTTGGTGGCAGCAGACAGATCAGATCTGAACCAGGACGAAGCCATTAAATTCCTGTCAGGGAATATTCAAAACCTGGATTTACCGGATGATAAGTATGAACAAAAACTGGAGTTCACGGAGGAGGGAAAATGCCAAATGAGCTTTACACGTACGGAAACAGATAAAAAAGGCGCAAGCGTTGAATACGCATACGAGTTCAATGTTTCCGATATTCATCCTGGCAATTCAAAATTCTCCATCAAAGGAGAAATTGTCGCAATTAACCTGATAACCAATGGAAATGAGAAGCTTATCAAACCCTACAAAAACGGGGAAGCAGGGAATTTCGTAGATGATTTCTTCATATATGTTGATGATGTTCTGCTTGCAAAGAAAACGCTGGCAGCTTTCGCATCGCTTTCAAAGGGGTGCGAGTAACACTGTGTGACCGATAGCCAACAAAATGAAAAGAATTAAAAACACAGGAGCAATGTTTCTCCTTGTATGTACCACTGTCATCCTAAGCGCTCAAGAGAGGGAAACGCCACCCGTAAGCCTTGAGAAGTTTTCAGGAAGTGTCTATCAGATGATCGGTGGTAAAGGCTCAAATGGCGGGATCATTATAGGAGAAAATGCGGTATTGGTCATTGATTCAAAGATGAATGAAGAATCGGTGAAACAATCCATTGAGCTTATTAAGGGTGTTACTGACAAGCCCATTAAATACCTTGTAAATACACATAGCGACGGTGACCATATTATGGGAAACAGGTATTTCCCCAATGCGGTGACTTTCATAGCCCACGAAAACTGCCGCGATGATTTTTTCAAAGTAAACTTTGGACGTGAATCCGACTGGGGAGAGCCAGCCTATTATCCATTCACTCCCTCAATCACGTTTCAGGAAAATATGAATGTTTGGTTGGGTGAGAACAAAGTTGAACTCCACTATTTTGGCATTGGCCATACCACCGGCGATATTGTGGTTTACTATCCCGAAGAAAAAGTAGCATTTCTTGGCGACCAGTACTTCAGCGACCGGCCCCAATTGATTCATTCAAATAAAAATGGCAACTCCTTCCAACACGTTGAAACACTGAACAAAATGCTCGAAACAATCGATGCCGAAACCTTTTTCAGCGGCCATAGTGATCCGGTTGGACGCGAGGAGATCAACAAAGCACATCCAGGCAATGGTGGACAGGCAGAATAAGGTAAAGGAATTGGTCAGCCAGGATAAACCCCTGGCAGAGATCCTGGAGCAGTTCAATGAGAATGAATCCCGCCTGGTTACGTCTATCTACAAGGAAATAAGCGAATAATAGTCCGCATTACCGGTAATAAATCAGTATCCATTCTGATTAAACCATATTTAAGATTAGACCATATTTAAGCAAATCACTCTCAAATTGAGGAGATTTCTATTTGGGAGTGAAGGGGCGAAGCTATGAATGGCCAATTGATTCTTCCTTATGCAAATCTGTGGAAATGAGATACAATATTCCCCACCACCAAAAATCCATCCGAATAGCCTCTAAATGCCAGAATACATAACATTTCAGCGTGTTATCCCACCATTGGCGGTAGAATACATGTTAGACTGCATTAATTCATAGTAATAGTATAATAACATGAAAAACAACATCTTATCTGTATTTTTTCTCTCGTTCTTTTTCATTGCCTCTGCCAATATCAATGCCCTTGCCCAAAACATGGTAGATTCCTCATACTTCCCGCTGAATTTGGGGAATGAATGGTCCTACACCATACGAGAAAACCCGCACACGGAAAAAATAATCGACACATCAACAATCAACGGCAAGCTCTATTACGGCCTATCAACCTTTCCTGATATCGTGGATTTTTGGTTGCGGGCTTCAAATGATAGCGTTTTTACAGCATATGGAGATTCCACCGAATATCTGTTGTATCACTTTGGAGGAAACATTGGAGACACCATTCAGCTGTCACATTTTGGTTGTTCCTTTGGCAATAACGTAATTCTTATGGGTAAGCAGGATACTGTGACTACACCGGCTGGCATCTTTACCAACTGTATACATTTCAAGCATATAGCTTATTGCATGGACGCAGGAATGATAGAATCTTGGTTCGCTAAGGGTGTTGGTAAAATAAGATATTCAGATATGAGTATCGGTGGCTCAAGGATACATACCTTGTCCTCGTACAACTTGGTGATCGATTCTTCACATACTAATGTAAAAAGCCATATAAACATACCGACTTTGCTCAGGTCATATCCGAACCCATTTAATACATATACGAATCTGATCTATCATGTGCAAAAAGAAGGTCAAGTGACTCTTACGATTGTCGACCTCATGGGTAGACATATTGCTTGTTTGGAAAGCGACCGTAAGCCAGTTGGTGATTACCAAGTTTGCTGGAACGCTTCTGGCTTATCAAATGGAGTATATCTCGCCGTGATCCGTATGAATGGTTTATTTGAGATAAAAAAACTGATTCTACAGCAATAACCGTTTATGCAGTCTAACAATGAACTGAAGCCGACCATTGACGTGCGTCACGAAATTTTCAGAGAAGGCAAATCTCGCGCCACACTATGGCGGCTTAGTTCCACCGTCAGAGTGTCTAAAAACCTCATAACTTGTTTAAAACACAGCTTGCATAATTTTCACTATACCTCTGGTTAGTTGTAACTTATAGCATGAAGTACATTAAAGGACAAAACAGGTCACAGACCTATCTTTTTCCGGTTTCTTTAGATCATGCCGTAGATGAGGACAATGAAGTTCGCTTGATTGATGTCTTTGTGGATAGCCTGGCATTAGAGGATTACGGTTTTCAGATAAACCACGGTGAAAACGGACGACCTGCCTACCATCCGGGAGACCTTCTCAAGCTATTCATTTATGGCTACATGAACAAGATACGTTCATCGCGTAGTCTTGAGAAGGAGAGTAAACGCAACATTGAAGTAATGTGGCTGCTTGGTAATCTTCAGCCAGACCACAACACCATCTCTAATTTCCGGAGAGATAATCCCAAGGCCATTAAGAAAGTCTTTAGAGAGACAGTGAAAATAGCCAACTACTTTAATCTCATCGGTGGTACCCTGATAGCCGGGGATAGCTCCAAGTTCAGGGCTCAAAACAGCAAGAAGAACAACTTCAACCAAAAGAAAATATCGCGGCATTTAACATACATTGAAAACAAGCTTCGGGAGTATAATAAAGCCCTTGCCCAGAGCGATGGGGATAACAAGGAGCATATTGAGGCTGAAATCGAGAAGCAAAAAAAAAGGGCTGACCAATATCGAGAGATAGAAAACCAACTGAAGGAAAGCGGTGAGTCGCAAGTATCCACGTCAGATCCGGACAGCCGCCAGATGATCACCCGCAACAATATCACTGAAGTAGCCTACAATGTTCAAACCTCTGTCGATGCAAAGAACAACCTGCTAATAGACTACAAGGTCACAAATTGCAACGATGTCAAGGCCATGGGCAATATGCTGCGAAGGGCCAAAAGCATATTGCGTACCAATGAATTTACTGCCCTTTATGACAAAGGCTATCATACCGGATCGGAGTTTAAAATGGCTCATGACCTGGATATCAATACCCTGGTGGCTATACCTAAGCAAACTTTTCAGGCTCCAGATCCGGCATATAATGTAGAGAACTTTACTTATATCCCGGATGGAGACTATTATATGTGTCCTCAGAATCAACAGCTAACCTCTACGGGAAAATGGCACAAGACGGAAGCCTATTCCTTAAAGAGATACACCACCAAGGCTTGTAAATCATGCCGTGCAAAAAAACTATGTACAACATCAGTTCGCGGGAAAGGTGTACACCGAAGCGAGTACCACGAATACATACAGCATAACAAAGAGCGAGTTGAGTTGAATAAACAGCTTTACAAACGACGACAGGCCATTGTAGAGCATCCCTATGGCACTATAAAACGGCAGTGGGGATTTAGCTATATCATGACCAGGAACAGCTCAAAAAGGGCTGGTGCAGATGTGGGCTTCATGATGACTGCATATAACCTGAGGCGTATCATCAATATCCTGGGTATAGAGCGGTTCCGGGAGTTCCTCAAAGCCAGAATAGCTTTGTTTTTTAGTAAAACCTCCGTATTGGACCGAGTATTAGCCCAATTACGGGCACTTCTTAGGAGAAGCCATTATTGGAACCTGGATTTAATACTCCCCGTCAAACGGCTACCTTTAATTCAAATAACAATACCCGGTGGGAGTTTTTAGACAGACTGCCGTTCTACCCACCATAAACCATCCGTATTTAGTTTGGTGTCGAGTTCACATGGTTATGAGCAACTATTTGGCATGAAAAGTAAAAGAAGACACGACATAGATTGGATCCGTGTTTTAGCGTTTGATGTGCTGATAATCTACCATATCGGAATGTTTTTTAATACCTGGGATTCTCAAGTAAAAAACAACATCACAATAGACTGGCTGGCATATCCGATGCAGTTCTTAAGTCAGTGGCGGCTGCCCCTTATATTTGTGGTATCGGGTATGGGAACACGGTTTGCCCTCTCCTATCGAACAGGTGGTCAATATATTAAAGAGCGATTTATCCGGCTGTTTATTCCATTATTGGTTGGCATCCTGGTAATCGTGCCACCTCAAGTGTATGTGGAACGATTGGCTGATGGCGAATTCTCGGGAAGTTTCTGGGCGTTCTATCCGCATTTTTTTGAGCCCATTTATCCGAAAGGCAATTTGAGTTGGCATCACTTGTGGTTCTTGCCCTATTTACTTGTGATGTCAATCGTTACCACACCGCTTTTCTTGAACCTTCGCCGAGATAATAATGCTTTTTCGCAATGGTTGCGACAACGTTTTACTCAATCATCCTTCTACTTATATCTTTTCACTATTCCATTGATGGTGGTAGAATTCACCATGGAACCTATATTCCCCGTCACCCGTGCTTTTATTGGCGATTGGTATGCTTTGGTTTATTACTTTTTATTATTTGTCTCAGGATTTGTTTTAATATCAATTGGTCAACCGTTTTGGAAGGCAATTGATAAAATAAAAGGCATAGCACTGATTACTGGTCTAGTAAGTTTTCAGATGTTTTGGTGGTTGTGGACTACTTTTCACAGTCATGTTTTGATTCCTGTTTTTAAGGTCATAATGATGTGGAGTATTATTCTAGCCGTTTTTGGGTATGGTGCCAAATATTTAAACAAGGGTGGTCGAATCTTAGAATATCGAAATGAGGCAGTGTATCCCTTTTACATTATCCACTATACCATTATTGTTCTTTTGGGTTTTTGGTTGATGAACAACCCAATGCCAATAATCTTAAAATTTGTGATAATGATTGTTGGCACGTTCGGAGGCTCATGGTTGTTTTTTGAAATTATAAAGCGAGTGTGGCTTTTAAGACCGTTATTTGGATTAAAAAGGAAGCAAACAAGATTGAAAAAGGGGGTAGAACAAATCATTAATGCCGACCGCTCACGCGTGTCACGGTCTATGCAAACCAAGGCAACAAAACATTACCAGGAAAAATAGAGCGAATCCCCCGCCACGCTACGGCGGTTTAGTTTCACCGTTAGGTTGCAATTAAAAGAATGAAGCCTTCATCTTTGAAAAATGTTCGTCATATGTATGAGGCCAATGCGGACTCGTACGCTGAAATGATGGACAAGGAGATTAGTCTACCCGTTTATAAGGACGTACTTGGGCGACTACAAGAGCATATCTCTAATACTCCAGGTATTTTACTTGATACCGCATGTGGTTCAGGGCATATGCTCGCCATGTTTCGGTCGCACTATGACTCAAACCGTTCGCTAATCGGCATAGATATCTCGCCTCGCATGGTAGCAATTTCAAAAAAGCGCCTCGGCGAGGAGGCTTCGGTAATGGTTGGGGATATGCGTGTGCTCCCTGATATTGATTCAGGTTCAGTCGCTGCGGTTATAAACTTCTTTGCAATTCATCATCTGGACGTAGATGGCATACACGCATCAATGCTCGAATGGAATCGTGTCTTGGTTAATAAAGGTCGTTTGCTCGTAGCAGCCTGGGAGGGCAGTGGGGTAATTGACTACGGTGAAGAATCGGATATAGTTGCATTAAGGTACACTGGCAAAGAACTCATCGAAATTGCAGAAGTAACCGGGTTTATTGTTACTCAGTGCACTGTGGAACCTGTAGAGGATTTTCCAATGGACGCAATATATCTTGAATGCATGGCGGAATAGCAACCTCACAAATCACCAAAGCGGACTTGTTGGCTGTCATGCCTATTGAAGGAAAGTGCATGTATAGTAATCAAAAATACACGCCAGCTGGCGCAAGCCGCTTCATTCCACCGTTCTACCCACCAAGTTCTTCCAGTGCATTATTGGATATTGAGTTCACTAAGCAGTTAGGCGCAATAATTTTGCTAAAATATATCTAAAACGGGTTCCTTTCCCTCTATAGTCAAGAATAAATGTGATGGCTGTCTAACGCCTGACACCAAGTGCAGCAGGGTGTGTACTTTAGAAATATGGCATGAGCATGATAGAGAATCTGATACAGATAGAGCAAGTTGGCATCAGGCAATTCGTCAGGAATGAGAATAGCCGCTGGGCATGCAATATTTGTGGAGATCTGATTTGTGTACATAGGCCAAAATGTTTAAACTGCGGGACAATAAGAAATGCTTGACAAATCACTAACCCTGATACTATATACCGGAGCAAACATATGAATGGAAAAAAAAGAATACTGACAGCGCTCGAGGTAAGAGAGCCGGATTGCGTCCCCTTGTATATCCACGGTATCAATGAGGCACCTATTATCGGAATTGGAAAACACCTGACTGATGGTCTTCCTGAACCCCAGGATTTCAGACTGATGAATGACAGGGATAAATTCAAGCTTGTGGATACGCTTTTCATGATCCATGAGCACTATGACATCGACGGCATCACGACCTTTGAAATCGGCCACGAAAAAAAAGTAGATGATCTCCATGTCAAAGATGGCTTCGGAGTGGTCTACAAATTGTCAGAACACGGCATTCCCGTGCCTGTTGGCCACCCTGTAAAAAACCTTGCTGAATTAAAAAATTTTACGCCCCCGGTTCCCAGGAAAGAAGATTTGGGCCTTTTAAACCTTGCAGTTGAACGGTTCAAAGGGCAAAAAGCGACTTTTTGGCTTATGCGGGGCGTTTTCGTCCGCTCCTGGAGGTTGATCGGTATGACAAACTACATGATGAATGTATATACTGATCCTGAATTTCTCCATGTGCTTGCGAAAATGATGATGGAATTCAGTCTTGCCCAGTTGGACCTTCTGGTTGAAGCTGGTCTTGATGTCCTGGTCATTGAAGATGATATCGCTATGGACAAGGGGCCCATGATATCCCTGGAACATTTCAAAACATATATCAATTACTACAACCGGCAAATCGTTGAAAGAGCACATCAAAAAGGGCTTAAAGTGGTCAGGCAC
This sequence comes from uncultured Bacteroidota bacterium, assembly GCA_963793455.1. GTDB lineage: Bacteria > Bacteroidota > Bacteroidia > Bacteroidales. Next base: position 761,693 of record CAWCAK010000001.1, read on the forward strand.
TCTGACGGTAACCTCTGGCCCCTTTTGGACGTTCTTCTTGAAACCGGGTACGATGGGCTCAATCCATTGGAGCCTCAGGCTGGAATGGACATGAAAAAGGTAAAGGCCTACTGCGGCGATAAAATCTGTCTTTTAGGGAACATAGATTGTGTGGATCTTCTGCCCAGGGGGAATGCAAAGCAGGTTGAGCAGGCCGTTATCCAAACGATTGAAGACGGGGCCAATGGCGGGGGATTGATCATTTGCTCTTCAAATTCCTTGCACCAGGGGGTTCATCCCGAGAACGCCATAGCGATGTTTAAGGCTGTTCGCGCGCACGGTCGATATAAAAAGGCCGCAAATAATGAAAGCTAAGTTTTAAAATTGAAAAATCCTATTGAAGTTAACCCGCCGTTTTGTACCTTTTGACGCTTATTTCATCACAGGGCCAGTCCCGATCAAACCAAACATTTTAAGGAATTCAACCATGCAGAAATTTATTCGTCCATTGGTATTATGCCTGTTATCCGCAGCACTCTTCGTTTTATCCCAACAACCGTTGACAGCACAATCGTCGCCTGGTTTATACAGAATCGATGCAACCACTTCGCAGGACCTGCTGGAACTGTTCACACCCAACAGCTGTCCGCTGCCGTTGGTCAGCGCCCATCGCGGTGGAGCGGCGTTGAACTGGCCGGAAAATTGTTTGGAAACCTTCGAAGAGACGTTGCGGCACGCCTGGTCCATGTTGGAAATCGACCTGCGGTATACGAAAGACGGCGTTCTTGTACTGAACCATGACCCCACACTGGACCGCACGTCCAACGGTCACGGTCAGGTCATCGACCATACCCTGAAGGAAATACAACAATTGCAGTTAAAGGACCGGGCCGGTAACCTGACGGCATACCGGATCCCGACACTTGATGCGGTCATAGAATGGGCCCGGGGGAAAACGGTGCTCGTGCTGGATAAGAAAAACGTGCCTGTCAGGGACTGCGTGAAAAAAATCGAAGAGCACAATGCGGAGGCCTGGGTCATGATCATGGCGTCAAATTATAATGATATCCAGGAGGTATACACACTGAATAGTGACATCATGTTTGAAGTCATGATCGGCGATAGTGAGCGATTCGAAGGATTTGACAAAATTGGTGTGCCCTGGCGCAATATTATCGCATTTGTTGGGCATACGCCAACACCGGATCCCGATCTTTGCAAAAAGATCCATGCACGAGGCGCCAGCACCATGGCCGGCACGTCCCGCAACTTCGACAGGGAGTTTCTCAGCGGACGCGTGACGGATATGGGCGTTCTTAAACCGGATTACCTTGGTATGCTGAACACCGGTGTTGACGTGATCGAGACCGACATTCCAAGGGAGGTCGGCCCGCTGCTGTTTGGGGGGAAACCGGTCCCGTCATCGATGGTAAAATATCTACACGCCGGTTCCCGGTAACGGTGGCAACACCGACCAGCATAGAGAAAGGGTTGAAGCTGGTCTTGATGTCCTGGTCATTAAAGACGGGGCCGCTCGCAGGCACGGTCAAAATAAAGAGGCTACGGTACCTGGTGTGTAGTGGAGCCTGTTGATGACTGATCAGAAATAGAAGAATGAAAAACATAGTCTGTTTCATACTAATCACCATTACACTTCCTGTGTTATTCAACTGCTCTAATGACGAAACTGTCTCAATCATGCACGATTCAGTATCTGGAACGATCATGGAAAGCACGGAAGCGGTGTCCCGATAGTCATTTAGTATCTATAGAAATGCTAGCGAGAGGAAATGGCGTATTTTCATTCAACAATCAATCAATTCTATTTCACCGGAAATTAACCAACGAACCAATAACGATATACTTTAATGAAATATTGGAGCTAAAAATTGGTCATTGGCATGCTGGACAGTGGGGGGTAGGAAAAGAGATTCTAAAAGTGATATGGGAAAGAGAAGGCCGAAAATTGAGCTCTGGCTTCACGATTGCAAAATACCCAGGAACTATCAATGAGCTAATTCAAGAACTGGACAAAGGAATCGTAGAACACAGTATTGGAAATGTTAGTGAACCTTAAATATTAGAGAATTATAATGAAACAGTCTAAAAACCGAACTTTATTATTCCTGGTAATTGTAATTGCCGGTTGGTTTACATTATCAATGAATGGGCAGACAGCGGACAGGCCCATCTATGACAGGCTGCAATCTCTGGATAATGATTTTGAACCTCAATTATTAAAATATCCTGCCCCGAACCTTTTGACCGGGGCATTTGAGAGAAAAAGGATGGCTTGACCGCACGATTTGATTCTACATGCTGTCAGGCCTAATCAATAAGCATGCATCCGGGCTCCAGGCAGGATATGTCAGGGACTATGGCGAGGAAGTTTCGAAACATACACGCGACCTGTGTATCAAAGGCCATAAAAACAGAATCGGTGACGCTGATCTGCAAAGACGCAAAGACAATGGACTGATCACGACCTTTTACACGTATTGGAATCCGGCGCGGCCCAATACATTCACCGCCAGTCTACCAATTGAGAATGTCTGGTTTGGCTGGCATGCCGCGGCGGCGGGTTTTGACGGCTATCTGCGTTGGGGCCTGAATCATTGGAACAGCGATCCCTTTGAAACTTCGGACTATTTTAATCCTGTTGAGCGTTCCGGTGACGCCTGGTTGATTTATCCGGGGCCACGTAGTTCCATGCGATTTGAACGGCTTCGTGAGGGTATACAGGATTTTGAGAAAATACGAATCATTCGAAAAAAACTTAGTGAAGGCGAGATCAAAGATCAATCGCGCCTTGCTGAGCTTGACAGAATACTGCAAATATTTAAACTATCGGACACGGGTATGCCATTGGACAACGTCGGCACACCCGGAGAAATAGCCCGGGATATTCAAATCGGAAGAGAAATTCTCAATGGTTTCGAAGAATAAGTCATGACCGGGCAACAAGTCAAATTTACGGTCGGCATTCATGCATTCCATCGATTATATGAAAAGATCATGTGGATAATTAAAAAACCGGACGTTATAAAAATTAGTCTTACCATCACAATTTTTGCTGGGTTAAGCAATTTGGTGTTTTCACAGGGTAATGAAAATACCTCAGGTTTTTTTACATTGGATAAGATTGAGGACCATTGGTGGTTCATAACCCCCGAGGGGCACCCTTTCTTTTCAATCGGGTTAAACCATATTGACCCTGCTAGCATGCGTTACCCTGAGAATATCCACATCTGGGAAGAGCAATACAATGCAAGTACGACAGAATGGTTAGAAAAGTCAGTCCGGGTAAATCTGATAAATTGGGGATTTAACACGATGGGTTGGGAGCAGGAAGTAACCGTGTTGCATTGGCAACATTCCAGAGTGTTTACCAATGACGAGTTAAAGGTGTTAGATATGCCCTATTGCAGGATGCTACCATTTACAGAATCTCATCAGTGGGAAAAACACACCATTCACTACGATTTTTTCAGTGAAGATTGGATTGAATGGTGCGATTATGTGGCCCGGTCATATTGTGCAGAAGCAAAAGATGACCCCAATCTAATCGGGTATTTCTTTAGCGATTGTCCAACATGGATTCATTCACGTCCCGAAAACGCATGGCGAGGTCCAATGTTTGACCCCAGGCAATTGGAAACGAAAGAAGGACGAGATAAACTCTCAAAAATGGCAACACAGTATTACAAGACCATTCATGATGCCATTCGAAAATACGACAAGAATCATTTGATCCTGGGAGACCGTTATGAAGCAAATGCACCCATAGCGATGGAGGTAATCGAAGCTGCCAAACCGTATATTGATGTCTTATCTTTTCAGGATTTTAATAATCCGGCATTACACCTTCAAGAGTGGTATGAAAGAACGGGGAAACCCGTATTACTGGCTGATGGAGCTGGAATAACAAAAGGTGAAGGTATCTACAAACGTACAGATGGAATGTGGTATGCTGAACAATTAGAGTCACTGTATATCAACCCCGGATGTGTCGGGTTTCATCTGTGTGGAGCCTACCAGCGAAACAAAGCCAGGGCAAGAGGTTTGTTAGATGAGCATGAGCATCCTGATGTTGAGAATGTAGAAATCATTAAAAACACCAACGAAAAGATAAACCGGTGGATGAAGGAACGATTTCTGACGGAACAAAATAATATGCCCTATGGACAAGATAAGTAGAAAGCCTGAGCCATTTGAGTTCTATACGGCAGCAGATTTGTGGACTGATGAGCATACCTCAGAGAGGATGCTCGCATACCATCTCAACACAAGTATCGATGTATCATCCAGAAAAGGAGAGTTCATCGACAAATCTGTGGAGTGGATTGGATCGCACTTTGATGTGAACACAGAGACCCGGATTGCCGATTTTGGCTGTGGCCCGGGACTATATTCAAGCCGGCTTGCGAAGTGTGGAGCAAGAGTCACAGGTATTGACTTTTCAGAACGGTCCATTAAGTATGCACGCGATGAGGCGGAGCAGTCAGGATTGTCTATCGAATATATCAATCAGAACTACCTTGATTATCATACAGATGACCGTTTCGACCTGATATTGATGATCATGTGCGATTATTGCGCACTCAGCCCATTACAGCGAATTTCCATGCTCACTAAGTTCAACTCCTTGCTTCAGCCAGGAGGATCCGTCCTGCTTGATGTCTATTCCCTGAATGCATTTAACCAACGCGAGGAAGCAAATTCGAATGAAGCGAATATGCTCGATGGATTCTGGTCCGAGGATACGTACTACGGTTTTTTAAACACTTTTAAGTACGACAGTGAAAAGGTAGTTTTAGATAAATATACCATCCTTGAAGCGGAAAGAACACGAACGGTTTACAACTGGCTGCAGTACTTTTCATCCGGGTCTCTGCTGAGTGAGTTCAGGGAAGCAGGCTTTGCACACCATGAATTTTTTGGTGATGTAGCAGGTGCGCCATTTGATGAGACAGATTCTGAGTTTGCCATTGTTGCAGGGAAATGATTTTTTTTACAAACGTGTGACTTAAAGTTATTGATATGAACAAGAAAATATACCTTATTTCATCATTGGCCGCAGCAATGCTATTTCTTAATTCGGTTTATTCTCAAGACATTAACCAACACAGAACCCGAATGGTTTAAAGATGCCAGATTTGGAATCTACCCAAAAAGGAAGCCTGGATGTCAGCCAATGGCTGTCATGTTTTTCTGGGCCAAGCCGCTTGGTTCCACTGTTAGGGCACATTAAAACAACAATATGAAGAAGCTTGTAGGATTAATCATTGTGTTGTTTGCATTCTATTCGACTTTTGCCCAGATACAAAAAGTTGAAACTGAACACTTCAAAGCAAAATTTGAACCTGATATTGAAGAATATGCCCTGGCCAGTTTGAAAGTCCTGGAAGAGGCCTGGAACATAGCTACGACTAATGGTTTCTTTCTTCCAGAGAAGATTAAACTCTCTATTGTCTCATCTGAAAGAAATGCACTATACTTTGATCGGAAAAATCTTAAGGAAATCACATGGGAGTATGAAACGAAAAATGATTTCCTGCCTCCCGATCAGAGTATGAAAAATAATGTCTATGGGCTTTGTCATGAAATAGGCCACCTATGTATGTATAATACCAATCACAATCGAAATAGCTGGATGTCGTATGACTATCGGGAGTCATGGGCAGATTATTTTAGTAATATGATTATAGACAGCATTTACGAGCATATCGGGATTGATTTTTGGCCTGAACCCCATGACTACAGGAAGTATGCTGGAATTGAGTTTCTTTTGAAGAGGATAGAAAAGGACAATCCGAAATTGCAGAGCTTCAATCAGGCATGTTCTTTCTGGTATGAACTTGGAGATACAATAGGATTCTCCAATATCAACAGATTCTTTGAATCCATCAACTCACAAAAGGTAGACAATCCTGGAGCGAAAGGGAAATTTGCTGGAGTTTTAAAAGACTACCTCGATAACAATGAAGTTGATGAATGGTGTCGGCAATATGCAGATCATCTGATCATTAATGAAGAATAACATCCCTGGCAAATTATGAAACCAACCACAACCATCATCCGATAAATGGAAATTATTTACTGATGAATCCACAAAAGAAAATAACAAAATACGCTATCCTGACCTTTGGGCTTATTGCATATACATTTTCGGGACTAAACTGGAATATCGGGATCGCCGCTTGGATTGCTCCAATTTTTATATTGTATTTTACAAAGAACTCTAAATGGCCCGAATTTTTGTTCCTTTTTCTGGGAATGGCTTTATCTGCTGCCATTTCAAAAACTGCGGAAAACCTGTCGGGACTTTTCATGATATACATAACCACCGGTTTATCTCACGGTGTAATAAACAGCCTGCCCTACATTTTTGAAAAGCTCTTAACAAGAAGGGAGGATAGATTTTACATGACGTTGATTTTTCCATCCGCAGTCGTTCTGATCGAGTATCTACTCTCGTTGGGCTTAGGGATCTGGGGAAATTCATCAATTGCACAGTACTATCATTTTAATTTGATTCAGATTACATCCGTATTCGGGATATTCGGTATCTCGTTTTTGGTGGCATGGTTGGCCTCCGTTATAAACTGGATAATCAACAAAGGAGCTGAAACAGATAGCCTGCTAAAAGCACTGGGTGTATATGGATTGGTATTTTTTGCTGTTTTGTTGTATGGAGGCATCCGAACAAGCATTTTTCCACCCCGGTCCGAAACCGTTAAAGTGGGTGCAATTGTCGGTGATACAGATATCCATGAGGTTTTCAATGAATGGGAGGATAACGTGATTGAATTATCGAAAAACTATGATTTGGACATTCCGGATCGTGTTTTCTCCAACACTGCAGCCATTGAATCTCAAATTGAAAAAACAAACGAGGCATTAAACAATGGGGCTAAAATCGTGGTATGGAATGAGATCTCATTGATATTAAAGCAACCACAACTAGATTCTCTACTGCTTCAAATCAGGAATCTATGCAGGAAAAACAAAGCTTACGTATTAACAGCTTTCCTGGAAAAGAATAACAGTGCATTGCCCAAACCCTTTAACAATAAGTCGGTACTCATAACACCCGACGGAGAAATAGCCTGGGCATATTTGAAAGCATATCCTCATCCCCTTGAGAAATTAATCATGAACAGGGGTGATGCGTCAATTCCTTTTATTGATACCGAATATGGCCGGATTGGCAATGCAATATGTTCCGATATAGATCTTTCTGGATACATATCCCAAATCGGGAAGAAATCAATTGATATACTGCTGGTTCCGGCATTTGACTGGGAAGAGGTAACTCCGTATCATTCCAATATGGCTGCTTTTGCCGCAATTCAATATCGGCGTTTCAATCATACGGTCAAACGGCAAAGGAATTGTTGCTTTCTTTGATTATCAGGGGGATGTACTGGCTAAAACGAATACCCTGATATCCAATTCGAGAATCAATTATGCAGAGATTCCGATAAAATCAACAACAACGGTTTACTCAGTGATTGGGAATCTATTTGTCTATTTATTGATACTGCTTTTAGTGGTGATTTCAGGATTAAGAATTGCGGCTAATTTTTCCCGGTACAAGCTATAATTTTTGAATGGCATGCAAAGCATACAAGGGATCAAGCGATACAAATCTCAACCACCGCCCATAACGGCCTCTATGACATCACCAGGCAGGTCGAGGCCATCGTAACTGAAAGCGGCATACAGTCAGGCTTGGTAAACGTATATGCCCAGGGTGCCACTGCCGGCATGATGATACTTGTCATTCTCACGCACCCCCTTTTTGTAATCACTTGATTTGTATCGAATTGCTTTAGAATAAATCAGATGAAATCATTGAAGTAAGCGGTTTTATAGAGACCACCCTTTACGTTTCTTCGGATGCCAAGGATACCGATTTTACTCTTAAACTGATTGATGTCTATCCATACGGCCGGGCTTTTCATCTGGACGAGACCATCTTCCGAGCCCGATACAGGGAAGGATTCGACAAGGGACACAGTATCAGAATACCGGTTATCGTCAGGTGATTCAGAATTGCAATGCTGTCTATTTCTGCACACAGCATATGCAGGAATAAGGCAGAAACCATACCCACTCTGTCCTTATCCGCTCTAACAACTGAATGTATTCATACTGAGCATTTAAGTATTGTTGGATATTGCTCGAATGTATTGATATATACATATGATTTGTATATCTTGCAAGCATGAAAACAACATTGAACATAGACGATCAAATCCTCAGAAAAGCCTCAATGCTTACAGGAATATCGGAAAAAACAACCCTGGTCAGGCGGGGATTGGAAGCTTTGATAGCACAGGAGAGTGCGAAACGGCTTGCAGCCTTGGGTGGCAGTGAAAAGAAACTGAAAAGTATTCCCAGGAGAAAATCGATCACGGAATGATATTGGTGGATACTTCTGTCTGGATTGATCACTTTCATCATTCAGATGAGGATTTAAAGGAATTACTGCTTTCAAACCAGGTTTGCATTCATCCTTTTATTCTTGGTGAACTCAGCTGTGGTAATATATCGAATCGGAAAGAAGTTCTTTCACTTCTCAGGACACTTAGGAGTGTTGATTTGGTGCTGGATGAAGAAGTCTTCATACTGATTGAAGACAGGAAGCTTTTTGGCAGGGGATTGGGATTTATTGATATTCATTTACTTGCCTCAGCAATGATACATCATGTTCCTGTTTGGACAAGAGATAAATCTTTGAAGCAGATATCCGGAGAATTGGGTATCAGTTATTGAGCCAGATTGTATACATGGTGTTTTGAGTCAACTATGCAACAAACCATCCACATCCAATCAGCACCACCGCCCACAACGGCCTGTATGACATTACCCGGCTGGTGGAGACCAGTGTCACCGAAAGCGGGGTACAGACCGGCCTGGTAAACGTGTATGTACAGGGTGCAACTGCAGGGATTATGATTCAATTCAATATCATGTACCCCTTTTTTACTCAGCACGAAGCACTTCTGCCGGATTTTCTTTTGATAGTTTAATTGTATGATAGAGGATTGTTCCAAAGGAGATTAGCAATAGCAGAAGCACAGAGCTGATTAATACAGTTATTGGAGTACTTATTTTATAAGCAAATTTGCTTAACCAGATATCCAGTATGAATTTTGATGAAATAATCCCAAGGATAATGCCCAGGACTTGCCACTTTAGGAATCGAAAAAGATATGACCTTAACAATTCATTCCGGTGTGCACCAAATACTATCCTGATTCCTGACATTTTTTTATACGATTCTGCATAAAATGATGTAAGTCCGAATAATCCGATACACGAAATGAGTATTGCCAGTAATGAAAAGGCCGAAAGTATAATCCCGAATTTATATTCAGACAGATACAATTTCTCGAATTCCTCGTTGAAGAAATGCAAATCCAATTTGGTGTCAGGGAATTGTTTTTCCCAGGTTTTCTTTATTGCATTGATGGAGGCATGAATTGATTTTGACTCAAGCTTGATGGTAGCATATGAATAAAAATCGGCATGCCTGATCATTAACGGTTTTACTTCACTGTGCATTGATTGAAAATGAAAGTCCCGGATTACCCCAACAATAGGGATGCCCCAAATTCCCGTGTAGCCAATTGGATCCTCAAGATCAAGAAGTTTTAGAGCACTCTCATTTATTACCAGGGATTTATTATGAGGTGCATTCCAATTAATGAATTCGCCTTGGACCATTTCTATTCCCATCACTTCAGCAAATTCAGGATCAGCAATACAATCAAAAAATATCAGGCGCTCTCCTTCCAGGTCGACCAGGTTATTCCAATAGGTCTTGCCAGGGACATTTGCAGTTTGACAAATACCTGATACAGAAGGATTTTTTAATAGTTCATTTTTGAAGCCTTCAAATTCATCTGCGATTTGTTCCCCATATGAGAAATATACAAGCTGTTCTTTCTTAAATCCTGGATCGAGGTTTACCATGTATTTAATTTGCTTGTTTATTGTAAGTACACTTATTAGCATGATGATACTGATCGAATATTGCAGAATAATAAATGCTGATCGTGCAGTTTGCCCGTTTTTCCCTCCGGACAGATTCTTGTTGAATATGGATTCAACCCTGATTCCTGAGAGGATAATTGCCGGGTAGAATCCTGCAATCAGAGCTATCATCAATGCAATCAAAATTATCCATACCAAATAAGCCCCCTGGTACAGAGTCGCAATTCGAAGATCGAGGTCATACAAATTGTTAAAGAATGGTATGATAAATTCGGCGAGGACAAAGCCAATGATCAGCGACAAACAAACAACGATAATAGTTTCTAAAAAAAACTGGGCAGCTATCATCCGACCCGGAACACCGAAAGATTTTTTTATGCCTATTTCACGCGACCTGAAGAAGGAATTAGATGTACTAAGGTTGAAATAATTTATAATCGACAGGACTATGATACCTATAGCCACAAGGAGGAATACAGAAAGTTGTTTTCTGTTACCATGCTTACTCCTGTCTGTTATTCCTGCTTCATTAAAGTATATTTCTGAGAATGCCTGGATATGCATCTCCCACTGGTCATTCTCCAGTGTAGTTTTTATATAATTATTTAGATGATCGTCTACTTCCCGGATGCGGGAACCATTTCGCATAAGCACATAAAAGGAGCAACCCCACTGTTCAAATTGCTCGTACTGCTTTTTGGCATTATCATCCATATCCTTCATCATCTTAATAGGAATTAAATAATCGAATTTAAGATGAGAGTTCTTCGGCAGATCAGAGTAAACACCTCTCACAATTAGATTGTATTTCCCCTCAATTTCAATGCTTTCCCCTATGGGATTATTCTTCCCAAATATAATCGAGGATAGACTCTCTGAAAGAAAAAGGGAACCTGGAAGTGAGAATTCTCTTGCATCACCCTGCACAAGTTGAATATCAAAGAAATCAATTACGGTTGAATCGGTATAATAGCCAAAGTCATAGGTGAAATTCTCTTTTCCGTAAGACAGAACTGAGGTATATGCCGGCTGAATCCTGCAGATTTTTTCAAATTCTGTAAAATCATTTTCGAGATAGTCCATCATTGGAATGGCAAGTCCGGTATTGTCTCCCCGGTTCAATCTATAAAGATCCTTGTACTCGCTGAAGTGCTTATCGGCAGTATACTCATATATGAGGTAATCGCTTATCAGGATAACTGCAGCAAATGCAGTAGACATTCCAATGATATTAATGAGGGTATACAGCTTATTCTTTGCAAGATACCTTACGGTGATTTTGAAATATTTGTTATATGCCTTTGCTACGAATTCCTTAAAAAGTGTCATTTGCTTAAAATTACATGATTCCAGCTATATAAATCAAAGGACTTACCAAAACCTGTAAAAATCAGATAATCAGCATATAACATTAATTCTATAATTCTGCGAATAAATATTAATGACCGATTTTCGGACAATTAATTGTATGAAAACGAGGCAAAACATATTTTTACTTAATTCTACAACCATGAGTTTAGGCAATAGCAGAATTTTAGTTGCTGACGACAGTGTTCATATTCATATTACCATACAGCAACTATTAAAAAGGAAAGTAGCGCATATTGAAGGGATAAAAAAGCCTGAATTTCTCTTTGAAAAACTTTCTGCAGGAAATTTTGACCTTGTTTTACTCGATATGAATTTTCATGCCGGTATCAACTCGGGAAATGAAGGTTTATTCTGGTTGAGGGAGATAAGGAAAAGTTTTCCAAAGCTATCTGTGATAATGATTACTGCCTATGGAAACATAAACCTCGCTGTACAGGCGATGAAGGAAGGTGCTGCCGACTTTATTTCAAAACCCTGGAATCCGGAAGATTTCATTAGTAAACTTAGATATCATCTGGATAATGCAGGATCGAGCACAGCTACAGGTGATCCGGAGAAGGTAGACAATACGCAGGTTTTTATTCATGGAGATTCAGAGAAGATCAGGGAATTGCTTGAAAGCATCAGAAAGATTGCATCTACTGAGGCAACAGTGCTTCTGACAGGTGAAAACGGAACAGGGAAAAACCTCCTCGCGGAAGAGATCCATAAGTTATCTGACAGGAATGCAGAGAGTTTTACCAACATTGATCTGGGATCATTAAGTGAGAGTTTGTTTGAAAGTGAGCTGTTTGGACACAATAAAGGGGCATTTACCGATGCAAGGATGGATAAACCGGGTAAACTGGAACTTGCTCATAAGGGAACCCTCTTTCTGGATGAGATTGCAAACATTACTTTGCAACAACAGCAAAGGCTACTCCAATTTATACAGGAAAGGAAGTTCTCAAGACTTGGTTCGAATGAAGAGATCCAATCGGATTTCAGACTTATCTGCGCTACAAACAGGAATTTAAAAGAACTTATAAAATCCGGTGAATTCAGAGAGGATCTATATTACAGGATAAACACGGTTGAATTGAATGTCCCTCCCTTAAGGGAAAGGAAAGGTGATATAATCAGGCTCGCAACTCATTTTGCAAATCTCTTCAGTAAAAAATACAACAGGAGTTTCAAGGAGTTTGAGGAGAAGACTATGTCAAGACTGATCAATTATGCCTGGCCAGGTAATGTAAGGGAATTATCCCATGTTCTTGAGAAAGCTGTAATACTTAGTAACTCAAATTCTTTATCAATAGATATAGTCGAAACTGGGGAAATGACGAATGACAATAGTATCACCAATCTTTCCGATCTGGAGCGATTAACTATTCAAAAAGTAATTGATAAGAATGAAGGCAACTTAATGGTTTCTGCAAAAGAGCTTGGAATATCAAGGTCTACATTGTACCTCAAAATCGAGAAGTATGGTATTCAATAGATATTCCGTTCAGGTTATTGTCAGGATTATTTTGATTCTAATAAATATCTTCCTCTCGGTTCTGTTTTATAATAAGCCTGACAAAACTTTAACCGCGATAACTCTATTGCTTCTTGTATTCCTGCAGACATACTATCTGATCAGATATCTCCTCAAATTCCAGGCATTGGTTTCCGGTTTTTTCGATATTCTAAAGGCTTCAGATAAGACTAGGGAGATTGAGAAGCTCAAGGGCAGCAGAAAATATCATTCAATAAAGCAGTCCATGAGCCATATTGGAGCCGAGATAGAGAAAATGAAGCTGGAAAAGGTGTCACATGAACTTCTATCCAAGTATATACTGGATGAGATCCATTCCGGCCTTATAGCTTTTGATGAAGAAAACGCTGTTAAGATGATTAACAGGAAGGCCCTTAATTTCTTTGATGTCAATTCTCTCTCCAAATTGTCAGACCTGAATAAAAGGCATCCTGGCCTGGCACGAAAGCTGAATCTTCTTTCACCATCAGCTACATCAGTAATTGAATTCCCTTTTCGTGATGCTTTAGAAAAGTTCCATTTCTCTGCAAATGAACTATCTGTTATGGGCAAGTATCTAAAGGTTGTTGTATTCACAAACATACAGAAGGAATTGGAGAGCATTGAGACGGAATCATATTTAAGGCTTATCCGGATCTTAATTCATGAAATTAATAATTCTTTGACCCCGATTACAAGCCTGGCTACAGCGAATAAAGAAATATTAAAGGATGGCAGAAACAAGGATGTCCTTGCAAAGCTAAATCCAGATGACCTTGGTGATCTGATTTCAAATAACGAAGTACTTGAAGAACGAAGCATTGGAATAAGGAACTTTGTTTCACAATTCGGCCAGCTCACGAATATTCCGGATCCGTCATTCTCAGAAATTATCGTTGAGGATGTTCTTAAGAAAATACACACCATATTTAAACCTGAATTACAGGCGGAGAAAATAGAAATCCAAACAGCGAGCAATCCGGTTAATCTGGTTATACGTGCTGATCAGGAAATGCTGATGCAGGTACTGATTAATCTTGTTAAGAACTCAATCCACGCTTTGAAAGACAAGGAGGAGGGGATTGTTAAGCTAAGTGCGACCCTGGTCAATACCCAGGTTGTTATTGAGGTAAGAGATAATGGAATTGGCATTGATCAAGAAATATTGAATAAGATTTTTATTCCATTCTTTACAAGCAGGGAAAATGGGACCGGAATAGGATTATCGTATTCCAAACAGGTTATGCAACTTCACAGAGGGACTATCAAAGTTAAATCAGTTCCTTTAAAAGAAACAACATTTGAACTAACTTTTCCCTTGGGAGGATAAGACAATACATATAGCTTATATGCCACAAAGAACCATTCAAATCAGCACCACCGCCCACAACGGCCTCTACGATATCACCCGAAAGGTGGAGGCGATCGTTAATGAGAGTGGAGTGAAGACCGGCATGGTCAATGTCTATGTCCAGGGTGCAACAGCTGGCATTATGATCCAGGAGAACTGGGATGACTCGGTCCAGAACGATGTCATCACCCTTCTCAGGAAATTGATCCCCTCAGGGATCTGGGAGCACGACCACCAGGACAACAACGGGGACGCGCACCTGAAAGCAGGGATTGTGGGGCCCCAGGAGACCATTCCCATTGTTGAAGGGAAGATGGGCCTGTCTACCTGGCAGAATATTTTCCTTTGTGAATTTGATGGTCCCCGTAGCCAAAGGAACATCATGGTGACGGTCCTGGACGATGAGCCATCCTGAGACCTCAGGATGGAGGGCCGGGAAATGGTGCTGCAGATAGCCGGTGGATCAGATCTCGGCGGTAAACTGTAGCTCTTTGATTCCGGAAACTTTTGCCAGCTCCTCGATGAGGTCGCATTTCATCCGGCCCTTCACGTGGACCAGCGTGTTCTCCTCACCGCCTACCACAACGATCAGATCGGTAATTTTGCCCCGCTTCTCCCGTGCGGCGATGATCACATCCTCATCCCCATCGTGCACCTCCAGCATCAGGTTGTAGTTGCCCTTCATGCGGGTCTGGTCCATCTCTTCAGTAAAGTTCACCCCGGGGTAGCGGCCGGTTTCCTCGATGGTCAGGACAGAGACCGAGCGCAGGCTGCGCAGCAGCCTCCTCTCTTCATGGTCCAGTCCTGCACACATACCGGCGAATTTCATCAGGAATCCGGGCACATGAATGCTGGTCACCCCCTTTTCACCCTTATAGTTGTCATAAACCTGGTGGTACCCTGTTGGCTGGGCAAACAGGGAGATACAGAAAAGAAGTGTGATGGCAGATATGGTCAGTTTCTTCATGAGGTTGTCTTTGGGTGTTCATGGGTAAGACGGACAACCGACCATGATGTTACAGGAAAAGTGCTTAACCAGGTGATTTTTTCTTCAGGAAGCCCAGGTTTTTCTTCAGTTTCCGGAAACCGGCCCTTTCAACCGCGGAATCTTTGAACAGGCGGTTATATTCCGCTTTATCAAGCCCGATCCACTTTTCTGCGGACATTTCCATCAATCCCTCCTTCGGCTCGAAGGATTGTTCCCGGTGGTTCACAGCCTTGTGGTTCCAGGGGCAGACATCCTGGCAGATGTCGCATCCGAAAACACGATTTGAGAGATGCCCTTGCAGAGCCGGGTCGATTGCACCCCTGTTCTCAATGGTCTGGTAGGAGATACACCGGTGTGAATCGATGGTCCGGTCCGGCAGGATGGCCCCGGTGGGGCAGGCTTCAATGCACCTGGAGCAGCTCCCGCAGTAGTCACCCTCGGGGATGGTATTGTATTCAAGTTCCAGGTCAATAATCAGTTCCCCGATAAAAACAAATGAACCGGCTTTCCGGGAGATCAGGCAGGAGTTCTTCCCGATCCATCCCAGTCCTGCCTCACGGGCCCACGCCCGGTCCAGCACTGGGGCAGAATCAACGAAAATCCTTCCTTCCATGCTCCCGGCCCTGTTCCTGATAAAATCAAACAGCTGCTGCATTTTCTCCTTCACCACCAGGTGGTAATCCCTCCCGTAAGCATATTTTGAGAGGACCGGGGCAGCGGGATCCTGCTGCGCCTTGTCGGTGAAGTAGTTGTAAAGAAGCGAGATCACACTCCTGGCGCCTTCCACCAGCAGGGTGGGATCGGTTCTTTTTCCGAAGTGATTGGCCATGTATCCCATGCGGGCGTGGTTATCCCGCTCAAGCCACTCCTTAAGCCGCCGGGCATCCTCAGGCAGGGCCCCGGCACGGGAAAAACCGCAACCGGCAAATCCAAGCCTGATCGCCTCCTCGCGAATGGCAACGGACAATTGATCTATGGATGTTCCCGGGTCCACTATAGCAGGCCAAGTTCCAGTTTGGCCTCCTCCGAGAGCATGGATTTATCCCATGGAGGTTCAAAAACCAGGTTGATACTGACCTCTTCCACATCTTCAACCGCTCCCACGGCCTTTTCCACATCCATCAGCAGTATATCCACCATGGGGCAGTTGGGAGCCGTCAGGGTCATGTTGATCTTTGCCTCCTTCTGTTCGGTATAATCAATTTCGTAAATCAGCCCCAGGTCATAAACATTTACGGGAATCTCAGGATCATACACCTTTTTCAGTGCCTCCACGATCCTTCCTTCCACCTCTAAAAAATCCAACGGCTCACTCATAATTCCAGGCTTTATAGACTTAGCGACTTTACAAACTTTACAAACTTTCTTCGGCTTACGCCTCAGTTCCTTCGGTTTTCAAACTTTACAACTTTTGACTTTGCGCTTTATATGCCATGGCATATAAACGCATCTTTTTCACCATGGCCAGCAATCCGTTTGACCGGGTGGGCGAGAGGTTCTGGCTGAGCCCGATCTCTTCAATAAAGAAGAGGTTGTTCTCCAGGATTTCATCAGGTGTGCGTCCGTCCAGCACCTTCACCAGCAGGGCCACGATCCCTTTGACGATCACCGCATCGCTGTCCGCACTGAACACCAGTTTTCCATCGGTCAACTCGGCGTGTAACCAGACTTTGGACTGGCAGCCATTGATCAGGTATTCATTGGTCTTGAACTGCGGATTGATTTCCGGCAGGTCGTTTCCCAGCTCAATCAGGTAATTGTACTTATCCAGCCAGTCCTCGAACACCGAGAACTCATCCACAATATCGTTTTGTATTTCGTTGATACTCATAATAATACTGCACTTTATGACAACATCTGTATGACTTTTCCGAGCCCGGCTACCAGTTGATCCACCTCCTCTTTGGTATTGTATAACACCAGCGAAGCCCTGATGGTTCCACTGATGCCATAGTGTTCCATCACAGGCTGGGTGCAATGGGTCCCGGTGCGAACGGCAATCCCCATCTTATCCAGGATCATCCCTGCATCGTATGCATGGATGTTTTCAATTAAAAAGGAGAAAACAGCAATGCGCTCCAGGGGTGTTCCGTAGAGGATCATCCCGGGAATCTCCTCCAGCCTGCCAAGGGTATAGGAGATCAATTCACTTTCGTGCCGGCCGATGCCTTCCATACCGATCCCCTCAAGATAGTCCAGGGCAGCGGCGAGACCGATGGCCCCCATGTAATTGGAGGTACCGGCTTCAAACTTGAAAGGGAGGGTGTTGTAGGTAGTCCTGTCAAAAGTCACCTGGTCCACCATATCCCCGCCTCCCTGGTATGGTGGCAACTCCTCCAGCAGGGATTCCTTTCCATAGAGTACCCCCGAACCGGTGGGTCCGAATATCTTGTGGGAAGAGAATACGTAGTAGTCACAATCCAGTTCACACACATCCACTTTTCCGTGCTGGACCATCTGGGCGCCATCGAGCATGACGGGAATCCCTCTTGAGTGGGCCCGACGGATCACATCTTTCACCGGATTGATGGTGCCCAGGGAGTTGGAGGCGTGGGACAATGCCACGATCTTTGTCCGCCCGGTAAGCAGCTCATCCAGGCTTCCCAGTTCAAGCTCCCCTGCATCATTGAAGGGGATGACCTTCAGCCGGGCACCTTTCCGCTGGCAGAGCATCTGCCAGGGTACGATGTTGGAATGGTGGTCCATCTCCGAGATCAGGATCTCGTCGTCTTTGCCTACGAATTTCTCCCCGAACGAGAAGGCCAGGGTATTGATGGAACCGGTGGCACCGCTGGTGAATATGATCTCACTGGTTGAAGCGGCATTGATGAATCCCCTCACCGTTTCCCTGGCTGCCTCATACCGGGCTGTCATCTGTTCGCTCAGGTAGTGGATGCCCCGGTGGATGGAGCTGTTATATAATTCCTGAAGATCCGTCAGTGTCTTGATCACCACAGCGGGTTTCTGGGTGGTGGCGCCATTGTCGAGGTAGACCAGCGGTTTGTTGTACACCTTCTGGGTCAGGATCGGGAAGTCTTTTCTTACCTGGCTGATATCGAAGTCCATGACGGTAGTGGGTTTAGTTGTCACAGTGCATGGCACAATTGTTACATCTTGCTAATTCCCCCCTCAGCCGCTGGCCCACCAGTTGGGAGATCCTTTCCTGCAATGACTTCTGCTTGATCCGGGAGATCACATCATGCGCAAAAGCATCCATGAGCATCAGCCTGCTTTCATCCCTGGGGATACCTCGCGATTGCAGGTAGAACAGGGCGTCTTCATCCAGCTGCCCCACTGTGGCACCGTGGCTGCACTTCACGTCATCCGCATAAATTTCCAGCTGTGGTTTGCTATGCATTCTGGCTGTGTCGGTAAGCAGAATATTGTTATTGGCCTGGAATGCCTTGGTTTTCTGGGCGTCGGGATGTACGTGGATCTTTCCGTTGAAGACACCTGTTGACATATCATCCAGCACGCCTTTGTAGTGCTGGCTGCTGGTACACCGGGGACTGTGATGTTCGATCACCGTAAAATTGTCCACATGCTGGTTCTTGTCCGCCAGGAAAAGGCCCAGGGCATGATTTTCGGCCCCCTCCCCGTTCATCTTCACATGGAGGTTGTTCCTGACCATTCCCCCGTGGAGGGTGATGGTTCCGTGCTGGCACCGGGAGTTGCGCTCCTGGCTGATCCAGGTATTGGTCACCTGGCACGAATTGTTGTGCTCATTCTGGAGCCGCAGAATATCCAGGTCCCCGTTTTCCCCTGTACATGTTTCAGTCAATGAATTGGTCAGGAAGAGGTGGGGTGACAGGGTATGGTCGCAGATGATTACCTGTGCGGTGGCATTCTTTTCCACCACCAGCAGGTTCCTGTGATGCACCATCTGGTTCTTGTCGGATAGCAACATGTGGATCACCTGTATAGGCTTTTCAAGATTCTGTCCTTCAGGAACATAGAGGAATATGCCATCCTGGGAGAATGCCGTATTCAGTGAAACAAAAGCCTCTTTGTCCATGTGGGCATTCTTTCCAAGGTACCTGGCCACCAGCCGGGGATGCCTTTGGATGGCCTCCTTCAGGCTGCCGTAGATCACCCCGTTTCCCATTTCATAGAGGGTTGGTCCTCCTGGATTATGAAAGAAGCCATTCAAAACTGTGAGCACGTGTGAATCGAGCAGGGGGACATCACAACTGAAGAGCTGGTTGTCATCGAAACTGATGGTCCTGGGGCTGAACAGGAATGACAATTCCCCGTCGAATACCGGCTCCAGGTGCGTGTACCTGTAGTTCTCCTGTTTCCGCAGCGGAAATCCGGTTTCCTCGAAGGAACGGATGGCCTCCTCCCTCATGCTGCGCATGAACTCGGGCTCACCGTTGCTGATCAGCTCCCTGTTCTGCCGAAACAGTTCAATGTATTTGTCTGCCGTATTTAGTGCTTCCAGTGTTTCCATCTTCAGGTTCTTCCTTATGCTTCTGCATCCACCTCCTGTTTGATCCAGTCGTATCCATGCTCCTCCAGCTCTCTGGCCAGCGACTTGTCGCCAGACTTTACGATACGGCCTTTGTAAAGCACATGTACAAAATCGGGGATGATATAGTCCAGCAGCCGCTGGTAATGGGTGATCAAAATAGTGGCAGTTACAGGGGAACGTAGGTTGTTAACCCCGTTGGCCACAATGCGCAGCGCATCAATGTCAAGCCCGGAATCGGTTTCATCCAGGATAGCCAGCCTGGGCTCCAGGAGCGCCATCTGGAAGATCTCGTTTTTCTTCTTTTCTCCACCCGAAAACCCCTCGTTCACTGAACGGTTGGTCAGGTCCGAATCGATCTCAACGATCTTTTTCTTTTCCCGCATGAGCTTCAGGAAGTCACCGGCCGGAAGGGGATCCTGTCCCAGGTATTTCCGTTTTTCATTGATGGCGGTCCGCAGGAAATTCACCATACTAACACCGGGGATCTCCACCGGGTATTGGAATCCCAGGAAGATCCCCTTCCTGGCCCTGTCTTCCGGGGCCAGCTCCAGCAGGTCTTTCCCTTCATACAGAATTTTTCCGTGGGTAATATCAAAATAATCACGCCCCGCAAGGGCCGAAGCCAGGGTGCTTTTCCCCGAGCCGTTTGGACCCATGATGGCATGCACCTCCCCGGCCTTTACCGAAAGGTTGATGCCCTTCAGGATCTCCTTATTCTCAACGCTTACCCTTAAATCTTTTATCTCTAACATAATATACTCGCTTTCGCTCGTGTTATTGGTTACTGGTTATTTACCAATACCTATTTTCTAATAACTATTAACCATTACCCAACACTCCCTTCAAGGGTGATGGCCAGTAATTTTTGTGCTTCCACCGCAAATTCCATGGGTAGTTTATTCAACACCTCTTTTGCATAGCCATTAACGATCAGACTGATGGCATTTTCGGTATCGATGCCACGCTGGTTACAATAGAATATCTGGTCCTCCCCGATCTTGGAAGTGGTTGCCTCGTGTTCCACAACGGCCGTCCGGTTGTCCACCTCAATGTAGGGGAAGGTATGGGCCCCGCATTTATCGCCCAGCAGGAGGCTGTCGCACTGGGAGAAGTTCCTGGCATTTACCGCCCCTTTCAGCACCTTAACCAGTCCCCGGTATGAGTTTTGGCTCTTTCCTGCACTGATCCCTTTGGAGATGATGGTTGAACGGGTGTTTTTCCCGATGTGGATCATCTTGGTCCCCGTATCTGCCTGTTGCCGGTTATTGGTGACTGCCACCGAGTAGAATTCACCCACCGAATTGTTCCCCCGCAGGATGCAGCTGGGATATTTCCAGGTGACGGCAGACCCGGTCTCCACCTGGGTCCAGGAGATCTTCGAATTGTCCCCTTTGCAGATGCCCCGCTTGGTCACGAAATTGTAAATACCGCCTTTTCCCTCCTTATCCCCCGGGTACCAGTTCTGCACCGTGGAGTATTTCACCTCGGCATTCTCCATGGCCACGATCTCCACGATGGCTGCATGGAGCTGGTTTTCATCCCGCATGGGGGCCGTGCAACCCTCCAGGTAGCTGACATAGGAGTCATCCTCGGCTACGATCAGGGTGCGTTCGAACTGCCCTGTATTGGCGGCATTGATCCGGAAATAGGTGGAGAGCTCCATGGGGCAATGGACCCCTTTGGGTATATAACAGAATGATCCGTCACTGAAAACGGCCGAATTGAGGGCCGCAAAAAAATTATCCGTGTGGGGGACCACCGATCCCATGTACTTTTTAACCAGGTCGGGGTGGTTCTTCACCGCTTCGCTGAATGAGCAGAAGATGATCCCTTTATCAGCCAGGGTATCCTGGAAAGTGGTCTTGACCGATACACTGTCCATCACGGCATCAACGGCTACACCTGCCAGCTGCTTCTGCTCCTCCAGGGGAATCCCCAACCGGTTGAAGGTGTCGATCAGCTCCGGATCCACCTCATCCATGTCCTGGTATTTGGCCTCCTGCTTCGGAGCGGCATAATAGATGATGTCCTGGTAGTTGATTTCAGGGATCTTCAGGTGGGCCCAGCCCGGCATTTCCATGGTCTTCCAGTGCCGGAAAGCCTTCAGCCTCGATTCGGTCATCCACTCTGGCTCCTCCTTTTTCGCCGAGATCAGGCGGACCACCTCCTCATTGAGTCCTTTGGGAATGGTCTCGGTTTCGATATCGGTTTGGAATCCGTATCTGTAATCGGAGCCCGTTACCTCGTTCAATATCTTATCCTGGTCTGTCACCCGGTTAATTGTAAATTAGATTAATTTAAAATAGGACGCAAATATACAAAAACTTGTGCTTACATTTGTAAGACATCAGCCCATTTCATTTGTTCAGGAAACGCAAAAACTCCCATGACAACAAAAAAGAACCGTAACATCGAAGAGTTAGGTGAATTCGGCCTTATTGATCACCTCACATCTGGATTCAGGAACAGCCAGGAAAGCACACATGTGGGCGTGGGTGACGATGCCGCAGTCATCGACCACGGAACCTACTACCAGGTGGTTACCACGGACCTGCTGTTGGAGGGGATCCATTTCGACCTTGTCTACACCCCGCTGAAACACCTGGGGTACAAGGCTGTGGTGGTTAATCTTTCGGATGTGTACGCCATGAATGCCGCCCCCCGCCAGATTACTGTTTCCCTGGGTATTTCAGGCAAGTTTTCGGTGGAAGCCCTGGAGGATTTCTATGCCGGTGTAAAGCTGGCCTGTGAACGGTTCAATGTGGACCTGGTGGGAGGGGATACATCGGCTTCGGTAACCGGACTTGTGATTACTGTTACTGCCATAGGTACTGCCCTGAAGGAGGAGGTGGTACTGAGAAGTGGTGCAAAGACCAACCAGCTGGTCTGTGTAACGGGGGACCTTGGGGCAGCCTATATGGGGCTGAAGATCCTGGAGCGGGAAAAACAGCTCCATGCTGCCGATCCGGAATTCCAGCCCGAACTGAAGGGCCATGATTATGTGCTGGAGCGCTATTTGAAACCCGAACCACAGGTAGAAGTTTTGCTGGCCATGAAGGAGGCAGGGATCAAACCCGGGGCCATGATCGATATTTCAGACGGACTCTCTTCCGAGCTGCTCCATATTTGCAAGGCATCAGGTTGTGGCTGCCAGGTGTATGCTGACCGTATTCCCATCGCTGAAGAGACGGAGGTTGCTGCCGCAGAATTCCAGATGGAGCCCCTGGTGGCAGCACTTCATGGCGGGGAGGATTACGAGCTATTATTCACGGTGCCACTGTCAGACCATGACAGGGTAGCAGCCGTCGAAGGTGTCAGTTTGATCGGGAACATTACCGACCAGAAGGGAAAAGCACTCCTGGTGGGAAATGATGGCAGTGCCATTCCCCTGCAAGCCCAGGGTTGGAACACTTTTCCCGATTCGGGGGTGTGATTACCCTTTTCAGCCTCTGATAATCTTCCTGTGGACCGGATCCCACCGGGTCCGGCACTGTTCCCTGTAAGAAATATCGGCCATGGCAATGGTTACACCCTCCTCAAAAGCCTTTTCGATATTCGCGGAGGTTTCCCCACCATGACGTATGCAATCGATCCACTCCTTCAGGTGAAGGTGTGTGACATCCCATTCCCGGCCATCGATTCTTGTGGTAGTAAGACCCCTTGAGGCATAATACCTGGTGGTGGCTGAAGATACCGCATCCACCGCGTCTTTCACCTCGGAACCCTTGAGAATTTCCAGCATGGGAGATGAAGGTTCGATCAGTCCCCTTTCGATCATACCCGCAAATTTCTCTGAGCTTCCGTCAGGTGTGACAGTCAGGTTCCCGCCTACCGTCATTGATGCATCCTTCCCATAGATGGTTCTTGGCCTGAATTGGGAAGATGCCAGGTTTGCGCTGTATGTTAAACTCAGCTCCTTGTCCGGGTATTCAAAAGAGGTGTGCACCACATCCGGGATATCTCCAAAATCCTTGTAGAAATATTGTCCCCCGGTTGAGACCACGGTTGTTGGGATCCCGATACCCAACAGCTGGTTTACAGCGTCATATTCGTGAGAAAAGAGCTGGCCGAACAATCCTGTATCATAATCAAAATAACGGGCCCATCCATAATACCTTTCAATGCTGAACGGTGCATCCGGTGAACTACCCAGCCAATGTTTCCAGTCGATGGAACGTGTATCACCCGGTTTGGATTTGCCGTTGGCATCCAGGTGCCTGATCCAGGCTCCGTCTTCTGTATTGCGGTTGGTGCATGTTTCAATATGTGAGATCTTGCCAAGCAGGCCCCTGCGGATGATCTCTTTTGCCTGCTGAAAGACCGCATTCTGCGGGACCTGATGCCCCATCTGGAACACCAGGTCGCTGTTTTTCACCACGTCATACACTTTGCTTATCTCCTCCTCCCTTCTGATCATGCTTTTTTCACAGTATACATGTTTTCCGGCCTGGATGGCATCAATGGTCATCTGGGCATGGTGGTGGTCGGGAGTGGCTATGATGACCGCATCAATATTTTTATCGGCAATCATATCATGGAAATGCCGGTATCTTTTTACCGGGTGTTTTCCTGCGAATTCACCCTGTGTATGAATGTCGTGTTGTGCGGTGATCAATCCTTTTTCGGCATGCAGATCAAATACATCGCAGATGCCTGTGATGGCGATATTAAAATTGCCATATTTTATCTGTGCATCCAGGGATCCGTCTTCAAGGGCTTTGGAAAATTGAGGTTTTTCCATGAAGCCCAGCGCATTGGCCAGTTGTGGTCCCCGCATTCCAAACCCGGCAATGCCCAGGCGAATGAGATCCCCGGAACTCTCGTTAACGGGTTTTACATTTGACATAAGATCTTCTAAGCCAAGCTCTTTAATGATTTGGCTCTGAAGATTATGCTTCTCATTGTACTTCATCTGTCTGAATACCTGAATACCCAGGGCACCCAAAACAGGGATGCCTGCTAGTGCTTTCAGCAAATTTCTTCTTCCGATATTATTTTCAGGGGTCATGGTGCTATTATTTTAACTTTTGATTTTTTCGCAAACTGTCCAGGCCAAAACGCTGTACGGCCGGAAATACAGCAAGAAGCAGCAGTGTGATGGCTTCAATGAGCGTCTTGTTTATCAGCAGGTAATTTCCCTCCATGGGTCCCGAAAGATCCATCCCGATGAATGGGGGATTCATCAGGTAGTATAACATTAACAGGGTCGCACCGGCAAATGAGGCTATCCTTGTAAAAAGACCCAGGATAAGGCCCAGTCCGATGGCAGTCAATCCCCATGTATTCAGGAAATCAACCGTGTTCAGGACGTTTGCATTTGAAATTATCCAATGGGCCAATCCGGAAAGTATCCCCTGGGCTTCTTCCAGGTAGCCCAGTGAAGACCATTGGGGATGGAGCAACTTATGAATTCCTTCATACAAAAAGTGCCATCCAATAAGCATGCGCAAAGCCACCAGGAAGGTGATCTGCCATTTTGAGTTGTTGTTCATTTTGGAAAGTTTACAGAAATATGTCCCTAAAATATAGAATATCCTTCGGGAAATACCATTCTTGGCATTTTTAGACCAATATTTTTGGAAACTCTGAGATCAGGCCTGCTTGTCGTCGAAATACCCGCGGATGATCCCGCGTTTGGAGCCTCGGATGAACAAAATGATCTCATCCCGCTCTTTGGATGCGGGCAGGTTCGCCTCCACGAATTCCAGGGCATCCGAGATGTTCAGCCCACGCTGGTAGATGATCCGGTAGACCTCCTGGATGGCATAGATGGTGTCGTTGCTGAAACCCCTTCTGCGGAGACCGATGGAATTGATCCCGGTAAAAGAGATGGGTTCCCTGCCCGACATGGAGAAGGGGGGTACATCCTTGTTTACCTTGCTAGCACCCTGGATCATCACATGGGCGCCGATCCTGACAAACTGGTGGACCAGGCTTCCAGGGCTGATGATGGCCCAGTTGTCCACCTCCACCTCACCGGCCAGCCCGGCATAGCTGCCCATGATCACCCTGTCTTTCAATATACAGTCATGCGCAATGTGCACATAGGACATGATCAGGCAATCACTGCCAATGACCGTTTTTTCGTGGGCTTTGGTACCTCTATTTACGGTAACATATTCCCTGATGGTTGTGTTGTCGCCTATTTCAGCCGTGGTTTCCTCACCCTCAAACTTCAGGTCCTGCGGATCACCCGAGATCACCGCACCCGGATAGATCTTCACATTCTTCCCGATACGGGCCCCGTTCATGATCACTGCATTGGGCCCGATCCAGCACCCGGATCCGATCTCCACATTCTCATAAACGGTGGCGAAGGGTGAAACCTCAACGTCCGGAGCGATCCTGGCACCGGGATGGACATTTGCCTGTTTGCTAATCATCGTTCTTGGTTTTTATGATCTGGGCCATCAGTTCACCTTCCATGACCAGCTGGTTGCCCACGAAGATCTCGGCAAATACCAGTGCGATGCCCCGGCGTATGGGTTCCAGCAGGTCCACTTTCAGGATCAGTGTATCCCCCGGAACCACCTTCCGCTTAAATTTAACTTTATCGATCTTCAGGAACAGGGTGGAGTAGTTTTCCGGATCAGCAACAGTTCCCAGCACCAGCATTCCCCCTACCTGTGCGGCAGCTTCAATCTGTAAAACGCCCGGCATAATCGGCTCTTCAGGGAAATGACCGGTGAAAAAAGGTTCATTGGAGGTCACATTTTTGATACCCACCACCGATTTATCGTCCATATGGATGACTTTATCCACCAGGAGGAAGGGGTATCGGTGTGGCAACCTGCGTTTTACCTCATTGATATCGAGAAGTGCCGGCACATTGGGATTGTAGACGGGTATCTTCTTCTGAAGTGCTGTCTTCTTCATCACCTGCCTCAGCGCACGTGCAAATTCATTGTTACTCAGGTGGCCCGGGCGGGTGGCAATGATCCTGGCCTTGAACCACCGGCCTACCAGAGCAAGGTCCCCAATCAGGTCCAGCAACTTATGCCTGGCAGGTTCGTTGGGGAACCGCAGGTCCACATTGTTCAGGATCCCTTCAGGCTGTACTTTTACTTTGGGTTTGTTGAACAACTCAGCCAGCCGGTCCAGCTCCTCCTGCTCCACCTTCCGATCGACGATTACGATGGCGTTGTCAACATCACCCCCTTTGATCAGGTTGTTCTTGGCCAGGAATTCAAGCTCATGGAGGAACACAAAGGTCCGGCAGGGGGCGATCTCTTCCTTGAAGTGCTCCATTTCCTCCAGGGAAGCATACTGGTTCCCGAGAACCTTGGAGTTGTAGTCAATCAGAACATTGATACTCTGGATCTTATCTGGATAAGCAATGATATGTATCCCGTGTTCCTCATCATAGTACTCTAGCTTCTCTTTCAGTATAAAGTACTTCCGGTCTGTAGCCTGTTCCACGGTCCCGGTACTGTCAATGGCATCCACATATTCACGAGCACTGCCGTCCATGATAGGCACTTCGGGTCCATCCAGTTCCACCAGTACATTATCGATCCCCATTCCTGCAAATGAGGCCAGCACATGTTCAATGGTGGCGACCCTGGCCCCGTTCTCTTCGATGGTGGTACCCCTGGAGGTTTCCACCACATGCTCGGCCAGCGCATTGATCAGCGGCTGGCCGGGAAGGTCGGTCCTTTTGAAGATGTAGCCGTGACTGTCCGGGGCAGGATTGAAGGTCATGTTGACTTCAACCCCGGTATGTAATCCTCTTCCGGTAAAGGTGATGGGTGCTTTCAGCGTTCTCTGTTTCTCCGCCATAGGAATCTATCAGTAAAGATCAGTTTGTTCTTGAGTAAGCCGTCGAAATATACAAAATATAGACGAATAGGGTCCTGGATTATTGTGTCATGCCAGAAACCTTGCGTTCCAGGTCATTGACCTGGTTCCTTAACTGGGGCAGGTTCTTGAAAACCACATAACACCGCTGATAATAAGCAAACTCAAGTGGGGGTGAACCCTGGACCACCATGCCCTCTTCCTTGATATCCTTGGTCAAACCGGACTGGGCGGCGATTTTCACCCCGTCGGCAATGGTAATGTGCCCGATGAGTCCCACCTGTCCCCCGAACATGCAGTTCCTGCCCACTTTTGTGGAGCCTGATATACCAGTTTGTGCAGCCATGACGGTATTCTCTCCCACCTCCACATTGTGTGCGATCATGATGAGGTTATCCAGCTTCACCCCCTTCCGGAGGACGGTGGCACCCATGGTGGCACGGTCGATGGTGGTGTTGGCTCCTACCTCCACGTGGTCCTCAATGATCACCTTGCCCACCTGGGGAACCTTCTGGTAATTGTTCTCCTGGTTGGGGGCAAAACCGAATCCGTCACCGCCTATGACAGCTCCTGCATGGATCACGCAGTGGGCACCGATCTCACTTCCTTCATAAACCTTCACCCCCGGGTGGAGGATGGTGCCTTCTCCTATTTTGACATTATCCCCCACAAACACCTGGGGAAAGAGCTGGACACCATCACCAAGTTGCACGTTCTCATGGACCACCGTATACTCACCCACATAGATCTCCTTTCCCAGTATGGCACTCCCGGCAATGGAGGATAGGTCGCTGATCCCGCTTTTTTTTGGCTTGCTCTGTTCGTACAGCCTGAGCAGTTCGGCAAATGCTTCATAGGCGTTCTGCACCCTCACAAGGGTGGCACCAACGTTTCGCTGGGGTTTGAAATCCTGGTTGACGATCACGATGGACGACCGGGTGTCGTAAATGTATTTTTCGTATTTGGGATTGGCCAGGAAAGAGAGTGTGCCGGGCCTTCCTTCTTCAATTTTCGAAACATCACTTACGGTGGCTTCGGGATTCCCCTCCACTGTGCCTTTGAGGAACTGGGCGATCACGCCTGCAGTAAAATTCATATTGCTGGTTCTGTTTAGTGTAACTATTCATTCAATCATGTTCTCAAAAACCTGGGGTAACATAAGAAATATTTCCGGATGGTCTTTGAAAGTACCGAGATATTCAGCATATCGGAAGCCTCGGCAATATCCTTGATGGTTCCTTTTTTATCCAGGATGGAGATTCTGTCATCCAGGTCACTGTAAGCATAATTGCTAACGCTGTCCGATATGACCAGGTACTCAGATTCCTCAGGGGAGATGGAGAGGTGAAGTGATACCCTTTCACGCATGGTATCCACCATCCGGCTCTCGAAGGGATCATCATTCAGCTCCACTGAAAAGAGATCCCGGTTTACAAGTCCCCGCGACAGTATGGACAGGACAGGATCGGAATGGTTGCACCACACCTTGGCCGATGCAAGGATGTCATTGTCATCCAGCCTGGAAAACTGTTCCAGGAACAGGTTCCGGTTGGACGGATCGAACTTACCCGGTACATCATCGAGGAAATAGGCAAGGGCCGGTGTGGCAAAAAGGTCTTCCCCCGAGGAGGTCAACACCTGGGCCCGCTTCAGCATCATTACCAGCAACTGTTCTGAACTCACCACCGTCCGGTGCAGGTAAACCTGCCAGTACATAAGGCGGCGGGCAATCAGGAACTTCTCTATGGAATAGATCCCTTTTTCATCCACCACCAGCTGGTCATTGACCACGTTGAGCATTTTGATGATCCGGTCCGACCCGATCACCCCTTCTGTGACCCCGGTGAAAAAACTGTCCCTCTTCAGGTAATCCAGCCGGTCCATATCCAGCTGGCTCGAAACAAGCTGGTGCAGGAAGTTCTTGGGATATTCGTTCCTGAAGATCCGGATGGCCAGCTCCAGGGCCCCGTCAAATGTGCTGTTGAGCTGTTCCATATACATCAGGCTGATGGCTTCATGGGAGGTATTCCTGATCAGGCTGTGTTCCAGGGAGTGTGAAAAGGGTCCATGGCCTATATCATGGAGCAGGATGGCGATGGTCACTGCCCGGGCCTCATCGTCGGTAATCTCGTGGCCCCTGGAGCGGATCACTTCAATGGCCTGACCCATGAGATGCATAGCCCCGATGGCGTGCTGAAACCTGGAATGGTTGGCTCCCGGATACACGAAATGGGTGAGCCCCAGCTGGCGGATCCTGCGGAGCCTCTGGAACAGAGGGTGCTCCATCAGGTCAAAGACGATCTCGAATGGAATTTTAATAAATCCGTATACCGGATCATTGATGATTTTCAGTTTGTTGGCGGAGGGCCCTTTCCCCATCTGGTAGTTTTGTGGCACAAAATTATTCTTTTATTGCTATAATCCGGTTTGTATCAGCGAAAAAACACCTGATTTTTTGATATTTCAATGATTATTTATACTTTTGCGTCGACGTTAGGAGGGTGTTATTCTAGGGGGCTGTTGTCCCCTATTTTATTACCAAAAAAAATGATAACGGAAAAAAACATCGCAGAATTGGTGGAACAACAAATCGGGGGGAGTGATATTTTCCTGGTGGAGGTAGTTGTGAAACACGGGAATGCCATCCGTGTCCATGTGGACAGGCCGGAAGGTATCTCCATTGACGAATGTGTGAAGATCAGCCGGTATCTGAATGAGCAGCTAGACCGCGATGTGGAGGATTATTCACTGGAAGTTTCCTCCCCGGGACTGGGTTCCCCTTTCAGGGTGAAGCAACAATATGAGAAGAACACCGGTCGTAGGGTGGAGGTCATCCTGACCGACGGAAGCCGGGAGGAAGGGAAGCTGGAGAGCGTATCGGACAAGTCTATTGTCCTGAAGATAAAGGATATGGACCTGGAGATCGCATTTGATGAAATAAAAAAAGCAAAAGCAATTATATCATTTAATTGATTCAACAGAGGTACGATGGAAAATATTAACCTGATAGAGACATTTTCCGAATTTAAGGAATTGAAGAACATTGACAGGGTCACCATGATGAGTGTCCTGGAGGATGTTTTCAGGGGAATGCTTCTGAAGAAATACGGGACCGATGAGAACTTCGACATCATTATCAACATTGATAAGGGTGATTTCGAGATCTGGAGGAACCGGGAAGTGGTGGAAGATAATGAAGTGGAAGATGCTGCAGTGGAAATTACCCTCAGTGAAGCCAAGAAGATCGATGAGGATTATGAAGTGGGGGAAGAGGTGACCGATGAGGTGAAGCTGGGCGATTTCGGTCGGCGTGCTATCCTGGCCCTGAGGCAGAATCTGTCAGCCAGGATTATGGAGCTGGAAAAGAACCACCTCTACAACAAATACAAGGACCGCATCGGTGATGTGGTTACAGGAGAGGTTTACCAGGTATGGAAAAGGGAGATCCTGATCCTCGATGATGAGGGGAATGAACTGATCCTGCCCAAAACCGAGCAGATCCCTTCGGACTATTTCCGCAAAGGGGATACCATCAGGGCTGTTGTGGTGAAGGTGGATATGCGCAATGCCAATCCGCTGATCATCCTGTCGAGAACCTCCCCGGTATTCCTGGAGCGCCTGTTTGAACTTGAAGTGCCGGAGATATTTGACGGGCTGATCACAATCAAAAAGATTGTCAGGGTACCCGGGGAAAGGGCCAAGGTGGCAGTGGAGTCCTATGATGAAAGGATCGACCCCGTGGGCGCCTGTGTGGGAATGAAGGGATCCCGTATCCATGGGATTGTCAGGGAGCTTAAAAATGAAAACATTGATGTGATCAACTTTACAGCGAATATCCAGCTGTTTATCACCAGGTCCCTGAGTCCGGCCAAGATAACCTCCATCAAACTGAATGATGAGGAGATGCGGGCAGAGGTCTACCTGCAGCCCAAGGAGGTTTCCCTGGCCATCGGGAAAGGCGGGCTGAACATCAAGCTGGCTAGTCAGCTCACCGGTTACGAAATCGATGTATACCGTGAAACGAATGAAGATGATGAAGATGTGAACCTGGAGGAATTCGCCGATGAGATCGAAGGATGGGTCCTTGACGAGTTGAAGGCCATCGGATGCGATACCGCCAAGTCGGTACTCAACCTGAGCGTGGAGGACCTGGTAAAAAGAACCGACCTGGAAGAGGAGACCATTACTGAACTGGTCAATGTGCTTAAGGCAGAATTTGAATAGAAATATATGGCTGAAAGAAAGGCAACAAGGCTGAGCAAGGCTGCCCGGGAATTCAATGTGGGGATTTCGACCATTGTAGAGTTTCTTGGGAAGAAGGGTCATGAGATTGATTCCAATCCAAATTCCAAGCTGGATCCGGACCTGTATGACCTTTTGGTAGCAGAGTACAGCACCGACCAGAGTGTGAAGAAGGAGTCGGAAAAACTTACCCTTAGGAACTTCAGGGAAAGGCAGGAATCCCTGACCCTGGATGATGTGCCTGGCAGTCCCGACCAGGAGGAGGCTGAAGAGCTGCTCATTACAGACAATACTGCGGTGCCGCTGAGGTGATTGCGGAGAATCCTGAGGAGGAGACTCAGCCGGAGGGCAAAGAAGCAGCTGAACCCGAAAAGAAGCCGGAGAAGAAAAAAGCCGCCGTTGAAAAGGTTGCCGGTAAAACCGAAGCAGAGCAGGAAGAGCCTGCAGAAGAAGATACAGGTCCAAAAGTGGTTGGAAAGATCGACCTGGATTCCATGAATCAGAAAACAAGGCCTGCAAAGAAACCAAAAGCCAAAAGCAAAAAGGCAAAAGAAGAAGAGGGTAAGGCTGAAGAAACCAAAGCCGGAGAGGTGGCTGAAGAAGTTATTCCGGAGCCAGTTTCTGATGAAGAGATAAAGGCAGAGAAGGTTGAGGATGTCACTGAGGCTGTTGCAGATGCAGAGAAGGCAGAAGAAAAGGCAGCAGAAAAGAAGAAAGAGGAGGAGAAGAATCTGATCCCTACCAGGGTGGAGAAACTGAGCGGACCAACCGTAGTTGGGAAGATCATACTACCTGAGAAGAAGGAGCCCAAGAAGAAACCTGTTGCTTCGAGCAAGGACAGCGACCTGCACCTGGAGAAGAAGAAACGGAAGCGGATCAGAAAGGATGCCGGACCGGTGGACCTTGCCGGACAGGAAAAAGCCGGGGCAAGGAAAGACAAGGGAGGCAAGAAGAGAAAGCGTTTGGCCCGGCCGGAGGTGAATGAGGAGGATGTGCAGAAGCAGATTAAGGATACCCTGGCAAAACTGACCAGTAAAGGGACCAAATCAAAGACTTCCAAATACAGGCGTGAGAAACGTGACCTGGTGCAGCAGAGGCTGCAGGAGGAGACAGAACAGCTTGAGCAGCAAAGAAATGTGCTTCAGGTTACCGAATTTGTATCGGTCAATGAGCTGGCAAACATGATGAATGTTCCTGCCAACGAGGTGATTCAGACCTGCATGAACCTGGGCCTGTTCGTTTCCATTAACCAGCGCCTTGATGCGGAGACCATGGCCCTGGTGGCAGATGAGTTTGATTTCAAGGTGGAATTTGTAAGTGTGGACCTGGTGGAATCGATCAGGGATGATGATGATGAACCGGAAGACCTGGTCCCCAGGCCGCCCATTGTGACCGTAATGGGTCATGTGGACCATGGGAAAACCAAGTTGCTGGACGTGGTCAGGGATGCCAACGTGGTTGCCGGGGAGGCCGGGGGGATTACCCAGCATATCGGAGCCTACGGGGTAAAACTGGAGGATGGAAGAAGGATCACCTTTCTGGATACACCAGGGCACGAGGCTTTTACAGCCATGCGTGCAAGGGGTGCCCAGATTACTGATGTGGCCATTATTGTGGTGGCTGCCGATGACGGCGTAAAGCCGCAGACAGTAGAGGCCATCAACCATGCGGCAGCAGCAGGTGTTCCCATCGTATTTGCCATTAACAAAATTGACCTTCCTGCCGCCAATCCTGAAAAGATCAAGGAAGAACTGGCTGCCATGAATTACATGGTGGAGGACTGGGGAGGGAAATACCAGTCCCAGGAAATCTCGGCCAAGGGGAATATGAACATCGCGGAGTTGCTGGAAAAAGTGTTGCTGGAGGCTGAATTGCTGGACTTGAAGGCCAATCCTGATAAGGGAGCCAGGGGTACCATCATAGAATCCACCCTTGACAGGGGCCGTGGTAACATTGCCACCATCCTGGTGGAGGCAGGTACCCTGAAGATTGGAGATGTGGTACTTGCAGGGCAACACTATGGCCACGTAAAGGCCATGTTCAATGAAAGAGGCAAGAAAATTACCGAAGCGGGCCCTGCTACACCAGCCCTGGTCCTCGGGATGAATGGTGCACCCCAGGCGGGTGAGAGCTTCAACGTGATGGATACCGATAAGGAGGCCAAGGAGATTGCAAACAAGCGGGAACAACTCCAGCGTGAGCAGGAATTGCGTACCACCAAACACATTACCCTGGATGAAATCGGGCGCAGGATTGCCATCGGCAACTTCCAGGAGTTGAATGTGATTGTCAAGGGGGATGTTGACGGATCCATTGAGGCCCTCTCCGATTCCCTGATCAAACTCAGTACGGAAGAGATCCAGGTGAACATCAAGCACAAGGCGGTGGGACAGATTTCCGAATCGGACATCCTGCTGGCAGCAGCTTCCAACGCGATTGTGATAGGTTTCCAGGTGAGGCCGTCGCTCAGTGCACGGAAACTGGCTGAAAAAGAACAGATCGATATCCGCCTTTATTCCATCATCTATGATGCCATTGAGGAGGTGAAAGCTGCCATGGAGGGAATGCTTTCGCCCGAGATCAAGGAAGAGATTGTGGGGACCCTGGAGATCCTGGAGGCCTTCAAGATCACCAAGGTGGGCACCATTGCAGGATGCATGGTCAGGGAAGGCAAGATACGGCGCACTTCCAAGGTCCGGCTGATCAGGGATGGTATTGTGATCTACAGTGGTGAACTTGGCTCGCTAAAGCGATTCAAGGATGAAGCCAAAGAGGTGGTATCAGGCCTGGAATGCGGGCTGAATATCGAAAATTTCAACGATATCAAGGTGGGTGATATGGTGGAAGCCTATGAAGAGACCGAGATGAAGAAAACCCTTTAACCTCCTTCCCGATTTTACTATATTAGCATACCAAAAGCAAGGGGTATGTATGAGTTTATCGAGGGGGAATTCGTTGAGAAATCACCGGCCCATCTGATCGTCAGTGCCAGTCACCTGGCCTACTACATCAATATTTCTGTTTTCACCTACAGCCAGGTGAGCAGCCAGACAAGTGGTCGCATTTACCTGCATTTCGTGGTCAGGGAGGATGCGCAGGTGCTGTATGGTTTCAGCGGAAGGGAGGAACGGGAGATATTCCGTTCACTGATCTCCGTTTCAGGTGTGGGTGCCAATACGGCCAGGCTGATCCTTATCATCCCTGTCGCCCGAAGAGGTTACCCAGGCCATCCTGGCCGGGAATGTATCTGTTCTACAGGGAATCAAAGGGATCGGGGCCAAATCGGCCCAACGGATTATCGTGGACCTGAAAGACAGGATCGGGAAAGGTGCGGGAATCGATGAATTATTCTTTTCACAGGACAATACAAGCCGTGAAGAAGCGTTATCTGCTTTAGTGGCACTGGGTTTTCCGAAGAAAACCGTTGAGAAGATCCTGACCCGTATTTTATCAGAGCAGCCCGAGCTATCAGTGGAGGAGGTGGTGAAGGCTGCCTTGAAGTTTATGTAGTGAACCACCGGTATACCCATATATTCCTGATCATCTTTGGAATTTTGCTGGCCATTGGATCAAATGCCCAGGATTCCACGTTAAATTACCCGTTTACAAGCAAGGGAGCCTATCCATTTTCCTCTTCTTCATTCAATTCTCCGCTCTTCCTCCAGAATCCCTCCAACATCAACTCCCGGGTAGTGTATGACCCGGTGACGGGGAATTATATTTTCACAGAAACCATCGGTACCTGGAATTACAGGCCACCCACACAGATGACAACCGAGGAGTTTCAGCAGTATGAGTTCAAAAACCAGGTGAACGATTACTGGCGCATGAAATCCAGCGGGGAATCGGTGGAGGGGCAGCTGTCGTTCATACCGCCCCTGCGGGTGGGGGGAGAAGGTTTCGATAAGATATTCGGATCCAATACCATCAACATCATCCCATCTGGAAGTGCGGAACTGATCTTCGGATTCAACCTTTCCAAGCAGGACAATCCCAACATCAGTGAGAGGCTGCGAAGTGTGCCCTCCTTCACCTTCGATGAAAAGATCATCATGAATGTGGCCGGTTCCATCGGGGATAAGTTTGACATGGACATCAGTTACAATACCGAGGCCACATTTGATTTTGAAAACCAGACCAAGCTGGAATACACAGGGAAGGAGGACGAGATTATAAAATAGATCGAAGCGGGGAACGTGAACCTGCCCCTTCCGGGCTCACTCATCAACGGGAGCATGAGCCTCTTCGGGCTGAAGACCGAACTGCAGTTCGGAAAATTGACTGTCACCAATGTCTTTTCACAACAGCGGGGGGAATCCTCGGTGATTAATGTCCAGGGGGGGCTCAGCTCAGCGAATATTCGGTGACCGTGGATGATTATGATGGCAACAAGCACTTCTTCTTATCGGACTACTACCGAGACAACTACAACAGGGCGCTTGCCCGCCTTCCGGTGATCACCTCGGATGTGTCCATCACCCGCATCGAAGTCTGGGTTACCAACAAAACAACCAATTTTGAGCAGTCAAGGAACATCGTTGCTGTAAATGACCTGGCAGAACCAGAACCCAAGTCCGATCTCTTCCAGCGCAATCCCGGCCAGATTGGCGATTACCCGAGGAATGAAGTCAACAATGCCTATTCACAGCTGACCACCACCTATGCATCTATCAGGGATATTAAGAATGCCACCAGTGAACTGGAAGATGCAGGACTGGTGCTGGGGGTGGATTTTGAAAAGATTGAGAATGCCAGGCTGCTTTCCCCCCGGGAATACTCCTTCAATGACAAGCTGGGGTACATATCCCTGAATACGGCCCTGAATACCGATGAGATCCTGGCCATAGCTTACGAATATACCTACCGCGGTCAAACCTACCAGGTGGGGGAATTATCCCAGTCAAGTGGGGTCAGCGCTCCGGCCACATTGATCCTTAAGCTGGTGAAAACCAGCAACTTCACGCCAAACAGCTACACCTGGGACCTGATGATGAAAAACGTCTATGCCCTGGGCGCCTACCAGGTGAGCGCCGAAGAATTTACACTGGATGTACTCTACAGGGATGATAAAACGGGAAATGCCATCAACTACATCCCGGAAGGGGACCTGAACAAAACCATCCTGATCAGGCTGATGAACCTGGACAACATGAACTCCCAGCGTGATCCTTACCCGGACGGGATCTTTGACTTCATGGGAGGAGTGACCATCAATCCCTCAAACGGGCGGGTATTTTTTCCCCTGCTTGAACCTTTTGGTTCGGACCTGGAGAAGATTCTGCGTGACAGCATTGAGGGGGATGCGGGGGTGCTGGCTGTACAAAAATATGTATTCCAGGAGCTTTATGACTCCACCAAGACCAAGGCGCAGCAAATTGCAGAGAAGAACAAGTTCCTGATTGCCGGGGAGTACTCTTCATCCAACAGTTCGGAGATCATGCTCAATGCCATGAATGTACCACAGGGATCGGTAAAGGTAACAGCCGGGGGAAGGGAGCTGGTCGAAGGGCAGGATTACACGGTGGATTATATGCTGGGAAGGGTGAACATCATCAACCAGGGGATCCTGGAATCGGGTACACCCATCCGGATCTCCCTGGAGAATCAGTCACTGTTCAACTTCCAGACCAAGACCCTGGTGGGGGCCCATTTGGACTACAAAATCTCCGATAAATTCAATATCGGGGCAACGGCCATGCACCTGACAGAAAGGCCCCTTACCCAGAAAGTGAATATTGGTGATGAACCCATTTCCAATACCATCTGGGGGCTGAACACCAGTTACAGTACCGAGTCCCAGCTGATCACCACCATCGTGGACAAATTGCCTTTCCTGGAGACCAAAACACCTTCATCCCTGACCGTGGTGGGAGAATTTGCCCAATTGATCCCGGGCCATTCCCGGGCCATCTCGGGCGATGACAATGAAGGAAACGCATATATCGACGATTTCGAAGGGAGTGAAACTTCCATCGACCTGAAGCAGTTCTCCTCCTGGAAACTGGCCAGTACTCCGCGTGGGTTTTTCCCCGAAGCGGAATTGAACAATAACCGGCAGTACGGATACGGAAGGGCGAAGCTGGCCTGGTACCATATCGATCCCCTGTTTGTGAACGACGAATCGCGCACACCTGATTACATCAAGGCCAATCCCGACCTCCAGTCCAGTGCCTACCTGTACGAGGTGTACGAACAGGATATATTCCCCAACAAGGAGAATCCCAACGGGGTACCCACCCGGATATCTGTACTCAATATGGCCTACTACCCCGATGAAAGGGGACCCTACAATTACGATTACCAGGAGATCAACGGGGATGGAAAATTGCTGAATCCGGAAGGTCGCTGGGGGGGGATCATGCGGGAGATCTACTCCAGTGATTTCGAGCAGTCCAATGTGGAATTCATCGAGTTCTGGCTTATGGATCCCTTTGCCGAGATGCCAAATCACGACGGCGGTCAACTCTATTTCAACCTTGGGAATGTTTCAGAAGATGTACTGAAGGATTCACGAAAGACCTTTGAGAATGGACTGCCCACCACCGATGTTGTGGACAAGGTGGATACCACTGTCTGGGGGCGTGTTCCGCTTACTCAATCCCTGGTACAGGGTTTCAGTGCGGGGGATGAATCAAGGAGATACCAGGATGTGGGACTGGACGGACTCGATACCGGTGATGAATTGCAGTTCTTTGCCGAACAACCCGATGATTACCTGAACCAGATTGAAGCACTCTTCTCGTCCGGGCTCCTCTCTGCCGAGGCCAGAAATGAGATCTTTGATGACCCTTCCTCCGATAACTACAGCTACTACCGGACCACGGAACATGATATCGAGCAGACTGGAATCCTGGAGCGGTACAAGGATTATAACAACCATGAAGGCAACTCCCCCAGTGATCTGGACAATACAGAGCCCTATCCCACATCGGGAACCTCACTGCCGGATATTGAGGATATCAACAGGGATAATACCCTCAGTGAAGGGGAGAGTTATTTCGTATACCGGGTCGACCTGGATAAGAACTCCCTGCAGGTGGGGCGGAACAACATAGTGGACAAAGTGGTGGACAGGGTGGTCTATGAAAATGACGAAAAAGCGGATGTGACCTGGTACCAGTTCCGGATCCCCATCCAAGATTTCGAAGGTACGGTGGGTGATATCTCCGATTTTAAGACTGTCCGGTTCATGAGGATGTTCATGACTGGCTTCAGGGATACAACCTACCTCCGGTTCGCCAGACTGGACCTGGTCAGGGGTGAGTGGCGCCGGTACGCGCTTCCCTTTACCCAGGGGGGAGAGGACTGGAGTGGGGTGGAGCCCCCCGATGGAAGCTTCTCCATCTCAGCAGTAAACATTGAGGAGAATGCAGGGAAAACACCGGTGAACTATGTGTTGCCGCCCGGATTCAACCGGCAGATCGATCCAACACAGCCCCAGCTCAGGCAGCTGAATGAGCAGTCCATTGTATTGAAAGTTAATGAACTGGCAGATGGAGATGCCAGGGCAGCCTACAAAAACACGGAACTGGATATCAGGCAGTACAGGAAGATCAAGATGGAAGCCCATGCGGAGGCCATTCCGGAGATCCCGCTGGAGGACCAGGAACTGGTGGCCTTTATCAGGCTTGGATCCGATTACCAGGGTAACTATTACGAATACGAAGTACCCATGAAGCTTACGCCTCCGGGCAGGTACGACAACGACAGTGAAAGCGACCGTTATATTGTCTGGCCGGTAGAGAATAAATTCGAGATCGTACTGGACCAGTTCAAGGAGGTGAAGCAGGCCAGGAACAGTGCAATGAATGATCCTGACAGTGAGGTGAGCATCACTTCGGTCTATTCGGTGATCGATCGAAAAGGCAACCGGGTATCGGTGTCAGGGAATCCCAACATGAGCAGCATCCGGACCATTATGATCGGGGTGAGGAACCCGAAATCGGGGGGAAATCCATACGGCAACGACGACGGGCTGCCCAAGTCGGGAGAGATCTGGCTGAATGAGTTGCGGCTCACCGACTTCAATGAAAAGGGCGGATGGGCTGCCATTGGAAGGGCCACCCTGAAACTGGCCGATTTCGGGAATGTGACCTTTGCCGGAAATACCAGTCAGCCCGGCTTCGGGAGCATTGAACAGAAAGTGAATGAACGGCAGCGGGAGCAGGTGATCCAGTATGACCTCTCCACCAACCTCCAGATGGGGAAATTCTTCAAGCAGGAGAGCGGTGTTAATATCCCGGTATTTGCCAGTTATTCTAAGGCCATCGTCAATCCTGAATACAATCCACTGGATCCTGATATTCCGCTGAAGGAGGCCATCGATGAGGCCGGGACCGAGGCAGAACGGGATTCGATCATCCGCAATGCCCGGGACCTTGTGGAGCGGAAAGCGTTTGCAGTGACCAATGTCAAGATGAACAAGGTTGGGACGCAGAAACGGATCTACAGCCTGTCCAACTGGTCTGCCAGCTTCTCCCTGAATGAGATGAGCAGCCGGAATCCCAACCTGGAGTTCTACAACACCAGGAAGGTCCGGGGGAACATCAGTTACAATTTCAATACCAGGCCAAGGAATGTCCAGCCTTTCAAGTCAGTCAACTGGTTGGGATCCGACTGGCTGAGGCTGATCAAGGACATGAATTTCAATTATACCCCGTCGAGGATCTCTTTCAGGACTGACATGGACCGTTATTACCTGGAGAAGCAGGTCCGCAACATCAACAATCCCGATTTCATTGTGGCCCCCACCTTCAAGAAGGATTTCATGTGGAACCGCTACTTTGACCTGAAGTTTGACCTGACCAAAAGTCTCAGGTTCGATTTTTCCTCCACCAACATGGCCCGGATCGATGAACCCGATGGCAGGTGGAACAAGGACCTGGACGATTACGATATATACCGGGATTCACTCTGGAGCAGTATAAGCTCCGGAGGGAGGACCACCAGTTATGTACACCAGTTTAATCTCTCCTATACCATCCCCATCAACAAGATCCCTTTGCTGGACTGGCTCAGCTCCAATGCCCGTTACGGGGGGACCTACGGCTGGGATGTGGGGCCCATCATTCCCGATGATCCGGAATTCGGCCCCATCAACCTGGGGAATACCATCAAGAACTCAAACACCATCCAGCTCAGCGGCCAGATGAACCTGGTCAACCTCTACAACAAGGTCACTTTCCTGAAGGAAATCAATGACAAGTACCGGAATGCACGCACCAGGTCCAGGGAGGCGGAAACCCGGACCAAGACCAGGGTGTACAGCAAGGATAACCTCTACCTGCGGGAGGGAAAGGGACGGTATGTGAACCATAACCTGAAAACAGAAAACATTAACGTGGAGGTGGTTGATGAAAACAGCCAGCCCGTGGATGTCACTACGGAGATCCTGAGCGATACAAGGATCAGGATTACCTCCGAAAAAGCGGTCAGAAGCGCTGCTGTGACGGTCACAGGGACCATCGAAAAGGGGGAGAGCCCCCTCATATTCATAGCGGAGTCTACTGTCAGGATCCTTATGGGACTGAGGACCGTCAATGTGACCTATTCCAGGAGCGGCGGAACCCTTCTTCCGGGCTACGAGCCCAAGACCAGTTTTTTCGGGATGGAGAATTACGGTGGGCATCTCGCACCCGGGTGGGAGTTCATCTCCGGCTGGCAGAATGAAGATTATGCCGAAGATGCCTTCAGGAACGGGTGGCTGACCACAGACCGGAACCTGAATGATCCCTTCAACATGAGCAACACGGAGCGGTTCACCGTACGGGCCAATTTCGAACCCTTCAACGGGCTCAAGATCGACCTTACCTCCAACCGGATGTTCACCTCCAACCTGACCGAGTATTATGCGGCCGATATATTCGGCAACCTGCCTGTTGACACTGCCAGGGGAAGGACCTACAGCGGGAACTTCAGTATGTCCTACATCTCCCTGGGAACCGCCTTTGAGAAGATAGATGACGACGTGGAATCGTCGGGGACCTTCCTGAAACTGAAGGATGATTACCGGAAGGTCGTATCGGAGCGTCTGGCCATCGATTATATGGAACGGACCGGGAGGGTCCTGGAGGATTCTGCCGGGTTCTATGAAGGATTCGGACCCACTTCCCAGGATGTGCTTATCCCTGCGTTCCTGGCTGCATACGGGGACAGGGATCCCAACAAGGTTTCCCTGAATGCCGTGAAGTCCATCCTGGAGGTCCTGCCCAACTGGCAGGTCAGGTTTGACGGTCTGGGCAAGATCGAGTTCGTTCAGCAATTTGTGAATTCCCTTGTTCTGAATCACGCTTACCGTTCCACATACAGTGTGGGCTCATTCATCAACAACCCGTTCTTTGTGTATGACACCATCAACGGGGTGCCTGTGGCAAAAGATCTCCAGGGCAACTTCATGGTGGAACAGAACATCAATACGGTGAGCATCAGTGAGAACTTCAGTCCGCTTATCGGGATGAATATGGACTGGAAAAACAGCCTGACCACCCGCGTCGAATACAAACGTTCCAGGAGTGTGGGAATGAACATGGCCAATACGCAGGTGAACGAGGTGAATAGCAGCGAGATTATCGTGGGGGCCGGATACCGGTTCAACGAGGTGGCACTGGTGATCAACCAGCGGGAGTTTAGCAGCGACCTGAATGTGAGGGCTGATTTTTCCATGAGGAACAACCGGACGGTGATCAGGAAGCTGGAGGACCTGTCGGGAAGTGAAATTACAGCCGGCCAGCGGATCTTCAGCCTGAAAGCATCGCTTGACTATATGCTGAGTGATAAGTTCACGATCCGGGTGTTTTATGACCAGAGATTAACAACACCCTATATATCAAATAGTTATCCAAACGCCAACTACAATGTTGGATTCAGCCTGACCTTCACATTGTAGGGTGAATAATGATCTAAAGCAGGCTGGAATTATTCTGAGAATTGTTACATTTGGGAATGGGAATTGGTTACTGGTTATTGGTTACTGGTTACTGGTCCCCAATTCCCAATATCTAATACCCAATAACTAATAACTATTTTCATGACCATACCTGACGAGCTAAAGTACACCAAAGAACATGAATGGGTCCGCATTGAGGGTGATGAAGCGGTGATCGGGGTGACCGATTTTGCACAGGGAGAACTGGGTGATGTAGTTTTTCTGGAGATTGAAACCGAAGGAGAAACCCTGTCCAGAGGGGATACCTTCGGAACCATTGAGGCTGTAAAGACTGTTTCGGATATTTATATGCCCCTGGATGGTGAGGTGACAAAGGTGAATCCTGCCCTTGAGGATGCCCCGGAACTGGTAAATTCACAGCCCTTTGGTGATGGGTGGATGATACGGATCAAAATTACCGATCCTGACCAGGTTGATGATCTGATGTCTGCTGAGCAATACAGCGCACTGATCAGCTAGAGGGCCCCGTTGATTCCAGGTCCTCTGGTGATTCGTCCCTGCCCCCGTTGGGAGCAGTGCCTGCCGGAAGCGGGTCCCGGGAGATCTCCTGGTATGTCTTCCTGTTCCTGACCACATCAATGGCCGTGTAAATGGCATTCCTGAAGGATGTTTCGGATGCTTCGTTCTTTCCGGCAAGTTCGAAAGCCGTCCCGTGCGCAGGACTGGTCCTCACCACGGGAAGTCCGGCAGTGAAATTCACCCCGTTATTCATGGTCAGCGCTTTAAAAGGCCCCAGCCCCTGGTCATGATACATGGCCAGCACACCGTCGAACCTGGCAAATCTTCCTGCGCCAAAAAAGCCATCGGCCGGAAAGGGTCCGAAGGCCAGGATCTTCATTTTCCTGGCCTGCTCAATGGCAGGGATGATCACTTCTTGTTCCTCCTGTCCCAGGAGCCCGTTGTCCCCGGCATGGGGATTGAGCCCAAGCACCGCGATTCGTGGATTCCTGATGCCGAAATCCATCAGCAGGGAGCGGGACAGGATCTGCAGCTTTTCAACGATCAGTTCCGTGGTAATAAATGCACTCAACTGTGCTACCGGCAGATGACCTGCAACAAGCCCCACCTTCATCAGATCACTGACCATCAACATCATCACCTCATCGGCCCGGAAACAGGCCTGTAAATATTCGGTATGACCGCTGTAGTTAAATTCGGTTTGCTGGATGTTCTGCTTGCTGATCGGACCGGTAACCAGGGCATCTATGCTGCCAGTCTCAAGGGCATTCGTGGCTGCTTTGAGTGCCGCATAAGAAGCTTTACCAGCACTTTCGGTGATTTTACCAAGCTCCACCCGGATGTTTTCATCGATGCAGTTTACCACGTAGACCTTGTTTCCCTTGGCTTCCCCCGGTGAA
This sequence comes from uncultured Bacteroidota bacterium, assembly GCA_963793455.1. Taxonomy (GTDB): domain Bacteria; phylum Bacteroidota; class Bacteroidia; order Bacteroidales. The sequence continues at coordinate 805,698 of CAWCAK010000001.1, forward strand.
TTTATACTGATTGGGGAGAAATCCTCAATTTCCAGTGCTTTACGGTGGTATGCCACCACTTTCGATGACCCGAAAATCACGGGAGTACAGATCTCAACCATTCTCGGATCCATGAGGGTCTTGATGATGACCTCATAACTGATCCCATTCACATCCCCATGGGAGATTCCGATTTTCAATTTTCCTTGCATGAAATAACTGCTTAAACTGAACGGTTCAGAAAATAGTGATACAGGATCCTGACCCCGACGCCACTGCCTCCTTTACCCCGGTAGTTGAAGGGGGCCTTGTTGAAGGACGGACCTGCAATATCAAGGTGAATATAGGGATAATCGGTGAAGTGTTCCAGGAATTTTCCTGCAGTAATTGCGCCGGCATACCTTCCCCCGATATTTTTCAGATCGGCAATCTCAGATTTTAATTGCTCCTTGTATTCATCCCAGAAGGGAAATTCTGCGATCCTCTCGCAGGTATAATCCCCGCTCTCCCTGAGGTTGTCCATGATCTCCCGGCTGGCATTTCCCATGCCCACAATCCCGTATTTGTCAATGGCCGCATGGGCCGATCCGGTAAGGGTGGATAGTTCGATGACCACTTCCGGATCATACTGCCTGGCATAACTGAGGGCATCGGCCAGGATCATTCTTCCCTCGGCGTCGGTGTTCAGGACCTCCACGGTGGTTCCGTCATACATGGTAACCACATCACCCGGCACGTAGGCATTCCCGTCCGGCCTGTTATCTGTGGCGGGAATCAGTCCGATGATCCACAGCGGAAGTTTGTTTTTTGCAACCGAATAGAATGTCCCTGCCACTGCTGCTGCTCCCCCCATGTCACATTTCATATAATCCATCGAGTCATGGGTGGGTTTCAGGCTGAGCCCCCCTGTGTCGTAAACCACACCTTTGCCCACCAGGACGATGGGATTCTTATTGACGGCATTTTCCGGTTTCCAGGTGAGAATGGTAAAGGTCGGTGGATCTACGCTGCCCCTGTTTACAGCAAGAAGTCCTCCCATTTTAAGGGCCTCTATTTTTTTCTTGTGGAACACTTCCACCTCAAATCCTGCGTCACTGCCCATTTTCTCGATTTCCGAGGAAAGCCGGAGGGCCGTCAGGTATGAAAGGGGTTCATTGATCAGGTCACGGGTTAGGTAGACGGCGCTGATCAGGTTTTTCAGGTTCTGTATTTCCCCTGCGGAGAGGCCTTCATCGTACAATCCTATCTCTTTCAGGGAATATACTGTTTCACCCTCTCCACTGTTTTCTTCCGCTCTCCCGGATTTCCCGGTCTTGTATTTCAGGAATTGGTAATTTGTCAGTGCCAAACCTTCTGCGAAAGCTACACACTCCTCAGGGGTAACTCCGCCATTGACCACCTCAAGGTATTCCAGCCCCAGGTCAACCAACACTGCATGCAGGGAGTGGGCTGCTTTTCTGGCCTCTTCGAGCCTCAGGTGCACCGGCGTATCCGTTTTCTTCAGCTGCCTTACAAACAGGTGATGGTCCAGCAGGTTCAGGTGGGCGGTCTCCTTTTGCTGACTGAAACGTTCTTCCACGTAGCTGCGCTGTGCCGGATCGGATAGCAGTGGTGCCAATTCCTGGCCTTTTTCCACCAGAATGATCCTGCTACACCTCTCTTCCGGAGTGGCTTATTTTGGTTATCTTCATTTTCCTTTTGTTGTTTTCCTCCTGGGAGGGTAAATGTAAATGTGGATCCCTTGCCGGGTAAGCTCTCAATCCTGAGGGCTCCCCCGTTCTTCTCCACCAGGTCGTTGACCAGCTGCAATCCGAGACCTGTTCCGATCTCCCTGTCTGTTCCCATCGATGATTTCAGCCGTCCGCTTTTTTGGAACTGCTCCAGGATCTCTGTTTTGATACCTATGCCGGTATCTGTCACTGATATGCGCACAAAGTCCCTTTCCGCTTGTGCCTGGATGGTTACCTTGCCATTTCCAGGTGTGAATTTGATGGCATTGGATACCAGGTTCCTGATGATGATATTGATCAGGGCCCGGTCCGCAAATACCATGGTACCGGGGAATACGCTGGTCCGGATATCCACCTCTTTCTGCGTGGCCATGTGTACAAATAGGGATTCCACTTCGGAAATGAGCTGCCCGATTTCAAAATCCACCGGTGATACGGTCAGTTCATCGGCCTGGCTCCTTCCCCAGTAAAGGAGGTTGTCCAGGAGGTTTACCGCAGCCTGTGAAGACTCCTGCAGGGAGGTCAGGATCTGTTGTTTGCTTGCGAGTTCGGGTTTGGTGGCCAGCAGGTCGGAAAACTGGGCGACGCTGGCAACCGGGTTCTTAAGGTCGTGTGCAATGACCGACAGGATTTTATTCTTGAACCTGAGGGAGGATTCCAGGTGCAGCCTGGTGTTGTAGTTGGCAACCCATTGCATGATGATCAGTACTGCCATGGCAAATATGAATACCTGGAAGGCGATCTGGGTCAAGTAGTTGCTGCTTACGGATCCGGCAGAATTGGCCAGCATGATATCATTGACCAGTGAAAGGATGAATATGGCCAGGGAAACAAAGAAGATGGTGTCCATGAGTTTTAACCGGATGATCCCGATGAAACTGACCACAATGTAATGGAGCAGGAAGAGCAGGATCAGGGGCTGGAAGAAGAGCATCCCGTAGGTAAATAATCTCACCGGCATGGTAAACACACTGACGATCAGCAGGATTGTTACCGCTGAATTCGCGCGGATTACGTATTTCATATACTTCCTGGGGAACATGTAATGCAGGAAGATCATGCCGCAGATATGGGCCAGGTAGGTCCCGAAATACTCCATCCGGATCTGCCACGACCAGGGTGTCAGGATGAAGTTGTTGGAAAAATAGAGTCCGGTGTTGACCGAGCGGATCAGGATCCCCAGGGCAGTCAGGGCGAACAGCAGCATCATGCGGTCCCGTTTGGAGAAGATCCAGAAGATGAGGAAGAAAATTGTAAAAAAGAAAAGTACACCGATGGTGGAGTAACCGAACATTTTCCGGTGTTCGGCCCTGTGAAGGATCTCATCGGCACCTCCAAAGAGGACCGGTTGCCAGAATCCGCCCCTGCGGTGGTGAAAATTGGAGACCTGGATCAGGATCTGAAGGGTGTCCTTATCAGGGACGTAGCAGAAACGGGTTGGTTCATACCAGGGTTCCTCCTCCTCCCGTGTGGTTCCCACCCTGCCATTTCTTCCGACGATCCGTTCATTGACATACATGGTATACGCCACATCAAACAGAGGGATATCCATGCAGATGGTGGATTGAATATCCTCGGGAATAATGATGGTCAGGGCGTAGGTTCCATACCCCGATCCTGTGAGTGGTTCACCCTCCACCACATAACTTGCCCAGTAGGAGGGGACCCCCACCAGGATCCCGCTTCCCTTTGCCTTTTCCTCCTGGTAGTTTTCCGGGGTGAGCAGTTTTTCCCAGTAAAACTCCCACTCCCCGTTCAGGTTATAGAAACTGTTCCTGTCAAGCGTGGCATGACTCAGGTCGAGGGTCCCTTTTTCGGGAATAGATTGAACAGGGGATAAGCCAAATGCATGCCCGGTCAGCGCAAGGAACAAGAATCCTATGATAAGGTGTGTTTTCAATAGGGCAAATGTAATAATAAATTGACTTTCACAGGGCATTGTTGTATTTTGCAGATACCCATTCATTCACCTAAAAACAATCCTGATATGAACTATTCCATATTTCTTCCGGCAGTTTTGCTGGCCCTGGCTTTTTCCGGATGTGAACCTGCCATCGACGTGGAGAAAGAGAAGGCCGCCATCATCGAGGTGATCAACGAGGAGACTGATGCCTATCTTGCGCGGGACTTCGAAACCATGTTTGATACCCATGTACAGGATACCCTCAACATGCGCCTGACGGCAGGAGCTGACAGTTATGTATTTGCGGAAGGCTGGGAGGATGTTTCAAAGCATATGAGCGGGGATGAGACCGAGGATGACCTGGGGCCGGACCTGCACATCAAGGTGGAAAAATCCAACTACAGGATGAAGGTCTATCCGAACGCGGCCTTCGTGGTGTGTGATCAGAAATGGACCTCTGATTACGGGGAGGATATTACGGAGATCAATAGTATTCAGGTCCGTTTCCTGGAGAAGATCGAAGGTGAGTGGAAGATCTCCTTTGTTTCCTTTATTGGTACATCCGGATACGAGGAACTGGAGGAGACAGAAGAATTAATGGATTAAGGAGGTTCTCAGGCATCGTGATGAAAAGGGCCTTGATCTGTTTTCTGAGGTGGCTCATGCGTCCGGGGAAATCAGCCTTCTGCTCTGCCGAAAGGCACTGGTCCAAAATCATGAAAAAGTACCTGCAACCAAGCTTCTGATGGGTTTTCAGCCACACCGGGTGTGTCACGTCATTAAAATTCTCCCGGGTCAGTATGAAGGAGATCCCATACAACTGCCGGGCCCTCTGAAGCTGTTCCATCTTCTGTATGATCATGTTATAGCACCCCGGGCCTCTCTTTCCATCGGTAATATACCTGCCTCCCTCTGCAGTGATGATGGGGACCAGGTTCCTGTGGTGCCTGAAACAGGAGATGCTGGCCCTGTTGAGTAACATGCCATTGGTGAATACGGGGAAAACAATATCACGCTGTTTTCCTGCTGCCCAGAGAATTTCAGGTCTCAGGAGAGGTTCTCCACCGGCGATCATGATCACACCCACTCCCAGCTTTGAGGCTTGCCTGAACAGCTCCTCCACACTGTTCATGGAAAGTTCTTCAACGGGGTCCTGATTCCCACGGGATACCCGGCAATCTTTGCACTGCAAATTGCATCTGGTTGTTGCGCTGAAGATCAGGACCGGGGGAACCACCAGTCCGGCAGATCCTGCTTCCATTCTTATGGTGGCTTTCTTCTTTTGCCTCAGGTATGTCCTGACCCAGAAAGGGTATTGCATAGGATAACCCCGGCAATTCATGCATGTTGCTGAGAAGAGATCCAGAAGGCTCCGGGTGATCTTGTCAGAAGGTTCCTGGACTGTGGATGGTATCATGGTTCCTGTGGTTTGGTAACACAAAGAAATGATACCTTTCACCCAGATGCACAGGTTTTTCGGCGAGCGGTTGGGATAAATCGGTATAGTGGGAAAAACAGGCGTCAGCCCTTCTTCACGGTAACTTCTTTTGACTCACTCTGCCAGAGTCCGTGTTTCGTGCAGACTGCCATGGCTGACAGGTTCATGCTGACAGCGCCGGGAACAATGTAGAAATCCACCTCCACATGTCCGGGCTTGTTCCCCAGTGCACCTGGTGAAAAATGGGCCTCCGCCAGGAAGGTCTCCCGGTTCCAGAGCTGCAGGTATTTGATGAAATGGTCGGGATCATCAGGATGGGTGTATTCGGTGCCCATTTTCACCTTCACCATGAATTTTTCGCCCTCCCTGGCAAAGCCATCACAAAGGACCACAGGCGTGTGGCGGTCGAAATAGTCTTTCCGGATCTCCTTTTCTTCCTGGCTGATATCTACGGCGGTAAAAATACGGGGCATGGATGTTCTTTTTTGGGTTCGTTGCAACAAAGATAAAATATTCCGAAATTGAACGAACAAATAAAGATCATGGAATCGGTAACTGCTCCTGTCCTTGAAGTAAAAGAGCTGGTCAAGCGCTATGGTGACCTGGTGGCTGTGGACCACCTGTCGCTGGAAGTGAAACAGGGGGAGATCCTGGGTTTTCTGGGACCCAACGGTGCCGGTAAGACCACTGCCATCCGGATGATGTGTGGATTGCTCAGACCCTCGTCGGGAAAGGTGCTGATCGGTGGAAAGCGTATTGGCCAGGGTGAGGGGGCAAGTGTCCGTGCAAAGGTTGGTATCTGTCCCCAGGAAAACATCCTCTGGAGCAAGTTGACCTGTTACGAGCAGCTGGTTTTCAGTGCCCGGATGTACGATATTCCCGGTGGTGTGGCAAAACTGAGGGCTATGGCCATGCTGACCAGGATGGGCCTGGAGGAGAAGCGGAATAAGCTGGCTTCCACCCTGTCGGGGGGGATGAAGCGCCGGATGAATGTGATCCTGGCTTTGATGCATGATCCGGATATCCTGGTATTCGACGAACCGGAAGCGGGACTGGATCCCCAGAGCAGGGTGCTTGTGAGGGAGTTCATCAGGGAAACTGCCAGGGACAAGACGGTGATCATCACCACCCACAACATGGATGAAGCAGACCGGCTGGCCGACCGGGTGGCCATCATCGATTCGGGCCGCCTGCTCAGGCTGGATACACCTATCAGCCTGAAGCGCTCTATCGGCGAAGGGGATATCCTGGAACTGAAGATTCATCCAAAAGAACCCGGGAGTCTTCCCGGGGCAGAAAAGGAACTGGCATCCCGCGGATTCAGTGTGATCATGGATATGGATTCATGCCTGATCCGTTCCATGGACCTGGTCCCCAGGATCCATGAAATCTACCAGGTTCTCGAACAGGAGAAGGTTGTGGTGGAGGAGATGAGGATCCGGGAGAACACCCTGGAGGATGTGTTCATTTACCTGACCGGCAAAAGCCTGCGAAGATGAAGTGGTACTATATTTTCATCAAGGGGATCAGGGAACAGGTGAGGGATTACTGGATCCTGGTCATGATCGTTGTTATGGCCCCTCTTTTCATTGGCATCTATTTCCTGATGGTGGATCCGGGAGAGGTGCGGTATGATGTGATCCTGGTCAACAAAGACCAGGGATATACCATGAGGGGTGCCCGGGTGAACCTGGGGGACTCACTGGTGGTTTACCTGGGTGGAATGGCAGAAAACGGGGAGTTGCCCAATCTCAGTTATTCTGAGGGTGCTGACAGGGAGGAAGCAGTGGACCTTCTGAAGAAAAGGCGGGCCGATGTGCTGGTAGTGATTCCCGGAACACTCTCTGCATCTTTGCTGGAACTGGCGGAGCCCTCCTCTGAATTGAAAACGGCAGAATCCGCCCGGCACGACCGGTTGGAAATGGTGGGGGATATCACCAGCATGGAATACATCGTGGGGGCCATCTGGACCGAAGAACTGGTCAACACATACCTGCTGAGAGCCGCCGGGATTCCTCTCCCGGTGGCATGGAAGGAGACCACCCTGGGATATTCGGGCGACCGTTCCGAATTTGAGATCTATGTACCCGGGTTGCTGATCCTGTCGGTTATCATGATTATTTTCTCCGCTGCGGCTGCTATTGTCAGGGAGCCTGAAACCCGAACCCTGGAACGGTTGAAGATCTCCCGGCTCCGTGCAGTGGAGTTCCTGGGAGGGATCTCCCTGGTTCAGATCATCATCGCTCTTGTGTCAGTCCTGTTTGCCTTGCTAACAGCGCTGGCACTTGGATATACACTGATCCCGGGTTCCCTGGGATTCATCCTTCTTGTGACCTTCCTCACTGCCCTGTCCATGATCAGTTTCAGCCTGATTGTTGCAGCCATGTGCCGGTCCATCAAGGATGTGGCCATCATCGGAACCTTCCCGCTTTTCCTGTTAATGTTCTTTACCGGGGCCGCTTTTCCCATCAGCGGTGGAAAGCTGTTCAGCATCGGGAGTTACCAGGTCATGATGAATGATATCCTTTCACCTACATGGGCTGTGGAAGCCCTGAACAAGGTGCTGATCAGGGGTCTGGAGGTCAGGGACACCCTCCCTGAACTGGGGGCCATCCTGGTTCTTACGATCCTCTATTTCTTCCTGGGTACCTGGGCCTTTAAAAGAAGGCATATGAGGGCACAGTAACGGTATTCAGATCAGCTGCGTGATGGTTTATGCAATTTGACATTTCCGAAGAATTCAAGCACATTTCTCAGGAGATCAAAGTAGAGTGCACCATAGAGCAGGAGGCAGGTGAACCAGATGGCCAGTGTGTTGAACCAAAGGGTGTCGATCTGAACCTTTCCCACCTGTTTATAAGGAGCATAAAGATGTGCCCTGCCTGTTTTTGAAGTGGGCTCCATGTAGATAGGATTGTGCTTTCTGATCAGGACAGGCCCCTTCTGTTCAATCTTGTTGATGGATTTGTGGTTTGTGAGGATGTCTGAAAGCTGTGTATTCTCGTAGGAATCCCTGAATTCAGAAAAGGCAGCCACTCCCCCCAGCTCGCTGACCAGCTGCTGTTGTTTCCGGCTCTTTGCCTGGCTCCCTGCAGCCCTGCGCTCATGGGCAGTTTGCTTCAATGCATGAAGATGGGTTTTAATGCCGGATGCAACCTCTTCATTGAATGACCCGGCTGTCAGATGGAGATCCCCGTCTTCAGATATGCCGGTGGGTGGTTCCTCCAGCATTGTCAGCTGCCTGGAGAGCATCTCCAGGTTCACTTCCACCTCTTCATGGTCTTTACCAGATTTCATCAGCTTGAGGGTTTTGTCCATGGAGGACTCCAGGGTGGGGAGCAGGAATGATTCCAGGTAGGCGGCATTGCTGATCTCCTGTTCGATATCAAAAAACTCACGCATGAAGCGGTTTTTCTTGAACTGCTCCACCGTGAGGGCCTCGTAGGCCCACCTGGAAGTCATCAGGTCTCCGATGACCGGGACATACTCATAATTGGTCAGGCTTTTATGCAGCTTGTCAAACTTAACAAGCACCCCGCAGAACAGGATCTGGGGGATCAGGAGAAAAGGCACCAGGATATAAATGGTAATGACCGAATTGAGCCCGGAGGAGATATTGAGCCCGAGCAGGTTGGCAAAACAGGAGGTGGTGAACAGGATCAGCCAGTAGCTGAAGGTCATTCCTTTGATCTCAAAGATCAGGTTCGCGAGCAGTACATAGGAGATGGACTGGATGGCTGAGATCAGGAACATGATCAGGATCTTCGAATTCAGGTAACTGGCCCTGCTCAGGTTCAGGAAGGACTCCCGCTGGAGGATCTTCCGGTCTTTGATGATCTCTTCCGAACTGATGGTCAGACCGAGGAACAGGAATACAATGACACTCATGAGCAGGAAGGCAGGCAGGTTTTCATTGTTCCTGAACACGTAGGAGGCGGGATTGCCTGCTGTTCCACTGGAATACTTGGTGAAGTAGCCCAGGATCACTGCCAGCAGCGGGGCTTCCAGGAGGCTGATCAGGATGTACTGCCTGTTGGTCAGTTTCGAAAGGATATCCCGGATGAAAAAGATCTTCAGTTGCTTGAACAGCCCGGGAATACTGTAGTAGTTTTCGGGGAGGGCCTCTCTCTTCGGCTTTTTAAAAGGTTTGAGCACATTGCTGTTTTTGAAGGTCTCAAACCACTCCCTGGGGCTCACCTTCCTGGTCCTGGAAAGTTTGCCGTGTTCGTTCACGATTTTGGCTTCTATGATCTGCAATACCTGGTCCGGATCCACATTGCCGCACCTGACACACTGATCCTCCTTTGCATTGGCATGGTTGCTTTTGGTCTTGAAATAGACCACCGCTTCCGATGGATTTCCATAGAAGATCTGGTACCCCCCCTTGTCCATGAAGATGATCTTATCAAACATCTTATAGAGATCGGAGGAGGGCTGGTGAATGTTCACGATGACCAGTTTGCCCTTGTAGACCTGTTCCTTGAGCAGGGTCATGACCATTTCCGAGTCCACCGAAGACAATCCCGAGGTGGGTTCATCCACAAAAAGCACCGAGGGTTCCCTGATCAGCTCAAGGCCGATGTTCACCCTTTTTCTTTGTCCCCCGCTGATGATCTTGTTCAGCGGTTTGCCCACCTTCATGTCACGGATCTCAAACAGGTCCAGGTCCACCAGCACCTGGTTGACCATGGCATCTATCTGTTCGTCACTATAACTGTCAAGGCAAAGCCTGGCATTGTAATAGAGGTTCTGGTAAACGGTCAGGTCCTCGATCAGCAGGTCATCCTGGGGAATAAAGCCGATCACTCCGTTCAGCTTCTCCTTCTCCTTTTCATCATGGATGTTGTAACCGTTGATCAGGATCTCCCCGCTCATGGGTTCCAGGTTCCCGTTCAGTACATTCAGCAGGGTGGATTTCCCAACGCCACTGCCTCCCATAATCCCCACCAGCTTTCCGGATCCCTCCTGCAGGTTGAATTCCTGGAGCCCGTTCTCGCTGTTTTTGAACCTGAATTCCACATCCCGGGCTACAAAAGTCAACCTTGCGCTGGTGGAAGATTTTGAGAAGATCCCGGCCACATCGGAGTAGTAGATGGGATCGATGCTTTGTCCCCTGATGGCAGATCCGTGCTCGAATGTATAGGTGGTGCCCGCCTGCAGGTGCTGACCATTGAGGTACAGGTCCTCCTTCCCGTGGTAGCGCAGGCTGTAGGTGTTCACGCTGGCAATGCTAAGCACAGAGACCGTCCCCGAAAGGTGGCTGCTGTAGATATGGTGCGCATTCTCGAATTCGCATTTCTCCTCATTGTTGATCACCAGGACCTTCTCTTTCCGGGGGATCTCCTCCAGGGAATAGGCCACGAACCTGAGGATGTTTTCATACTCCTCCTCCGGGATATTGAACGCTGAGGCTACGGTTTGAAGGAAGTCCAGTTCTTTCTCCCGTATTTCGATCCCGTAAGCAATGTACTCGATGAGCTGGATGATCACATAGATCTTCTGTTTCTGTTCCAGCTCTTCGTTGATTTTTTCACAAATTCCCAGGATCCTCACCGCAGTAAGGGAGGTTCTTTTCTTCTCCCTGAGGCTTCCCTTGGTGATCCTGTCCTGGTGATAGAGGCTCAGGTATTCATCAAATACTGTCATGTACTTGTCCACCAATTCGCTGCTCAGCTGCCGGTTAAGGAAGGATCGGATGATGTCACGTTCCCGGTCAGAGATATCATGCAATTCATCAATGTCCACGATCAATGCAAACAACTGCATCAATGCTTTTAAGATGGCTTCACTCATGGATGATTAAAGTAACCATTTTTTTCTTTATTTTGTATTGCACATGGCTAAAACGAGAACATTGGTGGATTTTGAAGGAGCCATTACTTTTGGCACCATAGAAATGCTGCTGAACCAACTGAGGTCCACCGGGGAGTTTCAGGGGATGAAGAAGCCAGCCAGGAAACGGCTGTACAGCGTTTTTGTGGAATCCATTGATAACATTTATAAATACGGGACCACTGTTCCACGGGATGAACAGGGTGCAGGGAGATTACCCAGGATCTCAGTGATCAGTCATGAAGAGGGGTATCTGGTCAGGGCCGGCAACCTGGTGGCCAATGACGATATCGGGGACCTTAAGTTCAAGCTTGACAGGGTCAACCAGCTGGACGATGAAGCTTTGAAAACACTCTATGAGGATGTGATTAACAGGGATTCGGATGCCAGCGATACGGGGGCCGGACTGGGACTGATCACCATGGCAATGCGGACTAACAGTGACATCGATTACACTTTTGCCGAAGTGGACAACAACCATTCCTTCTTTGAAATACAAATCACCTTAAACGGATAACGCATGGAAAAGCTCATTATTGAATCCACGCTGAACTCACCCAGGATCATTCTTGATCCGGGATCAAAGCAGTTTGAGTTTGCAGGTGAATCCAGACCTGAGAATGTGAGGAATTTTTACATGCCCATTCTTGAATGGCTTGAGCAGTTTGCTGCTGAATGCTCCGGCAAGGGTTCGGCGGGAGGAGAGCAGACCCTGGAATTCCTGTTCAGTTTTGAATACTTCAATTCTACATCAGCGAAGTACATCCTTGATGTATTCAAGATCCTGCACGCTATTCATGAAAGCGGAACAAAGATTCATGTGAAATGGCATTATGAGGAGGATGATGAGGATATGTACGAAGTGGGCATGGAAATGTCCAGGATGTCGGGACTTACCTTCGAATATGTCCAGGTGGAGGTGGAATAGCCAGCATCCTATAGCCTGAATCCCACCACCAGGATATCATCGATCTGTTCGATCTTACCCCGCCAGTTGTCGTGTTTCTCCAGCAGGATCTTCTTCTGCTCCTTCATCGGTTTCTCCTGGATCTGTAACAGCAACTCCCTGAAATGTACCGACCTGTATGTTTTTCTCCTTGGCCCTCCCAGCTGATCCACGTATCCGTCGGAGAAGAGGTAGATGGAGTCACCCTTTTGCAGCCTGAGTTTATGGTTGGTGAAGGGGGAGGCCTCCTGTTCATAGATCCCGATGGGCATCCTGTCGCCACGGATCTGGATCAGTTCATATGGTGGCTTATCTGATGCTTCCCGGGATGGCCTGACCAGGTAGAGTGGCCGGTTGGCACCGGCATATTCCAGTGTCATCTTTGCAGGATCGATCATACAGAACGCGATCTCGATTCCGTCCTGCGTTTCTCCCCTGGTCCCGGTCTGGTGCAATGAATGGATCATAAAATCCCTCAGCTGTTCCAGGATCTGGCTGGCATGAACCATTCCCTTCCTGTTGACAATCTCATTCATGGAGGAGATACCCAGCGCGCTCAGGAAAGCCCCGGGGACACCATGCCCGGTACAGTCAGCCACAGCGATCAGGATCTTGTCCCTCCTGTAGGATGTCCAGTAGTAGTCCCCGCTCACAATGTCCCTGGGTTTGTGCAGGATAAAATGATCAGAAAGGAATTCGGCAAGGGTGGCAGCCGGGGGAAGGATGGCCGCCTGGATCCGCTCGGCATACCTGATGCTGTCGAGGATCTGGTCCTTCTGGCGGGTGATGGTATCCCGCTGGTGGGTGGCCATATCGAGCTGTGCTTCGATCTCCTCTTTTTGTGCTTCGATCTCCTCTTTCTGCATCACCACCTCCTGGGTCCGCTCCTTCACCGTTTTTTCCAGGTCCCTGTTCATATTCGAGATATGTGTCACATGGTCGTGGATCTTGTGGGTCATCTCGTTGTACCCAACGGCCAGTTCCCCGATCTCATCATTGGTACGCACGATGGTATACTGCTCCGTTTCCCCTCCCCTTGTACTTCGCATATTGGAAAGGATCTCCATAACCGGTTGTGTGATGTCCCTGTTGGTCCAGCGGATAAACAGCAACAGGTAAATCAGGGAGACAATGATCCCCGTGGAGATGCCGGCAAACATGCTCAGGGTATCAGCCGTGTTGACATAAACCATCCAGCTGACATCTGCCAGAGAGTAGGTCCCAAGGCTCGAGATCTCCCCGATCATGGAGCCCCAGGGTCCGATCAGGATCTTCCAGGCTTCAGGGGATACCTCCTCCATTCCCAGGTCCTTAATCCGGGTCAGGCTTTGTAACAGGTACGACATCACCACCAGGAGGGGAAGAAAGGTGGTCATCCCGCTGGCCATGATCAGGCGGGATTTGATTCTCCCCCCTTTGCGCCTGTAAACATTCGTACGCAATTCTTCCTGAGAATAGACCTGTTCGATGTAGCCGAGGCGTACCCTGTGTTTTTGCCAGTAGAATACAAACAGGAATTCAAGCAGTGTTGCGATCAGGGTCAGGTAGAAGAACTCCTGGAAAGCTTCCATCTGCAGGTCGTCATTGCCCTGTTTATCAAGGATGAAGAAGATGAAAAAATAACCGATCGCCAGGATGCTGGGCAAGATCACAATGCCCGCATTGACCAGGGGGGAATGAAGGAGTTGTTTTTTACAGAAAGCCTCCAGCTTATCCGGGATCTCTATCCCTCGCTGTCTCATCCTGAAAAGCCGTTTAAAGGGAAAATTATAGATAAAGCCAACCAGGTAACTCGCGAGGGTGAGGTAGAACATCCACAGGAAGAATTTGTTGATCACTCCCTCCTTGTCAAAAAGGTTGTTCTCTGCTTTTTCCTCAGACGTCTCCACTACAAACCGGGAATGAAACGCCCTGGTGATGCTGTCAGCCTTTTCCTCCCCCGCTGCAGTGATCGTCTGGACCAGGCTGTCAATCGCCATCGCGGTTGGAGCAACCTGTGGTTCCCCGGTTGCATGGAGCGAATCAGCCACCATGGTGGTGTCATTTTTCAGAAAACCCTTCCTCTCCGTTAATTCAGGTATTTTCTGACCGAAGATGAATATGGAAAAGGGGATGACAAGGAAAAAATGAAGCATATTGGCAGACAGGTACATCCTGAATCCATAGTAACCGGGAACTTTCTTTTTTTCCATGGAGCGTATTTTCCTTCCCGAATAAAAGTATGGGAGATATTTGTAAAATCAAAGCCGGAGTCCTACAGGTCCTTCGACTTCAGGAAGCTGATCCTGATCCCTGCCTGGGCGGAAAAGGCATTCAGGTTCTCCTTCTGTTCCTCAGTGTAGAAGTTATCCTCTTTCAGAAGGACAATGTTCACGCCCGACATGAGGAAGAAACTGATCCGGTCTCCCAGGGCGAGGTCCAGGCCGATCCCGGGGAAGAATCCGATCCCGGTATTGTTTTCAATATTGGCCCTTTCAGGTGGATCATCCGGGGGATCCAGCTGCCCGTGTTCTTTGAGTGCAGCCCATTCGTTGTCTTCAAAGGTGGTGGAGGTAAAATTCAGGCTGATCCCTGCGAACAGGTAGGGATTGACTCGCTTTCCCGGCAGGATGTAGTATTTGGGTGTCAGGCCGATTCCAATATTGGTCAGGGTCAGTTCATTTTCCCCGTTGGCCAGCAGGATTTCGTCGTCTTCCGGGTCCCATACACTGTATTCGTAGTAGTTCGTACCATCCCCGACGTCGTAGAACCAGGCCCCCGAATAGATCATCCCCACATCGGCCTGGAGTGAGAAATGGCGGTTCAGGTTAACCTGAATTCCGAGCATGGCATGTACACCCGGCTGATAATTAGACATCTGTCTGGGCAAGTCATCCTCCGGCGATGCCCAGTAGTCGGGCCGGTAGACCTGCTCCCCGAAGGTGCTGAACATCCCCCCCGAGAGGCTCACACTGATCTTTTGTTCAAACTGGGAAAAAGCAAGGGCCGGGATCAGCAGCAGGGCAATGAGCGCGGTCTTTCTTTCCATGGCGTTCGTTTATTATTGATGAGTTGTACGCTAAAGCAATGAAGAGGGAATGACGTACGATAAATGTACGGAAAAGAGGATAACGTGTCAATAAATGGGGTGTTGTATGGCCTGTACAATTAATTCAAACAGTGAGTAACTTTCATATCTGATTGTCGAAAATAGTGAACCTCCTTCCGGATGATTCGTTTTTTATTTGCAGTATGAAAAGAGGCATATTGTTTTTAGGGACCGCCATGATGCTGATGGCGTCATGCAATACCCGTACTGCTGATCAGCAGGTCACAGATTACCCCGGGCTGAAGAATGACCTGCTCAGGGGCTGGAGCACTTTTGACGTGACCAGCATCTCCACCCAGGTGCTGCTGCCCGAAGGGCTGGCCCTGAACCTCCAGATCAACGATACGGTGACAGGCAAGGGATTGAAGCTGATGTTCACCGGCAACCGGGTAAAGGGATCCGAAAGGGTGTGGACCAATGCACATACCACCGACGGTTCCTATACAGATTTTGTGGTCCGGTGGTCCGGATTTGGCATGAGGCTCCAAACCCATGCCAGCGGACGGGACCTCTTTGTGCTGGCCACCCCGGCCGATTCCACCCCCAACCCGGGTACCCTCCAGCTGAATGCGGAGGTTCTCTATGGCAGGGAGGGGGAGATCACCCGGATGGGAGAGCGGCTGATAGCAGACCTGCCTTCGGGGCAGGTCAATATCTTTCCTGCAGTGAAAGAACTGGGGCTCACTGAAGCCCCCATGCTCCGTTTTTCCATGGAAGGCCAGGTGGCATACTCCACCACGGGGGCGGACCTGGAAGTGATCAGGGAACAGATCGGTAATGCCGAAAAGGCATACCTGGAAAAAAAGGATGCTTATGGGGAACTGGCCGGTGTGTATGATGCGGTGCAGAATGCCCTGAACTGGATGGTGATTTATGACAATGAGAATAACAGGCTGGTAAGCCCGGTGGCCCGGCCATGGGCTTTCGGGTGGGGAAAGGGAACCCCGGGAGGTTTCATCCTGTTCTGCTGGGACAACTTCTTTGCCGCGTTCATGCACGCTATTGAGAGCAGGGAGCTGGCCTTTAACGAAGCCATTGTCATGTGCAATGAGATCGACGACCTGGGATTTGTCCCCAACTTCTCGGCATCATTCGACCTGAAAAGCAGGGACCGTTCTCAGCCGCCGGTGGGTGGGATGATGGTCAGGGAGATTTACCTGAGGCATCCTGAGAAGTGGTTTTTGGAGAAGACCTTCGACCAGTTGCTGACCTGGAACCGCTGGTGGGAAAAGCACCGGAACGTGGAGGGTTACCTTTGCTGGGGTTCCGATCCGTTCGAGCCCTTGTATGGCGACCGGCGGGAATTGACCCAGGTGGTTCACGGGGCAGCCTCCAACGAATCGGGACTGGACAATACCCCCATGTATGAAGATGTGCCTTTCGACACTCTGCTCAACAAGATCCCGGTGGGAGACGTGGGACTGATGGGGATGTACGTGGGAGATTGTGATGCCCTGGTGTTCATGGCCGAAGAGTTGGGCAGGACTGCTGAGGCTGAGGAGCTCATGGAAAGGGCGGACCGGTACAGGGAGAAGCTCAGAAGCATGTGGGACGAGGAGTCCGGGCTTTTCCTCAACTACCGGATCGACCTGGGCAGGCCCAGCAGGAGGATATCTCCCACCAATTTTTATGCACTTATTGCAAAAGCCGCCACCCGGGAACAGGCTGAGAGGATGGTCAGGGAACATTTCTACAACCCGGAGGAGTTCTGGGGCGACTACATCATGCCTTCTGTGGCCAGGAACGATCCCTCCTATACGGGGATGAACTACTGGAGAGGGAGCATCTGGGCACCCATGAACTTCCTGGTGTACCTGGGACTGAGGAATTATGACCTGCCGGAGGCCCGGAGGGACCTGGCACTGAAATCGAGGAAACTGCTCCTGGAGGAGTGGAACCGGAACCGGTGGGTACGCGAAAACTACCATGCCGAAACAGGTGGAAATCCCGGAGCCCGGAGCGAACATTTTTACCACTGGGGCGCCCTGCTGGGGATGATCGACCTGATGGAGCATGCAGGCATCTAGAGGTTCCTTTTTGCCTGCTTCCCGGTTGAACATCCTATTTGTTAACTTTGCGGCATGAGCAACAATTTCCACCACCTTTCCAGGAGAGTGCTTCTGGTGCTGCTCCTTGTTTTACCGGCCGGGATGATCGTACAGGCCCAGCAGGAAATGGTCATCAGGCCGGACCAGTTGAACCAGACAGTGACCGGATTCGGGGCCTCACTGGCCTATTATGAAAACTGGCTGATCGCACATCCAAAGAAAGATTTGATATACAATGTGGTCTTCGGGGAGCTGGGCCTGGATATCCTGAGGGTAAGGAATGCCTACGGGTATGATCCCGGGATGGTGGACCGCGTAAAGGAGTTTATGGAGAAAGCCGAAGAGGTCAGGGGGGTTCCCATCCCTTTGCTCTCTACCTCATGGGGCCCGGCCGATTCGCTGAAAAATACAGGTGACAGGAAGAACGGAGGTACCCTGAGGTATACGGTGGGACCGGGAGGTGTGGAGTTCGACTATGCAGGTTTTGCCTCCTGGTGGATGGGTGCCCTGGAAGAGTACGGGGCCAACGGGATCTACCCCACATGGATCTCCATCCAGAATGAACCCTCCTATTCCGATACGTGGGAAACATGCATCCTGAAACCGACGGAGGTGATCAATGGATCGGATACCCTTGCGGGTTACAACAAGGCACTGGATGCAGTCTACGACACGCTGGTGAAACGGGACCATATTCCCCTGATCCTGGGACCGGAAGTGTCGGGGATCCATTATAATGCCGTGGAGAACTATGTCAATGCACTGGACCTGTCGAAAATTGATGGCATCGCCCACCACCTCTACCACGGTGTGGATGTGAATAATCCTTACGCGTCCACCGATTTTACCAAGGTAGGGGGCTTTCACCCGGAGGTACCCCATTTTCAGACGGAATTCAGCCGGGATGCGGACTGGCTCTCCCTGGCCGGACTTATATACAAGTCCTTCCATGACGAAAATGCCACAGCCTATTTCTACTGGGACCTTATCTGGGATAACGGGGGACTGGTATCCCTGGAGAATCCGTGGACTCCCGGGAACTGGAGCGATCCCTCCAAAGGATACATTAAAACCATGGAATTCTACGTGTTCAAGCAGTTCTCCGCCTTTATCGAACCAGGGTGGAAGCGGGTGGACCTGGACCTGACCGGGAGCAATCCCAAAGCGCTGGCCTTCGTAAGTCCGGACATGGACTCCATGGCCTGCGTGGTGATCAACCGGTCAGATACGGAAGCACTGTCCATCCGCATGGGCATTGATGGGTACCAGATTACAGGCTCCTATGTCTATGAGACTTCCGGGACAAACCAGTGCCAGAAAGTGAGCCGGCTCCAGGATTCTGTCCTGACCGTTCCCCCGCATTCTGTCAATACGGTGGAGATGCAGCTCACTGTTTTTAATCCGCTGGATGATACCCTAGCACCGGGCATCCCGCCCTACCTCCGGGTAACAGGAATCACCGATTCCGCCCTGGGCATTACATGGGATGAGGCAACGGACAATGTGGGCGTTGGATATTACCGGGTATTCCTGGACGGAAGCCTTTTGGTACCACGCATGCCACATATTATTCCTTCAGGGAACTGGAGCCGGGGAGATCCTATGAGATGTCGGTGACAGCTGTGGATGACGCAGGGAACGAAAGCGGAATGGCAGGTCCGGTGACAGGGACAACGCTTTTCTTTGACACCGATCCGCCCCTTTTGGAAGCAACGGATTCCATTCATGTGGAAGGGACCGTCGTAGCTGTCAGTTCCGAGGACGGGGTGATCTACCTGGTTCCCGGCGGAACAGACAAGGAGCTGGCCGCCATCATGGGGGCCACCATTGATTCGGTGGCCGTGACAGGCAGTTCAGCGGTGGATATTGCCATCTCCGGTCTCGGGAACGGGATCTACTGGCTTTACGCACGCGATACAGCCTACAATATTTCCGAACCGGAGGTGGTGACGGTTTTCGGGGTGGGCATCGAAACGGCCCTGGCCGGCGGATTCCGGCTCTACCCCAATCCCATGAAGAATATGGCCACCTTCACATTCACCCTTCAAATGGAGCAGGCGTTGTGGCTTACTGTGATGGACAGTCGGGGCAGGATTGCCAGGAATGAATTTCTGGGCCGTTTCCCGGCAGGTGACCAGCAGGTGGCCATTACCCGGAAGGGGCTGGCTGAGGGGCTTTACCTGTACAGCATATCCGGAACGGGTCCTGAACGTCTTTCAGGCCGTTTGATGATCACCGACTGATCAGACATTGTTGCCCGACCACTCCTTGGGCCATTCGGACAAGCCCTTGTAGAACAGCAGGTGTTCGTGGTGGGGTTTCACCTTGTCCTCGATGGCCAGCATTTCATCGGCCGTTAAGGGCTCGAATTCCCGGGCGATCCTGATGTTCTCCTCCAGTTCGGCAATCTTGTCAATTCCAACAATAATGGTGCTCACCGGCAGTGTCATGGTGTAGCTCATGGCCTCCTTCATGGTGATGATCCCCCCGTGGTCGAAGATCCTGTCCCGGGCCGGGATCTTCATCCCGATGATCCCCATCTCCTTTTCAACGGCTGACGGAATCAGCTTCTCAATAAAGGAGTTGTAGTGTTTGTCAGCCGCATTCAGCGCCATCAATACTGAATCAAAGGGATAGCGGTCGATCAGCTCCTTCATGGGGGCAGGATCGGCGTGTCCTGAGATCCCCAGGAACCGGACCACCTTTTCCTCCCTGGCCTTCAACAGCGCTTTCATGCACCCTTCATCGGAGAAGATATAGTCGATGTCCTCATCTCCCCCGCCCTTGATATTGTGGATCTGCCAGAGGTCTATGGTATCTGTCTTCAGGTTCTCCAGGGAACTCTCCAGGTGGCGCATGGCGCCGTCGTAACTCCGGTCATGGGTCTTGGTGGCCAGGAACACCTCATTTCGCCGGGTGGGCATCACCTCACCCAGGTGCCGTTCGCTGGTTCCCCGCAGGTGGTCACCCTTGCTGCTGGTCCCGTCCTGACCGTACCAGGCAGATGTGTCAATATAGTTGATTCCCAGATCAATACAACGATTAATAATCTCCACGGCCTGCTCCTTCATGCCCACCTGTTCCACGGTGGCCTGTGCCCCAAGGCTGTAGATCCCCACGTTTACCCCGGTCTTTCCGAAGGGCCGCTGCGGCAGTCCCATCTTCGGCCCTGGACCGGAACAGGATTGAAGACTTCCCACCAGGGGAGCCATTCCCATCATGGAAGTACCTGCAATCAGTTTCCTCAGGAACTCCCTTCGTGTATTGTCGATCTGGATTTTCATGTTTGCTCAGTATTGGTCAGTTGTTCAATATAAGAAAAATCATCCAATTTGTTTGTCCAGGGATTGGTTACTGACAGACCTCTTCCAGGTAGCCCAGCACAAAAACTGCCGGCGCGTTCCAGTTGAGGCACACCTCGTTGGAGGCATAGCTGGCCTGGACATCCTCGAATGCTTTGGCCGGGAATTCAGAGGCATACTTCACAGATTTCCGGTCCTGCCTGTCATCGTTGGGCCCCCCCAGGATAAAGCCCGGGACCGGTTCTTCGATCCCGTCAGCCCCGCTGGGCCGGTGGTGCGGATTCATCACCTGCTTTGAGCCGAAGCCGGTGAGAAAACTGGTTCCGGTGGCATTCTTCCCAAAAATGTAGTCCATACTCCGGATGGCTCCGTCCAGGTATTTTTCATCACCTGAAAGGTTGTGGGCAATGCACAGGATCATGGCCTGGTTCAACACATCGCTGTTGGACCCCCACTCAAAATGGTCCACCCCCACCCGGTAGGGGATGGACATCAGTTTCTCAAGGATCTTTTCGCTCAGTTCGATGTGTTTCCGGGCCAGGTCAGAAGCCAGGGCAGGATCCACCTTTTCCCGGTTCACAAGCAGGGTGTGGAATCCCATATTCCTGATAAAGAACTTCCAGCTGTTGGTCTCCTGGTGGATATAGGGCTCTTCATTTTCCTGCAGGTATTTGAGATACTCCTCCTTCCCTGTACTAATATACAATTCTGCGGCGGCCCAGTAAAAATCATCACTGAGCCTGTTATCCCCGTAATCTCCGGTATGCACATCTTCCGGGTTCCTGTAGAACCGGTCAGGATGCTGAACGGACCATTCCCACGCTACTTCAGCTGATCCAAGCAATGTGGCTGCCCATTGGGGATCAGTTGCCTGGTAAACCCTTGAAGCCTGGGCCATCACCGCAGCGAAAGTGAGGCTTGAATAGGTTCCTTTTCCAATGATCAGGCGTTCCATGTCATAGGTTTCGGGCATGATGAAACCACCAAATCCTTTGGCAGTCAGCTTATGAAAGACTCCCCCGTCCATATCCTGCATGGTTGAGACCCACTCCAGTTCATACCGGATCTCATCCAGCAGATCGGAAATTCCGTTCCCGCTTTCAGGGATATTCAGGCGTCCGTCCTCAACGACACCAGGATAAAGTTCCACCAGGTTGAGCATCTGTCCCACGGTAATGGCCGCGTTCACCACGTATTTCCCGTAATCTCCCGCATCATACCATCCTCCCGGTGAATCAAGGGTCCCTTCATGCCTTCCTGCGGAGGGATGGAAAGCGCATCCCAGGTCGGGATGGCCGGCGGCCCGGCTGAATTTGCCGCCATGGGCCTCGTCGATGGCCATTGAGGCCCGCTGGTAATAGAAGCTTCTGATGGAGCCATCCAGGGCTTCCCGGTAAAGGTCATGCCTGATTTTAAAATAAGGTGATTGAATACCGGTGTTCAGCATGATCCTGTATTGTCCCTCCTTTTTGCACCTGGAAAAATCACCTTCCAGGATCTTCTCTCCGGATGCTTCCCAGCCTCCGCGGTCCGACAGTTTTCCTTTGAACACCCGCTTCCCATCTTTGTCCAGGATCGAAAATGAAGTGGCTTCATGGTCAGCCACAATAAATTCTTTCACCGCACCGGGGTAGTAACCGACCTGGTTGAAACGGATGGCTTCAGATACGCCCTCACCGGTGTCGGGAAGCCCGGTATTACAATTGCACAGTACAGCCATCATCAGGAGGAGGAGTTGTGTTTTCATCGGTGGTCAGGTTGATTAAGCGGAGGACAAGATAAAAATTCTGACAGATCTCATGGTCCTGCTGCGGCAGATCAGTTTTTTGACCAATGAACAGGGATTTGTTCATTTCTGTTGTCATGTGACTTATTTCTTTTCCGGATGCGGTAAAAAGTATTACTTTTGGCCCCTTGTTTAAGAAGACCGTAATACCAATACTTTTGCTGGTTTTTCAGTGGGCCGGTTGTTTTTCCCAGCCGGTTGTTCCGGATCCCGACCGGGAATTCCGTGCAGTCTACGATGCCACCCTGGAATTCATGGAAGTGGACCCGCTGATCCAAAACGGGATCTATTACGTTTATCCCTATTACAATGCCGAGGGACATCCCTTCCTGGGAGACAAGGAATTCAAGACTGGCACAGTCATTTTCAGGGATAAGCTGTATGACGGGATCGGTTTGAATTACGACATTTTCAACCAGCAGGTTATCCTCAGCAGGAAATCCGGGGATGTATTCCAGATGACGCTGCTCCCGGAAAACTTTGTTTCTGGATTTTCAATTGAAAACAGGTTATTCAGAAGTGAAAGTTTCGACCAGCAGCCAACCCAATATTACCAGGTTGTCGCGGAAACCGGAACTTTATCATGTTACTATTCCTGGTATAAGAACCGCCTCGAATCACGGAATTCAGGGGACTACATGATCTTCAGCTTCAGTGATCCGAAACGCAGGAATTATCTCATACTGAAAGGAATCCTTTACAGGTATAAGAACAACAGGTCGTTCATAAAAGCCTTTCCCGAACCGGCCAGAGCAACCATCAGGGAGTACATGAAGGAGAACCGGATCCAGGTTGGAGAGGTCAATGACACCCTCATGAATGAGGTCATCCGCTATTGTCACACCACGTTGGACAAAGGCCAGCACTAGGGAGGTACCATGGATGGCATAAAGCACAAACTTGTTCTTATACTTCTGGGCCTGATCCCCCTGCACCTCTACAGCCAGGAAAAGCTGATCCTGGGCCACTCCTATCCTGAGCAACCTTTGGTTTCACTTCTTCAGGAACTCCAGGAGGATGAAGGTGTACGGTTTTACTTTGACAGCTCCTGGATCGATTCGATCCGTACTCCGGCAATCCGGCAGGGATCCGGTTTGGAGGAGGTGATCAAATCTGCCTTGCAGGGTACCGGACTCTCATTTTACATGGAATACGGTCACATTTTTATTTTCCGGGGCGATGACCTGGTCACTGAATTCCCGCACTTTGAGCATACGCCTCCTGCCGCATCGGACCCGGTTGGTTCAGCCGGTGAGCAACAGCCGGGTGAAGAAGTCTATCTGACGACCAAAGGCTTGTCTGAAAAGAGGTTCCTGCAGATAGGAGCCAGGGAAAATGCAAAGCCGGGCCAATCATGCAGGGTACAGGGACATGTCTCTAACAACCAGGGTGGAGAGGCACTGATCGGGGCTACCATCTTTATTAAAGAGACCAGCAAGGGAACCATATCGGATGTGGACGGGAATTTCCAGCTGAACCTGGCTCCGGGAACCTACAGTATTATCGTGGACCATATGGCCATGAAAGAGGCTGAATACGGATTGAACGTACTTTCCGATGGCGACCTGGTCATCGGGCTTGAAAATGACCTTTTTGAACTACAGGAGATCACCGTTACCGAAAAGAGGCACAGCAATGTGGGGGGTATGTACATGGGGTACGAAAGGATTTCGGTAAAATCCATGAAGGAGGTTCCCGTAGTACTGGGCGAGAAGGATGTGCTGAAGGTTGCCCAGCTGTTGCCCGGGGTGCAAAATGCCGGGGAGGGCTCATCCGGATTCAATGTCAGGGGAGGATCTGCCGACCAGAATATGTTCTATATCAATAAGATCTCCATATACAACACCTCCCACATGTTCGGTTTCTTCACCGCATTCAGCCCTGACATTGTGAGTGACTTTTCCCTTTACAAGACCAATGTACCTTCCAAATATGGTGGCCGGATCGCTTCCATCTTTGATATTGCCACGAGGCCCGGGAACAAGGACCACCTCTTTGCCCAGGGAGGGATCAGTCCCATTACCGCCCATCTGGCGGTGGAGGGACCTATCGTGAAGGAGAAGGTCTCTTTCGTGGCCAGTGCCAGGAGTACCTATTCGGACTGGATCCTGAAAAGGCTGAATGATTACGATCTCAGGCAGAGTGAGGCCTCCTTCAATGATTTTACCCTGGGATTTGACGCAAGGATCAATCCCAATAACCGGGCGAATCTATTTCTTTACAGGAGTTCGGACCGTTTTTCACTATCTGCAAAAAATAATTACAGGTACTCCAATACAGGAGGCTCCATAAGCTGGGATCATAGTTTCTCCAAAACCTTCTCTTCGGAGTTTTCTGTATCCACCAGCAATTACCAGTTCTCAACCACGGATAAGAACAATGTTTCAGAGGCATATTCACATGATTATTACCTCCGGCATACCGAAGCCAGGGCCGATTTCCTGTTGTTGAAACTGGACGGACACCGCATTGAATTCGGTGTGAACACCATCCTGTATGATCTGAACAGGGGGGAGATCCTGCCTTACGGTGAAGAATCAAACCGGGAGCCTCTGGACCTGGGCCGTGAACAGGGGAATGAAAATGCACTCTATGTGTCGGATGAGTTCGAGCTGCTGCCCAAACTGAACCTGCTGCTCGGCCTGAGGTATAGTTTTTACGGATTGCTGGGACCGGCGGATATTAATGAATATGAGGAGGGCCAGCCTAAGAATAAATACAATTATATACAGACAACCCACTACAGTACCAACGGATATGTAAAATCATACTCCGGCCTGGAACCGAGGGCAGCTGTCAATTACCAGGTGGGCGCCTACAGCTCTTTGAAAGCCTCCTATAACAGGCTCAGGCAATATGTATTCCTGTTGAGCAATACCATAGCCATTGCACCCAACGACCAATGGAAACTGACGGACTATCATATTACTCCCCCGGTTTCTGACCAGCTTTCCCTGGGTTTTTATCACGATTTCAGAAAACCACGGATCAGCCTTTCTGTGGAATTCTATAAGAAATGGGTCAATAACATCGTGGAGTACAAGGATGGCGCGGATTTCATATCCCCTGAACCCCTTGAAACACAGATACTCCAGGGATTCCAGGATTCCAGGGGCGTGGAACTGATGGTTAAAAAGAACAGCAAGAAATTAACGGGGTGGTTATCATACACTTATTCACGCTCAACCATCACCATCGACGGTGCATATGATGAAGAGAAGGTAAACAACGGGTTGCCCTATCCTTCGAATTTCGATAAGCCACATAGTTTCAACCTGGTTTCAAATTTCAGGATCAGCCGGAGGCTGAGCATCTCCTCCAACGTGGTCTATTCCACCGGGCGCCCTGTTACCCTGCCTGTGGCCACCTATTTTGCAGAAGACCAGGCATATATGCTCTATTCATCCAGAAATGCCTACCGGATCCCGGATTACTTCAGGATCGATCTTTCGGTGAATCTGGAAGGAAACCTGAAATTCAAAAAGTTTGCCCACAGTTTCTGGATGCTGAATATCTATAACCTGACCGGAAGGGATAATGCCTATTCCGTCTACTATGAAGTGGTGGATAACCAGGTTAAGGGTAACCAGCTTTCGATCTTCGCCATGCCCATCGTGACACTGTCATGGAATGTGAAACTTGGTAATCATAACAGCGATTAAGGAGGTAAAGGGATGATGAATAACAGACATACAACCTCACTGCTGATCATTCTGGCTATTGCGGCCGCCTCCTGCGTCAAACCGTATGAAGCCGACATCACAGAGGAGCCGGAACTGATATCCATTGAAGGGGCATTGATCAAAGGGGAAACAGAACAGCAGGTGATCGTAACAAGGACAACCACACTGCACCATCCCATGTTCCTCTCAGTGAGTGGTTGTGAGGTGAATGTGATCGATGAACTGGAGAACAGCTTTCATTACCAGGAGATTCAGGATGGTATCTATTCGGCGGTCATTCCGGATGAGGCACTGGTTATCGGACGTAATTATAAACTCCGGGTGATCACATGGGAAGGTGATGTCTATGAGTCAGATTTTGAACCTTTGAACAACGGTATCGATGTGGACTCGGTCTACTATGAAGTGGAACAGAAGGTGGATGTCAACACCGGCGAGCAGTATGCCGGCATCCAGTTCTACCTGGACCTTACGGCCCTGGAAAGTGAATCGAGGTACTTCCGGTGGAGGCTTGATGAAACCCATGAATACACCAGCTTTGGTCCAATCTCCTATTTCTATTTGGATAAGTCACTGATCCCGGTTTTACCGGATGACAGCTGGGCCGTATTCCGGTGCTGGAAAAACGATGATGTATCCGGCCTCTATCTCTCCAGTACCATGAACCTGACCATCAATGAAAAGAAAAGGATCCCCCTCAATTATGTTTCTTCAAGAACCGAGCTGCTAAGGATCAAATACAGCCTGCTGATCAGTCAATATGCCCTGAGCGAGGATGCTTACAACTATTTCGAATACAACAGGATCATGGCTCAGGAGGCAGACGGGCTCTATACCAGGCAGCCCAGGCAGCCACTGACAAACATCCATCATGTGAATGATGAAGCCGAAAGGGTACTGGGCTATTTCTGGGTCTCAACCAGGACCGCAAAGCGCATTTTCGTGGAACCCATAGAGGGGATGGAGGTTGAACCGGAGTATTGTCACTATGAAGAGTTCAGCGTGCTGGAGAACGGGGAGGGCCCTTTTCCGCTTTACATCTATGAGGATACGGATGCCGGCAAGAAATATACAAGCAATCCCTATTGCTTCGATTGTACCATGCGGGGAGGAAAGAATATAAAACCTGATTTCTGGGATTAAGCTGAAAGAATATGCTGAAGGGAATTCTTATACGTTTGGTTTGCGGGCTGGTTGTCATATCTGCCTTCGGGATGACCGCTTCAGCCTGGGATCCTGTCATACCCCAGCCGGCAGCTTCCGGTGAGCATATTCAGCTGTTTTGCGACCGTTCGGTCTACGGTGTTACTGAAAAGGTTCATTTTACAGCGTTCTACCAGTCACCCCGGGGCTTTGAGGATGTGACATGGAGCTCAGTCCTTTATGTGGAACTGATCAGGTGGAACGGGACGAAGATTGCCCGGGCGATTGTACCCATCGAGAACAATGTGGCCCGGGGTGTCATCCGTATACCCGAAGAGCTCCCTTCGGGGAACTATTACATGAGGGCCTATACCAGGTGGATGAGGAATTTCGGCCCCACCGGATACGAATACCTGGTCGTTAAGATCGTTAATCCCTTTACCCCTGATATTGATGCCGGACCGGAAAGTCCAGGTTCTGAGTTTCAGGTGGCAGGAAATCCTGAGATGGGACATTCAGGGGATGTAATTTTTACAGGGCTGAAAGAGCAATATACAAGGAGGGAGCATGTTGAATTTGGGATTGCGTTGTCGGACAGCCTGATGGAGGGTCCGTTTTGTCTCAGTATTGCCAAAACCGGAAGCCTGGCCTCTGCAGTTGTGCCAGCCAGCCATGAGGTTGTGAAAGAGGGTGAATCCGATGCAGTTGTCGAACACCTGCCCGAGATCGGTGGCCTGTCACTTTCGGGAAGGATCCTTCAGTCGGATTCGGGGCAACCGGTTGTCAACACCAAGGTGCAACTCTCCTCATATTCCAATCCTTTCCTCTATGCGGAAGTGTGCTCCGGTCATGATGGTTCATTCCTCTTCACACTGCCCAACCATTGGGATAGTCCTGAACTGCACATTTCAGAGGATTCCGATTCAGTGGAGTATCATGAAATATTGCTCACCACCGAGTTCTGCAACAGGGCCATCATCCTGCCCCACATCCCGTTTGTGCTGGATGAAACAGAAAAACAGGTGGTCAAGGAGATACTGGTGAACGCGCAGCTGCGGGAGAAATATGCCCGTATCGCTTCTGAGGTTCCCGACAGCCTGGATTTTTCATCAGCTTTTTACGGCAATACAGCCTTGGTGACCTATGTCAGGGATTACATTGAATTTACCAGCCTGAGGGAGTTCATTACGGAGATCATTCCATCAGTCTCGGTGAGATCCAGGAACGGCAAGAACGGTATCATGGTGCATGGGCCCAACTGCCAGGAATTCTATCCCCCCCTGGTCCTGATGGACAATATTCCGGTCCCCAATGATGAAAGGTTACTGAACATTCCCAGCAACAGGATTGAGAGGATTGAAGTGGTGAACAAGGGCTATATGATCGGTAACTTCAGGTACAGCGGTATCTTCAGCATCTTCTCAAAGAGACAGGACATGGCGGGGATTACACTTGAAGGGGACCACCACTTTTTCAACTACACCTTCCTGGAGGCCGGGCAGGAGATCACACCTGAATGCACTGAAGAACCTCCGGAATCTGCCTTTCCCGATATCCGCAACCTTTTGAAATGGGAGCCTTCAATGGCTCTTTCGTACAACATGGCCGAAAAGGTGCGTTTCAGTACCTCCGATGCCGCGGGACAGTATGTCATCAGTGTCAGCGGAACGGATACCTCCGGCAAGCCCGGGATCCTCGGCCAGGCTGTCTTTACAGTGGGCCGGGAGTGAAACTGCAGGTCCCGTTGCTCTGCTTCCTTCAATCTGTTTTTCGGATTCTGGTAAATCATGGTAAATTAGCGAAACAGATGAAGACCGGTACGGCATTGGTGAAAACAGAAAAGCTATGAAAAGAAGAGATTTTATAAAAAATGCAGCATCATTTGCATCGTTATCTTTCTTACCCTCCTCTGTCTGGGCGATTACAAGGAACGGAAAACTCCGGACAGCCCATATTGGAGTCGGCGGGAAAGGGAAAGACAATCTGCTTTCCGTCGCCTCACATTCGATGGTTGAGGTCACAGCACTATGTGATGTTGATGCGAAGCGTCTGGCAGAGGCACAAAAGATATATCCCGGCGCAAAAGTATTTTCCGATTACAGGAAGCTCTTTGATGAGGTTGGACGAGACATAGATGCAGTGATCGTGTCCACTCCCGACCATACCCATGCTCCCGCCTCCTTAATGGCAATGAATATGGGCAAACCTGTGTTTTGTGAAAAGCCGCTCACACACCACGTTTCGGAGGCAAGGGCCATGCGCAAACTTGCTGAGGAGAATAGCCTGATAACACAGATGGGGATCCAGTGCCATTCCAGTGATGATTACAGGAGTGCTGTTGCACTGATCCAGGAAGGGATCATCGGCAAAGTAAGCTGCGTAAGAGCGTGGTCCAATAAAAACTGGGGCTATGATGGACCTGCACCTGTGGGAAGTGATCCGGTACCTGAACATTTAGATTGGAACCTCTGGCTTGGGACCTCTCCGGAAAGAGACTATAAAGATCACCTGTACCACCCAGTGAACTGGAGAAAACTGTTGGACTATGGATGTGGCACGCTGGGCGATATGGGGGTACATATTTTTGACACCCCCTATACTGCATTGGATCTGGATGTGCCTCAGACCATAGAAACAAGTTGCAGAAAACCCACCGGGTTTGGGCATCCTGAAAAAAATGTGGTCAGCTATAAGTTCCCCGGAACAAAATATACAACTGATCACCTGAAGTGGGTCTGGTATGATGGTACAGAGGCACCTGATCAGCACAAGGATTTAATGCTTCCGGACAATGAAAAACTGCCGGACCAGGGTGCGATGTTCATGGGAGAAAATGGCAGGCTGCTTTTACCTCACTGGGATTATCCAAAACTGATTGTGGATGGGAAATATGAAAAGATCGATTTTCCGCTCATGGAAGATGCGGACCATTATCACCAGTTTGTGAACACCTGTCTGGACCGGGATCAGTGCAGTGCTCCGTTCTCCTATGCAGCCAGGTTAACAGAATCTATTCTGCTGGGAGTTGTTGCAAATCGATTCCCAAATGAAACCTTACACTGGGACAATAAGGCGGCCGCATTCAAGGAAGCAGAAGCAAACAGGCTTCTGCAATCCACATACAGGGCTTTTTAATTAAAGGTTGTGGTCAATGGCTGAGAAAAACTGACCGTTCGGTCCGTCATCATCAATGAATGCCGGGGCAAGCGCTCCAGGCAATACAGCCTCAACAGGATGCTCTGCATTTTCTCCACCCAAATCGGTGCGCAGCCAACCCGGATCAAGCGTATTGATTCTGACTCCGGTACCGTGGAGTTTGATGGCCACATCCTCGGTGATCTTATTCACCGCCCATTTCGATGCGCCATAAGGCGCCAGTTCAGGCTGGTCTTTGATTCCCGAAGTAAGGTTGACGACCCTTCCAAATCCATTTTCGATCATGCCAGGGATAAATGCCCCGCACAGGCTATACAATGCCATTACATTGACCTTGAATGTTTCTGTCCATTCCTCCCAGCTATGCTTCCAGAAGTTTTCATGGAAGGGTGTCATGATGGCTGCATTGTTATAGAGAATATCTACATGAACTGTTTAATCGTGCACCCGGGCAATCAACTGCATAACCTGTTTTTCGTCAGATAATTCGCCGTAAACACAATAGGTTTTCACCGCAAACGCTTCAAGCAATTCCAATGTAGTGGCACAGCTTTCTTCGGTTCTGCCGTGTACAATGATATTGCATCCCCGTTCAGCCAATCCCAGGGCAATCTGTTGACCGATACCGCGGCTCGAACCGGTAATCAGGGCATGCTTGTTTTCTAATACAATCATAGTATAGGAATATTAATTTCCGGGAACAACTGTTATTGCATAAACCAGTTCAATACCTTCGCCGGTTTTCAGATTGCGGCTGTATTGCTTGTCAATGGAATTGTTCCAGTGTTCGGTAACGCCCAGGCTCTCTAATGTGGTGCCATCGCGTTCAGGGTCGTAAACTGTTCCCGATGGCGGGTCATTGGCCAGGGCCATCTCTTCCATGGCATGATCGCTGTACATCATGTCGGGTGCATCGGGCCATTCGGCCAGGGCAAAATCGAGAACCACAGATTCAATGGCTACTCCATCCTGGGAAGCGAATAAACTGTTTGGCCACTGATTATTGAAGGGACTCAATACCCACCTGTATGCGGGTATCCCATCAACAAATTTATGCCCGTAGATTCCGTCAATCAGGTATAACATGGTTTTATTACCAAGGTCTTTATGGCCTGTAAAATCAGGGTAGACCGAGTATTGTCTCTTGCCTTCCCTGTTTTGACTGAATCCACCGCAGTGTGCATTTTTACGCCAGTCAGTTTCAATGTCCAGACAACCAAAGAAGTTTTTAGAACCAAGCGTGACACCCTGGCTGACATGGCCTTTCAAAAGTGCCATGTTAATGACATAGTCAGCTTCTACAAAGCAAGCTGCCAGTCCCCTGGTCTGGCCATCAAAATCATAAGAGTAGACAAACCCATTTTCCACAAAGGATGCCTTTTCGCGTCCGTCACCCCCATTGTGATCCACAAAATGAACTTTTGGGAAAGCTGCATGACACTTGTCAAATATGTTGTCGGTAATATAGCGGCTTGGATCTGCTACTGTAATGTTCTGCTGGGGTACACCACCTTCATTGATCAGGCTGTTCAACAATGATAGAATCAGTTGGGGATTGGCATTGATCCTGTTACTGCTTTTATGCGCATCCGTATTATTCATATTGATTTTAACGGCAA
The DNA here is from genome assembly GCA_963793455.1 of uncultured Bacteroidota bacterium. Taxonomy (GTDB): domain Bacteria; phylum Bacteroidota; class Bacteroidia; order Bacteroidales. Next base: position 837,351 of record CAWCAK010000001.1, read on the forward strand.
TCTTCTCGCCTGCCTTATAACCCTGGTCCCGGTCCCGTTTCGATTGGTTGAAATAGGTAAACAGATCCTCCCAGGCTTCCTTTTCAGATTTTTTATCAGTCAGGGTAAAGAGGGTTTGTGCAAGCAATTTATCCGTTTCTTTCTGGTTATTGGACCGATCCTCCCACCAAAAACCTGCATTACCATCCCATGATGCAACACGGGGGTTGTGTCCCCAGGCTACCCTTCCCGGAAAGATACCCTTGGCCACTCCAAGCGGGATATTTGGTTTGTACCAGATCTCAAAATCAGCGGTATCCTCCCGGGCTGATGTGTTCAGGGTGTATATGGAGGCTGAGCCAATGCCTAACAATACAAACATCAAAGCGGCTGTGTATTTCGATTCGGCTAATTTTGCCCTGGCTTTTTTAAATGAAAATGTGGCCCCGGTCATTGCCAGAAGCCAGATGATGAAGCTTGACATGATGGGAGCAGCCACCCGCATGCAGGGATACGTGGCCCTTGAGGGCTTGGGGATTACCCGTATCAGAAACCAGATGGTGGCCGCACCTGATATCATGATAAACACCATTTTCCCCGGTACTTTTATCCTGGTTAAGAGCCTGGCTGACTTTCTTATCCCCTTGGGAAGCAACTGGAGTCTTTCTTCGCTCATTATTTTCAGTTTATGAGTTGTATAAAATCGTTATGATACACATCGAATCAGGGGCGGTGTAAAAGTGGGTTAAATATCCTGATAATTCAAATGAAGCCCGTTGATTACCGGGGCAAAGAAAGATTGTGGATGATTATGTTTTAATAGGAGCATATTTTTATTTAAATGCTGTCGCTTCTTGAATTAATCCTAGATTTACGTAGTGTAATTCTTACTCATTCAGACACATGACAGATTCGAACATGAAACTCTCCAGGCTCGAAAAGATTGGGTACAGTCTGGGTGACCTTTCCGCCAATCTTATTTTCCAGACACTGATGACCTTCCTGGCATTCTTTTACACGGATGTCTACAAAATACCTCCGGGAGCAGCTTCTGCAATCATTTTCGCCGGGGGAATGGCCGGGGCATTTTTTAATCCCGTGATGGGAGCTATTGCGGACCGGACCAACACCCGCTGGGGAAAATTCCGCCCATGGATCCTGTGGACCGCAGTGCCATTTGGTATCATGGCTATCCTTGCATTCAGAACGCCGGATTTCGGTGAAAAAGGGAAAATAGCATATGCGCTGATTACATACCTGGTCCTTGTGATTGTATATTCTGCCAATAATTTGCCTTATGCTTCACTGAGCGGGGTTCTGACAGGAAATATTGCAGAACGGAACAGTATCTCCTCCTACCGGTTTGTTGCGGTAATGGTTGCGCAATTTGTTGTCCAGGTGCTTCTTTTACCCCTTGTCCTTATTCTCGGAGACGGAGATAAAACCAAGGGATTCGAAAATACAATAGGTATTTTTGCTGCTGTTGGGGTCGTATTCTTTATTATCACTTTTCTTACTACCAGAGAGCGGGTTATTCCTAAACCGGAACAAAAATCAAGTATCAAAGAAGACCTGGGGGACCTGGTCAGGAACAAGCCATGGATTGCCATGCTGGTCCTCACCATCTTTGTGTTTATTACGCTTTCGCTGAAAGGTGGATCGTATGTGTATTACTTTGAGCACTATCTGAGTGAAGCGCATCTTGCGGCGTTCTTGAACGATATTGGATTTAATGGTTTTATTGATGGATTAAATAACCTGCTGACAAAAATTGGCCTGCATGGGTTCCAATGGCCTGAAGATGCCCCTACATCCGGCTTCAGTCTGTTTAATGCAGGAGGAATTATATTCATGATCGTCGGTATCATGTTCTCAAAAAAACTGGCTGATAAGTATGGCAAAAGAGATGTATTCGGAGCAGGCCTGTTCCTCTCAGCGCTTTGTCTGCTGGTGTTTGTTTTCTATCCACCCGAATCAATTGGTTTGGTTTTTATTACACAGATCCTTCACGGATTCTTTTACGGTTTGACCATCCCGTTGTTATGGGCAATGATAGCCGATGTTGCAGATTATTCAGAATGGAAAAACAACCGGCGCGCTACGGCCATCATATTTTCAGCCATGATCTTCGGACTGAAGGCAGGACTGAGTATAGGAGGGGCGCTTGTGGCTGGCATCCTCGCAGGATTTGGTTATGATGAAAGTGCCGCAGTTCAGGCCCCTGAAGTAATCAACGGGATCAAATTGATGGTGAGTGTATTCCCTACCATCACATTTATGGTTGGTGTCGGCTGCCTGTTCTTCTATGCCATCGATAAGAAGACGGAGGTTCAGCTGGAGAAAGAACTCAGTGAAAGGAGGAAGGCTGATTCAAAAGATTAATCTCATTGAAAACATATGTCATGATGAAACCGGCAATTCTGAAAACCTGGCTTTTTGTTGCAGTGCTGTTTTTTACCGCTTCCTGCAACACACCCGATTCTTCAGAGGAGGGATTAAAGGATGCCCTTGAGGGAAAGTTCCTGATGGGTGCTGCAGTGAATCCACCTGTTTACACCGGTAGTGACACGGCATCCATTCAACATTATTCACAAACATTTTAATTCGGTTGTGGCTGAGAACTGCATGAAGAGCGAGCGCATCCAGCCAGAAGAGGGGGAATTTGACTTTGTAAACGCTGACAAGTTTGTTGAATTTGCAGGGCAGAACGATCTGTACACGGTTGGTCATTGCCTCATCTGGCATTCACAGGCCGCACCCTGGTTGTTTGTGGATGAGCAGGGGAATGATGTCAGCAGGGAGATCCTGACCGAACGGATGAAAACCCATATCTCTGCAGTGGTTGGGCGTTACAAGGGAAAGGTGGACTGCTGGGATGTGGTGAATGAAGCCTTTGAAGATGACGGATCATGGCGCAACACAAAATTTTACCAGATCATTGGCGAGGAATATATTGAACTTGCTTTCAGATTTGCCCATGAGGCGGATCCGGATGCCGGGTTGATCTATAACGACTATTCCATGTTTCATGAGGGGAGAAGAGAAGCGGTGGTAAAACTTGTCAATGACCTGAAAGCAAAAGGGGTCAGGGTAGATGGTATTGGGATGCAGGCTCACTACGGAATGGATTACCCTTCGATTGAGGAGTGTGAAAAGAGCATTCTTGCATTTGCTGGAACCGGTGCAGATGTCCACATTACAGAGATGGATATATCCGCTATTACCCCTCCCCGGATCGAACATGGGAGCAGAGGTATCCTCAAGTTTTGAATACCAGCAAAAAATGAATCCCTATGAGAATGGACTTCCGGATTCTGCCAGGGTGGCCCTGCACGACCATTACCTGGATCTCTTTGAGCTATTCCTCAAGCACCAGGAGAAGATCAAGCGCGTAACCATGTGGGGTGTGACTGACCTGAAATCCTGGAAGAATAACTATCCAATCAGGGGGAGGACTGATTATGCCTTGCTTTTTGACAGGGAGTATCAGGCAAAACCAATCGTAAGTGATATCATTAAAGCGGCGAAAAAATGAATAAGGCAAGGTACCTGGTCGATCATATCTATACAGCCGATCCGGCCGCACATGTATTTAACGGACGGCTTTATATCTATCCTTCCCATGATATCGAATCGGGAATACCGGAAAACGATAAAGGTGATCATTTTGACATGAGGGACTACCATGTATTGTCAATGGATGCTGTGGATGGAGAGGTTACGGACCATGGCGTGGCACTGGATATTAAAGATGTTCCCTGGGCCGGGAGACAAATGTGGGACACAGATGCCGCCTGTAAAAACGGGAAATATTACCTCTATTTTCCTGCCAAAGACAGGACTGACATTTTCAGGATCGGGGTGGCCGTCAGTGATAGACCGGAAGGTCCCTTTGTCCCGCAACCTCACCCGATCATCGGGAGTTACAGTATTGATCCCGCAGTATTCGAGGATGAAGGCGGAAAACACTATATCTATTTCGGGGGCCTCTGGGGGGGGCAATTACAGCGGTACAGGAATAATAAGGCACAGGAATGTGGCGAAGACCCCGCAGATAATGATCCTGCTCTATGTGCCAGGGTTGCTTTGCTGAGTGATGATATGCTTGGCTTTGCAGAAGAACCCAGGGAGGTTGTCATACTCGATAAAAAGGGGGATCCGCTCACTGCCGGTGATCATGACCGCAGGTTTTTTGAAGCCTCCTGGATGCACACCTACAAGGGCAGGTATTATTTCTCCTACTCAACCGGGAATACGCATTTACTCTGTTATGCTACCGGCGACAATCCCTATGGCCCCTTTACCTACCAGGGAGTAATTTTAACGCCTGTTGTTGGCTGGACAACCCATCATTCTATCTGTGAATTCAAAGGAAAATGGTACCTCTTTCACCACGACAGTGTGCCTTCAGGTGGCAGAACCTGGTTGAGAAGCCTGAAGGTGGTTGAGCTGGAGTATAATCATGACGGAACCATTCAGACCATAGAAGGTACCTGAAGGGCTTTCATTATTCTGAATTCATCATGTCGGCTTTAGAGGGCCTGGGACGAATGCGTGCAGCTGTTGGCAATCCGGTAGTTCTGTCAAATTCATCTGCAGTTCTTTGTTGTGGTACCATGTCATTTGTTTTTTCCCGCATGGCCATCAATTTTTCCCTCATTTCCTGAAGGATTTGCTGCTGCTCAGGATTATTGGCCAGATTAACAAGTTCAAACGGATCATTTACAACATCATATAGTTCTTCTTCGGGGCGGGGAATGATAAAACATCTCATTTGAGCCTCGGTCAATTGATGCTCCTTTTTCAAATCCAACATACGCTGGTAAGTGTCACTTCTGAATGCATCGGCTGGCGGTGTATTTGGTAGATCAGGATAGAAATTCCTGATGTATTTGTACCTGTTTGTTCTTACTGCCCGCGTATAATCCTCAAAATCATGCCAATGGTCTTCCGCATATATTTCACTCCTTATGGATGCTTCACGATCAAATAACAAGGGTGTAAAGTCGTATCCTTCGAAAACTTCCAGGGGTTCTAATCCTGCAAGTTTCATGAAGGTAGGAGCGATATCAACAGCACTTACAAGCTGGTCGTTTGTACTTCCTTTTTTCACTTTCACGGGCCACTTTACAATCCAGGGTGTTTTGATGCCGCCTTCATACAATGTTGTCTTGTCTCCCGGAAAAGGACGGCCATTGTCAGAAATGAATAATATAAACGTATTGTTGCTGATTCCCTGACGCTCCAGCTCGAGGATTACATCACCTACATAAACATCCAGTCGCGCTATTTCATCATAATATAGTGCCAGATCACCTCGGACCTCTTCGCTATCCGGCAAATAGGGATGCACCACCACATCTTCTTTTTGATGCGGCGAATCGATGATGTTTTTCTCATAAGGACGATGTGGATCTACCGCTGCCAGCCAGAGAAAGAAAGGTTGATTTTCAGGTCTCGTTTTCAACAGGTGGATCCAGGATTCGCATCCACTTCCATCTCCTTCCATTTGATGCTGTTTGCCGTCAGCGCCCAATTGAAAACCTGCAGTACCTACTTCCTCGATATCATTGAAGTGGCTTCTGACTGCATCACCGAGATGGTACTTTCCGCCAAGAGCGGTCCAATAGCCGGCATCTTTCAGCTTTTCCACAAAAGTCAAATGCCCCTCCGGCAATGGCCAGTGCAATTGTTCCGCATCTGTCTGATGTGGATACTTACCGGTGATGATACTTGCGCGGCTGGGGCTACATGAACTGGTCGTCAAAAAGGCCTGGGTAAACAGCATGCCCTCCTGTGCGAGCCTATCGATATTGGGAGTTTTGATGTTTGGATGACCGTAGGCCCCACTATCATCCCAATTCATATCATCCGCTATGATCAATATCATATTTGGCCGGACCACATTTGATCTATTTGTCTGACACGATAAAGTGGAGGCGGCCAGCGCTATTGCAATCATAAAGCTGAAAAGAAGGAATTTCCTCATTGCTAATCAAATCTATTTGAATTGTTAACGGCTTCGTTGTTGACTAATTGCGTAACCACTTCCCTGTATTCACTTATACTCTGAGCCTTCTTGATTTTTTTAAGACTTTTGGGAGAACCGGGAAATGACTGAATGAAATACTCCCAGAAGTAATACATTTTCATCAGAATATGCCGGGGACCCGACAATGCTTCTTCGTATGAAGAAAATAGCGTATCGTGAAAAGCGTTAAATACTTCGTATCGGTTTTCCGGGTAAACATGATGATCAGCTTTGATCATCGCTGGCAAAAAAGGATCGGCAATCAGCCCCCTGCCAATCATCCAATGATTGTTGGTTGGAAAACGGTCTTTCATTTCCCGAAAGCTCCGGACTGAAGTAATATCGCCATTATAAAAAATTTCATGATTGCTTTGCCCGACACATCTGTCAAAGGCTTTCAGATCAACTTCTCCCTTGTACAACTGCTTTCCTATTCGAGGATGTATGGTGATACTTGCAAGCGGGTATTTCTCTAATATTGGCAATACACTATGTATCTCCTGCGCACTTTCGTATCCCAACCGCATTTTTATGGACACCCGGATATCTGTCTCAGCACATACCCTGTTTAGAATTTCGTCAATTTTCTCAGGCATTCTCAACAAACCTGAGCCCATTCCTCTTTTTGCAACCATTGGATATGGACATCCCAGATTCCAGTTCAGCTCATGATACCCAAGTTTTTGAACGTAATCTGCAACAAATAAAAACTCATTGACATCTTTGGTAATGACCTGAGGAATAAGGTCCAGTGACCGGTTATTTGCCGGTAAGATATCGCGTTCATTGGAGGGTTTCATCTCCAATTTTCCATTGACCCGTATGTATGGAGCAATATATTGGTCAATCCCCCCAAAGAACTTCTGAAAAGCATTGCGAAATCGAAAATCAGTAAATCCCTGAAGGGGTGATGCATAAATTCTGATCATGGTCAAACAATACTGGTCTTTAATAACCTGCAAGGGCTTAATGATAACCCGGTGGCAACTCCCTTTCAGCCGGATTCCACCAGCCGATAAAACCGGTGCCTAATGTATAGGTTTCGTCAGTCAGTTTCCTGAAGGCTTCTGACTCCAGGAAGGGCTGCTTTTTTAATGGATAGGAGTGGTCAAATTTTTGAAGCTGAAGCCTCAGCTGCTCCTTAAGTTCTTTTACCTTGCCGGAATACTCCGGATCAGATATCAGGTTATCCTGCTCCCAGTAATCTTCCACGTAATTGTATAACTGATCCTGGTCGAAGTAGTCCGGATGATACATGATGGCTATCTGGGCATTGGGCTGCATGGGGAAATCCAGGTGGTTCGGGGCATAGTCACGTTTCCCCTTTTTCATCTCCTGGATAATTCGTTCGGGATAACGCAAAGTCATGTACTTGAATGTTCCGTCGGAAACCGCTCTCGAGTAGCCATTCTCAAAATAGAGGTATTCCCTGCCCTTTCCATCATCCCCCTTCAACGCATCCATAAAGCTGATTCCATCCACTTCGTCATCGGCAAGCGGGGCGCCGGCCGCTTCGAGTATGGTAGGTAACAGATCTACAATCTGCGTATTCTGGTTGATCTCCGAATGGGGTTTTACCACCTCTGGCCATCGGACTGCCATAGGTACTTTAACTCCCACTTCAAAGCAGGAAGCTTTCCCGGGTTCCACGCCGTGATCAGCCATGAAAATGACCAGGGTATTTTCAGCCTTTCCCAGCTCTTCCAGCTTATTCAGCACAGCGGCCACATGATCATCCAGCATGGCCAGACCCACATTGTGATGATTTACTTCGAAGCCGCGGTCTAACAGGCCCTGTCTTAATTGGTCCCTGGATGGATGGAATTCGGTGGGATCCTCCAGCAGGCCTCCTGGAGTGAAATGAGGATCCAGATACAGGGCCTTATCATGCGGAGGCCCATGCAAAGCTGTAGTGGCTGCATATAAAAAGAAGGGTTCTTCACCAGCACTTTCTATGAAATCGATGGCTCCCTTGGTCATCCACTCGAAGTTATGAAAACAGTGATCCGGAATGGGATTTGGTTCGTAATTCTCCTTGAGCACACTGGCAGCAAAGTCAAATCCACCCACTTTTTTAACGTATTCCTGAAGCGCTTGCTGGTATGACTTCAGTATTGAATCAACCTCTGCATCATAGGGATCCACCTCCTTCCCGAACCTGGGAACTTTGAATGATCCGCCTTCTGTTCCTAAATGATATTTCCCCACAAAACCGGTGTAGTAGCCCGCTTCATTTAAATACTCCGCAATGGTTTTATCCGCTTCCGTAAGGTGGGTGTTCCAGGCAATGGAATAGGGTTCCGAAAGGGGATTATTCTTCAGAAAACCCTCAGACTGACACCGCCCCGCAAAATTCCCGGTCATTAATGTATAACGACTGGGTGTGCACATGGCAGAGCTGCAATAGGCATTGTTAAACCGGGCACCCTCCTCAGCCAGTTTTTGCAGCGAAGGGGTGGGTTGGATCCTGCCGTACATGGATACATCTACATCCCGCATATCATCGGAAAAGAATATGATTACATTGGGACGGGTCTCAATTTCCTGGCAGGAAATCAAAAATGCAGCCGCCAGAAATAGCATGAAATATTTCATAGGGAAAGGGGGATATACCGTTTCTCGAAAGCCTAAATTAGTTATTTCTCCAAAAAAGCAATGCTGTCTTCTTTCTGATTAAAGCGGACGTGATTAAGCGCCCTCAATAACTGGGAAAAAAATTAGTCAGGGCAATTTAATATTCTTTAACAGTGGTATTAAGCTTTCTTAACACCAGAAGGTAATCAAAAGCTCGCTTTTGTGCGTCTATTTGTGTGAACAATTCAACCGCAGGGAATGAGACGGGCAATATCCATATTCATATTCATTCTGATTCTGACGCTCAGGCAGACTCCATCTGCGCTCATTGTGGACCATATGCCGGGAAGCAGGTCGATTCTTCAGGAAGCAAATTTTTTTATTGGCACCCAGGGGCTTGGCTTGTTCGAAGGTATGGAGAATGGCGATCCAGGTGTGTTATCGCCGGTATTCAAGGCATTTCAAAATGAGGAACAATGGTTTATTGGTGAAGCCGCACTGAGACACTCCAGATACCTGTTTCATTGTTTTACCAATCCTTTACTGATTGACAGGCCACCTCCAGCCATGGGCGCAGGTTATACCGCTGCGTGATAGGATATCATTTCAGGGTGATATCATACCTGAGGGTTCATCAAATTTCATTTACTTAAATCAAATAGTCATGTATAAAAATCATGTAACAAATACGTCACATTCCGAGCAGTTGAGTCATCAATTTTCAAGATCAGGGAATTCCCTGGGGATCGGAAACCTCACTTTCATTTGGGATCAGCAGAAAAAACAGGTGGTTCTTATCATGGATACCGATCAGATGATCGGCAGGGAAGTCAAGGCCCTTCTGGAAGGCAACAGGTTAATACTTGAGGCTCCACTCATTTCATCTTACAATAAACCATTCAGGACACACCTCCTGGGGTGGGAATCCCGCGAGGAATTTGAGGAAGGATTCACCGTTATAGGTTTTTCGGAAGTCAAATTGAAGTACGGATATCAATACCACCTCATATCATGCCAGGCCGTTGGCCCGAAAATGATTAAGGTCATCCTCGGATTCTCATTGTGGGGCAGACATGGGAATAATTAAGAACAATTAATTGGAGGAACATAAAATGAAAAAGATACTAAAGTCAGTGATCCCTTCCATTATTGGAAGTGGTCTGACCATTGCAGTTTTTTTACTCTTTGGGTTCAACCGCGGGGATTCAATAAGGTATCTTCCAAAGCAGGAGATATCGCCGGTACATCATGCTCTTTATACTGTCAAAGAGAATGGAGAGTATGTTCCACTGGATTTTACGGGCGTTTCCAAAGAAGTGATGAATTCGGTGGTTCATATACGATCGATCCACAAGGTCCAGTCTCCACCGGGTTCTTATTACAACAATCAAGGCAATCCTTTTGGGGATTTGTTTGGGGATGATTTTTTCAGGTTTTTCCAGGGAACCCCGGAACCTCAGAGGCAACAGCGAAGAGAGTCTGAACCTCTTGTTCAGGTCGGAACTGGTTCAGGTGTCATCCTCAGTAGGGATGGGTATATTGTCACCAACAATCACGTGATAGATCAGGCTGATGAGATTGAAGTTACCCTGCATAATAATGAATCCTATAAGGCAAAGGTAGTCGGGACCGATCCTTCCACCGATATTGCTCTTTTGCAGATCCGGGAAGATAATTTGCCGGGATTATCCTTTGGAAATTCGGACCTGGCGGAGGTTGGAGAATGGGTCATGGCCATCGGAAATCCATTTAACCTGAATTCAACTGTCACAGCCGGGATTATCAGTGCTAAAGGCAGAAACATCAATATCATTGATGATCGTTCGGCCATCGAGGCTTTCATACAGACCGATGCAGCCATCAATCCGGGAAACAGCGGGGGTGCTCTTGTAAACCTGAATGGGGAACTCATCGGCATAAACACCGCCATTGCCAGTCCCACCGGAGCCTATGCGGGGTATGGATTTGCCATCCCGGCCAATATCGTTAACAAGGTAGTTGAGGATTTATTTAAGTATGGGACGGTTCAGCGGGCCTATCTCGGTCTCATGATCAGGGATATCAATGGAGATCTGTTGAGGGAAGAGAATCTGAAAAGAAGTGAAGGTGCTTATGTGGACAGCCTGACGGAAAAGAGTGCTGCTGCTGAAGCAGGTATACTGAAAGGGGATGTTATTACTGGTATCAATGAAACTCCGGTGATGAAATCTTCAGACCTGTTGGAGCAGGTGGGAAGACACAGGCCTGGAGATGAGGTTACCGTCAGAATTGACCGTCAGGGTAAAGAGTTGGAATTCCAGGTGAAACTGGCCGATCAGAAAGGAAAACGAAAGTTGGTTTCAAAGGAGGAGATGGACATCATCGATATTCTTGGAGCAACACTGGAGGAGCTGGATGATGATACGGCTGAAAAACTTGGAATCGAAGGTGGAGTGAGGATAAAGGAGCTGGGTAACGGACTCTTGAAGACCCAGACTTCGATCTCTGAAGGGTTTATCATTACCGGGATTAACCAAAAAAAGGTTTCAACGCTGAACGATATACGTAAATCGTTGAAACAGGAGAAGGGGGGTGTCCTGATCCAGGGAATCTATGAGAACTATCCGGGGGAGCTCTATTTTGCCTTTGGGCTTCCTGAATAGTCATTCTGGTTTAAAAAGGGGATTCCGGCTTTTGCCGGGATTTCCTTTCATAGGGGAGTCCTTAGTAAACCCTCATCAAAAACCGCTACAGCTATTGGCCGTTACAGTTATTTCATCTGATTTCAGGTCAGGTGAATGTGCTTTAATCCTTATCTTTCCTGGATCTTTGGAAGTCTGAACCATAAGCAGGCTTTTTCCCCTGAAAGTTTTTCTGGTGTCTGTTTTATAATTTGAAATATCTATTGGATCGCCATTATCCACACCAATGATCCTGGCAGGACCTTCAACAGTATATTCAATGACATTACTTGCGTGTGGCTGAAAGACGCCCTTACTATCCAGTATATTCGTCTCAATATGAATCACATCTGTGCCATTGGCCTCAACTGAATGTCTATCTGAAATCAATTCAATGGTAGCAGCCGTTTGGGCTGTCTTATGGGATGCGGTAGCAACACCCGTACCCCCATTGGTTGCAACTGCTTTGATTTCACCGGATGCATAAGGAACCATCCATACCAGTTGCTCTCCATCATAGGATTTTGTCCCCAGCGATTTACCATTTAAGAACAATTCTACCCTGTTACAATTTGTGTATATAACCACAGGAATTTCCACACCTTCCTTACCAGGATGAGTCCAGTGAGGTAGCATATGTACCATGGGTTCATCGTCCCATAAACTCTGATACAGGTAGAAATGGTCTTTGGGAAATCCACAAATATCAACAATGCCAAAATTACCGAAACGTGAAGGCCAGTCATTGGTCTCCCCTAAATAATCAAATGCCGTCCATCGAAAATGTCCCATGACAAAAGGGAAGTCCTGGGTGCGTTGCCAGGCTTTACGTGCGCTTGACCTAACCGATGCGTTATCGTAAGATGACTGGTAATACAATTTCTCTTTCCATGGAGCATCACTTTCAATCGGGTGGTACTCTCCATTTTTATAATAATGGGTAGTTTTCTCTTCAGTGAATACTTCACCGGCTGTTAAATCCGGTATTTCGAAGATCCTTCCGGTTAATCCTTTCATAGTACCCCCTGTGCCGCTTTTTATTTCCCACATTGCAGGAAAATCTCTTCTTCTCCAATGTGTTTTTGTCCGGTACACTCCACGTGTCTGGTAAGTGTGTGGCACCTCTGTGCCAACCATTGGGCTTGTGGGGTATTTTTCATGATACGCTTCGAATACTTTTTTCTCTTCACCATCGCCATTAAATCCCTTAACATCCAATAAGGTAGCGACACTTTCTCCTTTCATTCCCCTGGTTGGGTCATGTCCACCCTGTGTAATGGGCCTGGTTGTATCGTAGGATTTGAATAAATCGATGATTGCCTTCTGGGTTTCAAGTGATGGTTTGGAAACTTCATTACCAATACTCCACATAATAACAGAAGGATGGTTTCTGTCTCTCCTGAGAAAAGTCTCCGCATCTCTTTCCCACCATTCTTCCCAGTATAAACCGTAATCGTGTTCGGCTTTTTCCTTTTCCCAACCATCGGTGAATTCATCCATAACCATGAATCCCATCTCATTGCACAATTCATAGAATTCGGGAGAGAAAGGATTATGGGATGTACGGATCGCATTACAACCCATCTCTTTCAATATGGCAAGTCGTCGCTTTAAAACGTCTTTTGGAACGGCCGAGCCAACTGGTCCGGCAGCATGATGCATACATACCCCTTTAATCAGCGTGTTTTGTCCATTTAAATAAAAACCTGAATCGGCGCGAAATTCCAATTCTCTGAAACCTACCTGGATGATATCACTATCGATTTGTTTTTCTCCTTCTGAAATGGTCGTCACCAGTTGATAAAGATTTGGGGAATCGGGCGACCATAGTTTGGGATTCCTGGTTACGCTGTTTAATTGATAGGTATTCTTCGAACCTGCTTCAACTTTCACATCTTTATGATAAGCGTTGAAAAGCACCTTTTCACCATCCATTAAGCGGCAACCAATGGTAAGGTTTCTTGCAAAGGAAGCGTTATTTACCACGGTTATCCTGGTTTGAATGTCCGCAGCCTGTTCAGAAACATGGGAAGCAATGAACTGAGTACCCCAGATATCGATATGGGTAGGTTCCAGAATATAGAGCCAAACATTGCGATAAATGCCTGAGCCCGTATACCAACGTCCACTCCGTGGCTTAGAGTGGTCTACTTTCACTTTGACGGTGTTGTTACCTTTCTTCAGGTAAGGAGTAAGGTCGTAGTAAAAATCAATGTATCCGTTTGGGCGGGTGCCCAGCAAAGAATCATTGATCCATACTGAAGCATTCATATACACACCTTCGAAATGAATAATTACTTCTTTATCCTGCCAGCCTGGATGATACTCGAATTCTTTTTTATACCAACCAATACCAGCCTGAAGAAATCCGGATTGCCAATCCGTACCATATATGGTGTCGTAAGGACTATGAATAGACCAATCATGTGGTACATTGATTTTTTGCCAGTTATCTCCAATTTTCTCATCGCCATTTTGAAGTTGGAAGAGCCAGCCATCATTAAAACTTTCAACCTTCCGTCCGGTGCGAGATGCTTCCGTCTCTTGACATGAGGAGACCAGTGTTGAAATAATTAACACGGGGATGAATAGCTTGTACATATGGTAGATCATGTTACGTTTCAAAAAGGTTGTTAATTTACAAATTCTTCTCAATGGGAAGGTTTTTACCGGAGTCAATCATCGACCCTATTTCTATTGAGTTGAAGCTTCTTCGGAGTTCTCTTCGGTCGTTAAAGAATCCAGGAGCATAATATCCGCTTTCACTAATCGAACAACATTTAACAACAGGTTTTTCGTTTCGGAAAGCATCTCAATATAGGTAACACTCACTTTGACTCCTTTCTTTGTTTTCTTGATGATTTTAACCCTGTTGTAAAGAATATCATTAATGAGATTGAGCAATTTATCGCGATGGATGACAAGCTCATCAAGTTGATCATATTTTCTTTGCTTCAGCAGGTCAATCAGGTATTCGAAAAAGGTTTTCATATGATCGTTAAATTCCAATAAGCTGCCATTTTGCTCTTTGTCAAAAGCATGATTGTTGTCCAGGTGATTAAAAGCCGGCTGGACAATATGTGTCAGCGAATTGCACATCTCAACCATGTAGGTTACAACCTGAACATAGTGGTGACCACTTTCCAGATCGCTCTCTTCAAATTTCTTTAAGGTATTCGGAATTTCCTCCCGTATCTGTTTTATACCCTTTGTGAGTTTTTTGGATTCCTTCCTGAGTAACTTTAATTCTTTGTGTTTTTCTTTGAAGAAATTAGTGTAAGTGTGATTCAATATACGTGAAACATCGATGATCGTATTTTTCACTTCATCATCACAGGATTTAAGTACCTGGAATGATGCTGTAATGATTTCACTGCTTGTCTCACCTTCTTTTTCTGATTTTTTCTTGTGTAAGGCATGGGTTCTGAACAATACATATCCAGAGAGTCCTATAAGTGCAATGATGACCGGCATCTTTCCAAAAAAGATAAGTATTGCAATAATGAATGAGGCCAGAAACGCAATGAAGGCAGTGAAGAACCATCCACCGACAACAGTTAATACACCGCTTATTCTATATACGGCACTGTCTCTTCCCCAGGCACCATCAGCAAGAGATGTTCCCATAGCTACCATGAAAGTTACGTAGGTTGTGGAAAGAGGAAGTTTCAGTGATGTTCCAATGGCAATCAGTATACTCGCTACAACAAGATTTACTGATGCCCTTACAAGGTCAAAAGCTAATTTATAATCCTTGCTTGCAAAATCAATATCTGCCTGAAACCTGCTTTCTACAAATTTGATCAAGCCATCAGGACTGATAGTTCGTAATCCTTTGCTTAGATCAATGGATTTTCTGACTATAAATCTTGCCAGGGATGAGGAATCAAAGCGTTCCGCACCTTCATCTTGTCGGCTTAAGTCAATTGTCGTTGCTGTAACAGACTTTGCCTTTTTCGAAAAGCGTAAAGTCAGTACCATAATCATTCCGGCGGTAACCAGAAAAAAGATTGGAGTGTTTACCGGCTCACGCAATGATTCCATCATATAAACTCCGGCATCAGAGGACCCGGAAGTCGTAAAGGCCTTGAATGATTCAAATCCGGCCAGGGGTACGCCAATAAAGTTGACCAAATCGTTTCCTGCAAATGCCATCGCCAGGGCAAACGTTCCAACCAAGACTGTTATTTTCAGTACGTTAATTCTGGTAAAGACTATTAACAATTGGAATATGATGGTCCAGCCAGCGAAACTGGCTAAGAGTATGAATGTTGTATGGCTTTTAATATAGTCCAGCGTTTCAGATGAAATCAACGTGGATCCTTTTGCTCCTTTGATGAGAAGAAAATAGAGAATGGCCGTAATCGCAAAACCACCCCATATTCCTCCCCAGTATTTTAAGGTAGTTCCTTGATTGAAAGAAAAAGCCAGCCTCACAAACCACTGAACGATCAAGCCAACATTAAATGCAATAACAATGGATAGAAATATACCGACTATAATGAGTACTGAACTTTCAATGTTTATATAATTTCCAATAGAATCTGTACCGGATCCTGCTCCTGCAACTTTCATCATTGCAACGGCAACAGCAGCACCAAGAAGCCCAAAGACAATGGAAATAGTCGTTGAAGTTGGCAAACCAACTGTGTTAAAAAAGTCGAGAAGCAGGATGTTTGATAGCATCACTGCCAGGAAAATGACCATAATTTCACTGAAGGAAAAAACCTCAGGATTAAAAATCCCTTTCCTGGCAACTTCCATCATGCCATTTGAAAACACCGCCCCCATCAGTACGCCAAGCGCTGCAATAAGGAGTATTATTTTAAATGGAGCTGCTTTAGAACCAATGGCAGAATTGAGGAAATTAACCGCATCGTTACTAACACCGATAATTAGAAGGGAGATGGCTAGTAAGAATAAGAAGCCAACGATTAGAACATAGAAGGTTGCCATTTACATGTTATTGTCAGGGACTCCCAAATTTAGAGAATGTTATGAGAACGAGAATGAATGATCGTATTTTCTTTGTGCTTAATATTCTCCTTAGCAGCGGGGAGGTGTTAAAGAACTATTTCCAGGCAGGTGTTGAATCCCATCCCGCACTTGTGGTTAAACGGGTTATGATTCCTGTAGAGATTTGAACAATGGCAACTTCATCGTCATTGTTACCATATGATGTTTGAAAAGCTACATACTCACAGTCAGGAGACCAGCAGGGATCAAAATCATTGACAGGGGTCTGAACAAGGGGACGCCGGTTGGTACCATCGGCATCAATCAGGAATATGCCTTCCGTTCCGTGAGAATCACCGGATGAAAAAACGATGGTGTTTCCATCCGACGACCATTTTGGCAATATGTCGGGAACATCATTGTCCGTGATCTGCATTCGCTCACTGCCATCGATATTCATGCAATAGATTTCCTGCTCATTGAAACTGCTGCCTGAACTAAATACGATACTGTTCCCATCCGGCGAGAAATTCCCGGCTTCTGTGGTCCCCTGTCTATCTGTTATCTGCTGCACGTTTGTCCCATCAGAATTCATGATGAATACATCCCAATGGCCATTTCTGTCTGATGTAAAAAGAATCCTGGTTCCATCGGGAGACCACGAAGGAAATCCATCAAATCCAGATTCATTGGATGTTAAACAAACAGGATTTGATCCGTCAGAATTCATGATATAAATATCATTATTCCCATTCCTGTTTGATACGAAGGCCAATTGCTGTCCATCAGGTGACCAGTCCGGTGCCATATCCATTGCCGGGTTTTCAGTGAGCCGGATCTGTTGGGACCCATCTGAATTCATCACATAAATTTCATTGTTCCCATCTCTGCCAGAGGTAAATGCGATGACGCCTTCCCGGCCAGTCTCCACATCATCCGGAATATCCTCTTTTTCACATGATTCCGGGCATAAAATCACCAGCCCGACAAAACAGAGTCTCAATATTTGAATTAACCCAGTGCTTTTCATTTAATTAATTGCATTACATTAAAATTGCTGAAGCCATCCTGTAATTGTAAGATGCCTTGAAATTGAAATGCCCTACTGGAAATCATACATATTTTTCCCGGGTGGATGTTTCGATTTATTGCAGGATTCAGGTAAAGTTGTTGATTTGATATTCATGTTCACTGATGCTGATTAATGGTGATAACCACATTTCCTTTTTTATGTCCCTTATCGACATAGGTTCCCTATCAGCATTTCGGGAATACTGCTAAATCTCTATCCAGCTTAACCCTTTATTAAATCGAACCAAATGGATTTTGAATGGGACAATATTTTCAGTAATTTGATATATCGATAAATTCAAATTTTAATGTTATGATAAAAGGTTGGGTTGTTCCAGTATTTGCACTATTATCAACAATGATCAGTGCCCAGGATTATCAAATCAGTTTTGCCGTTTCAGGTGATAACGAAACAATCGTAGACAGCGTGGTGGTTCACAATATTGAACAGGGCCATGTGATCACGATGCAGGGTGATGATATTCTTCATCTGGTAGCTTCAACAACCGGAATAACCGATTTGAAAACACCAGACAACATGATTGAAGTTTACCCGAATCCATTTACCAACAGAGCAACCATTGTGTTCCAGAACGATAAACAGGGACCGGTACAGCTTTCTTTGTTCGACATGGCAGGAAAAGTAGTGGCACAAAAGAGCCTGTTTCAATCTGCGGGCAAAACCATTGTTGAGGTAAGCGGACTTCCGGTGGGAGCGTATGTGATACAGATAGATACTGAAACTTCCATTTTCAGTGAAGTAATCCTTTCAAATGATGGATCCGGAAATAATCCGGAAATTAATTTTAAAGGTTCAGGGGAAAATGCGGCCACACCTGTAAAAACCTTGAAGTCATCAAACCGGACCGGTGAGTTGGTGAATATGCAATACAACGAAGGTGATACACTCTCTTTAACCGCATACCTCGGTGATCTTCATTCGGAAATCAAAATCGTCCCTGTTGCCAGCACCACCATCAGTTTTAATTTTCAGCCGAACCGGGAGGATATTAGCGCTACCGCTGACATCACGGTGCAGGGAGGGGTCTTGCAGGTCAGTGATGAATCCGGCAATATTGTAAAGCTAACCTTTCCTCCAGGCGCAGTGATGGATACTGCCACTGTTATATTGACACTTCTGGGTGAGCCGAAAGACCTACCCGTTGATGAGAGGCAACTGAGGACCTTTGAAATCAAGCCCCTTGATATCAGCCTGTACGAGCCCGTCACTATTACAATTGATTACAATGCACCCATCAGTGAAATTGAGAAAACAGCACTTTTTCGTATCCGTTCAGAGAATTGGCTGACACCGTTAAGCGACCATACTTATTCGGATGATAACAGATCCATGACAGCCTCAACACTTATCCTTGGTGAATTTGCAGAAGGAAAAATGACCCTTGAGGAGGTCAACACACAATTCGACCTGCTGGTATCCTCCTTAGGCATCTCCTGGGAAAGCAGTCTTAAAGCAGCAGGGGAGGAAACAGAGCTATTATGCGATACCCGGATACATAAGGCAATCTGGGATGACTGGAGGGATGTTTTAGGCAGCTTCATTTCATTTTTTAAACAACGCTATCTGCTTGGATATTATAATGATCTCCAAGAAGGGCAACACACCTATGAAGAGGAGCAGGAACTCTTATGTACGAATGTGGCCAGCATGGGCATCGGAAGTGTCCTCGATCAGTGTATCCCTGACGATCTGTGCGACAGGGATTATACATATACGATTGCGTCAATGGTTCATGAAATGAAGCTGCTTGGATGCGAGGATTCAACCGTTAACCTGCTTGAGGATCGCTTTGATCAGATTCTTTTGGACTGCGGTTCATACCTGACCGTTAGTTCGACATTAAATATCGAATCTGGCGGGCTTGAAATATTTACCTCGGGGGTTGTCCCGATCACCACTCAATTGAACAGTGACAAAACAGCAACAGTAGAAGGTACAGGAACACTTGCAGTTAGCGGAAGTGCCACTGGTGGTGGAGTCTGCTACGGCATCGTCAGCGGTGAAACACTTGTTACTGTCCAGGGTACGAGAGATGCTGCCTATACCTATGAATTACAGGTATTCACAGAACAAGATGCTGTTTTAACGACCATTTGCCCTGATGGTACTGTCAATACGCCTCTGGCGGGCGACGACGTTATAGTGATAACCCTGAGCATGGCCAACGGATATACCTTTACGCTTAATGAGCCGGTAGAGGGAGGCACATTTATGATGGATATAACATTGAATAATCCTTATATAAGCTTGCCCTACGAAGAATAGATGGTGTATTGGGGATATATGAAATATCGTACTTCGATTTGTTGAGGGATTTGGTTGAAAGAGGTGGCTGCCTGCCACAGAGTTACAGGAGGCCTGGAAGGATATGGTTCTCAACAAACGCAAATATTGACATCTTCGCGGCACCAGTAAAGTTACCGCTGTTAATGGTAATGATCATTTCCTGATCTGGAAAGATGAACATAAACTGATCTCCCCAACCGGCAGCAAAGAAGCATTCATAGGTTTGATTATTGGCATGAAAATCCATGATCCACCACTGGTAGCCATAGGAATCAGACTGTGGTATCAGGTCGTCTGTTTGAATATGTGGAGCAATTGACCCGCTGATCCACTCTTTGGTGATGATTTGGTTGTTGTCCCAGGATCCTTCATTCAAAAAGAGATAGCCTATCTTTGTCAGCTCCCTGGTTCTTAAATAGATACCTCCGGATGCAAAGTAATATCCGGCAGCCATTTTTTCCCACAAACCTCCCTGCACATTCAGGAGGTCGAAGAGGTATTCATTTCCGAAATCCAGCAGACTTTTCCCGGTCTCTTTTTCAACAACTGCTCCAAGTACATTGGTGCCACCACTGTTGTAATGAAATTCATCTCCGGGTGAATTGGTCATAGGTTTGGAAAGAATATATTCAATGGGATCATCTGCACGAAACAGGGCTGCCACATCATTTGCAGGGTCCTCGTAGGAAGTGGACCATTCATCCCATTGCAGTCCGGACGACATGCACAAAAGATGCTCCAGCGTAATATCAGCCTTTTCGCCAACCAATATATGTTCATAATCCGGCAATACATCCACAAGCAGAGTATCTACATGTGCAATGAATCCGGCTTTCACCGCAGCACCAAAAATTACAGAAGTAACGGACTTGCTGACAGATGCCAGAAAATGGTCTGTTTCCCTGTCATAGAGGATGAAATCGCCATTTGATCCGGGCGGATCATTGGAGTACAGATATCCTTCAAAGTATTTCTCGAAAACCAGCTTATCGTTTTTTACAATAACAATGCTATGAATTTGATGCTCGTACCTTGATGCCAGGTAGTCTACCATTTCAATGAGCTGTGCAGAGTCCAATCCTGCTTCATTGGATGAACTGACCTCCCATCCATCGCTGGTTTTGGGTGGAATTTCGTATGAATATCCGGGTTCCTCATCATTATTACAACTTCCCAGGAATAAAACCGCCCCCAGGGCCATGACAAGAATTCTCAGTTTTTTCATACATGCAAATGTACGATAAATGGAGGTCTTCAAAATTTCGGTGATAGCTTTCTTTGGTAATCTGAAAACCTGAATATCATCTATGGTGGATAGTGAATTATAGCAACATAACCCGAAACTAATTAGCTTCTTGGTATATTTGCTGATCAAGAAGCAAAGCCAAGTATTTAAACAGGATGAAAATACAACTCATATTTTATCTGTGCATCATTCTCTTGCCCATCATAAACGCATGTGACAGTAGTGCTCCGAAAGAATCTGTTCAGTCAGTATCTGATGATCCCCGGATTATTGGTGTAAGTATTTGGGATAGAATATCAACCCGCAGCGAACCACGGAGGGCAGCATCTTCAACTACCCTGCTAAGCCTGGGAGAAAGTTTTATATACCTGGATACTTCTGCCATTGACTCATCCTATAACAATACGAAATTTCTCAAGGCCAGATTGTCGGATTCTTCCATTGTATGGGTATATGGCTTCGCGAGTGTTTTAAATGCTCAACCAGCTGTCATCACCAATAAAGTTCCTTTATATATGCGACCAGACCTGCTAACCATTACTGATAAAAGAATAAATGCCATGGAAATTGTCGCTGTAATTGAAGAGTGGGACAATTGGATAAAGGTGGTGAATGAAAAGAAGGAAAGGGTTGGCTGGATAAAAAAAGATTTTATTACCTATAATACTATTGATCTGGCTTTTGCTTTGATAGCCAAACGTAAATTGGAGGAAGAAGATCCGGAAAAAAGGATCGAGAATCTTGAAGATCTTCTTAAAAACAATCCCTACCCGAATTCAATCTTCATTCCAGAATTAAAAGAAAGACTGGATACAGAAAAAGAAATTCTCAGAGAGAGCAGGGACAACAAGGACCGGGAAGATGATAAGCAAAACCGTAGGAGGTAAAAAAGGGAATGAGTTCAAAAGGTGGTAAAAATTCTGAAGCGTTTTAGAAAAAGTATTCGGTATTCATCGATAGCAATCGCTGGCGTTGTATTATTTTTTGCTGCGCTGTTTCTCCTGGTATACATGGGTGTTTTTGGTCATCTTTCTTCGGTCGAAGAATTACAAAACATCCAGAATCACGTATCCTCAGAGGTCTTTTCAAGCGACAAGGTACTCCTTGGAAAATACTATCTCCAGGATAGAACCAATGTTCGTTATCAAGATTTGCCTGAACATCTGATTGATGCCTTGCTTGCCACTGAGGACGTACGTTATTTTGAGCACAATGGAATAGATAGGAAGAGTTCTTTGAGAGTCCTATTTAAATCTATACTTCTTCAGAACAGGAGTTCAGGTGGAGGAAGTACTATTCATCAACAACTGGCTAAAAATCTTTACCCCAGAAAGCGACATTTTGTTTTCACAATGCCGGTGAATAAATACAGGGAAATGATCACCGGTGTGCGACTCCATAAAGCATATTCAAAACAAGAGATCATAGAGCTCTATCTGAATACTGTTTCATTTGGAGAAAACACCTATGGAATAGAAACTGCTGCAAAAAGGTTTTTCAACAAACTGCCCCAGGATCTAAAGATTGAAGAATCTGCTCTGTTGGTTGGCATGTTAAAAGCAACATATCATTACAATCCCAGGCTATACCCTGAAAGATCAATATCAAGAAGGAACCTGGTTCTTTCTCAGATGCATACGTATAACTATCTGGATAGGGAAAGTATGGATTCCCTGTGTTCACTGCCTCTTACACTGGACTATGTCAATCTTTCACACAACGAAGGTCTGGCTCCTTATTTCAGGGAACACCTACGGTCAGTATTGCTTGACTGGGCGAAAAATAATCCAAAAGACGACGGAACACAGTATAATATTTATACGGACGGTTTAAAGATCCACACCACCATAAATGCGGATTTGCAGAAATATGCTGAACAGGCCATGAAGGCCCATATGGCTCATCTTCAAAACATTTTCGACCGACAATGGAAAAACAAATCCCCATTGGGGAATAACAATCCTTTTATTCTTAATGATCTCGAAAATACCCGATGCTTCAGGAGTCTGAAAAAAAGGGGTTTATCCAGGGCGGCGATTATTGATTCGCTGAAAGTCACTAAAAAGATCGAGGTATTTACCTGGCAAGGTATGAAAGAGATCGAAATGTCTGTCTATGATTCTGTGGCTCATTACGCAAAGTTTTTACATGCAGGATTGCTATCTGTGGAGGCTAAAACCGGTTATGTCAGGGCCTGGGTAGGAGGAATCAATTCAGAATATTTTAAATACGACCATGTAACTTCAAAGAGGCAGGCAGGCTCAACTTTTAAACCAATCATATATTCCGCAGCGCTTAAAAACGGACATGATCCCTGTTCATATATTCCAAACGACTCAGTGGTCTATGAGAAATTATAATAACTGGACACCAAAAAATTCAAGCGGAGGGTATGGGGGATATTACTCGATGAAAGGTGCCCTGACTCATTCAGTAAATACGATCAGTGTCAAATTATTGGATGAAACCGGGATCGATGAAGTAATCCAATTTTCAAAACAGCTGGGGATCACGGGAGAGTTACCGGAAGTGCTTTCCCTGGCGCTGGGAACAGGGGACGTTTCGCTGAAAGAAATGGTTCAGGCATACAGTATTTTTCTGAATGAAGGCAGGGTGGTTGAGCCTATATTTTTGAAGCAAATTGAAGACAAATTTGGGAATGTCATATTTGAAAACAAGACTATTAATATCTGATCCGGTCATTGATGCTCATCAGGCCCTTCTTATGACAGAAATGATGAAAAGTGTCGTGGATAATGGGACCGCTTCATCCTTACGTACGGTCTATGGATTTGATAATGAGATAGCCGGAAAAACCGGAACGACTCAAAACAACACAGATGGATGGTTTATTGGGTATACGCCGGTCTTGATCACCGGAATATGGGTCGGAGGAGATCACCCTAAAGTAAGATTCAGATATGGGGGTTATGGACAGGGCGCATCGGCTGCTTTACCAATTTGGGCCAGGTATACCCAGAAAATATACCGGGATCCCCTGTATAAATATTCGAAACAGCTCTCCTTTGAAATCCCGGAAAGCGTGATCAGTGAATTGGATTGCGAGGACTACCTTGAAACTGATAACAAACGCGGTGGCAAAAAAGAGATCGTCGTATCCTGTTTCGAAGAGCCAAGGATCGGAGAAGGAATAAATAACTATTTTGGGGTGCTTTAGACATTTACATTCATCCAGACACATTAACAACCTGATAAACAGCGCTTAAGACTGTTTTTAAGTCCATGTGTAGACTTTTACCTCGCTAGTGTATAAGTGCTCTACATAGGCTTGTTTGGGGCCTTAAAACGCATCCTGGTGAGAGCTAAATAATTGAATAACAATTAGATAGGACTGAGAAAAGGGGATTTGGAATCAGGAACAGCTATAAAGATGGATGTGGGATTGATTGAAGTATACATTGTGAATGATAAGCCTTATTACTGTTACAATTTTGTGGTGTGGATTGAATAATTGAGAGAGTATAGATATCCATCAAAGATTTAGTATCCAGCAGTATATTTGACAGTTAGGTGTAATTTATCGTAACTTGTTTACTCAAATCTAATCCCACCAATAATGAAGGCAATTAAACATTTCTTGCTTCAACCCTGGTTCTACATAGTTATTTTGGCTATGGGGGCATCTCTGAAATTGTATCACATAGACTACCACTTATTCTGGTATGATGAAGTTGCAACAATTCAACATACATCAGGTAACCAAATTCTTGACATACCAGTAAATGAGATAAAAAACATAAGCTACTATAATGATCAGATACATCTCAAGAAGCAAAATCTATCAATTGCATCAGAACTGAAAGGCTTGTATACTTCA
This sequence comes from uncultured Bacteroidota bacterium, assembly GCA_963793455.1. GTDB lineage: Bacteria > Bacteroidota > Bacteroidia > Bacteroidales. Next base: position 862,014 of record CAWCAK010000001.1, read on the forward strand.
ACAAATTTGAATCCTTTGCACTATACGTTCTTAATGATCTGGTACAGAATAGCCGGAGATAATGATATAAGCTATCGATTATTTAATGTATTTATCTTCTTATTAACACTTCCATTTCTGTTCCTGTTAGCTAAAATTCTTTTTAAATCCAATCTGGCCGGTTGGATAGCAATCAGTTTGTATGCCATTTCTCCTTTTTTTCATTATTATGTTCATGAAGCCCGGTATAATACTTTATTGGTATTCTTAATTGTTTTCCTTCATTATCTTTTTCTACAGGCAATTAAACATAAAAAACTAAAATGGTGGATAGGATATTCATTAGTAGGAATACTGACTTTGTACGCATCTGTTTTGTCTGGCCTGATCATTTTCGGGCACTTTCTTTACATCATATTCTTTAAAAAGGAGATTCGAATCACTTTTAGCGTCAATTTGATCATTATTCTTTCAGCATATTTACCATGGATCATCTCATTAATCAATAATAGTGCAGAAATTACCACCTCCCTGTCATGGCATAGTATCCTTGATAGGGATCAAAATTTTATAACATTGTTACTATATCAATGCAGTGGATTTACTACTATATTTATGTGGCACAGTGACCAAGTACAATTTTTATTTAGAATATTAGAATTTGATTTCAAAGAAAACTACATTCAGCTGGTAGCGCCTGTAATTATCCTTATTCTCATATTGTCTTCAATTATTTATACAATTAAAGAAGCACCCCGTAAAGTTGCATATTTTCTTGTACTCATCTTTTTACCATATCTCTTGTTTTTTTTAATATCTGATATAGTTAGAAATACAGGAATGTCATTATTATCCAGGTATCAAGCAACTAATTTTATCGTAATATTATTATTTGTAGTGTATTTAATAAATAAAAAAATCACACAGGGAAAACTTATTTATGCTGGTATTTATATTGGTTTGGTTATCATTGGCTTTATTTCCATTTTTCTTATATCAAATGTTAGATGTTTCGATGCCGGTAATTGGTCTGCTCAAATTAAGGATGCACAGTTATTCTCAAATGCAAGGTACCCGTTATTAATAACTGATTATTCAAATTTTCCGCCTGGGCGAGACGTGGAGGGGGGTATGGTTATGTTGAATGAATGCCAATCAGAGAATATTGATATTCTCAGAGCCTCTCCCGATATTAGAAATGTAGAAAAGATGCTTCTTGATACAGAATATTCAGATATTTATGTTACTCATGCATCTAAGGAACTTGTTGAGAATTTAAAGATGCAATTTGGGGAGAAAATGGATTTCCTAGAAGTTGAAGGAATTTCACCCATGTGGCAGATAAAGTACTGATAACAGCATCTACTAGTCTTAAGTTATTGGAATCTCCAAATTAAAGCAGGAGGGTAGATAATACTCATGGATTGCCTTTCGGTGAAAGTAGTGTTTGGCAATGACGTATTCTTTGTTAGGGCACATAGCTTTTTCAGTAATAAATACCGCACCTTCCACCGCACCTAATACACGAAAACCCTTGCAATCAATTAATTTACAAGGGTATATCGCTTCCTCTAGTAGTGGGGGTAGTGTTGCTCACTGCGCTCGCGAGTACTATTTTGGGGTGCTTTACTACCAGAAACCCTTACTCGCGCCGCTCTTCTGGTAGTAGCGGGAATGAATGAAATATCAAACTTCGATTTGTTGGGGGATTTGGTGAGAGGGGTTGGATTTATGGGACGTACAAATAATTAATCAGAAGAACAAACATCGTACGGGAACTCAAGAATAGCAGATAGCTTGTGAAAGTGAGGATAGCTCTTTCCTTCCTATTTCGTGTATTTCAGAGACAAAATCTACATCCTTAGGTTTATAATAGTATGTTATTATAACAATTCCTTCCGATTTTTGCATTTTTTTATCTTAATATGTACATTTGATCACACATGTACATTTGATCGCTTATGGAAAAACGTAAAAACTTAATCTACAAGATTGCAAAAGAGTATTACGAAAAAAACCAAACTCAGCAAAGCATTGCGAAGCAATTTGGTATTTCAAGGATTATGGTTTCCAGACTACTCCAAAAAGCACTGAACGAGAAAATTGTAGAAATAAAGATTTATGAGCCAGACGATCCCAATCTGGAATATGAACGACTTATTGAGCAAAAGTATGGTTTAAATGAAGTAGTAGTTGTAACACCTGAAGATAATACGTACCAAAATACCATACAGGCTATTGGTACAGCAGCAGCTGATTATTTTCTTCGCAATTTGCAAGGTAACGAGAAGGTAAGTATTTCATGGGGAGAAACATTAATGAAGTTTACGGAAAATCTACCCGTAACCAATAATCCATTCATTCAAATTATACAAATGATCGGTGGTCTGGGTAGTCCTTCCTATGAAATAAGCGGAACAGAACTGACCCGACAACTGGCCAATAAAATGTGTGCTAAACCCTGGATGTTAAATTCTCCAGGAATTGTCCAGAGCAAGGAGTTACGCAATGCATTAATCAAGGAACCCATTATCAGGTCCACCTTAGATCTGGCCCGTAAATCAGATGTATGTATTGTTGGGCTCGGGCAATTCTCAGAAAACTCGATCCTTCAGAAAACGGATTCTATTTTAACTGGATCCGACATTGAAAGACTAAAAAAATTGGGTGCAGTTGGAGACGTTTCACTTCAGTTTTTTGACAAAGAAGGAAATATCCTTAGAACTGAAATTCAAGAACGGGTGGTGGGATTAAATGCCAATGAGCTTGCCAGCATTCCACGCATCATTGGTATTGCCGGTGGAGAGTCTAAACTCACAACCATAAAAGCTGCTCTAAAAGGAAAACTGATAAACGTACTAATTACGGACTCACATACAGCAAAAAACTTACTTAACCAATAAACTAACTAACATGCAAAAATTACTGGTTGGACTTGACTTTGGAACGGGTGGGGCTAAAGTATCCATTATAAATGACCAGGGGGATGAATTGTCGTATTCATTTGAGGAGTATCCGATCCTCACCCCCCATCCGGGATGGAGTGAACATAATGCCAATAGGTATTGGGAGGCTGCTTGCAGGTTATTACGGCATGCCATAAAAGAAGGCGGTATTGATGCCCGTGCAATCAATGGCATTGCGGTTTCTTCTGCACTCCCTTCCCTGGTGCTTATCGATAAAGACCTAAATCCTTTGCAAAATGCCTACAACCTCATGGACAAGCGCGCCACAAAGCAGGTTTCATGGCTAAAAGACCATATTGGAGAGCAAACAATTTTTGAAATTTCTAAAAATAAACTTGAAGATCACCCAATCATAACCAACTTAATGTGGGAAAAAGAGAATCGACCTGAAACCTATCATAAAATTCACAAGGCACTTACTATTGATGGCTTTATCAATGCCAAACTAACCGGAAAAACATCGGGACATTATTCAGGAGCAGCATTTTATGGTGTAGCCTATGATTTACTTAATCGGACTTTCAACAACGGTATTCTTGAAAAAATCGGAATCAGCCCCGATCTTTTTCCTGAACTATACAAGTGTGAAGATATTATTGGCACAGTAAGCAGTAAGGCTGCTGAATTAACGGGACTTCCCGAAGGCACACCCGTAGCAGCCGGTCAGGTAGATTGCAATGCAGGATGGGTTGGAGCCGGTGCAGTGGAAGAAGGAGACCTGCAAATGAATCTTGGTACTTGTGGAAATTTTGGAATCATTACCAAGGATACTGACTTCCCGGACAGCATGATCAATTTTGCTTACACAACGAACTCAGAAGATACCTACATCATTGTTCCCACCACAACGACCGGAGGACAACTGATACGCTATATGAGGGATAATTTCTACAAAATGGAAATGGAAGCCCAGGATGCATTTCATCATGATACGTTTGAGCTGATCAACAGAGAAGCAGAAAAAATTCCATCGGGTTGCGAAGGTCTGCTGACCCTCCCATTCATGATGGGAGAACGAACGCCTATCTGGGATGTCCATGCCAGGGGGACTATTTTCGGACTATCACTTCACCACACGCGTGGTCATGTTGTACGTTCAATGATGGAAGCAGTGGGATTTGCGCTATACGACTCCTTCCGGATTATCAAAGAATCGGGTAAAAGGATCAGCCCGCATATTGTCTTAAATGAAGGAGGTGCAAAAAGTATGTTATGGCGTCAAATCATTACCAATATTTTCAACGTGCCAACTGTTTTGGTAAAACGACGTACCGGTGCACCATACGGTGATGCAATACTTGCAGGTGTAGCAACCGGGGTTTTTAAGGACTTCAGTGTTGCCAAACAATGGACTGAATATATTGATCCTATGGAACCTGATGACAGCGAACATGCCAAATACATGGACTACTTTGCCCTTTATAAAGATCTCTATGTGCACCTTAAAGAAGATTTCAAAACTCTGGCTGGCTTGCGAACAAAACATGAATCATAAAACAATCAATCATACGAAAAAGCATGGAACTACTGAGAAAACTCTCCATAAGAAACCAAACAGGCAAACCGGTTAGCGTAGGCATTATCGGATGTGGGCAAATGGGCTCTGGACTTGCTCACACCATCAATAATATCAATGGAATGCAGGTGAATGCTCTTGCTGATATTGATCCTGAACGGGCAATTAAAACACTGCTTGATAAGGGTGTTGACCGGGATCAGATCAAAGAAGTCACTACGATAGGTGAGGCCAACGATGCGCTCAGAAAAGGCAAGCGCGTGGTCACAGCCGATGCCATGATCATGACCGATCTGGAATCCATTGAAGCCAATGTGGAAGCCACGGGTTTCCCAGATGTCGGCGCATCCATCGCACTGGCATCCATAGAAAGGAGAAAGCCAGTGATTATGCTCAATGTGGAAACGGATATTACTATTGGTGCACTTCTTAACCAAAAGGCCAGAAAAAACAAAGCACTATACACAGTGGCGTCGGGAGATGAACCTGGAGTATGCAAAATGCTCTATGAACAAGCTGTATTGATGGGCTTTGAGATTGTATGTATAGGCAAGGGTAAAAACAATCCAATGGATTTTAACGCAACCCCGGAATCCTGTCTCGAGGAGGCACTGGGTAAAGACATGAATCCAAAAATTTTAGCCTCTTTTAAGGATGGTACAAAAACAATGGTTGAAATGGCCGCCGTTTCAAATGCCACAGGCTTATTGCCCGACACTCCCGGAATGCATGGACCTGAAGTGGAGTTGGATGAATTATTGAATGTTTACAAACCAAAAGCAGACGGAGGAATCTTTTCAAGCAGAGGAACCGTTGATTTTAGTACAGGTAGAATTGCTCCCGGTGTATTTGTAATCGTCTATTCGGGAGATACACGTATTCGAAAAGATATGAAGTTCATTACCCATGCTGATGGCCCTTATTATCTGCTTTTCAGACCATATCACCTCTGCGATCTGGAAACTCCGCAATCTATTGCAGAAGCAGTATTGCTTAACGAAGTAACGGTTGTTGCGGAAAATATGAATTCAGAGGTTGTAGCCATTGCAAAACGTGACCTTAAGGCAGGTGAAACCCTAAAAGGCATTGGTAGCGAAGAAATGTATGGTAGAATATATACTTATAAGCAGGCGTGCACTGAAAAACTATTACCAATAGGTATCGCTGAAAACGGAAAGATCTCAAAAGATATCCCCAAAGGTGAACCGCTCACCTATTTGAACTGTGAGCCCGACCAATCGACGCTAATATACAAGTTACGTGAAGAACAAAACGCAATATTTCCATCAATCTATGAAAGCAGTAGTAATCAACGCTCCAAATGATTATGGTGTTTATAATAAACCCGTTCCAAAATGTCCTGATTCTGGCATGCTCGTGAAAGTTCTTGCATGCGGACTTTGCGGATCCGATTTACGTACACTGCGCTCAGGTCATCACCGGGTGAAACTGCCATTCACAATTGGACATGAGGTCAGTGGGGAAGTTGTTGAGATTCACAGCAATTGTCAGAGTGGTTTCAAACCGGGTGATAGGCTTGCTATTTCCCCCCTTGTCTTTTGTGGAACCTGCCTATTCTGTCAGTCAGGACAGTATGAGCTTTGCAACGATTATAAAGAAATTGGCCAACACTGGGAAGGTGGTTTTGCTGAATACCTGGCCATACCCAAAGAAGCTGTAGAGCAGGGAACTATTCAGAAAGTTTCGGATAAAATGAATCCCGTCCATGCCACATTGGTGGAACCTCTTTCCTCTTGTGTCAACGCACAGGAAGCGGGTAAGGTGACCCTGGGTGATGTGGTGGTAATTATTGGAGCAGGACCTATAGGTACCTTTCATGTTGAACTGGCAAAAGCAAGAGGTGCATCAGTAATTATTGTAGCCGATATATCGACTGAACGGCTTACATTAATGGAACAATATCCGGTGGAGCACTTAATCAATTCGGTGGAGCATGATCTGGTGGACGAAGTGCGGCGGATTACCAAAAATTATGGTGCTGATGTGGTGATAACAGCCAATCCGGTTCCTCATACCCAGGTTCAGGCTGTTGAAATGGCAAAAAAAGGTGGTCGCATTCTTTTATTCGGAGGGTTACCAGAAGACAATGCCTGTCCGGAAGTAAATATGAACACAGTTCATTACAATGCTTTACATCTTATTGGAACAACAATATTTTCCCCCAGGCACAACAGGATCGCTCTTGACTTGATTGCCAGCGGAAAAATATCTGCTGAGCAATTTATTTCACATGTGATGCCCCTGGAAAATTTTAACCAGGGAGCAAAACTTGCTTTTGAAGGGAAAGCAAGAAAAGTAGTATTTAAACCATAAAAGGAACTTTTATGAAGAAATGCTTTGTATTAATAACGATGTCGTTGATTATTTCCTGTAGTTCTATCAAGGGTCCCGGTCCAAACAAACACCTCTCTGTTAGTGAAAACGGGCGTTATTTGATGGTTTATCTGGCAAAAGGTCAGCCTGTTGATGTTATCATGGTTAAGATAAATGATGTGTATGCTGTGGCATGGTGGTTTAAAAGTATCAGGAACCAGGAAATCATAATTATTAAAAATTGAAATAATGAAAGAAACAGAAAACAAAATATTTCCATTACAGGATATCGCGCAATTATGCATTTTGGTTCCCGACATAGATAAGGCCGTTGAAACCTATTGGACAAAATTTGGTGTCGGTCCCTGGCATCACTACACCTATGGCAAGCCACTGGTGAAAAGAATGACCAGAAATGGGAAACCCTACGATTACAAAATGAAAGTAGCATTATCCTACATTGGAAACATGCGCATTGAGTTAATTGAGCCACTGGAGGGAGATACAGTTTACACCGAATTTATCGAGAACCACGGTTACGGCGTACATCACCTTGGAGTTCTAACAGACAATATGCAGGAATCACTCAAAAATGCCAAAGAGTGCGGAATTGCCATGACCCAGGATGGTGCTGGCTTTGGTCCTGATGATGACGGACACTATGCCTATCTCGATACAGAAGATCTGTTGGGGACAACAATTGAAATGATTGAGAGACCCAAACGTCGTAATCCGCCGGAAAAGATATATCCGCCTGAGAAGGCAAGCGACTAAAAGAATCGTAAAACCTAACAAAATAACATCAACTATGAAATCGAAAATTACATTTGGCCTCATTATCGGAACACGCGGCTTTTTCAACAGCAAACTGGCTCAGGAAGGTCGGAAAGATCTAATTACCTTACTGGAAAAGTCTGGATACGATTACGTAATCCTGGATGAATCAGCAACTCCAACTGGCGCTGTCGAAACCCTTGAGGATGCCTGGAAAGTAGCTGACCTATTTATTGAGAAAAGAATGGAAATTGATGGGATCATTGTATCCCTTCCAAACTTTGGGGATGAATTGGGTATTGTAAATGCCATCAAAAAAGCTAACCTGAATGTACCTGTCCTGGTTCAGGCTTGTGATGATGAAAATGATAAAGTTGGCATCAATCAGCGACGGGATGCATTCTGCGGAAAAATTTCGGTATGCAATAATCTTTATCAGTACAATATTCCCTTTACAGATACTAGTTTACATACCTGTAAAATAGACAGCGATATATTTAAGACAGATCTGGCAAGATTTGCGAAAATATGCAGGGTGACCAAAGGGCTGAGTTCTGCCAGAATTGGTGCTATAGGTGCACGTCCAGCAGCCTTTCAAACCATGCGCTTTAGTGAAAAGCTGTTGCAACAGTCTGGAATTACTGTTGTCCCCGTTGATATGAGCGAAATACTCGGTGCCGCCGAAAAAGTTGATGCCAATGAAGCGGCACTAAAGAAAAAACTAGAAGAAATAAATGCATATGGAACAATACCAAAGCATATTCCTTCCGAAAACATAATTCGTCAGGCAAAGTTTGGCATTGCCGCCGAACGTTGGATTATTGACAATGACATAAATGCAGCATCGTTCCAATGCTGGACGTCGATTCAAGAAAATTACGGTTGCGCCACCTGTCTAACCATGAGCATGCTGGGGGAAAAACTTTTACCTAGCGCTTGCGAAGTTGACGTCTGCGGTGCAATTGCCATGTATGCTATTTCGCTGGCAACGCAGGAACCGTCGGCATTACTTGACTGGAATAATAATTACGCAGATGACCCAAACAAGTGTGTTTGCACGCATTGCAGTAACTATCCGAAAAGCTTCGTTCAAAATCCAATTGAAATCTCAAGTCTTGATATCCTTGGAGCATCGCTTGGTGAAGAAAATTGCTTCGGAGCTATAAAGGGTAAGGTCGCTGCAGGACCTTTTACGTATTTTCGGATATCTACTGACGACACAAACGGAATTATCAAAGGATATGTAGGAGAGGGTGAATTCACAGATGACCCTTACGGAATGGATGGTGGTATTGCCGTATGTCAAATTGAAAATTTACAAAAACTGCTAAAGTTCATTTGTAAGAATGGATTCGAACACCATGTTGGGATGGGACGTCAGCATGTTGCAGATATTATTGAAGAAGTCACTATGAATTACCTCGGATGGGAAATATACAAACATGAATCATAAAAGGTAAGCGTGAAGTTCATGGTTCAAGATACTATTTATTTTATGGTCTCAAATCAAACCTGTTTCAGCACCTCGGTGGGTTTCTGCTGAAGTGAGCGCCAGATTCCGATCATGGTGGCTGTTACGGTAATACTGATCCCGATCAATCCACCCAGGAAAAAAAGCCACCAGGAGAGGTCGGTCCGGTAGGCAAAGGAACGGAGCCATCGTTCCAGCAGAAAATAGGAAGCGGGAATGGCGATAACAAGCGATAATCCGATCCGGCGCAACATGTCCGCATGGGCAAGTTGAATGATTTTATTGAACGAGGCACCAAACACCCTTCTGATGGTAAGGTCTCTTATCTTCCTCTCCACCGAGAACTGAGCGAGCCCGTATATACCCAGGCAGGAGATCAGCATGGCCAGCAGAGCGAATGATCCCAGGATCTTTGCCAGTCGGATGTCTTTGGCATACATCTGGTCAGTTTCGTCGCTCAGGAATTCATAGGTAAAGGGGAACCCCCCGGCAAACTCTTTGAAAGTGTGACTGATAAACTCGATGCTCTCTTTCTGCTTATCCGGGCTGAGCCTGATGAACATGTATCTGAGGTGCCGGTAAAAGGACGTGTTAATGGCAACAATATGGGGCATGATTTCGGTGTGAACCGATATGTGGTGGTAATTCCGGAATACTCCCACGATTTCTCCTTCGTTTCCCCACATGGTAATTTTATCACCTACCGGATTTTCTTTTTCCAACAGTTGGCAGGCCGCTTCGTTGACAAGGTAATTTTTTTCATCTGAAAGATTTTGATCCCTGAAGGGCCGTCCCAGGATGATCTCGTGTCCGAAAAAAGCCGGGTAATCGGGTAGACAGAGGGAGAACCTGACCAGGGGGTTGGTTTCCGGTTTGCGCATGGGCCAGTCAATATTGGTTTTGTTGGGTTCATTCACTGGATTCGACTGGCCCGCCGTGGTTTCCAGGATGCCGGGATGGGTTTCCAGTTCATCAAAGAATGCAAACAATTTTTGAGCAACCTGAGGATTTATCTGAATTTTAATCACGTGCTCTATGTTTACTCCGGGGGGAGTTTCCCTGGCAAAGCGTACCTGTCTGATTACCACCAGGGTGGAGATTAGCAGGGTAACAGAGATGGTGAACTGGAAAATGGTGGTAATCAGCAGCATATTGGACCTTCCCTGGCCTTTGACAAATGAGTCTCGCAGGATGGAGGTAGGGTTTCCGCGGGTAAATACAAAAACAGGGTAGGCCACCGACAACATGCTGATCAGTAGTACCAGCAGTATGAAACCGGGAATGATGACCGGATGGGTGCGGTACCCAATGCTTACAGTATCATTAAACAGCATGTTTAATTTGGGGAGAAGCAACTCGGCCAGGAAAAGGGCGAAGAACATGGCCACCAGGGTCTGGATCAGGGTCTCTGCAATCAGCTGGTTCCGGAGTAACTTCGGTGTGGCCCCATGGATCTTCCGCACTCCCATCTCCCTGATTCTCCGAGTATAGTTTGCTGTGGATAGGTTCATATAGTTGATGGCCACGATGATGAGGATCAGGATAGCTATGCCCGAAAAGAGCAGAAACTCTTTTCTTTTGCCGAAAACCAGGTTTGATTTTCCGATGGGAATAATTTGCAGGGAAAATTCTCCGGGCAGCGGATGTGGAATGGTCTGATTCAGAAAGCGGACAATCTTCTCTTCAAAGGCCACCCTGTCAGTTCCCTTTTTCAGCATGATAAAGGAAGGATCGCGCCAGTTCCAGCTATCCAGCAGTTCCCGGCCTGTCGGGAGGAAGAGGTCAAAATTAAACTGGGAATTGTCTGGAACATCCACCACCCCGGTGACTTCCAGCAACTGATCACCATTCATCAGGATCTGCCTGCCTACCGGGTTGGTATCGCCGAAATATTTTTCGGCCAGTTCCCTGCTGAGCAGCACACCGTCGGGTCGCTCAATGCCTCGCTCCACATTACCATTCAGGCTGGACACTGTGAACATCCCGAAGAATCCGGTATCCACACGTGCCACATTGGCTTCATAGACAGGATCATTGTCAGGATTTTCCGGGAAGAAGTCAAAGGAGGAATTCACCTGGGATTCGAGCTTGACCAGGCGGCTGTAATTCTCCACCTCGGGAAATACACCTTTCATGGCAGGGGCAAGTGCATAGGGTGTGTTCGCATCAAGTAATCCATCGGGGAACTGAATCACCAGCTGGTACAGACGGTTTTTGTTGGCGTGGTACTTATCCACCGAATACTCGGTCCGGATCCAGCTGAAGATGATTACAAAGGAGGTGAGGCCCAGTACCAGCCCCAGGGAGTTTATCAACGTTGACCTCCGGTTCTGAAACATGATCCGCAATATCATTTTAAAATGAGAGAAGCTCATAAGATCGGGGTTTTCTCCTAGATTTCAATTGCCATGCCAGTAGCGTTAATATACTGATTTAATTCATATTATATTATTGACGATATAATAATCTGTTGGGATATTGACTTAAAATAGGACAATTTAGTACATTTACATAAATATCGCGTTAAAAATGTATCAAAATAAGACAAATGAAGGGTGCTATACTGGTTATAGATGACAATCCCAATGTGCTTACCGCATTAAATCAGCTCCTGGAGCCCATGGCCGAAAAGGTGATATGTATCAAATCACCCGACCTGATTCCAGGAATCCTGGAAACCCATCATACAGATGTGATCATCATCGATATGAATTTTACCCGGGGGGTAACGGATGGAAGGGAAGGGATTATGTGGCTCAAGAGGATCCTGTGCATGGATCCCGATTCGGTGGTTATAATGATTACCGCGTATAGCGAGGTGGACCTGGCCATCGAAGCCATAAAATGCGGAGCTACAGATTTCATATCGAAACCCTGGGATAATGAAAAACTGTTGGCTACTGTCCGTGCCGGCCTTATGCTTGGTGAATCCCGATCCAGGGTGAAACAACTGAAATCGAAACAGGATCATTTGAGTTCGTTCATTAATTCGAACCAGGACAGCCTTTATGGAAAATCACCCGAAATGGAGAGGGTGCACAACACCATCAGAAAAGTGTCCGCTACTGATTCAAATGTGCTTATACTTGGTGAGAATGGTACCGGAAAGGAGTTAATTGCCAGGGAAATCCATAACACCTCGGACCGGTCCGGTGAGGTGTTTGTGCATGTGGATATGGGTTCCATCAGCGAAACGCTGTTTGAGAGTGAACTTTTCGGGCATACAAAAGGAGCCTTTACTGATGCCAATTCTGATAAACCCGGCAGGATAGAGATTGCATCGGGCGGCACCCTTTTCCTGGATGAGATCGGGAATCTTCAGCCGGAGATGCAGGCAAAGCTATTGAACGTTTTGCAGAACAGGGAAATCTACCGGATTGGATCCAACAAACCCCTGCCTGCCGATTTCCGGCTGATCTGTGCCACCAACCAGGACCCGCGGGAACTGATAGCCCAAAAGAGGTTCAGGGAGGATCTATATTACCGGATCAATACCATTGAAATCACGGCCCCTCCGTTGAGAGAAAGGGGAAGTGACATCCTCGACCTGGCGCACCATTTCCTGGATAAGTATACCCGGAAACATGTAAAGTCCGGGCTCTCATTCTCATCAAGGGCCCGGGAGCTGATTGAAAATAATAGGTGGCCCGGGAATGTGAGGCAATTACAGCACAGCATCGAGAGGGCGGTACTGCTGGCAGAAGGGCGAAGCATTGAACCGGGGGATATTCTTCCGGGCGCTGCCGGGATTCCTGACAGAAACGAAACCAGGAGACCCACGCTTTCTGAACTTGAACTGATAACCATTCGGGATTCCATCCAGCGAAACAGGGGCAACCTGTCCAGGGTAGCCCGGGAACTGGGTGTGGCACGATCGACGCTTTACAACAAGATGAAATACTACGGAATTAAACAGGCTCATGGAAAGTAGAATCTTTTTCTGGAATGTTATATTGAGGGTGGGATTGCTGATCATCACCACTTTCGTTTTCGTCTGGATTGTTGAGTCCAGGGAAAACGAGTGGATCTTTTCATTGCTTACCTGCACGGTGGTAATCACTTTGCAGGTAGTGCTCCTTACCAGGTACGTTCTACGCCTCAGCAGGGTGCTGGAACAGTTTATTGAATCCATTGGACAAGAAGAGATACCGGAGATTCAGTTCCGGACCGGTCGAATTCTTTTCAGGGGATTAAAGGAACGTTCCAACACCATAAAACAGGGCATGAATGCCCGGAGGCTGGAGAAGGAAAAGTACAATCAGATCCTGAATCATGTGATCAATTCTGCAGATATGGGGCTCTTTTGCTTTCGTCACAATGGTGAGCTCCTTTTTATCAATGAGGCCGCCAGGAGCTTGCTTTCGGGTTGCAATATTACACATATGGACGAGATCAGACCGCTCAATGAAAAATTGTGGAGATCACTCAGTGGCCTGAAGCCTGGTATCCCAGGGGTGTTCAGGATTGGTCCGGGCAGGGGATCCCGGGACAAGGTCGGCGGGGAACAGCTTTTCTCCATACGGTTAAAGGCAGTGACTGTTTTCGAGGACAACTACAGGTTGTTTTCGGTGCATAATATCCAGGAGGAGCTGCATAAGAATGAATCAGACTCCTGGCAGAAAATTATCCGGGTTCTGACCCACGAGATCATGAACGCAGTGGCCCCTATGCTCTCACTGACCAAATCCATGCAGAACAGGTTGGCCGGAAAAAAAGATGTGGAACTGGGGAAGGTCCTGGAAGGACTGAAGGTGATCGAAAAAACCGGCGAAGGATTAGTGAACTTCACCGAAGAATACCGCCGTCTGTCTCTCCTGCCCCCACCAAAAAAAGAAAAGCTCAATGTGGAGGATACCCTGACAGGGATCCAGCTGCTCGTTGAGGGAGAGGCCAGTGAAAAGGGTATCCGGATTTCCATGAAATGCGAAGAGCCAGGGGCCAGCATTGACGCCGATAAACAGCAGTTTGAGATGATTATGCTGAACCTGCTGAAAAATTCCTTCGATGCATTGACAGGCAGGCAGCTGGACCGGTTAGTGGCTATCTCAGTTCAGAAATCCGAGGGAAGGGTAGAGCTGCAGGTGGAGGACAATGGTAGTGGGATCCCGGAGAATATGACAGATCAGGTATTTGTACCTTTCTTTTCCACCAAGGAGGAGGGATCGGGAATCGGTCTGAGTCTGGTCCGTCAGATCATGAACAACCACGGGGGTTCCATCCTGCTCGAGTCGGTTCAGGGCGAGAAAACAGTGGTGACCTTGAGTTTCCCGGCTAATGGTTGATAACAGGTTTCCCTCTACTGAGACTATATGTTGATCAAGTCAAGGAATTATTGCAGGAATCAGATATTGTAATCTCTAGCCTCCAAGGTTAACTCCTTGTTCCTCGCAAAGTCACAATTTGTAAGGAGTCGGAGGGTATAAATAGAAACTCCCCATCAATTCTGATGAGGAGTCCTTCGTAGTAGACAAGAGGTTTGAACCTTTAGCTCGGCGAAGCTAAATAACTAACCTGGGATTGGTGAAGGATGCAACAGAAATTGCAGTTTTTCTGTGAGATATGGACAAAACCCAACTCTGATGGATCGATATTATTTGGACATATATGCATTGCAAATGAATATTTGTCCAATAAATCAGTATATTTGAACATGATAAATAGAGAAATAGCATCTTTCATCATCAAGCTCAGGGATCAATTTCCAGTAATAACACTTACAGGACCGAGGCAGAGTGGCAAAACCACTTTACTAAAATCGATATATACCGACATCCCCTATGTCAGCTTAGAAGATATTGATATCAGGAAAAGTGCAATCAGCGATCCCCGTGGTTTTCTAAATAACTTTCCTCAGGGCGCAGTTCTCGACGAAGTACAACGTGCACCTGAATTATTCTCTTATATCCAGGGCATCGTAGATAGTAATAAGGGGGCTCATTTCGTCCTTTCGGGTTCACAGAATTTTTTATTGCTTCAGAATATTACTCAAAGCCTGGCCGGAAGAGCTGCAGTTTTAAAATTGCTTCCATTTGGCATGTCCGAACTACAAGCTGAAAATATTGTGTTCGATAATTATGAGGAGGGCATATACAAAGGATTCTATCCCGGATTGTACGACAGAAAGATTGAATCCGATTATTTCTACCCTTCCTATATCAGCACCTACATTGAAAGGGATGTTCGACAGATAAAAAACATTGAAAACCTGAACAGTTTCACAAATTTTCTTCATTTATGTGCCGGAAGGGCGGGTCAGATTCTTAACCTGAATTCGCTTGCTGTGGATGCTGGCATATCGCCAAATACTGCGAAATCCTGGTTGTCAATCCTCGAAGCTAGTTATATTATCTATTATTTGCAGCCTTACTACAAGAACTTCAACAAAAGAATCACAAAATCTCCAAAACTATATTTCTATGATACAGGGCTGGTTTGCTCCCTTCTCGGAATTAATTCTGCTGAGCAGGTAAAAACATATTATTCAAAAGGCGCACTCTTCGAAAATCTGATCATTACAGAATTAGTGAAGGCCAGGTTACACAGGGGAGAAAATCACAGGTTCTACTACTGGCAGAATAAAACAAAACAGGAAATTGACTTAATAATAGACAATCCGGATGGCCCAATTCCATATGAGATAAAATCAGGGATGACCATGCACGACAGTTTCTTTGGAAATCTTAAATACTGGCAGAAAATATCTGGTGAAGAATCGGAAAACCTGAATATCATCTATGGTGGAGAAACCAATTTGAAAACATCAAATGGAAATTTCATTTCCTGGAGAAGCCTGCAAGAATACAAGATCTAACTTCAAAAGTCAATGCCCTTTTCTCCGTCAAGCATTCATTTTCAAATGATTCTTGACGGTCCTGAAAACAAAAAGCCCTCCGAACTCTGTTCAGAAGGCTTTCTCTAGTAGCGGGGGTAGGACTATCCAATAGGCCTAAGTAGGGTCTGCTGAAAAAGTCAAAATATATGCACATAATGTTGATAATCAATTCAATAAGATGATATCTTAAATGATTTAAATAGTGCAAAATGCAAGTAAAAACATAGATTGCTCTCAAAAAGCTTGCATTATGGTACGTTATATCTCAGAGAAACAGTTGACCATCGAAGAATTTAAGACCCCTTTCCAAAAGAAGCTATCAGCTGATAACCGGTGGGTGAAATTAAGCAAGGTTGTTCCCTGGGATGAGTTTGCTTCAGCCTATATGTCGATGATGGATACCAAGCAAGGTCGACCGGCAATTGACCCTCGTATTGTTTTGGGCGCCATGATTATCAAGCATTTGGAGAAGTTAGATGATCGTGGAGTTATATTGGCTATCCAGGAAAATATCTATATGCAATATTTTGTGGGCTTGAAGGAATTTACAGTCGATCCTGTTTTTGACCCAACATTGTTTGTGGAGATCCGCAAGCGGGTTGGCCGCAAAACATTCGATACTTTGAATGCTGATCTGATCCGTACGGTGAAAGGTGAAAAAGATCAACGTCACAACAAGAAGAATAAGAAGGATGACGGAGAAGAGCCTAAGAATAAGGGCAAGCTTCAGGCCGACGCAACAGTAGCAGATCAGGACATTGCCTATCCAACAGATAATGGGATCCTTAATGAGAGCAGGAAGAAATGTGAGAAGATGATTGATGAGCTCTATGAGTTGGATGGCAAACAGGGAGTCAACCCCAGGACTTACCGACGTACCATTGATCGTGCCTATCTGGACTACTCAAAGAAAAAGACGAAATCCAAGGGTACCCACCGGAAGATGACCCGAAAGCTGCTGGAATGTGTGAACCGGAATATTAAGCACGTAGATCGCATGCTCGATGAATTTGAAGAGCGAGGCGACCGGTTCCCTTTGTCTCAGGCTCAGCAGCGATTGTTCTGGATCATCCGCACTTCCTATGATCAGCAGAAGTATATGTATAATACGGATACTCACAGCTGTTCGGACCGGATAGTCAGCATCTATCAGCCTCATGTACGCCCCATACCCAGGGGAAAGCTTAAATCTCAGGTTGAGTTTGGTGCCAAGCTCGGTGTAAGTCTGGATGATGGCTTTGCCAGGATAGACACCTTGAGCTGGGATGCTTACCATGAAGCCGGGGATTTAATCAAACAGGTGGAGGCATACAAAGAATTACATGGCCATTACCCTGAACTGGTCCAGGTGGATAAAATCTATGCCACCCGGGAGAACAGAATGTGGTTAAAACAAAGGGGAATCAGGATCACGGCTCCCCCGTTGGGCCGGAAACCGGTGAAAACGAAACAGAGCTATTATCAAAAAAGGAAGAAACGACAGGAAGCAGCGGAAAGAAATCACATTGAAGGCAAGTTCGGACAGGGAAAGAATGGATATAACCTGAATCAAATCCGTGCAAGACTGAAGGATACCTCAGAAAGCTGGATCGCATGCATCTTCTTCGTGATGAACCTCATCCACTATGAGGCTCATCACTTTTTTGGCTCTATTTTGACCTGGCTGGATAGAGTGCTAATGGAACTCTCAGGAATGGCTGAGATAAATCGCCATCTACGGGAACCAAAATATGTAAAAATCAAATTGGTTAACTGACTTTTTCAGCAGACCCTAAGTAGCTGATAATCAAGTATGGATTTGTCAGCTGTTTTATGATATTTCGTCATTTTGTCAGCAATTCGAACATACCAGGCCCCATGATCTGCTGTATATTGAAAGTGGTAATCTTCATTTTTGGATACGCCATTTCAAGAACATTAATATAAATAGCAACTTGAGTTAATTAATAGCGATGATCACATTTCCTTTTTTATGTCCCTTATCCACATAGGCATGGGCTTCTACGATTTGTTCTAAGGGATAGATTCTGTCAATCACCGCTTTCAGGCTTCCTTTTTCAATTAACTGCTTGAAGAAATTCATGTCTTTTACCGTTTCCTTGATTACTCCGGATACAATTTTCTTCTTGATAAAAATGGATTTGATAGATCCTCCTATCATAGTACCAATCCCGGCACTGGCCAACAAGAGATGTCCATTGTCACTCAATGATTTCAGTGCTTTCCTGAGAGAACTTTTGCCTATGGTATCAAATACAACATCATATTTCTTCCCGTTCCTGGTGAAATCTTCCTGGGTATAATCAATAACATGATCAGCTCCCAAAGACTTCATCAATTCAACGTTGGCTGTGCTGCATACCGCGGTAATCTCGGCGCCATAGTTCTTTGCCAGTTGAACTGCCATGGTACCTAGTGCACCCGATGCTCCATAAATAAGTACTTTCTGACCTTGTTGAATGTTTGCTATTCGAAGAAAATGGATGGATGCAGTGGCACCAAAGGGAATAGATGCAGCTTCTTTATAGGTCATGTTGCTAGGTTTCAAAGCCAAAACAGCATCCTCCGGCACAGATACGTATTCTGCATGGGCACCAAAGTGCATTCCACTTGATCCAAAAACCTGATCCCCAATACTAAACTTGGATACAGTTTTTCCAATGGCCTCGATTTCCCCTGCGACAACCACTCCTAAAATCGGGTTTCTTGGTCTTTTGAATCCGAATATTAATCGAATGATAAACGGATCGGCTCTTCTCATTCTTGAATCCCCAGAGCTTACGGAACTGGCATGAATTTTTATCAAGATTTCATTATCCTTTGGTGTTGGCTTCTCAACTTCTTTCATTTGAAGGAAATCAGGTGCTCCGTACTTTGTGCATACAATTGCTTTCATTTATCTATTTTTTTAGTGTGTTTGAATGTGATGTTAAGGTGATGCATTGGGACGGCCTGGCCGTTCTGAATTAAAAGAAGGAGGTACGGAATTATAAATCCGGATTTTGGATTCACTATCTAGTTTAGAATAGCATTTAGTCGAACCTGCTTGATAAACAATAATTTACAGCAATTGTTCTATTTATCATTATCATTCTGGTTTAAATGAGGGATTCCATTCAGCAATGTGATCTTGAATGGGTTGATATATTCCCAAACCCATACAAAAGCAAGCTTTTGACATATGGGAAATAATATACCCGGTGCACTATCGTACACCGGGCTTCTCGTAGTAGACTATACGATTGAACCTTTAGCTCTGCGAAGCCAACCTTCAGCTCAGCGCAGCTAAATATCTAACCTCGATTTAGTGATGAGCATTTTTGATATCCAAAATTTGCTTGAATATTTATCTAAATATTCTGGCATACCGATCTTCAAGCAATCTCGCATAAGCCTCTTTCATATCAGCTGTCAAAAATGAAGTATTAATCCATTGTATAGCTTTTGCTTTGTTTTTATGGAAGCGATTAAACACACCACTTAATTGTTTTGGTGTTAATCCTAATCCTTCACCTAATCTTTCAAAATATTCACGCCTGATTTTTTTCTTCTTTCCCTCCATTGTCAAAGCAAGTTCCTCGTCATCTTCAGGATTAATAATAGTCACATTTAATAAATCATATGCAGGAGACAGAACCCAGCCTGATGCAGATTCTATCATTGAAATTTTTTTCAAATGCATATCATTGTTGCCTGTTAAAAAACAAAAAAGAGCCAACTCAAAGAAAAAAAGTATATCCAATAGAGGGTTGTCAGAATAATTGTTTAATGCCTTCCCAACCCGCTCCATAGAACTCTTGTATTTATCAAAAGCATCAGTGATCTGGAACATATCAATCATATGAATCTTTTCACCCTCTCCTTTTCTGTCAACTCTCCTGCTTATATATGATAAGTCCCCGGAAGCCAATCGAATTAAGCTCGAAGGAACTACCCGTATCCCAAATACTTCAGCAATTCTCATAGTCAGATGCTCATTTTGGGGCATCTCAGGATATTTATCAGATGGAGGCTTAAAGATATAGCCTCCTCCCAAAGCACCAACAACTGTTAATCTATTGTTAGATGTTGCTTGAGTTTCTTTTATTAAAGACATAGACAATTTAGCCTGAACACCTGGTACGGCTATGCTTCTTTCAACAACCTTCCTGGCCAGTTCAGCCATCTGATCTATCGAGTAGGGCAACTCAGGTGCATTTTTTGATCCAAAAAAATCCAAACTGCATTTCTCGTGAAAATCAGCTTCTCTTTCTAATGGTTTATAGCAATAAAGACACTTATTCATCTTCTTCTGATATGGGTACAACGCTTACTGCTCCAATGCAATTCTTACAACATGCCATTAGTAGGCCCATTCGATCATTTGGATTAATCTTCCATCCTTTGGCAGCGATATCCAATAACCAACCTTCAGGAATGAGCCCTTCAAAGAAGGGAAACAATCTTTTTTCCATGTAAGGTTTGTTGGAAACCGGCATACTAAAAGTGATAAACTCAGTGGGTTGATTCTCAATATATTGGTCATCATATTGAAAAATATATTCACCTTCATTAGTTTCTACCAGTTTTCCTGCCAATGATTCTTTGTAATAAATCTTCGCGCTTCTCATTCTGATAATTGTTTACTGTTTACAGGAGCTAATTCATGTCCAAACATTCTTAGAACCAAATTCACCTTATCAAGATTCATATTGGTTTTTCCCTGTTCAATTTTCCTGACTACTGTAAGTGCCACTCCAGCTCGCTCAGCAAATTCTTCCTGGGTAAGATTTGCTTCTTTCCGGCGTTCTTTTACAAATTCTGACAAATTTTTCATTATATGCATTTAGATATAATACGAATCAAATATACGTAATTATACGCATTTGCATATAATCTAACTGTATTATTTTATATTATATGCATTTACATATACTTGTTGTTTGATAAATCAGACATGTATACATTAAACCGAGATCTCCTCAGCTCAATGGTAAAGTAGAAAGATCTCATCGAACTGATCAGGAGGAATTTTATCAATTATTGTCATACACTGATGATGTCGATCTAAATGAAAAACTTAAACTCTGGGAGCATTTTTATAACTTTAGCAGACCACATGGAGCCTTTGATGGTAAAACACCCTATGAAGCGTTAAAGTGTGCACTAGAAAACACCGATTTAGTCCGATAGGGTATGAAGTATTACATGTTGATTATCTCACTAAATTTTTGAAAACCTGACCAGTCTTACTCCGATAATATCCTATATAATTCAAGGTTTAAATAGTAATGCTTCCCTTCCAGGACCTTTTTCTCCAAAACCTGCATATCACACAAATCATTCAGGTATTTTCTAGCAGTTTTCTCTGCATACATACCAGAATTAACTAAATGATTTACTTTGGTAAAAGGTTGAGTAAAAATAAATTCGATCAGACTCTCGGGGTTTAAAAACTTTCCTTCAGTTTTCACATGGTTTAAAATAGAATCTTTTACTGAAACAATTTCATTTATTTTATGGAAAGTTATGTTTGAAGTATGCTCAACAGCTCTTAACATAAATAATATCCATGCTTTCCAGTTTCCTCTCTGTGACACTCCTTGTAAGCAATGATAATAATCATCCTTATGGTCTAAAATATACCGACTTAAAAACAGTATTGGATAATCCAATAAACCTTTAGCTGTCAAATAATGAATGTTAAATACTCTTCCGGTCCTACCATTTCCATCACGAAACGGATGAATAGCTTCAAATTGAAAATGTGCAATTGACATTTTTAGTAAATGGTCGATTTCAAAGTGCTCATCATCGTTAATAAAGCTTACTAAATTTTCAAGTTTTTCCTCTATTATTCCTTTACTTCTTGGAGGCGTATAAATTATCTGCCCTGCATTAGGTCCGGTGCCGCCTTGTTTAATTGTGGTTTCTATGAATGGTGGGCGGATTTTATCCGTTGTTTGTTTGATTTCTTGAAATACTTTGGTAAAATATTCCTGACTAAATGTCGCTCCCTCTTTCAAATAATTGTATCCGGACCAAAGCGCTTCTCTATAGCGAAGTACTTCTTTTGAAGCTCCGATTGATTCAGAATCTTGATCGCTATACGCTTTATAAAGTTCATCATCTGTTGTAAAGATATTCTCGATTTCACTTGACAGTTTTGCCTCCTGCAAGCTAATTGTATTAATTAGTAAAGCCTGATTTGGAATAACCACACTTCTTCCCTGAAGTTTAGCTAATGACGCCTTTGCATCTCCAAGCTTTTTCAATATGTCTACAGTTTCATATAGTTCTTTCTTAATTGGTAACGGTGGAAGATCATTCCAGGGAACTGTTCTGTCTGGATTAATCTGGTATAAAATTTCAGGCATATTATTCTTTTTTACAAATATACTATAATAACCGTAGCAAACGGTATATATATGCGTATTTACCGTTTGCTGTGATTTTGACGGTAAATATATCAGTGGCATGAATTCAAACGGTAAATAACTGGTATTTTACCGTTTTCCTCCTTAATGACAGTAGATCGAATTAGATTAATGTAACTGAACAGTTTCTGCCTGACTCAGGATATCAATATCTAACTACAAAAGTCAATGCGTTATTCACTGTAAAGGGTTCATTTTTAGAGGAAAAACAGGACATAAAAAAAAGGACTCAACATCAATTCCGATGAGGAGTCCTTCGTAGTAGCGGGGGTAGTGTTGCCCGGCCTTCGGCCGAGCGAGTCCAGATGGGATGCTTTACTACCAGAAACCCATACTCGCTCCGCTTGTATTGGCCTTATTATTCCCCATTTCTTACAAAAGAAAGCTTTTGACGCATGGGAAATAAAAAACTCGGTGCACTTTCGTACACCGGGCTTCTCGTAGTAGCGGGGGTAGGACTATCCAATAGACCTAAGTAGCTGATAATCAAGTATGGATTTGTCAGCAGTTTTATGATATTTCACCATTTTATCAGCAAGTATTAACCCTGAATTCCTTTGTTTATCAGGTATTCAAAGCGTCACTTAAAGTATTACTTTTTTGTCAGCAAATCGATCCTATATTTCATTCAGGATTATTGCGCTATCTGCTAAAAAATGCACATTGTTGTTGCCCATTTAAAATAGCATTCTCCCATTAAATGTATTTCAATATTAGTAGTATTACTACCTGTATGGGAAAAATAATAATGCGAATTAAGAGTTGAAAATAACATAATTGTTGATAACTAACATGCTGATTGTCAATATGTTAATGTCATAAAATTTGGTTAAATCCTTGGGAATCAATAGGTTATTGATTATTCACCAAAATATCAGTAACCATGATCCCCAAGGACAAAATCTACAAGCTTATCGCCATATACCTGTATATCTGCGATCTATATGAATCAGAACTTCAACATACATGCCAGCGCTTCAGTAACAACTGCAACCCAGATTTTACTGACCAGGAAGTACTGGCAATTTACCTGTTTGTTATGCACACCGAGCAAAAGATAAAATTAAAGCAAATCCACCTCTTTGCCAAGGAATACCTGCTATCCTGGTTCCCCAGGATCCCAAGCTACGAAGCCTTCAATATGCGTATAAACCGTTTAAGCGAGACCCTTAAGCATATTGCAAATGCCATAATGAACAACTATTGCCCGGATGATTGCTACTTTGACACCAGCTTGTTGGATTCTATGCCCATAATTACTTGCTCCGGTAAACGAAAAGGAGCTGTGGCCAAAGAAATCACGGACAAGGGTTATTGTTCGACCAAAAGCATGTACTACCATGGGATAAAGCTTCATGCTCTGGCATACCAGAGACCAAATCGCTTGCCGTTTCCTGAAAGCATTGTGATCACTCCTGCTTCTGAGAATGATTTGAATGCCTTCAAACACAACTGGGGCAACATCCATAACAGGGTTTTCTATGGTGACAAGATCTACAATGACACCGAATTCTTTGACACTGTCAAGTGTGTCCGCAATTCAACAATGTTAACCCCGGTTAAGGGTGTCAGAAACCAACCTGAAAATATCAAGCAAATGGACAAAGCTGCAAATGATCTCTTCTCAACGGCGGTATCAAGAGTACGGCAACCTATTGAAGCCTTGTTCAGCTGGTTGATAGAAAAAACAGACATTCAAAGAGCATCCAGAGTACGTTCAACTAACGGCTTGCTAGTCCATGTGTTTGGAAGGATAGCAGCCGCCTATATTTTTCTAATATTTTAACTCTTAATTCGAATTAATAATGATAAATAGCGCTGAGATATTTGAAAATCATTAAAAATATCCTATGAACGAAGCATACCGGACCCATGGATCGGGAGTGGACAACACGGGCAGGAGTATCTATGTGAGTCTTTTATATAACTTCAGCCATCCGAACCGGCAGGGGAAAACCTAACTTTCAATTATCTTAGCCGCAGTATTTAGTATCAGCAGGAGAATTTGTAAATTATGTCACAGGAAATATAATTTTTCAAGAAACAACGGGAATTCAAAAACCCTGATAATAGAAGATACTTCAGAAGCCTATTTTTTATTGCCCACTACTAATACAACAACTAAACATAATATCCATGCAAAATCTTAGACAGAGAGTGTTTTCTCTTATTATTCTCGCATTCGTATTTTTAACTACAGTAACAACCGGATATGCGCAGTCGTTGAAGGAAATCATGGAAAACCGGGTTTCGCTACCCAACGGCTGGGACCTGACTCCGGTGGGGAAGCAACTTCCGCTGGGCGACCTGCCTTTGAATATCGCGGTTTCGCCGTCGGGTAAAATGCTGGCAGTTACCAACAACGGACAGAGTACGCAAAGTATTCAACTGTTCGACAGTAAAGGATTCAAGCTACTTGATTCGGTAGTGATCAGAAAAAGCTGGTTCGGGCTAACTTTTTCAAAAGATGAGAAATCGCTGTATGCATCCGGAGGGAACGATAACTGGATCATTCAATATCAAATTAAGGATAAGAAGCTGATTGGTGCCGACACCATTGTACTGGGGGAGCCCTGGCCAAACCTGATTTCGGTTGCAGGTATTGCGGTTGACAATAATCGTCAATTGATTTATGCTGTAACCAAGGAAAATAATTCGTTGTATGTGGTTGGACTAAAGGACAAAAAGATTCAAAAACAGATTCCGCTGGGAGGCGAGGGGTATACCTGTCTTTTGTCGAATGACCTGAAAACACTATACATATCCTGTTGGGGAGGCGATAAAGTAATCCTTTTTGATACGGAAAAACAGGAAGTTTCCGGTGCAGTTCCGGTGGGTGATAATCCCAATGATCTTTGTTTAACCAAAAACGATAAATTTCTTTTTGTTGCCAATGCCAACGATAATTCGGTTTCGGTGATTTCCATCGAGCAAAAAAGAGTAATCGAGGTACTGAATGCTGCCCTTTATCCCGATGCACCATCCGGGTCAACCACCAACAGTGTGGCCTTAAGCGAGAACGAAAAAACGCTTTACATCGCTAATGCCGACAACAATTGCCTGGCCGTTTTTGATGTCAGCGATCCGGGGAGCAGTTTTAGCAAAGGTTTTATACCTACCGGCTGGTATCCAACTTCAGTCAGGGTAGTGGGGAAAAACATATTTATCGCCAACGGAAAAGGGCTTACGTCAAAGGCAAATCCCCTGGGACCAAGTCCGGAAAGTAAAGAAGAACGGGTGGCGCGCCACAAGGACATTGAAAATGCCAAAGTGCAATATATCGGTGGCTTGTTTACCGGAACTTTGCAAGCCGTCGAAACTCCTGATGAGGAGCAACTGGGAATATACTCACGTGCGGTATACGAAAATGTACCGTACAGCAAAGAAACAGAGATGGTTTCGCCAGGAGAAGTAGGAAATCCTGTGCCGATGACCGTGGGAGAGAAATCGCCGATCAAATATGTTTTTTACGTGATAAAAGAAAACCGGACCTACGATCAGGTGTTGGGGGATCTACCTCAGGGGAATGGCGATTCAAGTCTGGTTCTTTTTGGCCGGGATGTTACGCCCAACCAGCATGCCCTGGCTGAACAGTTTGTGTTGCTGGATAATTTCTATGTGAATGGTGAAGTAAGCGCCGACGGTCATAACTGGACTATGGGAGCTTACGCAACTGATTATCTCGAAAAAAACTGGCCATCGAGTTATGGTGGAAGAGGGGGGTTTTACCCTGGAGAAGGAGCACGTGAGATCGCGAATAATAAAAATGGTTTTCTGTGGGATTTCTGTAAGCGATACGGAGTGTCGTACCGAAGCTATGGAGAATTTATTGGCGGTAAAGAAGCCAGTATTCCGGTATTGGAAGGTCATTTTTGTGAAGAATATGTGGGTTGGGATATGTCGATCCGCGATACCGTTCGTTTTGGTTGGTGGAAAGCTGATTTCGAAAAGTTACTGGCGAAAGGAGCAGTTCCTCAGTTTAACAGTTTGAGGTTTGGGAACGATCATACCGAAGGCTTAAGTGTCGGGCGAACAACACCGAAGGCTCATGCGGCAGATAACGATCTGGCAGTGGGAATGTTTGTGGAATATCTGAGTCATTCTTCGATATGGAACGAGACCGTGATCATTATCGTGGAAGACGATGCGCAAAATGGTCCCGATCATGTGGATGCGCACCGCACCACTGCATACATTGCCGGAGGATTTGTAAAACAGGGTTATGTCGATCATACCATGTATTCCACGTCGTCAGCACTGCGTACCATCGAACTTATCTTGGGCTTACCGCCAATGAGCCAATACGATGCTTCTGCCGAACCCATGTGGCGTTGTTTTAACAAGACCGCCGACCATCCGCCATTTAATGCACTACCCAACAATATCGATCTGAACCTGAAAAATACCAAGGAAACAGCCATGTCGAGGCTGAGCGAAACGTTCAATTTTAAAAAGGAAGACAGCGTTCCGGATGATTTATTCAATAAGGTAATATGGGCAGCAATCAAGGGCGAGGATAGTTCTTGCCCGGCACCTGTGCATGCGGCTTTTTTTAGTGTTCGTTTAGCCATTTAATGCCCTGCCCAACATTATCGATCTGAACTTGAAAAATACCGAGATTACAGCCATGTCGAGGCTGAGCGAAACGTTCAATTTTAAAAAGGAAGACAGCATTCCGGATGATTTATTCAATAAGGTAATATGGGCAGCCATCAAGGGCGAGGATAGTTCTTGCCCGGCACCCGTGCACGCGGCTTTTTTTAGTGCTAGTTTAAATGAGGACGACGACGATTAGAACCCGAAAGATAAAGAGAGTCCCTTTTGAGACTCCCCCCTGGTCCTGGAGGTAGAGGGGTATTGTTATTCGCTTCGCTCATGAGCTCACCCTATGGGCTTGCTTGGCCCGGCAACTTTGCAGCCTTGCGAGTCCATGATGGGGGTGCTTACTGAAAGAAATCTTGATCTGCCCGAAGTGCTTATTCATATTTCATCGCGTAAGCTGGATTCAGATTAGCAAATCGCCAACTTTGCCAGCTTACAATACCAAAGGTAATCAATGATACAATTACTCCTGAAACAAGGAATATCCATGGACTGATTGCTGTCTTGTAGGCAAAGTTGTCCAGCCACAGGCGCATGATGTACCAGGCGACAGGGCAGGCCAGGCAAAAGGCAATCACCAAATTGAATAAAACCCCTTTATTCAGGCCCAGTAAGACTTCCCATACCTTTGCTCCGTTAATCTTTCGCAGCGCAATTTCTTTCACCTTGCTTTCACACAAGAACAGCGAAAGGCTCATCACACCAAGAACTGCAATAATAATGGCGATCAGAGAGGACAGGGTAACAGCTTTGCCCATTTTGGCATCACTTTGATATAAGTTGTCGAAACTTGCATCCAGGAATTGATAGTTGAATGGAAACCCGGGCGCAAGTTCCTCCCATATTTCAGAAATTTCATTCAGGGTATTCGGAATATCATATCCTGATATTTTAATGTTTGCATAAGCCCCCTGCCCGGGCAAATAGATAATTGCCAGGGGTTCTATTTCATGATGAAGGGATTTATAATGAAAGTCCTTTACAATCCCCACCGCTTTAGCACTGCCACCGGGCACCCTGATCTCAACTTTAAAGGGATCTTCCACGTCCAATGCCCTTACTGCAGCTTCGTTTAAAAGAGCCGTGGTATTGATGTCCGCATTAAGTTCTTCGCTGAAAAACCGGCCTTTCACCAGCTCCAGGTCATAAAAATCTATGAAAGCGGCATCCACCCAGAGGGTGGTAAGATCGGTACTGCTTTCCTCCATCTCCAGGTAACCATATCCATCAGCCTTCCCGAAAACATTGCTGGAATAAGCCACATTCTCTACTGCCGACAGCTTGAGGATCCGTTCTGTCAACACTTCTTTTTTCCCTCTGAACAGAATGCGTGGCAATCTGGTATATACCACGTACTCTTTGTCTATACCCAGGTCCTTATTCCTGAGATAAGATACCTGCTTGCCGATCAGAAGGGTAAGTGCAATCAAAGTAATGGAAATGAAAAACTGGCTTACCACCAGGAAGTAACGGATGTTTTTTCCTTTTGTTAGTCTTTCGGAGCCGGCTTTCAGAATGCTCATTTCATTAAAGGAAGATAAGAAGAAGGAAGGGTAGATCCCGGCAATGATTCCCAGTATCAGTATAAAGGGTATAAGGAGGATAAGAAAGGAGAGCGGGATCTTCAGATTCTGAGTAAGATTCATGAACTGACTGAACCAGGGTAAGAGGCTGAGCGCGATGATCACACCGATGATAGCAGCCATAAAGCTGATGATGGTTGTTTCCGTCAGATACTGGAGAATGAGTTGGATTTTGCCTGATCCATAGACTTTCTGAACACCAATTTCTTTTTTTCTGATCGAAGCTTTTGCTGTGGAAAGGTTCGCGTAATTGATGATGGACAGCAATAAGATGATGATGCCCATGACTAATAATACCCTTACAAGTAGCATGTTTCCCCGGTTTGTTGTGTCATACCTCAGGTCCCGGTTAAAATAGACCTCCTTAAGCGTATGCAGGGTCAGCGGATTTTCGCGTGCTTCATCACGGAAGGCTGATGAGGACATGTTTTCCTCGTAGTATGCAATCAGAAAGCTTCTTAATTTTTCTTCCAGGGATTCCGGTGATATTTCAGGATTTAACAGAAGATAGGTTTCATAGACTCCAAAACCCCAGTTGTCAGGGTAATAGGGCGTCATTTTCTTTGTGGAGGCCTCTGAGATCAGTCCTTTGAATTGTATGGAGGAATTTTGGGGGACATCCCTGACGATGGCTTCCACCGTAAAGGTAAAATCCTGGTTGGACCTCCATATGATCGCCTGGCCAATGGGATCTTCCTCCAGGAATATCCGGGCAGCCTCGCTTTCGGTCAGAATCATGGAAAAAGGCGTACTCAATGCTTTGTTGACATCTCCGCGCACTACCTGGAAGTCAAATACATCAAAAAAATCTGCATTAACTGAATAGTAGGCTTCTATTTCGTAGATATCATCCTTGTAGCTCAGGATGGGGGAAAGGGCAAGCAATTGGCGCGTCTCCATATGGCAGGCCGCCTGAATTTGCGGGAAATTGTTTTCGAGAAGGGCTTCCAGGGGACCGGGGGTGCCACTGGATTTGCCATTGGAGACCTTGTAGATTTGGGAGGAGTTCCCATGGAACTTATCCATGCTGAGCTCATTTTTTGCAAAGATGGATATCACCAGTAAAATGCCAATACCCAGTGACAGACCAATTACATTTACAAGGGTGTTGCTTCTATTCTTTTGGAGGTTTCTGAATCCCAGTTTGAAGAAATGCCTGATCATGATAAGGAGGTCTTTGTATTCGTGAATGTAGATATTAGGAACAAATATAAACTAAATAATTAGTTAAACAACTAAATAATTAGTTAAATTGTACTCTTTAGTCTTTTCATCCAGAATACTTGAAGTAGCAGGTGTCTCTGATGGTGCTTTACTAAAGAAAGCCCTGCGCAGCTGCGCAAGGCTTTCACTAGTAGACAAGGTGATTGAACCTTTAGCTCGGCGAAGCCAACCTTCAGCTCAGCGTAGCTAAATACGCTAACCTTGAATTGATACAAGACTTGCTGGTCCTAACAAATGCATATACATAGGCGGACAAAAATTTAAAAGCTATACTTCAAAAGGTCTCTGGAGGAATTCATCAATTCAACCCAGGAGCAACCAATACAATCTTTCCTGATATGTTTCCAGTCTCCAGCAATCTATTTGCTTTGGCTGCTTCAAGAATTGGGAATCTTTCCGAAATAATTGGATTGATCTTTCCGTCTTTTAATAAATGGAATAGTGATTCCATATCTTCCTGGATGCTGGTTTTGTCTTTTTTATAGCTTGCTGAAATCCCGTAAAAATAACCCTGTTTGCCATTGGGAGATAAATTAAGCAATTTCAATTTTAGTAATCCAGCAAGCATTCCTTTGAAATCTGGATAGGCATATTCCACCAGTTTTCCGCCGGCTTTTAGTGCGCAAAACCCCTGGCCGATATACATTCCGCCGACCCCGTCAATTACAAAATCTAAGCCTTCCGGTTCCGATTTTTTTAGCTCATCCATCCAATCCTCAGATCTATAATTCAAAGGAATCGCTCCGTGTTCTTCTACCAAGGTATGCTTATCAATGGACGCTGTTCCGTACATAAGCAGTCCAGCAAGTTTCCCAAGATCAAGCAAGGCTGAACCTACACCACCAGCGGCGCCGGTGATTAGAACTTTATCACCTACTTTTACCCGCAGCACTTTGTGAAGAATCTGAAAGGCAGTGCAATAATTGAGTATAACAGCAACGGCATGATCCGGACTTACATTTTCTGGAACAGCAACCAGATTTTCTTCTTCCAGATAGATATATTCTGAATATCCTCCATACACTGTCAATGCGGCTACAGTATCTCCAATTTTGAACTGGTTTACTGCGGAACCAACTGCTGTTACCACACCTACAATTTCGTAACCTGGTACGAATGGGATCTTTGGCGCAAAGGGATAATAGCCATATCTCATGGCAACATCTGTTCTGCCTACACCACAGGCCAACACTTTAATTTGTAATTCACTTATCTCTGGAGCTCTGAGTACTTGCTCTTGAATCTGCAAAACTTCAGGGCCTCCTCTTCTTGATAAAACAACGCTTTTGTATTTCATGGCTGTATCAATTAAAAGTTTGATACAAAGTTGAAGCTATGAGGAGAAAGAAACTTGAACGAATTTGCTATTCTTAGTAATAATCGAAGGTGGGACACCAATCATCTTCTGGCAAGTTCTGGTGAAGTGTGATTGATCAGAAAAACCGGCCATGTGCGCAGCCTCAGTCAGTGATCCTTGGTTAATAATGTGCCCAAGTGCTATTTTCAAGCGGTACCATAATATATAATTGCGAACAGGCAAACCCATCTCTTCTTTAAAAAGGTGCAATAACCTGCTTTCGCTTAAGAAGGAGATATTAGTCAACTGTTCTGTCGATAGGATTTCATGAATATTTTCATGAATGTATCTTAGTGTGAGATCAATTCTTTCGTCTTTTGGTTTATACTGATGCGCATCTTCAAATCGGAATACCTTTATAATATTTGTATATAGTTTATCCCAGTTTTCGGATTGGAGGCAGCTATGTATCAGTTCAAAATTTATCTGCCCGAGTTGCTCTGAGGGATAAGCCAACATTGAATCATCTTTTAAGATTTTTGTAAGAACCCATTCACCTAAGGCTGTATCTGGATCAATGTCTAAGCTAAAGATTGGGACATCTGTTGCATCACATTGGTGTGGATGGTTTGGTTTGATCAAAAGCCCTTTTTGTGTGATCCATTCACCTGTCGCTGGCACCTTGGTTTTAAATACACCATTGATTGCCACCACTAATTGTACAATAGGGTGACTATGCCCTGTTGTAGATCTCGGATTTTGCCCAATAAATAAGCGTATATCTTTCCAGAGGATAAGGTGATTCATGGATGAACTAAGATAAGAAAATCAAGGCTTTTTCTAGTAGCGGGGACTAGTAGCGAAGCCAACCTTTAGCTCGGCGAAGCTAAATATCAAACCTTGATTTGTTGAAGGATGCAATGGAAGTTGTTGATTACTTTAGCTAGTTCTTTCGTGCATTTTTGTCAATATCATTTTTCCATAATGCAAATTTTAGAATGAAATTCTATCAATTTTTCTAAACCAAAGTGCAGTTTAGAAATATTTGAAGCTCCTATTCAAGCGAATTCAGGACAGAGGTAAAGAAAGCCTCCATCTCGTTGCAATAGTAAACACCATATTTTTTAAATATGGCTTTGGTCCTAGCATCGGGTTTCCAGTCGAAGAAAGCATGGCCTGCACCACCCACCTGCACATACTGCACCCGCTGTCCGGCTTTTACCAGCGCAGCAACATATTCAGCTACACCTGCATCCTTAATCAGCATATCATTTGTCCCACGTGTCAGGTACTGGGGCACTTCCCTGTCCGAGGCATCAGGAATATGATATAATGGGGCAATTGCTATATTCCATGTACTGTCAGCAGTAGGGTCATCTGAATAGTGATTCAACCACTGGCCTGCAAATACTCCATAACTCGGAGCCGCCGCTTTTATTGAACTCATCATCCAGTCACGTAACTGGTCAACAGATTTATCTGCAGGAACATAAGATGGCATGAATTCAAAGACTTCCGGAGTTTTTCCAAATCCTCCCGTACCTATTTTATCTGGCATATTTGCACAGGCTGCAGATAGATGTCCTCCGGCACTATCTCCAGTCAAAAAGATAATATTGGGAT
Source organism: uncultured Bacteroidota bacterium (assembly GCA_963793455.1). Lineage (GTDB taxonomy): Bacteria > Bacteroidota > Bacteroidia > Bacteroidales. Next base: position 894,631 of record CAWCAK010000001.1, read on the forward strand.
TGCCACCGTATTCGGCTGCATGCTCCATGAAGTGGGCAATAGCACCATAAACATCACCTATGAGATCGGCCATGGTGTTGTTTGTATCATCCCCATCCAATTTTTCTGCCCATCGGTAATCGATACTGCAGACTACATACTTCCCGCCCTTAGTCAATTCCCTTGCCATCCCGCGCATGATATCTTCACAATTAGAAGACCAACCACCTCCATGTATAATAACAATAACAGGAAGGCTTTTCGCACCTTTTGGCGAATAAACATCGTATTTCAAGGTCTTTTTTCCGGGTTTTGCATAGACTACATCCAGGATCATATTTACATGTTCAACTTCTGACTCTGAAATAAAGGATGCGCCAATATTCTTATCCTGGTCTACGGTTACTTTAAAGGGAGCTGTCATAAATTCCGTATACATCTTGCCATATCTTCCCGGAACCGAGTAATAACCTGCATCCAGGACAAAACCTGCATCAGGTGTTGGAGTACAGTAAGAACTGTACCGGCTTTTACTTTTCCGTCGGCTGGGACAACCGGGGAGACTATAAAACTACCGTTCACAGATTTGTCGAGAGTAACCTTATACGATTCCTGCGCCATGCAGCTCATACTTAAAAGGAATGACAGTTGTATCGCTCCAATTATCAGTTTTATTTGTTTCTTCATAATATTTAGTTAATAAGATTCAAATATAACTATTAATTGACGCTAGCTTGCATTGTCCTGGAGCCCACTTTGCTTAATGATTTCTCTATCATTCATAAATAAAATGTAAAGTAGTTTATTGAGGCTGGAGGCGAGCCACCGTTTTTCCAGATGAAAAAAGCCCTCCGATCTCTGATCGAAAGGCTTTTCCTTAGTAGCGGGGGTAGGACTATCCAAATGAGCTAAGTAGCTGATAATCAAATATAGATTTGTCAGCACTTTGATATAAAATACACAAGACAATTAGGTGGTAAAGCAGGTGGTCAAGAGGTGGTCAAGTGAAACTGCCGGTAACTGGGAATTGGATATGAAGTTGAACAGTTCAATCCCATAGGTACGCCCCAAGTGCCCCCCAAGTTATCCCTCATGTTACGCAATTAATCTCATTGAATATATTCTTAAATAAGTAGTAACACTACCTATATAGATAAGTATATAATGAATAAGGAAGGTTCTTTATTTGGATAGTCATTAAAAATGTGATAAATTTGGTAGTATGACTACTAATTCGGACAAGAAGTTAATGAATCTTTTGTCTATGCACCTTCCCGGGACTGTGCTCCTTGCATCTTGGCTCGAAAAGAATGGTTTCTCCAGGCATTTGCTGCAATACTATCTGAAAAGCGGATGGCTTAAATCCTATGGATTCGGGGCATACATACGCCCTAATGAAGAAGTTCAATGGACAGGCGCATTGAACTCGTTACAAAGACAAGCGGAATTAAAAGTGCATTCGGGTGGTTTGACATCCATATCACTTCATGGACTATCCCATTATGTCCGGATGCAGAAGGAACCCCTCCATTTATTTTCACCACTCTATGTAAAGCTGCCTAAGTGGTTTCTTAATCAGGAGTGGAGCGGGCAGATACAACATGTGAAAACGAAATTTCTTCCTACAGACTTTGCAGTGACTGAGTATTCCGTGGATGGATTGAAGATTCAAATATCATCTCCCGAGCGTGCGATACTCGAATGTTTATATCTGACTCCTGATCGATTCGATATAGTGGAATGCTATCAAATATTTGAAGGACTGGTAAATCTTCGTCCAAAAATCCTGCAGGAATTGCTTGAAAACTGCAACTCCATAAAAGTAAAACGCCTGTTTTTATTTATGGCTGACAAAGCAAACCATCAGTGGCTGGATTTTGTTGACCAATCTGGAATAGAATTGGGAAACGGTGACAGGGTTATTGTAAAAGGGGGTGTTTATATATCGCAATACAAGATATCGGTACCAAAGGAATTATCTGCACAATGATTAATAAATCCTATTTATATCAGGCAGATCTTCTTTTTGCAGGTGATACCACACATTGCCACAGAGAATACACTGGCATTAAAGGGCGGAACAGCTATCAATCTTTTCCTGCGCAATATGCCCGCTTATCTGTCGATATTGACCTCACATATCTGCCTTTTGACGATAGGGAGACTGCACTGACGAGTATTTCCGAATCACTTGGTAGGATCAGGAACCGTATTAGGAAATCATTCCCAGAAACCACAATTAATGAACACACCATTGAAGGGAGTGATATTAAATTGTGGTCCAGTCTAGGAATGCTCAGATCAAGATCGAAGTAAATACGGTAACAAGAGGCCATCTTTATCCGGTGAGAATTCTCCAGGCAAATGATGAGGTTCAGGATAGATTCAAGAAGTTTGCAGCAATCCAGATAGTTTCAGATGCAGAGCTTTATGGGGGGAAGCTATGTGCCGCACTTGACCGGCAGCATCCCAGGGATCTGTTTGATGTGCATATTTTATTGCATGAATCTGCTTATAGCCAAGATGTGAAAAATGGTTTTATACAGGCACTTGTCAGTCATATGCGAACAATGAACGAAGTTCTTGAGCCCCATCTCCTAGATCAACGGTTATCATTTGATAAGCAATTTCAGGGAATGTCGGACACAGTCTTTACCTATGAAGACTTTGAAGCGACTCGAGAGAAAACAATTCACACGGTTATGTCAAGTTTGTCCGAAAAGGACCGTACTTTTTTGCTGAGTTTTAAAAGAGGAGAACCTGATTGGGATTTATTTCCTGTTGCGGGTCTTAGAGACTTGCCGGCTGTTAGATGGAAGCTTCTGAATATCAATAATCTGAAAGAGTCCAATCCGAGGAAACACAATGAATTAATCCAAAAGCTAGAAGCCTTGCTTATCAGGTAGTTTTGGCAGCGCCCTTCCTCTGAAAAACAAATAAGCTCCTAAAAATCAATGTGTTAAGTGGATTTTAGTAGACAAGGTGATTGAACCTTCAGCTCAGCGCAGCTAAATATCTAACCTT
>CAWCAK010000002.1:0-314941 GCA_963793455.1 uncultured Bacteroidota bacterium
CCAAATTTCGCTTCACACAAAAAAACCGGGTATTTAAATGCGAATCAAGGCACCTCACGAAATTATCAGGCGCCAACACCCGGATTTCTTATATATGCTGTTATATTAAAGCTTCCAAAACTCCATTTGATGAAATCAAGGATCATTTTTCTCGCTGCGGTTCTTTCAATCTCACTTTCTTGCGCTGCTTTCACTGAGGTTGGAGGTAGTATTACTGAAAACACTACCTGGACCAAAGCGAATTCCCCTTATCTGATCACTAGTAATATTTATGGTTGATATCGATGCTAATTGAGTATTCAGGCCGGGGTGGTGGTTAAGTTCGAGATGACTGGTCTTCTTCTGAGGCTAAGCATCATTGTTTGTGAACGGCGAGCTTGATGTTCAGGGGACCTCGTCGGACCCGTGGTGTTTACCTCGTCGCTTGATGACAGTGAGGGTGGCGACACGAACAATGACGGCAATGCGACGTCACCATCTACCGGTGACTGGGGGTATATCAAGTTCACGGGTCAGCCGAACGTAAGCAATCGTTTTGAATACTGCAAGTTGAAGTATGGTGGGTATTTCAGCTCGAGTACGACAAACACTTTCACCTGGATGTTGTGGATACGAGCAGCTATTAGGATTATTCAGATATAACAGTTGATCATTGCACGTTCAGCGATGCCCGCAGGACAGGGATTTACGTGGATGGGGTGGCTTCACCGGTGATCTCGAACAACACGTTTCACAATTGCCAGTACCCTATGATCCAGGATGGTATGGCGTTTCCTGCTTACAGCAACAATGTAAAGACGGGCAGTGGATACCAGGCGATCGGGATACAGGGGACTATGTACCCGTCTACTATGGAGGAGCGCACCCTGGCACTGTTGGAAGGCTGGCCCTACCTTGCCACGGGTAAAGTTACAGTAGGCACCAACATGACGTTACGGCTTCCCGCAGGATTGGTGGTTAAGTTCGAGTACCAGCCATATTCTGTTTCCAAGCCATCAATTTTCGTGAGCGGTGAGCTTGATGTACAGGGGACCTCATCGGCCCCGGTGGTGTTTACCTCGTCGCTTGATGACAGCGAGGGTGGTGACACGAACGATGATGGTAATGCCACTGAGCCATCTGCCGCTGACTGGGGGTATATCAAGTTCACTGGCCAACCGAACGTGACCAACAGGTTTGATTATTGCAAGGTAAAGTATGGAGGATACAACAGCACATCCTACAGCTCCATGCTCTGGATCACGAGCAGCAATTCGGATTATTCAGATGTAACAGTGGATCATTGCATATTCAGCGATAGCTACTCGAGGGGTATTTACGTGGATGGAGTGGCGTCACCGGTGATCTCGAACAACACGTTTCATAATTGCCAGTACCCTATGGTCCAGGATGGCATGGCGTTTCCTGCTTACAGCAACAATGTAAAGACGGGCAGTGGATACCAGGCGATCGGGATACAGGGGAACATGTCCCCGTCTACCATGGAGGAGCGCACCCTGGCACTGTTGGATGACTGGCCGTACCTGGTTACGGGTTACATGACGGTGAGCAATAACATGACGTTACGGTTACCCGCGGGATTGTTGTTGAAGTTCGAGTACCAGTCTTCTTCTAGTGGTAAGCGATCATTGTTTGTGAACGGCGAGCTTGATGTGCAGGGGACCTCGTCGGACCCGGTGGTGTTTACCTCGTCGCTTGATGACAGTGAGGGTGGCGACACGAACAATGACGGCAATGCCACGTCACCATCTACCGGTGACTGGGGGTATATCAAGTTCACGGGCCAGCCGAACGTAAGCAATCGTTTTGAATACTGCAATTTGAAGTATGGTGGGTATTTCAGCTCGAGTACGACAAACACTTTCACCTGGATGTTGTGGATCACGAGCAGCGATTCGGATTATTCAGATATAACAGTGGATCATTGCACGTTCAGCGATGCCCGCAGGACAGGGATTTACGTGGATGGGGTGGCTTCACCTGTGATCTCGAACAACACGTTTCACAATTGCCAGTACCCTATGATCCAGGATGGTATGGCGTTTCCTGCTTACAGCAACAATGTAAAGACGGGCAGTGGATACCAGGCGATCGGGATACAGGGGACTATGTACCCGTCTACTATGGAGGAGCGCACCCTGGCGTTGTTGGAAGGCTGGCCCTACCTTGTCACGGGTAAAGTTACAGTTGGCACCAACATGACGTTACGACTTCCCGCAGGATTGGTGGTTAAGTTCGAGTACCAGCCATATTCTGTTTCCAAGCCATCAATTGTTTGTGAGCGGTGAGCTTGATGTACAGGGGACCTCGTCGGCCCCGGTGGTGTTTACCTCGTCGCTTGATGACAGCGAGGGTGGCGACACGAACGATGACGGTAATGCCACTGAGCCATCTGCCGCTGACTGGGGGTATATCAAGTTCACTGGCCAACCGAACGTGACCAACAGGTTTGATTATTGCAAGGTAAAGTTTGGAGGATACAGTAGCATGTCCAACAGGTCATTGCTCTGGATCACGAGCAGTGATTCGGATTATTCAGATGTAACAGTGGATCATTGCATATTCAGCGATAGCTACTCGAGGGGTATTTACGTGGATGGAGTGGCGTCACCGGTGATCTCGAACAACACGTTTCATAATTGCCAGTACCCTATGGTCCAGGATGGCATGGCGTTTCCTGCTTACAGCAACAATGTAAAGACGGGCAGTGGATACCAGGCGATCGGGATACAGGGGAACATGTCCCCGTCTACCATGGAGGAGCGCACCCTGGCACTGTTGGATGACTGGCCGTACCTGGTTACGGGTTACATGACGGTGAGCAATAACATGACGTTACGGTTACCCGCGGGATTGTTGTTGAAGTTCGAGTACCAGTCTTCTTCTAATAGCAAGCGATTATTGTTTGTGAACGGTGAGCTTGATGTACAGGGGACCTCATCGGACCCGGTGGTGTTTACCTCGTCGCTTGATGACAGTGAGGGTGGCGACACGAACAATGACGGCAATGCCACCTCACCATCTACTGGTGACTGGGGGTATATCAAGTTCACGGGCCAGCCGAACGTGAGCAATCGTTTTGAATACTGCAAGTTGAAGTATGGTGGGTACTTCAGCTCGAGTTCGACAAACACTTTCGCCTGGATGTTGTGGATCACGAGCAGCGATTCGGATTATTCAGATATAACAGTGGATCATTGCACGTTCAGCGATGCCCGCAGGACAGGGATTTACGTGGATGGGGTGGCTTCACCGGTGATCTCGAACAACACGTTTCACAATTGCCAGTACCCTATGATCCAGGATGGTATGGCGTTTCCTGCTTACAGCAACAATGTAAAGACGGGCAGTGGATACCAGGCGATCGGGATACAGGGGACTATGTACCCGTCTACTATGGAGGAGCGCACCCTGGCGTTGTTGGAAGGCTGGCCCTACCTTGTCACGGGTAAAGTTACAGTTGGCACCAACATGACGTTACGACTTCCCGCAGGATTGGTGGTTAAGTTTGAGTACCAGCCATATTCTTTTTCCAAGCCATCATTGTTTGTGAGCGGTGAGCTTGATGTACAGGGGACCTCGTCGGCCCCGGTGGTGTTTACCTCGTCGCTTGATGACAGCGAGGGTGGCGACACGAACGATGACGGTAATGCCACTGAGCCATCTGCCGCTGACTGGGGGTATATCAAGTTCACAGGCCAACCGAACGTGACCAACAGGTTTGATTATTGCAAGGTAAAGTTTGGAGGATACAGTAGCACGTCCAACAGGTCATTGCTCTGGATCACGAGCAGTGATTCGGATTATTCAGATGTAACAATTGATCATTGCACGTTCAGCGATGCCTACGCTGAAGCGATCCGGGTAGATGGTTTGCCTCACCCGTGATAACTTACTGCGATTTTAAGGAGATTCCTTCCTATGGTGTGAACAACCTGTCTTCAGCAACGGTAGATGCCCCAAGCAATTTCTGGGGACATTCATCCGGTCCATACCATGAAACCTTAAATCCAAACGGACAGGGATGCCAGGTCAGCGACAACGTGAATTTCGATCCCTGGGGCATGATCCCGTACAACTCGATACAGGGTGGAGAATTTGATTTCGTATCGGATGCCGAGCCATTTGCCATGCCGGTCTTTTACAGGGGGTCCAGGTCTTTTTTCTATTTCTACGTGGATGAAACGGGAAGCACACCACCAGAGGGAACAACCTTTGATTTTATCATGAATTCGGGGAACACCGCGGTAAATGCCGGCGGGGAGTACCTGGGCAGCGGGATTCTGAAACTCTGGGTGGATCTCAGCGATGGTTTTGAGCCTTCCGAACTCCAGGTTACGATTCCCAATGTCATTTCAGACGGGGGGACCGATTATGTATTCAATAATCCTCCTGCACAGTTTTCCATTCCGTTAGAAGACAGGCCGATCAGTCAAAGCATTGATGTATTTGCCGGAGGGAGCGCGGGGGTAAAACTGATTGCTGGTGGGGTGGCCGCGGGGCCATCCATCGCGGCGGCAAGCCTTTCGCTGAACTGTACAGGTGGTATGGGCTTCAATTTCACCAGGGATGTTCTGGGGAACGAGCTTATTTCCCGCAGGTTCGAGGCCGGAATAGGACTTTCGCTGGAAACGCCTGCCATCAACGCGGTGGTGGGTGATGTCCAGGCGGGGCTGAGCGCGAGCGTCATGGTGAAGGGCATGCTGGGACAATCCATGCAATTCCCTCATGATTTAGACAACGATCTGGTGAAAGAGAGCAAAGGCTGCCTTTGTTCTGGAAAGTTTTTCACTGGGTGGGATTGAGCTTAGTCCGTTTGCGGGAATTTTCCTGGGAGCCCTGAAAAACTCACTGGTTAAAACAAATCCCTGGCTCTCGGCAAATTTCGATGATTTCTACCTGTCGGAACAGACCGGACACGCGGTCGAGGGTGAGGTATCTGTTGGTTTCTCCGTGGCCTCGGGAGAGGGGGCAGAGCAGATTAAACTTGAACTCCTCAATGTGGGAGGGTATTTTGCCCTGACCAACCAGAAAGTGAATTTTGTTCAGAACAACAACAGGTCTGTCAGGCTTGGATTCGCGTCAGGGTTTCAATTTTCTTCATTGAACTTCGAGGTGGCCAACGTTGATTTTGGGAACGTGTTCGAATACAAGTTTGGCGGGGATTTCTCACTGGGGGCAGATTACAATCCTTCCGACGGTTTTTACGCGTTGAAGCTTGCTTTCGGGGCAACAGCCAATGAACAGGTTTCATTTGCCAGCTATTATCAAAGCATCGACTACGAGTTTATGATACCGTCGGGCATCATAACCAAGCATTTGAGCGCAGATAATATCGTGGGTTCAATATCGCACCGATGTTTATGCCAGGTTATGCCCGGAAGCCTTTTAAGGTGGGTATGGACTTTTACGCCCAAAGCCTCGATATCCTGTTTGCCGACAATCCCGATGCGCTGGATATGTTTAATGATCATATCGTGATGCAGGCCACCAGATCGAGCATAAAAGGACTTGACGTGGATGCAAAAGCCTCGATTGACGGGGCGGTTGGTGTTGGTGGCGGATTGTCACTGGGAATTCATTTCTCTTACCTGGATGAAATGATGTCGCCAAAAAGCCAGCGGATTGTTGCACACGGCAAGATCCTTCCGATGGCTGATGTATGATGATATTCCTGATGAACAGCGGTTGTTTTCCATCGGGGAGGAAATCAGCGATCTCTACCAGGGTGTAGTCATGCTGATCAAGGATGAGTTGAACGCATTGATTGGCAAGGTTGAGCATGCCATTGAAAGCGGGGTTGATTTCGTGGTAGAGGTGTTCAGCGGTGCCGCCAGGTTGCAAGGAAAAATCATCGGTGCAGGGTTACGATGGATCATCAGGGGATCCAACCCAACGCTTAAATCCGTTCAAAAGGCTGCATTCCTTGAGCCCAGGGTTGTCCAGGCCTACTCTTCCAGGAGGGTGTTGTACCCGGGTAAGAAAGGAACGGGATTTTCGCTTGACGAGGACGAATCTGTCCTGTACATCATTAGCGAGAACATCAACGTGAGCCTTGTGGATGACAGTGATCATGTGATTGAGACTTTTAGTCCCGTTACTTTATCCATCGGGATAGACCAGGACAAGCTGAACGAACTCGGGTTTGGCGATGAGCAGAAGGAGATGGCCAGGATGTACCGCTACGATTCGGAAGTGCTGGCCTGGGTAGAGCTGGCAGGGGATTCAAATGATCATATTGATACCGTTTCAACCCAGATCACCCATTCCGAGTCTTACGCGATTGGCGTAAGGGTGGCCCCGGGCGATGACAGGACTGCTCCTGAAATAGTGGATTACTATCCACAGGATGGTGCAGAGATTGAACCAATTACCGTTTTTTGGGCGAAGCTCTACGAGTCGCCTACCGGTTCCGGTATCGACTTTGCGCAAACCATGATCATGATCGATGGCACGGAAGTCGATGCGCTCTGGAATCCGGTCAGGAATGAGATCTCGTATGAATCACTGGATTCATTAAGTGATGGTCAGCATACATTCGAGGTGGTTGTTACCGACCTGAATGGGAATGTCAGCACCATGTTGTCCACGGTTGTGGTCGGCAGTGGAAACACCAGTGTCCAACTTTCGGAAAACCAGGTCAAATTCAGCTGTTATCCCAATCCGGTTCATGATGTCTTGTTCATCGATATTCAAACCGGCAATCCTGCCCCCATATCAGTGGGCATTTATAACCAGTTTGGACAGCGGATTTCGGATATGTTCCATCATCACCGGCCCCCGGAAGGACATGTGCTGTCAGGTGGGACCGGTTGGGTGCTGATTATCGATTTATCGAGCCAGGAATCTATTTCGTGCGGATCGAACAGGATGGTGAAGTGATTGCGAAGAAAGTTGTTTTGAACTGATTAACAAGCATAGAATTCTTTACCCACCCTGTTGATGTGGTCGACCAGGTCCGCGTTTTCAATCTTATGGAAAATGGAAAGGTCAATTTTGTAGGGTAGAAGCAGGTCGTCCAGTTCGTTCTCTATTTTTAAAAGTGTGTCCAGGGTCAGGTCGTCACCAAACAAGGTAAGGTCAATATCTGAAGCCGCGCGGTAATTGCCCTTTGCGCGTGAACCATAGATAAGGACTTTCTCAACGCTGCTGTATCTTGCAAATACAGAATGAATGTCGTTGATATGGTTCTCTTTCAGCCCGAACATCACTTAATTCAATGCTTTCCCCTCCATGACTTTTCTGAACGCTAAAAACGCCGCGTGATATTGATTCAGAATTTTCGTATAAATCTCCCGGGCCGTATCCTCATTATATGTATGTGATGTGATATTGCGACTTTTTATCATTTCCATCCATATGTCGCCATCCGGAATAAGTTCGGCCTGAAATGCTTCTCTAGTGGCATCTTTAGAGCCAATTACTTTGACATTTCCCGCCTCCAGTAAATAGTCTTTCATTACATTCCATGCCAGTTCATGGGTATACTCAAAGCGCTGGATCAACCCTTCCTCGATGATTCCTTCAAGTACTTTATCACCTCCCGGAACTCTTTGTATATAGTTTATGGCTGCATTGAGTTTATCCAGCGCTTTATTGAAATTTGAGAAGCGCTGTAACCAACGGGTATCCTTGATCGGTTCTGTCATAGTAAACCCAAAGATATTCAATAATTCTTATCTACACGCCAGCCGGGTGAAGCGTTGGTCGGTAAAGTCGGGCATGGTAAATACCAAAGTTAGAATATCTCTCAACGATATGACCCTTCTGAAGTTGAGTTGACATCCTCCACTCCGTGAACGAAGTGGATTACTCGAAGCCAAGCTTCTCGTGAGCTTCGGTTACTCGAAGCCAAGCTTCTCGTGAGCTTCGGTTACTCGAAGCCAAGCTTCTCGTGAGCTTCGGTTCCACTGGCTTCTAAGAAGCCACGGACAGTAATTCCTTGCGGATTCCTGCAGGTTCCTGCTTCCGACCACTTTTGTGATTCGATTATTCCACTTCCACCAGCATTCCCCCCCTCCAGGCTAATTTATAGTCAAGCTGACGCCGAAATTCAAACCACCCCTGATCAAGAATGGATTTATTCAATCCCGACTTGGCTCTCACATTCCTGCCTGGTTCTTCTGTAGTTCCCCTTGATGATGCACTCATGTTTTTGATCGGTAATCCCTCCACATAGACCTTAGCGTGGCTTTTGCTTATCTCTGTGCTCAATTTATGGAGGAAGTCTGATCGTACGTTGGCTATGGTATGATGTAGTCCTGATATCTTTTTCTTCTGTTTATTCCAGTTCCGTGATCCTTGCTGTTTTCTTGCAAGTTTCCGTTGCTCTCTGGCAAGCGAACCTTCATGCCAGGTATCGATTGCCACTTTTGCAGAAAGCTACAATTATGAGATCCACGTGCCTGTTTCTGTTATCAACAAGCATCAGGAGTCAGACAACCTTATCGGTTCAGTGGCCTCGTATTTGATCCCTGGACTGGAAAAGAAACGGTTCAAAGTGGGCATGAATTATTACACTGAAAGCCTCGACCAGATATTCTCAGACAATCCTGAAACCCCGAGCCGATCCCCGGTCACGATAAGTGTTTACAACCAGTTTGGACAGCGGATTTCGGATATGTTCCATCATCAACCGGACGGTGGACAGGTGACAATCAGGTGGGACCGTTTGGGCATGGACTACAGCTATATCAAACCCGGGATCTATTTCGTGCGGATCGAACAGGATGGCCAGGTGATCGCGAAGAAGGTCGTACTGGATTGATTGTATCAAATCCTGTTTTTCAATTCCTGAACTGCCAGGTTTTTCTCCCTGGCCTTTCCTACACGCAATGCGTCTGCCAAAGCCAGAAGAATGTGCAATTTCTCATCTTCTAATGCAGCTAATGGTGCAGTGGCATACAATGGGATGATACCCTGTCCCCTGGCACTGCCTTTGGCAGAAGACCAGACGTAATCCTCATCGCTGAGAATCTCTTTGTTCAGTGGTGGGGCAGAATGAGCCGTGGGTATACCTCGTACTATAGCTCCTGGTTTTACTGGGAAGACAACCGCGAGTCCGTGTACCAGAAAATCAAATAATGCCTGCCTCATGACAGTTTTACCGCTATTGTTGAGCAGATATTTTGAGTAGTAAAACCACGTCTTGCGGCTTCATTCCGTGTTGAGTTGTTTTCATGCCTACATCATATATCGCATATTGCAATACGCAATCAGGTGATGACGAATTCACGGAAGTTTCCCCTGTTGATGCCCTGATTCGCGGAGTTATAATTCTTAGTAAAGCTCAGTGGGAAACGGGTTTTCTTTTTTTCGTTCCATTTGAACTCATAGGCGAAAAACGCTCCATTCACTTCTTCTATATAATCGATTTCCTGTTGTTGTGTAGTTCTCCAGAAGTATGAATTGCGATATAAGCCTTTTTGACCGACTTGTTTTAGTCGCTCACTGATCAGAAAGTTTTCCCACAGGATCCCGATATCCTGCCGGATGGACAAAGGCTGCAATTGCTTGATAACAGCATTGCGTATGCCATTATCGCAGAAATATATTTTGTTCTTTGCTTTTATTTCATTTCTCAGGTTCCTGCTCAGGGGAGGTAGCCTGAATACGATCCATGCCTTTTCCAGGATATCGATGTAGGTATCCACTGTTTTAGGATCGGCACCCACTGTTTGACCCAGTTCCTGCAGGGATACTTCACTGCCCACCTGGTAGGCCAGGGCCTGTACCAGTTTTCTTAAAACCGTTGGTTTCTTTAGTTTCTCATACATCAGGATATCCTTGTACAGATAGCTTTCGCTAAGCTCGTATAGCACTTGCTCAGGGCTTTCTTCCTGATTGAGTACATCAGGATAAAAGCCAAATACCAGCCTGTTTTCCAGATCTTGTTCAGCTTTGATGTAACCTGCATACTCTTGCCATTCTTCCCAGCATACCGGCCATAGTTGAAAGGACCATTTCCGGCCTGTAAGTGGCTCATTTATATCGTTATACAATTCAAAGGACGAGGAGCCGCTAAGAATTAGCTGAACTTCTCTGAACTGATCGACAATGATTTTTGAAGTAAGTCCGATTTCATTGATCCGCTGTGCTTCGTCAATGAATACAATTTCATGTTTGCCAATGATCTGTTTTAATTGCTGGGTATTGGGCCTGTTCATGAGATTTTGGATCGTTACATCGTCCCCGTCAAGGATCAAAGTATCCATATTGAGAATTTCTCAGAATAGTATTCAGCAGCGTTGTTTTTCCGACCTGACGAGCTCCACTAACCACAATGGCTTTCCCCTGGAATAGCTTTCCTTGAATGCTGGTTGAAATTAGCCTGGTTATCATTTCTTTAGCTTTTACACGAAGATAGTGAATTCCAATATCAAATCCTGAAAATATATGATATTTTAGGAATGTATTCCTGTTTTACCATAATAAATACGGATTTATCCTTTTTCGTGTAAATCTCCCGGTACCGCCCTGGCGTTGAATGCGGCGTTCAACCCAAACAGGAATAGAGCAGCCGGGTGAAGCGTTGGTCGGTGAAGTCGGGCATGGTAAATGCCAAAGTTAGAATATCTCTCAACGATATGACCTTCGGGTTTATAAAGACAAGGGACCCATCCATGGGCAGAATCATCCCACCGCGTCGGGTGGTTACCGAAAGGCCTTTGATCCTTCAGGTGTTTTATTATACCGCACCCTGGGTCTGGTGAACAGCGATGTTATGAAAAAGAGTAACTTTGGATAAATAGACTGACGGATAGATGACCAGGATCAGGGTAAAAAATTTCGGCCCGATAAAGCAAGGGAAAACCGGTGGCAGCAATGATTGGCTGGACTTCCGAAGGGTAACCATGTTTATTGGCGAGCAGGCCAGTGGCAAAAGTTCGGTGGCCAAGCTGGCATCATGCCTGACGTGGATTGAAAAGGCTTTGGTTCGGGGGGATTTTTCGGAGAATACGCTGGCTTCGGGGAATTCATTCGTGAATCATTGTAAATACCAGAATATTGAGAGTTATTTCAAGGAAGAAACTTCGATTGAGTTTGAGGGCGGAGCCTATGATATTTCATATATCAGAAGTCAGGTTAACGTGAAAAAGAAGGAAGAAAATGGTTACCTTGTTTCCGAAGATCATGTATGTTCCGGCTGAAAGAAATTTTGTTAGTTCGGTCAGAAATGTAAGCAGCCTGAGAGGCCTTCCAAGCACACTCTATTCATTCTCTGATGAATTTATTGATGCCATTGAAGAATTGTCCGGCCCTCTTGTATTGCCGATAAACAATATCAGGTTTGAATACCAGAAACTGAATAAGCTGCCCTGGCTGGTCGAGGATGATTATAAGATTAGGTTGGCTGAATCTTCCTCGGGCCTTCAATCTGTAGTTCCTTTATACCTGGTAACAAAACATATTGCAGATTCGGTGCAGAAGCAGGGCAGGTCAGGAGTGAAGGAGATCAGTATAGAGGAGGAGAAGAGGATTAAAAAGGAGATACAGGATATTCTAGCAAATCCGGCACTTTCCGAAGAGGTAAAAAAAGCTTCACTGGAAGTGCTGTCCTCGAAGTTTCGTTACTCCAGTTTTATAAATATTGTCGAGGAACCGGAACAGAACTTGTTCCCTTCATCCCAGGAGTCTGTCCTGCATGAATTGATCAGGTATGCCAAGTCAGAACCGGGCAATCGTTTGCTCATAACCACTCACAGCCCATATCTATTGAGTTTCCTGACCCTGGCCATTAAGGCTGGAATGCTGGCTGAACGGGTTACCCGGGCCGGTTGTTCTGATGGGTTTTTGGCCCGGTTGAAAAGGATTGTTCCTGAAACAGCTTTTATTCTTCCGGGAGAGGTTAAAATCTATGAGTTTGATGCAAAGGGTCGTATCACAGAACTGGGAGATTATGATGGACTGCCTTCTGATGAGAACTATCTGAATAAGAAACTCTCCGAGACCAATGCCATATTCAGCGATCTTCTTGAACTGGAGGATTCATGCCGGTAAATCTTCTTGAGCAGGCATGCAGAACCAGCTCGGATAAGGCTGAGTTTGGTCTTTGTGATGATCCGCCTCCACCGGGGCGTCCTGCCTATGTAGATGAATCCGGTCCGAATAAGTGGATTGGATTGGTCAAGAATCCCTCAGGGAAGGAAGTAGAATTTTACGCGGTGGACCATTGCGTGGAGGTTTTGAAACCTGATGGATCTTTGGAAAAAAGGTGTGATGGTATTCTGCAATATGAACAGAATCTTGTATTTGTGGAATTGAAGGATCGTGCTGCCAGGGGTTGGCTGGGTGATGCCCGTGAGCAGATTGAAGCATCCAGCAGGGTTTTCGCTGCATCTGCGCGGGCTGGACAGTATGCAAGTATTCGTGCTCAGGTCTGTAATAGACAAAGGCCCTTCACTACTCCCAATTACACTAACGAGATCCAGAAATTCAGGAATTCGACGGGTCTGGTTTTACGAGTTGAGAGGACAATCCAGATTTATTAACCTCCTCCCAGGCAGCATTTCTTGTATTTTTTCCCGCTTCCGCAGGGACAGGGATCGTTGCGGCCGGTCTTTGAGGAGGGTTTTTTGGCCTGGGAGCTTTTATGGGGTCTTCGGTATAGCAGGCCCAGGTGTTGGTGATCTTCGTGTAGCGGTCGCAGATGTTCAGCAGCTCTCTTTTGTTATAGTCTTTGGGAGGGGAGTTGATGTCTTTGGCCACGCTGAAAAGGTTCCCGCAAACGCCTTCTGAAACATATCCCTTTCGGTAGAGTGTTTCGATGGAAGGGATCAGGCCGGGATCTCTCAGGTCAACGGCATCGCTGATGGCAGGGCGATGAAATCGCTGTCGATGATGTTGTCTTCCAGGGAGGTCTTTTCAAGCGTGGTGAAGAGGTCGCGGAACCAGAGGCTGATCATTTTCTTTCTGCCCGGCTGGTGGAGGGCCACCTGGCTCATGCAGGCTGTAAACTGGGCACGGACATAGGGTTCCAGTCCGGGCGTCAGCACAAACTCCCTGACCACATCCGGTTGCGATTCGCTCATGTGATAGAGGGGTTCCCACATTTCCCCGCCAAGAACATCCCCGAACCACATCTCGGTGACTTCATCTCCCTGGCGCAGGAGCTCAAGAACGGCGGAAGGCTTTCTGCTGCCCGGAGTCGCCCAGAAGAAAGATGACATGCAGGGGGAAGCTCATGCGTTTCTCGCTCCAGCCATCTGTGTCACAAATATCCCGGAAGTACGTGAAGCGGTTGATGGCATCTTCCAGCACTATTTCCAGGTCTTTGATCAGGCTTTCGCGGGGAAGGGACAGGATTTCTTTGATTTCGGAATGGTCGATCCGGAAATCCTCCTCGTAGAGCCGGTTGATCAGGGGGTGGGTGAAACTGCGGGGGAGTGCCGTCGCTATCCCTGACCGGGGGCACGTCGGGAACCACGGAGATCCGGAGCCGGTCCTCTTCCTCCCACCTTTCCTGAGCGGTTTTCAGCCGGGCCTCGATGATATAGGGCCTCACCTCCTCGATATCGGGATGACCCTCGGCCAGTTCCTCCATCAGGTTGAAGCGGGATTCTGCCGCGCGGAGGTTCCCGGTCTTACAGCTGTACATGATGGCCAGCTTGAAGAAGGCGGTCACTTCCCCGATGTGGAACAGTTCCTGTCGGGATAGAGCTCCTTGAGTTCCATACGCGGTCCCATGAGTTCTTCCACCTTGTCGTATTCTTCCTTGTTGAAGTGCTCGAAGGCCAGGTTGAGCCTTCCGAAGAGGTAATCGGGGAATTTGGCGATGAGTTCGCGGTTCACTTCGTAGGCCTTTTCGCTATTCCCGCTGTTGAGATGGGCCACGGTGAGGTAGTTCCACAGGTGGGGCACCTGCGGGTATTTATCAATGAGCCTTCTCCAGCCTGTTGATAATCCCTTCCCCTCCCTTCAGGGCTTTCGGGTGAAGGGATTCGAACATCAGCTGCACCTCGGGTGGCACATCGAACATCTCGTATATGAATCCGGGATCGTCTGTGATGTTGTATTCGAAGTGGAGCAGGGTGTCATTCATCGTGCTTTTGCTTGATCATTGATGGATTCTGTAAACCGATTATTTGGTAAATTTGCACCATGACTTCAAGAATCGCAAAGATCATCAGGGAGAAATCGGAATTATTCCCGGCCTGGAGCAGGGTATTTAAAATTTTCTGCGTATGTCTTACGGGGAACCCGGATTCGCCACACTGGATGAGGGTGGATTGTGGCTGGACACGGAGGTTCTTTACGAGGAGATCCTCGAAACGCTGATCTCCATGAGCGGGGTGAAGGATGAATGGGAGGGGCCCGAGGTTTTCCCCCTCGCGGTTAAGGCCGGATTATCGGTGCACTACAGGGCTGCCCGGATTGAAAGCCGTTACATATTCGGGACCGACGAGATCGGGTTTTTCCTTCAGACCGATTTTTCCTTCGCCGAGAACATCCGGAAGATGAATGATGATTTTTGGTTTATGATGGGCGAAGCATGTCTCAGCTGGGTAAGCTGGACCGTTGGGAGAATGTTGTTTTCGCCGATTCAGAGAAACGACAGGAGCCCTGGTTCCACCGGAAGTCGGGAAGCCACATCTACAGCCTGATCCGCAATGCCATTCTTCTCGAGAAAAAGTACGGGAGTGCAGAGGACCTGGATTCCTTGTATGTGCGCTGGGATTACGACACTCCATGGGAGGAGCTGCTGGAAAAGGGCGGACACGCCTTTAAGAACCTCTACCGCATGAACCGGGCGCTGTGGCAGAAAGCATAGCATTCTTTACACACCCTGTTCCTGTTTTCGTCATCGGGACACCCTGGTTGGCCTGTTTTTCTTTGCTTACCGCTTAGGATTCCGCCTATCATCCCCTGTTCCAGGCATTTCAGGCTGTCTGGTCTCATCAGGGCTGCCACGCCTGACACATGCGTGCACGCGTATGTGGGATCGAATACGAGGGCTTGAAGGCGAGAGTGACCGGGAGAGCGGAAGGGCAATCGGATGGGAGAAGATCCTGAAGATATATGTAATATCCGTTTATTATACCTTAAAGGTAACTTAGTACTTATTACTTGGATACCTGCATAGTATATTACATATTCAACATGGCAGCTTTTAAAGTGCACTGACTGGATATTACTTGGTACTTTATAGCTGTGGCAATCTTCACAAAGAATCATTTGTTAAACAGCGGAACAACAATGGATCATCCCAGGATCAGGTATCTATATTGAAGATTGTCAGTGGTTTAAGAAATCACAGTGACAAAAGCGATGAAAACAGGCGGGGTGAAGGATGAATGTGAGGGGCCCGAGGTTTTCCCCCTTGCGGTTAAGGCCGGATTATCGGTGCACTACAGCGCCGCCCGGGTTGAAAGCCGTTACATATTCGGGACCGACGAGATCGGATTTTTCCTTCAGATCTGGTTTTTCCTTCGCCGAGAACATCCGGGAGAAGAGATGAATGATGATTTTGGTTCCACCGGAAGTCGGGCAGCCACATCTACAGCCTGATCCGCAATGCCATCTTCTCGAGAAAGAGCACGGGAGTGCAGAGGACCTGGACTCCTTTACGTGCGCTGGGATTACGACACTCCATGGGAGGAGCTGCTGGAAAATGGCGGACACGCCTTTAAGAACCTCTACAGCATGAACCGGGCGCTGTGGCAGAAAGCATAGCATTCTTTACCCACCCTGTTGATGT
Organism: uncultured Bacteroidota bacterium; assembly: GCA_963793455.1. Lineage (GTDB taxonomy): Bacteria > Bacteroidota > Bacteroidia > Bacteroidales. Next base: position 15,698 of record CAWCAK010000002.1, read on the forward strand.
GGTCGGCCAGGTCCGCGTTTTCAATCTTATGGAAAATGGAAAGGTCAATATCTGAAGCGTCGGGTGATATTTGATAAATCGGGTTAGAGTTTTTCGAATAGCGCTTCCATTCTCACATCGATAGCATTCAGCGAGATTGAGTGGGAGTTCTGGCTCAGCCCAAAGGTTGTGATCATCGTGAGGAACAGGTTCTTCTTTGTGCCGGTTTGCCTCCTGAATACTTCTGTTTTTCGGCGCAGATCCCGGGCATAGGCTGCATCGATGCTGAAAGCTGACCTGGAGAATTTCATTTCGCAGATGTTGATCACCATGTCCTGCCTGTCGATCAGAAGATCTATCTGGGCTCCTTCTTCACCGGAGGACCTGGCCGGATGGTATGCCCAGGGGCTGGAATTGGATTCGATCATATCAATCCGCATGTGATACTTGATTTGCTCAATGTGTTTCATGCAGATGCCTTCATAACAATATCCCGACCAGGCATGATAGCCTGAGCCCGATTGTCTCTTGATCCAATATCCCCGGCCCGCCTGTTGTTTTCCCATCGGGGCGATCCAGTGCAGATGGAACAATACAAATTCATCCGAAAGCCTGTAGAGGGCATCATTCGATTTTTTTCCAAATGGGATGTATGATGAGATAAACCCGGAGGTTTCCAGCTCCCTGATAAAACCGGAGGCCCTTCCCCCGGATCGGAGCTGACTGGCCTTGAGCATTTCATTTCGGGGAAGTCCCTTTCTTTTTCCGGCAAGTGATAAAAGGATCCTTTCATGCTGTTCGCTGTGATCGAAGAGGGATGCCAGCAGGTTCACGTATTCCTCCCTCAGTGGGGCTCCATCCACAAAAAGGAGTTCGTCGATGACCTGTGCGGCAGATTGGCCTTTCCGGACGAAGGACCAGTAATAGGGGATGCCGCCCAAGGGCCATGTATACTTGCAGGATCTGAAAGTGGTCCAGGTTCGTGATTCCCTTTTTCCCCAGGTAATCAAGGATTTCGGAAAGTGAAAAGGCATCAGCCTGATATGTCTGGTGATCCGGTTATGCAGACCGCCCTTTTGAGTCCAGTAATATGCTGTATCATCCAGGATGCTGCCGAACCACATACAACCAGGATCAGATCCTTTTGCCTTGAGCCGATAACTGTTCCAGAAGTGTTCCAGATGTTTCACGAATGCCGACCTGGGAGTATTTAGCCAGGGTAATTCATCTAGAAATACGACTTTTTTGCTACTGCTTCTTTTCTGGTTCAGGAAGGTCCTCAATTGTGAAATGCCTCCATCCAGGTTGCCGGTGTTTTTAAGGGGAGTCCGCTGTTTGTAGCTGCTGAGAGGGCAATGGCGAAGTTTTCCAGTTGCTCTGTCAGCGTGGCATTATGGATCCCGGTCAGTTCGAAGCAGATCCTGTTATCGAAAGAATTCCCTGATAAGGAAGGTCTTACCCTACTCTTCTGCGGCCATATACTGCAATGAGTTCAGGCTGGTCCGAGTGCAGGGCCCTGTCAAGCTGTTCGATCTCACCTGCTCTGCCGGCTATGTTTCTTAGCGACATTTTTAATGGAAGTAAATGCTATATGCGGCCAAATATACGAAAAATATTACATTTTGGCCGGTTTAAGAATTCTATATGCGGCCAAAAGTTGAAATTATTGCGGGTTTTGGCCGGGTATATTGATCACAAGGGATCTGTGATTGGGCCAGGACAAGGAATTATTTCAGGATTCTGCTTGCCTGAAGGCGGGTGCTTTGAGCTCCTGCTCGGCTCTTGAGATTCCATACTTGTTTGCGACCTCTCTCCACTTTCTGACTGCGGATTTGACTTCCGCGATAATGTCTGCAGCCATGGATTCAGACAACATGAAGAACTCGTGGACCTCCATGGCCAGGTCAAGTTCCAGCGAGTTATCCTCTTCGGAAATGTTCAATTTCAGGCCGGTTCCGGTTTCAACAGGATTAATATCAAAGGCAGGCGACAACAACCAGCCTTTTTCTGTCAGAATGAAACCATGGTTGCGGAGGTGATCATCGGTATTGGAGACGCATATACTAAATACAATCCTGCGCCAGAGTTCCTCAAGGTCCTGCGCCACACTGGCGCCGTTATTCATGATGAATTCGACCATTTCAAGATAGCTGGCCCCGTCGGCATGGTCCTGGCCATCTGTATACCCTAACATGGTCATTGCCGATGCAAAATGAATTCTTTCACCCTTTTCTGTCCGGTCAAACCGTTTGGTTAAAAAGGTATAATAATCGGAAGAGAATTTCTGAGCCTTTGATGCGGCCATGTGTATACCGGCTTTGAGGGCCAGTTCATGTGTGACAATTTCCCATCCACCAATATCTCCCTGGTCATTCCTGCTTGGAAACTTAGCAATCCATAATGCTCTATTGTTGTCAATGATGCTTGCTTTTGGCCTGGCACCCCCTAAAGATGCTCCCGGAGCGATGAGCATATTCAGCCATTTTAAATATTCCGGATCCTGGACCACATTCTCTTCCTCCAGTTTCAGGCTGATTTGTTCCAGTTCGCGCAGGGAGGTCCAGGGGGGACAAGCCATCTCTTTGTTGTCACTTAAATAAGGGCCTTCTTCATCTAGTTTGAACCTGAGGCCCCCCATTCTGTAGCTATCATAAACACCCAGGAGATAGTCTGTTTCAAATAGCTTGCGTTCTTCCCTTCCTTCTTTGCGGGCCATCGCGGCCTCGTGTCTTCGCATCAGAATCCGGCCCCAGCGGTCCGGAGAGGAATCCAGAAACATACCGAAATTCTTCTGACCCTCATCCAAATAGTGCGTACCGGAATAGAGTTGTAAATCAGGATCCAATAATTGAGCGTACGCACTTTTTAACCATTCTTCATTGTATTCGAAAGAAAAGATCTCTTTTCCTTTCAGCCTCTCAGAATGCAGGTTCCCCATAAGCAATGGCTCAGCAATGCCCTGCCAGTGAGCATATACACTTATTGATCTTTTATGGTCCTGTTTTGCCATTATACATTCTTTCGTTTTGGAGCGCGCTCACCTGTACTGATCCTGGCGTCTTGTAATTTCCTGCCCAATGCATCATCTTTTGCAAGAAGAAGGAAGTCTTTTTCCAGACCCAGCACCTGCATCACTAACAGGCAGGAGCCAATACTCACTGTTGGAGCGCCCTTTTCGATGGCCGATAAGGTAGGCCGGCTGATGTTTGCCCGTTCAGCGACCTGTTCAGCACTGAGTCTTCTTCTCAACCGGGCAAGCCTTATATTCTCACCCATCTCGGTGAGGATCCGCTTTGTTTTGGGCAATATGATGATCTTCTTTTTTGCCATAGTGTAAAATATAATTAACAAATATAACACATTTTGTAAAATATAATTTACATTATATGATTTTTTTTATGCAGATGCCCTCATCGTATTCTCCTGACCAGTATGAAAATTGAATTTTGGCCGGGTTTAACAACAAGGGCGCAGGTGCCATCTTCTATACAGCTACAGAGATTGCCACGTTGCAAATGCAGTACCGGGATATCAGTTGGGCCAACACGAAAGTGCGCCGGGACCACATCAACCCTGAGACCGCACTCTCTGTTCGTTGTTTACAGGATTGAAAGCGCCAGTCAGGAATAGTACCCTAGTGAACCACGATCTTCCGGGTGGTGATGAGCTCGCCGCCGGGGCCGGTCAGCCTGAATAGCAGCATTTGGTTCCCGGTCCCTTCGGGCAGCTTCACCCTCTGACCGGTCTGGTCGATCAGGGTTTCCAGGATCACCTTTCCTGACGGTGACATGATCTGTAACATGCAGCCTTCCGGCAGGTTGACTTCATCCATCCGGATCGTGATATGGTCTGTGGCCGGGTTGGGGTAGATGGCGATTCTGCCGGTGCCGGTTTCCTCCACAAGCGAGGGACTGATGGTCACTTCCAGCAGGGCCGTGTCGCTCAGGCACCCGTACTGGTTCTCAGCCACCGATCTCACGAGGCCGGACCCGTCCGCTCCCCACTGCAGTTCCGCGGAGTTGTTTTCGGGGTAGGAGAGAATGTCGGCGTTCTCGGCATGCCAGGCATAGGTCAGCGAAGCGTCTTCAGGGACCGTGTAGGTCAGGATCTCATTGGACACGGGCGTGCTGTTCCCGGTGATCCCGAAATTCCCCGGCTCCGGGTGGACAATCAGTTTCATGGAATGGATGTCGCTCATCTCCGTTTCGTAGACGTACACCGTGTCGTACAATCCCTCCTCCGAGAGGTACTTGCCCTGCCAGAAGATGCTGTCTCCCCGGCAGATCTCCGCGCTGTCCGCGTGCAGGGTACCAAGCTCCTTGTATATGTAGGATCTGGATGCGGTTTCCCAGGACTCCCCTCCGGCATTCCACATGGAGAACTCATCAACCATGTATTCAGGCTCATCGCTGTAATATTGATTGAAGCGGGAGGATTCGGCCCATTCTTCCGTTCCCGGATCCCAGGTGTATGAGATCTGATAATTCCATCTTCCCAGTTGGTCATAATCAGTTTCACTTTTTCCCGATTCAACCCACCGGCCTTCTCCAGGATCCCACTGATACGAGATTTGAAGGATGGTTTTCCCGTCAGGGTTGTTGGTGGATTCGCTTTTCGAACTGTTGATCCACTCCCCGGATAGGTCATCCCAACGAATGGAGACACGAGCAATGATATATCCCGCCTGGTCAAAGGTGTACTCGATTCTGTTGCCGGGGTGCCACTCATTCAGATCCGTATCCCAGGTATAATATTCCTGAATGAGCAGGGTGGTATCCGGGTTATAGCTGGTCTCCTTTTTGTCATGATTGATCCAGGTCTCATTCTCTGCATCCCATATTTGAGACAGCAGCAGGACCTCGTGCCCGTTTGCATCATAGGTTTTCTCCACCTTCTGATGAATGTCCCACTCTTCAGTATCAGGATTCCAAACGTAGAACGTGGTGAGGGCCATTTTGTTGATGCTGTTATAGGATTTCTCCTCGATCATGGTCCCGATCCAGTCACTGGCCACCGGATCCCAGCTATAAGAGATTTCCCTGGTCAACTGACCGGCATCGTTGAAGGTGCGTTCTTTCTTGTCACGTGGGTTCCATTCATCGCTTTCCGGATCCCAGCGATATTGAATCCTGAGTGTATACCTTCCCTCCAGATCATAGCCGTACATGAGTTTGAAACTTCCTTCCCAGGATTGTTGTCCGGTATTCCAGTTGAAGGAGGCCGTGTTTGTCAGGTGTCCTCCGGAATCGTATCCGTTCACTTTTTTGGTTGTTCTCACGGAATCCATCAAGGCATCATATTCGTATGCAACGACGGAATCGCTGATGACAATGGTTACCTGGCTGAAGGCCATGGCGGAGGCCAGTAGCAACAGGATGAAGGCGTTCTTTTTCATTTGGTCTGGATTTGTTCTATCGGCTAAAATTAGCATATTGGCCCGTTCAAGGGGATGAGATGGGGCAGAAGTAGTTAACAGCGGCCTGTGGTTTTCTGCCACTGAAATAATTATCACGGAACTTTTGCATATTCTGCCCGAAACACTATTTTTAACGACTTATATCTCTTTCTATGGCAAAAGTTATCAGGATCATTTTTGTAGTGATGGTTTTTCAGGGCCCGCCGAGTGGCCCCATATGTGCCCAGGTTCCATTGTTTGACTGGCTGGCTTTTATAGGTGATTCGAACTGGGACCTCATTAGTGGGATGGCAGCCGACCCTCGCGGGGATTTGCTGGTCACGGGAAAAATAGTAGGATCATTTCCTATTGGGGACACCACTTTATTTGCACCTGAAGGGATATTTGTCGCTAAATTCGATGCATCAGGGAGATCAACCTGGTCGGGACAGATAAGTGATGGGAATGCCCATTTCTATCCGGGAATTCCAGTAGCAGACGATGAAGGAAACCTGGTCATTACCGGGATGTTCCACGGTGAGATCCAGCTGGGTGATCATTTGCTGGAGCAACAAGCCGAAGATGACATCTATATTATTAAGTACGGTTCGGCAGGTAACCTCTTGTGGGCCACACAGGCGGGCGGAAGAACGGAGATTCGAAGCAGCGGGATCGCTGCAGACGATCAGGGGAACATTTTCATCACGGGATATTACCAGGATAGCGCAACTTTTGGTGATACAACCATCAGCACGTACACCAGGGAGTTGGCAGGTGACTATTACCTGGTAAAATATGACAGAGAGGGGAATGTTTGCTGGGCAAGGGGAACGGAAGATTCAACCTGGTCTTTTGGGCAGGATGTGGTCAGCCTTGCAGATGGCTCAGTGCTGGCAACAGGATATTTTTCCGATTCAATCGTACTGGGCGGTCATGCGATCCACAGTTATGAGCCCGGGAAAACCGGCACATTCCTTGCCTGGTATGACACCCAGGGTAACCTGCTTAAAGCCTGCGGATTAGACGGGGCTGGTAACAAACGGGCCAGGCGGATCATAACGGACTCCGAAGGTAGTATCTATATGGCAGGTGACTTCGAACACTCAGCCTACTTTGGAGATTACATCCACCTGGAGGATTGGAGATATGACAATCTTTTCCTGGCAAAGCTCACTCCTGAAGGCAGTCCGGTTTGGGCCGTCATTCCCGGTGCGTGGAATGACAGTGGCGATTTGAACCTGGCGATGGACGATTCCGCTAATATCTATTTTGAACGTACCGGGGTTGCGAAATACGACAGTACAGGGAGCCTGCTATGGATTTTCCGGGAACCAGGATTGGAAACTTCAACCGCAGTATGGGATAATGCCGGTCATATCTGTATCGGCGGGGGGTATAAAGGATGTGTAGCCCTCAGTGACACGCTCTATTGTAGTCCTGATTTTTTTCAGGCTTTCCTGGGACGTACCAATACTGAAAAGCAGCTGGGGCCCGATGTTCAGGCTCCAACCGTTCCGGCCGGGCTTTCCGCCGGGTATATCACGGACTCCTCTTTTAAAGTCAGATGGGACCTCTGTTATGACAACAGGGAGCTTGCAGGCTATCACATATACGTCAATGATTCTCTCTACGCGAATGCTGAATACTCTGACAAGAAAATAACAGGTCTCTCGCCGGAAACCACCTATGCTGTTTCTGTATCCGCGTTCGATGTAGAGGATAATGAAAGTGAAAAATCTGTTCCTATTGAAGTGACGACCCTGCCTTCAACAGTTGATATACGGGATAATGCTTACGGGGATGAAGGTTCAGACAGTTTTCATGTGTATCCCAATCCTTTTTCAGGCGTCTTGAAGATCATATGCGGATAAAAGGAACATACACCGTGGAGATTTTCACACCGGGCGGAAGCTGCCTTGGCAGGCATATGGTGAACGGTGAAAGCGTAGAAATGGATTTATCATCCCTTGCCCCCGGGATCTATATCGTTTCGTTACGCACCCGGGAATCGGTCTTCATGAGGAAAATTGTGAAGGCAGGCGATTAAAGCTGAAGAGTGTTATTTTTGAGGTAGCAGCAAACAGAACGCCTTGATGAAGATCCTCTCCGTGGTGGGTGCCAGGCCCAGAAGTATATCTTCTCCCTCAATATCAACTGGGGGGATGAGCTGCCCTGGTGAGGGTAAATCCTTTTCATGTCAGGAAGTCTGCATGACAGCTTCTTCAAGGGGCTGTTCTCAGTGAGGGAAAACCTCCAGGACCTGATCCGGGGCACCCTGCCGGGTGAGATCTTGGGAAAAGCAGATCTCACTTCGTTGGAATATGATCCCACAGAGTACGTGGACCGGGAATTGGATTCCTATTTCAGGGATATTTGTTGCAATCTTCGAATCATGAATGGGCAGATCAAGATATCCCTGTTGTACGAGCATAAGAGCCATCCGGTGAGGCATGTACACCTTCAGCTACTGAGATACATCTTAAATGTTTGGGAGGAACAGGCTGACAACAGGAAGGAACTAACCCCGGTTATTTGCATCGTGTTTTACCACGGCAAGCAGAAATGGAGACATGCTGACCTCCTGAAAAACGTGTCCGGGGAGTTGAAACGCTATGTTCCAATGTTTGATTACGCGTTATTCGACACGAAAGACATCGAGGACCATGCCATCATTCGGCATTTCCAGGCGCCAAGTGTTCGAATCGGGGTCTGGTTCTTAAAACGGAGCAATAACCTGATCGGCTTCATCAGGGAAAATCCCACCCTGGCCAGGGAGTTCCTCAAGGAACTGGGCAATATTGAGCAAGCGAATCTTCAACGATTAGTGTTATATTTGTACCATGTATCGGGCATGGCGCCCGAAGAAATCTACAAGGTAATGAAAACTGTATCGCCGGAATCAAAAGATATACTTGAACTATTTCGCACCAAGTATATGAAGCAGGGAATCGAACAGGGAATCGAACAGGGAATTGAACAGGGAATCGAACAGGGAGTTTTAAAGACTGCCACGAACATGATTAAAAAGGGATATTCTGATGAGCAGATATCCGAGGTTACCAATTTGTGTGTAAAGCGTATTCAAACCCTTCGAGAATCCCGTTCAAATACATGAAGATCCTCTCCGTAGTGGGCGCCCGGCCCAATTTCATGAAGATCGCCCCTTTTATCAGGGCCATCGAGAAGCATAATGCCGGGATTGCCGGTGAACCGGCAGCCGCTGGTGGATTGGCTGCGTCCGGCGAATCTCTATCCGGTAGCGGATCTGCCCCGATCGAACACGTCCTGGTCCACACCGGGCAGCATTACGACCACCATATGTCGCAGAAGTTTTTCGACGACCTGGGGATCCCGCCGGCCGATATCCACCTGGGGGTGGGATCGGGGAGCCATGCCGAGCAGGTGGGGAACACCATGATCGAATTTGAGAAGGTGGTGCTGGCTGAACGGCCCGACTGGGTGGTGGTCGTTGGCGATGTAAATGCCACCCTGGCCTGTTCGGTGACGGCCAAGAAAATGCATGTAAAGTGCTGCCATATCGAGGCGGGGTTGCGGTCGGGCGACTGGACCATGCCCGAGGAGATCAACCGGCTGGTGACCGACCGGCTGTCGGACCTGCTGCTGACCCCCGACAGGCTTTCCATTGAGAACCTGAAGGCCGAAGGTGTACCCGATGAGAAGATCGGATTTGTGGGGAATATCATGATCGATACCCTGGAGGAGCAGCTGGGAGGTGGCTACCAGGCTTGATCCTTCTGATATCATGAAACGGAATACCCTCCATGAAGATACGGCGATGCCTGTGCTGGAGGAGGAGCGTTATGCCGTGATGACCCTGCACCGGCCCTCCAATGTGGACCACCGGGAGATCTTCACGGCACTGGTGGATTTTCTCTGTGATGAAGTGGCCGCTGAGATGCCCCTGCTGTGGCCCATTCACCCGAGGGCCTGGAAGCAGTTGCAGGAGTTCGGGTTGTGGGACCGGGTGAATGCCACCGGGAACCTGGTGCTGATGAATCCCATCGGGTACCATGATATGCTGCGGCTGAACATGACCGCAAGGTTGTTGCTGACCGATAGCGGCGGATTGCAGGAGGAGTGCACGGTGCTGGGAACCCCCTGCCTGACCCTGCGCTGGAACACCGAACGGCCCATCACCCTCTGGGAGCATGGCGGGGCCTCGGTGCTGGTGGGCAACAATGTGGACCGTATCCGGGAGGCGTACAGGGAAGCCCTGGCACGGGATCGCAAACCTGTCCGGCCCGAGCTCTGGGACGGGCATACGGCGGAAAGGTGCCTGGAGGCGATTATACAGGCTTCAGCAATCCCCGCTCCCTGAGGATTCCCATAATCCGGTCCTGTGTTGAATATAGGGAACCGGCCAGCTCTTGAAGCTCATTCAGCCCCTGAGCCCTCTCCTCCTCGTTGTCGGGATACTCGTGTGAAACAAGGTTACGAACTTCCCTGATCCTGAGCCATTGGTCTGCGCTTTCAATCAGAGAGAGTTTCTCCATTCTGTGCAGCCTGTCGATGAAAGGTTCTCCCGGGTCAAATTCCCCGAGTACCTCGAGCAGGAGTGGGAACAGGTTCTTACCCATGGTGTCCTGTAGCTGGGCGAACCTGTATATCAACTGATCAGTGTGACTGACTTGTTCCTGTGTGAACCTGGAAATCGAATCTTTTTCCACTGGAAATTGGTCATTCAGGTAATCCAGGGCGTATTCCATCCTCTCCCTGTGCCTTTTACAGGCCTCGGCAGTAGTTGCCAGCTTATACAACAGGTCCTTGTTCAGCATAACCGAACCTTTTCTTTTTCGATGATCTCAAGAAAACCTTTCGATCCTGATGCCATAAATTGCCCACTTCCGGTTTTAATGACCACGTCGATTTTTTGATCCCCCAACTGTTTCTTCAGGTCGACAACCAGCTCGATCTTTTTTTTCAATGTTGCCATAGGATGAGGCACCCCCTCCAGCAAAAGGTCAATGTCACCCCCTTTCTTGTCAGGGAAAACCCTTGACCCGAACAGGTATACCCTGACATTCCTGCCGAAATGCCTGGCAGTTGTTTCGCCAATGATCTTCCGCTGTATTTCGCTGATCCGCATATTCCAAAAATAGGGAATTTATGGATGTACTGCTAATCATCGGAAACTTACGTATTATTAATGGAGATTAATACACATTACTAATGCGAAAACATTTGCATTATAAATGAGAATACTCTATTATCGAACGCGCGTATCCTCAGCAGTGAACTGGGGACAAGTCTGACGGGCCGTCATATCTCTTTTGAGGTTTCCCCGTTTTCTTATACCGAATACCTTGCCCATGCCGGTCTGGCAGTGGATGACCGGTAGCAACATGAAGTGTCAGTCATCCGAAAACTCCTTCAGAAGCTTCCTGTAGGAGGCGAAGATCCTGGAGCGGGAGATAAAGCCGGTGTATTTGCCGTTGTCGGTGACGGGCAGGTTCCAGGCGCCGGTCTCCTCGAAGGCCTCCAGCACCTTTTCCATCTTTTCATCATGGGCGATGACCGCCGGCGGGGTGGTCATGATCTCGCGGATTTGCACCTTCCCGTATAGTTCGGTGTTGAAGATGATGTCGCGGATATCGTCAAGGCTGATGATCCCCACCAGCTCCTTCTCTTCGCTGATCACCGGGAAAATATTGCGCTTTGATTTGGAGATCGCCTTGACCAGGTCCCCCAGCGTGCCTTCCGCCTCCACCTTCGTAAAGTCCTTTTCCAGCACATCCTTCACCGAAAGCATGCCCAGCACGGTCTTGTCCTTGTGGTGGGTCATCAGTTCGCCCCGCTGGGCAAGCCGCATGGTGTAGATGGACTGGCGGTCGAATCCGAGGATGGTTACGTACGACAGGGTGGCTGTTACGATCAGGGGAATGAACAGGGTGTACCCCCCGGTGATCTCTGCGATCAGGAAGATGGCGGTCAGCGGGGCATGCATCACGCCTGCCATCACACCGGCCATGCCCACCAGGGAGAAGTTGCTCTCTGAGATGGTGACCGGCGAGAGCATGTTTACCGCCTTGGCCAGGGTGATCCCGCTCATGCCGCCCACGAACAGGGCAGGGGCGAAGATCCCGCCCACGCCGCCCCCGCCTGTGGTGATGGCCATGGCGATCACCTTGAAGATGATCAGCAGCAGGAAAAAGAGCAGGATAAAATGGGCGTTGTTGTGGATCAGGCCTTCGAACAGGGTGCCGTTGAACAGCTCGCTGGAGTGCCCGGTGAGCAGGGTCCTGAGGGTAGTGTAGCCCTCCCCGAACAGGTGGGGCATCAGGAAGATCAGGAGGCTCAGCAGGAGGCCGCCGGTAAGGGTCTGTACAATCCCGTTTTTGATCTTTCCCATGGCGCCTTCCACCCAGTTGTTCATCCGGGTGAAGTAGAGGGAGACCAGCCCGGTGAAGACCCCCAGCAGGATGTAGAAGGGGAGGTTCCGCATGACAAAGGGTTCACTGATGGTGAACGAGAAGACCACCTGTTCGCCCAGCAGGAAATTTGAGACAATGGCAGCGGTGACCGATGAGATCAGCAGGGGGACAATGGACCAGGCAGTAAGGTCGAGCATGAGCACCTCGAAGGCGAAGATCAGGGCGGCGATGGGCGCCTTGAAGATGCCTGCAATGGCACCTGCTGTCCCGCACCCAACCAGCAGGATGATGGTCTTGTAGTTAAGTTTTAATATGCGGCCGATGTTGGAGCCGATGGCGGCACCGGTGAGCGTGATTGGTGCCTCGAGCCCCACCGATCCGCCAAGTCCCACCGTAATAGAGCTGGCCAGCATGGAGGACCAGGTATTATGGGGTTTCAGGTGCCCCTTGCGCTTGGAGAGGGAGAAGAGGATCTTGCTGACCCCGTGCCCGATGTCCTGTTTCAGGATGTAGCGGACGAAGATCACGGTGGCCATAATCCCCACCAGCGGCAGGAGGAACGACAGTTCGGAGGTCTGGTCGCCCAGCAGCCACGATTTCGATTTGTGCTCCACGAAATGGGTGAGGTTCTTCAGCAGGACGGCCGCCCCGCCCGACAACAGCCCGATGACCATGCTCAGGGCCAGGATCAGCCTGCGCTGCCTGATGTTGCGGATTACATCCAGGATCTGCTTATCCAGCTGCCTGATGTTGAATTTTTTGTGCATGGTTTTACCCGTGCAACTTGGCCGGGTTCACCTTCATGAAGCTGATCATCTTCACGAGCAGGTCGGGGAGGGGAATGGTGACATCTTTCCGCCTCCAGAGGTTGATATACCAGCCCAGTTTTTTAGAGATGGGGACCTTGTGGGTCTCCACGAATTCGATGAGCGTGCTGTCGGGATCCTCGGTGTAGGCGAAATGACCGGCGGCCTCACCCATATCAAAGGGTTTCCCGCTGGGGTGAACATCTGAATCCACGGTGAAGGGGAATCCCTTTTCCGCACACTCTTCTTTCAAGACTTTCATGCCGACAACATCAAAACAGAGGTGGATGAAACCCGGATCTCCCCACATGCGGTCCTTGAAGATCTTTTCCGGTTTGCGGCCCAGGGTCTGCACAAGTTCGATTTCGGAGGGTCCGAACAGTTTGCCAAAGGGCCCCCCGATGGATCTGCTGTGCTGCAGGAGTACCCTCCTGAACTTGCCTTCTCCGCCAGCAACACCCTTCAGGTCCTGGAATGTGCCTTTTAGATCATATACCACCTTGTCATAGTCCAGGATCCCGCTGTAGATCTCCCTGGCTTTATCCGGATCCGTGGTCCCGATCACGGCACCGTAGGTTCCGCCGGTGGGTTTGTTGTACTTGGTCATGAACATGGAGGGTTCCTCCACGATCTGCCAGGTATTGTTGAAGGGATCCTTCATGTAGAAGTTGTCCCTGCCGGCCGGATCTTTGGTGATCCCGGTAAGGATGGTGGCCTCTTTGGATAGGTGGTCGTAGGCAGCCTTCACATTGGGTGCTTTGATCTTCCCGGCGAAGATACCCAGGTCGCCCAGCCTGATTTCGAAGGAAGGATCGGTGGGAGTGTGTTCGGTGTGCTCCCAGATCTCGAATCCGCCGCCACCCTGCATATTGATGGCCAGGCAGGCGTGTCGTTCCCTGGGCTTGTTGTTGGTATAAGGGAGCATGTATTCGGCTGTGGCCTTCTCTTCAAACATCCTGATGTCCATCCCGAAATTGGGGATGAACCACTTCCATGCTTCATAAACATTGTGCACACCCACGCCGATTTGCTGTATGCCGCAGATGTATTTCCTGTCGGGTACTTTGGTCTTTGTCATTGGAGGTAATATGGGGTCATATAATCTTATGGGGTGCAAAGATAGCGGAATCTTGCAACAGCTAAAAACAATATTAGGTTTTACAGAAAAAACTATCTTTGAGCCGATTAAAACTTTTACACCCTATGGCCAGAAGAAAAGTGATGGGCGCGCGGCGGGATATTTATAAGCGGAACATTGTTTTCTATGCCCTATATCCTTATGTCAAGTCAGTCTTCTTCCAGTTTTACGGCAAGGTAGAGGTCACCGGCCAGGAGCATATTCCCAGAGGAGAGCCGGTGATCTTCGCCCCCAACCATCAGAATGCCCTGATGGATGCCCTGATCGTCCTTTTCAAAGTACCGCAGGATATGGTCTTCCTTGCAAGGGCCGATATTTTTAACACACCCTTCATGGTATGGCTTCTTAACGGCATGAAGATCCTGCCCGTATTCCGGCAGCGGGACGGTGCCACCGAACTCGGTAAGAACGAGGAGATTTTTGATATTTCAGTTGATTTACTGAAACACCGTCACTACATGTGCATTATGCCCGAGGGGAACCACGGGCACCAGCATAAACTACGTCCATTCGGGAAGGGGATCTTCCGGATCGCTTTTGCAGCCCAGGAGGAACACCGGGACAAACCATTTGTAAAGATTGTTCCCGTGGGAATCGATTTAGGTGACTATGTAAAACAGAACGCTTCCGTCTTGCTGAATTTCGGTAAACCCATCGAGATATCCGACTACTGGGCACAGTATGAAGAGAATGTCCCCCGGACACTGAACGTGGTGAAAAAACAGCTCATAGAGAAGATGGGACCTCATATGATCGATATCCAGTCTGAGGAGTATTATGAAGTTATCATGGACCTAAGGGCGATCTTCAACGATTCCATGCGTGAGATCCTGGGTATCAAGGGCAGGAAGTTGAGGGACCGTTTTGTTGCTGATAAGGAGATGATCGCCAGGCTGAATGAGGTGATCGCGGAGGAGGCACCGGTTGAGGATGAGCCGGTTGAGGAGCACCGGTTGTCCCGGGCTCCAAACCCCGCAGGATGAGGCCCCTGGCTGATAAGGTGGAGCAATACATGGCCGGTGTGAAAAAGCTGAACATCCGCGACTGGGTGGTGCGTGACAGGGGGTATGGATTCATGCGCACCATTTGGCGCTTCCTGACCCTGCTGGTAACATTCCCATTATTCCTGTACGGATTCATAACCAATTTCTTGCCCTTCTGGCTTCCGACACAAATGGTGGGGAAAATCAAGGACCGACAGTTCCACAGTTCGGTGAAGGTGGCGCTCGGATTTCTGTTTACCTTTCCTTTCTTTTATTTCCTGATGACCCTGCTGGTGGGAATCTTCACCGGCCCCTGGTGGATCTGGGTGGCCTTCCTGGTTTCTCTCCCATTCCTGGGGAGGGCAGCGCTATACTGGTATTTCCGCTGGAAGAAGAGCTGCCGCGGAAGCTGGTTCGCCCGCCGGCTGCGGAGACGCGATCCTGCTGCGGTGGAGCTGGTGCAGCTAAGGGAAGAGATCGTTGAGGGGACAATGGAGTTGGTCTCCCCGAATCCTTAAGCCAGGGAATCCATGGTTTTGAGAAAGGTTTCCGGAGTCATTACCGGCATTTCAGCATTCCGATAGTCCTTTATGTTTCGGGTAATAAGCACGCTGATCTTCTTCATTGATCGGGCAGCCTCATATTGAATTGCATCTTCGAAATCCCTGAATGGAGATTTGAGTGCTTTTTTTATGATCTTTTCATTGACGCTTATTATCGATAACAAATCAGCGAGTTCATCAAGTTTGGCGATCACCTGGTGATGAGGATTCATTTTTCGCATGATGTAATACAGGTTGCTGAAGGAAAGAGAAGATGCGAAAGCCTTTACCTTGCCCCTGGTGACAGTCTCAAACAATCCTGCTGCCTCTTTTGCATGGGGCTGTCTGCCTGCGAGAAGGTCGATTATTACATCAGTATCGATAAATGCCTGTATCATTCATCCATGAATTTCTTGTACAACCCGGCTGAAAGTTCCTTATTATAGTCGAAATCATCGGGCAGTTTCAATGATCCCATGAGTGATCCGATCTGCGGCGAAAGAGCAGGTATCTCAGCTTCTTCCTCCCGGGTCAGGAATTTGAAGTAGTGTTCCACAAGGTCTGACAGGCTACGCCCTCTGTTCTTTGCATAGGCTTTTGCTTTCCGGGCGATTTCCTTGTCCATATTCAATGTAAGTTTGGCATCCATATACGTAAGTTTCTTTATGCAAAATTACGTAAAAACAGTGTATCTTACGTATATCTATTAAAATATTTTACGTAAAATTCAGGACTGCTGGAGCCAGTGGCAATGGCTAATGTATCAGGGATCCAGGATATCATCCAGCAGGCGGCGCTCCTTTTTGGTGGGACGCCCTGCACCGCGGTCACGCTGGATGAAAAAGTCATCCTTCATTTCCAGTTTCATGAGTTCTTCTTCGGGAGTGACATCCTCCATGTAGTTGTGGACGATCTTGGCACCTACACGTTTTTCGATGGGATCCAGGACCTTGTAAGCATAGACCACCGGCATCTTCTTCACCCTGATCACATCCCCGGTGGTAACGGTCCGGGAAGGCTTAGCAGGCATCTGGTCCACTTCCACCTTTCCTTTCTTACAGGCCTCGGTGGCAAGTGTCCGGGTTTTATACACCCTCACTGCCCACAGGTATTTATCGATCCGTACGGTAATCGGCATGAATAAACGGTCTTATTTTTCGATCCAACCTTATGAAATAGACCTGCATTGACACCTCTCTCGAGATCGCAGCTTGCAGTTGATGGTGAAATATACTTAAATACCCTTAAATAATCTCTCCTTGTGAATGATTTGAGGTTCAGGTTGTGAAAATAGGTCAGCCGGTGGTCCGGGCCTGTTCTATGGCGGCATGTGTCCAGGTATTGACTGATGGCGGTATCGATCTGTTGAAGCATGTATAAGATAAATGCGGTGGGATGTCCATCATGTTCGCTACGCTGGAATGCCTTTTCATATTCTTTCCGGGTGTTGAGAACTTGTTTTTCATAGGGCAGGAATTCAAATATGCCATATTGTTTCAACATGAGGAGTGACTGCCACAGACGAGCCAGTATTCCGCTGCCGAAGGTAAATGGCTGGAAATATTGAATGGAAAAATGGGCTATGATGCCCTTAATCAGGGGAGGATCGTCACTTAGTTTCAGAAATTCAAACAACGCTTTTGAATATTCGGGCACCTTCTCTGGAGGCGGGGCCAGTTGAATGGAAGACTGCCTGTACTCTGCACATGTATGCTCATTCCTGAATGATCCGGGATCATCTGAGATCCCTTTCAGAAGCTTTCGGTGAGCAGCCTGTAGCGATTTTTGGGAACGAGGAGAATATGTGTGCATTTGATCGTATATGTTGCTGGTGTTATGAATATACCGCACCTTTTCGTTTGGCAACCTGAGCCAGTGACCTTCCAGGATTGCAGCTGTTTTTTCACGGGAGAGCCCCTTGGTGGCCATGTTTAGTGTGGAATACAGGCTATCAATCCTGCAATCCGTTCTTGTTTTGAGATCGGGGTAATCCTGAAATAGTGCATTTGTCCGGCCCAGTTTCTCTGAAACAGCTGAAACGAGGAGGAGCATTTCCCGGGATACTTCATACGAAGTGATTTCCATGATGACAGATATTGGTGTTGTCTCTGCCTGTTCATGTGATAAAACCCGGCTTATACACCTTGTTCACGGTAACACTTGGTAGTACTACGAAAATGTATTACCGATTCGGTAATACTACCACCCTTGATCGGGATACCCCCTCCTTGATCAGGATACTCCCCCTAAAAATTGGTCTTCATGAGGTTCCGCAACGGATCTAGGCAGCCGAGAGTTTATTCACCACCTTGTAGTACAGTGGCTTGCAATACTTATGAATCCAGACCATTACCAGCTCGCCACCCCCGATGAGCACCTCTTTGCGGTTGCGTTTCATGGCCCGGATCATCCGGCGGGCGCACTTTTCAGGGGTGATCCCCCTGGCCTGGCCCGGGGACATCTTCCCGTACTCCTTTCCGTCCTTTTCCAGGGAATGAAGGGAGATGTTGGTCTGTACCCGGCCCGGGCTGAAGATGGTTACCCGGATCCCTTTATCCTTGTTTTCAGCCCACAGGCTTTTGTAAAAACCAAAGAGGGCATGTTTGGCGGCGGAGTAGGCGCTTCTTAAAGGAAATCCGAATTTCCCGGCAATGGATGCGGTCACGCCGATATGCCCGTACCCGTTTTCGATCATCTTCGGGAGCAAGGCCTTTGCAAGGATGACCCCGCTGAAATAATCAATCTCCATCACCCTGCGGTCGATCTCCAGGGCCGTTTCGGTCGCTTCAGCACGGGTAGAGATCCCGCCATTGTTCATCAGTACATCCACCCTTCCGAATTCTTCCAGCACCTTCCGGGCCGTGGCTTCCACCTCTTCAGGATGGCCCAGGTTGAAAACCACCGCATGCACATCCTTTGAAACAGGTTCCAGTTCCTTCCGGACTCCTTCAAGCTCCTCTGCCTCATGGGAGGAGATGATCACCCTGGCATCTTCCCGGGCGAACTGCCTGGCCAGTTCGGCTCCGATCCCCGAGGAAGCGCCCGTGATCCAGATGGTCTTTCCTTTATAATTCATGCAACAATAATCTTATAACTGCAAAAATAGCCGATAAATTGAACTTCATCACATAAACCCGGAAAGTGACTCGTACTTCCATGGAAATACCAGTGATCAAGTATAACCATCCTCGAGCGCAAATGTATCGGGGATAAAATAAATATCGAGATGAAAGAGGAACATATGGAGCTTAAGCCGGTCCCTCCCCCCGGGAAGGGATGGGAGGAGGCATTCAGGGAGATGCAGGAATTCGGGGAAGACGAATTGCTGATCCCCGATGTGCTAATTGATGACATCTGGGAGGAATGGGATTGGGAATAGCCCAATGAGATTCTTCTGGTGGATCTGCACAGGATCAGGCACAATCACAAAACTAAAGAATGTGATCAGGCAAACGTACGTGGATTAGGCCTGATGCCCGCTCAAACCGTAGATCCTTCCCTCACCTCGAGTTTGAAGCCCATGCGGTGGATGTTCACGATGGTGACCCGCTTGTCCTCTGACAGTTTCTTCCGCAGGCGTGCGATATAGACATCCATACTCCGGCCCATGAAATAATCGTTCTCCCCCCATACATCGGTGAGCACCTTCTCACGCTTCACAACGTTATTCATATTGGCGGCGAGCATGCGCAGTACATCGGCCTCCTTCTTGGTGAGGTTCACCTGGTCCTTGGGGGTGCAGAGCACGCGGTTGGGGTAGTCAAAAGTGAATTTGCCGAACTTGATGGTCTCGGGCATTGTGTCTTCCACCAGGTTGGGTTTGGCCCTCCTCAGGAGGGCATACATCCTCAGGGACAATTCGGTGACACTGAAAGGTTTGATGATATAATCATCCCCCCCTGAGCAGAATGCGTGGATCATGTCCTTGTCGTCATCCTTGGCCGACATGAACAGGATGGGGGTGGTGTAATCGGTTTTCCGGATCTCTTTGGCCAGGTCCAGGCCGCTCATACCCGGCAGGACCACATCCAGCAGGAGAATGTCATATTTGGCGGCCTGGAAGAGCTTGAGGGCCCTTTCGCCCCTTGCTTCCAGATCAACATGGTAGTTTTTAAGCTCCAGTGAATCTTTCAGCATGGGACCCAGCTGAGGATCATCCTCTACGAGAAGAACGGTGGGGAGTTTCTCTGCCATGATTGGTAAGGCGGTTTAGGTTATCTGTTTTCAATCTAAATAACACCTATTTTAACATTTTGTTCACGAAAAAAAAATAGTCCGGCGGGGCGGCATGGTCTACTAAAAATATGTTTACTTTTGCTGCCAGATAACTACACCACTTAACAGCTGACAAACCGGATGAGCAGAATCGCGCCTATCAAGTTCTTTTCTGGAAGGGCTTCCACTTACCTGGCTGAGAATATTGCGCAGAATTTCGGGACCGAACTGGGCCGTACAAGTGTTTTCCAGTTCTCCGATGGCGAATTCCAGCCTGCATATGATGAGAGTGTCAGGGGTTGTACGGTGTTTATCGTACAGTCCACCTTTCCCCCGGGAGACAACCTGATGGAGCTGCTGATGATGATCGATGCGGCCAAGCGGGCTTCGGCTGATAAGGTGGTGGCTGTGATCCCCTACTTTGGTTTTGCACGGCAGGACCGCAAGGACCGGCCGCGGGCGGCCATCGGGGCCAAGCTGGTGGCAAATCTGCTGATCGCTGCAGGGGTTGACCGGATTATGACCATGGACCTGCACGCCGACCAGTTGCAGGGATTCTTCGATGTTCCGGTGGACCACCTCTATGCATCATCGCTGTTTGTTCCATACGTTAAGGCACTGGGATTGGAGAACCTGGCCATTGCAGCTCCCGACATGGGCGGTACCAAACGGGCCAATGCCTATTCCCGGTTCCTGAATGCATCCATGGTGATCTGTTACAAGTTGCGCAAAAAGCCCAACGTGGTGGAGGAGATCAAGGCCATCGGTGATATCGAGGGAAAGAACGTCGTGATCGTGGATGATATGGTGGACACGGCCGGAACGATCACTTTCGCCGCAGGCATGATGAAAAGTGAAGGGGCTAAGAGTGTCAGGGTGGTTGCCACCCATCCGGTGCTGTCCGGACCTGCCTACGAGCGGATAGAGCAGTCGCCCATCGACGAGGTGATTGTCACCGATACCATTCCCCTGAAACGCGAAAGCGAAAAGATCAAGGTGATCTCTGTGGCAGCGCACTTTGCCGATGTGATTGACAAGGTCTACAATTTTAAGTCCATCAGCGATACATTTTTAAATTAATTCGCTACATTTGCAGCCGTTTTGCCAGGAAGGCAGATTTTCCCACAGTGTGATGGGGAATTAATGTTCAATTTAATTCTGAGTAGCACAATACAATGAAGACAATTAAAATCAGCGCTGAAAAGCGCACCGAACTGGGTAAGAAATCGACCCGCGATCTGAGAAAAGCCGACCACGTTCCATGTGTCATGTACGGAGGCGCCGAAGTGATCCACTTCCATGCCCACGAGAACGATTTCAGGCATATCGTTTATACACCCAATGCATTCATCATCGAGATCAAGATCAACGGTGGTG
This sequence comes from uncultured Bacteroidota bacterium, assembly GCA_963793455.1. Classification (GTDB taxonomy): domain Bacteria; phylum Bacteroidota; class Bacteroidia; order Bacteroidales. Next base: position 36,525 of record CAWCAK010000002.1, read on the forward strand.
TGCATAAAGCTGTTATGCAGGAGCTGCAGTTTCACCCGGTGACAGACAAACTGAACCACATCGATTTCGTGGAGGTGTTTGATGACAAGCCGGTGACCATTGAGATCCCCATCAAGCTTACAGGTATTGCCATTGGACTGAAGGATGGAGGGAAAACCCGGCAGAGGAGGCGTGTACTGAAGGTACGCGGACTGATCAAGGACCTGCCCGATACCCTCGATATTGATATAACTGATGTAGGAGTCAGCGATGTGATCAAGATCGGTGACCTCTCCTATGACAACCTGGAGATCCTTGATCCCAAGCGTTCCATGATCTTTGCCATTGTCTCTTCACGCATAAGCATGAAGGGTATGGAGATCATCGAGCCTGAGACTGAAACCGAAGAGGCTGAAGAAGCTGCTGAGGGAGCCGAGGCACCAGATGCCGAAGGTGCACAAGCCGAGGAATCCAAAGAGGAATAATCTTAGCGGGGCCCTGCGGTCCCTATAGCTGATCCCTATGAAATACCTGGTAGCAGGATTAGGAAACATAGGAGACGAGTACGCGCACACGCGTCACAACATAGGTTTTGATGTATTGGATGCCCTTGCCGGGGCGTCCAATATTTCTTTTAAGGACAAGCGTTACGGGTTCGTAACCGAAATGAAATACCGGGCCCGCAGCTACTGGCTCCTGAAACCTTCCACATTCGTAAACCTGAGCGGCAACGCGGTCCGCTACTGGCTGAAGAAGCTAAAACTCCCGGAGGAGAATCTGCTGGTGGTGTTGGACGACATTGCCCTGCCCTTCGGTACCCTGCGCCTCCGGGCCAAAGGGGGTGATGCAGGGCACAACGGGCTGAACCACATCCAGACCATCCTGGGCACCAGCAACTATGCCCGCCTGAGGTTCGGCATCGGGAACGAGTTCCATCCAGGCCGGCAGGTGGACTACGTACTGGGTGACTGGGACAGGGAGGAAGCCGCCAAACTGCCGGAGCGCATCGAAATGGCCGGTGAGATCATCAAATCCTTCGGGGTGATCGGCCTGCAACGCACCATGAATATGTATAACAACAAATAGCCGGCGGATATTGGATATTGGATATTGGTTATTGGATATTGGTTATTGGGTTAAAATTCAAGATGACTTTGTATCTTCGAAATCTGTAACACGTCCCACTTCAAATACCTGATTCATGCCCCTCAAAGACCTCATTTTGAAAAACCGGTCCTACCGGCGTTTTGACCAGTCGGAGATCGTACCCATGTCACTATTGCGTGAGATGGTGGAGGCGGCCCGCCTGTCGGGCTCTGCCAGGAACATGCAGCCCCTGAGGTATATGCTGTTCAACAATGCTCCCGATTGTGCAAAGATTTTTCCCACCCTTGCCTGGGCAGGCTACCTGAAAGAGTGGCCCGGACCGGCAGAAGGGGAGCAGCCTTCGGCATACATTGTGCAGCTGGGGGACCTGGAGCTTACCAACGACTGGTGGTGTGATGATGGGATCGCCGCCCAGAGCATGCTGTTGACAGCGGTGGAACAGGGATTCGGTGGCTGTATCATCGGATCGGTACAGCGGGAGAAGCTGCGTTCCCTTCTGCAGATCCCCGACCGCTACAAGATCATCCAGGTGTTCGCACTGGGAAAACCGGCTGAGGAGGTGGTGATCGATGATGCGGTGGATGGTGAGGACGGGCAGCGGGATATCAAATACTGGCGGGATGAGAACGATGTGCACCATGTTCCAAAACGCAGCCTTGATGAGCTGATTATTTCTTAAATTTGCGTCGGTTTGACCAGGCTCAGTGTAAATATCAATAAGATCGCCACCCTGCGTAATGCCAGGGGCGGGAACATGCCCGATGTGCAGAAGGTGGCGGTGGACTGTGAGCAGTTCGGGGCACAGGGCATTACGGTGCACCCGAGGCCCGATGAGCGGCACATCCGCTTCAGCGATGTGGAGCTGCTCAAATCCCTGGTGACGACCGAATTTAATATTGAAGGCTATCCGTCGGACTCATTCATCAAACTGGTAACCGGTGTGAAGCCCGACCAGGTGACCCTGGTACCCGATCCGCCCGACGCCATTACTTCGTCCGAAGGGTGGGATACGGTTACCAACCACGGTTTCCTGGTGGATGTGATCGCCGAGTTCCAGAGGAACGGGATCCGGACCTCCATCTTTGTGGGGACCGACCGGGAATTCATCGAGGGAGCAGCCAGGGTGGGAACCAACCGGGTAGAGCTCTATACCGAACCATATGCGTCGGGGTATCCCTCCGATCCTGCTGCTGCGGTCAAACCCTTTGTTTCAGCAGCCGAGGTAGCCCGCGACGCTGGATTGGAGCTGAATGCCGGGCACGACCTGAACCTGGACAACCTCCGCTATATGAAACAGCAGATCCCATGGCTCAAGGAGGTCTCCATCGGTCATGCCCTTATTGCCGATGCCCTCTACTACGGCCTCCAGAACACCATCCAGATGTACCTCCGCCAGCTCCGGGATTAGGAACTTATATTAGTTATTGCATACGCTGATAATTAGGCTCTTCTTCAAATAAAGGATCAGAACCATATAGATTCTGATCTAAAATTTGAAAAAAAGGAATGCCTACAGTACTTTTGATTTCCGGATGGAGGTTGTTTTTCTATTCAAATGAAGGCAATGAACCAATTCATATTCACGCAGAGAAAGCGAATATGAGTTGTAAGTTCTGGTTACACCGTGAAGTTTTCGAAATTGAGGAGGTGTATACATATTGCCTTTCGCCGCCGGCGAAACGTGAAATTAGAAAGATCATATTTGACCATTTCGAATATATCATATCAGAATGGGATAAGTACTTTTTAAGCAGATGAGTAAAAAGAAAATATATACCGTTGAAAACCTGAGAATTGATTCTGAGTCGATTTCCTTTCGCATTAACAAGAGCGATTACAGATTTCTTCTATCAGAAATATCACCACGACTTGCAAATGCCTCAGAGGAAGAAAGAAACAAGTACCGAGTATCTCCATCAGGATATGGAATACATTGGGAACTGATTGATGAGGATTTGTCTATAAACGGATTGATCAGCAATCGATGATTGCCATCCAGATGTACCTCCGCCAGCTCCGGGATTAAACAGACTTTCAACTTACAGCCCCCCCCATGATTATCGCAGAACAAAAGAGAAAAGAGAATATTGCCGAATACCTGCTGTACATGTACCAGGTGGAGGATATGATCCGGGCCAACAAGCTGGAGCTGGACAGCATTGAGAAGACACTGATCAGCAAGTTCGGGGTGCCTTACGAGGTGAAACGGGAGATGCGGGAGTGGTACAAGTCGCTTATTGCCATGATGCACGAGGAAGGGAAGGAGGAAACCGGGCACCTGAATATCCTTGAGAACCTTACCGAACAACTCCATGAGATGCACCACAAGATCCTGAACCAGGGGATTGACACACCCTACAAGGAAGCATACGACAGGGCAAAAGTCAACATTGAGGCACTCAGGATGCGCTCCGGGCACAGAAATGACAACGACATCCAGGTGGCCCTGAACGGATTGTACGGGTTGCTGATCCTGAAGCTGAAGAAAACGCCCGTTACCGATGAGACCATGAAGGCTTTTGATTCCATCAGGGAGATGGTGGCAGAGCTGTCTGCCAGGTACATGGAGGGGGGCAATTAGTAAGGGTATATCCAGGGAACAGCGATCACATGAAACTATTTCACAGGAAATACGGGGAAGGCGGGACACCGCTCATCATCTTGCACGGGCTGTATGGATCGGGCGATAACTGGGTGACCATTGCCAGGGAACTCTCAACGCGTTTCGAAGTTTACGTGGTGGACCAGCGGAACCATGGGCGGTCGCCCCACTCTGCAGCACATGACTATCCCTCCATGCGGGACGACCTGAAGATGTTCATGGATGCGGAGGGGATCGAGCAGGCTGTGCTGGTGGGCCACTCCATGGGTGCCAAGACGGTGATGTTCTTTGCAGCTTCCTGGCCCGACAGGGTGCTCTCACTGGTATCGGTGGATATGGCTCCCAGGGCCTACCATGAGGCGGTACTGGCCTCGCATTCGGTGGCCAACCATGGTGCGATGATCGAAGCCCTGATGGAGCTGGACCTGGCTGCCTTCGGAAGCCGGGAGGAGATGGACCGGGCCCTGGCCCCGAAGATCGGGTCGGACCGTGTGCGCAGTTTCCTGCTGAAGAATGTGCAGAGGGACAGGAACGGGGCCTTCAGCTGGCGCATCAACCTGGAGGCCCTGCACAACAACCTGGACCGGATCCTGGACGGGCTGGATGTGGAGGAGATTGCCGCCCGGGGTGGAATCGGGTCCCAGGGAGGAATCCACGCACCCGGAAGGTCCGCAGGGTTCCCCGCGCTGTTCATTGCCGGTGAGAACTCTGACTACATCAGGGCGGAGGACCACCAGCTGATCCGCACCCTCTTTCCGGCCGCTGAAATCGTTACCATCCCCGGGGCAGGCCACTGGCTCCACGCAGAACAACCGCAGCTGTTGTTAAAGACCCTGAAGTATTTCCTTGAAATCTGATGAACCACTGTTCAGGGTCCTCGCGGCCCGTTAAGCCAGCTTCGCGTTGGTGTCGTTGATGAAGCCCATGATCTGTTCCCGGCCCGTGCCTTTCACCGCGCTGGTCTCGAAGATCAGGGGCAGCTCTTCCCAGGTTTGAGACAATTCCTCTTTCAGCAATCCCAGGTTCCTGGATTTTCCTGTCTGGTTGATCTTGTCAATTTTGGTCACCACAATCACAAAGGGCAGGTTCGAATCTCCCAGCCACTCGATGAAGTCCAGGTCCAGTTGCTGGGGTGGAAGACGGGCATCCACCAGCACAAAGAAGCAGACCAGGTTGGTGCGCTGCTTTGCGTATTGTTCGATCATCTTCGCGAACAACTCCCGGTCCTTCTTCGACACCTTGGCATAGCCATACCCCGGCAGGTCGGCCAGGAACCAGGTGTCGTTGATCTTGAAATGGTTGATCAGCCTGGTCTTCCCCGGGGTGGAGGAGGTTTTGGCCAGCTTCTTCCGCTCCACCAGCATGTTGATCAGGGAGGATTTCCCCACGTTTGAACGTCCGATGAAGGCGTATTCGGGGATGGGATCCTTGGGACACAGGTCCACTTTTGTGTTGCTGCAGATGAATTCGGCTTTGGCTATCTGGGTCATGATCTTGGTTCTGGTGACAGGGATTTATTGAATATACACCTCCAGCAGGGTGGTGGGTTTTTCGGGGACAATAGCCAGGTTTTTCAGTTCTGCAGGGACCAGGACAGTCTCGCCCTGTTTGATCTGTTCCACACCGCCCGGGTAGGTGATGGCTGCAGCCCCCTCCATGCACATGTAGATCACAAAGGAGTCGATCATGTTGAAGTCCTTCTCCACCGGCTGGTCGAACCTGATCACCCGGGTGGTGAAGTAGGGGCATTCCACCGCGGTGACCGTGCTGTTGAGCAGGGGCTGGTAATGGGTTTTATAGTCGGGATGGAACTCAAAATCGATGGCATCCAGTGCCAGGTCTGTGTGGAGTTCGCGCGGATTGCCCCGATCGTCCACCCGGTCCCAGTCGTAGATCCGGTAGGTGACATCGGAGGTCTGCTGGATCTCGGCCAGCAGCACCCCGGCTCCGATGGCATGTACCCTGCCGGCTGGCATGAAATAGATATCGCCCGGGGACACCTTCTCGAAGTTCAAGATCTGTTTCAGGGTGCCTTCTTTGAAATGGGACAGGTACTGCTCCCGGTCCAGCTCCCGGTCGAACCCGGAAATAAGCTGCCCTTTTTCGGATTCCACGATGTACCACATCTCGGTCTTCCCGAAGGAGTTGTGCCGCTCCCTGGCCAAGGCATCGTCCGGGTGCACCTGGATGCTCAGGAAATCGGAGGCATCGATGAATTTGATCAGCAGCGGGAACTCCATGCCGAACTTCCGGTAGATGCTGTCCCCGACCAGGTCCCCCATGTAGACCTCCACCAGCTCTTCCAGGCTGTTACCGGCCAGGTAACCGTTCTCAACCACCGAGATATCGCCTGCGACCCCGGAGATCTCCCATGATTCACCGGCCTTCCCTGACGCGTTCTTCCCTAAAACATCCCGCAAACGGGGCCCTCCCCAGATCTTCTCCTTGATAATGGGTTTGAATTTAAGCGGGTACAGGATCTTCTCCATGTCTGTTTCTGTTTGATGAATCCAAAATTAAGAGAAAGTTAGTATATTAAACAATTTACCAATAACTCAATAACCATTTTCCAGATTCTATGTTCACAATCGGAATAGCAGGCGGTACCGGCTCCGGGAAGACCACGGTGGTGCGGAAAATCCTCGAGCGGATCCCGGCCGAGCGGGTGGCGCTGGTACCCCAGGACTCCTACTACAGGGACAACAGCCAACTGCCCCTGCAGGAGCGGCAGAAGATCAATTTCGACCACCCCGATTCGGTGGAGTGGGACCTGCTGGTGGGCCACCTGAAGCGGCTCAAGGCGGGGGAGACAGTTGAACAGCCTATCTACAGCTACCTTACCTGCGTGAGGGCGGATGAGACGGTCCGCGTGGAGCCCAGGGATGTGGTGATCATCGAGGGGATCCTGGTCTACACCCACCGGCCACTGGTGGATGAGATCGACCTGAAGGTGTTCGTGGATGCGGATGCCGACGACCGGCTGGGCCGGGTGATCGAGCGCGACATGATGGAGCGGGGCCGGGATGTGCGCAAGGTGCTGGACCGTTACCAGGAGACTGTCAAGCCCATGCACCTGCAGTTCATCGAGCCCTCCAAGCGGCACGCCGACCTGATCGTGCCCCAGGGAGGGATGAACGAGGTGGCCATCTCCATATTGCTGCACACCATTGAAAAGAAGCTTGACCTTTAGCCTGGAAATGGCCATGTGAAGCAACCGCCGGGCCGGACAGTTTGTCCTTCTGTTGGAGATGGTCCAATATTTGTTTTATACGGGGTAAACCTGTAAGTTTATCCGCTGATGCTGGCACGGGAACTCATATCGGATATTGTAACGGCGCTGAAGACTTCGGACACCGGTACCCAGGCACTTGTCTGGATGGAGGTGTTCCGTGTCAAACACCTGCCTATTGTGAACCACCGGGAGTTCCTGGGTCTCATTTCCGATGCCGATATCTACGACCTGAACAATCCCGATGAGCCGGTGGGGAACCACAACCTGTCGCTCACCAAACCCTATGTGAGAGAGGACCAGCATATTTACGAGGTGATCGAGGTTCTTTCGCGGCTGGAGCTGACCCTGGTGCCTGTCCTGAACCACGAGAACCAGTACCTGGGGGTGATCACCCAGGAGGAGCTGACCCAGCATTTCGCCCACCTGTCGGCCATGAAGCAGCCGGGTGGGATCATCGAGCTGGAGATGCACGAGCATGACTACTCGCTGGCTGAGATCTCGCAGATCGTGGAGAGCAACAATGCACGTATCCTGAGCCTGTATGTGGCTTCCAACGGGGAACATTCCAAATTGCGGGTGACCCTGAAGGTCAACCTGACCGACCTGACCTCTGTGATGGAGACCTTCAACCGGTACAACTATACGGTGGTATCCTCTCACCTGAACGACGAAGACCTGGATGAGTTCTACCAGGAGCGGTTCGATGTCTTTCTGAAATACCTGAATACATAGCAATGCAAGTCGCTATTTTCGGAAGGGGCTTTCCCACCTATGCGCGTGAGAATATTGCCACCATGTTCAACAAGTTCAACCTGCTGAACACCGATGTGTGGATCTTCGAACCACTCTACGAGTTCCTCCAGAAGAAGGCCGGACTGCGGCCAAGGGTGGCCGGGATGTTCACCAGCCATGCCGACCTTCCGGCCGATGTGGATTTCCTCTTTTCGCTGGGGGGGGACGGGACCTTCCTGGAGACGGTGAACCTGGTGCGTGACAGCGGGATCCCGGTGCTGGGGGTGAACATCGGGAGGTTGGGATTCCTCTCCTACATCTCCCAGGAGAACCTGGAGGAGTCGCTTGACAGCGTGTTCAGCGGCAAGTTCGACATCGAGGAGCGGATGCTGCTGAAGGTGGAGACCTCGGGGAAGGGATTCGAAGGGCCGGATATCGCCCTGAACGAGGTGCGGATTTACAAGAACAGCGGATCACTGATCACCATCCATGTGCGGGTGAATGATGAATTTTTAAGTGCATACTGGGCCGACGGGGTTTTGTTATCAACACCCACCGGGTCCACTGCCTACAACCTGAGCGTGGGGGGACCCATTGTGGTTCCCGAGAGCAACAGCCTGATCCTTTCACCCATCGCTCCGCACAATCTGACCGTCAGGCCCCTGGTCCTTCCCGATACCGCGGTATTGCAGCTTTCCGTGGATACGCGCGATCCCCAGTTCCAGCTGGCACTGGACTCCCATACGGTGGACCTGGAGGTGGATACCACGGTGACCATCCGAAAGTCGGAAAGCACCCTGAAAATGGTCCGCATCGAGAACATCAGCTTCTACAGCACCCTAAGAAATAAACTGATGTGGGGTGCTGATAAAAGGAATTAAGAATAATTTGTTTATTTTTATATTTGTGTAAACTCATAAACCCGGCATGAAGAGACTTTTCTGGATCCTTACCATCTCCCTTTTGATGCTTTCTGCCATGGATGCTACTGCTCAAAGGTGGAAGCTACAGAGGTATGAAGCCGACATCTACCTGGGGGCTGTGTCGTTCCACGGGGATATCGGGCTGGCAAACAGCCCCCTGGCCAACATGTTCAACGGGATCCGGCCCAGCATCGGGATCACCCCGCGCTTTTTTATCCGGAGGAACCTGGCCGTGAGCCTTGATTTGGGATATATCATGTACGGGGGGGCTGATGACGACAACGAAGAGCATGGCAGGGTTTATACCTTCAACAGCAATGCCTTCCAGCACTTTGCCAGGCTGGAGTACTACCTCCTGGGGCAATCTGCCGGGAGGGGAGGAGTCGCCATATACAACCGCCGGGGGATGATCAACAACTTCAACAAGCTGAACGTCTACCTCTTTGCCGGGGCCGGGGGCATCCTCTCCAAATCTACCGTCAAGGACCAGGACGGGGAGGAACCCATTGATAATCCCGGTTATTCCAATGAAATGCATTACGGTGCCGCCTTCCCCGTGGGGGGCGGGCTAAAAATGGCGCTGAATCCGCGCTGGAGTGCGGGCCTTGAGCTGGGCTACCAGTTCACCACCACCGACTGGCTGGACGGGTACAAACCCACCTTTTCCCACTACAACGACTCCTACTACCTGCTCACAATCAAGGCCATCTACATGATCCGGAACGACCGGCACGGGAAGCCCATTTTCAAGAGTTACCGCAGGTAGGGTATGGGATCCGGTTTGACCGGGTCGGGTCGCATCTTTTCTTAAAATATCTTAAATCCTCCGCTGCAGCCTGTCCGGCTATCGCATTTCTGGTATGATAATCTTATATTTGCATGGCCGTTGAAATTCCGGCCTTTTGCGGTTTTTGGATCACCTGGTAATGAAGCGCTTGGGAAGCTCTGTTTTGCAGGCCCTGGTGTGGGGGGAAGATCCGGGCGGCGGGGTATACTAATTCAGGGAAATGCCCGTTTTCTCTGAGGGATTCACCCACAGGGAAAAGAGGGACCACTGTAATGAAAAAGGCAAACGCATGTGAGTTGAACAGCAGAGGGGAGGAATCCGCCCCGGCCAAGGCGTGGTTCCTGCAGTCTCCCGTGTGGTTCCTGCGGTCTCCCGTGTGGTTCCTGCGGCCTCCCGTGTGGCTCATGCTGGCAGCCGTGGTTCTGTTGTCTGCGCCGGCCCTGGGGCAGCGCCGGATGGATATCGGAATCATGACCGGTGTTGCCTGGTACCAGGGCGATATCAGCACCATTGTTCCCCAGCCCACGGTGATCCCCCCGGCCATCGGTCCCATCCTGCGAATGAATTTCAACCAGCGGCAGTCTCTGCGGGCCCATGCAGTGTTCTATAAACTTGGAGGTTCAGGTGAGATTTTAGACGGGATAGCGAAAGATTTCCAGTCAAGTTTCGTAGATTTGGGCCTTGATTTCGAATTCAACTGGTGGAACTATAAAACCGCCTGGAGAAAAACGAAATTTTCGCCCTATGTGTCGTTGGGACTGGGATATAGTATCAACTACACGGGCGAGTCGGTATCGCACATGTACATTCCCTTCGGAGGGGGCCTGAAGGCCAATATGGGAAAAAGGTTGAGCGGGGGATTGGAGATCAGCATGCGCAAGACATTTACGGACCGGATTGACGGAGTGACCAATCTGGGGGGTGAGGCGGTTGAGTCACCCATAGGGAACAACGACTGGTACTTCTTTACCGGGTTGTTCGTGTCGTATAAGATATTTGAATACAGGGAGGATTGTCCGGCCTACGGGAGTAAGCATAACAATAGCAGGTCGAGCAACCAACGGTCCTCCGCAAAGAGTAAGGGGTATATTAGGAAATGATTCTTAAAGACCAGATAGACAGGGAAAGGTTGCCCCGGCACATTGCCATGATCATGGATGGGAATGGCCGGTGGGCACAGAAGAAGGGGGGAGAGCGCCTTTTCGGGCACCGTAACGGTGTGGAGTCGGTGCGCCAGGTGGTGGAGGCTGCCGGGGAGCTGGGGGTGGAATACCTGACCCTGTATGCCTTTTCAACCGAGAACTGGAAGCGTCCCAAGGCCGAAATTGACGGTCTGATGACCCTTCTGACCAATACCATTGCCAAGGAAACCAGTAAACTGAACGAAAATAATGTCCGCCTGCTAGTGATTGGAAATATTGCTGACCTTCCAGGCAGCGTGCAGAAGCATCTCATGCAATCGGTGAAACTTACCTCGCAGAACACCGGGCTCAGCCTTGTGCTTGGCCTCAGTTACAGCGGCCGGTGGGAGATCACCAATGCGGTCAGGCAGATGTGCCTTGATGCAGCGTCAGGAAAGATCGATCCTGACAGCGTCGATTCCGGTATCCTGGAATCGTACATGGCCACATCGTTTATGCCCGATCCTGAGCTTCTGATTCGTACAAGCGGTGAACGGAGGATCAGCAATTTTTTGCTCTGGCAACTTGCGTATACCGAGCTATATTTCACGCCTGTTCTATGGCCCGATTACCGCAAGGAACATTTTTATGAAGCCATTATCGATTTTCAGAGACGGGAGCGACGATTCGGTAAGGTTGATGAGAAGCCCAGGGCTGTTACTTTGAATAATTAAACCGGGGAATGATACGACGGACTGTTTTCTTTTTTACGCTCCTGATCTCTGTTACAGGTCTGGTGAACCTTGTGGCGCAGGAACCTGCACAGGAACCTGTAGAGGAACCTGCGGAGGCAACCATTCAGGAATCCACCCAGGAATCCACCCAGGAACCCACCAGGAACCCACCCAGGAACCCGATGGGAAACGATCCCGGAAAAAGGACCGCAAATCCAACCGTAAATCCAACCGTAAATCCAAGGAGATCGTTGAGCAGGAGCCCGACAGGGCACCCGCGCCGGAACCCGCATGGCCGGCCAATTCGATCGTTTCTTCGGCCAAAGACTCCATCCCTTATGATGAGCTGGATGTGATGGACTACGGGAATGTCAAAGAGTATGTGATCGCAGATATCACGGTCAGCGGCATCGAATACATCCAGAAAGAGGTGCTGGTGAGCCTGTCGGGGCTGAAAGTAGGGAACACCATCACCCTGCCCGGGGATGAGGTGACCGATGTTCTGAAGAAATTCTGGAGCCAGGGGCTTTTCTCCGACGCCAAGATCACAGCCAACCAGATCCGTGGCGACAGTGTATGGCTCGATATCTACCTGACCGAGCAGTCACGCATGTCGAAGCTGACCATCAACGGGATCACCAAATCTGAGAACACCGATGTGATGGAGAAGATCAACCTGCGCAACGGCCAGCAGGTGACCGCCGATATCATGAACAACACCAAGCGGATCATCAGGGAGCACTTTATCGAAAAGGGATTCCTGGATACCGATGTGATCATCAGCCTGAAGGACGATACCCTCCGGGTGAATATGGTGCACATGGTGATTGATGTGGAGAAGAACGACCGGGTGAAGATCAATGAGATCTATTTTCCGGGGGCCACGGCCTTCAAGTCGGCAAAGCTGAGGCGGAAAATGAAGGACACCAAGAAGATAAGCCTCAATATCTTCAAGGCTTCCAAGCTGGTTTCGGAAACATACAAGGCCGACAAGGTCAAACTGATCGATTTTTACAACGAGAACGGCTACCGGGATGCCAAGATCTTGTCTGATTCGATAGCTGTTGTACCCGGCACGAAGAAAAAGCGGCTTGACCTCTACCTCAATGTGGAAGAGGGGAACCAGTTCTACTTCGGGGAGGTGCAGTGGATCGGGAATACCAAGTATCCTGCTGAACTGCTGGATGCTGTGCTGGGGATCGAACGGGGGGATATATTCGACCAGAAGGTGCTCGACGACCGGCTCTTCGTGGATGAGGACGCGGTGAACGGGGTGTACCTGGACAACGGGTACCTCTTCTTCCAGCTGACCCCGGTGGAGGTGAGCGTGGAGGACGACACCATCGACTTTGAGATGCGGATCTACGAAGGAGAGATTGCCACCATCAACAGGGTGGTCATCAAAGGGAACAACCGGACCAGCGAACATGTGGTGCGGCGTGAACTGCGGACACTGCCCGGGGATAAGTTCAGCAAATCGGAACTGATCCGTACAGTGAGGGAGCTGGCCAACCTGGGCCATTTTGACCCGGAACAGATCGAGCCCAATCCCATTCCCAACCAGGCAGACGGGACCGTGGATATTGAGTACAACCTGACCGAACGTGCCACCGATCAGCTGGAGGTATCGGGGGGCTACGGTGCCGGGATGCTGGTGGCCACCGTGGGGATCCGGTTCTCCAACTTCTCCATCAGGCGCATTCTTGACACCAAGGCATGGCGGCCCGTGCCTTCGGGCGATGGGCAGACCCTCTCATTGAGGGCCCAGACCAACGGGAAGTATTACCAGTCGTATAACTTCTCCTTTGTGGAGCCCTGGTTCGGGGGAAAGAAACCCAACTCCTTCTCCGTGTCGGTTTACCACTCCAAGATCAACCAGAACTACTACAGCTACTGGAATCCGGGAGAGGTACCTGACGAGCACATGAAAGTGACCGGTGCATCGCTGGGACTGGGCCGGAGGCTGAAGTGGCCCGATGACTTCTTCACCCTTTACAATGCCATTACCTACCAGCGGTACAAGATGAAGGACTATGCCAACTTCCTGGCACAGAACGGGACCTTCAACAACATCAGCTTCACCACCACCCTCGGACGGAACTCCCAGACCCAGATCATCTACCCGCGGGGTGGATCCAACATCAGCCTGAGCCTGCAGATCACACCGCCCTATTCTGCCTTCAACAAGGATTTTGATTATGCCAATGCCGGTGACGAAGAGAAGTACAAATTTGTGGAGTACCACCGCTGGATGTTCAAGGCAGACTGGTACTATGCACTGCTCGGGGACCTGGTACTCATGACCCGGATCCACTGGGGGTACCTGGGACATTACAACGACGATATCGGACCCTCTCCCTTTGAAGGATTTGATGTGGGTGGGGACGGTCTCTCCGGGTACAACCTTTACGGGCGGGAGACCATCGCCCAGAGGGGGTATCCCAACGGGAGCCTGACACCGCGGAAAGGTACCCAGAAGTCGGGGAACGTATACACCAAGTTCACCATGGAACTGCGCTATCCTGTATCGCTCAATCCTTCGGCCACCATTTTTGTGCTGGCCTTCCTGGAGGGTGGAAACGCGTGGTACTCCATTGAAGAGTTTAATCCTTTTGTGGCCAAGCGTGCCGCAGGTGTGGGTGTGCGTGCCTTCCTGCCCATGTTCGGACTCCTGGGGATCGATTGGGGATGGGGATTTGATGGTTATCCGGGACATCCGGAACCCCACGGATCACAGTTTCACTTCACCATCGGACAGCAGTTTTAACACTATTTCTCATGGATAAGCACCTTACCAGCAAGTTGATCTATCCCGGGATTTTACAGAATGCCTATTTTGGTACAGTGTTTGATTTGATAAGGAAAACATATATACACCATAAAAAATACGCCGCCATGAAAAAAACCATCATTATCGCACTGGCCCTTTTGCTGACCGCAGGTGCAGCCATGGCCCAGAAGTTCGCATTCGTGGACACCGATTATATCCTTCAGAACATCCCCTCTTACAATGCCGCACAGGAAGAGCTGAACAAGGCTTCGGAGACCTGGGAGGCAGAGATTGCCGTGGAATATGAGGCCATCGAGAAGATGTACAAGACCTACCAGTCGGAGCGTGTATTGCTCACCGATGAGATGAAGAAACAGCGCGAGGAGGAGATCATGAACAAGGAGCGCCAGGTGAAGGAGCTTCAATCCAAGTATTTTGGTCCCGAAGGCGACCTCTCCAAAAAGCGCCAGGAGCTGGTGAAACCCATACAGGATGCCATCTATAAAGCGGTGAAGGAGCTTTCGGCCGAAGGCAGTTATGCGGTGATCTTTGATACCGCCTCGGGGGCTTCCATACTCTACTCCAATCCCCGCTATGATTTGAGCGATGAGGTCCTTAAAAAGTTAGGTTATAAGAATTAAAACCTTACATTTGTAGGCTCTTTTTAGCAAGTAGTCAGTTAAATACGAAAAATATAGACAATGATGATGAAACGAATCACCCTTGCAATGGTTGTCCTTTGTAATGGCCGTTGCTGTGAATGCACAGAAGTTCGGACATATTACTGCCGAGATGTTGATGCAGGAGATGCCTGAATATGATACAGCGCAGATAAAATTCCAGGAATTGAATAAGACTATGAGCTTGAGATTGAGCGGATCCAGGTGGAGATCAATAAGAAGATCGAGGAATTCCAGCAGACAGAGACAACCATGAGCAGACCTGATCAAGGAAGCAAAAGCCTCCGAGATCCAGGAGATGCAGGTACGTCTTCAGAATTTCGCCCAGACTGCACAACAGGATCTGCAGCAGCAGCAGATGGTCCTGATCCAGCCTGTAATGGAGAAAGCCCGTAAAGCCATTGAAGAGGTGGCCAAAGAGAAGGGTCTGATCTACGTG
Source organism: uncultured Bacteroidota bacterium (assembly GCA_963793455.1). Classification (GTDB taxonomy): domain Bacteria; phylum Bacteroidota; class Bacteroidia; order Bacteroidales. The sequence continues at coordinate 51,631 of CAWCAK010000002.1, forward strand.
TTCGACATGAGCCAGGACAACCCCATCTACGCCTCCGAGGAGAGCCTGGACCTGTTGCCGCTGGTCAGAGAGAAGCTGGGATTGCAATAGGTCCCGGAGTCTCTTACACGACATCATGGGATTGTGAAGAAATCAGAACTTCATGGTCCCATTTTTTTTGTACTTTCAGTAAATGAATGCGATCATGGGAAAGAACAGGCCCATAGGGTTGTTTGATTCAGGGGTAGGCGGACTGACAGTGGCCTATGCACTGCATACACTGCTGCCTGCTGAAAATCTGATCTATTTCGGGGATACGGCCCACCTGCCCTACGGGGACAAGTCCAAGGAAACCATCGTTCAGTATTCCCTGGGGATCGCCGACTTTCTCCTGAAGCAGAAATGCAAGGTGATCCTGATCGCCTGCAACAGTGCTTCGGCCAATGCTTTCGAGGAGGTGAAAACCCACGTGGGGAAACAGGCCGTGGTGATGAACGTGATTGACCCGGTGGTGGACTATGTCTGTGCCCAGCCGGAGAAATCCCGGACCGTGGGGATCATCGGCACCAAGGCCACCATCGATTCGGGCACCTATGAGAAGAAGATCCTGAGCAGGGCGGCTGAAAAGGCTGCTGCAGAAAAAGAACAGTCCATCCCGGTATCATCCATAGAGCCCCACCGGCCCGACGGATCGCCCCTGGTCCAGGTCAATTCCCTGGCCACGCCCCTGTTTGTGCCCATGATCGAGGAGGGCTTCGTCTTTGATGACATCTCCAACGCCATTATCCGCTCCTACCTTTCACGCAAGGAGCTGGAGGACATTGATTCACTGATCCTGGGATGCACCCACTATCCCATCATCCGCAACCAGATCAGCCGCTATTTTGACTTCAAGGTGCATGTCCACGACACCGCCCAGATCGTGGCCCGGGCCGTTCAGCAGTTTCTTTCAGACCAAAACCTGCTCAACTCAAAACGGGACGGCGCCAGCCAGTTCTACGTCTCCGACCATACGCCCTACTTCGGGGTGATCGCCAACATGTTTTTCAACGAGAAGATCAACCTGGAGAAGAAGAATATCTGGAAATAGAACTTGTATTGTTGAGAAAACAGCGGTTCATATGACACTTGAGAACCAGAAAACCACTGATGAAAGGTTACAAAATGACATTAAGGAGAGAACTGACGAGATCAAACGGGGACTACCCAGGTATTTATGGGATTTGAACTGGAATATATAAGGGGCCAGACACCTGTTGAGGAGGAGGAGAAGGAAGCGCTCAGGATTAAGACCATATCAACAAGGGGTGGACAAGTACGCCATACAGGAGCAGTTGAAAATTCTCCTTGATGACTGCAATTATTGGATAAACCAACACATTTATGGCGATGATGAGATCGCCATTAGGTTCAAGTACAGGTTGGTAAGCATCCATCCCTTTCCGAATGGCAACGGACGTCATTCACGAATTTGTGCAAATATCCTCCTTTCTCACGGGTTAAATAAGCAGGTATTTTCCTGGGGTGGCGGGAGGCTGGAAGATGACAACGCCATAAGATTATCGTATTTGGAGGCACTCCGCCAGGCTGATCATGGGAACATAGGTCCGCTTATAGAATTCGCTCGGTCCTGATATTGCGATTCCGGTGCAGCGGCTCAGATCTCCAGCCCCAGCACCACGATATCATCCACCTGCTCTCCGTCGCCCCGCCATTCGCAATGCGTACTCTCCAGGATCTCCCTTTGCTTCTTCATGGGCAGGACTGCGTTGTCCACCAGCATCTGCCGGAAGGCCTTGTATTTGAACTTTTTGTCCCCGGGTCCGCCGAACTGGTCCACATACCCGTCACTGAACAGGTAGAGGTGATCGCCCCGCTGAAGCTGGATATCGTGGGTCTTGAACTTGGCCATGTTCTGGTGGATGGAGATGGGCATCTTGTCGCCCTTATACTCGGTCAGTTCCCCGTCCCTTACCAGGTAGAGGGGATTGTTTGCACCGGCAAACTGGCACTCCAGGGTTTCCACATTGATGCTGACAAGCGACATATCCATTCCGTCCTTCTGTTCCCCGAACTCACCTGTCTGCTTCAGCGCATACATCACCTCCTTGCGCAGGCGCCGCAGGATCACCCCCGGGTGTGAGATGTACTCCTTGCTCACGATCTCACGCAGCATGGAGACACCCAGCATGCTCATGAAGGCCCCCGGTACACCATGCCCGGTGCAGTCGGCGGCGGTGACCACCACATGGTCCTCGATCTGGGTCCACCAGTAGAAGTCCCCGCTGACCCTGTGCTTGGGCATGAACAGCACAAAATGGTCCTTAATACGTGTTCTGAGCAGTCCCGGGCTGGGCAGTATGGAGGTCTGCAGCCGCTTGGCATAATCAATGCTGGAGGAGATCTCCCCATGGCTCTTCTCGATCACCTCCTTCTGCCGGGTGACCATGTCCCGCTGGGCCTCGATCTCCTCGTTGCGGTGTTCAAGTGCATCGTTCATCTTGGAGATCTCCATTTGTTGCAGGGCCAGGTTCCGGTTGTCCCTTCTTTTCAGGTAGAAGGCCCGGGTGGAGATGACCAGCAGGCTCAGGACCAGTCCGATCCCGGCAAAGGCCGAAATGATCATGGTGTTCCTCTGCTGAAGCTGAGATTCTGATTGCTTCAGCAGCATCTCCTGCAGCTCCTGCTGCTGCTGTATCCTGATGATTTCGTTCTCCTTCACGTCCATGGCCCTGGCCGCTTCCCTGGCGGCAATCTCCCGGAGCAGCATGGTCTCTTCCGACAGGTCCACCTGGTTGATGAGCCCATTGAGCAGCACCCCCTCTGTCTGTAGTATCATCTGCTTGATCTCAAGCAGGTAGCTGTAGATCACGTTCACCCTGTGATCGGCGAAATAGTAAACTTCCCAGGCGGAGATGTGGCCATACACATCCTCCACGTCTCCCACATCCAGCCCCATGCCGATCAGCTTGTAACCGAGATGGAGATTCACAGCGATCTCATCCACGCGCGCCGAGTATTCCCGGATGGACTTTTTCAGCCGGGCCGCTTGGCCCTGTCCGATGAAAAAGTCTGTCCCGGGTTTGAAAGAGGTCAGTGCAGACGGATGGATCCCCTTCGTGCCGGTACTGTCCACCTCCGGGTATTGGCTGTTGCAATAGTCGATGAACGCTTCCTCAATGGATTCATAGGTCCCGAGCATCTTGCCTGAAACCTCCCGGACCTCCATGATGCCTGTTCTCAGGACAAGGTCCCGCACCAGGTTCAGGGAATCGATGCTTTTATAGATCACCTGGTTCGCACGTTCCAGGCCGGCGATCCGCGATTCCTTCTGTAAAAGCATGATCCGGTTGCGTTCCAGGGCATACTGGGATGCCCGCGGGCGGTTGATATAGAAGAAGATCCCCAGCGCGAGGACACCGATCACCAGTTCGTTGAATCCCGTGTGCGGGCGTTTGTAATTCCGGGACCTCAGGTAGAAATTAAACCCTAGAACAGGAACAACCAGTATCATGCCCAGGACCAGGAACACCTCACCTCCCATCCAGTGCATGATCTGAAAAACGGCTCCGAGCATGACCAGGGCATAGGCCATGAGCTTTAGCAGGAGGAAGATCCGTTCGGGAAGGGACCGGGCTTTCCTTCGCTGGAGGATGTAGTTGACCGGAAGGTAGCCTATCACGAAGGTGAGCATGGGGGTGCATAACAGGAGTCCGCTTCCCGGGTATTGGAGGTATTTGAAGACCAGGCCCAGGATGAAAGAGGCCATGGAGATAATACCCAGTATGCGTTCGGCTCTTTTCATAGGTTGTCCCGGACAGTGCACGATCCGGGATCATACAAAGATTATACTTTTATTCCAACAATTACCATGTCGTCTATCTGTTCGTAATCCCGTTGCCATTCCACAATGGTGTCCAACAGCGACTTATGCTGTTGTTCCATGGATTCCCCGCAGTGGTCCACCAGGTGCTGCTGGAATGCTTTGTACTTGAATTTCTTGCGCTTCTCCCCGCCGAACTGGTCCGCATACCCGTCGCTGAACAGGTAGAGCTGGTCCCCCTTCTCCAGCTGGATCTCCTGGTTGGTGAACTTATCCATTCTGGGGTAGTGGGAGACCGGCATGCGGTCGGCCTTGTACTCGGTCAGCTGCCTGTTGCGTACCAGGTAGAGCGGGTTGTTGGCCCCAGCATATTCGCATTTCAGGGTCTCGGGTTGAACGCTGATCAGGGCAAGGTCCATGCCGTCTTTCTGCTCCCCGCTGTCGCCCTTCTGGTCCAGCGATTTAACCACCTCTTTGCGGAGGCGGTTGAGGATCACTCCCGGATGGGATATGTAGGCCTTGTTGGTGATCTCCCTGAGCAGGGAGACCCCCAGCATGCTCATGAAGGCTCCCGGTACCCCGTGGCCTGTGCAATCGGCAGCAGTAATGATCACCTTGTCCTCCACCTTTGTCCACCAGTAGAAATCGCCGCTCACCTTCTGCTTGGGCCTGAAGAAAACAAAGTGGTCACTGAAGGACTCCTCCAGCAGGCTCATGTTGGGCAGGATGGAGGTCTGAAGGCGTTTGGCATAGTCGATGCTGGAAGAGATCTCCTGGTGGGTCGTCTCGATCTGCTCCTTCTGTTTGAACACCAGGTCACGCTGTGCCTCAATCTCATCCCGCTGTGCTGCGATCTCCTCGTTCTGCTGGTTGAGCTCCTGGTTCTTTTCGGAAATCTCATCCTTCTGTTCAGCCAGTAGTTTATTGTCCTTTTGTTTCCGCACATAGGCGCGGGTGGAGATGGAGAACAATACCAGGGCCAGGGCAACCCCGCCGAAGGCAAAGATGGCCATCATCCGGTTCTGCTTTGTTTCCATCTGCGACTGCTCCAGCTGTGCCTCCTGGAGTACTTGTTGCTGTTTGACCCTGGCGATCTCATTCTCCTTCAGCTCAATGGCTTTTTCTGATTCCCTGGCCGCCAGTTCCTGCAGCAGTTTGGCTTCCTCCGACAGGTCAACCTGGCTGATGAGCCCGTTGAGCAGTGCACTCTCTGTCAGCAGCACCATCTGCTTCAGGAAGGAGAGGTTCACGATGACAGAACCGGCCGGCATATGCTCAAATATATATGAGACCCATGTCGTGGAATAGCCGTTCCCGTAATACTTTATCAGCCGTCTCAAGTCCCAGCCCGATGGATCCGGAACTGATATTGTGCCTGTCTGCGATTTCAAGTGCGCCCTCCCGGTACCGGTCGATGATCTCCTTAACACGCTCTCCGTTCCCATCCTTGATAAAATAATGTCCGGTGGAATTCAGGATAGCCAGGTGACTGGCTCTCAGCCTTAAGTGGGTTGAGGTTTCTCGATACATCCCCTCCAGGATCAACCTGTAGAAACCATCCTTAATAGAGTCGGCGTTTGCTGTATACCGGTCCCCCAGATGTTCAAGTTCCCGGATAGATTCCAGGAGGGACTCATCCATATCGCCTGTCAGAGAATCGATGCTTCCGTAGATCAGGTTGTTTGCCGATTCAATACCTGTATTCATCTGGACATACTGGCTTTCCATCAGCCTGTAACCCTCCAGTACCTCAACCGATATCCTGTTGGTGTTTGAGAATATCCAGATGAAGAAGGCGATGGTCGCAATGAGCATATCCCCGAGCATGTGGGGGAGCTTGCCCTGGTTCTTCATCCTGAGGGCGAAATAGAAAACCAGGTATACCGGGAGCATGAACATCCCGGTGGCTATGGCAACACCGGCCCCGGGCCAGTGCATCGTCTTGAAGATAAATCCGAGCAGCAGGATGAAGAATGCGGCGAACCTGACCACCGCGTAAGTTTTCTGCAACCCGGTGGTGGCTTCCCTCCACTGGAGGTTCAATTGCAGGGGGAGGAAGCCGAAGATGAAAACGAAGACCGCCATGGTCATCTGGATACTGGCCCCGGGCCAGTGCATGGCCTTGAACATCATCCCGTTGATGATCAGGAACGCGCCCGCGATCCCCAGGATGCGCTCGGTCTTTCTCAGGCTGCTCAGCCCTTTCCAATTTCGTATCAAAAGGTACGGCAGGAATCCGAAGTTGAATAGGAGCACCCCGAGGTTATAGACGAGCAACTCCCCGGGAATATGAATTTCCCTGAAGAGCAAGCCGGAAGCTATGAGCGTAGCCCCGGCGATTCCCAGGATGGGTCCGACTCTTTTCATAGAGGGCAACCTTATTTTAGGGCGTGATAAGATATAGATTCTTCTCCAAATTTCCTAACTCCCTGATCCTTAACGCCCGGTCTGATTTGAGAAGTGCCACGTTACCTGTTATATTCCTGTTTGCAACTCAGATTTAGAATAATGCCCATATTTTCATAACTTTCATCCTGAACTCCTGAACCTCCTGGACTCAGAATCTGAGACGAACCATGGGAAGAATCATCGTACCCCTGTTGATCTTCATTTTTGCCCTGGTGGGCCCGTATCAGCTATTCCCAGGCTCCCGTCAAGGTTTCCGATCCCAGGATTGAGATGGAGGGCAACACCATCCATATCTACTACGACATCCTGAATCCCGGTCCGGCCGATGAATTCAACATCAGTCTCGAAATCACCGATGAGGCCGGCAAGGTGATCAGGGCCGGGGCCCTGGACGGGGATGTTGGTGAACGGGTGAATGGCGGCAACAATAAGCACATCACCTGGGACCTGGGGGCCGATGGGATCAGGCTGAACGCCCAGGTCTTTTTCGAGATCCATGCCGTCACTGGTTGTTGCCCCGCCGGTGGTGGTCACCCGGGAAGAGTCACCCCGGGAAGAGTATCCCGGAAGGGAGACCGGTCGTGAGGATCAGCCCACAGAAAAAGGGGATAACCTCTATTCCAAAAAGGGGAAGCAGTACACGCGTACCGGGTTGATGCTGCAATCCCTGGCTGTGCCGGGAATGGGGCTTTCACGGCTGACCGGGAAACCGCACTGGCTGAGGGCAGTGGCAGGATTCGGTTGCATCGCTGCCTCCATCAGTACCAACAAACAGGCCATAGCAACCTACAATTCCATCGAGACAACTTCCGGCTTTGATGCGAAAGTGGAACTGTACAATACCTCCATTTCACAGGACAACCTCTCCGAGTTGTTTGCCTGGACCGCCCTGGGGGTGTGGATTACCGATATTATCTGGACATTCGTCAGGACTTCAGACCTGCCCTTGACATCTGCTGCAAGGGATAGGGGGGGGATCTCCCTGGGCGGCGGTATGGACCTGCTGACCTACACCCCAACGTTTGGGTTAAAGTACACATTCAAGATCAAACCATGAGCACACAAGGGAATACCAGGAAGAGGATAGTCACGGGAATGATCACAGCCATCCTGACCGTGATTATCCTGGCGATTGCCGGAGTGAATCCGGTCTGCTCCCAGGAGGTGAAGGTGAAGAGCAACAAGGTCGGGTTTGTCATCAACAATGTGGATCAGCCCGGAGTCGACAGGTCTGTAGATGTGGAACCGCCCTCCATCAAGCTGATCACCCCGGCCATTGGCACCGCTGATTTTCACAGGACCGGCAAAAAGGAGTTCGACCTGATCGGGGAGGTGAAGGATCAGAGTGACATCAAGTTCGTGTCGGTCAATTCTGAAATGCGCGAGATCAATGAATACGGTCTCTTTTCCTACAGGCTTTCACTGGAGGCGGGCCGCAACCAGGTGAACTTTACGGTAATGGACATGCATGACAACGTGCGGGAACACTCCGTTACCATCGAATTCATCCCCCCGGTGGTTACACTGGCCGACAAGATTACCAGGGACTCCAGGTACTTTGCCCTTCTTATCGGCATCAACGAGTACAGGGATGATGGGATCCCCGACCTGGACAATCCCATCAGGGACGCGGAAGCGTTCCATGATGCGCTGGTGAACAACTACACCTTCTCCCCGAACCACATCACCTTCCTGAAGAATCCTACCCGGAGCGATATCATCAATGAACTGGACCTGCTCAGGAACCGGGTGACCGAGAATGACAACCTGCTGATCTTCTATGCCGGGCACGGTTACTGGGATGAAGAGGGAAAGATCGGTTACTGGCTTCCGTCCGATGCCCGGAGGATCTCCACGGTAGACTGGTTCCGGAACAGCACCCTGGTGGACTACCTGCAGGTGATCAATACAAAGCATACCCTGCTGGTCACCGACGCTTGTTTTGCAGGCTCCATCTTCAAGGCAAGGGCTGTTAAAATGGATATCGATATCGCCTACGAGAAGATCTACGAAATGCGCAGCCGGAAGGCCATGACCAGCGGAACCCTGTCAGAGGTGCCCGATGAAAGTGCGTTCATCAAGTACCTGATCCAGCGCCTGAACGAGAACCAGGAGCAGTACCTCTCTTCGGAGGAGCTGTTCAGCCGGATCCGCATGGCCGTGATCAGCAACAGCAACGTGGTACCCCAGTACGGCGAGATCCAGAATGTGGGGAATGAGGGGGGGGATTTCGTTTTCCTGAAGAAAACGAAGTCTAGTTTGTAAAGTTTATAAAGTTAATAAAGTTAGAAAGTTTGTAAAGTTTTGGGATTGAGGGGGATAAGAGACATAGCGATAGCGATTTCTATCCTGGGGGGGATTGCCCTGTTGGTCCCGTTCATGCACACCTGTGAGCGGTTCGAGCCGGTGGGGGAGCTCTATTTCTACATGGATACCGTCATTGTATCGGACACGGGCACCTATCTGTTCAGCGGAGCGGTGGTCCATACCGGGAAAGAGGAGATCACCCAGCACGGATTCTGCTGGTCCGATTCAAGGGAGCCTGTTCTGGAGGAGGACACTGCCGCCCTGCTGGGACCGCTCAGTGAACCCGATTCCTTTTCCATCATCGTATCCGGCCTTGATGCTGCCACTACCTATTATGTGAGGTCTTTCGTAACGGCCGGCACAGGGACAGAATACAGTGATGATCTGTCATTTACAACGCCAGCACTCAGCCTGCCAGCGGTTACCACAACTGCTGTCTCCGGTGTGACCCGGGATTCTGCCCGGTCGGGGGGGATCATAGCCCATAACGGGGGTTCACCCGTTACTGCCAGGGGCGTATGCTGGGACACCACCCTCACCCCAACCATTGCCTCAAGCCATACAACCGACGGAAGTGGCACGGGCACTTTCATAAGTACATTAACCGGCCTCTCCTGCCAGACCAGGTACTATGTCAGAGCGTATGCCACCAATTCGATGGGGACCGGTTATGGAGATACGGTCAGTTTCTCGACCAGTGATTGTCTGGCAGGACTTCCTGTTCTGACTACAACTGAGGTTACAGGGTATTACCATTTCCTCTGCCATGAGCGGTGGCCATATTTCAGACCAGGGTGAATCATCAGTTTCCGCCAGGGGAATCTGCTGGAGTACCTTACAGTATCCCACAACGGCTGACACAAAAACCATGGATGGCAGTGGTAACGGAGAGTTCGTAAGTTCAATGTCCGGATTATACCCAAATACGACTTATTATGTCAGGGCCTATGCAACAAACAGCCAGGGAACCGGATATGGAAATGAGTTAAGTTTCATCACCCTCAGTTCGGCTGGAACAGTTACAGATATTGACGGCAATGTTTATGCAACCGTGGAAATCGGTGATCAGACATGGATGGCAGAAGACCTGAAGGTCACGCGATATGCTGATGGAAGTTCCCTGGATCTGGTAGAGAGTAGCGCCGGGTGGGTAGCCCTGGATCTCTCAAATAGAGCATACTGCTGGTACAACAACAATTCGGACAACGGTGACACTTACGGTGCATTATACTCCTATTCGGCTGCAACCAATGACAGCTCCAGCGTTTTGTATCCCAGCGGTGTTCAGGGGGTATGTCCCGGAGGCTGGCATCTGCCCAGTGACGCTGAGTGGCAACATTTGGAGATATACCTGGGGATAAGCCCCTCAGAAGCAGATTCTTTTTACTGGCGGGGTACCACAGAAGGCGGGATGCTAAAAGAATCGGGTTCCACACACTGGATATCCCCGAATACGGGGGCAACAAATGAATCCGGTTTTACAGCGCTTCCCGGAGGCAGGCTTGAACCCGAGGGTGCTTTCCATGAGATGGGCTATTATGCCTGGTACTGGACCACTTCGGGAAATATCTATAACGGGTTATTGCGGAATCTGGATTATAACCGGTCAGTGATATACCGCAGTTATGCTACCTCAACGTACGGATTCTCGGTTCGGTGTGTCAAGAATAAACCACCCCCATCATTACCATCAGTTACAACAGCAACAGTAACCGGGGTGACACAATCCGGTGCCGAATCAGGAGGGAATGTTACCGATGATGGCGGAGGTTTTGTAATCGCCAAAGGTGTTTGCTGGAGTACTTCGCAAAATCCAACGCCGGATGATTTCTCCACAAAGGATGCATCGGGTACAGGGAGTTACACCAGTAATATTACCGGGCTGGATTGTAATACAACCTATTATGTCAGGGCCTATGCCGTCAATTCTGCCGGCACCGCATATGGGGGGCAGGAAGAGTTTACCACCACGGAGTGCTCCTCGGAGGTGCTGCCCACAGTAACCACTTCTCCGGTCACTTCGGTTACGGATGTTACCGCTACAGGGGGTGGTGAGGTGACCGAAAACGGGGGAGGTACCGTTTCGGCCAAGGGGGTATGCTGGAGTACTGAATCCGAACCCACCCTGTCGGATGATTTTACTTCCGACGGGACCGGAACAGGAGTATTCACAAGCAACCTGAGCGGGCTGACTAAAAGCACAACTTATTATGTGCGGGCCTATGCCACCAACCTGGCCGGAACGGCATACGGTGAAGAAGTGACCTTCAGGACCTATGAGGGAACTGTTTCGGACTATAACGGGAATAATTACTGGACCGTGAAGATTGGAGACCAGGTTTGGATGGCTCAAAACCTCAAAACCACCCGGTATGCGGATGGATCGGATATACCCCTTGTGGAAGGAGGAACGGCCTGGGATGCGCTGGTAGCACCTGATAAGGGTTACTGCTGGTATGAAAACATGACATCACACAGGGATACGTACGGTGGTTTGTATAACTGGGCTGCTGCCATGAACGGTGCGGCGGGGAGTGATGCCAATCCCAGTGGCATTCAGGGCGCATGTCCCGATGGCTGGCATCTTCCCAGTGATGCGGAGTGGACCGTCTTGTCCGATTATCTTGGAGGAGGAGGAGTGGCAGGTGGTAAAATGAAAGAAGCGGGAACTGTTCTTTGGGACAGTCCCAATACCGGGGCGACCAATGAGAGCGGTTTTTCTGCATTACCGGCCGGACATGCGTAATGACGATGGTGCATTTAAAGGGCTTGGAAGCTATATCTACTTCTGGTCCTCATTCCACGATGCAGTACAACTTGGGCATGGGCCCGCAATCTTTTATCCGGCAGCCAACAGTTACGGCGGGATAACTATCCCAGGGGCAAAGGATTCTCAATCCGCTGCGTGCTGGGCAGCAGTGAATACGCCCTTCCGGAAGTTACCACTGATCCGGTTATCAGCATCACGGAGGCTTCAGCCCAATCGGGCGGTGAAGTGACCTCAGACGGGGGTGGTACCATTTCGGCCAGGGGGGTATGCTGGAGCACGAGCCAGGACCCGACAGTATCTGACGAGGTTACAACGGACGGGACCGGAACGGGAGTGTTCACAAGTAACCTGAGCGGGCTGGCCAAAAGCACACTCTATCATGTGCGGGCCTATGCCACCAACCAGGCCGGAACGGGTTACGGGGAGGAGGTGCTCCTTAAGACCTACGAGGGGAGAATAACCGACATAGATGGGTGGAACTACTGGACCGTGAAGATCGGGGAGCAGCACTGGATGGCCGAGAACCTGAAGACCAGCCTCTACGCCGATGGAACTGCCATTCCCAAGGTTGAAGACGGAACGGCATGGGATGCCCTGGGGTATGATGACCGGGCTTTTTGCTATTATGACAACAGTTCTGTCAACAGGGATATATACGGTTCACTGTACACCTGGGCGGCTGCCATGAACGGGGCAGGTTCCAGCGATGCCAATCCAGGCAATATCCAGGGGGTTTGTCCCGATGGGTGGCACCTGCCCAGCGATGCCGAGTGGAAAGAGATGGAAATACATCTGGGGATGCTCCCCACTACTGCAGACAACACGGGCCTGCGGGGTTCTCAGGGATGGAAGCTGAAAGAAACGGGAACCGAGCACTGGCGTGAATCTGATGCATATGTGACCAATGAGAGCGGATTCACAGCCCTTCCTGCCGGCTACCGCAACCTCGATGGATTTTTCGCCGCCCTGGCTTCCAGCGCCTTTTTCTGGACATCGGCGCAGGAGGATGCATCCAATGGCTGGAAACGTGACCTTTACACCGACTGGGGAGGGATTTACCGTGACGGCACCCAAAAGGATAGAGGGTACTCGGTCCGCTGCGTGGAGGGACAGGGCTTTACAAAACCAACGGTTTCAACCTTTGCTCCTACCAATGTGACGAAAACTTCGGCCCAGAGCGGGGGTAATGTTTCCGATGACGGGGGAAGCGCGGTCACTGCCAGGGGCGTCTGCTGGAGCTTTTCCGAATACCCGACCATCAATGATGAGGTCACCACGGATGGCAACGGCCTCGGGGGCTATATCAGCCAGATCACCGGCCTTTTTCCCGATAACATCTATTATGTGCGTGCTTATGCAACCAATAATTTGGGGACAGCTTACGGGGAGCAGGATACCATCCATACGGAACTCGACTGCCCGGAAGGAATGATTGCATACTTCCCTATGGGTGACGACGATCCTCCCTGGGCCGATGTGATTGGAGATCATCAGGTTGTCTCCGTCACACCACCTGCCACTGTAGCGGGGAGAGTGGGGAACGGACTTGAGTTCGACGGGATGTCCAGCCAGATCACCATTGGTGACCATGATGATTTTGACTGGGGCGGCAGTGACGATTTCAGTATTGAAATGTGGGTCAAACTGACCGAGACGGGCCTGGCGGGTGCCGAAATCCTTATTTCAAGATATACCACCACCGGAGCACCCCAGTGGTGGATCCGCAAGGAGGGAACCACTGACAATGTCACCTTTACATTGACCAATTCATCCAGTGAGGGTATTACCCTGACCGGCACATCATTGTACGATGGATCATGGCACCATATCTGCGCTGTCAGAAATTCGACATCCATGATCAACCACCTGTATATAGATGGTGTCAGGTGGACAATGGATACATTGATTATGGATCGGGCGATTTCAGTGCAACCGACGGACCCGTGTCATTGGTGCCATCTATAGCGGATCCAGTTGGGCGCTTCATGCCCATGCGGTGATCGATGAAGTGGCCATCTTCAACAAGGCACTCTCTGCCTCCGAGGTAGAAGAACATTATACCAAGGGCGCAGCAGGGCTAGGCTACTGCGAATAGATCCCACTCCAAATCCCGGTTGTTTTATTTCCAATTATCCATATATTTACATAATTGTATTTGATAGCCGGATGTGATCATGGGAAACAATGACTTATGTCGTGATTTCATGGGGTTTCGAGGGTAAAAATACATGTTAAAAAAAATAAAAAGAATCTGGAGGGATATGACCCCCGGCACTTAAAATACCTAACTTTGATACGGGGAATGAAAGCAATCCTGCACGAAGGATCACAAACCTTCAACAGGATCATACTCTATGAGCAGATTAACAGACGAACCAACTTTCTAACCAAAAACGCGAGCAAAGCGAGCAAACCAATTCTATCCCATGGGAAAAAATCACAGGGTTATTGAACTGGACGAGGTTGTGGTGAAGTTTGCAGGGGACTCCGGTGACGGCATGCAGCTGACCGGAACGCAGTTTTCCGATACTTCGGCATTCATCGGGAACGACCTCTCCACCTTTCCTGATTACCCATCTGAGATCCGGGCACCTCAGGGTACCGTAGCAGGTGTTTCAGGGTTCCAGGTACATATCGGGCACAAGGAGGTGTCCACCCCGGGCGACCAGGCAGATGTGCTGGTGGCCATGAATCCGGCGGCACTCAAAGCCAACATGAAGTGGGTGAAGGATGGGGCCACCATTATCATCGACATCGACAATTTCGACAACAAGCATTACAAGAAGGCCGGGTTCGTGGAGGATCCGTTGCATGACCATTCGCTGGAGGGTTATAACCTGGTGAAGGCTCCCATATCTGAGCTTTCGAGGAATGTGGCCATGCAGCAGGGGCTTGACAACAAATCGGCAGATAAGACCAGGAACCAGTTTGTGGCAGGATTGCTCTACTGGCTGTTCAACCGGGATATCAAGATCGGGGAGGATTTCCTGAAGGAGAAATTCAAAACGAAGCCCGAGCTGGTAAAGGCCAACATCGCTGTGCTGCATGAGGGATATAACTATGCGGAGACCATAGAGGCGCTTTCCACCACCTTCCACGTGGATCCTGTGAAGGGCAAAATCGGGCCTGTTCAGGAACATTACGGGCAACCAGGCCACGGCCTGGGGACTCCTGGCCGCAGCCGAGAAGGCCGGTCTGGGATTGTTCCTGGGGTCCTATCCCATCACCCCGGCCACGGAGATACTCCAGGAGATCTCCAAACGGAAACACCTTGGGGCGGTGGCTTTCCAGGCAGAGGATGAGATCGCCGGGATCAGTGCGGCCATCGGAGCCTCCTTTGCGGGAAGGCTTGCCTGTACCTCTACTTCCGGACCCGGTCTGGCACTGAAAGGAGAAGCCATTGGACTGGCGGTGATCACCGAATTGCCGCTGGTGATCGTGAACGTACAACGGGGCGGCCCTTCCACGGGACTGCCCACCAAAACCGAGCAGGCGGACCTGTTGCAGGCGCTCTACGGGCGTAGCGGGGAGTCGCCCTGCATTGTGGTTGCGGCATCGACCCCGGCAAACTGTTTTAACTTTGCGTTTGAAGCAGCCAGGCTGTCGCTTGAACATATGACACCGGTGATCCTCCTGACCGATGGCTACCTGGCCAACGGATCTGAACTTTGGAGGATCCCCTCCATGAAGGATATGCCGGAAATCAAGCCTCCTTTTGTGGAGGACAATACAGAAAACTACCAGCCATACTACCGGGATCCCAAAAGGCTGAACCGCTACTGGGCCATACCCGGTCAGCCCGGGCTGAGGCACCGGGTGGGGGGACTGGAAAAAGAGGATGTGACGGGCGAAGTGTCCCACGATCCCATGAACCACCAGGTGATGGTGGAACTGCGTGACCAGAAGGTGCAGAAGGTGGTTGAATTCATCCCGGAACAGGAGGTGATAGGTCCTGAAAGCGGGGACCTGCTGGTGGTGGGTTGGGGCGGAACCTATGGTGCCCTGGTCAGCGCGGTGAAAGACCTCCGGGATGAGGGCAGGAGCATTGCACTGGCCCATTTCAACTACATCAATCCCCTGCCGGGAAATACGGCCGAGGTTTTCTCAGGGTACAAGAAGATCCTGGTGTGTGAGCTGAACCTGGGGCAGTTTGCCTCCTACCTGCGCAGCAAGCACCCGCAGTTTGAGTACCTGCAGTACAACAAGGTCCAGGGATTGCCCCTGTTCATATCAGAATTGAAGATCAAGTTTAACGAAGTGTTGGAAAAAATTTAGCAGACCATGGCAGTAAATTTCGAACCCATTGGCATAGCGACCAAGGAGGATTTCAAACTGGGCGGACCGGTGAAATGGTGTGCCGGATGCGGGGGGCATGCAGTGCTTTCCACCGTCATGAACGTACTGCCCGAAACGGGCGTGCCCAAGGAGAACGTGGTATTTGTCTCCGGGATCGGGTGTTCATCCCGTTTCCCTTACTACATCAACACCTACGGTTTTCACAGCATGCATGGAAGGGCAAACGCCATTGCTTCAGGCATCAAGGCGGCCAATCCCAACCTGAGCGTTTGGATCGTAACGGGGGACGGTGACTCCATGGCCATCGGCGGGAACCACTTCATCCACATCATCCGCCGGAACATCAATGTGAACATCCTGCTCTTTAACAACAAGATCTATGGGCTTACCAAGGGACAGTATTCTCCCACCACCCCCAAGGGAAGCGTGACCAAAGACCTCGCCCGACGGGACCATCGAAAATGCGTTCCAGCCGGGAGAGCTGACCATGGGTGCCCAGGGTACCTTTTTTGCCCGCACGGTGGACACTGATCCGAAAATGATGCGCGAAGTTTTCAAGGCGGCCGCCGAACACAAGGGGACCAGCGTGGTGGAGATCCTGCTCAACTGTGTGATCTTTGCCAACAAGGTGCATAACGACATCACCGGCAAGGATGTGAGGAAGGACAACCAGATCTACCTGGAGCATGGCAAGCCCATGATCTTCGGAAAGGAGCGGAACCGGGGGCTGATGATGCGGTGTAATGATCTGGAGGCGGTTACTATTGGTGAGAAAGGGGTAACCGAAGAGGACCTGATCGTCCACAATGCCAACGATTCGGATGATACCAACCACTACCGGCTGGTGCGGATGGGACTGCCCGAGTTCCCGGTGGCCATGGGTGTGATCAGGGCCACCGAGTCATCGGTATACGAATCGGATTTGCATGACCAGGTGAACCATGCCAAAAAGGCAACAAAGATCCACAACATGGATGACCTGCTGCACAGCGGGAATGTGTTTGAAAGTAATGGTTAGAAAAAGTTATTGGTAACTGGCGATTGGTAATCAGAAAATGGTAAGTTAGGTCTCAAATACCGGTTACCAATGACTAATATCCAATATCCAATAACCAATAACTGATTGCAAAGTGAGCCTGGTACCCCGTTCAGAGGAAGATATTCAACGGTTGATCGCCGAACGCAAGGAGCGTCTCAAGGAGTTAACCTGTATCAACGAGACCACCCAGATCATCAAGGAGAACCGGACCATCGAGGAGACGCTGGTCCAGATCGTCAAGATCCTCCCCAAAGCATGGCAATACCCGGAGATGACCGTGGCCAGGATCTGGTTCGAGGGGAAGGATTACGCGAGCCCCGGGTTCAGGGAGGGGGAGTGGAGGTTATCCCAGAATTTCGAGACCATTGACAACCGGAAAGGGGAGATCGAGATCTACTACCTGAAGGAGTTTCCGGAACTGGATGAGGGGCCCTTCCTGAGGGAGGAGCGCCAGCTCATTGAGAACCTGGCCAGCATCATCTCAAATTTCCTGAACAGCCAGGAGGCCCGTAAAGTACTCCACAAGACCTTGGAAGAGGACAGTGTGCGGGAGGAGATCAGCCAGTTCCAGCACCCCAAGGAGGTGAATTCCAGGATGTTGCTCCAGAAATTCCTCAGCAAGCAGAACGCCAACCGGGATATTTTCCACGACCTGATGCGCTACAAGGTGAAGGAGATCCTGCTGGTGGCTACCCTGTATGATGCCTTCAGCATTGAGAAGGAGGGCCGCTTCTCGGAACACATCCTGGGAGAGTATTCCCAGCTAAACCTCACCTCCATGCCGCGGGTGACCGGGGTGTCCAACTACAACGAGGCCATCGAACAGCTCAATTCGCGCCATTTCGACATGGTGATCCTGATGATAGGCACCGACAAAGTGATTCCCATGCAGATTGCGGCCCGGGTGAAGAAAGATTTCCCCTATATTCCCATCTACATCCTGCTGAACAACGACCGGGAAGTCTCAGCTTTAAAAGCCACCAATCCTGACCTGACCCACATCGACCGGATGTTTGTGTGGAACGGTGATTCGAGTATCTTTTTTGCCATGGTGAAGCACCTGGAGGACAAGGTGAACGTGGAGAACGACACCGACCTGGGACTGGTAAAAGTGATCCTGCTGGTGGAGGATTCGGAGATCTACTACTCCCGTTACCTGCCCCTGCTCTACAACAACGTGCTGGAGCAGACCAAGCGGATCATCGATGATGTGAGTACCGATGAGCTGTTCAAGGTGCTGAGGCTCCGCGCCCGGCCCAAGATCCTCCTGGCAACGGGGTACGAGGAGGCCGTGGATATGGTGAAGAAGTACCGGGATTCGCTGCTTTGCCTGATCACCGATGTGGGGTTTCCGAAGGGCGGGATCCTGGATGAGAACGCGGGTTTCAGCCTGGTGATCCATGTCCGTGAACTGGTCAAGGGGCTCCCCACGGTGATCCAGTCATCCGATATCAAGAATTCGCGCCGGGCCTTTGAACTGAAATCCGCTTTCATCAACAAGAACAGTGACACCCTGCTTCAGGATATCCGCAACTTTATTATGCACCACCTGGGATTCGGGAATTTTGTGTACCGTGACTCGGGGGGAAGGAAGATCGCCGAGGCCAAGTCGCTGAGGGAGTTCGAGAAGCACATCAATTCCATCCCCAGCGAATCGCTGGTGTACCACGGGAAGCGGAACCATTTCTCGCTGTGGCTCATGGCCCGCGGGGAGATCAAGATCGCCAAGATGATCCACCCGGTGAAGGTGACCGATTTCAAGGCCCCTGCCGAGTTCCGCAGCTACCTCCAGTATGTGATCAAAAAATACAGGAACGAATCCAATACAGGGAAGATCGTCAACTTCGAGGAGACCGCCGTGCTGGATGAATCCAACATCGTGAGCCTGGGTAACGGAGCCCTGGGGGGGAAGGGCAGGGGATGCGCCTTCATCAATACCCTCATCTATAACCTCAATTTCTCGGAGATCATTCCGGAGATGAACATCCGGACACCGCGGACGGCCATCGTAGGGACCGATGAGTTTGATATTTTCATGCAGCGCAACAACCTGCAGGAGCTGATCCACGTGGAGACCAATTATGAAAGGATCCGTACATCCTTCCTGCAGGGGGACCTTTCGTACAACCTGGAGAAACGGCTCAAGGAGTTGCTGAAGCTGGTGAACAGGCCCCTGGCGATCCGTTCTTCAAGCTTACTGGAGGATTCCACCATGCAGCCCTTTTCAGGCATTTTTGAAACCTACCTGATCCCCAACAACCACCCCGATTTCAAGGTACGGTTCAAGCAGCTGAAGGATGCCATCAAGCTGGTCTACTCCTCCATCTATTCACCACAGTCAAGGCGCTATTTCGAGGCCATTAATTTCAAGCTGGAGGATGAAAAGATGGCCGTGGTGATCCAGGATGTGGTGGGCACCTACCACCAGGACCATTTCTATCCCCATATCAGCGGAACAGGCCAGTCGCACAATTACTATCCGGTGGCCCATATGGAGCCGGAGGACGGGTTTGCAGTGGCCGGACTGGGACTGGGCCATTACGTGGTGAATGGGGAGCGGGCCTACCGTTTCTCGCCCAGTTACCCCACCCTGGAGATGAGTTCCCTGCAGAGCCAGCTGCGTGATTCCCAGGTGGAGTTCCTGGCCCTGGACATGATCAGCTCGGAGGTGGATTTCTGCAACGAGGGATCGGAGGCCAACCTGCACCGGCTGCCTATTGAGGAAGCCGAAGAGCAGGGGGTCCTGAAACACCTGGCATCGGTCTATGATGCGGATAACGAAAGGATCGAGCCCGGGATTTCCACGTCCGGACCGAGGATCCTCAATTTTGCCAACATCCTCAAGTATGAATATGTCCCCCTCGCAAGGGTGCTGAAACTGATCATGGATGTGGGAAAGGAGGCCCTGGGATCCCCGGTGGAGATGGAGTATGCGGTGGACCTGGACAGGGCTGAGAACGGAAAACCCTCCTTTTTTATCCTGCAGATCAAACCCATGCTGGGGACAGGGGGGGAATATACCTTTGATACGGAAGATATTTCCAGGGAGGACATAATCGTCTATGCAGAGCGGAGTATGGGCAACGGGAAGGTGGAAGATATCACCGACCTGGTCTACGTAGATGCGGAGTCATTCGATAAAATGCAGACAAAAGTGATGGCTGCGCAGCTCGAGGAGTTCAACAGGAAACTGGTGGCCGAAAACCGCAAATATATCCTCATCGGGCCTGGACGGTGGGGAACCCGTGATCCTTTCATCGGGATCCCTGTGAACTGGGCGCAGATCTCCAATGCCAAGGTAATCATCGAGACCAGCCTGGAGGATTTCCCGCTGGATGCATCCCTGGGGTCCCACTTCTTTCACAACGTGACCTCCATGAATGTGGGCTATTTCAGTATCCAGCATGATTCCCGCACCTCCTTTATCCAGTGGGATGTGCTGGGTGAGCAGGAACTGCTGGAGGAGACAGGTTTTGTGAAACATATCCGCTTCCCGGAACCGGTCTGTATCATGATGGACGGAAAGAAGCGGATATCCATGATTTTAAACCATTCCTGCATTCCGGGAAACGGGATGCATGAATAGCCATATAGACGAATTTTGGTGAACCAGACAAATCCATACCCGATCATCGATTTCAGCCCTGTTGCATTCAACATGTTGATGCAGCGCAGGATCCGCAGGGTGTTGATCATCAGCAGCAACTACGATTTCTTCATGCTGGAGGAGGACGGGAGGATTGATGAACAGATCTTCAATGAGTACGTCTCCCTGAATCTCCGCTACCCGCCTGTGTTCTTAAAGGCCACTACAGCCAGGGAGGCTTTCAGCATCATGGATGGAGGAGACATCAACCTGGTGATCGAGATGCTCAACCTGGGGGAGGATGATGCCTTTACCCTGGCCAAACGGATCCGAAAGGAATACAGGGAGGTGCCCATTGTGGTCCTTACCCACTTCAACAGGGAAGTTTCAATCCGCCTGCAGAGCGAGGACCTGTCGGCCATCGATTATGTATTCTGCTGGCTGGGCAATGCCGACCTGCTGCTGGCCATCATCAAGCTGATCGAGGACAAGATGAATGCCCCCTACGACATCGATACGGTGGGAGTCCAGTGCATTATCCTGGTGGAGGATTCCATCCGCTACACCTCCACCTACCTTCCTGAGCTCTACAAGATCGTCATGCAGCAGTCACGCAATTTCGTGAAGGAGGCGCTCAATGAGCACCAGCGGATGCTGCGCATGCGTGGCCGTCCCAAGATCCTGCTGGCCAAGACTTATGATGAGGCCATGGCGCTTTACGAGAGTCACAAGGAGAACCTGCTGGGGATCATCAGCGATGTGAGTTTCAAAAAGGGTGACACGCGGGACCAGGAGCAGAAGCTGGGGATCAAACTGGTGGAACAGCTCCGGAAGGATGATCCCCACCTGCCGGCACTGATGCAGTCCTCCGACCTGGCCAACGAGGAGCTGGCAAGGCGCATGGGCGTGGGATTCCTTTACAAGTATTCCAAATCGCTCTCACTGGAATTGCGTAATTTCATCATCCGCAACTTTGCATTCGGGGAGTTCATTTTCAGGGATCCGGAAACCCTGGAGGAGGTGACCCGGGCGGCTGACCTGAAGGGCCTTCAGCAGAAGATCGCGGAGATCCCCGACAAAGTGCTGGCCTACCATACCGGGAGGAACGATTTCTCCAAATGGCTCAATGCCAGGGCCATTTTCCCTGTGGCACAACTGTTCAAATATGTGCGCAACGAGGATTTCAAGAACCTGGATGAGATACGGAATTACCTCTACGAAGCCATCTCCAGTTACCGCATCAGCAAGGGCAGGGGAATCATTGCAAAGTTTGACAAGAACAGCCATGATACCTACCGGACCTTTTCCAGGATCGGGGATGGGTCCATCGGGGGGAAGGCACGCGGACTGGCCTTTATCAATTCGGTCATCGATAAGCACCACCTCTACAGCAAGTACAGTAACGTGGTAATCAAGGTCCCCAAGACAGTGGTGATGAGTACCGACGTGTTCGATGAATTCATGGAGACCAATGACCTTCACCGTGTGGGGCTGTCGGATCTTCCCGACGAGGAGATCCTGGCGAAGTTTGTGGAGGCCAAGCTGCCGGGATGGCTTCACCAGGACCTCTACACGGTGTTACACGTAACCGATGCTCCCATTGCGGTGCGTTCTTCAAGCAAACTTGAAGACTCACATTATCAACCATTTGCAGGTATCTATTCCACCTATATGATCCCCCTGAACAAGGCCAACCAGGCCGGGACACTGGACCTGCTTTGCAATGCCATCAAATCGGTCTATGCGTCGGTCTATTTCCGTGAAAGCAAGGCGTACATAGAAGCAACCTCGAACGTGATCGATGAGGAGAAAATGGGCATTGTGCTCCAGGAGGTTTGCGGAACCCGGCATGGCGACTACTACTATCCCACCATTTCCGGGGTGGCCCGTTCAATCAATTTTTATCCCATTGCACCGGAGAAACCGGAGGACGGCATCGCCAAGGTGGCCTTCGGGCTTGGCAAATACATCGTGGATGGCGGGGTGAGCCTGCGCTTTTCCCCGGCCTACCCGAAAAAGATCCTGCAGCTCTCATCCGGCAAGCAGATGTTACGCGATACCCAGAAGCAGTTCTTTGCCCTGGACCTGCACCAGGAAAGCTACCACACCTCCACCGATGATTCAGTGAACCTGGCCAGGCTGAAGCTTGCAGAGGCGGAGAAGGACAAAACCCTGAAACATGTGGCTTCGGTGTATGATTACCAGTCGGACGTGGTCAGGGACGGTGGGCATTATGAGGGCAAGAAGATCATCACCTTTAACGGGATCCTGCAACATGGATCATTTCCCATGGCGGAGATCGTGAAGGAGCTCCTGGAGATCGGTCAGCAGGAGATGAACCTGCCCATCGAGATCGAGTTTGCCGTAAACATGGATGTGCCCCAGGGATATCCGTATGAGTTCAACTTCCTGCAGATCAGGCCCATCGTGGAAACCGATCAATCATTGGTGATCGATATGGTGAACGTGGAACCCACGGAGACCATCCTCTATTCGGAATCGGCCCTGGGCAACGGGGAGTTTACAGAAATCAGGGACATTATCTATGTGAGGCCCGGGCAGTGGGATGCATCGAAAAGCAGAGAAATCGCAGAACGGATGGAGAAGCTGAATGAGAAGTTTGTAAAGTTTGTAAAGTCTGTAAAGTTTGTAAAGTCGGAAGAGTCTGTAGAGTCTGTAAAGTCTGTAAAGTCTGTAAAGTCTGTAAAGTCTGTAAAGTCTGTAAAGTCTGAAGAGTCTGTAAAGTCTGTAAAGTCTGAAGAGTCTGGGGAGTCGGAAGACGCGGGGCAGGCAGTTGAAGGTGGGGATCAGGGTCCTGGTCAGGAGGTTCCGGGGAACCTGGAGCCCGGAAGGGGATACGTGCTGGTGGGACCGGGCCGGTGGGGATCATCCGATCCATGGCTGGGGATCCCGGTGACCTGGACCCAGATCTCGGAAGCGCGTGTTATCGTGGAATCGGGACTGGAGAACTACCGCATCGATCCCAGCCAGGGCACCCATTTCTTCCAGAACCTCACCTCCTTCAGGGTGGGCTACATGACCATCAACCCGTTCATCAAGGATGGCTTCTACGATCCGGACTACCTGGACTCCCTCCCCGCCGTATACGAAGACGAGTTCATCCGCCACGTCCGCTTCCCATCCGACCTGGAGGTCCGCATCGACGGAAAAACCAACCGGGGGGCGGTGATGAAGCCTGCGGAGCAAAGCGAAAGCTGAGCGAAGCAGGTTCGTGAGGGTATCTTCTACTGGTTCCGGAACGCGAAAAGGTGCTTGTCGGTCCTCACATAGAGCACATCGTCCACAGCAACAGGTGATGCCCCGATCTTTTCCTTCAGTATGTTCTGTCCCAGGACACTGAAATCATCCGCAGAAAGCACCGATACAGTGCCATTGAAGGCACAGGTATACACCCGGTTTCCGGCCAGCATGGGGGAGGCAAAGTATGCTCCGGCAGCACCCACCTTTTCCTTATGGACGATCTCGCCCGACTCCCTGTTGATCACAGTGAGGGTTCCTCCATCATCGATGAACAGCACGTTTTCAGCCACCACCAGCGGGGATGGGGATTCCGGGGTGTTTTTGGTGATCTTCCATGCAACCTCCATGACAGACCTTTCACCAGATCCCCCGATGGGAAGTGCCAGCATGCCATGATCCCCGATATAGGCCTGGAGAAATGCCACTCCTGCAGTCCATTCCTGTTCGTCGAAGACCTGGTCCTGGTTCGTATCGAAGTAGGTGAAAGTCAGGTCATCCTTATAATACATGGAAGCGAACAGGTCGTCAGGATTATCCGCCCTTGTGAACAGGAACAGCTCCTCGTCGATCTCATCCCGTTCAATGAGCTTGTTTCCATTTTTATCACACCGCTCCA
Organism: uncultured Bacteroidota bacterium; assembly: GCA_963793455.1. Taxonomy (GTDB): domain Bacteria; phylum Bacteroidota; class Bacteroidia; order Bacteroidales. Next base: position 75,717 of record CAWCAK010000002.1, read on the forward strand.
GAAACTCGGAAAATGAAAGGATCTCGCCCCTGATCCGCTCTTCGCCCAGCTGCACCCAGGTATTCAAATAGATCACCTCATCTTCGATCACCGGAGATGCGATGGCTGTAGTCAGTGTATTCAGCCACCACGCTGTCTCCTGGGTTGACAGGTTCACCGCCGCTATTGCACCGAAAAGGTGCAGGATCAGCAGGTCGCCATGAACCACAGGGGTGGCATTGCTGATCATAGGCGCCCATGGCAACCCTTCTGCCCTGAATTCCCAGGTGGGATCTCCGCTCTTCAGGTCGAGCGCTACAATTCTTGGATCTGTTTCGGAGTTGATCAGGACCACCGCAATGCTGTCCACGATGACCGGGGAACTGGAGCCCCCGTAAAGGCTCTGGGAGAGTATCTCGTGCGTATACTCCCAGGCTTTGTTCCCATCCAGGTCATAGGCGATCACCCCGTAGGCGGGAAAATGGGCACACAGGTATTTCCCGTTGGTGGCGATGGAGGGATTGGCCTGTGTGGTAGTGGGATGAATGAAATATGATTTTGTTAGCCTTACGGAATCACGCCAGATGATCTCACCGTGCTCGCGGCACAATGCCATGGTATACAGAAGGCTGTCCTCTTTATCAAAACCGGTCAGGAAGATCCTGTCATCCACGATGCAGGGGGAGGACCAGCCCGGAAACACTTCCGTTTTCCACAGCAGGTTGGTATCGGCACTGAAAAGGACCGGTGGATTGGCATCATCCGGGGCGATCCCCGATGCACCGGGACCCCTGAACTGGAGCCAGTGCATGGACTCAGGCTGGAACCGGTACTTTGAGACATTGTCACAGGAAATAAAGGTGGCTGACATGACCATGCATGCCGCAATTGCCAGGAGTAGTTTCATAACAATCAGGATTTGGTTAGGGATCAGTAAAATACTACAATCAATGAATACAAGTCAAATATTTATCTTCGGTAATACTTCGGATTCTGCCGGAAAGATGCTGTCCACCCGCATGATGGATAAACAAAATGCGGCTCCGGACGTTATCTTTTTGAAAACATGTTTGATAACAACCGGATAAATCAATATAGAAAATGAACAAAAGAGAATTCCTTAAGAGATCTGCCATCCTCGGGGCAGGTGCGCTTGTAGCCCCGTCTGTGGCAACTTCCTGCATGAACAGTTCAGCCGCCGGTGGGGCCACCGCATCCCTGGTAGCCATTGGCGAAGGAGGCGAATTCATTCAACCAGAACTGGGGTATGCATTCGATGCCCTGGAACCCCACATCGATGCCATGACCATGGAGCTGCATTACGGGAAGCACCATGCGGGTTATACGAAGAAATTTAATGCGGCCCTGGAGCATGAAAACATGCATCCCACCGATATATATAAGATCTTCTCCGGTATCTCAGGATTAGGGGCCGGTGTGAGGAACAACGGTGGCGGCTACTTCAACCACAGCCTCTACTGGAAATTCATGTCCCCGGAGGGTGGTGGTGAGCCCACAGGCAAGATCGCTGCTGCCATCACTGAGAACTTTGGTTCCTTTGCCCAGTTCAAGGAGCTGTTTTCCGCCACCTCTGCCAGTCATTTCGGCTCGGGTTGGGGATGGCTGATCCTGAACCCGGAGGGGAAGCTGCAGGTGACCTCCACGCCCAACCAGGACAATCCGCTGATGGATGTGGTTGAGGAGCAGGGCACCCCGCTGCTCACTATCGATGTATGGGAGCATGCCTACTACCTGAACTACCAGAACCGCCGCACGAGTTACGTGGAGGCTTACTGGAACGTGATCGACTGGAAATTCATCGGAGCCCTTTACGAGGAGGCCATCGGGTAAGGATCCCTTCAGTCCAAACCAGGTTCATTCCTGCTCAGCCAGCTCCAGGAGGGTCACCCCCTCCAGTGAGGCGATTCCCCTGGGGATATCCCCTTTGTCATTGATCAGAATGGTGTGGCCGCTTGCAAGCAGCTCTTCTATTACTTTTTGATCAGGGATGGTCTCATAGGCGGTGAGGCCGGTATAGAACATGGCCTCGATGTAGTTGTTGTAATTGAAAAGCACAGTCTGGCCGCTGCTTGGCTGCTGACCGCTGCTTGCTGCTGACCGTCACTCACCTGACCTGATGCTTCAAGATCCCTTCCCAGTTCAACCAGGTCCCGCCGCCACTCCGGATTCCGGTCCATTTGCTGGAACGGTTTGATCCGCTCTATGGAGTAGCGGACCGGCAGGGCGATGAGCAGGACCATGATGATGATGTACAACCAGTTCAGTCTCCTTCCCTTCCTGAATTCCTGGAGCCTGAAATAGCATGCGGAGGTCATCATAAAGAGCGCCGGGGCGGTGATCAGCATGTATCCCTGCATCTTGGTCTTCACAAAGGAGAAGAAGATGAAAGGGATAGCAAACCAAATACTGAGAGCCAGCATCCTGAGGGCTGTCGGGCCGGGATCCGCCTGTGCTGAAACCGTAAGTCTGAGGCTCCCCTGCCTGAGAAGCTTCTTTCCGAGCTCCAGAAGCTCCTTCAACGTGATCCATGCGAACCAGAACAGCGGCAGGTAGATCATCTCCCCGTAGTTGACCCTGATGCGGTGGATGAAATAGCTCCATTGCCCGGCATGCTCTTCCACAGCTTCGAATATGTGTTTTGTATTGTAAGCTGCTTCCCAGGCTGCTTCCCGGGGGAAAGCCTGCATAATGTATATCTGCCACGGCATGAAGATAACGGCACAGCTGGCCATCAGGATCACTCCCTGCAGGACCACTGTCCGGAACCTGAACTGCCCAGAGTCGATCACGATCAGGAACCAGACGGGCAGCACGATCAGGGCAGTGAGCCACTTGGTCAGGATGGCCGCGCCCAGGGCCAGTCCTGCCAGTACATTGAAGATGGTTCTCTTTTTCTGCACATACCCGATGCCGAACAGCACAGATAGCTGGATAAAGAACAGGAAAAAGGTGTCGATGTGCTCCGTGGCCACCCTTCCACTGGCCACTTCAATGATCAGTCCGTTGATAGAGAACAGGAGTGCAGCCAGGTAAGCGATCTTCCTGTTGAAGAAGAATCTGCCGATATCATATAACAGCCAGATCCCCAGGGTGGAAAGCAGGATTGAGGGGAGCCGCATGGCGATCTCATTGACGCCGAACAGCCTCATGCTGAGCGCCATGGCCCACATCGGCAAGGGTTGCTTGTGAATCCAGATATGATTGCCGGACCAGTTCCTGAAGTCGTATGGCAGGAGGGGATTTTCGTAGAGTGTCGGTTTGAACGGGTGACCGATCATGTTCCTGGCCACCAGGGCATGGTAGCGTTCATCCCACTGGTGGAGGAAGAGGTCGGCCGAGGTGAAGACCCGCAGGAGGAGCCCGCAAACCACCAGGATCAGTATGGCCATCATAAAATGATCCCGGCGTTGGTACCTCCAGGAGAAAAAGTACCCTGTGCTGCAGATCAGGATGGTAGTGATGCCAAATACGAGGTTCTCCATGGTTGTTTGCCCGGGTGGTATTCAGTATGCTTCAAACCTGCTGTTAATCATACGTTCCGGGGTTGTATAATCTCCGCAGAAAGGCCAAATTTACTTCTTTAAAATAACAACAAAACTCCAACAAAAAATAGTTAGTTATGAACGTAGATACAATCATGAACAACCTGGTTAAGAGGCATCCGGGAGAGGTTGAGTACCACCAGGCTGTTCGGGAGGTCCTTGAATCCATTGAGGAAGTGTACAATGAAAATCCTCATTTCCGATCTGCGAATATCGTTGACCGCATCATTGAGCCCGACAGGATCCTTGTCTTCAAGGTGCCCTGGGCCGATGACCAGGGGATGGTCCATGTGAACCTGGGATACAGGATCCAGTTCAACAATGCCATCGGACCCTACAAGGGCGGATTGAGATTCCACCCCAGTGTGAACCTGAGCATTCTCAAGTTCCTGGGTTTCGAGCAGATATTCAAGAACAGCCTGACCTCTCTTCCCATGGGAGGCGCCAAGGGGGGCTCCGATTTTGATCCCAAAGGGAAATCCAATGCCGAGATCATGCGGTTCTGCCAGGCCTTCATGATGGAACTGTGGAATAACATCGGTCCCAATTCGGATGTGCCTGCAGGGGACATCGGTGTTGGCGGACGGGAGATCGGCTACCTGTACGGCATGTACCGTAAGCTGGCCCGGGAGAACACAGGAGTGTTGACAGGTAAGGGGCTCAACTGGGGCGGATCGTTGATCAGGCCCGAAGCCACAGGTTTCGGATGCGTATACTTTGCCAAGGAGATGCTGGCAACCAAAGGGGAGACCTTTAAGGGAAAGCGCGTTGCCGTATCAGGATTCGGAAATGTGGCCTGGGGGGCTGCCCTGAAGGTAACAGAACTTGGGGGGAAGGTAGTAACCCTTTCTGGTCCGGACGGTTACATCCACGATCCTGAAGGTGTGTCGGCGGAGAAGATCGAATATATGCTTGAATTGCGTGCTTCCAATGAAGATATTGTAGCTCCCTATGCATTGGAGTTTGACAGTGCTGAATTCGTGCAGGGGAAGCGTCCCTGGGAAGTGAAAGTGGATATCGCCCTGCCATGTGCCACGCAGAATGAGCTGGACGGGGAAGATGCGGACCGGCTGATCGCCAATGGCTGCAAATGTGTCTGCGAGGGGGCCAACATGCCCTGTACCCCGGAGGCCATAGAGAAGTTCCAGGACAAGCAGATCCTCTATGCCCCGGGCAAGGCGGCCAATGCGGGGGGAGTGGCAACGTCCGGACTGGAGATGGCGCAGAATTCCATGAAGATCAACTGGAGCCGGGCCGAGGTGGATGACCGCCTGCACCACATCATGACCAACATCCATGAGAACTGCGTGAAGCATGGTACCAATACTGACGGGTACGTGGATTATGTCAGGGGCGCCAACATCGCAGGTTTCCTGAAGGTGGCCGATGCGATGGTGGACCAGGGGTTGCTGTAACGGGCGGACCTGCGGTAGGAAATCAGGTTCAAATCTGGGAGAAGAGGTAAGCCTTAAAACTGGCGAAGTCCGGTTTGATCGGGGTGGACTGCTTTTTCCGCTGGCTGAATGCTTCCAGTCTTTCCGGGATCTCCAAAGGCTCCCCGGTAACCTCCTCCACGCTCTCTTTGAATTTAGCCGGATGTGCCGTTTCCAGGAAGATGCCGGTCTGGCCGGGATGATCGTCCAGGAATTCCCTGGCAGCCTGGTAGCCGGTGGCTCCGTGGGGATCGCACAGGTACCCTGTTTTCCTGTATACCTTCCTGATGATCTCTCTGATCTCCTGGTCGGTGTAACTGTAACCCTGCATGTGGGCAGTGATCCACTCATGCTTGTGTTTGAAGAGATCCAGGATCCGTTCAAAATTACTGGGATCACCCACATCCATGGCATTGGCAATGGTGGCAGTGGAAGGCCTGGGCCTGTATTGTCCGGTCAGCAGGTAAGCGGGGACCACATCGTTGATGTTGTTGGCCGAAAGGAAAGTGTTGACCGGCAATCCCATCTCCCTTGCCACCAGTCCGGCCGTCATGTTCCCGTAATTTCCGCTTGGTACCGAAAAGAACAGGTCCCCTTCGCGTTCCGGGGAGGTTTGGTAGAGTTGGCCCCAGGCCCTGAAATAGTAAAAAGCCTGTGGGAGAAAGCGGGCAAGGTTGATGGAGTTGGCCGAAGTGAGGGTCATCTGAATGGAGAGCTCGTCATCCATAAAGGCCTCTTTGACCAGCTTCTGGCAATCGTCGAAGGTTCCTTCCACCTCCACCGCTGAGGTGTTTTCACCCAGTGTGGTGAACTGCTTCTCCTGGAGGGGGGTTACACCTCCCGAGGGATACAGTACATGCACCCTGATACCGGGGACTCCAAGGAAACCGTTGGCCACGGCGCTTCCGGTATCTCCCGAGGTGGCCACCAGGACGTGGATGGTAGTCTCCAGGTCACGGGTATAGTATCCAAGCAGTCTTGCCAGGAACCGTGCACCCACATCCTTGAATGCCAGCGTGGGTCCGTGGAACAGTTCCAGTGCATGGATCCCTTCTTCCACTTTGACAAGGGGTGTGTCGAAATTGACCGCATCCTCTACGATGGAACACAGCTCCCCGGCAGGAATGTCATCACCAAAAAGAAGCGTTGAACATTCCAGGGCAATCTCTGTGAGGTTCATCCCGGGGAAGGCCATCAGCTGCGCCCTGCTCAGGATAGGGATGGAGGCGGGCATGTATAATCCCCGGTCGGGAGCGAGCCCCTTTATCAGTGCCTCCCTGAGCCCGGTTTTCAATTCTTTGTTCCTGGTGCTGTAATAGTGCATGATTCTTACCCTGGTTTATTTCCCTGGTCCGCGGTTGGTGTGGTTAAACAACCCGGCACCCTGCTTCACTGATTTGAGATACATACAGAGCGGACTCTAAACCGTGCCGGGTGAAATGCTCCTCCATCACCTTTCCCACGGCGGCAGCCATCTCCTCTCCCCTGCAAAGGCTGAATACCGAGGGACCTGATCCCGACAGGCCTGTTCCTATGGAGCCGGCATCCAGCGCTGATTCCCGCAGTGTTTCAAATCCGGGCAATTGCCCGGTCCTGTAAGGTTCAGCAAATAGATCCTTCACGGACCGGCTGATCAGGGAATAGTCACCCGTGGTGAGACCGGCCACCAGTCCTGCCAGGTTCCCGCACTGCTGAAGAGCGGTTTCAAGGGGCACCTCCCGGGGGATCAGTTTCCTGCTCTCCATGGTCCTGATCTCCAGCCGGGGATGCACCACTGCACACCAGAGGTCCCGGGGATAGGGGATGTGTTTGATATCCATGGGATCATAACTTCGTATCAGGGTGATCCCGCCCAGCAGGGCCGGGGCGATGTTGTCGGCATGCACAGCTCCACTGGCCAGTTTTTCACCCTCCATGGCATAAGGGATCAGTGCGGCAGTTTCAAAAGGGCTGCCCAGGATCTCATTGATGCCAACCACGGCTGCCACACAACTGGCAGCACTTGATCCTACACCACTTCCCGGGTTGATCTTCCTGGTGAACACAATATCGAAGCCATCCTGGCTGTCAAGCTCATCCAGCAATGCCCTGGCAGCAACTGCAGCCACATTTTTTGCCGGATCCAGGGGAAGGCCGCATCCCGACTGGTCTGTCAGCACCAGCGAACCTGATCCGTTCCTCCGGATGACCATTTCATCCCCTGGGGCCTCCAGGGCAAAACCCATCAGGTCAAAACCGGGTCCCACGTTGGAGACTGTGGCCGGACTGAATATGGTAACCTGTCTTTTACTCATTTGTCTTGCAATTCTTCATACAATGCTTCGTTGATTTCCGTCAGTGACCTGATCTTTTTGTCGGCTGCCCCGAACCGGTCCTGGTTGTATTCATGGGGATCGGGCATGGCCAGCACCTTCATCCTTGCAGCTTTGGCTGATACCACCCCGAAAAAGGAGTCTTCAATGGCCAGGCAGTGTACCGGGTCCACACCCAGCTGCGCAGCGGCACGCAGGTAGATTTCCGGGTGGGGTTTGCCGGGCATTTCGTGTGCTGCCGAGATCACCAGGTCGAAATGGTCCGTGAGCCCGTGCCTTTCCAGGGCTGCATCGATATGGTCATGGGTGGAGCAGGAGGCCAGGGCAACAGGCAACTGTTTGTCCCGGAAGAAACCGATAGATTCTGCAGCCCCCTCCATCAGGGGGACGCTGGTGCGCATGAGCTCCACCATCCGGCGGTCGTATGTCCTGATCAGCTCTTCCGGCTCCACCGAATCGAACCTGAAACGGGTCGTCCAGTGGTGCACCATCTCCTCGGTCCGCAATCCACGGGTCTGCACCAGCATCTCGTCGGTCAGTTCGATCCCGTATTCCGCGAACAGGGCCTTTTCTCCCTGCTGCCAGAGGTTCTCTGAATCGATCAGGATCCCGTCCATATCAAATATTACCGCCCGTATCATCTATCTACGCTCATATTTTAAACTCCTTTACCAGGCTTTCGCCTCGTGAGCTCTGGTTAACTTCGGTCCTACTAACACTTACTAACTACTAACTACTAACGTGGACAATGTACTATACATTGGCCACACGGATCACATCCGCAAACACCCCTGCAGCAGTCACATCGGCCCCGGCGCCATACCCCTTCACGATCAGCGGTAGTTCCAGGTAGCGGTCAGTGGTAATCAGGATGATGTTGTTGCTGGCCTCAAGCGGGTAGACCGGGTGGGAGGGATCCACCTCAGCCAGGCCCATCTTCCCTTTGCCCTTGTCCAGGGTGGCCAGGTACCTCCATTTCAATCCTTTCGCTTCCATCTGCAGGCGCCGCTCCTCGAATTCACCATCCAGCTCCTTTACCTTCTCCCAGAAGGAATCCAGGGATCCTTCAAACACTTCACCGGGCAGAAAAGGGGAAACTTCGATATCACGCTCTTCCAGCCTGTATCCCGACTCCCTGGCCAGGATCAGCAGTTTCCGCTTCACATCGGTGCCACTCAGGTCAAGCCGTGGGTCGGGCTCCGAGTACCCTTCATCCATGGCCATCTGGATGGCCTTGCTCAAAGGTATCTCTTTGCCCATGATATTGAAAATATAATTGAGGGTTCCCGACACCACCGCTTCCAGCTTCAGGATCCTGTCGCCGCTCCGGATAAGGTCGTTAATGGTGTTGATCACGGGGAGTCCGGCTGCCACGTTGGTCTCGAAGCTGAATTTGACGCCTTTCAATATGGCTTTCTCTTTCAGGCTCTTATAGAGGTCGTATCCGGAACTGCAGGCGATCTTGTTGGCGGTGACCACCGAGATGTAGGAATCTAAAAGTTTTCCGTAACTCATGGCCACCTTCTCGTTGGCGGTGCAATCGATGAAGACCGAGTTGCGCAGGCTGAGCTGACCGATCTCCTCCACATACCTGTCCAGGTCGGCCGGTTCCCCATCCTGGAGCAGCTGTTGAAAGGAGGCCGGATCGATCCCCGATGGATCCATTACCATCCGGCGGCTGTTGGTGATCCCGCTCAGGTTTACCTTCAGCTTGTGTGTCTCGGCCAGATTGGACTGCTGCTTCTGAAGCTGGGCGATGAGCCGTTGTCCCACCTTGCCGGTGCCGGCCAGGAAAAGGTGAAGCACCCTGTATTCGGAGAGGAAAAATCCTTCATGGATCACGTTGAGGGCTTTCTTCAGGACCTTCCTGTCGATGACCACCGAGATGTTCAGCTCGCTGGATCCCTGGGCGGTGGCGATCACACTGATCCCGTTCCTTCCAAGGGCCCTGAAGAGAATGGCCGAAATGCCCGGTTTGTGCCGCATACCCTCCCCGACAATGGCAATGATCGACAAATGGTTGATCACTTCGATCTCCATCTCCTGGCGGTGGGTGATCTCGATCTCGAATTCCTCCTGGAGTGCCTCCACGGCAATGGTTGCGTCTGAAGGTGTATACTGCAAAGGAGATGGTCATCTCCGAAGAGGCCTGGGTGATCAGGATCACATTTACATCGTACCGTGCCAGGGAACTGAACACCCGTGCAGAGGTGCCTGTCTTTCCCACCATACCGGCTCCCCTGACCGTAACCAGGGTGATCTCGTCGACGGATGAGATCCCTTTGATCATCTCATGCTGGTTACACTGGACATCCGTGGAGATCAGCGTGCCGGGTTCCCCCGGGGCAAAAGTGTTCTTTACCCTGATGGGAATATTTTCCTTGTAGGCCGGGGTGAGGGTGGGGGTGTAGATCACCCTGGCACCGAAATGGGAAAGCTCCATGGCCTCTTCGTAGCTCATGCATTCAACGGAGTAGGCTTCGGGAACGATCCTGGGATCGGCGGTCATAAACCCATTCACATCGGTCCAGATCTCAAGCACATCTGCCTTCAGGGCTGCAGCAATAATGGCTGCTGTATAGTCGGATCCGCCCCTGCCCAGGGTGGTGGTGCGCCCCTGGTCATCCGAGGCCACGAATCCCGGGATCACAGCCAGGTGATTGAGTCCCTCCATGGCTTCCCGGATCTTCCTGTTGGAGATGTCAAAATGGACCATGGCATTTCCGAAATCACTGTCAGTATGTATCAGTTTACGGGCATCCATGAAGACGGCATCATCCACAAACCTGGAGATGATGGTGGCCGACAGCCGTTCCCCGAAACTGAGCAGGAAATCGAGGGTTTTGTTACTCAGGTCCTGCAGCAGGTAGATCCCCTGCAATCCTTCCTGGAACTCTTCCACCAGGGATTCCACCTCCCTGAGGGTGGATTCGCGTGTTTCCCCGGTCATCAGGGTCCTGACAGCCTCAGAATGGCGGTCACGGATGGTGGTCATCTCCTCCCTGAAGGCGGGATTCCGTTCACTGGCCATGGTGGCAATGCGGATGATCTGGTCGGTGACCCCTCCAAAGGCACTGACCACCGCGATGCAGGGACCGCTCTGTTCCCCGAGGATCTGCTTGACGATCCTGATGTTCTCTGTACTTCCGACGGAGGTTCCTCCGAATTTCAAGACTTTCATCCGCTTCTGTTTTCTTATATAAAAAAGGGGCCTTTCTGACCCCTTACACCATCGGTCCGGGGCTCGGTTATGCGCTTTGTGTGGCCATTCCCCTGTCCACTTTTTTGATCAGTCCCTGGAGTACTTTTCCGGGACCCACTTCTGTGAAAGAGGTGGCACCGTCGGCGATCATCCGCTGGACGGTCTGGGTCCACCTGACAGGTGCGGTGAGCTGTGCCACCAGGTTCTTCTTGATGTCTGCCGGATCAGACAGAAGGCAGTGCATTCACATTCTGGTAGACCGGGCAGACCGGTTGGGCGAAGGGTGCCGACTGGATGGCTTCCTCCAGTTCTGCCCTTGCCGGTTCCATCAGGGGGGAGTGAAAAGCCCCGCCCACTGAAAGCTTCAGTGCCATTCTGGCTCCTAATCCGGAAAGCTTTTCAACAGCTGCATCGATGCCGGGGACCGATCCGGAGATCACGATCTGACCGGGGCTGTTGTAGTTGGCTGCAACCACGATCTCATCGATCTCGGCACACACCTGTTCCACCTGGCTGTCCTCCATGCCGATGATGGCTGCCATGGTGGAGGGTTCTGCTTCACAGGCCTTCTGCATGGCCAGTGCCCTTTTGAATACCAGGCTCAGGCCGTCACTGAAAGAGAGTGTCCCGTTGGCCACCAGTGCGGAGAATTCACCCAGTGAATGCCCTGCTACCATGTCGGGCTGAAAGCCTTCAAGGGTGGTGGCCAGGATAACCGAATGCAGGAAAATGGCCGGCTGGGTAACCCTGGTCTGCTTCAGGTCCTCCTCCTGCCCTTCGAACATCAGGTCGGTGATCCGGAATCCCAGCACCTCGTTGGCCTGTTCAAACAACTCTTTTGCCTGGGTATGCTGATCGTACAACTCCTTCCCATCCCCACAAACTGGGCTCCCTGTCCGGGAAATACATATGCTTGCATATTTCTCAATTAAAAGTTTAACAAAAGTATTCCTACCGGAGGTTGGCCCCGATCAGGTGGATGAACTCTTCCCGGGTTTTCTCCGATTTCATGAATCCCCCGGTGAAGGCAGAAGTGGTGGTGACCGAGTGCTGTTTCTGAACCCCGCGCATGACCATGCACAGGTGAAGGGCCTCGATGACCACGGCCACACCAAGTGGTTTCAGGGTTTCCTGGATGCAGTCCCGGATCTGGACGGTAAGGCGTTCCTGGACCTGCAGCCTTCGTGCATAAGCGTCCACTACCCTGGCGATCTTGCTGAGCCCTGTGATCCGGCCGTCGGGGATGTAGGCCACGTGGGCCTTCCCGATGAAAGGAAGCATGATGGTGTTCACACATGGAGAACAGCTCGATATCCTTGACGATGACCATCTCCTCGTAATCCTCATGGAACATGGCCGATTTAAGGATATCCGCAGGATCAGTTCCGTATCCCTGGGTAAGGAATTGCATGGCTTTGGCCACCCGCTCAGGGGTCTCCTTCAGGCCTTCCCGTTTGCCGTCTTCCCCCAACAGGTCAAGGACCTTTTGATAGTGGTCTGTCAGTTTCGACGTGGTTTCATCATCCCACCGGTCGATCCTGTCATATCCGCCGTTCTGGTTCTCGCCCAGTCCGTTATTGATTTTGTCCATATCTTTATGTTTCCAAAATATTCCACTGTGTTGTTTTCAGTCTCCTGGAGCTTCACCGAATGGAGCTCAACCCCCAGCGCTCCCATGGTTGGCTCCAGCTCATTCCAGATCCCCACGGCCAGGTTTTCGGTGGAGACGAACAGGCCCTTCATGAAATCTACCTCCGTGTTGATGTTCTTATGGTCCAGTTTTACGATAACCTGCTCCCGGATGATCCTGCTGAGCTGCTTCAGATCCACCACATACCCGGTTTCCGGATTCACCTCCCCGGAAACGGTGACCCAGAGGATATAGTTGTGCCCGTGCCAGTTGGGATTGGAACACGGTCCGTACAACTCCTCATTCTCTTGGTCAGATAATGCCGGGTTGAAGAGCCTGTGGGCCGCACTGAACCGTTCTCTGCGTGTGAGGTAAACCATCGTTTGTTATAACAAAGAAACGAAAATATTGAGCAAGATGTTCAGGCCTGATGTATATATTTGTAAGATGATCGCAATCACAGGAGCCGCAGGTTTTATCGGCAGCAACCTGGTAGCAGGGCTCAACAGGGCAAATTACTACGACCTGGTCCTGGTGGATGATTTCAGCCGGCCGGACCGGGAAAGGAATTATGAAGGGAAGCAGTTCACCGCGCTGGTGGATAGGAAGGAATTCCCGCAGTGGATCAGGGAGAACCACCACGGGCTGCAAATGATCCTGCACATGGGGGCCCGCACCGATACCACCGAATTCTCATGGGAGGTGTTCAGGGAGCTGAATGTGGATTATTCCAAAACCCTCTTCGACCTGTGCATTGGGTACGGTCTTCCCATGATCTATGCCAGTTCGGCAGCAACCTATGGACTGGGCGAGCTGGGTTATGACGATTCACACCAGGTGGTCTCCCGCCTGGAACCCCTGAATCCTTACGGCCGCAGCAAAAATGAGTTCGACCGCTGGGTTTTGTCCCGGGACAGGACTCCCTTTTTCTGGGCCGGACTCAAATTCTTCAATGTTTATGGTCCCAACGAGTACCACAAGGGACGCATGGCATCGGTGGTCTACCATGCCTTTAACCAGATCAGGGAGACCGGCGGGATGAAGCTGTTCCGGTCGCACCGGTCTGATGTGAAAGATGGCGAGCAGTCCCGCGATTTCATCTTTGTGCAGGATGTGGTGGATGTGGTGATCCACCTGATGGAGAAGCGGCCCGGGAGCGGGCTCTACAACCTGGGGACAGGCAAAGCCTCCACTTTCAGGGATCTTGTTACCTACACCTTCCAGGCCATGGAACTGGAGCCAAGGATCTCATTCATCGACACCCCGGAAGACATCCGGGACAAGTACCAGTATTTTACGGAAGCAAAAATGGACAAACTGAGGAAAGCCGGGTATGACCGGCCATTCACTTCCCTTGAAGAGGGTGTGAAGACCTATGTGTCCCAATACCTGATGCACAACCGGGTTCACTGACAGTCGATCCGTGCAAATGATCGATCCATGCAAATGAGAAAAAACCGATGAAGAACATCCTGTTGATCCTCACACTTATTTCAGGCGCTGTTGTGCCGGCCGGACCGGTGAGTGCGCAGGAACCTGTGTGGGCTAGGGTGGACCGAGGGCTTGAGATCGGGGAGTTTGATGCGCCCAAGAGTTCCATTGTGGGGGATTCCAGGATCACCATTGTGAGGATCGATCCACACCTCTATTCCTTCAGGCTGCTTTGCAGCGGTGAGCTGGGTCATTCGAAGATGACGGCTAAACAGTGGTGCCGGAAATATGAGATGATTGCGGTCATCAATGCAGGCATGTTCCTGCCCGATCAGCAGTCCAACGTGGGATACATGAAGAATTTCGGGTATGTGAACAATCCCAGGATCAACCCCAAATACAAGTCCGTTGTTGCCTTCAATCCCGTGGATGCGGCAGGGGATCCCTTCCGAATTTATGATATCGATGAACATGACATGGAGGAGATCACCGGGAAATACCACACCGTCATTCAGAACCTGAGGCTGATCAAGAGTCCGGCCGAAAACAGGTGGTCGCAGCAGGAACGCATATGGACCGAGGCTGCACTGGGCCAGGACAGGGACGGGAATGTGCTGTTCATCTTTTCCCGTTCCCCCTATTCCATGTTTGACCTGAATAACATCCTCATCGGCCTGCCCATCGGGATCGACAATGTACAGCACCTGGAGGGGGGACCGGAGGCATCGCTCTATTTCTCCTTTGAAAATGTGACCGTAGGGAAAATGGGGAGTTACGAAACAGGGTTCAACGAGAATGACCTCATCAGCAATTTCTGGACCATCCCCAATGTTATCGGACTGCAAAAATCCCAATCATATGATACCCGACAGGAACAAAGCCCTTGAAAAGCTCCATGAGCATGTGAAAAATGAGAAGACCATTGTCCACTGCCTGGCCTCCGAGGCCGTGATGCGTGCCCTGGCCAGGAGGCTGGGGGAGGATGAGGAGCGGTGGGGACTCACCGGGCTGCTCCATGACATCGATGTGGAGGTAACCGGAGCCGATCCGAAGGTGCATGCCCTGAAGGCGGAGGAGTTGCTGCAGGATTTCAGCCTGGACGAGGAGATGATCGATGCCATCCGCATGCACAACGATGAGGCCACAGGATTGAGCGTTCCACCAAATTCCAGCATGCACTGGCTGCCGGGGAGACCATCACGGGTCTGATCTATGCCACCACCCTGGTCTACCCGGACAAGAAAATCGCAAGCGTGAAGTACAAATCGGTCCGCAAACGGATGAAGGAGAAGGCGTTTGCTGCCAGCGTGAACCGCGACCACATCATGGAATGTGAAAAGATCGGGATCCCCCTGGACGAATTTATCCAGCTATCGGTGGATGCCATGCGGGAGATCGCCGAGGAGATCGGGTTGTAAATAGGAGAATACACTCTCTGAATTAGCATTAATTAGGAGAATATATGTGCTGTATTCCTATGGATTAGTACTGTGCACTGTGCACCACCTGGTGTCCCAGCAGCCGGTCGTACCGTGTGCCGGGCGGACGGTGGTAGAACAGGATCAGGTATTCATTCTCGGTTTCAAAGTGGTTCCCTTCGATCTCACCCATATCAAACTGATCTGAAAGTGCAGGCAGGAACAGGTACCTGTAATTGTACACGCCCTGTTTCAGAAGCAGGTTTTCGTATAGGCGCCCTCTTCCGGGTCGTATTCCATCCGGTTCAGATCATTGAACTGCCA
Source organism: uncultured Bacteroidota bacterium (assembly GCA_963793455.1). Classification (GTDB taxonomy): domain Bacteria; phylum Bacteroidota; class Bacteroidia; order Bacteroidales. The sequence goes on from CAWCAK010000002.1 coordinate 91,009, forward strand.
GTTGGTAAGTGCTCCTGCAATAAACACCGAGCCATCCAGCGGGAAAGGCATGTCGAGCCTGAAATGCACAAATACATAGTCGGCATCCACCCCCGGATCCTGTCCCCCTTCCGATTCGATGTGGTACCTGCCATTGATATCCTCCTTTGAAAAGTAGTATATGGGGCGGATTGGGCTTGTCGGGTTTCAGCTCGAAATGGAAATAGGGATGGATGAAATCGATACGCTGCACATAATAGGTGGGTGTCCGGGTATTCTTGGTATCGAAGAACCTGAATTCATTTCCCCCGGGAAAAATATTCTCTTCCTGGTAGTCGTACACCAGTTCCCCGGGATTGACCATATAGGGTATCAGCGGCCCAATGCCCAGGTCCCACAGTCCGTTCTGGTAGATCATGGCGGGGGTTTCAGAAAATGGATCATCAATATTCACCCACTGTGGATGACAGTAAAATCCACTTCATGGCAACAACCTTTGTATTGGTGCAGCACCGGAATACCGGCAGTGGCCTGAATATTCACCCGGCCTTCGGTGACCATAAACCGTCTGGTGAAGACCACATTATCAGGATCCCTGTCCCGGTATACCACCAGCAGGTAATTGCCCGATACCAGGAGCCTGGTATTCTCATTGGGGATTGAAGGGTATGGTGCATGTAAGTGTATAGGTGTTGAAGGAGGGTGCCCCGCCGGGGACTTCGTTTTCGGGATAGCCTTCCAGGTACTCCATGTTCGGTAAGATCAGAAGGTGTCCAGTCTGCATTGCAATGGAACACCTTATATAAAAGGTGGGCTGTTTTTGGAGAGGTCATCAAATTCAAGCACCAGGGGAACATCCTCCTGCAGACGGATAACCGGATAACTCAGTGGCCATCCCTCCCGGTAAAGCTGGATGGTTTTGATCACGGTGGGATCGGTCACCATTTCCCGCAGCATACCCTCGGGGTCTTCATAAGGGTAGCTGACATTGAACAGGTTGAAACTGACCTGGATCAGGATTAAACATGTTATAATAAAGAGTGATTTTCATAGTTTCATAGTTGACGGGTGCATATCTTGTTGAATTGCAGCAAGAACGTACCCTTTATATCATCAGAAGTTCATGTTTCCATAATTAATCATCTACAAATCTGGTTTACAGACATATTATCTGAATCAGGGTTTGTGGGTTCATAAAAATAGCTATTTTTACACTTTCTTTTACTGTTACAAAGTTCACAATGGCAGAGGTAATCAAGATCAAAAAAGGCCTGGACATCAAGATGAATGGTCAGGCCGAAAAAATGTATGTGAAGGCTCCCAGGGCCAAAACCTATGCAATAAAACCTGTTGACTGGCACGGACTTACTCCCAAGATCATTCCCAAGCTCTGTGACCAGGTGAAGGTCGGAACCCCCATTTTTTATGACAAGTACCATCCCGAGATCAAATTCACCTCTCCGGTGAGCGGGATTCTGCTGTCCATCAACCGGGGCGAACGAAGAAGGATTATTGAGGTGGTGGTGGAGGATGATGGCAAGGATACCCACGGAGACTTTCCTGCAGGGTGATCCGGCAGAGCTGACCAGGGAGCAGATCGTGGAGAATCTGCTGGAGAGCGGACTCTGGCCCATGATCAGGCAGCGGCCCTATTCGGTGATTGCCAGACCGACCGAGAAACCCAAATCGATCTTTATCTCAGCCTTCGATACCTCACCCCTGGCTCCCGATTATGATTTCCTTCTGAAGGATATGGAGGAGGATTTCCAGTGGGGTGTGAATGTATTGAAGAAATTTACCGAAGGAAAGGTCCACCTGAACCTGGACGGACGCTATCCTTCCGTGAGAACGCTAGCAATATCGAAGGGGTGGAGATCAACCGTTTCAAAGGTCCCCATCCTGCAGGTAATGTGGGGATTCAGATCCACAACCTGGATCCCATCAATAAGGGTGAGGTGGTCTGGACGGTCAAGCCACAGGATGTGGTGGCCATTGGAAGACTGTTTAAGACCGGAAAATATGATCCATCCGTGGTGGTGGCTCTTACCGGATCCCGGGTGGAGAAACCTGTCTATTTCAAGACCATTCGGGGGAGCTGCAGTGGCACCCATTGCTGGAAAATCAGCTGAAGGAAGGGGACAACAGGGTGATCAGCGGAAATGTGCTCAACGGCCGCCAGATTGATCCGGAAGAAGGGCATGTGGGATTTTCTCGATTCCCAGCTGACAGTGATTCCCGAAGGGCAATTATTATGAGTTGTTCGGCTGGATGAAACCCGGGTTCAAAAAACTCTCCGTTTCACGGTCATTTGCTTCCACCTGGCTGATGCCCAACAGGAAGTTCGACGTGGATACCAATTATCATGGTGGGGAGCGGGCATTTGTGATGACCGGTGAATATGAGAAGGTGATGCCCATGGACATATATCCCATGCAGCTGCTCAAGGCCATCCTGGTGAACGATATCGATAAGATGGAGCAGCTGGGGATCTATGAGGTGGATGAGGAGGACCTGGCCCTGTGCGAATTTGTCTGTACCTCCAAGACACCGGTTACCAAGATCCTCCGGGACGGGCTCAGGGCCCTGAGAAAAGAAATGGAAGAATAATACTTATACCAATCCATACACATGAGTTCTTTACGACGATTTGTAGATAAGATCAAGCCCCCGTTTGAGAAGGGGGGAAAGCTTCATATATTCCTGTCAGGATTTGAAGCCATCGAGACCTTTCTCTTTGTGCCCAACCGGGTTACCACGGGGCGGGTGCATATCAGGGATGCCAACGATATGAAGCGGACCCTGATCATTGTTATGATTGCCATGGTGCCTGCCCTGCTTTTCGGGATCTGGAACACCGGGTTCCACCATTTTCAGGCCCTGGGTGCAGAAGCCGGATTCTGGCAGATGGTCTGGTTCGGATTCCTGAAGATATTGCCCATCATTCATTGTTTCCTACGTGGTGGGCCTGGGGATTGAGATTGCTTTTGCACAGATGCGGAATGAAGAGGTGGCCGAGGGATATTTTGTTTCCGGAATGCTGATCCCGCTGGTAATGCCTGCCGATGTGCCGCTGTGGATGGTGGCCGTGGCAACCGTTTTTGCCGTGGTGATCGGGAAAGAGGTATTCGGGGGAACCGGGATGAATATTCTGAATCCTGCCCTGGTGGCCAGGGCATTCCTCTTCTTTGCCTATCCCAGCCAGATGTCGGGTGACAAGGTATGGATCGCCGGTCTGACTGACGGAACGGGGGTCGTTGACGGCTATTCGGGTTCCACCATCCTGGGCCAGGCAGCACAGAATACTTCCACTTTTGTGAACGGACTGGGTGAAACCTATTACCTCCTGGGACATGTTCCTGGGGACCATTCCCGGTTCCATCGGGGAGACCTCCACCCTGGCCATCCTGATCGGGGCGCTGATCCTGATCCTACCGGAGTGGGAAGCTGGAAGATCATTGTTTCGGTATTTGCCGGCGGTGTGGCCATGGGACTGCTGCTGAATGCATTTGCCGGAAGGAAATGAGTTCATGGCCCTGCCTTTCTGGCAGCACCTGCTGCTCGGTGGATTTGCCTTCGGTGCTGTTTTCATGGCCACCGATCCGGTCACTGCTGCGCAGACAGAACGAGGGAAATGGATCTATGGATTCCTTATTGGATTCCTGGCCATCCTGATCAGGGTACTGAATCCGGCCTACCCGGAAGGGGTGATGATGGCCATCCTGCTGATGAATGTCTTTGCGCCGCTGATCGACCATTACGTGATCGAGGGCAACATCCGCAAGAGATTGAAACGAGCTAAAGTAACTGCAAACTAATATCATAGCATACGACATGAGAAGTTTTAGCAATACATACATATTTGTCTTTTCGCTGATCATGGTGACCATCGTGGCAGTGCTGCTTTCCTTTGTTTCCACGCAGCTGAAACCACGGCAGCAGATGAATATCCAGATTGAAAAAAAGCAGGATGTACTCCGTTCGGTGGGAAAGGCCGGGAAGGTGGCCGAGGTGAGTGACAAGAACAGCTACATCAATGAGGAGTTTGGAAAATACATCACCGAATCCTATGTGGTGGATTACAAGGGGAGATCAAAAGTGGAAGAGGATGCTTTCGAGGTGATGCTGGGTCTGAATGCGGAGATCCGGAAGCCCAGGGAGGAGCGGAACTATCCTGTATTTGTCTATTTCGAGAACGGCGGGCAAAGAAATATGTGGTACCGGTTCGGGGGAAAGGACTCTGGGGGCCTATCTGGGGTTACATTGCCCTGGATGATGACCTGAATACCATTTACGGTGCTGTTTTTGACCATAAGGGTGAAACACCCGGACTGGGTGCCGAGATCAATACAGGCTGGTTCCAGGAGCCTTTTACAGGGAAGACCATTTTCAATGAGGCGGGTGAATTTGTTTCCGTGGAAGTGGTAAAAGGAGGAGCTGATCCTTCCAGTTCCCACCAGGTGGATGCCATTTCCGGAGGAACCATCACCTCCAAAGCACTGGAAGAGATGATGAAGGATTGCCTGGAGGGTTATGTGGCTCATTTTCGTAACCTCCAGAACGAAAGTTTATAAAGTTTGTAAATTATAAAGTTTGTAAAATTAAGATATGAATCAAGAGAAAGAACCTTTATTTTCCGCAAAGAACCTGAAGCTCCTGAGTGAGCCCCTGGGACAGAGCAATCCCATCACCGTCCAGGTACTGGGGATCTGTTCGGCACTGGCGGTGACCGTTAAACTGAAGCCCTCCATCGTGCTGGCACTTTCGGTGGTGGTGGTCATGGCTGTATCCAACGTGGTGATCTCCCTTTTGAGGAAGATGGTGCCACCCAGGATCCGGATCATTGTGCAACTGGTGGTCATTGCCACCATGGTGATCCTGGTGGACCAGGTGCTGAAGGCATATGCATATGATGTGAGCAAGCAGCTTTCGGTCTTCGTGGGGCTGATCATCACCAACTGTATCATCATGGGTCGCCTGGAAGCCTTTGCACTGGGCAACAAGCCCTGGCCTTCGTTCCTGGACGGACTGGGCAATGCAGCCGGTTATGGGGTGATCCTGATTATCGTGGCTTTCTTCAGGGAACTGCTGGGATCGGGAACACTGCTGGATTACCAGGTGATTCCCCAGGCATTTTACGATGCCGGTTATGTGAACAACGGGATGATGATCCTTCCGCCCATGGCGCTGGTGGTGGTGGGTATCATCATCTGGATACAGCGGTACAGGAGAAAAGACCTGATCGAGAATGATTCACTGATAACTGATCAAACCAATCTAGAACCAATACATAACCATCATGGAAAATCTGGTCAACATATTTGTCAAGTCCATCTTCATCGATAACATGATCTTTGCCTATTTCCTGGGCATGTGTTCATACCTGGCTGTTTCAAAGACGGTCAAGACCTCCACAGGCCTGGGGATTGCAGTGATCTTTGTACTTGGATTTACAGTTCCCATCAACTTTCTGCTCGAGAAATTCATCCTGAAAGCAGGGGCACTCACCTGGATCAGCCCTTCGCTGGCCGATGTGGACCTGAGTTTTCTCAGCTTCATCATGTTCATCGCTGTGATCGCATCCATGGTGCAGCTGGTGGAGATGGTGATTGAGAAGTTTGCCCCCACGCTCTACACTTCACTGGGGATCTTCCTTCCGCTGATTGCTGTGAACTGTGCCATCCTGGGAGGATCGCTTTTCATGCAGGAGCGGGAGTATGCCAACATCGGGGAGGCCACCGTTTTCGGACTGGGTTCCGGAGTGGGCTGGTTCCTGGCCATTGTGGGTATTGCGGCCATCCGTGAAAAGATCCAGTACTCCAATGTGCCGGCACCGTTGCGGGGACTGGGGATCACCTTTATCATTACCGGACTGATGGGAATTGCGTTCATGAGTTTTATGGGCATAAACTCTAAGTTATAAAGTTTGTAAAGTTTGTAAAGTTTGTAAAGTTTGTAAAGAATTGACTATGGTATTTCTTACTTCAACGGTCTCGGTCATCCTGATCAGCATTGCAGTGTTCCTGTTTGTGATCCTGCTGCTGGTGGTCATGTTGCTTTATGCAAGGTACAAGCTGACCCCCCAGGGCGATGTGCAACTGAAAGTCAACGACAAGGAGTTCACCGTATCACCGGGCAGTACCGTACTGAATACCCTTTCGGCCAATGATATCTTCCTGCCTTCAGCCTGTGGCGGCGGGGGAACCTGTGGAATGTGCAAGTGCCAGGTACTGGAAGGGGGCGGATCCATCCTGCCCACCGAAACAGGGTTTTTCACCCGGAAGGAGCAGCAGCAGCAATGGAGGCTGGGTTGCCAGGTGAAACTCCGTGAAGACATGACCATCCAGATCCCCGAAGAGGTGATGGGCATCAAGAAATGGGAGTGCGAGGTGGTTTCCAACCACAACGTGGCCACCTTTATCAAGGAGTTTGTGGTGAGGCTACCCGAAGGGGAGAAGCTCAACTTCAAATCCGGAGGATACATCCAGATCGATGTTCCGAAACTGGAAGTGGACTTCTCCAAGGATATTGATGTGGAAGAGGAGTACCGTGATGAGTGGGACAAGTTCAATATGTGGGACCTGCATATGAAGAACAGCGAGGAGACCTACCGGGCCTACTCCATGGCCAACCATCCTGCAGAAGGGAACATCGTGATGCTGAACATCCGGATCGCCACCCCGCCATGGGATGTGAGCCACGGACGGTTCAAGAATGTGAATCCCGGGATTTGCTCCTCCTATATCTTCTCCCGCAAGCCGGGTGACAAGGTAATGGTTTCAGGCCCGTACGGGGAATTCTTCATCAAGGAGACCAAGAACGAGATGATCTATGTGGGTGGTGGTGCCGGGATGGCCCCCATGCGTTCCCATATCTTCCACCTTTTCCATACCCTGAAAACCAGGCAGGAAGGTGTCTTACTGGTACGGGGCCCGTTCCAGCAGGGAGATCTTCTACGAGGACCATTTCAGGGCCATCGAGAAGGAGTTCCCCAACTTTACCTTCAACATTGCCCTGTCCGAACCTGCAGAGGAGGACAAATGGGAAGGGTATACGGGATTCATCCACCAGGTGCTGTACGATAACTACCTGAGGTACCACGAGGAGCCCGAGGAGATCGAATACTACATGTGCGGACCGCCCATGATGAACAGTGCCGTATCCAACCTGCTCTATGAGATGGGTGTTCCCGATGAGATGATTGACTTTGACGACTTTGGGTAAGAGAACCTGACAGGGACTACTTTGATCATGAATCCCGTCACTGTTCCTGGCTCCGCCAGGAGAAGGCTCTTCGTTGAAGCCCCCTCATCTTTAAAGGCTTACCTATGGAGGATTACAATATCCCGGAATATCTTTTTAACTTGCGGAAAATTACCCGGAACATGTACGCCAGAATTGTAACATTTCTCTTCCTCCTCTCAATTTTTTCTTCCTGTGAGTTTGGTGCAGGCGGGGAGTATTACACCATCCAGGGCTTTACCCAGGGAACCACCTACCGTATTTCTTACCAGCATCCCACAGAGTATGACCTGCAAGGGAGGATCGATTCCCTGCTCAGGCTTTTTGACCTTTCACTCTCCACCTATGAACCGGCCAGCATCATCAGTGCCATCAACCAGAACAGGGAAGAGGCGGAGACCGATACCCTGTTCAGGACCGTCTTCAGGGAGTCCGCCAGGGTATACCAGCTCACCGGAGGGGCTTTCGATATTACCCTCGGACCGGTGATCGATGCCTGGGGATTCGGACCGGGTGAGAAGCTGGAGGTGGATAGTGCCATGGTGGACAGCCTGCTGCAGTATGTGGGAATGGACAAGGTGGCGTTGTACGGGGATATGGTACGCAAAAGCCATCCGGCGGTCAGGCTCAATGTAAATGCCATTGCCCAGGGATATGCCGTGGATGTGGTGGCCGGTTTCCTGGAGGAGCTGGGTTGCTGGAACTACATGGTGGAGATAGGAGGGGAGATCCGTACCCGGGGGATCAACTCCAAGGGCAGCTTCTGGAGGATCGGGGTGGACCGCCCCGATTACGGGAACATGATTCCGGGACAGCAGCTCCAGGTGATCATCAGCATGAACGAACGCTCCCTGGCCACATCGGGGAACTACCGGAAATTCTATGAAAAGGACGGGATCCGCATCACCCATTCCATCGATCCTGCCACAGGATTCCCACGCGCTTCCAGGTTGCTCAGTGCCACTGTACTCACCAAGCAATGCATCACTGCCGATGCCTATGCCACAGCCTGCATGGTGATGGGACTGGAGAAGGCCAGGGCATTCATCGAAAACCTCCCGCGAACCGATGCCTATTTTATCTACGGCGATGAGAATGGCGCCTACCAGGTGTGGTATACTGACGGCCTCCGGAAATACATCGAGTCGCCGTAGCCCTCTTCTGCCATTGGCAGAAACAGCGAGGTGCCATAGTTCCCGGAGTTTCGTAACTTCATGGAGAAAACATCACGGAAAAACGGTATGAAGCAAATGGCAGCGTCTTTGATCCTGCTGGCGGGAAGCCTTCTGGCAGGGAGTGCCGGACTGGCACAGGTACCCGGCTGTACCGATCCCGGGGCGGTGAATTATGACTCATCGGCCACGGTCAACGACGGGAGTTGTACCTACGGGCCTGTCCACCTCCATCCCAAATGGTCCCTGCCACTGTCAGGTGACATTGCCGAAACCTCCGGGCTGGTCCTGTGGGATAACCGGCTGGTGACCCACAATGACAATACCGATACCAGGCTTTACCTGCTGGATACGGCCAGCGCAGAGGTGGCAGGAACCATTACCCTGGAGGGTGTGGAGAATGTGGACTGGGAGGATGTGGCCCAGGACGGGGCGTATTTCTACGTGGGCGATTTCGGGAACAATGCCAGTGGCAGCCGGACAGACCTCAGGATACTGCGTATCAGCAAATCATCACTGGAGACGGGACCACAGCAGATCGATACCATCGCTTTTGCCTATGCCGACCAGGGGGAACCCGAACCTGCCGGGGGGAATGCCACCGATTACGATTGCGAGGCACTGGTAGTCATGGGTGACAGCCTCTGCCTTTTCACCAAACAATGGGTGAGTGGGAATTCCTCGGTCTATTTCCTGCCAAAGGTGCCCGGGTCCTACCAGGTGTCACCCGCACTTTCCCTTCCAGTGGAGGGAATGATCACCGGGGCGACCCATGTGGAGTCCTCAGGGGCAGTGGTGCTGCTGGGCTACAACATCCTGCTGCAGCCCTTTTTCTACCTGCTGTATGACTACACCGGGAACGATTTTTTGACAGGGAACCGGAGAAAGGTCTTCGTGGAGCTCACCTTTTACCAGACCGAGGGGATAACATCGGGCGACGGGCTCCATTTCTATGTGTCCAACGAGAAGTTCACAAGCGCCTACGCAAGCACCAGCCAGCAACTGCACCTGTTCCACCTGGGGGAACTCCTGGGAGGAGGGTCCACCGGTTCCGCTCCCCGGGAACCGGATGCAAACAGGGGAGCTCCTTGTATATCCCAATCCATCAGGGGGAACGGCTGCCATCAGGTCGGAAGAGGGACTGGTCGGATCCCGTTTCAGGATCGTCGATCCGGTGGGGAAAAGCGTCCTCCGGGGCACGCTGACCGGGGTGGATACCATGGTTGATGTCAGCAGGCTGCTCCCCGGAAATTACTGGCTGGTGGTGGAGGGACAAAAGGGGGTGGCCTTCACCATTTTGAAAGTGGTTTCCTGAAAAAATGACGTTCAGAAGGGCCGGGGATCCATGCCGGATGAAGCAGGTGCCATGTGTAAATCACACAAAGGCAGGCTGGTAAAAGTTTATCCCTGCCCGAAAGCCCCCTGTCAGGGCAACCCGGAATTTCATCCCCTGAGGAGCTGTTTTCATGACTGTTTTTCATCAGTTTACATACGGCCTGTTGGCCGCTTCCGGATTTTATCCGCCAATCATTCATGTTCACTATGTTAATAACATGGTTGATCAAATAGAATTTGAGGTTCCGGAATGGGGCCGTGATATTTCATATTTTTAGTATTGTAAGTGATACCAGTGGCCCTGTCCGGAGGGATGGCCGGGTGAGAACGGTGAGATGGAGATCAGTGAGGGATAAGGACGGACAGGATGAGTGAATCCCGATATGCCGTGGGTCGGAAGACCAAAAGGTATGTTGTGGTTTTGTTGTGCCAGGGGTTTCAGGTGCCGGATCGGTCCATGTGACCGAGGGGGCGAAGCTGTATCTGGAGCTCTTACCAACCGTGTTTCCAGTTCTGACCGAAGTTACTTATCTTTATCAATGTTAACCTGAAAGCCATGGCCCTTCCGTTCCCCCGGATTCCCTCCATTTTATTTGCAATAATCATCATTGGGTGCCTGCTTGGCGGGTGCGTTACCACCAACAAGACCACCTACCTGCAGGAGACCGAAGAGTATCTTGAGTCCGTCCATCCGGCCCCTGTGGCCCCGGAGCACTATAAGGTCAAGGTGAATGACAATATTTTCATCAGGGTCTCCACCCCCGATCCCCGCTGGGCGGCCATGTTCAATACCCTGCCTGTGCAGTCAGGCATAACGGCCACCGAGCAGACTGTCGACCTGATCTCTTACCGGGTGGAACAGGACAGCACCATCAAGGTGCCCTTTGTGGGGGCCATTCATGTGGCCGGGATGACCATCCCGGAGATCACCAGGGTGATGGAGGAGGAGTTTTCGGGCTACATCACCGATGCCGATATCACTGTGAAGCTGGTGAATAACTATATCAGTGTACTGGGAGAGGTGAGGACACCGGGCCGGTATCCCATCTATAAGGAGTTCATGAATGTATTTGAGGCACTGGCCATGGCCGGGGATGCCTTGTCCTATGGCGACCGCAGGAACATGCAGATGCTCCGGCCCACAGAAAACGGGACGAAGATCATCGAATTCAACACCACAGACCGCAGCATCATTGATACGGAGTATTACTATGTGATGCCCAACGATGTCATCTATGTACGCCCCATGAAAGGGAAGTTCTTCAACATGGAGACCTTCCCGTTTGCACTGATCCTTTCATCCGTTACCACCTTTATACTGATCCTGAATGTGGTTCAACCCAACCCTTAGGATTGTCTTACATCCCCGGATTCCGGGACTTTCTGGCAAATAATATATACCCATATGGAAAAGGAAGCATTCACACTGCATTCGCACCGTGCCCAGCGCTCATCTGACGGACTTGACCTGAAACGGATCATTACCCTGCTGCTGAGGAGGTGGTATTTTTTCCCGCTGGTCATTGTGTTCACCCTTGCCGGGGGATTCGTATACAACCGCTATACCATGCCCACCTTCCTGACCACCGCTTCCATCCTTATCGAAGAGGAGAGCAAGTCCAGCATGCCCGGAAGCGATGAGATCCTGGAGGGATTCGGACTGCGCGGCAGCAGTCAGAATCTTGACAACCAGCAGTTCATCCTGAGTTCATGGACCCTGATTAGTGAAACCCTGCAGGAGCTCTCCTTCGGTGTGGATTTCTACCGGAAAGGGAGGGTGATGACTGCCTCCTATTATCCTGACAATCCCATCGAAGTGGTGGTACACTCCGACGGAAGACTGCCCTATAACCTGGAGTTCTCGGTGACATTCGAGGAGGGGAACAGGTTCAGGGTTGCCACGGAGGGGGGGGCTTACCAGCTGGATACCATGGCAAGACTGGGTCAGAGGATCACCCACAGGTTCCTGAGTTTTACCATCAATCCAACTTCCTATCTCCTGGAGGCCATCAAGACCGATCCGGTGATCTACTTTAAGTTCCGGGACAACGAAACACTGACCGCCAATTATGTGCGGAGGCTGAAGGTGCAGCCGGTCTCTCGCGATGCCACCATTCTTCTTCTGAGCCTGGAGGGCAACAACAGGCAGAAGGACATTGATTTTCTGAACCAGTTGCTGACCATGTACCTGATTAAGAACCTGGATAAGAAGAATTATGAGTCGGAACGGATCATCGATTTTATCGATGCACAGCTGGTGGATATAACCGATTCGCTGATGCTCACCGAGAACCGGCTGCAGGAGTTCCGCTCCGAGAATAGGGTGATGGATATCTCTGCCCAGGGACAACAGATCATCCAGCAGGCCATGAAGCTGGAAGAGGAGAAGGCCAGGCTGGTTTTGCAGGGCAACTATTTCAACTACCTCACCGAGTACCTTTCCAAGGAGAGTACGCTGGAGAATCCCATTGCCCCGTCATCTATGGGGATCGAGGATCCGCTGCTGGCCACCCTGCTGCAGGAACTTGTCACGCTGCAGAACGAGTTTTACAGCGGCAGCTTCGGCGAGAAAAATCCGCTCCAGGCGCAGTTGGCCCTGAAGATTTCCAATACCAGGGAGAGCCTCGACGAGGCCCTGAAGGGGATCGTCCAGGCCAACGCCATGGCCCGAAGGGAGAATGCACAGCAGATCCGGACCCTCAATTCAAAGGCGTCCGGACTCCCGGAGACCGAGCGCAAACTGCTGGGGATTGAAAGGGAGTTCAAGCTGAACGATGTACTCTATACGTTCCTGATCACCAAACAGGCGGAGGCCCAGATCCAGAAGGCCTCCAATGCGCCGGACAACGAGGTGATCGATGCTGCACGGTCGGGCTGGGAACCCATCGCCCCCCAGAAGAGTTTCATCTACATCTTCTGTTTCCTGCTGGGACTGATGATCCCTGCCGGATTGCTGCTGGCAGCAGATGCATTCAACAACAAGATCACCAATGAGGAGGACCTGAAAAACATGTCAAGGCTGCCCATGGTGGGACAGATCCCCAGGAGTGATGAGGAGCATGCCACGGTGGTCCTGAACAACCCGGCATCCATGGTGGCGGAAGCGTTCAGGAGCCTGCGGACCCGGATGCAGTATTTTACCAAGAACATCACATCACCGGTGATCCTGGTCACCTCCTCCATGCCGGGTGAGGGTAAGACCTTTACGGCACTGAACCTGGCGTCGGTCTACAGCCTGGCCGGAAAACGGACCGTCCTGCTGGGATTTGACCTCCGGAGGCCCATGCTCCACACGGAATTTGAATTCGATAACAAGAAAGGGATCACCACCTACCTGATCGGGCAGGATAAACTGGAGGATATTATCCAGGAGACCAAATACAAGAACCTGCACATCATTCATTCGGGACCCATACCCCCCAATCCCTCGGAACTGATCGCTTCGGATCTTGCCAGGAACATGATTGCGGAGCTGAGGGAGCAATTCGACTATGTGATCATCGACAGTGCACCGCTTGGTTCGGTATCCGATTCATTCCTGCTTGCACAGGAGGCCGATACCACCCTGCTGATGGTCCGCTACGGCAAGACCATCAAGAGCCTGCTGAACCTGACACTGGAAGAGATTGATGAGATGGAACTGAGGCACGTGACCATGGTTTACAACGGGATCCGCAAGGCCCGTTTCAAATACGGATATGGCAATAAATACGGTTATTCACCAGGCAGCAGCAAATAGATGACCACCCTGAACGTGATTATTGTCTGCAGGGAATTTCATCCGTCACTCACACCCCGTGCATTCAGGGCAGTGGAGCTGGCCACCGAACTGGGGAGGCTGGGGCACCGTGTGAAGGTGTTCGTTCCTTCCCGCAGGGGGGAGCTTGACCAGTTTGCCAGGGAGCGCCGGTTCACCATCGGGGAGCTTGGAAGGTTGCGCTGGCCGGGTGTGGAGCTGAAGGGACAGGGAGCAGTACTGCTTCTGCGCCGGGCAGTCCGGCGGTTGCTCTCCCTCCTGTTCGAGTACCCCGATATTGAACTGATGTTCAGGATCAGGAGGGTGTTGCGGAGGGAACGGGGCCATGACCTGATGGTCTCCATTGCGGTTCCCTACCCGGTTCACTGGGGGGTGGCCTGGGCACGAAGGCGCCGCAATCCCATCGCAGGGGTATGGGTGGCAGACTGCGGAGATCCCTACATGGGTTGCCGGACGGACTCCTTCAGGAAACCTTTCTATTTCAGTTTCCTGGAGAAGTGGTTCGGGAGGAAGGCCGATTTCATCTCCATTCCCTTTGAAGGAGCACGGGAGGGATACTACCGGGAATTCCACCAGAAGATCAGGGTCATTCCCCAGGGTTTCTCCCTGGAGGGGCTTGGAGCTTCCGGCTTTCCACAAGGAGCGTGACTATCCGGTATTTGCCTTTGCGGGGGGATTCATTCCGGGATACCGGGATCCGGGGGCATTCCTGGAGTTCCTGGCCACCTGGGAGAAGCCGTTTCGTTTTGTGGTCTACACCCAGGACGGGGGCATGCTGGAGCCTTACCTGGAGAAGCTGAACGGGAGGCTCGAGATCAGGGACTATATACCCAGGGAAGAGCTTCTGGGAAAACTATCCGGCATGGATTTTCTCCTCAATTTCGACAACAATACAGGGGTACAGCTCCCCAGCAAACTCATCGATTACAGCCTCACCGGGAGGCCTGTCCTGAATATCACAGCTCCCTTCGAGGAGAGGGTGACCAGGGAATTCCTCCTGGGGGATTACTCCAACAGGATGTTACTGCCACCAAGGGAGCAATATGACATCATCAATGTGGCAAACCAGTTTCTGGAACTATGTCAGGCGTTTTAGGCAACATGGAAATGGTGCATGAGGATGCTGGCGGGATCAGCCCGCAGAAGCGCAAGTTCATCTACGGACTGCTGTTTTTGGTGTGGCCTTTCGGCACATCAATAGCTGCCATAAAATTCAACCGGGAGCCGATGGCCAAGAACATCTTCTGGCTGTTCTGCATCTTCTTCGGGTATACCTTCGTGATCGATTTCCAGGAAGCGGATTCGGCCCGGTATGCGCAACGGTTCATCGATTACGCCAATTCCAATATGAGTTTCGGGGACCTGTTGGGGGACCTCTATTCGAAAAACACCCAGCAGATCGACATCGTACAACCGCTGATTACCTTTTTTGTCTCCAGGGTAACCCGTAATCCGGCCTGGTTGTTCGCAGCCTTTGCAACCGTCTTCGGATTCTTTTACTCGCGGAACCTCTGGTATGTGCTGGCGCGGATCCAGGGGAAGAAGTCCTACCTGATCTACCTCTATTTCGTGGTCTTTGCCCTGCTGAATCCCATCTGGCAGATCAATGGATTCAGGATGTATACTGCCGTCCATGTGTTCCTTTTCGGCGCGCTCCCCTACCTGGTGGAAGGCAAGAAGAAATACCTGATCTGGGCAGTATCCTCCGTATTCGTTCATTTCTCCCTGACCCTGGGGGTGGTGGTGCTGCTGGGATTTGCATTCATCCCCAAGAGGCTGTCACTTTTCTACTGGTTCTTCATTTTCACCTCCTTCGTAAAAGAGGTCGACCTGGCGGTTGTAAAGGACCTGCTGTCCCTGCTGCCCGATGTGTTCTTCTACCGGACCCAGGCCTATGCCAACATTGATTATATGGCCAGCCTGGAAAAATCAGAGCAGTTCATCAACTGGTATGTAACCTTTGCTAAACAGTCGGTGGTATGGGTCTCCTATGCCATGGCCACCTGGGTCTTCTTTTTCGGGCGGGAGTTCCTGAAGAAATACAGGGAATATTATATCCTCTTCTGCTTCGCCCTGCTTATGGTGGGATTCGCCAATGTCTCCAGCCTGATCCCCGGGGGGGGCAGGTTTATGACCATCGGCAACCTGTTCATGTATGCCTTTTTTATCATCTACCTGTTCCATGAATACCGGAATAAAATGGTCAAACTGGTGGCGCTGGCAACCGCCCCCCTGCTCTTTATCTTTATCGTGGTCTCGGTCAGGGGGGGAATGGACTTTACAGGGATGTCCACCATTATCGGGAATCCCATCCTGGCATTTTTCATGGAAGACCAGGTGAAACTAATAGACTATTTAAAGTAATGCAGAGCACCAGGACACGGATCCTCAGGACCCTGAGCAGCATTCCCGGGTGGACCACCCGGAGGAAGATCGTGGTGTTCGAGTCGGATGACTGGGGAAGCCTGGGTACCCCTTCCGCCGAAGTGTTCGGGATCCTCCGGGAGAGGGGTATCTATCCCGATGATGATGCGGCCCATTATTACAGGTATGATGCCCTGGAGACCAACGAAGACCTTGCGTCCCTGTTCGAAGTCCTCAGTTCCGTCAGGGACTCCCGGGGAAACCACCCTGTATTCACCGGGTACAACGTGGTGGCAAATCCCGATTTCAAAGCCATTGCCGGAAACGGTTTCAGCAGCTATCATTATGAACCCCTCGACACAACCCTGGAGGGGGATCCATCCCGTGACCGGGTCCTGGAGCTATGGAAGGAAGGGGTGGAGAAACGGTTGTTTATTCCCCAGTTTCACGGAAGGGAACACCTCAATGTTACCGCGTGGATCAATGCACTGAAAAAGGGATCGCCGCTGACCCTGGAGGCTTTCAGGTACGGGGTTTTCGGAATCGATCCGGTGGCCCTGGGGGAGAGCCCGCTCCAGTTCAGGGCGGCATTCGACCTGGGAGACAGGGAGGAGATCGCCGTGCACCGGGAGGTAATCCGACAGGGGATCAGCCTGTTCAGAAGATTGCTGGGATATACACCCGTGGTCTTTGTTCCTCCAAACGGTCCTTTCAACCTGGCCCTTGAGGAGACCCTCCATGAGAACGGCATCCGCTACCTGGTCCTGGACAAGCTGCAGAAGGAGCCCCTGGGTGATCAGCGCTACCGGACCCGCATCAGGTACCCCGGCAGGCGGAACAGGTATGGACAGGTGTACCTTTCCAGGAATGCAAGTTTTGAGCCCTCTTCCAACCGGTCCGACTGGGTGGATGGGTGCCTGGCCCAGGTGGAGATGGCTTTTCGCTGGAAAAAGCCGGCCACCATCAGTACCCACCGGGTGAACTATACGGGTTTCCTGGATCCGGGTAACCGTGACGGGGGACTGAAGGAGCTGGCACGGTTGCTGAAATCGATTCTGAACAGGTGGCCCGGTGTGGAATTCCTCTCCACCGGGGAGCTGGGAGACCTGGTAAACAAGAAAAACTGATATGATCCGTCCCATCAAACCCATACGCTACTATTTACCGCAGATCCCCGGCTGGAGGAGCAGGAGAAAGATCGTGGTCATCGAATCGGATGACTGGGGAAGCATCAGGATGCCATCGGCGCAAACCTACAATGAACTGCTCGGGAAGGGGTTTCATGTGAACCGGGATCCCTTCATGCGGTACGATTCCCTGGCCAGCGAAAAGGACCTGTCGGAGCTGTTCGATGTGCTGTCGTCGGTAAAGGACCAGCACGGGAATCCAGCCTGCATCACCGCCAATACGGTGGTTTCCAATCCCGATTTCGAAAAGATCGAAGCATCCGGATTCAGCACTTACCATTTCGAGACCTTTATAGAGTCGCTGAAACGCTACCCGGAACACCAGCACTCCTTTGAACGCTGGAAGGAGGGGATGGAGAGGAAGCTGTTCCATCCGCAGTACCACGGGCGGGAGCATGTGAATGTGTCAAGGTGGATGGATGCACTCAGGGGCGGGGATCCTACGGTGAAGCTGGCATTTGACCTGCGGATGCTCAGCATCAGTTCGGAACCTGTGGAGAAGCCGGTCACCTACATGGAATCCATGGAATTCATGAACGACCGGCAGAGGGATGAGATCGGTGAGTCGCTGGCAGAGGGTGTAAGGATCTTCCGGGATATATTCGGCTGGAGTCCCCGCTCATTTATCGGAACCTGCTATACCTGGAGCAAATACCATGAAAACATATTGAAAGAAAACGGGATCAGGGCCATCCAGGGGATCCCGTTCCAGCGGCAGCCGGTGGTTCGCAACGATAAGTTCCGGTACAAGCACACCTTCCACTTTACCGGACAGAAGAACATCTACAACCAGGTCTACCTGGTGAGGAACGCCTACTATGAACCCAGCATCGATCCCTTGAATTACAGTGTGGATGACTGCCTGAAACGGATGGGCATCGCCTTCAATTTCCGGAGGCCGGTGATCATCGGCTCCCACCGGTTGAATTATATCGGGTTCGTGGATGAGAAGAACCGGGATTCGAACCTGAGAGGATTCCGCCGCCTGTTGTCGGAGATGGTCAGTAGATGGCCCGACCTGGAATTCATGACCACCGACCAGCTGGGGGACCTGATACTTGAGGGGCATGGAAAAAAATAACAAGAAACTGCTGGTGATCATTCCCTCCCTGGAAGCAGGGGGAGCCGAACTGGTGTTGCTCAACATCCTGCGGTGGCTGCCCGGAGGGTATGATACTGAACTGTGCGTGGTGATGAACCATGGCCGCTATTTCAGCCAGATTCCGGATCACGTAAAACTGACCACGTTGTTCAGGAATGTATTTCTGGCACGGGTACTCACCTATGTCTACATTAAATTCAATTTCAGCCTTGTTTACCGGATCAGGGTGCGGAGGAAACTGAGGGCCAGGTATGATGTGGCGGTCTCCTTTGTGGACGGATCCCACACAGACCTGCTCTTTATGCTGCCCCGGGCACCCGGGAAGACCATCTCCTGGATCCATGCCAGCAAAGCAAGTTATTCCAATTATGCAAAGTTTTACCAGGGGAGGTACGGGCGCCGGATCATGAAAAACCGTTATGCCAGGCTGGACAGGCTGGTATTTGTTTCCCATGATGCCATGGAGGAGTTCATCTCACTCTTTGGGAACTACCCGGACATGCGGGTGATCTATAATGTGCTTGATGTGGAACGGAAGATGGAGATGGCTGATGCTTTTGTCCCTGAAAGGGAGGACGGATTGCAGATCCTGGCCATGGGAAGTCTCTTCCCGGTGAAAGGGTATGAGAAGCTGATCAGGGCCTGCGGAATGCTCCGGTCCGACGGACTGGATTTCAGACTCCGGATTTACGGGGAGGGACCGCTGCAAAGGGAACTGCAGCAGCTCATCGATGAATCGGGACTCCAAGAGCATGTCCGCCTGGAGGGATACCTCGAGAATCCTTTCCCCTACCTGAAAGCAGCGGACCTGTTCGTGATGACCTCCGAATCGGAGGCCCTGCCCACCGCCCTGTGTGAGGCGATCCTGTTCGGGAAACCGGTTGTGGTGACCAACTGCAGCGGATGCAGGGAGATTGTCGATCATGGCCGATACGGGATGATGACCGGGCAAACAGCCCGGGAGGTCTATGAAGGGCTGAAGCAGATGATCACCACCCCCGCCATCAGGGAGAAATTCGGATCACTGGCCCTGGAAAGGGCAAAGATCTTTGATGACAGGGAGGCCTTCAGACAAATCTCGGAAGTATTGGACTGAACCTTATGAAAGTGCTACAGATACATACCACAGTGAACACGGGAAGCATCGGGCACATCGTCACTGACCTGGATGAAAGGCTTGCAGTCCAGGGCCATGCGGGTTACATTGCCCATGCAAGGGGCAGGGCAAACAACAAGGCATCAAGCGTGCAGGTGGGGAGCAACTTCCGCACCGGGTTGGCTGTGGCCCATACCCGGATCACCGACAGGCACGGTTTTGCTTCCCTGGGGCCCACAAGGAGTTTCCTGAAGAGGGTTGAGGAGATCGGCCCCGACCTGGTCCAGATGCACAACCTGCATGGATACTACCTCCACATCGGTGAATTGTTTGATTACTTCCGGCATACAGGCATTCCGGTGGTGTGGACCCTGCACGACTGCTGGTCTTTTACCGGTCACTGCACCCATTTCGATTCGGTGGACTGCGAGAAGTGGAAAACCGGATGCCACACCTGTCCCAAAACCAGGATCTATCCCGCCAGCAGGTTGCTGGATAACTCCAAAAGGAATTACCACGATAAAAAGAGGTTGTTCACAGCCCCGGAAAGGATGCACATTGTAACCCCGTCCATGTGGCTGAAGGAGAAGGTGGAACAATCCTTTCTCGGGGAGAAATCCTGCACGGTGATCCAGAACGGCATCGACCTGAAGCTTTTTGCACCCCTGAAGGAGGGAACATCCCTGAAGATGCCCATTCCGGGGGGAAAGAAGATCATCCTGGCAGTGGCTTTCAGGCTGGAGAACAACAAGGGACTTGAAAGACCTGTACAACCTCAGTGAGCACATCTCGGAAGACCACGTGATCGTGTTGGTGGGGGTACCCAGGAAGAGGGCAAAAAAACTGCCCGGAAATATGCTGGGGCTGCACAGGATCACCGACAGGAAGGAACTGGCAGTGCTGTATGCCATGGCTACTGTGTTTGTGAATCCCACCTGGCAGGATAATTTTCCAACCACCAACCTGGAGGCGCTGGCCTGCGGAACGCCTGTAATTACCTATGATACAGGGGGAAGTCCCGAAGCAGTGGATGCTGCAACGGGGAGGGTAGTTCCCAAGGGAGACACAAGGGCTATGTGGGAGGCTATCCTGGAACTGGGGAAGATGAACCGCGGGGAGTTGAGCCGGGCATGCCGGTCCAGGGCGGAAAAACTGTACAACAAAGAGGAGCGATACCTTGATTATATCCGGTTGTATGAAAAGATGACCGGATCCCATTCACCCAACACAAATATAACTACATGAAGAAACTAATGGTAACCGGGTCATCCGGCCTGATCGGATCTGAAGTGTGTACCCATTTTGCCGGCCTTGGCTGGGAAGTTCACGGGATAGACAGCAACCAGCGGGCAGTGTTTTTCGGTCCCCGCGGCGATACCACCTGGAACAGGAAACGCCTTCAGTCCGAACTGCCTGCATTTGTTCACCATGAACTTGACATCCGGGACAGGGAGGCCATGCTGAAGATCATTCCTGGTATAGGCCCTGATGCCATTGTTCATGCTGCTGCCCAGCCCAGCCATGACCGGGCGGCAGACATTCCTTTTGATGACTTCGATACCAATGCCACAGGTACCCTGAACCTGCTGGAAGCAACACGGCGGTATTCCACCTCCGTTCCCTTCGTTCACATGTCCACCAACAAGGTCTATGGGGATGCCCCCAACCGGATCCCCATGGTGGAACTGGAAACCCGTTGGGAATATGGCGATGAGACCTACCTGAATGGGATTCCAGAGGATTTTCCCATTGACCAGAGCAAGCATTCGTTGTTCGGGGCCTCCAAGGTGGCCGGTGACATCTGTGTCCAGGAGTACGGAAGGTATTTCGATATGCCTACTGCCATCCTCAGGGGGGGGTGCCTCACCGGTCCCAATCACTCGGGCGTCGAGCTTCACGGGTTCCTGAGTTACCTGATCAAATGCAACCTGGAGGAGCGTGAATACACCATCTTCGGTTACAAGGGAAAGCAGGTCAGGGACAACATCCACTCCTATGACGTGGCCCGTTTCGTGGAAGCGTTCATCACGGAACCCCGGATCGCAGAGGTCTATAACATCGGAGGGGGAAAAGACAATTCCTGTTCCATCCTGGAGGCCTTTGAGATCATCTCCAAGATCAGCAACAAGCCCATGAAGTTCAGCTACAGCGAGACCAACCGTATCGGAGACCACATCTGTTATTACAGCGACCTGCGGAAAATGCGGGCCCATTACCCTGGATGGGACATCACGCGGTCGCTGCAGGCCACCTTCGAGGAGATCTTCCGGGCATGGACAGAACGAAAGGAGTAAACTGCCTTCTCAAGGAAAACCAACCTGATGAATACCTGGATTATATCGGCTTTTGATCCCACCCCGGTGGACAACACCCGGCCCATGCGTTTTATGGGCATTGCTGATGCGCTGCTGGAGCGGGGCCATTCGGTGACCTATTTCAGCAATACATTCAGGCATGCCACCCGGGAGGAGCGGTTCAGGGAACGGACGGTGATTGAGGTGTCGGACCGCTACAGGCTCATATTTATTTACAGCAGGCCCTATTCGGGAAACCTGTCGGTGAGGAGGTTGCTGTCTCATGGCCAGTTCGGCCGGAACCTGTTACGGGAGGCTGGAAAACAGGAGAAGCCGGATATGATCTTCATCAGCATTCCGCCACTGACACCGGCCCGGCTGATCAGTGCATGGGCTGCCAGGCAAAAGGTGCCTGTGGTGGCGGATATCATCGATCCATGGCCGGACGCACTCTTCATGCGGGAAAAGGGGTTGAAAGCACTCCTGTTCAGGGCACTGGTGATGCCGCTGTCCGCGAAACTGAAACGTACCCTGTCAGCCGTGTCAGGGGTGACAGCCATATCCAGGGTCTACCTTGAATGGGCCCGGGGGAAGGTTCCGGGGAGTGTACCGGGTGCCTTTTTCTACCCGGCGGTGCGGTTCCGGGAGATACAGGCGCAGCTTGCGGGGAGTGCTGGTGCTTCCGGGGAAAATGCAGCCGGGGCCAACGGGGAACTCAGCATCATCTATGCAGGAAGCCTGGAGAGTTCCTATGATATTCCCGCCATCATCGGGGCTTCACAGATCATGGAGAAAAAGCACCCCGGCCGGACCCGCTTCATTATTGCAGGGAAGGGATCCCAGGAGGAGCTGGTAAGAAGTGCTGTTGAACGATCAACCAACCTGGAATACGTAGGCCGGGTGGGCAGTGAGGAGCTGCTGGAGCTCTTTTCCACCTGCCAGGTGGGACTGATCCAGCATAAGCCCGGGGCCACCCAGACAGTGACTTATAAACTGTTCGACTACCTGGGGGCGGGCTTGACCGTGATCAACTCACTGAAGAGTGAAATGGTGGAGATTATTCATGAGCACAGGGTTGGGTTTAACCACCGGCCGGGTGATGCCGGGGCACTGGCGGAGCGTTTAGAGCGGTTCCTGGAGGACCCGGAACTGCTGGCTGAATACAGGAAAAATGCACTGCAATTAACAGCTGAACAGGGGGATGCAGGGGTGGTCTATGACCGGCTGGCCCAATTCCTTGAGCAGGTCAGTTCATCCTGAACAATGAAACTTTACAGGCGTTTTGGAAAAAGGATCCTTGATTTTACCGCTGCCGTGGTACTTCTTGCCCTGTGTGCACCGGTTCTGGTGCTGACCACCCTGTGGTTGCTGGCAGAAGGAGGCGGAAGTCCCTTCTTTATCCAGGAACGGCCCGGAAAACATGAGAAAGTATTCCACCTGATCAAATTCAGGACCATGAACAATGAGAGGGATGACCAGGGGAAGCTGCTGCCCGACGGCAGGCGGATCACAACTTCCGGACGGGTGATCAGGGCCCTTTCCCTTGACGAGATTCCGCAACTGGTCAATGTCCTGGCGGGGGAGATGAGCCTGGTAGGCCCCAGGCCCCTGCTGGTGAAATACCTGCCCCTTTATACAAGGGAGCAGGCCCGCAGGCACGAGGTGAGGCCGGGAATTACCGGACTGGCCCAGGTGAACGGGCGCAATGTACTCTCCTGGGAGGACCGGTTCAAATATGATGTCCGCTATGTAGATCAACGCTCCCTGGGACTGGACCTGAAGATCTTATGGAATACCCTGGTGGGTGTGATCCGCCGTGAGGGGATCTACCCGGCAGAGGGAGCAGTCATGGGACCCTTTACCGGAACAGCCCCCAAAGGAGCAGCAAAGTCTAATACAAATACCATACGAACATGAAAGAAGCGTTTATCACTGCACTGACTGAAGCCCTGGAGATCGAGGACAGAGAGATCGGACTTGGGGATGTGTTCCGGGATTATCCCGAGTGGGATTCCCTGACCCAGCTGACCCTGATTGCCATGCTGGATGAGCAGTACGAGGTCGAGATTGAAATGGAGGATTTTAACAAACTGATCACCGTGGGGGACCTGCTGGAGGAGGTGACCAGGCGGTCAACTTCTTAGCAACATGGCAACCCTTGAATTCAGCCATATCGGTATTTCGGGATTGGCCGCAGCAGTGCCGCGCAATGTGATCGATAATCTCAGTTATACCCAGTTCTTCTCACCTGCGGAGGCCAGGGAAGTGGTTGAGAAAGTGGGGATCAGGGAGCGGCGGTTTGCAGATGCGGATACCTGCGCGTCGGACCTCTGTTTTGCAGCGGCCGAAAAGCTGCTCACTGAGATGGGGAGTGACCGTTCGGAAATTGATGTGCTGATCTTCGTATCCCAGACTCCCGATTACAAGATGCCGGCTACCTCGGTGATCCTGCAGGACCGGCTCGGGCTGAACAAGGAAACCATGGCCTTTGATGTGAACCAGGGCTGTGCCGGATTTGTCTACGGCCTCTCCATGGCCTATGCCATGCTGCAGCAGCAGCACATCAGGAATGTGCTGCTGCTGGACGGGGAAACCCGGTCGAAGGTATATTCACCGAAGGACCGAAAAACGGCATTTATTTTCGGAGATGCGGGTGTGGCTGCACTGGTGGGGAAGGACGAGGCATATGGCAAAAGCTGGTTCTCACTGAATGCGGACGGCTCACGTGCGGACCTGATCAAGATCAATGCGGGCGGTTGCAGGAATCCCAGTTCACCGGAAACCCTGAAGGAGAAGGTGGTGGATGAGTATGGCAACATGCGCAGTGATGAGCAGGGCTATATGAACGGGGCAGATGTCTTCAACTTCCTGATCCGGGAGGTTCCCAGGGATGTTAAGAAGCTTATGGAGCTATCGGGAAATGACCTGCATGCCATGGACTACTATGTTTTCCACCAGGCCAACAACTACATGAACAGTTACCTGATGAAGAAAATGAAGCTGGATCCCGAACGGGTTCCCATGTCCATCGGGAAATACGGGAACACATCCTCGGTCTCTATCCCGCTGACCATTGTTTCGGAGCTGAAGGATAAACTGGCCGGGGATTCCCGGCTGCTGTTAAGTGGATTTGGTGTAGGCCTGTCATGGGCAAGCGCCATCATACGCCTGCATCATTGTACCATCCCTTCCATTGTAGAAGTTTAATGACCATCCAATGACAGACTTAAAGACACCCTTTCAACTATCCGGGAAGTACATCCTGATCACCGGGGCCTCCTCGGGCATCGGCCGGGAGACCGCTATCATGTGCAGTCAGATGGGGGCCGTGGTAATGCTTACAGGCCGCAGCAAGGAGCGGCTGAATGAGACCTTCCGGGAATTGCAGTATTCGGGACACCACCGCATGTATGCCCTGGACCTGAATGACCACAGGGCTGTGGAGGATATGATCGGGGAGCTGAAGACCAAGGAGATCAAGGTCCATGGTGTGGTCAATGCGGCCGGTATCTCCACCACGCTGCCTTTCAAAATGACCTCCCCGGAGAAGATGGAGGAGTACCACCGCACCAATGTCATCTCGGGATTCAACCTGGGACGTGAACTGATCCGCCAGGGGGTATATGCCCGGAGCGGGATGAGCATGATATTCATCTCTTCGGTGATGGGCATGGTGGGAGAAAAGGGCAGGACCCTTTACAGCATGACCAAGGGCGCCCTCCTTGCCGGGGCGAGGTCCATGGCACTTGAGCTGGCCGGCCGGAAAATCAGGGTGAACACCATCTCGCCAGGAGTAGTTGAATCGCCCATGTCTCAAAAATCGGTCTACAGCCGGGAGAAGGCGTCCCTGGAAAAGGTCAGGGGGCAGCATCCGCTGGGACTGGGAAAAACCAGGGATGTGGCCAACGGGTGTGTGTACCTCTTATCAGATGCTTCCCGGTGGATTACGGGGACCAACCTGGTTATTGACGGGGGATATACTACAGGAAAAAGCTGAGCAATGAGCAAGATTATCGTGATAGGGACATCGGGACATGCAGCGGAGATACAGGAGTACCTGCATGCAGCCGGATACAGCCGGGATACCGGCGGGAAGCGTGTGGCCGGATTTCTGGATGACGATCCGGAAGGGTACGGGAGGTACCGGTTCAGGGCTCCATACCTGGGCCCCATCAAGGGCCACAGGGTACTGCCAGACCATCATTACATCATGGGCATTGCCAACCTGCAGTTCCGCAGGACCATCGTCGAGCAGCTGCTGGCCTCGGGGGCCTCTTTCCTTACCCTGGTCCATCCCACTGCCTATGTTTCCGAATCTGCCACCATCGGGACCGGCACCATCTTGGGGCCCATGGTGAATGTGGGGCCCAATGTGGTTGTGGGCAACTTCAACCTGGTGAATTCCAGGTGCAGCCTTGCACACGATACCCGGCTGGGGGATTTCAACTTTCTGGGACCCAATGTGAGCTTCTCGGGGGAGACGGTGGTGGGGGATGAAAATCTGTTCGGGGTGAACTGTGCCACCAAGCCGGGTGTATTGATCGGTACCGGGAACAAGGTTGAGGCAGGGATGATCGTGGACAAATCTATCGGTGACAATTCCGTGGTGTTTTACCGGTATAAAGAGAAGGTTATTGCCATTCCAAAGAAAAAAGATGACTGACCATGAATAAAAAGATCTGGCTCTCCCCTCCGCACATGGGTGGCAGGGAAGTAGACTATGTAAGGGAGGCCTTTGAAAGCAACTGGGTGGCCCCCATGGGTCCGAATGTGGACATGTTCGAGAAGGACCTGGCGGACTACTGCGGTGTGAAGCATGTGGCAGCGCTGAGTTCGGGGACCGCAGCCATCCACCTGGCACTGATCATCCTGGGTGTGGGCCGGGGTGACGAGGTGCTGGCCTCCTCCTTCACCTTTTCTGCAACGGTCAATCCCATTGTTTACCAGGGAGCCACCCCGGTACTGATCGATAGTGAACCGGGAACCTGGAACATGTGCCCGGACCTGCTGGAGGAGGCCATCAGGGACCGCCTCAAAAAAGGGAAGAGGCCCGCTGCCATCATCCCGGTCCATCTTTACGGGATGCCGGCAAGGATGGAGCGGATCATGAAAATCGCCCGGGAATACGGGATCCCGGTTATCGAGGATGCAGCGGAAGCTTTGGGCAGCCGGTACAGGGGACAGATGCTTGGCTCCTTCGGGGATGTGTCGGTTCTTTCGTTCAACGGGAACAAGATCATCACCACTTCGGGTGGGGGAGCCCTTCTTTCCGGTAATCAAGATCATATCCGGAAGGCCCGTTTCCTCTCCACCCAGTCCCGCGAGGATGCTCCCCATTACCAGCACAGCCAGATCGGGTACAACTACCGGATGAGCAACGTGGTGGCGGGGATCGGCCGGGGACAGATGGAGGTGATCGGTCTGAGGGTTGAGCAGCGGAGGAAGAACAACGCCTTTTACAGGGAGGTCCTGGAGGGCGCCAACGGGATCTCATTCCAGGAAGAACCCGATGACACATTTTATTCCAATTACTGGCTGACAGCCATCACAGTGGATCCAAAGTCAGGAACAAAGGTGGGGGATATCCGGGAATCCATGGAAAAAGAGCAGATCGATTCAAGGCCCCTCTGGAAACCCATGCACCTGCAACCGGTTTTTGCCGACTGTCCCGCCTATGTGAACGGGGTGTCGGAGGAACTGTTTGACCGGGGGATCTGCCTTCCATCCGGTACCGGGCTAACCCGGGAGGAGAAAATGACCATCAGGGAGAGTCTTACCCATTCCATATTTGATAAAAAATGATCAAGATTTCTGAATACGGAAACAGCCTGCTTGAAAAGGATCCAAAGTGGATGGATCTCATCATGAAGAAGCTGCGCTCGTTCCTCCATAAGCATTCGGTCCCCCGGTGGGCCATGTTTAGCCTGGATACCCTGGCTGTCTATCTCACTTTTATAATCGCCTATATCCTGCGGTTCAACCCGTTTTATGCCGGATTCCACCTGGATCTGGCAATGAAGCAAGGGCTGGTCGCCCTGGTGATCTACAGCGGATTCGGGTTGTTGTTCAAATCCTATACAGGGCTTATCCGGCACACCACCATCAAGGACATTTTCAACGTGTTCGTATCCACCACCTTCTCCCTGCTGACACTCTCCATCCTTTCCCTGGCAGCACGTTTCGCTTTTGCCAACAAGGAGATGACCATCCCCCTCTCGGTCATCGTCATTCACTACGTCAGCATCACGGTTCTTATGTTTTTTGTCCGAATGGGAATTAAAATGTTCTTCGAACTGATTTCCAATACTTTCGGGAAGAAGAAAAACGTGTTGATCTTCGGTGCCGGTTCCATGGGTGTGATCGTGATGGATGTGATCGAGAATGACAAGAAGAACAGGTACCGGATTGCCGGTTTTATGGACAACAACAAGCGGCTGAGAGGGAAAGAGATCAACGGGATCCCCGTGTACCACCCCGGGGTGGTGGACCAGGAATTCCTGGCCAAGCACAACGTGTGGTCCCTGATCTTTGCCATCAAGAAGATCGATCCCGAGGAGAAAAGGGAGATCATCCGTAACGTAGTTGAACTGGGGATGGAGGTGCTCGATATTCCGGATGTGGACCGGTGGCTGAACGGGCAGCTGAACCTGGTGCAGTTCCAACGGGTGAAGCTGGTAGATCTGCTGGGCAGGGATCCCATCAAGCTGAACAGGGAGATGCTCATGGAGGAGCTTGAGGACAAGGTGATCCTGGTCACCGGGGCAGCAGGATCCATCGGGTCTGAGATCGTGCGGCAGCTTGCCCGCTTTTCAGCCCGGAGGGTCATCCTGGTAGACCAGGCAGAAACACCCATGTTCCACCTTCAGAACGAGTTGAAGGAGAAGGTGGGGCTGCCACCCATGAAGTGCCTCATCGCGGATGTGACGTGCCAGGAGAAGATGAGGAAGATCTTTGAAGAGGACCGCCCGGATATCGTTTACCATGCAGCTGCTTACAAGCATGTACCGCTGTTGGAGGAGAATCCGCATGAAGCCTTCAGGGTAAACGTGGGCGGTGTGAGGATATTGAGCAAGCTATCCGTGGAATTCGGGGTGAAGAAGTTTGTGATGGTCTCCTCCGACAAGGCTGTGAATCCCGCCAACGTGATGGGGGCTACCAAAAGGGTGTGCGAAATGGTGGTCCAGGCCAATGCGGAAAAGAGAGAGGGGGGGACGCAGTTCGTCATCACCCGCTTTGGCAACGTGCTGGGGTCCAGCGGATCGGTGATCCCCTTGTTTACCAGGCAGATCGAACAGGGAGGTCCTGTAACCGTGACCCACCCCGACATTACCCGTTATTTCATGACCATCCCGGAAGCGTGTGAGCTGGTGCTGGAGGCCGGTTTCATAGGCAGGGGCGGGGAGATCTTTGTCTTCGATATGGGCGAACCCATCAGGATCGTGGACCTGGCCAGGCAGATGATCCGCCTGTCGGGGCTGGAGCCGGGAAAAGATATCATGATTGAGATCACGGGATTGCGGCCTGGAGAGAAGCTATTCGAGGAGCTGTTGGCCGATGAGGAGAATACCATCCCTACCCACCACCCGAAGATTAAGATTGCACAGGTGGCCGGATTTGACCATTCCACCTTCTGTGAACATATTGAGAGGCACCTGGGGGAACTGTACACCTACTCCAGGCAGGGAGTGGTGGATATACTGGAAGACCTGGTGCCTGAATACAAAAGCAGCAACGAGGAGTACAACGGGAATTCCCGGAACCATACAAAAAACAAGTCACAATGAAAAACAACAACGTGGAGGTCCTGGTTGATCCAAGGGCCAGAATGGTCTTTGCATCCTGGTACATGCAGGGCCTGTTTGATCTTTTCGGTAAGGAGCATGTGAGATTCAGCCGGAAACCTTTCGACGGTCTCAAGCAGAACAATGACACCGAGGCGTTTGATCACTACATGGCACTGCTCTACAGGGACGCCTCGGGCGAGAAGCGGGTGGTGATCGATTACAGGGACAAGGATACCATCAATCCCATCGCCTGGGAGTGGTGCGAGATCTATGGGAAGATCAATGTAAATCCGGGAAATACAGAAGAAAAGTACATGGAGAAGATCGTTCGCCTTGGACCCATGATCGGGATCAACCTCTGGAACCGCCCTTCCACCCTGGTCCGGTTCCTGAAGAACTACCGGTGGAGCAGGAATAACATCTCTGTTACCAGGAGGTACTTCCTGGCCGGTTACACCTGGCAGCTGCGGAGGCCAAAACTGTCCGAATATGATCCCATTGCCCCTGAAAAGGATTATATCTTTTTCGATTCCCAGCTGTGGACTGAAGAGAATGATGCAGAGGCCACCAATGCCTGGCGGGCGGCTTTTATCAGGACCTGCAAATCGCTGGATATCACTTTCCAGGGGGGATTGTTTGCCAGCACCGATCACCCTGATTATGAAAAATACAAGGACCTGATGCTGACCGAGTTTATCAGCACCGATGAGTATGTCAGCAGGGTGAAGCGTTCCACCCTGGTCTTCAATACCCCATCCTGCCACCACGGGCACGGCTGGAAGCTGGGTGAGTTCCTTGCCATGGGAAAGGCCATGGTCTCAACCCCCATCATTAATGACCTCCCCGCGCCCCTGGAGCATGGAAAGCACATCCACCTGGTGGAAAATGAGGAGCAGATCAGGGAGGCTGTGACCCTGATTACCGGTGATGTGGCCTACCGTGAGAAATTGGAGCAGGGAGCCCGGGAGTACTACAACACCTTCATGACACCTTCCCATGTGATCCGCAGGTTGCTGGGCCTTTCATGAGCGCAGATCTGAAAGAGCGGACCCTTGACGGGATCCTTTGGAATTTCCTGAACAGCTTTGCGGAAAAGGTCATCGCTTTTGTGGTGGGCATTGTGCTGGCCCGGCTACTGAGTCCCGAAGAGTACGGAGTAGTGGCCATGGTGACCATTTTCATCGTACTCACCCAGCCCTTTGTGAACAGCGGATTCAGCCAGGCACTGATCCGCAAGGAGCAGTGCTCGAAGGCGGATTTCTCCACGGTATTCTATTTCAACCTACTCATCGGGATCCTCATCTATGTGGCCCTTTTCTTTTCAGCGCCTGCCATCAGCCGCTTTTTCGAGGAGCCCCAGCTGGTACAGATCACGCGGGTGATCGGGCTGATCATCATCATCGAGGCGGTATCCCTGATCCAGATCACCATTGTGACCAAGGAGATCAACTTCAAGCTCCTGACCAAGATCATGCTCTCTGCCTCGGTTCTTTCAGGAACCCTTGGGATCCTGCTGGCCATGAACGGGGCCGGGGTCTGGAGCCTGGTCTACAGGGCACTGGCCCAGCAGCTGATCATCTCCATCCTGCTGTGGACCTTCAACCACTGGAAACCCAGCCGGGTGTTCAGCATGGCTTCGCTGAAGGAGCTTTTCGGATTCGGTTCCAAGCTGTTGCTTACCGGGCTGCTGGACAAACTCTATTTCAACCTTTATAACCTGGTCATCGCCAAACGTTTTTCGGCCCAGGAGCTGGGGCTCTACTCCCGGGCCGATATGTTCAAGAACCTGGCAGCAGAGAATGTAAGCGAAATCATCGCCCGGGTGGCTTTCCCGGCCATGTCCACCATCCAGGGTGATCCGGAGAAACTTAAAAGAAGCTATCAGCGGATTCTCCTCAGCGCTATTTTCATCGCCATGGTCCTGTTGTTCGGGATGGCAGCGGTTTCCGAATCGCTGATCATCACCCTCATAGGTGAACAGTGGCGGGGGGCGGTAATCTACCTGCAGCTACTCTGTTTTGTGGGCATATTCCATCCTGCTTTCGCGTTGATACAGAGTCTGCTATATGTTCTTGGCAAGAGCGGGCTGATCCTCAGGCTGGAAATATTTGCCAAATTAATGGCGATCCCTGTGGTAACGGTAGGGATCATATGGGGGATTCAATGGATGATCCTGGCCATGATCCTGGCAGCCCTGGTGGAGTACCTGGTGAAGGCCTTTTTTTCCGGACGGTTCATCGGTTATACGCTTGCACGACAGGTGCTGGATGTCCTTCCCTCGCTGCTCATGGCTGTGTTGACAGGGGGACTCATGTACTTTATCGGTACGCGGCTGGATACCACCCCCCTGGTTACCCTCCTGGTCCAGGGAGGAGCAGGAGGACTCTTTATCATGGGCCTCTGCGAACTGACCAGGCCCAAAGAGTATACCTTTCTGAAGGAGCTGATTCGGGAGAGGGGAAGGAAGTTTTTGAAATCACGTAAATGAGACCATGAAGGTTTTTCTCACATCACCCCTGCTGCTCCGCCTGGATGCACCATCCGGAAACGGGGACCGGATGATGATCACCGGGTGTCCCGCTGCCGGTGAGGATGCACTCCGGGAAGTGCCCTGGGTCATCCGTCTCATGGATGGCCTGGATCTTCCGGATGACAGTTACTTTGAGCTTCTCAGGGAGGTGACAGGGGAGTTGGATTTCCACTTCTCTCTGGTGGTGGAGAGGCAGGGTAGCTGTTTCCTGGTATCCGATAATATCCGGAGCCATCCCCTGTTTTACGGGGATGCAGGTGAGGGTGCATTTGTCACCGACAACCTGGAGGGGTATCTGAAGGAGCACGGAACCCCCGGGCATGATCCCGACAGGATGGAGGAGTACCTGCTGTTTGGCAATGTACCGGGTCACCATACCGTGTACGGGGGGGTGTACGGTGTGCAGGCTGCAGAGATCGTATGCCTGGCCGGCGGGGGGATCAGACGGGAAAGGTATTACCACCATGTTCCACCAGAAGAGCCCATGGACTATGCGGACCTGGATCTATTCACGAAGGCGTTTGACCGGGTTTTTCAATCGGTCTTCACCAGGATGATCCGGCGCCATCCCGGTGTGAACCGGTGGGTGATCCCTCTGAGCGGCGGGCACGATTCGCGCATGATCGTGAATTACTTATACCGGTTGGGACAAAAAAATGTGGTCTGTTTCTCCTACGGAACTGCGGGCAATGAACAATCCGCTGTAAGCAGGCAGGTGGCTGAGGCCGCCGGATATGAGTGGCACTTCGTGGAGTACACCCCCCGGAAATGGCAGGAGCTGCAAGAAAGGGGCGTATTCGATGATTACATCCGTTTTGCCTTCAACGGGACCTCTACTCCCCACCTGCAGGACCTGCTGGCAGTGGATGAGCTTTTGCTTAAGGGCATTGTGAAGGAGGGCGACATCTTTGTGCCCGGCCATGGCCTGGATATCAATGCAGGCTATTTTGTGGACCAAACCGACCTGGCCTGTGACAACATGGAGGATGCGGTCCGCAGGGCATGCCAATGCCCAGCTCACCTTGAAAAACATGCAGCCCCCTGCTCCTTGATTCCATCACTTCGATTTACAGGGAGGGGCACGCCCCGCCCCAGGCTTTCAGGGAGTACCTGAACTGGCAGGAACGGGAGGCCAAATTCATTGTCAACAGCCTGAAGGTATATGAGTTCATGGGATTCAGGAGTTGCATTCCTTTCTGGGACAGGGAGATGGTGGATTTCTGCATGGCCATCCGTCCCACGGACCGCATGGGCAGGTCCCTGTTCTACAGATCCGAGATGCACGGATTGCTGGCAGATCCCATCAGGGAGGTTCGTTTCGGACAGGATGTGGCTGAGGTCCCGGAATTTTTCCTGAAAACCCTGATCAAAAAGGTGGCTCCACCCGCCCTGTTATCCTGGCTGGTAAGGTTCAGCGGAAGGAGTGTCGTTGTCAACGAGGGATTGAACCAGATCTACGCCCTGAAGGCCGGATCGGTGAGAGCATTACTTGACCCGGTTTCCGATTTTCCCCGGCAGGTGCTGGCCCATTTCCGGGTCCAGCTTAAACGGTACCCTTCCCAGATGGATTTTCATATCCTTACCTCCCTCTATGCACTGCGGAAATCGTTCCGCAACCGCTAGTCAGGCTACTGGCATCCGGCACAACCGGTCTCCTTCAGCCTTTGGGTATGGCACCTGATCTCCTCGTGCTTCACGCAGGCGATCCCTCTTTTGTGCATCTCCCTGTTATGGCCCACCCGGTACTCGGGGAACCTTCCCTTCTTCTTTACCAGGATCTTCAGCATCAAACCCAGCAGGGCCAGGCTTAACAGGGCAACAGTAATGATCAGGATGGTCAGGTACATCGGACATTCTTTTCAGCTACAAATCTAGTTAAATTTATATTTGTAACAGCATCTGAGTCCCATGAAGCGTCTTATTAAATGGTACAGGTCCGATCTCCGTTATGCAGGCGGAGCGGTATTGATCATCCTGCTGGCTGTGGTATTCCATCACCGGGGGGGGATCGTTGATGCAATGACCCTGGAGGCGGCTGATGGATACAGTGTTACCATTTCACCATGGCGCACCTTCCTTGAACCCTTTCTCGGTCTCCTGCTGTTTTTCCTGCGGGGTGAACTCACCCTGATCTCCTTCATGGTGCTGTTGCTGTGGATTGCTGCCCTCTTCCTGGTGGTCAGCCTCTATCCGGGAAGGAACACAGGGACGGAAGGAGGGGGTGGATCCCGTACCGGGCTGCTTGTCTGGCTCAGGGGGATGCCCATGATGGCAGGTCTCTGGCTGGCAGTGCTGTGGTTCCTCATTGTGACCCCGCTGCCTTCCAATGCCATTGAAAATTACGCTGAAGAGACCATCCTGGTGAACACCCACTGCCATTCGGACCACAGCCAGGACGGGATCATGACACCGGAACGGTTGCAGAAATGGCACCGGCACAACGGGTTTGACGCCTTCTTTCTCACCGAACATGACGAGCACCTGCTGGCCCTGGAGGTGGTCGGGGACCAGCAATCGGGCCGTATCCCGGCGGAACCGCTGATCCTCTGCGGGGAGGAGTACTCGGGGAGCAACCACATGACGCTCCTGGGACTGGATGGAAGCTTTTCCACACCCGGGCTCCCGGAGCGGGAGGTGGTCATGGCCACCCAGCAGGCAGGGGGTGTGGTGCTCGTGGCCCACTGGTTCGAGGAGGAGCTGGAATCGGTCCCCTATTACATCTCCCTGGGGGTGGACGGGTTTGAGATTGCCAACCAGGCAGTGGGATCCTACAGCCGGGAGGTATTTGAACAGATCAGCCAGGCATGCCGGGACAACGGGCTGATCATGAACGGATCGGTGGATAACCACGGTTATGGAAGCACATGCGGGGTTTGGACGGCCCTTTCGGTCAGGGGATGGGAAGGGATGGACATGCAGCAGCGCCGGGAGGCGGTGATGGATGTACTTCGCCGGAAGGACCAGGGGGCCGTACAGGTGTTGCTCTACCAGGACCGTCCCGGCAGGAGGGATGTTCCCCTGCTGGTACTTCCGCTGGTAACCATGGCTGACTATTTCCGGTCCCTCAACGGATGGCAGGTGCTTTCCTGGTTGATCTGGCTCCTCCTGGTCCGGAACCTGGCACTGCTGATCCGGATCCCGGGAAAGGCCGGGCAGGTACTCAGAATCTCAGCCTTTGCAGCCGGTATCTACTTGGTGGGGTACGGGATCATTTTTTACCTCAGGACCCTCCGGCCGGAAGGCTATACCGGGGTCTATTCCAGGTACAGCATGATGCTGGTTACAGCCGGATCCTTCCTGCTGGTATACCTCCTGGTGCTGGCATTGATCCGGCGGAGGAGGGGCGGTTCCCGGAGTCTCTGAACAATCAGGATTTTCTGTTGTCTGAAAGATGATCGTTTTTCAGGAATCCTACCATGTCTGAAAAAGCTTTTATACCGGAGAAGGAAGAGGTGCTGGCAGATTTTAAGCTGGCCTGGCTGAGCAGGGAGATTGCCCTGCTGGCACGCAGGGAGGTGTTGTCGGGGAAGGCCAAATTCGGCATCTTCGGGGATGGCAAGGAGGTGGCCCAGGCAGCCATGGCCAGGAATTTCAGGAACGGGGACTGGAGGTCGGGCTATTACCGCGACCACACCTTTATGATGGCCTGCGGGATCACCAACGCGGAACAGTTTTTTTACCAGGTATACGGTCACACCGATGAAACGGTGAATCCCGGCAGCGCCGGCCGGAATTTCAACAACCATTTTGCCACCCTCAGCATCAATCCCGACGGAAGCTGGAACAACCTGGCGGATATGAAGAATTCGTGTGCGGACCTTTCTCCTACGGCCGGACAGATGCCCAGGCTGGTGGGGCTGGGATATGCATCAAAACTTTACAGGGAGAACAGCCGGCTGTCGGGGATGACACAGTTTTCCCGCGGGGGCAGTGAGGTGGCATTCGGGACCATCGGTGATGCAAGTACGGCAGAGGGACACTTCTTTGAGACCATGAATGCCGCTGCAGTCCTGCAGATCCCGGTGGCCATGGCAGTATGGGATGACGGTTACGGGATCTCTGTGACCAGGGACAAGCAGATCGTCAAGGAGAGCATATCCAGGGCCCTGGCCGGCTTTGCCCGGGAGGAAGATTCCAACGGGATCATCATCTACCAGGTGAAAGGATGGGATTACCCGGGTATGCGAAGGGTGTTTGCAGAAGGGGTGGAGCGCTGCCGAAGGGAGCATGTGCCGGTGCTTTTCCATGTGGATGAGATGGTCCAGCCCATGGGGCATTCCACCTCGGGGAGCCACGAGCGCTATAAATCCAAAGAGAGGCTGGTATGGGAGGCGGCCCATGACCCGTTGCTGAAAATGGAACAGTGGATTGTCGGATCCGGCCTGGCCTCCGGTGAAGAGGTGGCAGCCCTCAGGGAGGAAGCGGCCCGGGAGGCCCGGGAGGCCCGCGATACAGCCTGGAAGAACTACGCCGCTCCTATCCTCAGGGAGAGGGAGGGGCTGCTGAAGGTCATTGACAACAGGAGTTGTGACTGTGCCCGGGAAGGTGTGGACAAGGTGGGAATGTTTACCGGTGACCTGAAAAAGATCCAATACCCCATCCGAAGGGATATTCAATCGGCTGCCAAACGGATCATGCGGCACCTGTGCCTCTCCTGCCCGGTGAGGGCCCAGCTCCAGGGTGCGATCTCAGCATGGCTTGATGAGTACAAGGAGGAGAACCGTAAACGTTACAGCACGCACCTCTATGTGGAAACGGACCGTTCGCCCCTGAAGGTTGAGCCCGTGCCTGTGGAGTATGGTACAGACCCTGAGCGGGTGACAGGCCGGGAGGTGATACGGGATAACTTCGATGCGCTGCTGGCCACGGATCCCAGGATTGTGATCTTCGGGGAGGATACGGGAAAGATCGGGGATGTGAACAAGAGCCTGGAGGGGCTGCAGGAGAAATACGGCGAGCTGCGGGTGACCGATACCGGCATCCGGGAGACCACCATCGTGGGCCAGGGGGTGGGCATGGCACTCCGGGGACTCCGTCCCATCGCCGAAATACAGTACTTCGATTACCTGCTCTATGCCCTTGAAACGG
The DNA here is from genome assembly GCA_963793455.1 of uncultured Bacteroidota bacterium. Lineage (GTDB taxonomy): Bacteria > Bacteroidota > Bacteroidia > Bacteroidales. The sequence goes on from CAWCAK010000002.1 coordinate 127,936, forward strand.
TGAGCGATGACCTGGCCACGTTGCACTGGCGCACCAAAGGCGCCCAGGTGGCACCGCTGATCATCCGCACCCGGGGGCACCGGCTGGAAGGAGTATGGCATTCGGGATCCCCGCTGAGCATGGTGATTAACGCTATCAGGGGACTCCATGTCTGCGTCCCCAGGAATATGACCCAGGCTGCAGGTATGTACAATACCCTGTTGCTGGGGGATGACCCGGCGCTGGTGATCGAACCCCTGAAGATGTACGGACTCAGGGAGAAACAACCTGGAAACTACGGACAATTCCGGGTTCCCCTGGGAATCCCCGAGATCCTTTCGGAAGGGGACCACGTGACACTGGTGACCTATGGCTCCTGTGTCAGGATCGCCCAGCTGGCAGTCGAACAGCTCAGTGAGTTTAACATCGGCGTGGAGCTCATCGATGTACAGACCCTGCTGCCCTTTGACCCTGGGCATATGATCGCACAGTCGGTAAAAAAGACCGGCAGGGTGGTTTTCTTCGATGAGGATGTGCCGGGGGGTGCCACTGCATTCATGATGCAGAAGGTCCTGGAGGAGCAGAAGGCCTATTTCTACCTGGATGCTGAACCTGTCACTGTCACTGCCCATGAACACCGCCCCGCCTACAGTTCCGACGGTGATTACTTCTCCAATCCCAACGCCGAGGATGTGTTCGAGGCCATCTACGCCCTCATGCACGAATCCGACCCGGTCCGCTATCCCCGTATATATTAGTCAAAAGGGTATACTGTCTTCCTCGCTTAACCTGCCTCCGGCAGCTGTAGGCTTCGAAAACCAGTATACCCTTTTCCCTGTTAATGACTATCGTAAGAAAGGCTTAATACCGAACAGTGAATAAATTCTCACCATCATACTGGTATTCAAAAGCGATTATCGTTATATTGGATCCATTCATCCATTCAATGCCACAGGTATAAACCATGAACTTAAAACATAGATGATGAGAACCATAATTTGCTTCATGGCGGTGGTGTTGACCACCGCATCGTGCAGTTCAAAGAAAGAGTCGTTGTTCAACGGGGAAAACCTTGACGGCTGGACCATTTTCGTGGACGATCCGGCCATCGCACCGGAAGATTTTTTCTATGTGAACGACGGGATGATAGAGACCCCCGGGGTGCCCGCAGGGTACCTGAGAACGGTAAAGGAGTATGCTGACTATCACCTGCATATCGAATGGCGCTATCCGGAGAATCCAACCAACAGCGGGGTATTTATTCATACTTCAGGTCCTGACCTGATCTGGCCGGCACATTTCCAGGGCCAGCTGAAGGTGGAGAATGCCGGGGACTTCATCGTTCACGGAACCGGAGAATATGCAACCATCCGGGATACGGTGTATACCTCCACAGCGGATTCCAAACCGGTCATCCCGAAGATCAATCCCACCAATGAGTATCCCGCAGATGAGTGGAACAGTTATGATATTTATTGCAGGGGAAATACCATTGAGCTGTGGGTGAACGGATTGCTTCAGAACAGGGCAACCGGTTGTTCCATGACCAGTGGTGGCATCGGCCTGCAGGCCGAGGGATCAAGGATCCAGTTCCGCGAATTGTGGATCGAACCACTCCGCTGACTCAGCCAGGCTTCTTCGCCCAACACCCTTTTACCTGCTAGCCACAAAGTATAATAGGCTTACCCTGCGAGGGTATACTGGTTTCCGAAGCCTACAGCTGCCGGAGGCAGGTTAAGCAAGGAAGACAGTATACCTGAGCTAGCTGTCTTTACGTTCCTCTTCGGTGATAACCTCAGCGTCGGATTCGCCTTCTTTGTAGCGGCGGATGCGGTAGTTGATGGATGCGAAGAGGATGCTGAAGAGGGGGCTCAGGAAGTTGAAGAAAGCGTAGGGCAGGTACTCCACGGTGGGAACCCCCAGTACCCTCGACTGGGTGGCCCCGCAGGTATTCCAGGGAACCAGCACGGAAGTGATGGTCCCGCCGTCCTCCAGGGTGCGGCTCAGTACCTCCGGTTTCAATCCCCGTTCCTTATAGGTTTTCGCAAACATGCGGCCCGGCACCACGATGGCGATGTACTGGTCCGAGGCGGTGATGTTGAAGAAGATACTTGTGGCAATGGTGGTGGCCACCAGTGAGCCTGTGGAATGTGCCCAGCGGATCACCGAACTGGTGATCTTCACCAGGAGTCCGGCCGATTCCATGGTCCCCCCGAAGACCATGGCCGACAGGATCAGCCAGATGGTGTTCAGCATACCCCTCATACCGGTGCTCGACAGCAGTTCATTGACCATTTCGTTGGGAGTGGTAATGGCCACGTCTCCGAAGATAGATTGCATGACTGAAAGGTAGGAGGCCTTAAAGAATGTGGTGGTGGTGCCATCGAGGCCCTGTGCCACTTCCCGGATCAGGTGGGGCTGGAAAATGATAGCGAACAGGCCCCCTATGAGCGATCCTGCCAGCAGGGCGGGCAGGGGAGGGACCTTCTTGATGATGATGAAGATCAGGAAGGCCGGCACCAGCATCAACCAGGGTGTAACCCTGAATTTTGTGCTGATGGCCTCCAGCACCATTTCGATGTCACCGGGGGTTGATTCAAATGAGTAGGTGAACCCGATCACCAGGAAGATGATCAGTGTGATACTCATGGCCGGTACCGTGGTGATGGTCATGTACCTGATGTGGGTAAAGAGATCGGTTCCGGCCATGGCCGGGGCCAGGTTGGTGGTATCGGAAAGGGGCGACATCTTGTCACCGAAATAGGCCCCCGAGATCACTGCCCCGGCAATGAGCCCTTCACTGATTCCCAGTGCCTGTCCAACCCCGATCAGTGCGATCCCGATGGTGGCCACGGTGGACCAGCTGGAACCGGTTGCCAGGGATACCATTCCGGTAATAATGACTGTGGCAAACAGGAAGATCTTCGGGTGGAAAACCTTGAGTCCGTAATAGATCAGCGTGGGAATCACCCCGCTCATCAGCCAGGTGCCTGCCAGGGCACCGATCATCAGCAGGATCAGGATGGAGGGCATGGCAGAGCCAATGCTCTTCACGATGCTGGTGCGCACACTGGGCCATTTCACCCCCAGGCTCACCGCGATGATACCGGCCACGGCCGATGCCAGGATCAGTGCAAACTGGTTGGCCCCGTCCAGGGTATGGTCGCCGAAATAGGTCACATTCAGTACCAGGAGGGTGATCAGTACGGCGATGGGAATCAGGGCCTGCAGGAGGTTCGGGGACCGGGCTTGGTGCTCGCTCATGGAGTTCAACAGATAAGCGGTCAAGATACTATTTTTCTTTGAGCTTCGTTTTAATTCATACAAAAATGGCGTAACTTGAACCATGGCAAATCCGGGGGATATGGAGCTGAATATCGATTTTTTCCATGTTGTCAATGAGAACATTGCCGGGAAGGGCAGGATCCTGATCTCTGAGCCCTTCCTGAGTGACCATTATTTCCGCCGGTCCATCGTCTATCTCACAGAACATAACGAAGAGGGCTCCCTGGGTTTTGTGCTGAACAAACCCCTGGAGATCAACATCAGTGAGATCGTGGATGATTTCCCGGAGACCGATTTCCCCATTTCGGTGGGGGGGCCTGTGAGCAACAACACGGTCCACTTTCTCCATACACTGGGGGAGGAGATCCCCGGGAGTGTGGCTGTGACCGACGGGATCTACTGGGGGGGTGATTTCGATCACATCAAAGAGCTTATCTCCGGAGGGCGCATCAAGCCTCACCAGCTCCGGTTTTTCCTGGGTTATGCAGGCTGGTCTCCAGGTCAGCTCGACGGGGAGATGAAGGAACATGCATGGCTGGTGGGCAAGATCTCCCCCCGCATGGTGATGCAGGGCGTTGAGACGGAGTTCTGGAGCGACATACTGGCCCGTTACAACAACAAATACAAAGCCTGGGCCAATTTCCCCGAGGACCCGGGGCTCAATTAGGCGGGCAGATCCCTGATACAACGGATCGAAAAGCCATCTCCCTCGTAGCTGTTGGTGCGGTGAACCTTCTCGCTGGAAAAATAGAGTGACCGGTACCAGGCAAAATGGGCATGGTACTGGGAGGAGGACCACCAGTAGCCCGATGAGCCGAGCACATAAAATGTCCCGTCCACATCGCGGTACCCCCCGGAACGGCGGAAAAGCCACTCTCATTGGTGGCACCAGCATTCGGTGTTTTCCAGTGCGCAGTTCCCTTCTTTTTCAGTTTCCCTCCTGTGTCGTTCCCGCGCCACCCTGTATTGTCCAGCAGCGCCCGGTGCATACCCAGGTACATCTCCAGCTCCTGCCATTCATTATCCCCGGGAACATGCCAGCCCTCAGGCGCCAGTCCGCGCGGATCATTGACCGCATGCCAGTTATACAGCCTGCCGTATGACGCCCCGTATTTCATATCATTGCGGGGGTAGCACCATGCCCCCGTGGTCAATCCTCCCCACGCTTCACCATCCTTCACATGCGGAATTGGATCTCCGTTGCGGTAATGGTCCGCATTCAGGTTCTCGGCCATCCAGACCTGGGACCCTATCTGCACTGTTTTGTAAGTTTTCCCGTCGACAGGGTCTGTGAATGTTCCTTGAGCGATGGCCATGAGGGGATCTGTTGTTTATGAATTCATGAGGATCTTCTTCAATACAACCTGCAGGTCCTCATTGGAGGTGGTCAGGATGGTTCTCAATCCGGCAGCCTTTCCTGCATCCACATCCCTTTGTGAATCCCCGATGAACCATGAAAGGGCCGGATCGATCCGGTACCTGGCCATGGCTTTTTCAATCATCAGTGGAAGTGGTTTCCTGCAGAGGCATGCCCCGGAATCAGGGTGGTGGGGGCAGTAGTAGAAATCGTCCGGTTCGGCCCCCTGTTTTTTCAGCAGTTGCCTGATATGGAGGTGGATTTTCTCCACTTCTTCACGGGTATAGATCCCCCGACCGATCCCCCCCTGGTTGGTAATGATGATCAGCAGATAGCCCTGATCCTTCAAATGCGTCAGGGTCTCAACCACACCGGGATTGATCTCCACCTCTTCCCTTTTCCAGATGTAATACCGGCCCTGGTTACTGTTGATCACCCCGTCCCGGTCCAGGAAGACAGCTTTGGCCGCTATTTTTTCATTCCGGTCCATGTCAGCGGGGGAACAGGTTTTCGAGGAATACCCCGAACAACCGGGGTTCCAGCAGGAGGGGAAAGACAAATCCCACAACGGCTCCCCAGAAGTGTGCCTCGTGGTTGATGTTGTCCCGGTTTCGCCGGCTCATGTAGCTGGAGTAGATCAGGTAGAGGATTCCGAACAGGATGCCGGGGATGGGAAGCACCATGTAGAAATAGATCTTCTGCAGCGGGGCAAAGAAGATATAGGAAAACACCACCGCTGAAACCGCCCCGGATGCACCTACGGCACTGTACTCCTGTTTGTTCCTGTATTTTGCGATGGTGGAGACGGATGAGAGGGCGATGGATGAAATGTAGAGCAGAATGAAAAAGAAGGGCCCGGAGAAGATCACCCCCTGCGTCTCCAGGGTTTTGAAAACCTTCTCTATCCCGGTTCCGAAAGAGTAGAGCACCAGCATGTTGATCCCCAGGTGGAGGATGTCGGTATGCAGGAAAGCATGGGTGAAGATCCTGTAGTATTGCCTGTTGTGCACCACCTGGTAAGGGGAAAGGTCGAACCGGTAAAGCAGCTCCCTTTTCCGGAGGGCCAGCAGGGAGATGATTGCTGTAATGATGACGATAACCAGGGTAATCACAGGTGGAGTATTTTGAATACAAGTTCCTTCATCAACTCTCCATCCGGTGTTGTATTGCCATTGTATCCCTTGGAGCGCATGTCGTAGGTGCGGAGCAGCGAGATGATCTGCACCAGCCTGCCTGCACTGTACCTCCTGGAGGCATTTTCATATTCGGAGACAAAGAAGGGATTCACCTTCAGTGTAGCTGCCAGATTCTGTTTCGACCGGTCTTTGAGGTAGTGGATCATCAGCAGCTTGGCGAAGAAATAGTAAAGCGATGAGATGACCACGACAAAGGGGTATTTCTTGTCGTTCTCGGCAAAATAGCGGATGATCCGGTTGGCTTTCACCACATCCCTTTTCCCCAGGGCATTCTGTAGTTCGAACTGGTTGAAGTCCTTACTGATCCCGATGTGTTCCTCCACGTGGGACGGTGTGATGGTGCGGGTGTTCTCCCCGATGGCAATGATCAGTTTGTCCACCTCGTTGGTGATCTTTGAGAGGTCGCTGCCCAGGAACTCGGCCAGCAGTGCAGCGGCCTTGGGCTCCAGGGTGTATTTCCGTTTGGATGCATACCCTGAGATCCATCCCGGTACCTGGTCATCATACAGTTTTTTGGACATGAAGTCCACGGCGTTCTTCTTCAGGGCACTGAAAACCTTCATGCGGTTGTCAGGTTTCTTGTACTTGTAATTGAGCACCAGGAGGGTGGAGGGTTGCGGATTTTTCACATAATGGACCAGGTTTTCAAAGTCCTTCAGTTCCTGGGCCTCTTTGACCACCACCACCTGGTGGGATGCCATCATGGGAAAGCGTTTGGCCAGGTTGGACACCTGGGCTGCATCACTCTCCTTTCCGTATACAATGGTCTGGTTGAAGCTCTTCTCGGCCTCGTCAAGTACGTGGGTGGTGATGTAGTCGGTCACCAGGTCAATGTAGTAGGGTTCCTCTCCGTGAAGAAAATAGATAGGTTTGAAGGACCTGTTCTTCAGCTCCCCGATGATCTGTTCATAGGTCATATCCAAACGTACAAAAACATTATGGGAGTTCCTTTGGGAAGGCTATATAAATTTCAGGTGTTTCACGGACTCTTTATGGTCGATGATTTCATGGAGGGATTCAATCCCTATCTCCAGGTGCATTTGTGCGAACTTCTCGGTAACCATCTTATCACTTTTCCTGGTTTTTATACCTTCCGAGATCATGGGCTGGTCAGAAACCAGCAGCAGGGCCCCGGTGGGGATCTCGTTTGCGAATCCTACGGTGAACAGGGTGGCTGTCTCCATGTCAATGGCCATGCTTCGGATGATCCTCAGGTACTCCTTGAAATCGCTGTCATGTTCCCAGACCCTCCTGTTGGTGGAGAATACGGTACCGGTCCAGTAGTCCCTTCCCTTGGTCCTAATGACGTGTGATACGGCCCGCTGCAGGTTGAAGGCAGGCAGGGCCGGCACTTCGGGCGGCAGGTAGTCATCGGAGGTCCCGTCCCCCCGGATGGCGGCGATGGGCAGGATCAGGTCACCCAGCTCATTTTTCTTTTTCAGTCCGCCGCATTTGCCCAGGAAAAGGACCGCTGCAGGGTTGATGGCACCCAGCAGGTCCATGACGGTAGCCGCATTGGCACTCCCCATGCCGAAATTGATCATGGTGATATCCCCGGAGGTGGCTGCGGGCATGGCCACGTTCCTGTCGGCCACCTTGGTATCACGGAGAGATACAAACAGGTCAAGGTAGGCCTGGAAGTTGGTGAGCAGGATGTATTTGCCGAAGCGGTTATTGGGGATTCCGGTATACCGTGGAAGCCAGTTCTCTATGATTTCCTGTTTTGTCTTCATCTCTTTTTGTATTTCATCCGTATATTAGAACCATAAAGATAGGGCTTATATGCAGAAACTGAATCTTCCGGAATATGATATCCGGCAGCGTGACCAGGAGGGCAAGCGCTTTATCTTTGATGAGTTCAGGAAGAAGTATGTGGTGCATACGCCGGAGGAAGAGGTACGGCAGCGGTTTGCCCGTTACCTGGTGGAGGAAAAGGGATATCCCCGGTCACTGATCCAGACCGAATATGCATTGAAACTGAATGAGATGATCCGCAGGTGTGATATCCTGGTGCACAAACCGGCAGGATCCCCGGCAGTGCTGGTGGAGTGCAAGGCGCCTGCAGTCAGGATCGGCAGGGAGACCTTTGACCAGGCGGCCCGGTACAACATGGCTTTCAGGGTCAGGTACCTGATGGTCACCAACGGCCTGAAGCACTATTGTTGCTCAGTTGACTTTCGGGAGCAGCTGGTTACTTTTCTGGAGGAGATCCCTGATTACGGTTCTCTGGAGTGATCCGCCGGGCCGATGCACTGCATCATCCACTCGTTCTCAAAGGTCTGGCCGTTGAAGAGCCACTCCTTTTTCTCCCCGATCACCTGGAATCCAGCTGAGGTAAAGAGCTTCATGCTTTCGTTGTTGCCTGATCCAATGTTGCACCATAGCTGGTGGAGCTTCAGTACACCAAAACAGTACTCCATGAGTGTCTCAAGGGCTTCGCGGGCATATCCCTTCCCGCGGTCCGAAGGATCGGCAATGAGGATCCCGGTTCCTGCACGCCTGTGGTAGGGGTCAAAGTCAAACAGGTCGATGGCCCCCACGGGCCTTTTTTCCGTGTTCTCCTCAATGATCAGGCGAAGCTGCTTCAATTCAAAGATGTCCTTGCGGGCATTTTCCAGGTATTGTTTGAGCAGGAACCTGGAGTAGGGGACCAGGGTTCCGGACAGGAGCCAGATGGAAGGGTCGTTTTCCCACCTGTACAATATTTCAAGATCCTCAGGTTCAAGGGCCCTGAGGGAAATATGTTCATTCTCCAGGATGTTCACGCTATTTTTGCTTGTAGGAGATCACCTTGTAGTTCTGATCAGGACCTGACAGGGCCTTGAAACTATCATCTTCGGCATTATACACCACCTCGATCTCCTCCCCGGTGGCATCGTTTACAATAATAATGGCAAAGTCCCTGTTGCTCAGCCCTTTCCTGGTGTCCAGGCCCAGTGTGAGCCCACCTTCCACAAACCCTTCCTCCCCCTGGATCTCCACATACCACAGGTCGGTCCGGCCGATGGCATCGTTTGTAAACCGTGAATAGAGCCCGTTCAGCCCGTCATTGAGGGGCACGTAAAAGGTGTCATCGCCCGTGGTATTGATAGGAAACCCGATGTTGGTCGGTTCGCTCCATGTCCCGTCGGGCTGTATTTCGCACCTGAAGATGTCAAATCCTCCCATGTTGAAGTGGCCCTCTGAGGCGAAAATGAACCGTCCCTCCCCGGGGGCAATATAGGCACTGGTCTCATTCTCCTTGGTGTTGATGGTGCTGCCCATGTTCACAGGTTCTCCCCACTGCCCGTCACCCTGCCGGTCGGAATACCAGATATCGGATTTTCCTTCACCTCCCCTGCGGTCACTGGTGAAATAGATCCGGTTCCCGTTGGGACTGAAGGAGGCATGTGTTTCGTTGGCATTGGTGTTGATGGCCCCGTGCACCGGCTGTGCCGGGCTCCAGTACATCCCGTCGAATGAGGTGTACCATATATCGGAATTTCCCCTGATGGGCCTGTTCTCCATCAGCATGGTGGATCCGTCGGCCGAAAGCCCTGTTGGGAACAGGTTCCCGTCAGAAACGATCTGCGGGGCGATCTCCACCGGGATGGTCCAGTTCCTGTCTTCCCTGGTGGACATAAACACCGCCTCGTAAAAGGTCTTGCTGCTGGCCCAGACCATCATTTTCCCGTTGGCAGAGATGACGCCGTTGTAGTCATCTGTGGTAGTATTGATGGGCTCATTGAAATAGAGGGCCCTCAGGTTCAGCTCGGCATCACTGATGATCTTGGCCCTTTTGATCTTTTGCACCGCTTCTTCGGTCATGCTGACATTGTAGTACTTCTCAAAATTTCTCAGATCGTTGAAAGACTCGAGTGCTTTCAGTGATTCATCCAACTCGTTGGTCTTGCTGTAGGCATCGGCCAGGTAGTACCAGCTGTGGTGAGGGGCCTGTTTTTCCGAATACCTGTCGGCCTTGTATTTCAGTGATATGTCCTGGGTGGCCTCCTGGAAATAGGGGATGGCATCCTGCTCCAATCCCCTGACCTGGTTGTAGCACATCCCCAGCAGGAACTTTACATTGGCGTTGTCCGGTTCCATGCTAAGAATCCTGCGGTAAAGGTATGCTGCTTCTTCATACTCCCCGTCCACATACCAGCCTTCGGCATCGAGGAACAGGTCTTCTGCCGTCTCCTCCTGCTGCTGTGCCAACAGAGAAAGGCTTATCATACATATCAGAATGGCTGCAGGCAAGTATCTCTTCATCACCTATTCATTAAGTGTCAGTTATTTATTTTCAGGTAATCGGGAACCTGGATGGTCTCCATTTCAACAATGATATCTCCCATGGTGGTAACCCTGAACTGGGCCCGGCGGTTCAGTTTCCTTCCATCGGGAGCATCCTTGTTGTCCCTGGTCCTGTTTAGTGCCACATGTTCACTTTCACTTTTACCGGTTATTTTCAAGCGTTCTTTGGAGACGCCCCTGGAAGCGAGATACTTTGCCACTGCTCCGGCCCTTCTGTCAGAGAGCCGCTGATTGTATTCGAAGGTTCCCACCGCGTCAGTATGCCCTGTGATCTCCAGTTTCAGGTCGGTAAATTTTTTCATGAGTCCGGCCAGTTCGTCCAGTTTGTTTTGGGCAGTGGTGGAGAGGGTATGGCTGTCGAAGGCAAAGAAAACAGGTTTGACCATGTATTTCTCAGGTGGTTTCACAACCACGGGCGTCGATTCGGTTTCGGCCACGGCTTCAGGTTCTTCCGTGGTCTCAGGTTCTGTAACAGGTTCGGGTTCTGTCACTTCTGCAGTTTCTTCGAACGGAACAGGTACAGGGGTGGCCGTACGGTCAATGAGTTCAAACTTGAATACAGGATGCTGGTCCTGGGCAGCATTGGCAAATACAAATGAAGTCCTCTCCTCCTGCATACCGATGGGGGAGACGGTGAAATCATCATCTGTGGTATTCAGTGGATAACCAAGGTTTACAGGATCACTCCAGGTCCCGTCTTCCTGCAGGTCCGCATAGAACACATCAAAACCCCCGATGGCAAGGTGACCCTGGGAACTGAAATAGAGGCGCTTCCCGTCGGGACTGATCACAGGAGTCTCCTCGTTCAGTTGAGTGTTGATCTTTTCACCCAGGTTGACCGGATCTCCCCAGGAACCATCCTCCTGCAGGTCGCTCCGCCATATATCCATGGCCCCCACTGTTTTATCCCTGTTGCTTGTAAAATAGATAGATGTACCATCGGGATTGAAAGAGGCATGGGATTCAAAATACCTCGAGTTGATCGGTTTTCCCAGCGATTCGGCCCTGTTCCACCTTCCGTCGGCATATTCAGACATGAAGATGTTGCTTGAGAACTGGTCAGCCACCACCAGCAGCATGGAACTCCCGTCTGCCGACAGTCCCACTACTTCCATATTCCCTTCCGACTCGATGGCGGGATTGATCCCCATGGGCTGGGTCCAGACCCCGTTCTCTTTTCTGGACACATAAACCCCGCGGTACAGGGGGTTCCGGCCCATGTATGACATGGTCTGCTGGTCATTGGAAACCACCATGTTGTAGATCTCCTGGTGGGTTTCATTGAGCTGGCCCAGGTTACCGATGGAATAGTCCACCGGGTTGTTGATGGCCACCACTGCATTGGAGCAGGAGATGATCTGTTGGTCGGCATAGATGGACTGGATGTTATCATCAGTTCCCACGTACTCTTCATACAGCCGGTACTGCTCACAGGCCTTCTCGAACTCCATGTTGATCCGGTAGGCATTTCCGAGGTAGAGGTGTGCGTCTATTCCGGCATTCACCTCTTTCAGGGATCCCTCCTTGTATTTCTCAGAAACTGACTGGACGGCTTTCTCGAAGTAAGGTATGGACTCAGTCTTTCGCCCGGGTATCTGAAGGAGGCAGATCCCCAACCTGTAATTGATATTGGCATTGTCCTGGTAGCCATTGTTGTAAACTTTGGTGAAGGTGTAGAGCGCTTCCTCATACTCCTCCATGGCCAGGAAGAATTCACCGTCGACAAAGTCAACTTTGACATCCTGACAGATAACTACCATGGAGAACAACAGGAACGAGAGCAACAGAAATGGTTTTCTCATTTCAGGACAATTTATCGTGGATATTACAAATTTAAAAATTTAATTGACAGTGCAATTAATTCTCTTTCTTTCTTCGCCTCATCCACAGCACGATCAGGAGCAATAAACCGGCAGTACACCCAAAGGCCAGGGCAACAATTCCACCTTTGCCTCCTTTCAGCAACTCATCAATAAAGCCGGTATGCCCGGGGAATGCCTGTTTCAGTATCTCTTCAATATCATCCTTCGCGGTGCCGTTTTCCTCCAGTGCTTCACGGATGTACCGGATCAGATCTTCGACGGTATAGATTCCTTCCCTTTTCAGGTTGGTCCTTTCCAGGATCTTTTTGAGATCTCCCTCAGCGGTTCTGAGAAGATTTGCAAATACCCGTTCCACCTCCAGTGGATGATCAAGGGCAGCCATCATGGCTTCCCTCACATCCTCCATGGTGAATCCGTTAGCCTCTGCCACCTTCTCCAGGTGGGCGATCAGTTCTTCGGGTGTGGTAATCCCCTCTTTCTCCAGGTCCACCTCCTCCAGGTAGGCCTTCAGGGGCCCATCCGCGTTTTCAAGCAATAGCCGGTGCAGCAGCTCCGGGTTTTCGCCCGCCAGGGTCCCGGCCAGCAGGAGGTCCACCTCCTTGGGAGTGTAGTTGCCTTCATCCGTATGCCGGTAGAGGTGTTCAAAAAGTTCCTTCTCAGTACCGATCCCTAGCTCTTCCGGATCGATCCCCAGCAGGTAGACCTTCAGGTCACCTTCGGCCTCCTTCTGCAGGTCCGTCAGCAGCAGATCCACCTGATCCGGTCCCAGTGCATCCAGCATGGCTTCCCTCACATCCTCCATGGTGAATCCGTTGGCCTCTGCCACCTTCTCCAGGTGGGCGATCAGTTCTTCGGGTGTGGTAATCCCCTCTTTCTCCAGGTCCACCTCCTCCAGGTAGGCCTTCAGGGGCCCATCCGCGTTTTCAAGCAATAGCCGGTGCAGCAGCTCCGGGTTTTCGCCCGCCAGGGTCCTGGCCAGCAGGAGGTCCACCTCCTTGGGAGTGTAGTTGCCTTCATCCGTATGCCGGTAGAGGTGGTCAAACAGTTCCCTCTCAGTGTCAATGCCCTGTACCTGGGGATCGATCCCCAGCAGGTAGACCTTCAGGTCACCTTCGGCCTCCTTCTGCAGGTCCGTCAGCAGCAGATCCACCGGATCCGGTCCCAGTGCATCCAGCATGGCTTCCCTCACATCCTCCATGGTGAATCCGTTAGCCTCTGCCACCTTCTCCAGGTGGGCGATCAGCTCTTCGGGCGTGGTGATCCCCTCCTTCTCCAGGTCCAGGCCTTCCAGGTAGGCCTTCAGCGGCCCGTCTGCGTTTTCAAGCAATAGCCGGTGCAGCAGCTCCGCGTTTTCGCCCGCCAGGGTCCCGGCCAGCAGGAGGTCCACCTCCTCCGGACTGTAGTTGCCTTCATCCGTATGCTGGTAGAGGTGTTCAAAAAGTTCCTTCTCAGTACCGATCCCTAGCTCTTCTGGATCGATCCCCAGCAGGTAGACCTTCAGGTCACCTTCGGCCTCCTTCTGCAGGTCCGTCAGCAGCAGATCCACCGGATCCGTTCCCAGTGCAGCCATCATGGCTTCCCTCACATCCTCCATGGTGAATCCGTTGGCCTCTGCCACCTTCTCCAGGTGGGCGATCAGCTCTTCGGGCGTGGTAATCCCCTCTTTCTCCAGGTCCAGGCCTCCTCCAGGTAGGCCTTCAGGGGCCCGTCCGCGTTTTCAAGCAATAGCCGGTGCAGCAGCTCCGCGTTTTCGCCCGCCAGGGTCCCGGCCAGGAGGAGGTCCACCTCCTTGGGAGTGTAGTTGCCCTCATCCGTATGCCGGTAGAGGTGTTCAAACAGTTCCTTCTCAGTGTCAATGCCCTGTACCTGGGGATCGATCCCCAGCAGGTAGACCTTCAGGTCACCTTCGGCCTCCTTCTGCAGGTCCGTCAGCAGCAGGGCCACCGGTCCGGCGGGTAGAGGTATCCCGGTTGCTGCGGGTTCTTTGCTTATGCGCTCCTGCCTCCTGGGTCTTGGTTTTTCCCCGATGACAGTAAACCCGTTGATGTGGATGTTCCCGTCCGCATCGGTCATCTCCAGTTCAACCCTGCTGGTTCCCTCCAGCGGGATGATCTCCAGATCGGTCCGGCGCTTCTCAACCTCCAGGGTATCGACACTTACCAGTACCGAGTCCTGGTAGATCCGGGTGACCAGGAGGGCCCCCTCTTCAAGCTTCACAGGAACCTTCAGCGGTTTGCCTGCCACCCCTTCATATACACTGTCCTTCAGTTGGATCAGGCTTTTATCGCCCCTGAAGACCAGCGGCTCTTTTTGCACCGGGTCAAGTTCAATGTCCTCCTCCAGTTTAATACCCTCCTTGCTGGAACCCGGGGTGATGTTCAGGGGCCTGATAAGGTCCTCGTACCCCTCGCCGGAGAAATGAAGGGCATAGCTGCCCTGGGTCAGGTCCAGGCTGAAGGACCCGGTATCATCAATAGGTATCCTGTATTTGATGGTATCACCGGTCTCCAGGTCAATCACAAACATTTCAAGCTGGGTGGGATCCGTTTCGCCGTCCCGGGTACGTACAACCCCGGTGACCACATACATCCTCGGATTATTCACAGAGTAGATCTCCATGTAATAGATATCTTCCCGTCCCTCTCCCGATTCACTGATCCGGGAGTGGTAGCCACCGTTGCCGTTGTTGACCGGCTGGAAGAAGAGGTCATCGTCGGTGGTGTTGATCGGGTAGCCCAGGTTGACCGGTTCTCCCCAGGAGCCGTCCCTGTTCTTCTTTGAATAGAAGATATCGTACCCGCCCATGTTGTAATGGCCGTAGGAACTGAAATAGAGGGTCTGACCATCTTCGGTGATGAAAGGGGTCTCTTCGTTATACCTGCTGTTCACTGTGGGGCCCAGGTTCTCTGGGATACCCCAGTCCCCTCCGGGCTGCCGCTCCGATTTGTAGATGTCCAGTCCCCCGTGAGTTCCTTTCCGGTTGCTGGTGAAATAGATGGTCTTCCCGTCCTTTGAGAAGCAGCCGTGCGATTCCCAGTATTTGGTTGAGATGTTCTCCCCCAGTTTTCTGGCCGGGAGCCAGAAACCATCTTCATATGTGCTGTAATAGAGGTTGCCGATGTGTTCATCATCGTAATAGAGCAGTATTTCGGTCCCGTCGTAGGAAAGGCCCGCAGGATATACATTCTGGTCAAATCCCAGCATGGCTGTCAGTGACATGGGAAGGGACCACTCGCCATCGACCTTCTCGATGAACAATGCTTCATCGTAAAAGGGTTGTTTGGTCACAAACGCCATCCTGTTGCCATCGCCCGACATGACCGGGTTGATGTCGGCATAACGTGTGTTGACCCCTGTTGCCACCGGGAGGATGTCGAAATCCACAGGCATTTTCCTCAGCCGCCTGGCATTTTCACAGGCTTTGATCTGTGCCTCCACCAGTTCTGCATCATACACTTCCGGATCGAGAATCTCTTTGAAATGGAGGAAAGCATCTATGGCATGGTCGAGCATGTCATTGACCAGGTAGGCATTCCCCAGGTAGTAGAACACGTCCGGTGGGGCCGCTTTCTCTTTGAAACTGCCCTCCTTGTAGGCAGGATCGATATTATCACTAGCATCCAGCAGGTAATCGATGGATTCCCCCTTGCGGTAGGGATCATTGAGCAGACAGATCCCGATTTTGTATTTCAGGTTGTCATTATCGGGTTCCCACTTCAGCAGCTTCTGATAGATGTCCTCCGCTTCGAGGTATTCCTCGAAGAGAAACCAGGACTCGGCATTCATAAAATCGTTGCGGGATGAGTCTCTCTGCGCAATGGTCACCAGGGGAAAAAGGAATAATGCGAGGAAGGCGGTCAGCAGGGATTTTCTCATAACTAAAGCCAATTTTGCTAAATTTAGTTAATTCTCCGGATTAAATCTCCCTGAAGCTCCGTGTGATTATTAACAGGTCATTGAATACCCGGTAGTCTTTGGCATACACCACGTTGATCTCTTTAATCCGTTCCTCGGAGAGGTTTTCGGGGGGAAGGCCGGGAGCAGGGTTCAGGACGCCTTTTTTCAGCCGGGGAAGTCCTGTCATATCGGCGGATCCCGGGTCCATATATCCCACCCAGGTCCTGCATCCTGCCAGGACGCGGATGACATTGCCCACACTCCTTAATTTCCCCTTTACCACCAGGAACCAGAAGGGGAAGGTGACCAGCAAAAGCAGTGATAAAACTGCATCGAACAGCCTTTTGTTCCGGCGGTTGGATTCCTTTCCGATGGAATTGAAATGAATGGTGTAGAGGTCCCCTGCCGTATTGATGGAGTTGGATCCGATGATGGAAAGGCTTTCGGGGGGTGCGATCTTAAAATCGACCGAGGTGCCGATGAGCCGGGTCATGATCCTGATAATCCCCTGTGAAGGAAGGTCTTTTGAACAAAATACAATCTCATCCACCTTGTGGATCCCTGTGATCTCGTCAATCTGGTCCATATGCCCCAGGATCCCTGTACCTGTCTCTTCGGCAGTGGGGGAAACGAATCCTATGATGAGGGGTTTGGCCTGGGTGTCCAGCAGCAGGTTGCTCACCCGCCGGGCCTCCTCCTTCTTTCCCACGATCACCATCCGCTTCTGTTTGTTCAGGTCGATCTCATAGTCCTTTCCACCTGCCAGGTGCAAGAGGATCCTGATGCCAAGGGTGGAGATGATGGCCCAGAGTGACCCCAGGAAGATCAGTGCCCTGGAGAACCTCCAGTCAAGGGGAAGCATGGCATACACCACCAGGATCACCAGGGTGCCCACCAGGTGCCCCTTCAGAAAGGAGAGGAGTTGCACCGGTTTATCGTATCCCCCCGCGTAGTAAATGGAGATCAGCCAGACCAGGATGTAACCCGGAACCACCGCCAGGAGGAAAAGGGGAGGGTAGTAGCCGGGCATGTCAAACCTCACCTGTTCCCAGAGCGGAAGGGCAAAGAGGTACCCCAGGAAGATCAGGGCTGCATCGATCAGGGGCCGGTAGGTTTTTTGCAGGAACCGCCTTCCAACCGAAAGGGCCGCTCTGAAATAGATGGCTACGTTAATGAGCATGCTGAAGGTGCGGGCCTTCCTGGAGGTAAAGTGCTTGCCTGCAAATATGATCATGGCCTGGTAGAACATTTTCACATAGTTGAGGCTCCCCTTTTTGGTGCTCTCCCCCTTGTAATGAATGATGGTGGTCCCGGGAAAGTAGTAGTTCTTGTATCCTGCCTGGGTGATCCGGTAGGAGAGGTCAATATCCTCCCCGTACATGAAGAAGGTCTCATCCAGCAATCCTGTTTTGTCCAGGGTCTCTTTCCTGAGGAACATGAAGGCGCCGGCCAGCACCTCCACCTCATGGGTCTCTTCCTGATCCAGGTACCCCAGGTGGTATTTCCCAAAACGCTTCGAACGCGGGAAAAGGGAGGAGAGGCCGAACATTTTATAAAAGGAGACCATGGGTGTGGGCAGGGAGCGCTTCGACTCGGGGAGGAATTCCCCCTTGCCATCGATCATTTTCACTCCCATGGCACCTGCCTCCAGGTGGCTGTCCATGAATTCGACGCATTTGCGGAATGTGTCTTCCTCCACCACCGTATCGGGATTCAGCAGCAGGATGTACCTGCCTTTTGCCACGCGGATGGCCTGGTTATTGGCCTTGCTGAAGCCCAGGTTTTCCTTGTTTTCGATCAGGGTGACCCACGGGAATTTTGACCTGATCCCGTCCACCGATCCATCCACCGAATTGTTGTCCACCACGAAAACTTCTGCCTGGATCCCGGTGATAGCCTGCTTAACAGAGTGCAGACACTGCTCCAGGAAGTATTTTACATTATAATTGACTATGACGATTGACAGATCCATTCAGCGACTAAGTTTCGATCTCCACCTGGTTGCGGAGCAGGTCCTCCATGTCCTCCCGTTTCCTGATCAGGTAGTCAGCGCCTTCGTGCACCAGCACTTCGGCAGGCCGGAACCTGGAGTTATAGTTGGATGACATGGCATAGCAATAGGCCCCGGCATTCTTAAAGAGCAGGTAATCTCCCTCGGAGGCTTCGGTGATCTTCCGGTTCCATCCGAAGGTATCGGTCTCACAAATGTACCCCACCACCGTATAGATGCGTGTCTTCCCTGTGGGTTTACTCACATTGATGATCTCATGGTAGGCTTCGTAGAACATGGGCCTGATGAAATGGTTGAGCCCGGTATCCAGCCCGGCGAACACCGTGGAGGTGGTTTGTTTGATCACGTTGACCCTGGCCAGGAAATAGCCCGCCTGGCTGACCAGGAATTTGCCGGGTTCGAATACCAGCGTCAGCTCCCTGCCGTACTCCTTGCAGAACTGGTTGAACCTGGCCGACAGGTGTTCACCGAGGACTTCCACATCGGTTTCCACATCGTCGGCCCGGTAAGGCACCTTGAAGCCGCTGCCGAGATCGATATACTCCAGCTCCTTGAATTCCATGGCAGTGCGGAACATGATCTCGGTGGCACGCAGGAAGACCTCCACATCCACGATGTCCGACCCGGAATGCATGTGGATCCCCTCCACCTTCATGCGGTTGGTTTCCACGATGCGGTGCACATGGGGCATCTGGTAAACGGAGATCCCGAACTTGGAATCGATGTGCCCGGTGGATATCTTGTGGTGGGCACCGGCCATAATGTGGGGATTGATCCTGATGCAGACAGGGACCTTTGATCCGTACTTGAGCCCGAACTCCTCCAGGATGGAGATGTTGTCAATGTTGATCCGCACACCCAGTTCAACAGCTTCATGGATCTCTTCTATGGAGACGCAATTGGGGGTATAGAGGATATCCCGGGGATCGAAACCTGCCTTCAGCCCCAGGATAACCTCCTGCACTGATACCGCATCCAGCCCCGATCCGAGGGACCGGAATAATTTTAGTATATTGATGTTTGTCAGCGCCTTACAGGCATAATTGATCCTCACCCTGGCATCCTTGAAGGCGTTGGTGATTCTTTCGTACTGCCGCACCATGGCGGCACTTTCATAGATATAGAGCGGGGAACCGTGCTTTTCTGCCAGCCTGGTCACCGGTATTCCATCAATCACATACTGGTTGTTCCTGAGTTCCATCTGCTTTGGATTTGCTGCTTAATCCCACCTGATGAACCACCTGGTCATCTTGGCCATCCCGGTCAGGAAATACTTGACCTTCCATTTGGTCCTGATCACCGGTACGATAACCCGTTTCTCCTTCCCTTCCAGGATTCTTTTGATGGCCCTCATCACATCCTCCGGCTGCCTGAACTTGCCGGTTTTGCCCTGATGGTCACCGATGAATTCATCGGTAGCGATGATCGAGGGGCATATGGTATGAAGCCTCTGCCCGGGTTTGAGTTCACCCCGGATCCCCTCGGTAAGGGTATTCACTGCCGATTTGGAAGCCCCGTAGATGGCGGTATTGGGGTAAGCCTGGAAGCCCGAGTTCGATCCAATGATGATGAATACCATGGAATCAAAGGCTTCGAAAAGCCATTTGGCAAAAATCATGGGAGTGAGGGTGTTCACGTTCAAAGTGTCGATGATCGTCCCTGTCTCCATGGTGGTTACCTTTCCGAATGTCTTGATCCCCGCGTTGTGGATGACCAGGTCCAGGTCCTTGTTCTTGCTGATGATCTCCAGAATCAGGGCCTCTGTTTTTCCTGTATCAGACAGGTCACACTGAAAATACTCATCAGTGCAGCGGCTGACCTCCTCCGGCAATTCCTCCACGGGAGCCTTGTCAATCCCTATCATGTGGTTCCCCGGTACCTTTTTGAATTCCATTACCAGGTACCGGCCAATGCCGCTGATTATTCCTGTCAGTACAATTTTCATTAGAGATTGTCTAAATTACTCGATTTTTTTAAATGTATCCTCAAATACTGTGCGGTTGAGGATCGACCTGCCAAGGGTTACCTCGTCGGCATATTCCAGGTCATCACCGATGGCAACTCCCCTGGCGAGTGTGGTGATCGTCACCGGGAACTCCTTCAGCCTGCGGTAAATATAGAAATTGGTGGTGTCGCCCTCCATGGTGGTGCTGAGGGCAAGGATGATTTCACTGCACTGCCCCGCCCTGACCTTCTCCTCGAGGGATGATATGGTAAGGTCGGCCGGACCGATACCGTCCATGGGGGAGATGATGCCTCCCAGGACATGGTAGATCCCTGTGTACTGCTGGGTATTCTCAATGGACATTACATCCCGGATGGATTCCACCACGCAGATGGTTTTTTTATCCCTGTATGGACTGGCGCAGATGTGGCAAACCTCCGAATCGGAGATGTTGTGACAGGAGGTACAGGTCATGATTTCCGATTTGATACGGAGAACGGTGTTCCCGAACCGTTCCACATCCCGGTCTTCCTGTTTCAACAGGTGCAATACCAGCCTGAGGGCGGTCTTCCGTCCAATGCCTGGGAGGGTGGCGAACTCTTCCACGGCTTCTTCAAGGATCCTGGATGGATAGTTTTGCTGCATAGGTGACAGGCGGACATCAAAAATAACACTAAATATTTTCTACATCCCTGCAATTTCGTCAAATTTGGAGCGCATTTGATCAAAGCATATGTCCTCCACCCTGATCCTGTCTGTCATTATCGCCTATTTCCTGCTCCTGTTACTGATTTCCTGGATCTCGGGGAGAGATGCCGGTAATGCCTCCTTTTTCCTGGGGGACCGCAAGTCGCCGTGGTATGTGGTGGCTTTCGGGATGATCGGTGCTTCCCTGTCGGGAGTTACCTTCATCTCGGTTCCAGGGTGGGTGGCCGACAGCCAGTTCTCCTATATGCAGATGGTGCTGGGGTACCTGCTGGGCTATGCAGTGATCGCCAATGTGCTGATGCCTCTCTACTACCGCTTGCAGCTCACCAGCATTTACACCTACCTGGAGGGGCGGTTCGGAAGGCACTCTTACAAGACCGGGGCCTCATTTTTCCTGTTGTCCCGGATCATAGGGGCGTCA
Organism: uncultured Bacteroidota bacterium; assembly: GCA_963793455.1. Taxonomy (GTDB): domain Bacteria; phylum Bacteroidota; class Bacteroidia; order Bacteroidales. The sequence continues at coordinate 148,848 of CAWCAK010000002.1, forward strand.
TTCAGGTTGTTCCTGGTGGCCAATGTGCTCCAGCTGACCGTCTTCGGGGCGTGGGGAATTCCCTTCTGGGTGACCGTGCTGGCGACCATTGCCCTGATCTGGCTCTACACGAACCGGGGCGGGATCCGCACCATCATCTGGACCGACACCCTTCAGACCGTGTGTATGCTGACTGCCGTGGTGGTTTCCATTGTCCTGATCACCCGTTCCATGGACCTCTCCCTGGGTGAGATGATCGGGCAGGTGGCCGGGGGGGAGACCGCCAGGATCTGGGTGTTTGACGGGTGGCACAGGGAGAATCACTTTGTGAAGCATTTCCTGAGCGGTGCATTCATCACCATCGTGATGACAGGGCTGGACCAGGATATGATGCAGAAGAACCTGAGTTGCAGGAACATTCGTGAAGCCAAGAAGAATGTGTACCTCATGAGTATCTCCCTGGTGCCCGTGAACCTGGTCTTCCTCTTTCTCGGGGCCGTATTGATCCAATTCGCCGCTTTTCGTGGCATTGCCATGCCGGAGGCCACCGATGACCTGTTCCCGCTTATCGCCACCGGCGGGTACCTGCCGCAGGTGGTGGGTGTCTTCTTCATCGTGGGACTGGTGGCTGCGGCCTATTCAAGTGCCGATTCTGCACTGACAGCCCTGACCACCTCCTTCACAGTGGATATCCTGGAGGGCCAGCGCATGGAGGAGCGGCGGCTCACCCGTACAAGGCGGTGGGTGCACCTGGGCATCTCCATTGTCCTCGGCTTCACCATCATGCTGTTCAGGGCCATCAACGACGAAAATGTCATCACAGCCATCTTCCGGGTGGCAGGGTACACCTACGGCCCCCTGCTGGGCCTTTACGCTTTCGGGCTCTTCACGCGCCTGCAGGTACGCGACCGGCTGGTCCCCCTGCTTGCCATTCTTTCCCCTGTTCTCACCTTCCTCCTCAGCCGCTTTTCCGAACAGCTCTTCAATGGCTACAATTTCGGATTCGAACTGCTGATTGTCAACGGCGCCATCATGTTCGCAGCGTTGCTCCTCACTAGCAGGAAGTTTGTAAAGTTGTAAACCGAAGGAACTGAGGCGTAAAGTTAGTAAAGTTTGTAAAGTCCCTTAAGTCGGGGGCTGATTGTTATATTTACCTCATGGGATCATATTCCAGGCTGGTTGTTCTTTCCCTGGCTGCCCTTCTGGCCGGAAGGGAAGTGCCGGGACAGGAGGATTTCAGGGTGCCGCCCTACCTCCAGAATCCTGCGCCGGATGCCATGTCGGTGATCTGGTTTACCGGGGACAGTGACCCGGGGACCTTCATGTACCGGAAGAAAGGGACCGGGGAATTTACCACGGTTTACCCTGTTCCTGCCCTTGCAGAAGCACTGGCCTACCCGGATTGGGAGGAGAGCAGTTTTTTCGGGGGAGATGCACCGCCGGTTCCTTACCGCCAGCGGGTGCGGCTGGAGGGGCTGGAGCCGGGCACTACCTATGAATACACCCTGATCCAGGGGCTGACCCAGTTCAACGGGGAATTCCGCACGGCACCTGCAGGGGATACTTCGGTCCGGTTCATCATCTATGCAGATTCAGAGACCGAGCCCGAGTCCCACGGAAAATTCACGGATTGGCCCGATCCTGTGACAGGATTCTCAAGGCCCTACCTGGTGGACCAGGCCATGGGATACCGGAACAACCTGGAGGCGATCCGTTCCCGGGAGCCGGACCTGGTGTTTATCGCCGGGGACCTGGTGGAGAGCGGCGGGGAGCAGCGTGACTGGGATGAATTCTGGCTGAACAATGCCACCCGGACGGGAAGCATGGGGATGGCCGCCCGGGTGCCCCTCCTGGCCGCCCTGGGGAACCATGAATACTATAACGGGCCTCTCATGGAGGGGTATGACCAGCCAGGTTCGGAACAGGCAGTAAGCAAGTACCTGTCCTACTTTGAATACCCGGCCAATCATGCTGATAAATGAACAGCAGGAAGGCCGGTATTATACCTTATCCTATGGACCGGCCACCTTTATCGTGCTGGATGGATGCAACAACAGTCCCAACGCCTCCGGCACGGATACCAACATCCTTCTGCTGGGTGAAAATGATCCGGGGGGAGGGAATGCCCCTGACTTCATGCCCGGTTCCGCACAGTATTCCTGGCTGGAGGAGCAGCTGGAACGGTCGCAAAAGGCGTCACTCTTTACCTTTGTCATGGTGCATCATGCACCTTATTCGTCCGGGCTTCATGGCCGTCCTCCTGGTTCTGACCAGCAGCAGGACAGCTGGTCCGGATTCCCCCTGCGGGAGCTGACCCCGCTTTTGATGAAGTACGGCGTGGAAGCGGTATTTTCAGGGCATGACGAGTTATGGGAGCGATCAGAGGTCACCGGGGAGGAGCTGCTGTCCGACGGGAATGCGGTACCCCACACCATTCATTTCTATGATGTTGGAACCGGCGGGGATGGTCTCAGGGCACCACTGGAAACAGTTGACAATCCCTTTCGGGCATTCATAGCCCATGCAGATTCCCCCGAGGTTTGGGAAGATGATGTCCTGATCAGCGGGGGGAGGCACTACGGGCACCTGGAAGTGGATATAGCCCCGGGAGAGGGGAATCGCTGGGAGGCCACACTGGATCCTGTCTACATCCTCCCGGTAAAAGATCCCGGAGATACCCTCTATACGGGTTTTGAACGCCGCCGGTATGATGACCGCATCATCCTGGTTCGCTTCGAGGGATAGCATGCAGACCGGTCTGAAGGCCCGTCCTCGTCATCAGGAAGCAGTCCGCCGGAACCACTTTCGTGCCAATGCTATCCCAATCCATTTTCCGGGACAACAAGGATCAGGGTTGAATTGCCGGTGGAGACAAACGTGTTGATCCGGATTTTCGACAACCATGGAAGGATCCTGCTGACCAGGGAACAAAAGGGATGCAGCCAGGGTTCCCACGAATTCCACTGGGATGGTTCGGATTCCCGGGGAAATCACCTTCCAACCGGGATCTACTACTGCAGGATCGACATCGGTTCCGGCGGATACGCCATAACCAGGATTTCATACCGGAATGAGTAAGATAATCGTGGTCATAAAGAATTGACAATTATTGCTTTGAGGTAAGGATTGACGGTTCTTTTTTTGACAGCGAGGGATTAATTTTGTATATTGCGTATCAGCCACATCAACCTATTTCCTGATGCAATACTTAGCACCCTTGCTCGTGGCGCTTCTATTTTTGTGCGATCCTGTTGAGGCACAAGCGCAGTCCGTTCCGAAGTTCTCAACTCCGGAGATCAAGCTTCAGAACGGATTTCTTCTGATCAGCTATGATATACTGAACGGGGAGGAGAATGACCAGTATAAGATCAATCTGGAGGTCACCGATGTTGATGGTAAATCCCTGCGGGCCAATTCTCTGACCGGGGATGTGGGGAAGAATGTCTCCGGCGGAACCAACAAGATGATCATGTGGAACTATGCCAAGGACGGGGTTTCGGTCGATGAAGGGATTTTTGTGGAGATTGTAGGGGAAATTTCCTACCGGGCCAAAGATGAGATGCCCCAGGAAGAGGTGGATTATTCGCTGATCGACCTGCTCTGGCGGTCGGCTGTGTACCCGGGATGGGGACTGACCAAAGCAACAGGTTCGAAGCTTCATATGATCAAAGGCGGCCTGGGATATGGGTGCATCGCGGGTGCTTTTATCCTCAACAATGCAGCCTATAACAACCAGCAGAAATTGGAGTCAGGAGACGTAACATGACATCGAGGAACGGCAATCCCTTAAGGAGACCTACCAGACCCAGGATATGGTATCCAAGGTGCTGGGATTCACTGCGGCCGCAATCTGGGTCTCCGACCTGGCATGGACCACCATTGTCGGGTTGCAGAAAACCGGCAAGAACAAGGGATCACACGCACAGGGGATCTCCCTTGGGTCGGGATACGATCCTGTCTCGGGTGCCCCCCTGCTTTCATTCAGGGTTACATTTTAATCACACCTAGAAGGTAACGGTTATGAAGATGATGCATATGATAGGATGTCTGGCAATGCTGCTGGTTTTCCAGAATGCTCAGGCCCAGGAATTCAGAACCGGGAAGGTATTCTTCAAACCGGAGAAGAAGGTCGAAAAGACTGGATGCTCCCGCCACCGAAGGGATTCACTTTCCCCTTGCAGCAGGCTGTTGAACAGGAGGAATCAAAGTATTACGGCCTGATCATCGGTGTAAACAACTACCCTGATCCGGCGATTATTTCCCTGGATTTTCCGATTTCAGATGCACAAAAAGTGTACGATGTCCTCGTGGAAGATTATATGTTCAGGGAAGAGCATATCCAGTTTCTGAAGGATCCCAGGCGGGATGACATCATTTATGCCATGGATTACCTTTCGAGGGTGGTCACACCTGAGGACAACCTGCTGATCTTTTATGCAGGCCACGGTTACTGGGATCCGGGACCCAAGGTGGGCTACTGGCTGCCCTCAGATGCCAGGAAGATCAGCAAGGCAGACTGGTTCAGGAACAGCACCCTGGTGGATTACCTCAAGGAGGTGAACACAAAGCATACATTGCTGATCACAGATGCCTGTTTTGGCGGAGCGATCTTCAAAACCCGGAAAGCTTTTGCGGATGCTCCTGAGTCCATTGAGAACCTCTATGAATTCCCCAGCAGGAAAGCCATGACCAGCGGATCTTTTTCCGAGGAGGTACCGGACGAAAGCCAGTTTACCAGGTTCCTTATCGAACGACTCAAGAAGAACAAACAGAAATACATCTCTTCCGAGCAATTGTTCTTCAGCCTGGAAAAGGCTGTGACCAACAACAGTGAAACCACACCACAATTCGGCGAGATCAGGAACGTGGGAGACCAGGGGGGGGATTTTATTTTCATCAAAGTGAAATAGGATCAACCTTCATCCCCACTCCAATGACACCTGTTCACCAAATCCTCCTGAAGACTCTTCGTGTCCCTATAATAGAATGTATCCTACATATTCTGCGATCTGTAGGCTCGTGTCCTTCCCTGTTATTCAATCAGATGCTTAAAAGATTAAAAGATGATTAAAACTTTCAGTTCAGACAAATGGTTACATTATGCCAAGGTCGGATTGGCTGTCGCGCTGGTACTGGCGGCATCATGCAAAAAGATCGAGGATGAACTGGAGGTAAAGGTGTTGATCGAGTCGATCCCAATATTGGATACGATTATTGCGTGGTGGAGGGAAAGGTGGTCGACCTGGGGGGAGCGGATCTTGACGAGTACGGGTTTTGCCTGGATATAGTCGAGAATCCCACCATCGAGGACCAGAAAATTGACCTGGGGAGTAAGTCCACTACCGGGGTATACCGGGATTCCATCACGGACCTGATAAGTGGCAGGAAATACTATATCAAAGCATACGCACTCTCGTCCCAAAAGGTATTCTATTCCGAACAGCGCTCCTTTACCACCAAGCCCCCGGCGGTTCCTGTTGTTACCACCAAAAGCATCACGGATATTGGCACCACCACGGCCAAGGGTGGGGGAGATGTGACAGATCACGGTGGATCGATGGTGACTGAACGGGGTGTTTGCTGGGATGTCTCGGACAATCCCACCGTTGCAGGGGACCGTTCAACAGACGGGGGAGGAACAGGTAGCTTCGTGAGTCAACTCGAAGGGCTCTCCTGTAATACAACCTACTACGTGAGGGCCTATGCCACCAACGCTTCCGGTACAGGCTACGGGCAATCTGAGCTTTTCTCCACCCAGTATTGCGACGTGGTAAAGCCCACGGTTACTACCACATCCATAGCCAACATCACGGATGTATCGGTTATATGCGCGGGTAAGGTCACTGACAACGGGGGCGGGACCATCACGGCCCGGGGGATTTGCTGGTCCACCTCCCTTTACCCGACCATCTTCGGAACGCATACAACCGAGACCTGTGGGATCGGAACCTTCACCAGCGAGATCACCGGGCTCACCTGCAACACCATCTATTATATCAGGGCCTTCGCGAGCAACAGCGCTGGGACCTCCTACGGGGAACAAATGAGTTTCAATACCAGCGGCTGTGAGGCCGGCCTGCCAACGGTGACCTCCCAGCCAGTGACCAATGTGACTGAAACTGAAGCTACCAGTGGTGGGTACGTGACCGACGATGGGGGATCTTCTGTTACTGCACGGGGAGTGTGCTGGAATAACACCGGTAGCCCGGAGGTAACTGGCCATCATACCATCAACGGGTCTGGAACCGGTGCATTCGCGAGCCAGCTCACGGGCCTGACCTGCAATAGCGGGTATTTCGTGAGGGCCTACGCCACCAACAGTTCAGGAACATCCTACGGGGTGGAGCAATCATTTGACACTGATGCGTGCTCGGGTGTGTTGCCCTTGGTGACCACCTCTGACATCGGAGATGTAACCGAGTCATCCGCCAGGGGAGGCGGAACAGTAACCGATGAAGGCGGATCGGACGTGACGGCCCGGGGGATTTGCTGGAGTACTTCTGTAAATCCCACGACCTCGAACAATCATACAGAGAATGGGAGCGGGGCCGGGGCCTTCAATAGTGACATGGTCGGACTGGCCTGCAATACCACCTATTACGTTCGGGCTTATGCTACCAACTCCTCCGGGACTGCTTACGGGGAACTGAAATCATTTGGTACTTCTGCCTGTCCGTCGGGCATCCCGGTGGTATCGACCTTCGCCATCAGCAACATTACGGAATCCACGGCTGTAGGAGGCGGGAACGTGACCGATGACGGTGGGGAGGCCGTGACGGCCAGGGGTGTATGCTGGAGCACCTCACAGAATCCGGATATTTCTGATCAACACTCCGCGGATGGCAACGGGTGGAGGCACGTTTACAAGTCTTCTGACGGGACTCGACTGCAACACCACTTATTACGTGCGCGCCTACGCGACCAACAACTCGGGAACGGGCTACGGTTCTCAGGTGAGTTTTACCTCCGGGAATCTGTAAGGCAACGGTGACCACCATGGATATTACGGACATCACGGCCACCACGGCCATGGGCGGTGGTACCGTGACCGACGATGGTGGTAACGAGGTGACCTCCAGGGGTGTCTGCTGGAATATCTCGCAAAATCCCACCACCCTGGACAGCCAAACGGAGGATGGAACCGGGGAAGGTAGCTTTAGCAGTGCACTGACGGGTCTGTCCAACAATACCACCTATTACGTGCGGGCATATGCCACCACCAGCGCGGGGACATCTTATGGTGATCAGGTCTCATTTAACACTGATATCAGCGCTGTCTCACCGCCGAGGTAACCACTTCTGCCATTAATAACATCACCGCCAGCACCGCGTATGGTGGAGGGACCGTGACAAGTGATGGCGGGGGTACCGTGACAGCCCGGGGGATCTGCTGGAGCAATTCTCCCAATCCCTCCCCCACCAATAACCATACCACCGACGGGGTAGGAACCGGTTCATATATCAGCGCGATGACCGGCCTGGCATGTGGTCACGACATATTATGTACGGGCGTATGCAGCCAACGAGGCGGGCACGATTTATGGTGCTGATGTCTACTTTCAATACCGAATGGTTGCAGCGTGCCCACGCTAACGACCTCAGCGGTAACTGTACTGTCGGCCATTTCGGCCACAGGAGGGGGCATGGTCACTGCAGACGGTGGTGCCACGGTCACGGTGAGGGGTGTATGCTGGAGCACTAATCACAATCCCACCGATACGCATCCCCGTACCGAAGATGGCAGCGGAATGGGCAGCTTCACCAGTGCCATCAACGGACTTGATCCAGGAACCACCTATTACCTGATGGCCTATGCCAAAAATAGTGCGGGGACGGGTTATGGTCAGGAGGTCACTTTCTCCACGCCCACGGACAATACCGTGACTGATATTGATGGCAATGTTTACGAGACCATTCAGATCGGGGATCAGACATGGATGGCCGAAAACCTCAAGGTTACAAAATTCGCGAATGGGACCAGCATCCAGAATTCACAGGTGGCAGCCAATGGGATGGTTTGACGTCCAGTGACAAGGCATATTGCTGGTATGACAACTCAACCACCAACCGGGATACATATGGAGGGATGTATACTTGGGCAGCCGCCATGAATGGTGCCGGGGGGAGTGATTCCAATCCCAGTGGAGTGCAAGGTGTTTGCCCCGATGGTTGGCATGTGCCCAGCGATTCGGAGTTGAAGGAGTTGGAGATGAATCTGGGGATGAGTCAGTCGGATGCAGAGATATGGAATTGAGGGGTACTGATGATGGGGGCAAGTTAAAAGGAGAAGGAACAGCCCATTGGAAAAGTCCCAAATACCGGGGCCACAAATGAGAGTGGTTTCACTGCTCATTCCGGGCGGTTATACAGTGGAATAGTGAAGTTACTCGTTCTGAAAATGCGAGATGCTACTCATCTCCCATCTTTCTGGGTCGGGCGGTGAGAGGTTTCTCCCGAACTGCCGGGCCATTTGCCGACAACCGCTGGATTTCAACTCGTCGTTTACCGATGAATATTTTTATAAGGTACCATGGATTATCAGTCCGTTGCGTCAAGGACTGAGTTGTGCACAGGCGCTGATTAAGGGTACGGAGGCGCACTGTACCATTTACAACTTAATCAGCCAACTATAATCAAGATGGTGGGCTGTAAGATGCCACTGACTATCCTGAAGGGAACGAGCCTTGACCGTTGAACGGGCACACCAAGGAGGACTCACCACGATCTAGAAGCATCAGGAGAACTTACAGGGCTGATCCACCGGCAGGGGCTATCAGGAGAACCTGTCAAACCACCTTACGGTGCTTTTATCTAAGGATAGAGGTATTGAGCGGTTAAGGAAAAGGGGTGCTGAAAGAAGCACTTCAGGTGAGTATGCAGGAGCTGAACGAAAGTGAACTGTCCGATGAGGTGTCGAAATTGATAGAGACAGTGTCAGAAACCGGGGGAACTTAGTCTGTCCCGGGAAGAGTGCAGGGGTTACCTGAGAGATAAACTGCCTGCACTGGCACTCGGCATACAGGCAGCAGGAACTGTACACGGGCTTGATTATGGAACTGTGGAAGCCAGACAGTAATGCAAATCGAAACGGCACAAGCGGAGAACCCGTGAGGCCAAAAGTAGAGAGGTATTGTCTGGTGGCGGATGAAGCTGTAGTAGTGAAGAAGTTCCTGTAATGGGGATGGAGCGAAGGGCTTCACCAGACGGATTTTAACGAGAGCAACAACTTCAGACAAGGATGATTGAGGAGTTAAAATCGAAGACTCAACCAGTAAGTAAAGAACAGGTATGGTCGGCGTGGAAGCGGATCAGGAAAGGCGGTCAGGGCATGGGTGTAGACCATGTCGGGATCGACCAGATCGATGCAAATCCACGTAAATACCTGTATCCTTTGTGGAACAGGCTTGCCAGCGGGAGTTATTTTCCCCCACCGGTCAAGGAGGTGCTCATTCCCAAGGGAAAAGTCAAGAAGCGTATGCTGGGTGTACCCACCGTTTTGGATAGGGTAGCACAGGAGGTGATCCGGGCAGAACTGGAGAAAACAGTCGAGCCGAGGTTCCATCCCAGTTCATTTGGTTATCGTCCGGGCAAGAGTGCCCACGATGCCGTTGAACAGTGTGCAAGGAACTGTTGGGAGCGATGGTATGTAGTAGACCTGGATATCAAAGGCTTCTTTGACAACATAGACCATGGACGGATGATGTCGATCTTGCGGAAGCACACGGATCAGAAGCATGTCCTACTCTATTGCGAGAGATGGTTAAAAGCACCGGTACGCAGGCAAAATGGGGAACTGCAAACAAGGAGCAAGGGTACACCGCAGGGCGGGGTGCTCAGCCCGTTGTTAGCGAACCTCTACCTGCACGAGGCTTTTGACCAGTGGCTGGCAGATACGCAGCCACGCATCGTGTTCGAGAGATATGCTGATGACATTGTGATCCACACAAGAAGTCATGGAGCAATCCCACTTCATACTGGATAAGCTGAAAGCAAGGTTGAAGGAGTACTCACTGGAGGTACACCCGGAGAAGACAAGGATAGTATACTGCTATCGTACCGCCAGGTTTTTCAAGGAAAAGAAGGACATCCCGGTGTCCTTCGACTTTCTGGGATTTACCTTTAAACCCAGGCTCTGCGAGAAATCGAACGGGGAAAAGTTCTGGGGTTATCGACCAGCGATAAGTATGAAGAGCCAGAAGAAGATCATCGGTGAACTGAGGAAGTTATCTATACATAACTGGGTGTCGGAAGACATCCAGAGTTTAGCCAATACCTTGCACCAAAAATCAGAGGCTGGATCAATTACTTTGGACGCTTCCGCCTGTCCGAAATGCAATGGGTATTTAGATTGCTAAATGTCCGGATAGCAAAATGGGTCAGGAAGAAGTACAAGCTGCAGGACTTATGCCAAGTCATATGGCTGGCTAAAGCGTATGATAAAGTGGTATCCTAACACTTTTGTCCATTGGACTTATGGATTTACTGTGTAAGTTTGTCTGGAAGAGCCGTATGACGGGAGACTGTCACGTACGGTTCTGTGAGAGGCTGGGGGTGAAACTCCCCCGGCCTACTCAACGTGCGCATATCTTGTTTGTATGAATAGAAAAAACTGAATCGATGAAAAAGGTTGAAATTATCAGCGGGGTGGTCAGGTTTTCGAAGCTGGCCCTGGTCCTGGGTCTCCTGATGGTTGCTTCATGCACCGATCCGGAGGAAGAGGTAGTGGTCAAGGTCACCATCGAAGCAATTCCCGATGTGGGCTATCAATATTGTGTTATCGAGGGGAATATTGTAGACCTGGGGGGCAGTGAACTGGACCAGCACGGTTTCTGCTACGGATTGACAGAAAATCCGACCGTGTCGGACCAGCTGTCGGGCCTTGGAAAAAGATCAACAACCGGCATTTACAGGGATTCCATCACCGGGCTTTCACCGGGCACGAAATATTACATCAAGGCATACGCAGAGGCGTCCGGTATCACTTTCTATGCTGATCAGAGATCATTTACCACAAAAACCCTGGCGGTACCCACACTTATTACGAAACCGGCGGAGTCGATCACGGCCACCTCTGCCCGAACGGGAGGGGATATTACTGATAATGGTGGTTCCCCGGTCACCGCAAGAGGAGTGTGCTGGGATACATCGAACAATCCTTCACTTTCGGGTTCTTATTCGGAGGATGGTACCGGGACAGGCAGTTTCACCAGTCAGCTTTCGGGATTGTTGTGCAATACCACCTATTACATCCGGGCTTACGCCACGAACACGACTGGTTCAGCCTACGGCCAGGTCCAGAGCTTCACCACGGGCGATTGCACCACGGACATACCTGTGGTCACCACCTCCGATGCCAGTAATGTGACCAGTAACAGCGCCCTATGCGGGGGAGTGGTAACAGATGAAGGGGGAGCGGCCATCACTGCCAGGGGTGTCTGCTACGGGACTTCCCAGAATCCGACCGTATACGGTACCCATACCACCGAACCGGGCGGAACAGGCACCTTTACAAGCCAGTTGTCAGGATTGGACTGTGCCACAGCCTATTATATCAGGGCATACGCCACCAACAGCCTGGGCACCTCCTATGGTGATCAGAAGAGCTTTACCACTGCTGCATGTGGGGCCGGCTTACCGGAAGTGACCACGGCATCTTTATCCTCCATTACGGAAACTTCAGCCCTGGGTGGGGGGAACGTGACCGGTGAAGGAGGATCACCCGTAACCACCAGGGGGGTCTGCTGGAGTGTTTCCTCGGGTCCGACCACCGGTGACAACCTCACCGTTGACGGGAGTGGCACAGGGACCTTTGCAAGCCAGCTATCGGGGCTCAACTGCGGGGCCACTTACTATGTCAGGGCCTATGCCACCAACAGTGCAGGGACCGCGTACGGGTCAGAATTGCAGTTTACCACCAGTGCATGCAGTGGAGGAATGCCCGTTGTGACAACCTCCGCCATCAGCGGGATCACCGAATCGGGTGCCCAGGGCGGTGGAAACGTGACTGATGAGGGAGGATCACCGGTCACTGTCAGGGGGGTATGCTGGAACACCAGTACGAATCCCACATTTGCAGATGGCCATACGGTGGACGGGAGCGGTACGGGGATCTTTGAGAGCGCTATCACCGGTCTGGCCTGCAATACCACCTATTACGTCAGGGCCTATGCCGCCAATACGTCGGGAACTGCCTACGGCGACCAGGTCACTTTTACCACCGGCAACTGTCCCTCGGGCATTCCGGTAGTCTCCACCTTTGTCATCAATAACATTACCGGTTCCTCAGCCCAGGGCGGGGGGAATGTGTCTGATGATGGGGGCTCAACAGTCACAGCCAGGGGCGTATGCTGGAGCACTTCCAACAATCCTGACCTCTCTGGAGATCATACGGTGGACGGATCCGGAACAGGCGTCTTCACAAGCCAGATGACCGGGTTAAATTGCAATACCACCTATTATGTCAGGGCCTACGCCGTGAATCCGGCAGGGACCGCTTACGGGCAGGAGGTCACTTTTACCACGGGAACCTGCCTCCCAACCCTGACCACCGCGGAGGTCACCGGCATTACCGGTACCACTGCCACCGCGGGAGGGGATATATCCTCTGATGGAGGAAGTGCAGTCACCGCCAGGGGTGTCTGCTGGAGCACCTCACCCGAAGCAACAACCAATGACAACTTGACCAACGATGGAACCGGAACCGGCAGTTATACCAGCGAGTTGACCGGCCTTGAATGCAACACCACTTATTACATGCGGGCCTATGCCACCAATGATGCCGGTACGGCGTATGGTCAGGAACGGCAGTTTACTAGCGCTGAATGTCCTGTGGATTTTCCCACGGTAACCACCGCCTCCATCAGCAACATTACCATGAATTCGGCCACGGGAGGGGGCGAAGTAACCGGTGACGGGGGAGGCACCGTTTCTGCCAGGGGCATCTGCTGGAGCACCTCGCCCGGTCCGACCTTCAACGACAGCCACACCGATGAGGGTGGAGGGACGGGTGCATTCCCCAGCGACCTCACGGGACTCTCATGCGGTACCACCTATTACGTAAAGCATACGCTACCAACGAAGCCGGGACAGCGTACGGTTCGGAGGTGACCTTTATAACAGCCGATTGCCCGGTACCCACAGTAACCACCTCCTCCGTGACGGTGATATCTCCATTCTCGGCCACCGGCGGCGGAAACGTGACCGATGACGGGGGACTCCAGGTAACCGTGAGGGGTGTCTGCTGGAGCACCTCTCCCAACCCGAACGATACCCATCCCCGCACCGTGGACGGAAGTGGTACCGGGAGCTACACCAGTGCCATCAATGGACTAACACCCGAAACGACCTATTATCTACGGGCCTATGCCAAGAGCAGTGCCGGGACCGGCTATGGCGAGGAGGTTACATTCACCACCCCGGCGGAGACATTGACCGATATTGACGGGAATATCTACCAGATTGTGAAAATTGGCGATCAGACCTGGATGGCTGAAAACCTGAAGGTCACCCACTATCCGGACGGGACAGCGATTCCGCTGGTGGAAAGCACATCCGCATGGGATGATCTGACTTACCTTGATAAGGCTTATTGTTGGTATGACAACAGCAGTGCCAACCGGGATGTGTATGGAGGGCTCTATACCTGGGCCGGGGCCATGAACGGGGAGGAATCCAGCGATTCCAATCCCAGCGGTGTCCAGGGTGTATGCCCCGACGGCTGGCATCTTCCCAGTGATGTGGAGTGGAAAGAATTGGAGATCTACCTGGGGATGAGCCAGGCTGATGCAGACAAGACCGGCTGGCGCGGCACCGATGAAGGGGGAAAGCTGAAGGAGGATGGGACTTCACACTGGAACAGCCCAAATACCGGGGCCACCAATGAGAGCGGTTTTACTGCCCTTCCCGGTGGTTTCCGATTCCATACCGGTGATTTCAGCGAACTGGGCAGTGTGGGCCAATTCCATACATCCACATTTTTCTTTGAGATCTATTGTGAGACCCGCAAACTTGACAAGGACCATGCGGACGTGGAAAAAAGCCATTATGACTTCGAGTTCGGGCTTCTGTGAGGTGTATACGGGATTAATGTGAGCCGAGAAGAACAGATCAAAAGGTTGCACAGGCGCAAATGAGGGTAAAATAATTCTATCTTAGAGATTTCATGAGGTTGATTCTTGCATTGGGACTCCTGGTATGTATGGCCGGCATTTCGGCCGGTCAGACCCGTCTGCTCCATGGCAGGCTGACAGCATTCAACGCCTATCCGGTCAGCAACCTGGAGGTTACTGCCAAAAAAGCAAAGTCGTCTGTAGAGACCGATTCATCAGGGTGGTTTGCCATAGAGTGCAGGGAGAATGATGTGGTCCGGATCCGGTCAAAGATATTCAGGGATGTGAACCTCAGGCTCAACGAACAGACCGATACCGTGCTGCTTAACCTTGTTTTCCTGGATCAGGGGGAAAACCGGAAAGTCGCTACAGGTTATGGGTACATGCGGGAGGAGGACCTGGCTTTTGCTGTAAACCACCTGGACCACCAGAACAATGATTTCTGCAATTACGAGAATGTGTATGAACTGATTGAAGGCCGGTTCCCCGGGGTGATCGTCGAATACAGCGGGAACAGCGGATCCATCTTCATCAGGGGCAGCAGGTCCGCCGGGGGATCCAGTCCCAGGGCCCTCACCGTGGTGGATGGCATCATCCAGGGGGGCATCGGCTGGGTCCACCCCTGTGACATCAGTTCGGTGGATATTATCAAGGACGGCATGACGGCCATGTACGGATCCCGGGGAGCCAACGGGGTGGTGGTGATCGAAACCCGCTTTGGATCCGGGTATTAATGGCGGTATGGTCGCCCTGTTTTTGTATATTTCGGAGCCAAATCTCAAACCTCCCATCCAAAACCACTGACTCTCCATGAGGAACCATGTATCCCTGAAAGCCTTTGTTGTATTGGCAATATCCATGGTGACGGGTTGCCAGGAGATGGGTGTCAGGGTGGAGACCGGGGATGCAACCGGGATCACCTACAACACGGCAACACTGAACGGATCGGTTGAGGACCTGGAGGGATCTACGGCTGACCGGCACGGGTTCGCCTATGCTAAAACGGAGCATCCCACGGTGGATAATAACCTGAAGGTGGAGCTGGGAGAGAAGGGTTCAGGCGGTGAATTCAACGCCGCCATTGCCGGCCTTAGAAGCAATACAACCTACTGGTTCAGGGCTTTTGCCGAGGTCTCCGGGGAGATCACCTACGGTGAACAGCGCTCCTTCACCACACTGAGGGTGGATGCCCCGGTCCTGGCCATTGACTCCATTGCAGAGATAACCCTCAGCTCGGTGAAGATCGCTGTTACTGTCATCAGTGACGGGGGAGCCGGGGTGGTGGCCAGGGGTGTTTGCCTGGGTACAACGCAGAATCCTACGCTGATTAACAGCCACACCGAGGATGGTACAGGGACAGGAAGTTTTACCAGCGGGTTTTCCGGTCTGGAATGCGGTACCACCTATTATGTCAGGGCATATGCAACCAATAATGCCACTACCGCATACAGTACGCAGGTGAATTTCGCTACCCTTGACTGTCCTCCGGGGCCCCCGGGGGTAAGTACAAGGGGGGTGAGCAGCACTACCCGGACCTCCACCGTGTCGGGGGGAAATGTGAGCGGTGACGGGGGTGCTCCTGTGAGTGCGAGGGGGGTTTGCTGGAGTACGTTACCGGATCCAACGGTTGCGGACGATCATACGACAGATGGCAGCGGAACCGGGAATTTCACCAGCCAGGTCACCGGGTTGACCACCGGTACAACATATTACATACGGGCCTATGCAGTAAACAGCCTGGGTACAGGATACGGCAATACGGTCTCGTTCACCACCAGGGCAGATCCTGTGACCGACCATGACGGGAATGTGTATGAAACAGTGATCATCGGCGAACAGACGTGGATGGCGGAAAACCTGAAAGTGACGCATTACGCGGACGGAACTGCCATTGAATATGTCCCGGATACGGTGGACTGGGAATACCTGGCCTCCCGTGAAAAGGCATATAGCTATTATGCCAACGATTCAGCGTTCGGGGATACCTATGGATATTTGTATACCAGTGCAGCTGCCAGGAACGGATTAAGCGACATTGAATCAAATCCAAGCGGTATTCAGGGTGTTTGCCCGGATGGCTGGCACATTCCAAGTGATGCGGAGTGGATACAACTGGAGGTGGTGCTGGGGATGGATCCGTCCACGGCCACCCGGATGGACTGGAGGGGATCCCCCGTGGGGAACCGGCTGAAAGCGACAGAAGCAGAACACTGGAACACAGAGGAAGGCACAAATACATCCGGTTTTACCGGCCTGGGAGCCGGTTACCGCAATACAGCTGGAGCATATATGAACCTGTACGACAGGGCCTATTTCTGGTCAGCCACTGCAGGAGGGGATGACCGGTACTGCTTCGTGCGCATACTGGGTGCCACAGAACCGGGGGTTGGCAGGTTCAGGTATAGTGTGGACAGCCACGGGTGCTCTGTCAGATGCGTGAAGGATCCGGCTAACTGATCCCTTCCACGATCATGGACCTGGCTTTTTCAAGGGCATGATCGATCCCGGCGGGATTTTTTCCGCCAGCAGTGGCAAAAAAGGGTTGCCCGCCACCACCTCCCTGAATCTCCTTCGATATCTCACGGA
Organism: uncultured Bacteroidota bacterium; assembly: GCA_963793455.1. Taxonomy (GTDB): domain Bacteria; phylum Bacteroidota; class Bacteroidia; order Bacteroidales. The sequence continues at coordinate 165,521 of CAWCAK010000002.1, forward strand.
TGATGGTTGAGGCGTTCAGACCAAAATCCTTTACAACAGCATCGGAGAGCATCATCGAGAGATGCGCCTTTCCACCCACCTCGGCACCAAGCGCCAGGCAAACACCGGGGTAACGGGAACGGACCTGGAAGGAGAGGTCGCGGAGGTGTCCCGGGTTGTCAGTTTCGATACGGGAGGCCACAAGGAGCGTATCCCCGATCTTTTCCATCTTGTTTTCCAGGGTCTTGGCGATAACCCCCAGCACATTTTTCTGGAAGCGTTCCACCTGTTTGGAGAGCTTGCTGTTCTCTTCCGCCATCCCTTTCACGGCTTTTACCAGGTCTTTCTGCTTCTCAAAAGTGGCAGCGATCTGACTGACCATGTCCATGTGTTCGTCAATGTACCGTTCAGCCGTCTCCCCAGTGAAGGCTTCGATGCGCCTGATCCCGGCTGCAATGGAGGATTCGCGGAAGATCCGGAAGATCCCGATCTGGCCGGTGGCTTTCACATGGGTTCCCCCGCACAATTCCACGGTATCTCCGAACTTGACGACCCTGACCGTGTCCCCGTATTTTTCTCCGAACAGGGCGATGGCGCCCATCTCCTGTGCCTTGCTCATGGGGACCGAGCGGTGCTCTTCCATGGGGCTGTTTTGCCTGATCATCCGGTTGACCTGCTGTTCCACCTCCCGCAGCTCCTGGTCAGTCAGCTTCTGGAAATGGCTGAAGTCGAACCTCAGGTAATCGGGCTCCACCAGGGATCCTTTCTGCTCCACATGTTCCCCCAGGACCTCCCTCAGTGCATGGTGCATGAGGTGTGTGGCAGTATGGTTGTTTGCGGTCTTTGTGCGCCTGTCCTTATTCACCTACCGCGGTGAAAGTGGCCAGGGGATCCGCGGGCATTTTTTTTGCGATGTGGATGATCAGTTCATTCTCTTTCCTGGTATCGGTGATCTCTACCTTTTCGTCTCCGCTTTGGATGAATCCGCGGTCGCCGATCTGTCCACCGCTTTCGGGGTAGAAGGGGGTCATGTTGAACACCAGGTGGTACATCTCCCGTTTTTTGGTGACCACCTTCCGGTACCGTGTGATCTTTACCTCGGTGGAGAGCCAGTCATAGCCCACAAACTCTTCCCTGTCGTCTGAAAGCAGTTCGGTCCAGTCACCCGATTCGGTCTCTGCGGCCTGCTTGGAGCGGTTTTTCTGTGCCTCCATCCCTTTTTGGAACGCCTCCCGGTTCACTTCCATGCCCTGTTCTGAAAGGATCAGTTCGGTGAGGTCCAGGGGAAAGCCGAAGGTGTCATACAGCCTGAAGGCCTCATCCCCGCTGATGATGCTGGTGCCTGTCTCCCTGGCCTGTTCTGTGAGCTGGTCCAGCAGCCTCATCCCGTTCTCCAGGGTGGAAAGGAAAGAGAGCTCCTCTTCCCGGATCACTCTTTCAATGATTTCAGCACCGGCCCCAAGCTCGGGAAAGGTTTCGCCCATGGTGGAAACCAGCACCGGGACAAGGTCATGCATAAAGGGCTCCTTCATCCCCAGGAAGGTGAATCCGTACCGGACGGCCCGGCGGAGGATCCTCCGGATCACATAGCCGGCCTTGTTGTTGGAGGGCAGCTGTCCGTCGGCAATGGAGAATGCTATGGCCCTGAGGTGGTCAGCCACCACCCGCATGGCCACATCTGTGGATTCCTCTGATCCGTAGGCATGGCCGGTAATTTCAGCAAGGGCCCCTATAACAGGCTGGAACAGGTCGGTATCGTAGTTGGACTTCTTTCCCTGGATTGCCATGCAGAGCCTCTCGAATCCCATCCCTGTATCTACGTGCTTCTCCGGGAGATTTTCCAGCTCTCCCCCTGCTTTGCGGTTGAACTGGATGAATACCAGGTTCCAGATCTCGATGACCAGGGGATGGTCACTGTTCACCAGTGAAGCCCCGTTTGTATCAGCCCGCTCTGCGTCGTCCCGGAGGTCCAGGTGGATTTCCGAACAGGGGCCACAGGGGCCCGTTTCACCCATTTCCCAGAAATTGTCCTTTTTGGTTCCGTCCAGGATGCGCTCCGGAGGGAGGAACCCACCCCAGAGGTCACTGGCCTCCTGGTCCCGTTCCGTGCCATCCTTCGGATCTCCTTCGAATACCGTGGCATAGATACGCCCGGGGTCCAGCTTCATGCTGACGGTGAGGAACTCCCATGCCCACTGAATGGCATCTTTCTTGAAATAGTCCCCGAATGACCAGTTCCCCAGCATCTCGAACATGGTGTGGTGGTAGGTATCATGACCCACCTCCTCCAGGTCGTTGTGTTTGCCGGTTACGCGGAGGCATTTCTGTGTATCGGTGACCCTTTTTGTTTCGGGTTGCCGGTTCCCCAGAAAATAGTCCTTGAACTGGTTCATCCCCGCGTTGGTGAACATGAGTGTGGGGTCGTTTTTCAGCACCATGGGGGCGGAGGAAACCACCTTGTGATTCTTCTCTTTAAAATAGCTTAAAAATGCAGTTCGTATCTCCTGGGAATTCATTCGTCAAAAAAATTTTGGCTACAAAACGTAACCCGGATATGAAAGTTACGTAAAAAATGCCTTAGAGGAGCAAAAATAATTTTTTTGACTAATAGTTGCGAGATTAAGTGTGGTTTTTTATTTTTAGCGCTTAGAATGATGAACCTGTTCGGTCGAAAATACTTCTTAAACCCTGAAACACTTCGTATTGAACGTGTTAGGATGTCGCGGAGCCAAAAGTTCCGTACAATCCTTGGTCTCGGGCTGGGTCTGATCGCCCTGGCGGTGGTTTTAAGGTTTGGATTCGAAAGGTTTTACCCCACACCCAGGCAGGTCATTTATGAGCGGGAGAATACCCAGCTCCGTTCCGATTATATGTCACTGAGTACAAGGCTCCGGCAGGTCGACACCCAGTTAATGGAACTGAGGAACCGGGATGACCGTTTTTACCGGGCCATTCTGAACCTGGAACCGGTTCCGGCATCCATCAGGGAAGCGGGTACGGGAGGATCAGAACCCTATATCCAGTTGCGCAACATCCGCGAACCTGGCCTGGTCAGGAATGTGTCGGAACACATCGATAAGATCTCCAACCGGGTGAAGATACAGTCCAGCAGCCTGGAGAACGTCTACGAGGAGGCTGTTACCAACCAGCGGTTCCTGGCGTGCAAACCCTCCATCAATCCCATTTCATCGGGTGATCCCCACTGGATGACCTCCTCCTATGGCTACAGGAACGATCCCTTTACCCACCGGCGTACCGCCCACCATGGTATCGACCTGGCCGGACCCTACGGACTGAATATTCATGCCACCGGTGACGGAACGGTGATTGCTGCCCATTTCAACAGGCACGGATATGGCAAGGAGGTTCTGGTTGACCACGGATTCGGATTTACCTCACGGTATGCCCACCTGAATGATATTTTTGTGAAACCCGGACAGGAGATCAAACGGGGTGAGGTATTGGGAAGCATGGGCAGTACCGGGCGTTCCACGGGGCCACATCTCCATTATGAGGTGCGGAAGAACGGACGGGCGGTGAATCCCATGTACTTCTTCTACGAGAACCTCTCTCCGGATGAGTACAGCCTGCTTGCATCGAAGGCGGTCCAGCCCCTTGGATCCTACCAGGCCACAGCGCCATGAGCCAGAAATAATCCTTCCCTTTCATAGATTGGAAGGTTGCGGAAATAAATTGTTATTTTCGCAGCATGCCCAGGACGCAATTCAAATTCAATCCCGAAGACCTTCATTACGACAAGCTGGATAACAGCCTTGGGGCACGTATCTGGCGTGTGGCGATCTATGTGATGGCCATCCTGGTGGTGGCCATCCTTCTGAATGTGGTCTATTCGCTCTTTTTCGATACACCGAGGGAGCGGCAGATCAGGAGGGAGAATGAGATGCTCCAGGAACAGTATGATGCCATGAGTGAGAGAAAACAGCGGGTGGATACTGTGATGCAGGAGATCCAGCAGATAGACCGGGATATATACCGGGTGATTTTTGAGACCGAACCCGTTGAACCGGGCAAGCTGAAGAGTTCGGAGGTTACTTACCAGAACCTGTTGCGCAGCACCATTGAGGAGGTGGTTTATTATACAGCCCACAAGTCCGATTCCCTGATGGTTCATAACGATCAAACTGCCTCCATGTATGATGTACTGATGATCAAGGGGGAGAACCGGTTGGAGATGTTGCCCGCTATTCCGGGTATTCAACCCATTGATAATCCGAATTTTACCCTGATTGCATCGGGTTATGGCCACCGGATCCATCCCATCTATAAAATCATGAAGATGCATACGGGTATCGATTTTTCAGCACCTGTGGGAACTGAGGTTAAAGCCACAGCCGACGGGATGGTTGAAAGTGTGACCCGGTCGGGGAGGGGTCTGGGAAACCGGATCGTGATCGATCACGGGTACGGATACAAAACCCTGTATGCCTGTATGGATGAGCTGGGGGTGAGGAACGGAAACCGGGTGAAAAGGGGTGAGAAGATCGGGACCGTTGGGGAATCAGGTCTCAGTGTGGCACCGCACCTGCATTACGAGGTGCGTCTCAATGGTGAGCCGGTCAATCCCATCAACTATTTTTTCCTGGAGCTGACGCCCCTGGAGTATGACCAGCTGATCCTGATCTCCATGATGTCGGGTCAATCTTTTGATTAACAACACTTTTTTGTATATTGCATTCAATGGACCGATTTAGATTTAATCCTGAAACCCTATCATACCAGAGAATCACGGCAACCGGGAGACAGAAGTTGTTCCGGTTCTTGCTTTTCATGGGATTTGCCTTGCTTCTTGGCTCCGGTATCCTGGTGATCCGGGACGAGCACAGCATCTCACCGCGGACAGAGACCCTGGAGGTGGAGCAACAACAGCTGGTGTATGAACTGGAACTTTTCAACAGGGATTTCAACCTGTACGAATCCATACTTCAGAATGTGGCTCACAAAGATGACCACATTTACCGGGTCTATTTTGAACAGGACCCCTGGCCTGCCACACAGCGGAGCGTGGGTGTGGGGGGATCTCAGAAATATGCCCCCCTCAGGAAATACAAGTATGCGGAGCTGCTTATCACAACCAACCGCAACATCGACCGGATCGAAAGGAAGCTGGTGGTTCAGTCCACCTCCTTCGACCAGGTGGTTGATATGGCAGGAACCAAGGAGGAACGGCTGGCAGCGCGCCCTGCCATTCAACCTTTGAGTTCAAAGGACCTGACCCGTTTCGGATCCTCTTTTGGCATGCGTTTCCACCCTATCCTGAAGGTTGTCAGGCCCCACGAAGGGATCGACCTGACAGCCCCCCGGGGAACACCCATCTATGCCACGGCAGATGGTGTCGCACTACAGGCGGGGTACCGGGCCGGGGGATTCGGCAAAAAGATCCTGTTAGATCACGGTTTCGGGTACCAGACGCTCTATGGCCATTGTGAAGAGGTGCTGGTGAAACCGGGACAGCAGGTGAAGCGGGGCGAGGTGATCGGTAAGGTGGGAAGTACAGGGCTTTCAAAATCACCACACCTGCACTATGAAGTGCATGTGAATGGCCGTCCCACGGATCCCATTAACTATTATGCCAACGACCTGTCGCCCGAGGAGTATGACCGGATGATCGACATGTTGTCCAGGGCCGATCCCTCCTTTGATATCAACTGATTGCTGATGCAGGCAATGAGAAGAGGGGTGGCTGTTTTTTTCCTGTTGATTCCCGGGTTATTTCTTTTCGCCCAGCAACCCGATACGATCCTTCCAGCCGATACGATCCTTTCAGCCGATACGATCCTTCCATCTGACACCATCATCATACCCGATACCATTGTTTTACCCGATACCATCTGCATTATTGGCACGGGCGACATTATGCTGGGGACCAACTATCCTTCGGCGACCTACCTTCCGCCCGGAGCTGACTGCTCACCGCTGCTCAGACCGGTGCACCACATCCTGCAATCGGGCGACCTGCTGTTCGGGAACCTGGAAGGGGTGTTCTGCAGTGAAGGGGGGACCCCTAAAAAATGCAAGGATACCACCCGCTGCTATGTGTTCCGGATGCCCGATCATTTTGCCGGCTGCCTGGTTGAGGCGGGATATGATGTGGTGAGTGTGGCCAACAACCATGTGAATGATTTCGGTCAGAAGGGCAGGGCAGCCACCGCAGCACTGCTCGATTCGGTGGGAATTGCCTTTGCAGGATTCGTGACCCACCCGTGGACCGTTTTTGAAAAGGAAGGAATCACCTATGGTTTTGCAGCCTTCGCACCCAACAAGGGGACCTCGGATCTGAAGGACTACGGAAGGGCAGTTGAGATCACCGCCATGCTCGATTCCCTGGCCGATGTGGTCATCATCTCCTTTCATGGCGGAGGGGAGGGGAAGGATCACCAGCATGTGGTGCGGGGTGACGAGGAATACCTGGGATACAACAGGGGCAGCGTTTACCGCTTCTCCCACGATGTGGTGGATGCAGGGGCGGATGTGGTCTTTGGGCACGGGCCCCATGTGACGAGGGCGGTGGAACTGTACCGTGACCGGCTGATCTGTTACAGCCTGGGGAATTTTGCCACCTACAGGCGGTTTAACCTGAGGGGTCCCAACGGTATTGCCCCCATTGTTAAAGTGAACACCGGTCCGGCAGGAAGGTTCCTTTCCGGCGAGGTGGTACCCGTTTACCAGCCTGGGGAGGGAGGACCCAGGCCTGATCCCTCCTCGCGTGTTATCCACACACTGAAGGAGCTCACCGAGGCCGATTTTCCAGGGCAGGACCTGGTCATCGGAGAAGATGGTACCTTGCGGCGAAGGTAAGTGGCTGCGGATTTGATTTCTGGTCCGATTTTCTTAAATTGGATCCTGTTTTTTAAGTAAACTGACCGGTATGCCTTACAAGGAAACGAAAGTTGAGAAACTCTACTACTCCATCGGGGAGGTGGCCAGTATGTTTAATGTCAATACTTCCCTGATCCGGTTCTGGGAGAAGGAGTTTGATATCATCAAGCCCAAGAAGAATAAAAAGGGCAACCGGCTCTTCACCCAGAAGGATATTGACAATTTCCATATCATTTACCACCTGGTGAAGGAGAACGGGATGACCCTGAAGGGAGCCCAGAAGAAGATGAAGGAGAACAAGGAGGATACGGAACACAATTTTGAGATCATCAAATCCCTGGAGAACATCAAGGAGATGCTCCTGGATGTCGGGGAGAGCCTGTAAACCTGGTCCTGATCAGGGATCAAATCATACCACATGATACAGTTGAAGGAGATTACCAGGTTCCTGGAAGACCTGGCGCCGCTTTCATTCCAGGAAGAATACGACAATTCAGGTCTCCAGGTGGGTGATCGTGAGATGGAGGTAACCGGGATCCTGATCACCCTGGATGTGACCGAAGAGGTGATGGAGGAGGCAGCACGCCTGGGATTCAACCTGGTGGTTTCACACCACCCGGTGATCTTCGGCGGCCTGAAATCACTGACAGGCAAAAATGCTTCCCAGCGGATCGTGGCTGAAGCCATCCGGAAAGGGATTGCCATCTATAGTGGACATACCAATGTGGACGCTATCCCGGAAGGGGTCAGCAGGACCATGGCAGACAGGCTGGGACTGGTCAACCAGCGGATTCTTGATCCCATGAAGGGACAGCTGAAGAAGGTGGCAGTCTTCGTTCCCCACGACCACATGGAGGAGGTCCGCTCGGCTATGTTCAGGGCAGGTGCAGGACAAGTGGGGGAATATGAACAGTGCAGTTTCAACCTGGAGGGAAAGGGGACTTTCAGGGGATTGGAGGGGACCGATCCGTTCGTGGGGAAGACCGGGGAGATGCACCAGGAACCCGAAACCAGGGTGGAGACCATTGTTCCGGCCCACAGGGTGGATAAGGTGGTGCAGGCCATGGTGGCGGCACATCCCTATGAAGAGGTGGCGTACGACATCTACGCTCTCGAGAACCGGTCAGCCGTGGCAGGCATGGGAATGACCGGTGACCTGGAGGATCCCATGGACGAAACGGTATTTCTGAATTTCGTGAAAGACCGGTTCGGGGTACCTGTGATCAGGCACTCCATGCTGAAGGGGAATCCTGTAAAACGGGTGGCCCTGTGTGGCGGGGCCGGCAGTTTCCTGCTGGGGAAGGCCATCGGGTCGGGTGCAGATGTTTTTATCACCGGCGATCTCAAATACCACCAGTTCTTTGATGCCGATGGCAGGATTGTGGTGATGGATATCGGGCATTTTGAAAGTGAGCAGTTTACCCGGGAACTTTTTTATGAACTACTTAAGAAAAAATTCCCTAAATTTGCAATCCGATTATCAGAAACAGACACAAATCCAATTAAATACTTTTAGTACATGGCCAAAGCAAAGAAAAGTGCAGAGGTTGCTGAAATGACAGTTGCTGAAAAGCTGAAAGCACTGTATGACAAGCAGCTGATTGATACTGCCATTGATAAAATAAAGATCCTTCGCGGGGAACTTCCCCTGGAGGTACAGGACCTGGAAGATGAGATTGAAGGGCTGCAGACCAGGGTCTCGAAATACGACGAGGACATTGAGAGCCTTGAGAAATCCATCAGTGGAAAGAACCAGGAGATCAAGAATGCCCAGGATCTCATTAAGAAGTATGAAGAGCAGCAGAACAATGTAAGGAATAACAGGGAGTATGATTCCCTGTCAAAAGAGATTGAATTCCAGACACTTGAAATCGAGTTGTGCGAGAAGCGGATCAGGGAGTTTACAACCCAGATCGAAGAGAAGAAGGTGGTGATTGGTGAGTCCACCGGGGTGTTGGAGGAGCGGAAACTGGACCTGGAAAACAAGAAGAAGGAGCTGGATGATATCATTGATGAGACCAAGAAAGAGGAGGAGGTCCTGGAAAAGAAATCGGAAACACTGGAAGGGATCATCGAGTCAAGGCTCACCACAGCCTACCGGAAGATCAGGGCAAATGCCCGCAATGGTCTTGCCGTGGTCCCAGTGGAGCGGGATGCATGTGGTGGTTGTTTCAACAAAATCCCGCCCCAGCGCCAGCTGGATATTGCCTCCAGGAAGAAGATCATCGTTTGCGAATACTGCGGACGGATCCTGGTGGATTCCAAGATGAGCGAAGAGGGGGTGTAGGCTTTCCTTACCGGGGAACCAGCTACTTGAGCCAGTAGGGTTCCACCTCCCTGGTTCCGGCAAGGTTCGCCCGGGTATCCTCCAGAAATTGCTTCATCCTGACCACATCGTCTGATGTCATAGGCATTGAGGTGAAAGTGGATGGAGGCGTGGCTGCAGGCACCAGTGTAAACATGGTGCCTTTTCTTGTCTGTGGTTTATACACCCAGAGGGGCAGGAAGGCATGACCGGCCACCCGGGTGCCACCGGGGCCCTTTTCAAGTTCAAGTTCAAAAGCAATCCCCCCGTCCCTGAACCTGTCGCGTTGGTTCGAGACCAGGTTCCCCATGGAGTAGGCCACCAGGTCCCCTTTACCGGTGCCATGGACCGGTTGTACCACATGGGGATGGGAACCGATGATCACATCGGCCCCGTTCCCGAACAGGAAACGGGCCAGTTCCCTTTGACTTTCATTTTCAGTTCTTTCGTACTCAGATCCCCAGTGCATGGTGACGATGATCAAATCGGGTTCGGCTGTGGCTGCCTTCTGCAGGTCGGCCTGGATCCTCAGCCGTGTCAATGCGGTTCACAATGGAGGGTGGCTTCACCTTCAGCCCGTTGGTCCCGTAGGTGTAATTCAGCAGTGCGATCCGGATCCCGTTCTTTTCCACCACCAGCGGGTAGGTCAGTGAACGGGACCGGTCATCGGTGAAGGTGCCTGTATGGAGGATCCCCCTGGCATCGAGTTGACCGAGGGTTCGTTCAAGTCCACTCCTTCCGCGGTCAAGGGCATGGTTGTTGGCAGTGACCAGGATGTGGAATCCTGCTGTTTTCAGGGCATCGGCCAGTTCATCCGGACTGGAGAACTGGGGGTATCCTTTATACGGGGGGCCTGCCAGGGTTACCTCCAGGTTCCCGATCACCAGGTCTGCATCCTGCAGGTAAGGGGCCAGGTACTGAAAGCATGGCTGGTAGTCATACCCTGATTTTCCAGTGGCCAGGGCCGAAGCGATCTGGGTGTCGTGTCCCATGATGTCGCCTGTGAAGACCAGCTTCAGCCGGCTGGTACCCTGCATTGTTTCCGGCCCGGTCTGCCCGGCCGGATGAACCGGCTCCCGGGCATGGGCAGAAACGATCAGGAAGAACAGGATCAGCCAGGCAGGGACCCTGAAACATGTCATGCGAATGTGGTCCATGGGCGCGCGTTAAAACCCAAAGTTAGCATATTTTACCAGCTGCCGCCTGCGCCGCCTCCACCGAAGGAGCCACCTCCTCCGCCACCGAATCCGCCAAAGCCTCCTCCGCCACTGAAGCCCCCGCTTCCCGAGGAGAAATTCCCCAAGCTGCCCGAATGCCTGCCCCCGGACAGCATACCCAGGGCGAGCCACAAGGGCAGGTTGCTTCTTCCGATCCCTGCACTTCGCCTTCTTCCGCCCCCGAAGATCAGGGAGAACATGATGATCATAAAGATCAGTCCTGCAATGGCGGAGCCCCTGCCTGCAGCGTGTTGTTGCCTGTACTGATCTTGCGTGAATTGTCCTTCCAGCAAAGAGATCATCACATTCGTGGCCGCATCAATACCGGCGTAATATGTACCGTTTTTAAATTCGGGAATGATCTCATTTCTGACGATCTGTCCGGCCACGGCATCGGTAATATACTCCTCGTTGCCGTACCCCGTAGCGATGAACATATCCCGGTCCTGCATGTCCACCAGGACCACCATACCGTTGTCCTTTCCTTTCTGTCCCACCCCCCAGGCTTCGCCGATCATAGGGGCCAGCATGGAAGCAGGCATCCCGTTGTTCTCATCGATGGTTACCACGAAAATCTGGGTGGAGCTCCTGTATTCGAAGCGGTTCAGCTTCTCATCAAGCTGTCTCTCCTGGTCCGGGCTGAACAGGTTTGCATAGTCATTTACCCAGGATCCCGGGCTTGACGGAACAGGCAGCTGGTCCTGTGCCCTCACCGGGAGGGTAAAAAGCAACATGATGCAAATGAGCAATATAGTTGGCTTTCCTCTCATGATTCTCCAAATGAAATTTCATCCGACAATTCGTTCACATCATCCTCCTGGTACGGGAATTGCGACTTCAGTTCCTTCCCCGCCATCAGGATTCCCTCGCTGAGCCCCCGTGCGAATTCATTTTCCCCGAAAAAATCCAGCATCTTCTCCTTGATGGTATCCCAGAAATTGTCGGGGGTAACGGAGTTGATCCCGGCATCACCGATAATGGCGAATTTGCGGTCCTTCACAGCCAGGTAGAACAACACCCCGTTACGCTTTTCGGTTTTGTGCATCTCAAGGCGGGAAAACCACCAGGCAGCCCTGTCCAGCACATCCTCCTTGCAATGGTTGTCAATATGGACCCTGATCTCCCCTGAGGTGTCTTTTTCCGCTTCACGGACCGCAGCTTTGATCTGTTCTTTTTCCTCCACGGAAAAGAAATTTGCAGCAATCATACCATTCCAGTTTAAAATTCAACTACCGGTGCAGTGTCACTTCCCTCAACGGCTTCAAAGTAACCTTTCTTTTCAAATCCTGAGATTCCGGCAACAATGCTGGCCGGGAACTTCCTGATGGAGGTGTTGTACCCCCTTGTGATCTCGTTGAATTTGCGGCGTTCCACAGCAATCCGGTTCTCAGTACCCTCAAGCTGGTCCTGGAGTGCCAGGAAATTCTGGTTTGCCTTCAGGTCGGGATAACGTTCAATGGTTACCAGCAGTCTTGACAGTGCAGAAGAGAGCCCGTCCTGTGCCTGCTGGAAAGCAGCCAGCGACTGGGGAGTCAGGTTGGTCGGATCGATGGTTACACTGGTAGCCTTTGCCCGTGCCTCGATCACCTGGGTCAGGGTCTCCTGCTCGAAATCGGCATACCCTTTCACTGTATTCACCAGGTTGGGGATCAGGTCGGCCCTGCGCTGGTATACATTTTCAACATTGGCCCACTGCCCTGTCACACCCTCTTCGAGGGTTACAAATGCATTGTACCTCTTCACGCCCCAGATGACAGCCAGGAGCACGATAACTCCGATGATGAGCCAAACCCTGTATTTCTTGTTCATGTCACATTTTTTTTTAGTTCCTAACATTCAAAATTAGCAAAAGTCACACCCCTTTCAGTATGAACGGTAAAATATCGGTGGAAATTCGATAAAAGAGACAACCCATATTTGTACTTTTGAAACATCATGGATCCAAAAGCATTCAAAGAAGCCGTCCTGGAAGGCATCCCCGCCTTCCTTCCCCCCGTGAAACCATATGATCCCTCCCTGAATCATGCGCCCAGGCGAAAGGAGATCCTCTCCCCGGAGGAGAAAAAACTGGCCGTTCGCAATGCTCTCAGGTATATTCCCGTGGTGCACCACGCCCTCCTGGCACAGGAGTTTGCCGCAGAACTGGAGCAGTATGGGAGGATCTACATGTACCGATACAAGCCTGATTATGAGATCACTGCCAGGAGTCTGGATGCATTCCCCCATCAATCAGCCCAGGCCGGGGCCATGATGCTGATGCTTTCCAACAACCTGGACCATGCGGTGGCACAACACCCTGATGAACTGATCACCTACGGGGGCAACGGCGCGGTCTTCCAGAACTGGGCCCAGTACCGGCTCACTATGAAATACCTGGCCCAAATGAGTGATGAGCAGACCCTGGTCCTCTATTCGGGCCACCCGCTGGGGCTGTTCCCGTCGCACCGGGAGGCTCCCAGGGTGGTGGTGACCAACGGGATGGTGATTCCCAACTACTCCAGCCAGGATGATTATGAACGCATGAATGCGCTGGGTGTGACCCAGTATGGCCAGATGACTGCAGGGTCGTTCATGTATATCGGTCCACAGGGCATTGTTCATGGAACCACCATCACGGTTTTGAATGCTGCCCGTCTGAAACTGAAGGGTGACGGGAGCCTGGCGGGAAGGATTTTTGTTACCTCGGGCCTGGGGGGCATGTCAGGTGCACAGCCAAAAGCCACTGTGATCGCAGGAGGGATCTGCGTGGTGGCAGAGGTCAATCCCAAGGCTGCACAAACACGGCATTCCCAGGGATGGGTGGATGAGGTGTACGGGGACCTGGACCGGCTGGCTGAACGCCTGGAACAGGCCCGCCAGGCAAGGGAGGCGGTTTCACTGGCCTACCAGGGGAACGTGGTGGATCTCTGGGAATACCTGCTGGACCAGGGGATCCCGGTGGACCTGGGTTCGGACCAGACCTCCCTCCACAATCCTTTTAGCGGGGGCTATTACCCTGCAGGGATGGGATTTGAAGAGGCAAACCGCATGATCCGGGAGGAGCCGGAGAAGTTCAGGGAGGCGGTGTATGCTTCCCTGAAAAGGCATGTGAAGGCGGTAAACGGGATGTGTGAAAGGGGGATGTATTTTTGGGATTACGGCAATGCATTCCTGCTGGAGTCGGGAAGGGCAGGAGCAGATATATTTAGCAGTGACGGAACCTACCGTTACCAGTCCTATGTGCAGGCCATCATGGGGCCCCTCTTTTTCGACTATGGTTTCGGACCCTTCAGGTGGGTCTGTACCTCCTCCGACCCGGGGGACCTGGCCGTTACAGACCGGATCGCTATGGAGGAGCTGGTAAAGATTTCAGCCCATGTACCTGCGGATATCAAAGGGCAGCTGGAAGACAATATCCACTGGATCAGGGAGGCCGAAAGCCACCACCTGGTGGTGGGTTCCCAGGCCAGGATCCTCTATGCCGACAGCCAGGGCCGGATCGCCATTGCCAGGGCTTTCAATGCGGCCATCCGGGAAGGGAGGATCTCAGCCCCGGTGGTGCTTGGGCGTGACCACCATGATGTATCGGGAACAGACTCCCCTTACAGGGAGACCTCCAATATCTATGACGGATCCGGTTTCACGGCCGACATGGCGGTACAGAACGTGATCGGGGATGCTTTCCGCGGTGCCACGTGGGTATCGCTGCACAACGGTGGCGGCGTAGGCTGGGGAGAGGTGGTCAACGGGGGATTCGGTATGCTCCTGGATGGGAGCGAAGAGGCGGACAGGCGCCTGGAGATGATGCTGCACTGGGATGTGAACAACGGGATTGCCCGCAGGAGCTGGGCGCGGAACCGGGGAGCCATCGATGCCATCAGCCGGGAGATGGAGCGTACGGCCGGACTGCAGGTAACATTGCCCAGCCTGGTGGATGACGGGTTGATTAAAAAGTTGCGGTTTTAAGGGGATGACTCAGTATTCACCGTCGTTCAGCAATACAAGCATGCAGGCATTCACAGGTTCGATGCCTTCCCTCTGGAGCCGGCCCATGAATTCGGGATTGACGGTGCCTGGATTGAAGATCACCCTCTTGGGTTTCAGGGAGATGATATAATCGTAGTAATCCGCCTGCCGGGAAGAACCGATGTAGATGGATACGGTATGCACATCTTTGATATCAGGCCTTCCCACCAGAATCTCCTGTTCGGCGATAAGCCCGTCCTTGAATCCGACGGCTACAACCTCCTGCTCATGCCGCAAAAGGCTCTTCACCGCTTTGTGTGAGAACCTGACCGGATTGGGGCTTGCGCCCAGGACCACTGTTTTACCGTTCTTCAACAGACTTCTGTTATTTAATTAACAACAAATATATGTATAAAAAACCACCGGGCAATAGGATCGGTTCCCGGGAGGGAGCTATCTAAAAATGGTCTAAATGAGATGACCGGTACCTAGGGTGCATGCCTCACCAATGCCACAGCATAGGCTGCGACACCTTCCTTCCTTCCGGTGAACCCAAGCTTCTCTTCCGTGGTGGCCTTTACCGATACCATTCCTTCATCCACTGCCAGGTGCCTTGCGATCTCTTTACGCATTCCGGGGATATAGGATTTCACTTTGGGTTCCTGGAGGCAGATGGTGGTATCGATGTTCCCCAGTTCAAATCCATGTTCCCTGAGCAGGGCCATGGTCCTTTCAAGCAGCAGGGTACTGGCAATGCCTTTGTAGGCAGGATCAGTATCGGGGAAATGGGTGCCGATGTCACCCAGGGTTGCAGCACCCAGCAGTGCATCACAGATGGCGTGGATGAGTACATCGGCATCGGAGTGCCCCAGGGCGCCCTTTACATGAGGAATATCAACACCCCCGAGCCGGAAGGGGATTCCCGATTCAAGACGGTGCACATCGTATCCGAATCCGATCCGGAAATCCATGGAGAAAGGAGATTATTTAGTCGGCAAATTCAAATCCCAGGGTGAACCTCAGGGTGTTGGCCAGGGGACTGTTTTTCCCGTTGGTGGGTACCAGGTAGGCGAAGTCCAGCGAAAAGACATTCAGCCGTAATCCTACACCCAGGGTGAAATACTTCCGGTTGCCTTTGGTGGAATGCTCGTGGAAGTACCCGGCCCGGATGGAGAATTGCTTCCTGTACCAGTACTCAAGTCCGATGCTGTAAGCAATTTCATGAATCTCCTCTGAGAAAACGCTGTAGGTGCCGTCGTCCTTGAGCACCCCGGGTGCATCATAGAAAGACTGGACCATACCGGCAGGCACCGAACCGGGGGTGTCTTTTCCCCTGATGACCACCTCCTCGCCTGTGTCCTGGAAAATGGAATCATCATAAACCGGTGGTGTAGGAACCAGCAGTTTCTTCACATCCAGGTGGGCGGCAATGCTGTTGTAGTCATCGATGTTGTAGCTGAACCGTCCGCCAATGGTCAGGTTGGTTGGAACGGGAGTACTCTCGGATTCATTGGTATAGGACACGGCCGAGCCCATGTTGGTGATGGCAGCACCAAAGGCCCACTGGCCATCACTTCCACCCACACTGATATCTTTCTGGTAATAGAATCCCAGGTCGGCCCCGATGGACCATCCTGGTTTGGTCTCCTGTCCGTCGGCTGTGGTTTGGCCCTGGGTCAGGTCGGAACGGATATAGCGGAAGGCGATCCCTCCCGAAAAGTTGTCTGTAAAAAGCCTGGAGTATCCTGCATCCACTGCAAATTCATTGGGATTGTACTGGCCGGTAACGTCCCCTACCATGTTGGTGAAGACGATGTTCCCCAGTGAGAAATAGCGTAATGAGCCACTGACCACTTGTTTGTCATTGATTTTGTAGTATCCGGCCAGGTAGGCCAGGTTGATGTCCTTGATCAGGTTCCTCAGCCAGGGGGTATAGGAGATGGCGACCCCTCCCTTGTTTTCCACGAAAGGGTATTTCCCGATGTTCCAGTGCTGTGAATTTACATCCGGGGTGGTGGCTACTCCCACATCGCCCATGGCCCCGGACCTGGAGTCGGGGGCAATGGTCATGAAAGGTACAGCGGTCTGTATGGTATTCAGTTGTCCCCCGGCCAGTTCACCCGAATTTATCTGCCCGGACAGGTTCAAAGTATTTATTATCAACGATCCGGCAATCATAAACATCAGCCCGGACCTCATTCCTTTTGACATTGTTTCAGTTTTGGTATTCAAATATACATGATTTCACTAAAATGCCATTATTATCAGCACATTTTAAGTACGAAAGAAAGCCTGTTTTAGTATGTCCTGTAAAAGGTTTATTCATCCGTTTAAAATTTTCAATTTCCTTTCAGTCTATTTGAAAATTTGAGAACGTATGTAAGCGCTCCGCTCTCACATGAACTCATTTTAATCATTCTTGTTTGTGAATGTCTGATTAAAAGAGTTCATGTTCGTTTCATATTATCTTACAAGTACCAGTTTTCCGCTTTCAGTTGCTGTCTCCCCTTCCTGTGTGGAAAGGGTGGCCCTGTAGAGGTAGATACCGGCTCCCAGTTTTGCCCCGCCTCCTGAAGTTCCGTCCCATGCGGGAGGATCAAGCCTGTAGCCTGACGAATAGACCTGTCTGTCAATGACCTTGACCATGTCACCTGCCATGTTGTAGATGGTAATGACAAGCCTCATCTCCTGGTCAGGCCGGTTATGCTCAATGTTGAAGCGGGTTTGCTCGCTGAAGGGGTTGGGGTAGTTGAACAGCTGCTCCAGGAGCATCTCCTCAGAATTCACCACCAGGAACTCCAGGGTCTCTTCGGTTGAATTGTTGTGGATATCCCAGATCTTGACTGTAATTTCGTGCCGTCCCTCCTCCAGACTGCTATAGGGGTAACGGATGATCCCCGAGTTGTAACTGTCGGTATTGGCCTGGAAGAATTCGTTGAGAATGGATGCATCGACCCGGTTTCCGTCCAGGATGGAGGTGAGGTCGTGTCCGATCCCGTTCCCCGTGGTATTGATACCGAAATTGTCACGTGCAAGGACCAGCAAATCCGGATCGGGATCTGTGATGCCTCCGGGAACGAAGAATGTATCGTTCATAAAGAGCTCAATTTCAGGCGGATTGAGATCCAGTGCATTCTCCGGTCCTATGCCGCCCACATTGAATTGTTCACAGGATCCATGTGCATCTGTCAGGGAGTCATTGCTGTAGTAGCTGATCTTGCCTGTTCCGTAAGCATAATTAATGTCCTTGGGTACAAAAAAGCCGAAGGAGAACTTACCATCACTGACTGTGGCTTTCCCGCTGTAAAGGATGTTGTTCCTCGCTTTGAAAGTCCATTTCGGAGAGTCATCATTGGCAAGTGTCTCCACATTCTTCTCCTTGTCGAACACCATGGGATAGACGGTCCCGTTGAAGTCCCCGAGGAACGAACCGCCCTGGGTCTCCATGTGCCCTGACACGGTGACCCACTCAAAAGCTGACAGTGTATCCTGGGTTAGCGGGATCTCCACACCGTTGATGGAATCGGTCACCACCCTGTGTTCGGGGTATGCCAGGCGCATGGAGGGATCCCCCAGCAGGGTGAAATTGCGTTTGTTGATTCCCGCCCCGGTGTTGTTCTTGCTGTAAATGATAATGTCCCCGAGCCTGTAGTTCTGCTGGTTCTCATCTTTCTCGAACGCCACCTCGTAAAACCTTTCATTGAGTACATGGTTGGGTTGGGAATAGACCAGCCTGGTGGTGGTGAAGAGCCCGATCCCTCCCCCTTTGTTGTTCAGGAGGACATCTTCCCCGGCCGAGGTGACCTCCTGGTCCTGGCTGTAGTCATACTCATCATACCTGCTGAATTCACAGGTGGCCGTCACAAACAGGGCCAGCATGTCCCTGTTGCTCCAGGAATTGATGTCATGTTGGGTCAGCACCTGTTCGTGGGCCAGGCCCGAAGGACCTCCGTGACCTGTGTAGTTGATGATCAGCCCCCCCCGGTTCACCTGGTTGTTGATGGCTGTGGTCACATCGGGGTAGATATCACCCGTGGCACCCTTTTCCTGGGGGTAGGCGTCCAGGTAGATCTTATTAATGTTGTATGCAGGGTAATGGGATGTTACGTAGCCCGCCAGTTCATCTGCCTGTTTCATATGGGTGTTGGCATCTTCATCGTCACCAATGAAACAGAGCTGGTTGCGCCAGTTTCCCTGGGTGGAAAGATCGCTGTAACGGATGATCTTATCCACCAGTTCTTCGGCCTCCTTCAGGGTGGAGGCAGGAAGCCGCCCAATCCCTATATCCAGCAGTCCGTCGTAGAGGGACTCATCGGTATCCAGCAGTCCGAAGAAATCATCGGAAACGTAAGACCGGGTGGGGACCAGGGAGTTATCCGACTGGTAGGTGAGGATCAGGTTGGGATTGTTCTGTTTCGCGGGGTCATCCCGGTTACAGTAGGTTCCGTCCCCGAAAAGGAGCAGGTAGCGGCAGGCATTCTCTGAACCACCGGGCCTGTCGTAGAGCATCTTCATGAAGTTACGGATGGCTGTCACATCGGGCGTTCCCGAGGAAAACTCATTGAACACCTGCTGCTGCAGCACAACCTCCACATTGAGGCCGTCTGTGGTTCTCCTGTGTTCGGCCAGTCTTTCGGCCTCCGGAAGAAAAATTGCTGGGGAGATAATGACCATATCCGGATGTTGAATTCCATGCAGGTTCTGGTTCTCCACGGCCCCAAGCCCGGGTCCCGAGTACCCGGGAACCGGGAATGTGCCTCCCGGCAGGAATGCGATGAATTCCCTGATCTCATCTGTCTCGACCGTGAATGCAGCCTGCGACCCGGCCAGGGTATAGGGGATGTTTTCCGGAAGGGAGGGATCGGTAATATCCCAGATCACCGGTTCACCGGTTACCTCCAACTGGAACCTGGCCACATTGCCGGGTCCTGCACTCCTGCTGTCCCGGAACCCGAGTTCATCCCTGCCGTCCATGTCCAGCCTGCACCGGCCGTTGATGGTAATATTGTTGAGCCAGCCTTCTGAATTGCTGTCAGGACGGTCATATTCCACCGTCACGGTCACCTGGTCCGTTCCGGGTATCATGCTGAAAATCTTCTTGCCTTCAAATGCATAAATGGAGGTATAGTGAGCCAGGTCGGTTCCGCTCAGTTCGATGCTTCCCAGGGACTGGTTGTTGGCACTGACCTGGAATTGGGAGGAGACTCCGGACCTTGCAGCCAGGACAGTCCTGATCTCCACGGATTCATTTTCCACAAGTTCCTGGAGCAGGAAGGGGTAGTGGTATTCCAGGTTCACGCTGAAAATGTCTCCATACCACTCTTTTCCCGATTTGAGCAGGTTGTAGCTCTCCTCCTCAAGGAAGTCCCTGTAATCATACGCGGATACCGTATGGCCGGGGGTTCCGCTGCTCAGGCTGGCATTGCCAGGGATCACTACCGGCCCCTGGCTGTCGGTGAGGAAGTAATAGCCCACCCATGAGTGGTCGTGCAGGTTATGTATGAAGAAATCATCTTCGGAATCGTAGGTCCAGCCCACAGGGCCCTCCGCATAGAACAGGATGTGGTCGCCGGGACCGAAGAGTCCGTCACTGCCCTTATCCATGTACACAGGTACGGATGGCAGGTCATCCACATACCCGTCAGAAAATTTTTCAGGCAGAAGCCTGGCCCCTGTACCAAAGACCCTGACTGTAGCAGGATTCTGAAGTCCGGTCTCCTTCAACTGCTCGTAGGTCATCTTATGCATGCCGCTCTGTGTCACCGATACCCTGAACCAGTCTCCCGAGGCCAGGACCGAATGTTCCGACCAGGATCCGGTACGCTGACTTTTAAGTGGTGCCAGTGCCATCTCCTTTTCAATGCGGATCTCAAAGGATTCCACCTTCTCAGTGATCCCGTTTTGATTGATAAAAAAGGGAAGAAGCTTCATGACCACAAAGGGTTTACCCGCCTCCCTGACCAGTGAATACTCAAGGATGGGCTGCTTCCCCAGTTGGTCTGAAGGGACGGTTCCGCCTGGTGTTTCCCCGCGGAATTCTGAGCTTTCCCGGACCTCCACGGTGACCACCGGGAGCATCCCGGGGTGTTCCCACGCTATTTTCCGCGTATAATAAGGTAACGTATTGGCGCCGTCCCCGTATAAAGCATGTGGAAAAGTGGATTGGCTGTTATGCGTATCCCATTCGATAACAACAGGTTCAATCTGCCCGGAGAGGATAACCGGGAGAAGGAGCATGACTATGATGGACAACTTCTTCATGTGAAAACGGACAACCGGCAACAAATATATATATGAAACCGTTTGATTTGTCGTTAATGTATAACGGAACTTACATGGCTTTGTTGTCGCAAAGTAAGTTTGTAAAGTTTGTAAAGTTTGTAAAGTTTGTAAAGTAGTTTGTAAGAGTTTGTAAGAGTTTGTAAAGTAGTTTGTAAAGTTTTAAAGTTTTAAAGTGTTAAAGTTTGTTGGGTTGAGGGTTCACGGGTTGTATATCAGACGGGCAATTTTGCTGATGTCGCTGGCCACTGTGGTTTCAGGGATTGCAGGGCAGGATCCTGCCATGTCCCAGTTCTATGCCAATCCCCTGTTCATGAATCCTGCCATGGCAGGGATCGAGGGGCCTGCCAAACTCTACATGGGCTACCGCAACCAATGGCCGGGAGCTGCCAATCCCTATTCCACCTACCATGCTTCCTATGAACAATACCTGGAAACCCTGCAGGGAGGGGTAGGGTTGCATGTAATCAATGACCGCCAGGGAGGGGGCATTTTCAATACCATTTCCCTGGATGCCATCTATGCCTACCACCTGAAGGTGACCAAACAGCTCACTGTTACAGGAGGATTCCAGGCCTCGGTGGGGCACAGGAACATGAATCCCGATGGCCTGGTGCTTCCCGATGAACTGGCCGGAACAGGCGCTGCTTCATTGAACGGGTATTCAAAAGTGTACCCCGATTTCTCGGTGGGACTGGGGGCCTTTTATAAAAACTATTACGGGGGGATCGCCTGCCACCACCTGCACCAGCCCTACATGTCCACCTCGGAGGACCCGAATACGAAGCTGTTAAGGAGGTACTCATTACATGTGGGGGCCATGTTCCCGGTGTATGAGAAAAGACTTGGTTTCGAAGTGCTGCAGATCTCCCCGAACCTGGTGTTCCTCCAGCAGGGGATTTATCAACAGATCAACTACGGGATCGAGGTTCTTTACAAGAGCTTGCTGGGGGGGGTATGGTTCCGGCAGGACCTCCGGTTTTCCTACGGGACCATGGTCTTCTCAGTGGGCTATGCCAGAGATCAATTCAGGTTCCGTTACAGTTATGACGCCAAACTCTCTTCGCCCGATTTACAGTTTCCCAGCATGGGAGCCCATGAAATTTCCATGGTCGTAATTTTCGAAAACCTTTATAAATCAACGAAACGCAGGGCAATAAAAAGTCCTAAAATTTAGTTACCTTTGATAGAAGTTTTCTATATTAGCCATGATAATATCCAACAGAAAAACCATTGATGCCATGAAAATGATGATGAGACTGATCCCGCTATTTATTGCTGCCTTTGCATTATGGGGCTGCAGTCAACAAGGGGCCAACACCTCCTCAGGTAAAGTCTCAACAACCACCGGATGGTCCTACAATGATCCTGAGAACGGTGGATTTGAGGTTCAGACTGCCGTTGAACAGGAAACGGGCCCTGGCCTTGTACTGATCGAGGGTGGTACATTTACCATGGGGAAAGTACAGGATGATGTGCTTTATGAATGGAACAATATTCCCCGCCGTGTGACGGTAAGTTCATTCTATATGGACGTCGCAGAGGTCAGGAATGTGGACTACAGGGAGTATATCCACTGGTTGAGCCGGGTGTTTGGAATGAACAACTACAAAGTTGTGGAGACAGCACTCCCCGATACCCTGGTATGGAGGGATCCGATGGCTTACAATGAGCCCTTCTTGGAATATTATTTCAGGCACCCCTCCTTCAATGAATACCCGGTGGTGGGTGTGAGCTGGTTGCAGGCCCAGGATTACTGCATCTGGAGAACCGACAGGGTGAACGAGATGGTCCTGGTGGACATGGGTCACATAGCGCTTTCGACCGACCAGCAGGATGAACGCAACTTTAATACCGAGGCCTATCTTTACGGCAAATACAATCCCGAGATACTCGAACCCATACCCAGCCTGAATCCCAATGTGGAATCCAGGATGATTACCGTGGAAGACGGCCGCCTGCTTCCCAAGTACAGGCTCCCAACGGAAGCTGAATGGGAGTATGCTGCCCTGGGACTGATAGGGAACACTGTAGAAGAACTGATCTGGTCGAAAAGGACCTATCCCTGGGACGGGCACATTGCACGGAACAGTGATCCCAGGGTCCAGGGACAGATGATGGCCAACTTCGTCAGGGGCAAGGGTGACTATATGGGTGTCGCCGGCAACCTGAATGACGCGGGATCCATAACCGTTCCGGTGACCAGTTACTGGGAGAATGATTATGGACTCTACTGCATGGCCGGGAATGTTAACGAATGGGTGCAGGATGTTTACCGTCCCATGTCTTACGAGGATGTTTCAGGATTCCGTCCGTTTCGCGGAAACCAGTTTGACAAACTTGTGACCGGTGCGGATGGTCAGCCCCAGATTGACAGCCTGGGACGGCTCCAGAGGGCTCCTATTGATGTAAGTGATGCAGAAGGAAGGCACAACTACCGCAGATCCGATTACAGGAACTACCTGGACGGGGACAAGGAATCTGTTTTCGCGGATGGTGAAAAATCTTCCGAACAGTATGACGGATCGGGGAATATGTACGTAAGCAGCGGTTCCGATATGGTTTCCATGATGAATGACCAGGTGAGGGTTTACAAAGGCGGATCCTGGAAGGACAGGGCTTACTGGCTGAGTCCCGGTGAGCGCAGGTTCCTTGAGGAGACCGAGTCGAGGGATGACCTGGGTTTCCGTTGTGCCATGACCAGGGTAGGGACACCTACAGGATTTTAAGAAACTGAATAAGATCATATGGAAGGCTGTTTCTTTATGGAACAGCCTTCTTTTTTATCATCGGGTACATGCCACCGGGGATGACTTTGGAAAAACTGCACGGGGAGTTCCTTCTTTCGGAGGGCATCTCCACCGATACCCGCCAGGGTGTGGATGGCACCCTTTTCTTTGCCCTGAAAGGGGAACGGTTTGACGGTAACCGGTTTGTGGCAGATGCTTTGAAAGGTGGTGCCAGGCTTGCTGTAACAGGGGATCGTTCACGCATCGGCCAACCGGGAGTATGGTACTCGGATTCACCGCTTGCATTACTGCAGCAGCTGGCTGCATTCCACAGGGATTATATTGCCCCGAGGGTGCTGGCCATTACCGGCTCCAATGGGAAAACCACCACCAAAGAGTTGATCTCAGCCATCCTGGGAAGGAGGTACAGCGTCCTTTCCACACAGGGAAACCTGAACAACCACATCGGGGTTCCGCTGACCCTGCTTTCGCTGGACAAGGAGGAGGTGGCGGTTGTTGAAATGGGAGCCAACCATCCGGGTGAGATCGGGACCCTCGCCGGGATCGCAAAACCCGACCTGGGGCTGATCACCAATGTTGGAAAAGCACACCTGGAAGGATTCGGGTCGGTCAGGGGGGTTCTTGAAGCCAAAGCAGAACTCTATGACCATCTTGCGGGGACCGGCGGCAAGGCCATGGTGGACGGGGAGGACCGGATGCTGATGGAGAAGGCCTCTGCTTCGGGGGTGGAAACCCTGGTGGTGGGGGAGGAAGGCGACCTTCCGGTTACAGGAAGGATCATTGGTCAGTCACCTTTCCTGGAGGTTGAACTGAATACCGGGAATGGATTGCACAGGGTGGCCACCAGGATGGTGGGAGCCTACAACCTGCAGAATATCAGGATGGCAGCTGCTGCAGGATATTATTTCGGTATCCCCGGCAATGACATTGCAGGGGCCATTGCCTCATACAGTCCTGAGAACTACCGCTCCCAGGTGCTTGAGGGAGGCCGGAACCGGGTCATTCTCGACTCCTACAATGCCAATCCCAGCAGCATGCGGGAGGCCATCAGCAGTTTTATGGAATATGCAAAGCCTCCAAGGATGCTGATACTCGGGGATATGGCCGAGCTGGGGGTATCGTCGAGGGAGGAACACGCCTCACTGGCCAGGTGGATCGGGACGCTGCCCGTGGATCGCGTCCTGCTTGCCGGTCCCCGGTTCCGGGAGGCCTTTGCCACCATTGAACCAACAGGCAACATGGTTGTTTACAGGGATACCGGTGAGCTGGAGGAAAGCATGCGATCTAATCCTCCGGGGGGATTCCATATCCTGTTGAAGGGAAGCCGGGTGATGGAACTGGAACGGCTGGCCCCTTATTTAGTTGCAAGTTTGTAAAGTTTGTAAAGTTTGTAAAGGTATTCGTAAAGTTATTATGTACCTGAGGTATGGCAAATAAACTGATGGACCCCATCGGGAAACTGATGGGCCTGCGTTACAAGTCCCATCCCTGGCACGGGGTGGATATCGGTCCGGAAGCCCCGGAAGTGGTGATGTGTTTTATCGAGATGGTCCCCAGGGATACCGTCAAATATGAGGTGGACAAGGTTTCCGGTTACCTGAAGATTGACAGGCCGCAGAAATATTCCAACTCTGTGCCTGCCCTCTATGGATTCATTCCCCAGACATACAGCGGAGCCAGGGTGGCAGCGCTGAGCCGTGAGAAAACAGGCAACCAGAAGATCGTTGGGGATTCAGACCCGGTGGATATCTGCGTGCTTACCGAAAAGGAGATCACCCACGGGGATGTGCTGGTGCGTGCAAGGCCCATCGGTGGATTCAGGATGATTGATAACAACCAGGCGGATGACAAGCTGATCGCTGTGATGAATAATGATGCACTGTACGAGGATTACAGGGATGTATCGGACCTGCCTGAAAAAGTGGTGAACAGGTTACGTCACTATTTTCTGACCTATAAAGACCTTCCCGGGAATCCTGCCGATGTGGAGATCACCCATGTATATGGAAGGGAGGAGGCCATGGACCTGATCGGGCGATCCGTCGAGGATTATACCACAAAGTTTGAGAGCCTGGACAACCTCCTGTCAGATGTCTGACGGAATCACTTGTACAGGAACCGCTTGATCTTCTGGGTGGGGGTTTTTTCAAAGGGCTGGACCTGCAGAATCATGAGTTGCAGCCTGGAATTCCTGGCCACATGCTGGTTCACGCGGACCAGGAGCTCCTCCAGGGCTTCATCTGCCTTCTCCTGGATCAGGTGCTGAAAATCAGCGGCGTTCTCCTGCAGGTGCTTGAAGCGCTCTTCCAGGACCTCCACCCTCAGGTGTACCCTGGCCACCAGCTTTCCGCTGGATTGCATGACCAGTGATTCATTAACGAGCTCTTCTTTGTTGATAACCGCCTCGATCTCTTCGGGGTAGATATTTTCACCGTTGGATCCCAGGATCATATTTTTTAACCTTCCCCTGATATAGAGAATCCCTTTTTGATTGATGTATCCCAGGTCACCGGTCCGGAAGAAACCATCCTTTGTGAATACTTCCGCTGTTTTCTCCGGATCCTTGAAATACCCTTTCATCACATTGGGTCCCTTCGCAACGACCTCTCCTTCACCGGTCACCGGGTCAGGATTGTCGATTCTCACTGTAACCCCTTCAAGTATTGTCCCGACGGACCGGTAGATGGCATGATGGGGATCAAACCCGGCCAACATTGGGGAGGTCTCGGTAAGGCCATATCCAATGGCATAGGGGAATTTCCCATCCAGCAAAAAGGCTTCCACAAAGGGTGCAAGCGGTGCACCTCCTACGCCGTAAAAGCGTACTTCTCCTCCAAAAAAGCTGAGCAGTTTCTTCACAGCCATCCGGGAGAAGAGTTTCCTTGTTACACCGATTTTCATGAGGAATTTCATCACGGGTGAACCGTAGAGAGAAGGCTGGATCTTCGCAGCAAAAATCTTCTCAATGATCAAAGGAACAGTGAGGATGGTGGTGGGTTTCAGCTTTTGCAGAACCGGTGCCAGGACGGTGGGAGTAGGGAGCTTGTCCAGGTAATGAATCCGGGCCCCGTTCAACAGGGGAACCACAAATCCGATGGTAGCCTCGTAGGAGTGGGCCAGCGGCAGCATGGAGAGGAACCGGTCTTCCGGCACCACCTCGTGTATGGTTTTTGATTGTTTGGCATTGCTGAGGATGTTTTCGTGACTCAACATCACGCCTTTGGACCGCCCTGTGGTTCCCGATGTGTAGATGATGGCGGCCAGTTCCCCGGGATCAGCCTGGTAAAATGCTTCCTCACCGGGAAAGGAACCCTCCATCAGATTCAGTTTTTCCAGCATTCCGGGTTTGCCTTCCAGCCCCTCCACCATTCCGTCCTTTACATCCAGCACCTTGAAATTGTCCAGGTTGACCACCAGCTCCACCGATTCTGGAAGTCCGTCTGAGAGCCTGTTAAGAAGTTTCCCTGATACAAAGAGGGCCCTGGTTTCGGCGTGTTCGAGGATGGTTGTGACCTCCCGGCCCTGGAAATCGGGCAAAATCGGGACCGTGGTGGCACCGGCTGTCAGGATACCGAAATAGGCAATCCCCCAGTGGGGCGAGTTCTCGGCCAGGATGGCCACATGGTCGCCCTTTCCTATTCCGGCACTGTATATCATGGAGGCCAGGAACCTGGAGGAGCGGTCAAACTCCCCATAGGTATAGGAGGTCCCGTCCACACTGTCCACTGCAATGCGGGACCGGAACCTGCTGCCATTCACTTTCAATACCTGGGGAAGGTTGTTGATCTCTTCCCACGCTGTGGTTTTTCTTCTTGTCATACTGATTGATTTCTTCTATCCTTTTTACCATCCAAGATTCCTGAACCCCTTCTTTCCCTTCAGAAAAAAATCAGCAACGATGCTTCGTGGATAAATTCCGGATACAATAACGCCATTATGTGGCAAATTGTTGCTTTTTTTTGTCCCTCTATACTCTCTTTTCATCCCATAATAAGCCACATGGGCCCTCACCACGGCCAGGAAGTCCCCCATGGATCCCTGTGCCAGGAACCTGAAGGCAGAAATCCCGTCCAGCAACATCCTCACAAACAGGGTCCTGCCCCGCTTTCCGGCCGGAAGGTTTTTATAGAGCAGCAAAAGGTTGTTGCGGAAATTGAGGAAGGTCTTCATGGGATGCCCCCGGGACAGGGTTCCCCCGCCCACGTGGTATACGGTGGAATCCGGTATGTAACAAATGGTGGAACCCATCCGCTTCAGCCTCCAGCAGAGATCGATCTCCTCCATGTGTGCAAAGAACCGCTCATCCAGTCTCCCGGCACGCCGGAACTCATCGGCCCTGATCATAAGGCAGGCTCCCGATCCCCAGAAAACCTCGGTGACCTGGTCATACTGCCCGGTATCCTCCTCCAGGTTGTCAAAAATCCGTCCCCGGCAGAATGGATAACCATACCTGTCAATGTACCCGCCTGCAGCACCTGCATATTCAAAATGGGTTTTCCGGTTGTAATCCCTGATCCTGGGGGTACAGGCTGCACAATTCGCATGGTTTTCCATGTGTTCGAGCAGCGGATCCAGCCAGCCTTCAGTCACTTCAATGTCTGAGTTCAGCAACAGGAAATATTTGTTGTCCAGCTGTTCCAGGGCCCTGTTATATCCACCGGTAAAACCGTAGTTCCTGTCCAGCCGGATCAGCCGGATCTCAGGATAAGCTGACTCCAGGAAAGCCACTGAACCATCCTCTGAGGCATTGTCCGCCACCACGATCTCAGCACTTTCATGCGGTGTGTACTTTACAAGTGCCGGAAGGAATTTTTCCAGGTACCCTTTCCCGTTCCAGTTCAGGATCACGACAGCGGTCAGTGTCATTGGTCCAGCATGATTTTACAGGTGGTCTCCCTGAACTCTTTATGGATATTCCCGTTGGAGCAGATGATATCTTCCCGGAAAAGGGGATGCTCATTGCCGTTGAAATCGGATGCCTCTCCTCCTGCCTCTTTGACCAGGAGGATCCCGGCGGCAATGTCCCAGGGATTGAGCCCGTATTCATAGAAGCCGTCGTACCTGCCGCAGGCCACATAGGCAATATCGGTGGCAGCCGAACCCAGCCTGCGGAGTCCGTGTGAATGTTTCATGAAATGGCGGATGCTCTGGAGGAACTGGTCCAGGAAGCGAAAATCGGTATAGGGGAAACCGGTGGCAATAAGCGACTGCTCAATGGTGTTGACGCTGCTCACGCTGATGGGATTGCCATTCAGCCAGGCACCCCCGTCCTTCCAGGCATAGAAGGTCTCATCCAGTCCGAATTCGTAGACCACCCCGGCCACCACTTCTTTTCCCTCCAGGAGCCCCACACTGATGGCAAAGGGGAACACCCCGTGGATGAAATTGGTGGTGCCGTCCACCGGGTCGATGACCCAGTTGTGGAGATCACCTTTCCTGGTGCTGGTGCCCTCTTCCGCAATAAAGCCCGATTCAGGGAGAATCTCCGAGAGACCTGCCACAAGGATCTCTTCGGCTTTTTTATCCACCTCGGTCACGAAATTGTGCTTTCCCTTGGATTCGATGCTGAGCCCTGACCTGTGCTCGTGTTTGTCACGGATGTAGCCGGCAGCCTCCCTGACAGCCTCCACGGCTGCAAAACAGATGGCCCGGTATGAAATTTCCCTCTTCACTGAAGCTGCAAAGTAACGTAAAATATCAATACCCCAATGCCTGCAAAAGGTCTGCCACAACAAAGGTGCTTCCGCCGGTAAAGAGCATGTCATCGGTCCCGGCCTTTGCCGTGGCAGCCCGGTATGCTTCATCCACTGATGGGAATGCTTCTCCTTTCAGGCCGTGGGTCCCGGCGGTCCTTTGCAGAAGGCCTGCATCCATGGACCTGGGAACCTGTGCCCTGGTGAAATAGTAAGTGGCTTCCTGAGGTAGCAGGGAAAGGATGGGATCCGCCTGTTTATCACCGGACATCCCCCAGACAATGTGGAGATTCCGCCAGGGGATCTGCAGGACCTGTTGTATCACAGCGCCACTCCTGTCCTGTTGTGGGCTGTGTCGCAGATGCTCCTGGGATTGGACCCGAGGGTCTGCCACCTGCCCATGATCCCTGTGTTCGCAGATATGGACCGCAGGCCTTCCGAAACAGCACCTTCCGGCAGTTTCCAGCCCTGTACCCTCAGGCGGGCAATGGCACAAAGGGCAGTGGCCAGGTTCTCCTGCTGGTAATCACCCGTGAGATCACAGGCCAGTGATGTCACTTTACCTGTTTGCTGATCCCTGATCCTCACCAGGGAGGTTCCATCCTGGTTGAAGGTGTGGAACACGGGTTGAAAGGATTCCTGGGCCCGGAACAGGGGGACCTCCTTGTGGCCGGCCATGGCAAAGAGAACCTCCTCCGGCTCCGGTTCCATCTGGCCCAGCACCAGGGGCACCTCCTCCTTGATGATACCCCCCTTCTCCCAGGCAATGGAGCCCAGATTGTTGCCCAGGAACTCCATGTGGTCCATGGAGATGTTGGTGATGACCGAAAGTACCGGCCTGATGATGTTGGTGGAATCGAGCCTTCCCCCCAGTCCGGTCTCGATCACGGCTATCTCCACCCGCTCCCTGGCAAAGTGATCGAATGCCATGGCAACGGTCATCTCGAAAAACGAAGGTGAAACCTCCCTGATGATCTCCTGGTGCCCGTTGACAAAACCGGTGACGGTTTCCTGCGGTACCGGTTCCCCGTTCACCCTGATCCGCTCCCTGAAGTCGAGAAGGTGGGGGGAAGTGTAGAGGCCTGTTCGGTATCCAGACTGCTGGAGGACTGAGGCAAGCATGTGGCTCACTGAGCCTTTTCCGTTGGTGCCCGCCACATGGATGGTGGGGTAGTGGCGGTGAGGATGTCCGAAATATGCATCCAGCTTCAATGTGTTATCCAGGTTGGCCTTGTAGGCAGCTTTCCCTACCCGCTGGTACATGGGCAGGCTGCTGAAAAGGAATTCGATGGCTTCGCTGTAGTCCATGCTCAGAAAAAGGGATCCTGCCAGTGGTTGCGTTTCACCTTTTCCGGGTGGAACCTTTCGGGCCTTTGCTTCTTTTCATCAGGGTAGCCCAGTGCTACCATGGCGAATGGTTTCACATGTCCCGGTAGTGCGAGCAGTTCAGCCATGGATGCTTTCCGCCCCTCACGGGGATGCAGCCCTACCCAGCAGGTTCCGATTCCCAGGGCATGTGCTGCCAGCAACAGGTTCTGGGTGGCTGCCCCGCAGTCCACCACCCAGTAGCCGTGGTCGTGCTGGAGTTGCTCATCACCGCATACCACAATGGCATGTGAGGCAGTTGTGAGCATCCCTGCATGGGGATGAAAATCCATGATCCGGTCAAGCAGTCCACGCTGTTCCACCACCACAAAATGCCACGGTTGCCGGTTCACCGCCGAAGGAGCGTACATGGCTGCTTTAAGGATGAGCTTAATGGTCTCGTTGTCAACTTTCTGTTCCCTGAACCGGCGGATGCTGCGCCTGTCAAGCAATAGATCCAGTTCCTTCATCATTTCTGTGGTTCATAACTGTGTGAAAAACTCTCCCTAATGTGGATAATTATCCCGCGTCCGGGGAGTAAAAAGTCCTATTTTTAAACCCGTAACAGGATATACAACTTTGCCTGTAAAGGTACTCCTGGCAAAGTTAATATTTGAAGGGGATATGGCCACTGCTGTGAAAAAAAATCGCAAGATCTTCGTACTGGATACCAACGTTTTGCTGCATGACTACAAATGCATGCATAACTTTGATGAGCATGATATCATGGTACCTATCACCGTGCTTGAAGAGCTTGACCGGTTCAAAAAGGGGAATGATATCATCAACTACCACGCCAGGGAGTTCACCAGGGAACTGGATAAGCTGAGCGGGGACAAGTTGTTTAACGGGGGACTTTCCCTGGGACGGGCAAAAGGGAAACTGAGCATCTGCACAGGGCAGACCCCGTCTGAAAAACTCTCCTCCTCTTTCCCGGAGAATACGCCCGACCACCGGATCCTGGCCATAGCCGAGCACCTGCACCTGAAGAACACACCGGACCGGCCGGTGATCCTGATCACCAAGGACATCAACCTGAGGATGAAGGCCAAATCACTGGGGATCATGGCGCAGGACTACCACAACGACATGGTGCAGAACATCGATGACATCTACGAAAACGTCAAGACCAGCGATGTGGAGGACGGCGCGGTGATCTCTGAAATGTACGAATCCATGGAGGGTGTCCCTGCCAGGCGGTTCGGTCTGACCAAGATACCTGTTGCACACCAGTATTTCATCTTCAAGAACCATTCAAAAAGCGGGCTGGGTCATTATGACCCGTTCAACAAGTTGATCAACCGGGTGGAGAAGACCCGCACCTACGGGATCGATCCCAGGAATGCCGAGCAGACCTTTGCGCTGGATGCACTGGCCCGGCCGGAGGTCCAGCTGGTTGCCCTCACGGGGAAGGCCGGAACGGGAAAAACCCTGCTGGCACTGGCTGCGGCCATCCACCAGCGGAAGATGTACACACAGATCTTCCTGGCCCGTCCCATCATTCCGCTGGGAAACAGGGATATCGGGTACCTTCCGGGGGATGTGGATGATAAGATCGGCCCCTACATGCAGCCCCTGTTCGATAACCTGTCAGTGATCAAGCAGAAATTCAAGCAGCAGAGCAAGGAGTTTTCCCGTATCGAGGAGATGCAGCAGACAGAGAAGCTGCTGATCACCCCCCTTGCTTATATCCGCGGGAGGAGCCTCTCCAGGGTCTTCTTCATTGTGGATGAGGCGCAGAACCTGACCCCCCACGAGGTGAAGACCATCATCACCCGGGCCGGGGAGGGCACCAAACTGGTGTTCACGGGTGATATCCAGCAGATCGATTCACCCTATCTGGATACCAAATCCAACGGACTCACCTACCTGGCCGACCGGATGAAGGGCCAGGATATTTTTGCCCATGTGCACCTGGTCAAGGGTGAAAGAAGTTACCTGGCCGACCTGGCCAGCAACCTGCTCTGATGGTGGAAAGGAAACTGCTTATTATCCGTCACGGAAAGTCCAGCTGGGACAACGAAGGTCTGGATGACATAGACCGTCCCCTGGCTGACCGGGGGACCAGGAATGCGGATACCATGGCACACCGGATGATGGACCTTGGACTGGTACCCGGCCTGGTATTTTCCAGTCCCGCCAGCAGGGCCCTCAACACCGCACTGATCATGTCCCGCATCTGGGGGCTGGATCCTTCATCCCTTCAGATCTACGATGACCTCTATATGGCTAATGTCGCTGAAATCCGGGAAGTGCTGGAATATGCCCCTGATACGGCGGAGAGCCTGGCCATCTTCGGCCACAATCCTTCATTCACCCTGTTTGCAAACACCCTCCTGGAGGAACCCCTGGAAAACCTGCCAACTGCAGGGGTGGTGGTGGTGACCCTTGAGAGTGATAGCTGGAAAGGGATTGGCAGGGAACATGTCAGGCACACCTATGTGGATTTCCCGAAAAAGAGCAGCCGCTAAGCCCGCTGCTGCCATTGAAGTAACCTGTGCTGTGGTGGTGGAGGACAACAGGATCCTGGCCGTTCAGCGCAGTGACGGGATGCCCCATCCCGGTAAATGGGAGTTTCCCGGTGGAAAGCTGAAGGAGGGGGAGACTCCTGAAGGTTGTATCCGGAGGGAGATCCGGGAGGAGCTGGGAGTGGAGATCGCGGTGGAGCGCCTGTTGCCTTCGGTAAACCACCGCTATGAGAAACAGACCATAAAACTGATCCCCTTTATCTGCACCATCCGGGAAGGGACCATCATGCTTTCGGAACACCAGGAATTCCGCTGGATCCCCTGCGGGGAGATGGAAATGATGGACTGGCTGGATGCAGACGTGGAGGTGGTGGGGATGGTGAAGGAGCGTTTGTGCTAACTGCAAAAATCCCCCGATCCTGTTAGCTACTTCGGTTAAAAAAATCCCGATTGGAGTTCCAATTCCGCCAAACAACTGCGGATTTACCTGCGTTCCCACAAACAGGAGAAATAGCACATAAATCCCCAGGAAAAGCCAGGCTTTCAACCGGTTGAAATATTTCCCGCTGAGCATGATCACCAGCGCCAGGAAGGTGGCCAACAGCAGGAAGACCCATACCTCCTGGGTGAAATCCTGAATACCTTCAGGAAGGGTAATTTTTTCCCCGTAAATAATATTATATAAAAGAACAGGCAATCCCAGTGCAAATGCAATATCGAAAATATTGCTTCCAAGGGCATTGCTCACCGCGTCATCGTAATTGCCCTTGCGGGCATCCTTCAGGGAGATGATGGTGTCGGGGACCGAAGTGGCAGCAGCGGAAAGCACGACTGCCACAAAGATCAGGGGGATGTTGGTCGCTTACCAAATTCTACCGTGCCCTGTACCAGCAGCCAGGTTCCAGCCGTCATTACTGCTGTGCTGAATCCCAGCATGATCCAGGCCCTTGGTGTGTTGATGGGTTTCCTATGAAGAACCACCTGGGTAATATCAAGGGTGGCGATCCTGATCCACCAAGGAAGGTCCAACCGGCGGTACCGGTGATTCAAAACCGGGATCTGCGATACTTCTTCTTTTGGAAATCAGGAAAAGCAGGAGGAGGTACATACCATACAGGGCTACCAGGGCCAGTCCGTGTTTGGCCTCCAGTGTCCCGCTGAACAGGAAAACAATAAACAATACCTGCGAAAGCAACAGGACAAGCCCTTCCCGCAACAGGACTTTCTTGTTGAGCCTGATCTTTCTCCCTCGGCCCATTGTAAAAAGCATGAGCACCGCCAGGGCCGGGATAATCAGCAGGTTGAACAGGGCACTGCCTGACATGACCCCCAATCCCCCGGAAAAACCTTCAGCATCTTTTAGCCAGAAGAGGAAGAAAATGGTGGTCAGGAATTCCGGCATGGAGCTGGCAATGGCATTGAGGGTGGCTCCTTTGATCCCGGGGGGAAGTTTCCTGCCCAGGAAATCGGATGCCACTTCAAAACCATGTGACGAGCGCCAGATGATAAGGCAACTAACGGTGATCAGGAGAAGAGGAAGCAGCTTATCCCACATGCTTCCGAAACAGTTACTTGGATTGTTGTATCACATGCATTAACTGGTCATCCAGGAAATTGTTCTCAAATTCGGTCAGGAATTTCTGGTAGAAGCGGCCGATCCGTTTTCTTGAAAAGAGCCCCATGTACCCCAGCCACCTCTCCCCGAACCAGATGGGGAGGATATAGAGGTGGTACTCCTTATGTCCCAGGTTGATCTTCCCGGCGCGGATGACCCCCTCAATTTTTTTGCTTTGTTCTGCCATATTAAACGCTTCCAGGGTCTTGTATGCCCCTGTAAGGTCCTCGTGGGAAACGGGACCGGTCTGCTCCGTATGGAGAAAGGCGTGATCGATGTCCAGGAAGGCAAAATCGAAGAAGCGGGTGGTGAATGAGGTGACCTCCTTTCCGAGGTCCTCAAGATCCCTGATCTCCCCGGATGCAATGGCATTCTTGACGGGATCAAACTCCCTGGCCAGGTTGAAGGGGATGTAACTGATGGTATGTATGATGCTCCCGATCACCACCACAAGGATCATATAGAGGATCAGGATGGCCGCCAGCGGGTAAAGGTGGTCCGGAAAAAGCGTGGTGACCAGCCTGGCCAGGGGTATAGAGAGGACCACCATGGTCACGCTGTAACAGACCAGAAGGATGATTCGCTGGACGTTGTAAATCATATTTCAAAGGTAGCAATTTTCCGGATGGTTACTCAATATAGAGTCTTCGTGGGCTCTCCTCAACGACCTCACCGATGATGGCTGCCCCGTTCCCGGTCCCGATGCGGTCAGTTCATCCAACACATTGCCCGCCAGGTCGGGTGGGACCGACATGAGCAATCCGCCGGAGGTCTGGGCATCATGGACCAGCATTTTCAGGGTATAGGCCACCCCCCTGGTAAAATGGACCTTTTTCCCAGTAAACTCCTGGTTCCGGAATGTGGCTCCCGGGATGCTCCCCTTTTCAAAGATCTGGAATGCCCCGGGAAGCAGAGGGATGGCACCGGTTTGGATCCTAAAGCTGACCCCGCTGGCTTCTGCCATTTTCAGGGCATGCCCTGCCAGTCCGAAACCAGTCATGTCGGTCATGCTCCTGATCCCGAATTTCACAGCCACAGTGGTTCCTTCTCGGTTCAGCGATTTCATCTGCTCCAGTCCCCGCCGGTAATCATCTGCTTTCACCAGTCCGTTCTTCTGTCCCGAAACCAGGGCACCGGTCCCGATGGATTTGGTGAGTACCAGTTTATCACCTGGCCTGGCACCTGCGTTGGTAATGAGCTTTTCAGGGTGGACCGTGCCAACAACCGCCAGTCCGTATTTGGGCGGATGGTCATCGATGGTGTGTCCGCCGACCACCAGGGCTCCGGCCTCCCTCACCTTTGAGTCGCCCCCGCGCAGGATCTCGCCAAAGACCTCCAGGGGAATCCTTGCCTGGGAGAACATCATCAGGTTCAGGGCCAGCAGGGGGGATCCCCCCATGGCATAGACATCCGACAGTGCATTGGCGGCGGCAATCTCTCCGAATTCAAAAGGATCGGAGCAGATGGGAGGGAAGAAGTCGGTGGTGAAGATCAATGCGGTTTCCCCGTTGATCCGGTATACCCCGGCATCGTCATGGGTGTTCACATCCACAAGCAGGTCGGGATCGGCCGAGACGGGCAGGTCCTTGAGCAATTCGGTAAGCAGTCCGGCCGGCAGTTTGGCCGAACATCCTCCATATTCAATGGTTGTCAGCAGATCGAAAGGTTCGCTCATGGAATGAGGCTTATGCCTTGTCAGGGAGTTACTACATGACCGGTGGATATCAGTGTTTCGGTGATGGTGACCATGTTGGAGATCATCCCCACCCCGATGTCATACTGGAGCCCGAAATGATCGATGCAGGTGCCGCAGATCATGATCCTGCAGCCAAGCTCTTCCAGTTCGGAGAGTGACTGACAGGTTGTTTTCCCTTTCATGGCCAGTTTGATCCCGGCATTATACATGACAATTTGGGTTGGGAGATGGTTCTGCAGCTTCAGGTGGTCGAGGAATGTTTCCATGAGCAAACTTGCCAAGATCAGGATCGCCATCGCCCATCAACTCACCGGTAAGGCAGACCACATAATCGTTGGGAATAGATTCGCACAGTACAATAATCTGCCGGGTCCGTATCGGGGACCGGGGAGAGGGGCCTTTCAGCGACGATGGTGTGGACTTTCCCTTCCGAGCTCACTTCGGGGTCAATCCCCTGGTCCTTCAGGTAGGTCACAAGGTTCTTCAGGGAGGTTTCGTTATCGGTTATTACTTTTACCTGCTTGCCGGGTTCAGTCTGGAGGAGCACCTCTTTCAGCATGATCAAGGGTTGGGGACATGTCAGTCCTTTTGTGTCAACAGTTTTCATGCGCCAAAATTACTTAAAATCCGGGTGAACTGTGCCAGTTTTTTTATCTTGTCTCAGGTTTGATCCATGTCAGAAAAGAAAAAACAAATTCTTGAGCCCCAAAAGTGGGTGGAACGGTATGGTGATTACCTCTACAATTACACCATTGTGAGGGTCAATGACCAGGCGAAGGCCGAAGACCTGGTCCAGGAGACCTTTCTGGCCGGACTGAAGGGCAGGGACGGTTTCCAGGGGAAAAGCTCGGAGCGGACCTGGCTGATCTCCATTCTGAAGCGCAAGATCATTGATACCTACCGGAAGCAGTATACTTCAAAAGAATCCTCCATGGGATGATGGTGTGGATGAGCAAGCGGATGATCGCCTGCGACGAGGCCGGTTTCCTGATTTCCTACCAGTATGACAATA
Source organism: uncultured Bacteroidota bacterium (assembly GCA_963793455.1). Classification (GTDB taxonomy): domain Bacteria; phylum Bacteroidota; class Bacteroidia; order Bacteroidales. Next base: position 202,682 of record CAWCAK010000002.1, read on the forward strand.
AGCTGGGATTCAAAAGGTGGTGGCAATTGAAAATGCACCTGCTTTCATGCCACCTGTGCCGGAAGTACGCCAGCCAGATCAGGCAGCTGAACCATGCCATGGACCAGTTCCGGGAGGGATGTTCCGGGGACACCTGTCATCATCACCTCACCGATAAGGCAGGCCATCAGATCCAGCAAGCAGTCAGCCGGGAGCTCAATGCCAAATAGTTGTTAAAACCGGGACCTGTTGTAAGGTATTCCCGTTCTCCCCGTCGAAACCACTCCAGGATTTCCGAATACAGGTCCGGATTTTTCAGCCTGCTATTCTGCACTGCTGAAGAGCCTGGGCCTTTTCTGATGATACCCGGTGGCCTCCTGGTAGGCGGCAGCCACAGCCAGGACGGTTCCTTCATCGAACAGGTTTCCCAGGAAGCTGATGCTTGTGGGGGAACCGTTCTCTTTGAACCCGTTGGGCACAACCACCACCGGGTGGCCGGTGAGGTTGGTTGCCAGCAACTGGTTGCCTCCCCTGAATGACGGTGCGACCACCACATCAAATCCTTTGATCCTTTCGTGCATATCCTGGATCAGGTCATACCTGATGCGGTTGGCCTGGATGTATTCCACTGCAGTGATATACCTGGCCGTGCGGAATGTATTGGGCCAGGCATACCGGTGTTGCCGCACCAGGAGGGTATCCCGGTCAGACCGGGTGAGCTCATCAAAGGCGGCTGCAGCCTCGGCCGTGAGGATAAGCCCCAGTGAATATACCGGGATCTCTTCGTTATCAAGTTCCACAGGGATCAGTTCAGCTCCCAGTTTCCTGAGGATTTTCAGGGTCTGCCTGTCAAATTCAGACACCTCGTAAGCTTGCATCGAATGCACTTTTGAAATACCCGATCTTCAATTCCGACAGGTCCACCTTTCCCGGGTATGTAAAACCAGCCTCGATCAGTGTATTGTCGGCGGGATCAGACCCCTGATGGCATCAAATACAATGGCGCAATCGGTGGCGCTTCGGCAAATGGGCCCCACCTTGTCCATGCTCCAGCTCAGGGCCATGGCCCCGGAACGGGTTACCCTTCCATAGGTGGGACGAAGCCCGGTGGTTCCGCACCTGGTTGACGGCGATACAATGGACCCCCAGGTTTCAGTCCCGATGGCAAAGGGAACAAGCCCGGCAGCGGTGGCGGATGCCGATCCGGCTGAAGATCCACTGGATCCCTCTTCCAGGTTCCAGGGATTCCTGGTGGTGTCGGCAAACCACACATCCCCCATGGCCAGGGCACCCAGGGTGGTCTTGGCCACCAGGATGGCACCGGCCTCTTCCAGCTTCCGGATCACCCCGGCAGTCTCCTCGAGCACCTGATCTTTATAGGCACCCGCACCCCAGGTGGTGGGGTATCCCGGGAATGAGAACAGGTCCTTGGCCCCGTAGGGGATACCATGGAGGATCCCGCGGTCCTTCCCGGCAGCCAGTTCAGCATCCATTTTCCTGGCCTGTTCAATGGCATACTCCCCGGTAAGGGTAACCACACAGTGCAACTGCGGATCATATTTCTTCAGCCGGTTGAGGAAGAACTGGGTGAGGGCCAGGCAGGAGATCTCCCCGGAACGGATCAGGGAAGCCAGTTCGGGAATGGACATATAGGCAAGGTCAGGTTCCCACCTGGGCCTGGCGATCCCTTCGGGGATCGGCCAGTTGATCTTTGGAGTGGATGCGGGCGGAGTAAAGCCTTCCGGCAGCGGATTGAACTGCAGGGCAGGAGGGGTGGAGTTGGGAAGCCCGTAGGCCCTGATCATCCTGTAGTCATCGATCAGATCGGACATGCCCGAATCGATCATTGCCAGCTCCAGGCTGTCAAACTCCAGGTCCATGGGATTCATGGCATACCAGGTGGAATCAATCACCACCTTTATATGCGTGGCTTCTCCTTCCTCCTCCTGCTTATTGCTGCATGAAAACAGGGTGAATACTGCCAGGACCCATCCAGCCATGAGGATAGCCCTTCTGAAATCCAGTCCGGTATGAAGCATGGGTATCTCTTTTATAGATAGGGATTTGAAAGATACAAAAAGCTGAATCTTTCCCGTACGAAAAAAGTGCGTTTCTTTTTTTGTGAATTCACCGGGAACATCTATATTTGCAGCCGCAAAAGGGAGCTTAGCTCAGCTGGTTCAGAGCACCTGCCTTACAAGCAGGGGGTCACTGGTTCGAATCCAGTAGTTCCCACGACAAAATCAACCCGTTCACATTGTGGACGGGTTTTTTGATGAAGGCCACTGCCCAAGCTTGCTTGAAGGCAGGGGCGTAAATAAAAAACCAGGCTTTGCCTGGGTTGATTTTGTCAGTTATCCCCCCGTTTCTGGATAACGAAACCGCGTGAGCGGTTGAGTAATCCAGTAGTTCCCACGACAATATAGAAGGAGTTAGGTCGTTCAGATCTGACTCCTTTTTTTGGGATTGAATTGGGGTTGAAGAATTTTCTGTTTTAGATTGAACTAGTTTTTTTGGGATAGGTCAGAGATTAAGAGTAAAATAATAATGTCCAATGAATTGTGCACCTTAAGTTCCAAAAACAATTTCGACCCTGATTGACCATTTGATTAACAAATGGTTAAATGATTAGCATTTAATTTTTCGTATAAGATAAATTAGAGGATGAAAACATTTCTGTTTTATTCAAGATACAGGATATTCTTTGCCTGTTGACGGCTCCACCAAAGCAGACCAGACAGGGCAAGTAAAACAATGGTTGGTAAAGCTGTAAACCATACATTAGCTCCTTCCTCGATGTTTATCCATGCCCAGAGCATTGCAAGTCCAGCCAGAAGTGCTCCTACTGCTATTGTTGTTACAAATATACCCTGGCCTTTTGGTTTCAGGTATGCGAGGATGGCCCCAATACCCAATGCGATTATCACTCCACCTGACCAACGAAGCCAACCATGAAATACGGGTTCACCACCGGACAGTTCAACTAGTGAGTCCGGCACAATAAAAAAGCCCAGCCCGTAAATTAGACATACTACTGCATAGATTAATAATACAATTTTCAAGATTCCAGAATTACTTTTTTCTGTCATTTGAGTTCCTCCTTTATATCAATCGGATCGAAATTGTTCTAAATTCTAAGATATATTCGCCATTCTCATCAAGAATATCATGTACTTGGTTTATGTTCCCGATAGAGATAGCTTCAGCTAATTCCTGAACCAAAATATCTTGTTCTACTTGTGATACCTTTAATTCGTTCATATTCTGCGTGGTCAATTTGAAAATTTATTCAACAACCCAATTTGGTGTATGTAAAATAGATTTTCCTTGCTTGCTTCAATTTACGCCGAAATTCTAACTCGTCCCAATTTTCGATAATCCAATTCTCAAAGAATTTGTAATCCTTTTGTTTTTCTAGTTTGTTCATAATCACGAAGGTTTTACTCTTTTATGTCATGAGAATAGAAATAACCAGTAATGATAACGTCGCATTTATACCATAAATACATCTTCTCCTACTAACGAATATATAATCAGGCCCTTATGCGTCTGAATTCAAGTATCAGAAGCAAATAAGGGACAAAACTAGTCTTCTGAAAGAATGTTTCATTTGCGGGAAACATGAGTCGGCCAATGGATATGTCGCTTGTTGTGAAGGAGTCATCATTGAATTGGAGTATGGGCTATGACAAACTTGTGACATCGCAGATACTTCTTTGCTAAGGCAATTATGCGAATCTTTTAAACAGATCTGAAAAATTTTCTGCCTCCACTTCTTCTATATTACTGCCGTGCCTGACAAAATATTTTCCATCATATACAGATGGTTGGTTAAGAGATAACTTCGTGTTAAAAAGGAGGACGATTCATGAACAAAGAAGTTGAAGAATATTTGAGACCAGGAACTGTGTAACTATATCAATGATCCTTCCCACGCGATCAATATATGGATGACAGGTTACTGTACCCTGGCACTTTCTGCAGGCCCTTCTCCGGCCGGTTTGCCGGGTTCCGCCAACAGAAGGATCTTATCCAGGCAAAAACCATCATCCCGGTTCCAGACATAAAGCACGTGGTCGCCTTTACCGAGTTCAAGAGTAGCAGGTACCTGAAAACCCTCCTTGCGACCATCTTCCCAGATCCACTGGTGATGGGGCCTGAAACCCGACATATTCGAAGCACCGGCGCCTTCACCTGCAAGAATTCCATTGATCCCGAGATGTACACCATTGGACTCTCCTCCCAAGGACCATCCACGCACACATACCATGTAAACTCCTGCCTGGTTGATCCTGATGGGGTAGGTCAAAATGGCCCCTGATGCATCCCGCGGAGAACCCGGACCGCTCCCGCCTTCCGGCCATTCATCAGGCAGGACCTGGAGGTACCCTTTTCCACTGTACCCATCATGTTCTGTACGCAGAACCCATTCATGGGGTGTTGCATACTTATTGTATGTCGACACCTGGTGTTCGGCATAGTTTTCAGCCTCGATACATAGCATACCCTTTTCTTCTAAGAAGAAATGAATCCCCTCCTCCTTGTAGTCCTGCACTTTGGTAAACGGGATCACTTCCCAGGGGCCGTAATTCTCCTGGATGAATTCCAGCCACCACAGGATGCCGGCATCCGGATGGATCCTGTCAATTTCCATGTTCCAGGGAGCCTCTTTCTGTTCGCCGGATCCCAGTTCAGACCTGCCCCCCGGACCGCAAAAGGGCCCGTTGATCCCCTCGTCAGGCGAACACTGTAACCAGGTACTTGCAAGCACATGCCCGTTGAACTCTTCAATCTCATTGACGCTCCTTTCCAGCTGGTGCTCTTTCATCTCCCGGGTATACCGGCCGATGCGGGAATAATTATTGTAGCTTTGATCAGCCTGGTGAGTTTCCTTGCTGAATTCGCCCCAGTAGCCGCCGACTGGGGTATCTCCGGGCGTGGCCTCTGTATCAATCCATGGTTTATGCTTTTCTTTCGGGCCAAAATGAATATTCAGATCAGAATTCCCTGCTTTCTGGTGGGTATTGTTGGCCACCATCATGGTCGGATCGATCTCATGTGCGGCCGCGATCATCGATTCCACCCGCCAGTCATTCGCTCTGACCGCCATTCCTTCATTATCCGGATCCACCAGCACGTTCCGGTAATTTTTCCCGACCAGCCAACTTACTGTATTGGCCACGGCCAGGTTTGCCTCTGACTGGGTCCAGTGTGACAGGTCCTCTTTGGCTTTTGAAGTGCTCCAGTAGAGGCAACCCACCAGTACGACCATCCCCCTCTGGTCTGCTGCTTCAATGATACGTGCCATACGATTTGCATACACCGGATCGAGAGAAGCATCCGGACGGTACCCTTTCACATCACCGAAACGGGACCCCATCATATATAGAGTCACGGTATTGACCCCGTATGTTTTGTATAGATCCAGGTGATCGATCAGTCCTGCGTGCTTGCGTTTGAAATCAGGGCGTTGGAGCATCGCAGCCCGATCATCTTAAATTCCTGGTAATTAAGATACAACTTGGTGTCCTTTATACTGAATACATGCTGGCTGGCCAGACATGTGACACCGAAGGCCAATATGGTGAACAAAGTCAGTTTTGCTCTCATTGTAAATGGATTTAGGGGTATATGCAGATGGTATCATGATAAATCTAGCGAATAACAGGCTATCCGGGATCAGATAACGCTATTCAAAGTCATTCCAAATCATATACAAACCCAATCATACCCGGTTTGATGAAGTTCCATAAAAGATTAACTTCCTGTCGCAAACTGATTCATGCAACATGGCAACATTTCAACCGGTCGGTGAAAAGGGCCGGATAAATTCGGTAGATATACTCAGGGGTGTGGCGGTACTGGGTATCCTTACGATCAATATCGTCGGACTGGGGCTTCCCGATCCTGCATATTTTGATCCAAGCGGATACGGGGGAAGTACCGGATGGAACCTGCGGGCATTCTTCATGAACTCTGTACTCTTTGAGGGTGCCATGAGGGGAATATTCTCCATGTTATTCGGGGCGGGGGTCATCCTGTTCCTTCAAACAAAAGAGGAAGCCGGTGCGGGACTTGAACTCGCCGAAGTCTGGTACAGGAGGATCATCTGGCTTATCCTGTTTGGAGTGATCCATGCATACCTGCTGGTCTGGCCCGGAGATATCCTGTTCTCTTATGGAATGATCGGACTGTTGTTGTTCCCGTTCAGAAAGGTCCGTCCGGGCAGACTGATACTCACCGCTGCAGCCATATTGATGGTGGGAATGATCGTAAGTATCGGGGACGCAAGGACCGCCAAAAGACAACAACAACATTATTTCGAGGCCCTGGAGATGTTCAATAAGGGAGAGAATGTGCCTCATTCCGTCCTTATGGATTATTATGGCTGGATCGAAAGATATGCTGTCATGAAGCCCACAGAGGAGAGGCTGGAAAACAGGATCCAGAACATGAAGGATGGCTATTTCAGTGCTGTGAAAGAGATGGCCAGGGACAGCTACTTTTTTGAATCGGAATACCACTACAGGCATAACTATTTTGATATCCTGAGCATGATGTTGCTTGGAATGGCCCTGTTGAAACTCAGGATTTTTCATGCAGAGAGATCCTACCGGTTCTATGGTTTGCTCATGCTTATGGGATACGGGATAGGCATCTCGGTCAACTGGTGGGAGACAACGTCATATATCAAAAGTGAATTTGATCTGATCACCTATTACGATCTGCTCAGAAGTTACGATCTAGGGAGGGTCCCTACCATGCTGGGGCATGTGGGGCTGATCATGCTGTTCTGCAAGTCCGGAATCTTCAAGTGGTTGCAGCATTCACTTTCATCAGTGGGCAGGATGGCGCTCAGCAATTACCTGTTACAAACCATCATTGCCAATATTATATTTATCGGCTTTTCACAATACGGCCGGCTGGAACGGCATGAACTCTATTTCATCGTTCTTGCGATCTGGGCATTCCAGGTCATTGGAAGTACAATCTGGCTTAAATACTTCTCATTCGGACCCTTTGAGTGGCTATGGAGAAGCCTGACATACAGAAAAGTACAACCAATTCGCCACAGGGAGCACTGATATTCAGCTATATATCAAACAGCCGATGGAGAGAGTTGTCCACATGTTCAAAAATCCTTTCATCGGTATCTGCCACATTGATTACTTTAGAAGAACCAAAAACCCGGACGATGAAAAAACTTTCCATCCTGATCATGGCCACCCTGGTACTGGGGATCTTCTCCTGCCAGGAGGAGCAGGAGCCAAACCAATTGCCCACATGCATCATCATACAACCTGTGGACAGTGCCTCATTTTTCGTGGGTGAATCCGTCGATATCAGGGTGAATGCTGAAGATGGGGACGGAACCGTGGAGGAGGTAAGGTATTACGTGGATGATGTGGGTATCGCTTCTGTGGAGTCCTTTCCATTCAATTACCAGTGGTCCACCGATGCAGCCGGTGCAGGTGAACACGTGATCAAGGCGGAAGTAATCGATAATGAAGGGGGCAAGGCTTCGGATATGGTTTCGGTGATCATCCTTGGCATACGCCCCCCGGTGGCGGATTTTACCGCAGATAGCACAACTCCCATGGTGGGACAGGTGGTTACATTTACTGATCTCTCACAGGAGGATCCCGATGCATGGTTTTGGGATTTTGGTGACGGGAGCACCTCTGCCGAACAGCATCCCCAGCACAGTTATGATCTTTCTGGTGAGTACAGTGTAACACTGGTTGTGTCCAATGAAGCGGGGGCCGATTCCATCACCAGGAACAGTTACATCCAGGTATCAGAACCCCTGGATGAAGCCACCATGCTGGTTGAGTACCTTGAATCGGTTGAGGGGGGCAATTACGCCAACACGGGCCTGCCTTCCCTTAAGACCGCGTCACATGTCAAGACATTACTTACAACAGGCGATAATTACATCATTGATATCCGGACTGCAGATGACTTTGCGCTGGGTCATATCCCCAATGCCGTGAATGTCCCTGTTTCAGAGGTGCTTGCGCACCTTGAAGCGACCACAGGAGATGATGACAAGGAGATCCATATTGTCGATTATTCCGGGCAGACGGCCTGCTGGGTGGCCTGCGCTGCTGCAGCTGGCGGGATACGACAATGCGTACGCCATGAAATTCGGGATGTGTGCCTGGCACCAGGATTTTGCGTCCAGATGGAATGTCAACGTAAGCAACCAGTTTAGCACTCAGTTCGTCAACGAGTCAACAGCGAAAGGCTCCCCGGGGGACCTGCCGGAGCTGAATACGGGGTATAACACCCCTGAAGAGATCCTGGATGCCCGGATCCAGGAGGTCCTGGCGGAAGGATTCAGTGCGGCAAAGATCAGCAGTTCGACACTTTTCGGGGCACTGGAGAACTACGCCATCGTCAACTACTGGTCGGAGGCGGATTATACGGGTTACGGCCATGTTCCGGGCGCCATGCAGTATACACCCAGGGAGTCCATGAGCCTGGATTCAGACCTGAAAACCCTCCCACTGGACAGGGAGGTGGTTGTCTATGGCTGGACGGGGCAAGCCAGCGCCGCTGTGGTGGCCTACCTGCGGGTGATCGGGTATAATGCGAAATCACTGCTCTGGGGTGCAAACGGCATGATCTACGACGAATTGGAGAGCAACAAGTGGTCCGTAGGGGCCATCATGGATTATGATTACGTGACAGAGTAGGGGATTACCTTTTCGGCCGGCAAAACCGGTTTCCTCACATTGATTTTCTTCTCTTTCAGTTTCAGGAAGAACCGTTCGAAGTAGAAATAGCTCAGGTGGGCGATCAGCGTACCCAGCAAACTGAAGAAGAAGAGGCCCAGCATCAGGTATTTGGTCAGTTCCTTCAGCATCATGAATCTCCCCTGGAGCAGGTCGATATCAGGATGGTGACTGGCATTGGGGGAAAGGAAGAAATGAAACAATACCACCATCAGGGCGGCAATATCCCTTACGCCATCCAGGTTATGGTAGTACTTGAGTTTCATATGATACAGGGATCCCCCGTGTATTTAAAGTAAGGGAAAGAAAATGACTCCGGTAAGTGTTACCCCTGCAAACCTGCAGCTGTTTCTGGATTGATTCTTCAGATCAAAGCCCGGTTAACCCTGGGTTTTAACAAGATTATAGACACCAAGCCCCTCTTCAAGAAAGGAACGGATATTTTCAGGAGGGACCTGTTTGTTAAATCTGAAAAACATCAGATTGGTGTCTTCACCTTCTGCACACAATTTCTTGTGTTGTTCAAAATACGCAATCAATTCATCGGTGAACAGATTCCGGACAGCCCCTTCATCTTTGCCTCGCAATAAGTAATCGTCCGAGAATGCCTTGTGAGAATCAAAATCAATGTCCTGGTGACCGACCGCACTGCCAACCTTATGGGCCCAATTCTCAGGTTGTATAGTGAAGGATGGCAATTGCATCTGAGGGGAATTCAATACGATTACTGTTTGATTAGGTATTCTCCGGCTTCCACTTTCATTGTATTGATAATCTGCAATAATAACATCGATATCATTGAAACGTCCCCCCATCACGTTATTCACCATTTGATTGTAGCCTTTTGATAACAATGAATAATCACTAAGCAATGCTACCATTGAATGCTCTGCTGTCTCGGAGTAGGTGAAATTCAGAGAGCTGGCAACCTCCTTCAGCGCTTTGGTCCGTTTTTTAGAATTTTTGTAACTCCACCAGATGATAATTGCAAGGATAATCACTGCAACAGATATGCCTATCAAAGTGTCCATGGTTATATTTTTTTAAGTTTATCAGACCTGTCTGATGCCAGCCCGTCACCTTCGTCAGATATTTTACAAGTTAACCGCTTAAGTGTCAAAGTCAATTTTATTTGCTGAAATACAGAATGTTAGTGATGGATAAAAGTGGAGCAGTTGATCAAATTTATCCTTCATAGCAGCAAAAAAATTATTAACTTACTGCATTGCATGAACCCTCTGTAAATTTCAGTGCAATATTGTCATAGCAATTCATACCGAACCCCATGGCACCTCTTATACCCCAGGAGCGGTCTTTACTGAAAAGCACCCTGTTTGCTCTGGCATTCCTGTTACTTTACTCCTATTCCTACTCCCAGCAAAACGCATTCTCCACAATGAATGCACCGGACCAGGTCATTGGCATTAACGTGACCCATACGGAGTCAGTTACCCTCCAACCATTCATCTCCAGGAAACCCATAAGCGGATTATCCATTTCGGCAGATATCATCCTTTTTTCAGATACAAGCCTGGTGAGGGTGGTCCTGACCGATACCAGTTTCAATGAGTACCTTGTGTATGAAGCCTATCCCCTGATCTCCGGATCGCAGCAATTCTCCATCGAAGAGGCTGCAGAGGAGACAGCCCTTCTGAACAATGTTGTCCCGCTGGAGCTGCGGATTGAGCTCTCCGGAGCGTCAATTTACCTGAAAGAGATCCGCCTGAGCAAAGCCGGCATATATGCCCGGGAAGCAAAGGGCAATATCAGGCAGGCGCAACTGAACGAAAGGATCGGGATATTGAACCGGAACCTGATAGAACGCGGAATTCCCTGGGTGGCCGGGGAGACCTCCTTCTCCAGGCTCTCCTACGAGGAGAAGAAGGCCTATTTTGGCGGTGACCTGCCCAACCTGGGCGGATTCGACTACTACACGGGGGGGGTGTTTGTCATGCCAGGAGCCCTGGATCAGGACCCTGACCAGGCCGTTCTGGCTGGAGCCAATCCGGACGGTTGGTCACCCTATGTGAAGGAGTTTGACTGGCGGGACCGCCATGGGCAAGACTGGGTGACCCCGGTGAAGGACCAGGGCCAGTGTGGTAGTTGCTGGGCATTTGCCGCCGCTGGAGCCACAGAGCACATGGTAAACATATACTTCAACCGGAAGCTGGACCTGGATCTATCCGAGCAATACCTGCTCTCCTGCAGCGGGACTGGATCATGCAATGGTGGAATGACCTACCGCACTGTTAATTTTATCAAGAATAGCGGTATTATGGAGGAGGATTGTTTTCCGTATCAGGCTTCGGATGTTTCCTGTTCGAATAAATGCCCGAATCCGGATGAGAACATACAGATCGGAAACTACAGGAACTATATTGATGGGGGAATTGACGTATTTAAACAGGTTGTTATTGACGGAGCCTCCACATTCAGCATTGTTCCATGGGGCCACTCCATTACACTGGTGGGCTATAAGGAACTGGAGGCGGGGGACAGGGTATACATCAAGTCCAGTTCGGAAAGCAGGTGGGTCACCATCACTGCGCAAAGCGGACTGGTGGGAGAAATCGCATGGATACTGAAAAATTCCTGGGGAACCAACTGGGGGGATGGAGGGTTTGCCTATGTGGTGACTAACAGGGGAGATATCAATCCATATCATACATGCCAGTTATACGGCCCGGTAACCAGCCTGAACTTCGATGAATCCGATATTGGATGCACTGACAATGACGGGGATGGGTATTACTACTGGGGGACAGGGCCCAAACCTGCCCATTGTCCGCCCTGCCCGGATGAACCTGACGGGGATGATTCCAACGGTTGCTTCGGCCCCATGGATGCATACGGCCATCTGCAGTCCACTACTGCCCCCGAACCGGAAGCTGAAGATGTGACTGTTTTTTACGGGCAGACAGTGCCCCCGCTGACCGCGACTGGAAGCAACATCAGGTGGTACAGTGACTTCGACATGACCAACCTGGTCCATTCAGGCAACAGTTTCTCCACTGGTCGTACAGACATTGGTGTCTATGTCTATTATGCAACCCAGACTATTGGCAGTTGCGAGAGTCCGCCGAAGGCTGTTGTTCTGACCATCCTGCAGGGGACAACTCCTCCAGGGGTGGAGGACAGGGAGGTGTGCGAGGGAAGCAAGGGGATCCTGACCGCCACCGGGGAGAATATCAGGTGGTACGCGGAGGCGGGGCTAACCACCCTGCTTCATGAAGGAAACCAGTATGTGCCGGGGGTGACGACAGCCGGAACCTACCAGTTCTTTGCGACCCAGACCACGGGTGGGGTAGAAAGCGGGTACGCGGTTGCTAACTATCTTATTAAGCGTGCCCCGGAGCCCTTCTTCGCGGAGGACAGGACCTACTGCGCCGAGGAGGGCCTGTACATGTATGCCAAAGGAGATAGTATCAAATGGTATGAGTCAGGTTTCATCCATAGGCTGTTGGATGAAAGGGACAACCGGATTTACAGGGTTGTGAATATAGGGACCCAGATGTGGATGGCCGAGAACCTGGATTTCGGGGTACGGATCGATGGTTCACAGGAGCAGACCAACAACGGGGTGATCGAAAAATATACCTACAATGATGATCCCTCTTACGGGACCGCGTATGGGGGGCTCTACCAATGGGATGAAATGATGCTTTACTCAACCGAACCGGGAGCCAGGGGCGTCTGTCCCGACGGCTGGCATATTCCTACCCACCGGGAGTGGATCCAGCTGGAGATTGCCCTGGGCATGGACGAAATTGTTGCCGAAGAGCTGGGAATGAGGGGAACGGATGAAGGCGATCAATTGATGCTGGGCGGTTCCTCGGGATTTGAAGCCCTGCTGGGGGGGAAGAGGAACCTGAATGGTTATTTCGAGAACATGGATTTTTATGCCACATTCTGGACTTCAGATGGCTATACAAGGTCACTGGGTGAATCGTTCGACGGGATCTGGGCATCCAGGGGGGATAATCCCGAACAGGGGTTCTCGGTCCGTTGCGTGATGGATGAAGAATCCCTGGTAACCCTGGGGAACAGGCTCTACCTTGACGACTATACTCCCGGTGATTACGCTTTCAAGGTGACCAATACCTACGATGGTTGCGAAAGCTTCCCGAAAACCGCTCACCTGATCCTCAAGGAGACTCCCGATCCCCCAGTGGTCCCCGACGTAGAGGCCTGCACGGGTGATCCTTCACCGGGGCTGGTTGCCACCGGGGAGCAAATCAGGTGGTACAGTGACTATCCGGACGAACCGCTGGTGGATTCCAGGGATGGCAGGGAGTACGATGTGGTGAATATCGGAAGGCAGGTGTGGATGGCCGAGAACCTGGACGTGGGAACGATCATCCCCGGTGCACAGGATATGTCAGATAACGGGATCATCGAGAAATATCATTACAACAACGATCCGGCCATGGGTGCCCTCTATGGCGGCCTGTACCAGTGGAATGAGATGATGGGGTATGACACCATGGAGAACACGCAGGGGATCTGTCCTGATGGATGGGAGGTCCCGTCACAGGGGGATTGGATGAAAATGGAAATGGCCCTGGGGATGGATCAGCCGGAGGTCGCCCTCCTGGAGTGGAGGGGGACGGACCAGGGCATGCAGCTGAAAGAAGGCGGGTCATCGGGATTTGACGTGCTGATGGGAGGCAAGCGGGACCCATGGAGCCAGTTTAAAAGCGAAGGATCCTATGCGACCATCTGGAACTCGTCGGGATATACCAGGACTTTCCAGGCCGGGACCGACCGGCCGCAGGTATATAACTCAAAGTATGACAGCGACGACAACGGCTTCTCCGTGCGCTGCATCATGAATGATTCAGCATACACATCCCCCGGAAATGTGATGGCAATTCCCGGAAATATACCGGGGACCTATACCTTTGAGGTGACACAGACCGTGGATGGATGCGAGAGTGCCGGGACCATGGCAACCCTCATCATCAGGCAATCTCCCGAGCCCCCGACCGGGACGGATGTTTCCGTATGTGCGGGAGGTGAGGTCCCCTCGCTTGAGGTTGAAGGCGAAAACATTTCCTGGTACAGTGATCCCGGGCTCACCCAGCTGGTGTACTCGGGGAATCCTTTCAGCACAGGACATACGGCGCCTGGGACCTATACCTACTATGCCACGCAAATGTTGACTGAATGTGAGGGTGATGCCCTGGTTATTTCCCTGGAGATCAAGCCCGTCCCGGATGCCCCGGTTGTGGCCGATGTTGAGGTTTGTGAAGGATCGGCAGTGCCTGACCTGGTAGCCGAAGGAACCGGCATCAGGTGGTACAGCGATGAAGCCCTGCAGGTTCTGGCAGGATCGGGGGACTCCCTGACCACCGGGATCACAGAGCCAGGGACCTATGCTTTCTATGCCACCCAGACGATGGATGAATGTGAGGGTGCCGCAGCCACTGCAACACTGGTGGTCATTGACCTTCCACAACCCCCGGAGGGCCAGGATCTGTTTGTTTGCGAAGGTGAAGAGATTCCTGACCTGGAGGTAACGGGAGAGAACGTGAGCTGGTACAGTGATCCCGGGCGCACCCAGCTGGTGTACTCGGGGAATCCTTTCAGCACAGGAGAGACAGCGCCAGGGACCTACACCTACTATGTCACACAGAAGGTGGCAGAGTGTGAGGGAGATGCCCTGGTAATTTCCCTGGAGATCAAGCCCGTTCCGGAGATTGATCTGGGGAATGATACCATGATTCTGGAGAGCCAGATTCTGATCCTGGGACCTTTTGAGTCAGCATATGAATATCTTTGGAATGATGGTTCCAGTGAACCATACATGACAATCAGCGGGCAGGAGTACGGCATTGGGGTGTACCAGATCTCTGTCAGGGTGATGCTCAATGGCTGCATTTTCAACGATACAGTCGTGGTCACCGTGGAAAGCAACGTGGGGAGCCATGATCCTGACACAGATGGATCCTACAGGATCTACCCCAATCCCACCCGGCGGGAGATCACGGTTGAATTCAGGAATGAGATCTCGCAGGATATCCTGGTTGAGATTTACAGTGCCAACGGTATACTCGTTCAGCAATACAGGTACAGTGACCTGCCGGGGGATATAAAGCACCCGTTACAGATCCAGCTTGGAACCCCGGGGCTCTATTTCCTGAAAATTGTTGAGGAGGGACGAATCTCGGAGTATAAGTTGATCAGGCTCTGATAACGGAATTATTGCATCCGGCTGTTACTCCGATGGTGGAATGTTCTGGTTCAGGTGGAACACATTTTCGGGGTCCCACTTATTCTTCGTTTCCACGAGCCGCTGCCACACTTTTTCGGTGTAGGCCTCTCTGACCCTGTCTGCCCCTTCATCGCTCAGAAAATTCACATAGACCCCCTGGCTGTAAGGCCGGGTGGCATCATGAAAGTCCTTTGCCCACTGAATGGCCTTTTCATCGTCGGAGGCCTTCTGCCAGCGGGTATGCAGGTTCAGGACAAATGGTGTATACCTGTGGGGGAAGGCGGTATCCTCCGCAGCGATGCGGGAGGGTGCCCCTTCCATGTGGGGGATGAATACCTCGCATTCATCACTGGGCATTTTTCCGGCAAATTCCCCGATCTGATCGATGCATCCGTCGGGAAGGTCAGTCAGATGGTGTGATTTCCAGTAATTGCGTGCCCCATGGGTCACCAGTCCGTCGAAGGCAGCCTGCCAGTCCACCCAGGGTTTCACACCCGATGCATCTCCCAGGGTTTCCCCGTGGTCCCTGAGGGGCTGGATCAGCTTTGCTCCCTCTTCAGGATCACCCAGCCAGACAAAGGGGACCAGGATCACGAGCTTCCCATGGTATGCTTCAGGGATGAACGGAAGAGGGGGAGCGTGCCGGACCACCATCCAGATGGTCATCTCATCGGGCATGGTTTTCACGAATTCCCTGTGGAACCGGACATAGGATTTCAGGTCTTCAAAACGTTTGACCAACGGACCTGTGTACACCCCGGTGCCGATTTTGGCTGCCCTGTATGTGAAAGTGGTGATGATCCCGAAGTTTCCGCCACCTCCGCGAATGGCCCAGAAAAGGTCCGGGTTTTCATCGCTGCTGGCCCGGACAATATTTCCCTCGGCGGTGACCATTTCCACTGCGATCAGGTTGTCGATGGAGAGGCCGTATTTGCGGCTAATCCAGCCAAATCCTCCACCCAGGGTCAGTCCCCCGACTCCTGTATGGGAAATGATCCCTGCCGAAACCGCCAATCCATGCTTCTGGGTAGCCCTGTCAACCTCTCCCAGTAGACAACCACCTGCGGCTTTCACCTGTTGGGTCTGGGGATCCACCTCCACTTGCTGCATCAGGGAAAGGTCGATCATGATCCCATGATCACATGCGGCATTTCCAGCCGAATTGTGCCCGCCACCCTTGACGGCAATTTCCAGGTGATGGTCCCTGGCGAACCTGACCGATTGTGAAACATCGTCCTTATTGAGACACCTGACGATGATGGCAGGTTTCCTGTCGAACATGCCGTTCCAGATGGCCCTTGCTTCGTCATACTCGGAATCACCGGGCATGATCACACTCCCTTCAACCAGGTCCCTGAGGCCCGGTACTGCTTCTTCTATGTTATTCATAAGTCCTGAAGATTGGTTTGCATCCTGAAATGATGGGGGTGGGCTAAAGGGTGCAATGTAGGCATTCTGTCCACAGACTACCCAATATCAGTGTGTTAAACCGGAGTTAAAAAGGGGGTATGGATTCGGGAGGTACCTGAGCCAGGCTAATTTTGATTCCTGAAATCTTTGCCGGAATAATTATTTGGTTAACTTGTTATGATTAAAATTTTACGCAATGAATTCAGGAAGATATGTTGTTCTTTCAGCCATGATTCTGGCCCTCCTGGGATCAGTTTCACTTTCTGCCGAGTCGCAGAATACCTGGCCGAAAATAATTGAGAAAAACAATACCGAGGTGGTGATCTACCAGCCGCAGGTTGAATCCCTGACTGCCAATACGCTGGAGGCACGGGCGGCTGTTTCGGTGACCAATGAGGAGTATACCAGCCCGGTCTTCGGGGCCATGTGGTTTGACTGCAAGATCTCCACAGACAGGGATGAGCGCATGGTGCTGTTGCTTGAAGTAAAGGTTTCTGCAGCCAAATTCCCTGATGTGGAGGAGGAGAAGATTCAACAGCTGAGCGGTTTCCTTGAGAAGGAGATCCCGAACTGGGCTATTGAAATCTCGCTGGACCAGTTGCTGGCCGACCTGGACATGAATGAAACAGCGCTGGAACTTTCAACAGGCCTGGACAACACTCCTCCTGAGATCATTTTTACCTCCACCCCTTCGGTGCTGATCGTGGTGGATGGGGACCCGATTTTCCAGGAAATTGAGAAGACCGGTTATGAACGGGTTCTGAATACCCCGTTTTTTATTGTGAAAGACACGAAAAAAGGGACCTATTACATCAATGGTGGAGAACACTGGTATACTTCTGAAAATGCTGCTGACTGGGCGTATACCACAAAGGTGCCCAAGAAGCTTGTGGAGATCGCCGAAGAGGCGCTGGATACGGGGGAGGACGGATATGCATCTGAGGAAGCTATGAAGGATGGAGAATCGGTGGAAGAGCCGGTGATTCCGGAGGTCATTCTGAGAACCACCCCGGCTGAATTGCTGCAATCGGATGGGGAACCTGATTTTTCTCCCGTTGAAGGGACGACGATACTTTACATGACCAATACGGCGGATGATATACTCATGAACATAGAAACACAGGAGTATTTCATCCTGGTCTCGGGCAGATGGTACCGGTCCAAATCGATTAAGGATGGTCCCTGGACCTTTGTGGAGCCGGACCAGGTGCCAGAAGGCTTTTCCACCATACCCCCTGATTCGGATGTGGGATCGGTTCGCTCGAGTGTGGCAGGAACCCAGGAAGCCAAAGAAGCGGTCCTTGAGAACCAGATACCTCAGACTGCAGAAGTGGACCGGAATGAAGCCAAATTGGAGGTGAGTTATGACGGGAAACCGAAATTTGAAACGGTGGGGGAAACCTCTATGAAGTATGCAGTGAATACGGAAAAATCGGTGTTGCTCATCGACAAACGGTATTATTGCTGTGACAATGCCATTTGGTTTGAAGCGGATGGTCCCACCGGCCCCTGGATTGTAAGTACCTCCGTGCCGGACCAGGTACAGGAGATTCCGCCGGAGTCTCCCGTGTACAACGTGAAATATGTTTATATCTATGATTCATCCCCGGAGGTGGTATATGTGGGATATACACCTGGCTACTGCCATTCTTACTACTACGGGGGCTGCGTCTACTATGGAACGGGTTATTATTACAGGCCGTGGTACGGTGTCCACTATTACCCGAGACCGGTTACCTATGGATTCAATGTCCACTGGAATCCTTATTCGGGATGGGGATTTTCATATGGCGTCTCTTTCGGATGGATGACCATCGGATGGGGAGCACCCCATTATGGATGGTGGGGACCGGCCGGCTACAGGCATGGCCATCACCATGGTTACCACCGGGGATACTCCCGGGGATACAGGGCCGGGTACTACGCTGGCAAGAGGTCTTCCTCACCAGGTCGTCCCACACCCTACTCAGGCAGGGCCCGGGCATCAAACAATGTGTACAAAAACAGGTCCCAGGGGGTGGCCCGGACAGGGAATACCCGCTATGATCCCAAGACGGGAAACCGGGTGTCTTCGGCTGACAGGTCGGCAAGGCCAGCTGCCCAACCGGCCAACCGGGCCAACAATGTCTATACCGACAGGGACGGGAATGTATACCGCAGGGACGGGGAGAACTGGAACAGGGTGGACAACAACGGTAACAGGCCCCAGACAAGGGAGACAGGACCCTCCACGGGCCAGCCTTCCACCCGTGATACAAGGCCCCAGACAAGGGAGACAGACCCTCCACGGGCCAGCCTTCCACCCGTGATACAAGGCCCCAGACAAGGGAGACCAGACCCTCTACGGGCCAGCCTTCCACCCGTGATACAAGGCCCCAGACAAGGGAGACCAAACCCTCCACGGGCCAGCCACAGGCAAGGCCATCCCAGAGCCAGAACCTGAACCAGGATTACAATTCGCGGAACAGGGGTGCCGAGCGGTCGCAGCAATACAACCAGAACAGGAACAGTTACAAGTACAGCACTCCCTCCAGCTCCAGGCCCTCCGGCTCCAGGCCCTCCGGCTCCGCTGGGCGTGCAGGCGGAGGTGCCAGGAGGAGATAGGGATTGAACCTGAATGGGCCGCAATGATATGATCATCCATGATGGTGTGAAGATCACCGGGCATGCAAGAGATCGTTTCAGTTATTGAAATTGCCCATGAAATAAAATAGCTGCTATCTTTGGCCTCCAATGACCTCCAGAGAAAGACTTACAAAGGTACTGTCAGGCGGAATTCCCGATTGTGTACCGGTGGCCCCCGATTTTTCCAACATGATCCCGGCGCGGCGGACCGGGAAACCCTTCTGGGACCTCTACCTCTATAACGACCCTCCCATCTGGGAAGCCTTATATTGATACTGCCAAGTTATTTTGACATCGATGGGGTGATGGATGGTTATTTCCCCATCAAATACCCCTCAGATCATGACCCTGAACAGCCTGACTGGGAGCGGTTCATTGTATTCAGGAGCAGCGACCGGATCATTGTCCGGGATTCTTACCTGGAGCACGGAAAAAGGATCTGGAAGGAGACGGTGGATGTCTATTATATCGGGGACCCCCCTACGGAGGAGATCAGGCCCGAATCGGTGGGCCTGCCGCCTGTACCGGAACATTTCGAACCGCTGGAGGGGGTGAAGGAGGTGGACACCGGTCCCACGGGATTGCCCAGGGTGAAACAGCTGATGGGGGACCAGGGCATGGTGGGCATTGAACTGATCTCGTCACGGGCGCTCACCAGCGTGGAGGCGATCTATGACTATTATGACCACCCGGAGTTGCATGAACAGTGGGCACAGGAACGGGTGGACCAGGTGGAGCGGAGGTTCAAAGACATTATGGCCATGGAGGTGAAGCCCGATTTCATCTGCGTGGGCGGATCGGGTACACTGGTGTTCCAGACCCTTGATATTTTTACCCAGCTCTCTTTCCCATCGGTGAAGCGGGGGATCGACCTGGCCACTGCGGCCGGACTGCCCACCCACATCCACTCCTGTGGTCCCCAGGCCGATCTGGTCAGGCTCATGGCCGAGGAGACCAACCTGACGGTGATCGATCCCCTGGAGATCCCTCCCATGGGCGATTGTGACCTGGCAGAGCTGAAGCGTTTATACGGGGATAAGATCGTACTGAAGGGGAACCTGCACACCACCGAAGTCATGCTCAACCCGGATGTGAACGTGGTGATCGAAGCTGCAAAAAAGGCCATCGATGACGCAGCTGAGGGAGGCAGGTTTATCCTTTCAACGGGTGACCAGTGTGGGCGGGATACCCCAGATGAGAACCTCTTCGCCATGGTGGAAACGGCCCGTACCTACGGGAAGTATTGATTTCCTTGCCCGGGTGTACCTTGAATCCCGCGCGCGCATTCTATTTTTCCGGGTTACCCAGGTCGAGCAGTTCCACCTTCCTGAATTCGTATGGATGGCTCTCCGCCTGCAGGGCGATGTAGCCCGAGGTGAGTGGTGTTCCTTCCGCCAGCGGAAATCCGTCGGGAAGCTCACCACCGATCTGCGGTTTGGAGTAAGTGATCACCGTGTCGCCGTCCACGATATGGTGAATGATGCTGTCCCCGCAGACCACCAGTTCGAAGGTGACCCACTCCTCCCCGTGGATGGTTTTTGAGGTGGAGTTGGTACAGTGCCTGGTCACCAGTTCCCCGTTCATGACCACGTGGGTTCCGGGGGTGCAGAGGTTGCCTGTGGGCCGTTCACCCTCTCCTGATCCCCCCAGGAACTGGGCTTCAATGGATACTGGGAAGGACTGATCTACCAGCATGGATTGGGGTGACTGGGCATGGAACATCACACCGCTGTTCTTAAAGGCCCAGCCCTGGCCGCCGGTTACCTGTTCCCCTACCACGCGATACTCTACCCTGAGCTTGTAGTGGGAGTAGGGATTTTTATAAAAGATATGCCCGTATTCGGCATCAAACTCCCCGTACTGGTCGTACCGGGTGACCATTTTGCCGTCTTCCACCCGGAAGGTGTTGTTGAAGTTCTCATTCAGGGGATGCTTGGCCATTTTGATGGTCCAGCCCTCCAGGTCTTTTCCGTTGAACAGCTGGATCCACTTTTCAGGTGTTTCCTGTTGTTTGTTTTGTGTGCCGGGATTGCAGGCGACCAGAAGGGCCATGCAGAGGCTGATGGGGAGCAGTGTTTTCATGTGGATTGTTTTTATTTAAAGTTCTTCAAAAAAAGTGTAGTGTTCTCCGCGGTTCAGGCGGTGGACCGTGTAGCACAACTCGGTCATGTGGTAGTCTCCCCACATGCTTGATTCGCCGCAGGGGACCTTTCTTCCTTCCGGGATATGGTCCCACCCGTTGGGCCTGTGGTAGACTGAATGGAGCAGGATCCCCTGGTGACCGGGGCCACCGGACAGGTACCGGTCCGAAAGCATGGTGTCCAGGATGGTAAGCCCGGCCTGGAAGTAGCGCTTTGAGGCCTCAGGGTCGGTAGGCTCCAGGTACTTCCCCAGTCTGATGAGACCCTGGGCCCCGATGGCAGCTGCCGAGCTGTCTACCGGTTCAAAATCGTTGAAAGGATCGGCGGGCTTTACCCGGTAATCACCCAGCCGGTGCAACTGTGGAGCCCCCGTGTCCCAGTAGGGGATTCCGTCGGCAGCACTGTTCTCCGTGTAGAAATCGCAGGTGGCTCTGGCCGCTTCCAGGAAAGTGGCTTTCACAGCTTCGGTGTCACTGAGCTGCTGATCAGCCGCATCCAGGAATTCCAGGAACTCTGAGAAACCCAGCATGGCCCAGGCCAGTCCCCGGGTCCAGGTGGTGAACCCGGAATACCCCTGCTGGGAATTGGGACAGCGGTAATTCCCGTCTGCCGTGTTGAATACAGATTCATGGGCCACGCGTCCCCGGGTATCGTAGCTGTCACGCGCTTTGCCGTAATAGATGGCATATTTGGCAGTAGTCATGCCATGGATAACGGCCCTCTCCAGCAGGCCTACCTCATGGTCATTCTCCTCCAGCATCCTGTGTCCCAGTTTGTGTGCAGCCAGGAGGATCCGGCAGGTGCGCATGGTATCGATGAAGAGGGAGTGGGGACCGTTGAAAGAGTAAATGAATCCTCCATCACAGGTTTTGGTCCATCGCCTGGCCTGTACCGCCCCGCTGGCCCTGATGGCCAGTTCATACAATGCGGTCTCCTCCGCCGGGGCTGCGAAAAGGCCCTTTCTGGCACAGCGCAGCAGGTTCCCGTAGGTGCTCAGGTTGTTGAATCCGTGGTCGTGCACCCCGAAGTGGGTCACATGGTGGGCCATCCGCTCCATGGTATTCCTCTTTCCAATGTTGAGCATCTCCCTGTCCCCGGTGGCACTGAACACCAGCAGGGGGATCCCGTACTGGAATCCCTGGGTCCACTCGGTCCACCCCCGGGTGGTATATTTCCCGTTGACCGTATACACGGGGGAACCCTGTGTGGTATCATACGTGGTCTCAATCATCCTGGCCTTCTCTGCGGCAAGTTTCCAGAACTCTTCCAGGGAAGCTGACAATCCGGAGGGTGTCAGTGAAAGATCCGTTTTCATCTGTCTTTGTTTTCCTGTTTATCCAGCATCATCCACAGACTGATCATCAGTGCGTTGTTCGGTTGGTTCAATGCTGGCCGAAAGGCTAAAATAAGAAATGTTGCCCGAATGAAGGTAACATCTGTACAACTTCAGGATGTTACACTATTTCTGAGCTGACTGAAAGTGATCAGTTGCCCCATGCGTTCATCCCAGAGCCTGTACTTCATGGCCCTGATCCCCTCCACCATGGAAACCGGCTTTACCGATCCGAACATTGGATTCTCCCTGTGGCACCTTTCCAGGTTGTAGTTGGGGATCCTGGGACCAAGGTGGTGAATGTGGTGGAACCCGATATTCCCTGAGAACCACTGCAATACACGGGGAATCTTCAGGAATGAACTGCCATGTAGCGCCATCTCCTTATAGTCCCACCGGTCATGCCGGGTCCAGACCACCTCCTTGAACTGGTGCTGCACGTAGAACAACCAGACTCCAGCGGTGGTGGAAAAATAGGCGATGGGGAGCTGTATGAGCAGAAATGCTTTCCATCCCATCAGGAGGATCAGTCCGGTTGCATAGGCAGCGATGATCAGGTTGGTGGCATGGCTGTTCCACCGCTCCTTTGCTGTCATTCCTTTCCTGGTAAAACGGAACCAGATTACAAACAGGAAAAAGGGGCCTATCCCGAACAGGATGACAGGATGCCTGTAGAGGCGGTATATGAACTTCTCCCTGGGTGTTCTCGCGTTGTACTCTTCCACTGTAAGGGTCCACACATCGCCGGTTCCCCTTTTATCCAGGTCCCCTACGGTTTTATGGTGTATGGCATGGTCGTGGTGCCACCTGTCATAGGGTGTAAAGGCCAGGCTTCCCAAGAAGGTCCCGACAATCCGGCTGGCCCTGGCTGACCTGAAGAAGGACCCATGGCCGCAATCATGGAAGATGATGAAAATGCGGACCAGAAATCCGGCTGCAAGCAGGGAGAGGCCCAGGGTGATCCAGTAGGAGATGTCCATGGCATAGTACATCACCGCCCAGAGGATCATGTAGGGTCCCAGGGAGTTGATGATCTGCCAGATGCTCTTTCTTACGTCAGGCTGGTTGTACTTCCGGATGATCTCCAGCCAGGGTTGCACGTTTTTTGTTTGTGCATTCTCTATCTTTGACACCATGAATCAAAGTTACGGGAATATTGCATAACCAGTCAAATGAAGTAACATATTCATGGTTGAATAGTGACAGGAATCCCTATTCGGGGACAAACAATTTTATTAAATTCACCCTCCGGGGACTACCCGTTTACGCATGAAGGTAAAGTATCACATACGACTGATCGGATTTCTGTGGGCGTTTTCATCCGGCATGCATGCCCAGCCTTTCATTATACAGGGGACCATTGAGTATGCCAACCAGGGGATCATCTACCTGGCATCCTATTACGGCGACCGGTTCACCATTGCCGACAGTGTGGACGCCGGCGGGGGATCATTCCGGTTCATCCTGTCAGAAGAGGATCCTGCCGGGATCTACCGCATTATCTATCCGGAAATATTCCAGGGGATCAGGTCAGAGAACCGGTTCGTTGAGTTCATCTATAACCGGGAGGATATTGAATTCAATGTGACCCATGGTGATGAGGGTCCGGTTCCCAGTTTTGCGAACTCCCTTGAGAACCAGGTCTATTTCGATTTCATGACTTTTCAGCTGGACTACGAGGCTTCCCTGATGCAGGTTTACGGCCGGCTCTATCCCGCCAGGCCGGGTGAACCGGATTACAGGGAGGCTGTTGCAGCCTATGAGTCGCTACAACATGGCAGGAACAGGTACATGGATTCGGTCTCGGCCCTCCATCCGGGTCTCTATGCCACCCGGATTATGAATGCATTTCGTGCCCCTGTTATACCCGGGGCCATGTCCCACCGGGAACGCATCGATACCCTGAAAAATGTTTTTTTTCACAGTGCTGCCATCGACGATCCTGACCTGCTGTATGCCCCGGTTTATACCTTCAGGCTTGTGGATTACCTTTCCCTGTTCAAGGTGGATACCTTTACCATGGAACAGCAGGAGCAGCAGTTCATTGAAGCAGTGGACCGGATCATGGCCAATGTTTCACCCCAGGAGGCCTTATGGTCGTTCGTGGTGGAGTTCATGCTGGAAGGATTCGAATTGCTGGGCATGGAGGAGGTGCAGCTCCACCTGGCAGACCACTACCTGGAGGCTTCATGTGGTTCTGATATCGTGGAGCTGGTCAATTCCAGGATGGAGACTTACAGGACCATGAATACAGGATCGGTGGCACCGGATTTTGTGATCAGGGATGTTCATGGAAAAACCCACAGGCTTTCGGAGCTTCCCGATCCATATGTGCTGGTGATGTTCTGGGCCAGCGAATGTGAGCATTGCCATGAAATGATTGGCCGGCTGAAGGAGTGGTACCTTTCAGATCGTGGGATGGATGTTGAGGTGGTGGCCATTTCGGTGGATACCCTGGCCACACCATTTGAGGCATACTTGCGGGAAACGGAGATGCCGTGGATCACCGCCAGGGATCCGCTGGGGTGGTACGGGAAGGTGCCCGGGGACTACCACGTATACGGCACGCCCATGATGTTCCTGCTGGACAGCAAAAGGACCATCCTTTCCAGGCCCCTTAATTTCAGGCAGTTTTACAGGGCGGTTAAAATGGCAGAAACTCAGGGGGAGGGGCTACTTCTCCGGATCCCGGTTGAATCGGCCCTTGCTCTCCATCCAGGAGATGAATCTATCCATTCCGTATGGATTTCAGTCTGTTGAAATAGTCCCTGGAGGCCCTGACCACGGATGGTGAGAGCAGCAGGGCAGATATCATGGTGGGGAAGGCCATCAGGGCATAGGCACCGTCGAATATTCCCACCACGGTGCCCAGGGTGGCAGTGGCACCGAAGGGGATGGTCAGGATATAGAACCACTTGTACAGGTGGCTGTGCCTTGCCCCGAATATGAAGGAAAAACACTTGGTCCCGTAATAGGGAAAGGAAAGCATGGTGGAGAGTGCAAATACGGCCACACAAATGGTGAGCAGGTAGGAACCGAAACCGGGGATCGCACTTTCAAATGCCTCGGCTGTGAGGGTGATCCCGTCCGATTCCCCGGTATCCCAGACCCCGGTCATGATCAGGGCCAGGGCGGTCATGGTACAGACGATGATGGTATCCACCACCGGTCCCAGCATGGCCACCAGCCCCTCCCTCACAGGCTCGTTGGTTTTCGCGGCCCCGTGGGCCATGGGGGCTGTCCCGATCCCTGCTTCATTGGAAAAGGCTGCCCTCCGGACCCCGGTAATGACAAGAGCGCCCAGGGATCCTCCCAGCACCGATTCGGCGTTGAATGCATCCCTGAAGATCAGGGCAAAACTGGGGATGATCCTTCCGGGTTGGGAGAAGATGATGAACAGCACTGCGATGACATAGAAAGCCACCATGACCGGTACCATGCGCCCGGTAACCTTCCCGATCCTCCTGATCCCTCCGAAGATCACCACCCCGACCAGGACACTGACCAGCAGTCCTGAGACCAGGTTGGTGGTGAACCCGGCAGTCACCCCGTTGGGGACCAGCACCACATCCCGGACAATCTGGGTGAGCTGGTTCACCTGGAACATGGGCAATACCCCGATCATCCCCATCAGGCAGAAAAAGAGGGCCAGGGGCCGCCAGTTCCGGCCAAGTCCCTCCACAATCACATACATGGGTCCGCCCTGGACCTCCCCGTTGGAATCCCTGCCCCTGAACATGACGGCCAGCGTGCAGGTGAAATACTTGGTGGTGACCCCCAGCAGGGCGCTGATCCACATCCAGAATATGGCCCCGGGACCCCCCATGGTAATGGCCAGGGCCACCCCGCTGATGTTCCCCATCCCCACGGTGGCAGCCAGGGCAGTAGAAAGGGCCTGGTAATGGTTGATCTGTCCCGGTTCATCGGGATTGTCATATTTCCCCGTAAGGATGCCAATGGCATGGCGGAAATACCTGAAAGGGAGCAACCTGGAATAGACCAGGAAAAAAATACCGCCACCCAGCAGCAGTACCAGCAACGGGGTTCCCCATGCCAGGTCGGAAAATCCGGTAATAATCCTTTCAATGGTGGATATGTGGCCTGCCTGCTCCTGCATCCTTTCCTTAATCCATGATCCCCATCTGTTTCATGAGAAAGGAGGCATTCATGTTGGTGGCAATTCCTTTCCGGATGGCATAATCGAATTCCAGCTCCAGCTCCCTGATGTAGCTCTCAAAGCAGTAATTCACCACCCTGCCCGGCAGCTCCTTCTCAAGTTCCCCCAGGGAGAGGTCATGGGTTGCAATGAAGCACCGTACCGGGTAGGGGAGTGCCCGTTTGATCACTCCCACCGATCCCCGCTTCTTATCAGTGGTATTGGTGCCTTTCAGCACCTCATCCAGCAGGATCATCAGGGGTTGTCTGGTCTCCATCCGCTGCACGATCCGCTGCAATTTCCTGATCTCGGCCAGGAAATAGGATTCGTCATCTGCCAGCGAGTCGGCGGTGCGCATGCTGGAGAAAAGTCCCATGAATCCCGATCTGAAACTGCTGGCGCATACGGGACATCCGGTATAGGCCAGGACCATGTTCACCCCCAGTGAGCGGAGAAAGGTGGATTTTCCCGCCATGTTGGCCCCGGTGATGATCACCACCTTTTCATCCCGGATGGCAAGGTCATTGTCCACCCGCTTGCCAGGTGCGATCAGGGGATGCCCCAATCCGGCCAGTTCCATAACTTCACCCTGGCCGGAAATTTCGGGCCAGCTGTAACCGGGGTGGTTGTACGCAAATCCTGACAGGCTCACACAGGCATCGGTCCACCCGGTGATTCCAATCCATTCCATGATATGGTCTTTGTTCCGGCTTTTCCATCTTTCCAGCAGGTGGAGCATGATGAAATCGAACAGGAACAGGCCGTTAAAGATCGCCCCGAGCAGCATGTTCAACCGCTGGTCGAAGATGTTCAGCAGTTTTGAGAGTCTCTCCACCTCCTTCATCCCCTGCCTGGCTCGCTCCTTCCTGTCCCGGAGCCCGGGGTGTTCAAATGGTGTCTGAGCAATGATCTTCAGAAGCCTGGCATACCCCTCCAGCAGCTGGTGCTTCCTGGAAATGGTCTGCTGGTAGCGGTTGGTCCTCACCACGAAGGGGGAAAGCAGGGTAAAGTTGAACAGCAGCAGGGGCAGCAGGAACCGGAAAATACCCGGATCGAAAATACCGTAAATAATGATACCTGTTGCGGTGGCGGAGATCCCCAGGGCCAGGTAAAAGAGCCACCTGAAGCGCACAATGTAGGCTGATGCCTCCAGCCATTTCCCGATCCCCTCCAGATCCCCGGGCTTCTCTTTGATCATGGCCCCGGTGGCAGTGAAGGTCTGCCTGAAATCCACCCTCTCCTTCATCTCCCGGGCAATCCCCTGCCTCTCCAGGATCACTCCTTCGTTTTCAGGTTCGGTGGTCAGGATCTCTGCCAGCAGTGCACTCCCTTTAACGGTGGAGGTGCGGTTCAGGTACTGGAAAAGGGATCCTTTCCCGAACAGGTCAAGGTCATGGGACCAGGGGTGGGAGGGATCGGCAAATTCATCTCCCCCCGGAAATTCATGGAACCTGTGGTCAAGGCAGGAGAGCTCCTGCTCATTGAGGTACTGAAGCTGCCTGTTCAACTCCTTCTTCTCCCGTTGGTGGTTGTGCCGGATCACCAGGAGAAGGAAACCGGCCGCAGCAAGTCCTGACACTCCATACCAGAACGGGTTGTTGTATTTCAACCCCAGCACGATGAACCAGACCAGTGCCACCAGTGCAAGCAAGCGCGCTATTGAAATGTAGTTCATCCGCCTGGAGTGGTGGCGGATGGCAGACCGGAACCGGGAAATCCGTTGGGTATAGTTGTCCCGTAGTTGCTCGCCTGTCATAAAAAAACGGGTTTTCCCAAACGTACATATTGTTTTTTATGAATACAATATACGGGCTTTATAAAAATATGGAACCTGCTTAGACTTTCATTTTTGTAAAATAAAAAACAAAAATGAAAGGTTTCTGGAGGAACGATAGAAAAACCCGCCAAATCAGATGTGTGTGCCGGCTACATCCACATGGAGCAATCGATAATGTGGATAGACAATTCGGTTACATGGTCAGGAAAGACCTGTACGTAGCCCGGCCGGTGTGAGCTGATGAAGGCATCGATATAGAATCCCCGGTCGGTTCTCACCATGTAGATGTACTCACCCACCTCCATAGGGACCTGGAAGAATCCGTCGGAATTGGACCGGACAATGGCCAGGGGAGGGGAGCTGATCAGGTCAAAGGGGTAGATGCATCCAACGGGGGCATAGGTGTAGATGGAATCAAGCACGTGGATGGGGAAAAGGTAGACATCCCTGACCACCGGCATCACATCGTAGCTTTCTGTGGCCGTTGTATCGTTCACCGGCATGGTGAGTTGACCGAAAATCCCCTGTCTGATGTCGGGTTTGATGAGCCCCTCGGGGGTCACCAGGATGGTGGTATCGGTGCCGTGGAAGATCATCAGGGGCGGATTGTCCGGATTACACCGGAACATCTGCAGTTCGTCCAGTGAGAACACTTCATTGAAAAAGGTATCTGCCATATGGTCTGTGGCAGTAATCCTGTACAGGTCATCCACGATGGGTACCTGGTAATGGTTCAATCCCGGCCAGAGCGGTTCTGCCAGGATCATCCTGTTGCCTGCCTGAATGTTCAGTGTGGGTTCGTACCATGGCATGTATGTTCCGTCAGGTCCGCGGAGGGTATCAATACCGTCTGTAAAGAGGCCGTTGAACAGGACCTTCAGGCAGAACCGGTGCACAAACCCAATGTTGAACTCGGCATATCCGAAATCTCCCGGGGAGTAATTGCCAACCCGGATGACCTGGATATCCATGCTGGTTGTTTCATCGGGATGGATCCCGAAAGACTGAGGCAGGGGGGAGTCCACCAGGTGTGCCAGTCTCGAGTCCACCATAGGGGTGGCCCACACGACAATCGCCCATGGTATCTGTAAGCATGAATTCTGTGAGCATGTATTTCCCCACCGGGAGTTCAAGGGACCGGGTGACAAACTGGTCCCCGAAACGGATCAGCTCCAGCGGCTCCTTATCGAAAACCAGGTTCCCGTATTCATTCATGATGGTAACCAGAGCGGCAACGATATGCTGATCATCAACCG
Source organism: uncultured Bacteroidota bacterium (assembly GCA_963793455.1). Lineage (GTDB taxonomy): Bacteria > Bacteroidota > Bacteroidia > Bacteroidales. Next base: position 232,311 of record CAWCAK010000002.1, read on the forward strand.
ACGCAGCTTTTAATTCACTGTCATCCTGCAGTTCCAGACCGAATTTCAGGTGTCCGGCTGGCTCTTCCTGGTTGCATGAGGAGCAGGTGAAAAGTGCAAACAGGAGGCCTGCAAAAAGGGTTATTGAAGTTTTCATGGTTGCGGTGTTTCGGGTGTTTTAATATAGAGACGCATCAAAGTGGTGATCGGTTGCGTACCGGGATCTGTTCCAGCCGGATCTTGTAGTAGACCGGGAGTCCGGACTCAGCATCATCCACAGGTTCCCCGCCGGTGGTTTTCCTCCTCTGCCAGATCACGGGGTCGATCCCTGTGACCCTCCTGGTAATCCGGAAAGAGGCAGGATCAATGGTCCACTCTTCGTGAAAGTGGACCGAGTTCAGTTGTTGTTCAAGGTCATACCGGGCAGCTGTTGCTGAATGGCGGGAAATGAGCGGGATGAATGCTCGCTGAAGTTCCCCGGGCGGTTGGCCCGGATCCTCTCTGAGCATGAATTCACAGGTAATCCCGTCAAAGCGGCTGGTCCTCCTGGAGGAGAGCGTTACACGGATCATTTCCCGGAAGGCGGACTGCAGGGAATCCCCGCCTGCATCAGGGTCCTGTTTGCTAAACACCCTGTAACCTGACACTGATTTGGTGAAAACCGGACCGTTGGCAGAGATGGTCCACGTTTCATCCAGTTCCAGGTACCAGTCCGGATCTCTCTGTCCCGTCAGCTGTTCCGGGAGTTCCACCATATCCGTCACCTGGAAGGAGTGCTCCTGGGCAACTGCCGCATTCCCCCAGGAGGCTGCCGGAACCAGTAATATGCATAGCAGTCGCATCATTTTTGTCAACGTTCAACTTCTAACAGCAAACTGATTAATATCATCATATTGTTTTTTCGTCGCCATAACCCTATTGATTATAGAAGACGATCTCATTCTCAGGCAACAGGCAGTGGAACTGTACTTATGAAGCTCATCTAGACATTTTCTATGGGGTGTGTGTTCCGTTCAAGGGTGGTAGTATTACCGATTCGGTAATACATTTTCGTAGTACTACCAAGCGATACAGGGCACTGGGTGTATTCACCGGATTATATTTGTCATCATAGAAATCACTTCATATTGGCTATGCCTGTTGAATGAAAAACAATATGTCAATGAACTGCTGCGAAGCAGCACCCTATCTCCTATCCCTTTCCTCTTTGGTTTTTTTCCCCTTTGTTTTCTTTGTGGGTACCAGGACGCAGTCAAGATGGCCCTGGAAACTCAAAGGAATTTTAACACCCAGATCGAAGCTCCATCCGCTCCCGTTGTAGGTCAGGGCACTGTTAGCAGGTGTCTCGCCGAGACCGGTGGTGATCTGGACCTCCTCGATGCCGATGAGTCCCTGCATATAGCTGACGTAGGCTGTGGCAAACATCGGGAACTTAATGGGGATGCGGTATTCGGCCCCGGCTCCCAGCCGGAGGACCGGCCGCACATAGGAGACCCGCTGGCCTGTGGCAGATGCAGTGGCTGTTCCGGGAGGATCCGGGTCAGGGGGTGTATAGTCAAAATCACCTCCTGGTCCGGCGTATCCTTCCCCGGAGAACTGGACCAGCGCAGACAATCCGCCATAAACCACAGCGTAGATCTTTTCCTGGTAAACATTGTAGAAGTACCTGATCCTCAAGGGAATCTCCAGGTACATAGGGGCGCCGGTCTCCCCTTCAAAATCCACCTCGTGATCGTACATCAGGGCATAGTAGGTGCTGGACCGCTGATAATTCACTCCCACATCCATTCCCACCTCATCGCTGAGCATGTATCCTGCATAAGCTCCACCACGGAAGTTGGCATACCGGAAAGGGACCCTGCCCTCCATGGGACGGGCACCGATGGCCGGGTTGCTGGTGTGGTAAAGTCGCCAGAGAGAGCCAAGGTCAATGCCGGCATAGTACGATCCCTTCCGTTCGAGGGGTTTCCCCTTGGAAACCGAGTTCTCGATGCGTGCACGGATCCGGTAGTCCCTGTTCTGCCATATGTTGCTCACCGGCATATGGAATGACAGGGTGGAGTAGAGCCCGTTCCCTTTGGTGTCATAAATGGCAGTCCGGTCGTTCCCCTGCCCGTCGTTGTAATCCAGTGTGGATGATGCTACAGCATCATTGAGCACACCGGTCAGGTAGGAGAGGTTCATAGACGCCTGCCACAGGCCTGAGAACCGGAGACCGATCCCCAGTCCCACCTCCAGCAGGTGCAGGTTGGAGCTTACCGGGGATTTTACCAGGTCGTAGGAAAATGTTGTTCCGTCCGGGGCGGTCAGGATGCTGCTGTTGGTTGAGGTACCTCCTGAACCCGAATTCAGGCTGAAAATATAACCGATCCGGGGAGTAATGCTCACCGGGTATTCAGTGGGTTGTGCCCGGTACTGGACCCTCAGGGGGATCATCAGGGCAGTATGGCTGTCCAGCCGCTGCTGTTGGGACCGGTCATCGATCATGTTCATGCCGGTCTTGTAGGGTTGGTAATAGAGGCCGGTTACCACCGAAAGGTTTTTCATCACCTCCTGCTCCACGGTGAGACCAGCGATGGTGCTTTTCACATTGGCGGACTTAAAATAATCCCCCGGATCATCCACCTTGACCAGGCTCCAGTGTGGACCTGCCTCCAGTGTAACGTAAGTCCGAAGCTGTGCATCAAGCGGAATGCACAACAGGACAAGCAGCGCAAGGCTGACAATTCTTTGCATGCTGAAATTTACGGAATTTCTGTCAAAAAGTCATGGTAAAGATGGTCTCCTCGTTGGGAGTGGACTTGGCGGTGATGGTGCCTCCGTGCAGACGGAGGATCTGGCGTGACAGGCTCAGCCCGATCCCCGATCCGCTTCTTTTGGTGGTGAAGAACGGAATGAAGATCTTATCGATCACATCACCCAGGATCCCCTGTCCGTTGTCGATGACCTGGATGGTCGGGCGCCCCCGCTTGTTATAGAATCCCCTGATGAGGATTTTCCCTTCCTTGCAACCTTCAAGAGCCTGAACCGAGTTTTTCACCAGGTTGATCAGTACCTGTTCGATCATCTGTTCATCCATCTGTACCTCAATGGTTTCCGGTTCAATGGTGCTGGAGAGGGTGATCTGTTTCTGCTGGACCTCCTTTTTCATCAGGGTATGCACATTCTGAATAATGTCCTTCATGGACTCCACCTCGAAATTGGGATCGGGGATCTTGGTCAGGCTCCGGTAAGTCTCCACGAAATTCATGAGTCCGGTACTTCGTTTGTTGATGGTCTGAAGGGCTCCCTGGATCTCGTTCACGGTTTCCAGGTCGATGTCCGGTGCTTTTTTCTTCCCGCTGGCATAGGGCTGGACCATGCTCTCCACTGTTGAGGAGAGCGATGAGATGGGTGCTATGGAGTTCATGATCTCATGGGTCAGTACCCTGATCAGTTTTTGCCAGGCAGCCGTTTCCTGCTCCTCCAGTACATTCTGGATATTCTTGACCGTACTCAGCAGGATCACCTTGTCCTTCACCTTGAACTCGGTGGCATAGATAGCAAGTTGCAGGATATCCTCCTCATCCTGGACCTTCACCAACTTGTTCTCCCCCGGGTTGATGGTCAGCAGGGTATTGGCGAGCTTTTCGCTGAGCGACCTGAGTTTGTTGATATTCTTCAGGGTGTTCACCTGGAACAGCTTTCTTGGCTGCGGGATTGATCATTTCCACCGTGCCGTCCCTCTGGTAAGCCAGGATACTGATATCGATGTTCTGGACGATGTTCTGGAGGTAATGGAAGTGTTCCTCACGTTCCGAGCGCACCTGCTGGAAGTCCTTCATCACATCATTGAACGCTGCATTCAGCTCGTCGAAGGAGGAACCGCTGTCACTGATCTGGAAGGAGCGGGTGAATTCCGAATAGCGGATGCTCTCCAGGAAGCTGGCCAGTTCACGGTTGGTCCGGTCCACGTACCTGATCATCGACCACACCTGGTAGATGATCAGTCCCGCTACCAGGATGGGGGTAAAGGTATAGGTGCTGTTCAGTGTGATGAACAGTGCCAGGCAGGTGGCTGTGAGCACCAGTACCCTGAGGATGATATTGTAGCGGAATTGCTTAAAGACCATGTTTTTCCATTCTCCTGTATAGCGACGTCCGGGTTAGGCCCAGCTGGGTGGCAGCCTGGGTTACATTCCCCTGGTTTGTCTTCAGTACTTTCTCAATGATGGTTTTCTCAATATCCTCCAGGTTGTATGATTCCAGTTCCAGTCCCCCGCTGTTTTTCACCGCGGCAGAGAGGATAAAGTCATCAGGGCTCAGGCTGGTACCGTCACACATGATCACAGCCCTCTCAATGGCATGTTGCAGCTCCCTTACATTGCCGGGCCAGCTGTACTGGTTCATTTTCTTGATGGCTGAGGACTGTATGTTCCGGATCGGTTTGCGGTATTTCCGGGCATAGATCTTCAGGAAATGGTCTGCCAGGAGCGGGACATCCCCTGTGCGGTCCCTCAGGGCAGGCAGGTGGATCTCCACCGTATTGATCCGGTACAGCAGGTCCTGGCGGAAGACACCTTCGGCCACATCCTGGTGGATGTTGTTGTTGGTGGCGCATATCATCCTCACATCGATAGGGATGGATTTGGTGGATCCGACCCGCATGATCTCCCTCCTTTCCAGAACGGTCAGGAGCTTGGACTGTAGCGGGTAGGTGAGGTTCCCGATCTCATCCAGGAACAGGGTTCCGGACGAGGCGATCTCGAATCTTCCCTGTTTCATTTTGTGGGCATCGGTAAAGGCACCCTTTTCATGGCCGAACAGTTCACTTTCGAAAAGCGTTTCGGGGATCGATCCCAGGTCAACGCTGATAAATACCTCCTCCTTCCTGAGGGAGTTCCGGTAGAGGGCCCTGGCAACAAGCTCTTTCCCGGTGCCGTTCTCACCCAGTATCAGCACATTCGCATCGGTGGCGGCCACTTTCTTGATGGTATTGAATACCTCGAACATCTCGGGCGACTGCCCCACAAAATCGGTATAGGGCTGGTCCAGAACCGCGCTGATCTCCTGTTGCTTCATCTTCAGGTTCTCGGCCTGGATCCGGGTGCGGCGGAGACTGATGGCAGCATTGATCGTGGCCAGGATCTTCTCATTCTGCCATGGTTTCAGGATGAAATCAGTAGCCCCCATTTTAATGGCCTTTACAGCCTTTTCAGCATCACCATAGGCTGTGATAAAGACCACTACCGCGTGAGGATCAATCTCCAGGATCCCGGAAAGGGCATCAAATCCTTCCTGGCCGCTGATGGCATCTTTGGTAAAATTCATATCCAGCAGGATCACATCCCAGTCCTGTTTCTGCATCATTTCAGGAAGGCGTTCAGGGCCTGTCAGGGTTTCAATGATCTCCACGTGGGGACGGAGTAATAATTTCAAGGCAAAAAGGATGTCCTCATTGTCATCTACTGCCAGGATTCTGCCAATCTTTTCTTCCATATTCATGAATTATTTTCTTATGATGGCACTTAAATACAAAAAAGGTGCCTTATGGTACAAAGTGTTATCATTCAACTGTGTTTCTTTCATTCATATAACGTTTTATACCCCTGAAGTGTTCATATTCGTACACATAAATCCCAAAAACGAACACTTTTTTTTGGGGATTGCCGCATATAGTTTTTATAAACCAGTGAGAATCAATTTTTTGTTTCTTTTGGCATAATAGTAGATAAGGAAAGAGGGAATATAAAAACGCTCATATGACTGAAATGGACGGCATGGACCGTAAACTCGAGAAGAAAAGGGGAATCACCAAGAAAAACATCTGGTATTTCCTGTTCGGAGCACTGATGATCGCCGTACTTGTGATCATCATTTTCGGAGATAAAAGCTCCAAGTACAATGTGGATGTGTCACGCATTACCATTGAGGAGGTAAAGAAGGATGTGTTCCAGGATTATATTACCGTGCAGGGAACTGTTGAGCCCATCACCACCATCTACCTGGATGCTGTGGAAGGAGGCAGTGTGGAAGAGATCCTGATCGATGAAGGCAACATGGTGAAGAAAGGGGATGTGATCCTCCGGCTTAACAATGACAACCTGCTCCTTGAAATAACCAACAATGAGGCACAGGTGGTCAGGGCTATCAATGAGTTGAGGACCGCCCGCCTGCAGATGGACCAGACACGCCTGGCGTACAAGCAGCAGATCATTGAACTGGAGATCACGGTCATCCAGGCAAAAAGGATGTATGAGAACAACAAGATACTCAATGAGCAGGAGCATATTTCAAGGGAGGAGTTCGAACAGTCAAGGGAGAGTTACGAATCCACCCAGGAGATGCTCAGCCTGGTGCTGGAGAATTACAAAAATGATTCCATGTACAGGGATATCCAGATTAACAGCCTGGAGGCTTCTGTAAGCAGCATGGAAGAGAGCATGCGGATCATCCGGCGGAGACTGGATAACCTGAACATCAAAGCAACAGTGGATGGTGAGCTGGCTAGCCTCAATCCGGAGATCGGTGAGGTGGTCACCTACGGGACCCGTGTGGGAACCATCAACGTCCTGGATTCCTATAAGCTCAGGGTGGATATTGATGAACACTATATTGCCCGCGTCCAGCGGGGTCTTAACGGTGAGTGTGATTTTGCCAGCACCCCCTATACGGGTGTGATCACCAAGGTCTACCCGGAGGTGGCAGGAGGGCGTTTTGCGGTGGACATGGTCTTCACCGACCAGGTCCCTGAACAGATCCGCATCGGTCAGACCTCCAGGATCAGGCTGCAACTGGGTGAATCCAAGGAGGGGATCCTGCTTACCAAGGGTGGATTCTACCAGACCACCGGCGGACAGTGGGTCTTCGTCCTGGACAAGACCGGGGAATTTGCCATCAAGCGCGATATCAGCATCGGCCGGCAGAATCCCAGGTACTATGAGGTACTGGGCGGACTGGAGCCGGGGGAGAAGGTGATTGTTTCCTCCTACCAGAATTACGCCGATCACGACAAACTGATCCTGAAGCATAACCGTTAAGCACCGTTCCATGAGAAAGATATTTGTCCTTACAACCTCACTGGTATTATATGTTGCCGGGCTGAACGCCCAGGCAGACAGTCTATGGAGCCTTCACAGGTGCATTGACCATGCCATTCAATACAACCTGCAGGTAAAGCGGCAGCAACTGATGCTGCAATCGGCTTCCCAGGATGTTACCCAGAGCAAGATGAACCTGCTGCCAAACCTGAACGGGATGGTGGAACACGAGCTGGGTTCAGGCCGGGTACTGGACCGGGGTACCTATCAGTGGGAAAATGCAAGTGTGAGCCAGGGCGACCTGGGCCTTCAGACCGACATCACCCTGTTCAATGGCCTGCAGGGCCTGAACAACATGAAGATGAGCAGGGCCAGTTACCAGATGAACATGGAGGACCTGGAGGCCATGGAGGACAACCTGACCCTCAATGTAATGACCAATTACCTGAACCTGCTGAGGAACCAGGAACTGGCGGAGGTGGCAGCGCTGAATGTGGAGGTGACCCGGCAGCAGGTGGTTCGGATGGAGCGGCTGGTGGAGGTTGGAAATGAATCCAGGGGAAAGTTGCTGGAGGTGAAGGCCCAGCTGTCAGCCGCCGAGCTGACCCTGACCCAGGCCATCAATACCAGGGAGATAGCCAGGCTGACCCTGATGCACCTGATGAATATTACCGAACAAACCGGTTTCGACATCGAACAGCCGGAATTCCCGGATCCTTCAGCATCGGACATACCTCCCATGGATTCAGTATTTTACTATGCCCTGGCCAACCTGCCCCAGATTAAGAGTGCCCGATTTCGGGATCGAAGCCCAGGAACGTTTCCTGGCCATGCAGCATGGTCAGCGTTCCCCACGGCTATATGCCCGGGGTCTCTATTATTCCAACTACAGTGACGGGCTCACCAATCCGCTGGATCCCGATCCGCAGAATCCCACCATGGACTACCCGGTGACCAATCAGATTAAAGATAACCAGTACAAGCAGGTTTCCATGGGCCTGCAGATCCCCTTCTTCAACCGCTGGCAGGTGCAGACCAACATCAAGAAGGCCAAGATCGACCTGCAGGATGCGGAATACCAGTACCAGAATGTGGTCCTGGAACTGCAGAAGTCCATCCAGCAGTACCATACCGAAGCGCAGGCTGCTCTGGATAACTTCCGGTCGGCAAAGGAGGCAGTAGCCAACAGTGATGAGGCGTACCGCTTTGCCGAGGAGCGCTTCAGGGTTGGGACAGGAACGGCCCTGGAGCTCCAGGAGGCCCGCAAGCAACTTTATGAATCAACCTCTCAAATGATCTCTTCCAGGTATGTGCTGATTTTCCACACCAAGATCCTTGACTTCTACATGGGGAAGGAGATCGTTTTTTAGCGAAATTTCAGGATAAATCTTATTTTTGTTAACCGGGCATCTGACCAATGTCCGGTTAAACTGTTTATACCCTCAAACCTGGATCCATGAAGCGCCTGTTCCCATTTGTAATTCTCCTGGTCCCTTTCATAGCCACGGGCCAGGTGGTGAATTTTGCCAAAACCCTTCCCGTACGTTCCTACAGCATTGGCCTGACACCTGCGTGGCACTTTAACAATGGTCTGACGGGGCTCAGGAATGTAGGCATCGGTGAGGATGAGCCAGGGACTTTTGCTGTGGCGCTCAACGGAGGGTATGCCCTGAACTATTCCATGGACCTGGGGGCCAAATACATGTATGTGTACGGGGGAAAGCACTATTTCGGCGTGGATCTGCAATACTTGCTTTATGAAGGCCGGAAATCCTATTTCTCCATGGTGGCAGGATTGCACAGCTGGGACGGATACGGGGTGGATTTAACCGGACTGTTTACCTGGTCACCCCGCTATTTCATTAACCTGACGGCAGGAGTTGATGTGGATGTGGATTATTTCCCTGACTATCTTGAATCGGGGGATTCGAAAATCGGGCACCCGCTTCTGGCTGCCTGTTAATGTGGGATTCAATGCCAGCGAGATGTTCTTTGTATATCTTGAATATGATCTGCCAGTCTCTGCTGATTCCTGGGGCATTGCCGCCCTCGGGGTGAATGTGATTATACGTTAGTGCTCGCTGCGCAAGCAGTTATCAGTTAGGGGTTAGTGGGGTTCTGATATTTGATAGCCGATAACCGATAACTGGCTAGTCTGCTTCATATACCAGTTCGCCTCCCGAATAGGTGGCCAGAACTTTGATCCCGAAGAGCTCCTCCCCGGGAGCGGTCATCAGGTCCTTCCCGGTGACCACGAGATCGGCCAGTTTGCCCGGCTCGATGCTTCCTTTCAGGTCTTCTTCAAAACCTGCCTTGGCGGCCCAGATGGTCATGGACCTGAGTGCTTCCTCGCGGCTAAGGGCATTTTCCGTCTGGAATCCTTCTGACGGGTAACCCGACTGGTCTTTCCGGACCACGGAGGCATAAAAACCAAACAGCGGATTGATCTGCTCCACCGGGAAAGTCACTCCCGTTGGGGATCCATCCGTTCTCCTCCAGCAATTGCTTGTAAGCATAGGCCCCTTTGATCCTTTCCTCACCGACCCGCTCCTCTGCCCAGTACATATCCGAGGTGGCATGGGTGGATTGTACCGAAGGGATAATGTTGTAATCCCCGAAAAAATGAAAATCGTCCGGGTGGATGATCTGGGCATGTTCGATACGCCAGCGCCGGTCGTTCTTGCCCCCCAGGATCCCTGCATACATCTTCAGGGTCTCCCTGTTGGCTGCATCCCCGATGCAATGGGTGGCCACTGCAAAATTGTGCTCATAGGCCCTCCTGCAGTGCTTCTCAAGGGTCTCCAGTGGGGTTGACCAGGAGTCCCCTGTTCCCGGGATCATCCGAATAGTCTTCGATCATCAGCGCACCCCGGGAACCCAGGGCGCCATCGGTAAAGAGCTTGATGGTATTCACCGAAAGGTGGTCGGTCCGGAATGGCCCCTTTTCCACGAAATGGGTGAAATTCTCTTCCGAGGGAGTGAGCCATGCATTGATCCGTATCTTCAGCTTCCCGGAATTGTGCTGTTCCCGGATGAGCTCCACCACCGTTTTTGAAAGTCCGGCATCCTGGACCGAAGTCAATCCTACCCGGAAACAGTTCTCCTGGGCCTGCATCAGGGCATGGATCATCTCTTCCCGTGGAGGCAGGGGGGATCTTTGATCCCACCAGCCCGATGGCATTGTCGATGAAGATTCCACTGGGTTTGCCGTCTTTAAGCATGACAGTACCACCATCCACTTTGCTGCTGGCAGTAACCCCCGCCAGTTCCATGGCTTTTGTGTTGGCCCATGCTGCATGGCCGTCGATGCGGCGCAGCAAAACGGGTGCATCAGGGAAATGTTCATCGAGCATGGCTGCCTCGGGGAATTCCCTTACTTTCCAGTCGTTCTGGTCCCAGCCCCGGCCGGTGATCCATGTGCCCGGGTTCTTCTCCCGGTGCTTCTTCAGAATCCCGATGATCTCCTCTACCGAAGATGTGCCGGCCAGGTTCGCAGCGTTCAGGCTCTGCCCGTAACCGAAGAAATGACAGTGGGCATCGATCCAGCCGGGGTAGACGCATGCACCCTGAAGATCCCGGATGTTTTCGGAATGGTATTTCCCAAGGATCTCCTCTGCGCTTCCTGTTTCCAGGATCCTGTGGTCTTTGATGGCGATGGCTTCCGTGGTGCTGAATGCATCATCCACGGTGTAAATAATCCCTCCCGTGAGTATCAGGTCCGCTTGCTTTTTACCGGTGCAACTTAACAGTGTCATAAGAAGTACCATCAGAAATGATATGGATACTGCGCATGGTGAAAGGTTTGCAACAAAAGTAGCATTCTCATATTATTTTCACCATTTTTGCGTTCATATCACAAACATCCCCCGGTGCTCAGAAAATACTTCATAGTTGTATCTGTTATCCTGGTTTTGTTTTGGGCGCATGCCAGCCCGAGCGCTCCTACGTGGAAGATTCTGAGGCAAAGCTTCACTTCACGGTTGATACGGTTTTCTTCGATACGGTGTTCACCACCATCGGAACGGTCACCGAGTCATTCAGGATCATGAATCCCCATAACCAGTTCGTGAAGATCGGGAAAATCTCCCTGGCCGGTGGGAACTCTTCGGTGTTCAGGATCAACGTGGATGGCCAGCCGGGGATCAGCTTCTCCAACATGGAGATCGCACCCCATGACAGCATGTTCGTGTTCGTGGAAGCCACGCTGGATCCCAACGGATCAGAGAACATCCTGCGGATCCAGGATTCAATCGTGTTCGTGACCAACGGGAATGTGCAGGACATCGACCTGGTGGCCTGGGGACAGGATGTGCATATCATCAGGGAGGAGATCATTTCCGGAGCGGTAACATGGACATCCGGCAAACCCTACCTGGTGGTGGACTATGCCTACGTGGATTCGGTTTCGGTCGCTGACCATCGAACCCGGGGTGACGGTCCATATGCACAGGGATGCCCTCCTGTACGTGGAGGGCACCCTGGAAGTAAATGGTACCCTGGAGGAACCGGTGCGTTTCCTCGGGGACCGCCTGGAGGAGTTTTACCAGGACAAACCGGGACAATGGGGCCTGATCTACCTGGCGGAAACCAGCCGGGGAAACCTGATCAACTATGCTGAGATCACCAGCGGGACCCTTGGGATCCTTGTCAGTGCAACACCAGAGTCAGGCCTTCAGCCCGACCTGGAGATCAGCAACAGCATCATTAACCACATGAGTTCCCACGGGATCTATGCCCTCAATGCAAAAGTCACAGGGGGCAACCTGGTGATCGGCGATTGCGGAGGCAGCTGTGCAGGGCTTATCTACGGGGGGGACTACGCATTTACCCACTGTACTTTTTACAATTCCTGGCCATCATGGTATTCCAACCGGCAGTTGCCTGCACTCTTCATCGCAGACTATTTTGCCAATTACAACGACCAGGGAAAACTGGAGGTTATTTCGGGGGGCGTATTTGAGAAGGTGGAGTTCCTGAATTCGATCATTTACGGCGATGGCAGATCAGAACTGGTTATCGACAGTTATGATGGGAGCCAGCTCAATTACCGGTTCGACCATTGCCTGATGAAGATCAATGATGATAGCCTGGACTATACCACAGATCCGCTGTTCACCAGCATCATCAACAATGAAAATCCGCTGCTGGATTCTGTTCCTGCCAGGTATGGACTGGATAGCCTCTCCCCGGCCATCGATGCAGGACTCCCTTCCCATGCTGCAGGTATTCCCTTTGATTTTAACAGGTTCAACCGGCTGGGTGATGAGGCTCCCGATATGGGTGCCTTTGAATGGAAAGAAGAAGAACAATAATCACAGGCTGATAATTTCCTTCCGGACACATACAATCCCAGGAGCCTGTGCTCCCAGGTAAAAGGCCATCCATGTACCGTTTCCTTATTTCCGGAACCATTGTGTTGTCCCTCCTCCGGGGATCCCTCTCTCTTCACGCACAGCCCATGGCTGCCAGGGGGGACCTGCGCCTGATGTGGTACAACACTGAGAACCTGTTCCACCCTGACAACGCTCCCCATGAGGGAGATGATGAATTTACCCCGGAAGGTGCCAGGCGCTGGACCCATGAAAGGTACCGGAAGAAACTCACACGCCTGGCCAGGGTGATTATTGCCACCGGTCAGTGGGAGCCTCCAGGGGTGGTGGGCCTGGCGGAGGTGGAGAATGCCCGTGTGCTGGAGGACCTGGTGTCGCATCCCATCCTGGAACCCTTCGGGTACAGCTACCTTCACCATGAAGGTCCCGACCACCGGGGGATGGATGTGGCGTGCCTGGTGCGGGATGAACACTTCAGTGTGGCTGGCTGGGAAGCCATCCCCCCGGTCCGGTTTGAAACCTTCGGGGATACCAGGGAGGTCCTTCACCTCTGGGGAAGATGGGGGAGAAGGGATACCCTGGACATCTTCCTGGTCCATTTAATATCCAAGTACAGGGGATCAGGGGCCACGGCCGGGTACAGAAAGATGCAGGCGGCCCGCCTGGTTCACCTTGCCGATTCGGTTCAGCGGATCAGGCACCACAGCCTTATTGTACTGGCCGGGGATTTCAATGAGCCCTGGGAGGGCTATTCCATGGAGCCCCTGCGGCTGGCGCGGATCGGGGGTGATTCCATCGTCAATATCCTTGGGGAGGATGGGGGGAGAAGCTATAAATACAGGGGGAACTGGAGTGGCATTGATTTGTTCCTGGTGGCCCGGGGTGTCGAAAGGTACCTGGTCAGGGGCTCCGTATTCCGCCTCCCGGCACTGCTCACCACAGACGAACCCTATGGAGGGGAAAAGCCATTCCGAGTGTACGACGGATTCAGGTATACAGGAGGCTTCAGTGATCACCTTCCCGTTCTACTGGATATCAGCCGCCCCCTTTTTTCAGCTGGTTCCGGGCGGTAAGGCCCAGCGCTTTCCCTGTCGTGAGCATTTTACCGTAAGCAGCTTCAAATTCGTTGGGGATCTCCCCATCCAGGATGGCATCTTTGATGGCGTTCTTGATCATCCCTACCGGGCGCGATGGCTCGATGCCGAATACATGCTGGATGTCATCCCCCGATATGGGGGGCTGGAAATTCCGGATGTGGTCCTTCTCCTCGATCTCCACAATCTTTTGCCGGACAACTTCGAAATTCCGCAGGTGCCGTTTTACTGTTCTTTCGTTCTTGGAGGTGATATCCGCCTCACAAAGGGTCATCAGGTCCTCCAGGTCCTCTCCTGCATCATAGATGAGCCTGCGGACAGCCGAATCGGTGACTGTATCCTGGGACAACACAATGGGACGGAGGTGCAGCTGCACCATCTTCTGCACATATTTCATTTTCTCATTCAGGGGAAGCTTCATTCTGCGGAAGATGCCCGGGATCATTTTTGCCCCGATAAATTCATGTCCGTGGAAGGTCCATCCGGTTCCCGGCTCGAATTTCCGGGTCCGGGGTTTGGCAATGTCATGCAGCAGGGCTGCCCACCTCAGCCAGAGGTCCTCTGTCCGCGGGACAATATTGTCCACCACCTCCAGGGTGTGCAGGAAATTGTCTTTATGGAACTGCCCGTCCACCTCTTCCACACCCTTCATCTGGTGCAGCTCCGGGAAAATGATCTCCAGCAGCCCTGTCTCGTCCAGGAGCTTGAATCCGTTGCCGGGGGTATCAGTCAGCAGGATCTTGTTCACCTCTTCGGAGATCCGCTCCTGGGATATAATGCTGATGCGTTCCCGGTACCGGGCAATGGCCTCCAGGGTACCAGCTTCGATCCGGAATCCTAGCCTGGTGGCGAAACGGATCCCGCGAAGCATCCTGAGCGGATCATCGGAGAAGGTCTGGCCGGGATCCAGGGGGGTGATGATCAGCTTCTCCTGAAGGTGTTTCAATCCGCCGAAGGGATCCAGCAAATGACCGAATGTTCCCGGGTTGAGCGAAAGAGCCAGGGCATTGATGGTAAAGTCACGCCTGTTCTGGTCATCCTCAAGTGTACCGTTTTCCACCACCGGTTTCCGGGAGTCCCTCCGGTAGGATTCTTTCCTGGCTCCTACGAACTCAATTTCTGTGTCACCCCATTTCAGCATGGCAGTCCCGAAGTTCCTGTAGACGGTGAAATGTACCTCTCCTTCCAGCTCATTCCGAACCTTTTCAGCCATTTCAATGCCACTCCCGATCACCACCACATCGATATCTCCGGACAGGTCACTTTTACCGCAGAGCAGCAGGTCACGCACAAATCCGCCGATCACATAGGTTTCAGTACCTTCCCGGGCCGCTACTTTTGTGATCACCTGGAAAACGTGGTTGTGAAGGTGTTTGGATAGATCCATGGGTTCCTGGTATGGCACAAAAGTACAATTGTTTTTCTCATTTTTTACCCTGTGAATATCGAACAAAAAAAATTCCTGACCGTTAAATATATTTTGACTAATTTTCTGCCCGTAACCATGGAATGTTGATTTAACCTGATGAGTGGCCTGAAAATTACCATTTGTTTCTGGTATCTGGAGCCGGATGTGGTGGATGATGTCCTTAAAACCCTGGAAGAGGGGAAGATGGATGTATCCTACTGCCACTGTAAAAAGAATTCGGAGTTAGAGACCAGACTGGGTGAAAATCCACCCGACCTGATCATTGCTGATTTTGATGCTCCGGATCACCTGAAGAAGATCGTGCAAAAGGTGATGGAACCCTACTATTCGGAGGTCCCATTGATCTACCTGGTAGGGGAAAAGAACCAGTACCAGGCAGCAGAGACCATGAAGGCCGGGGTCTGGGACTATGTATCCAAAGACCAGCTTTTCAAGCTGATCCCGTCCGTTTACTCCTCCCGAAAATATTCACAGGTGAACAGGCAGCGCAGGGAGGCCGAACGTGCTTTGGGTGAATCGAGGGACCGTTACATGTCCATCTTCCAGTCGGTCAATGACGGGATCCTGCTGTTTGATTTTAAGACCAGGAAGATCACAGACTACAATCCCCGGGTGCTTGAATTGTTCGGGGTCACCGATGCCGATATGGAGGTGCTGGAGATCGACAAGTTCTCCTGCACCGAAGAGGGATTTACCATAGACCGTGCCAGGGAATATATTGAAGAAGCTGTCAGGGGCAATCCTGTCTCCTTTGAATGGAGGAATATCACCAAAGAGGGCCGGAAATTCTGGACCCTCAATTCTTTTTCCATTGTCAGGTTCGATAAAAAGAAATGCATACTGCTGGTTACCAGGAATATTGACGCGCAGAAAAAGATGGAGCAATCCCTGCTGGAGTCCCAGGAGCATTTCAGGGCACTGGCGGAGAATTCACCGGACGTGATCATGCGTTTCGACCGCAACCACCGGCATGTCTATGTGAACAACGCAGTGGTCGGACAGACAGGTCTGCAGATCGATGCTTTCATCAACAAGAGTCACCGTGAGATGGGGATCTTCCCGGAGGAGAAAGTGCGGTTGTGGGAGGAGGCGCTGGACAGGGTATTCCAAACGGGGCAACCACACACGCTGGTGTTTGAAATTGAACTTGATGACCATATCCATTCATATGAATGGAGGCTCTATCCCGAGATAGGCAGTTCAGAGCTGGTTGATTCTGTCATCGGTGTGGCCAGGGATATTACCGATAACATGGAGTCGGAAGATGCCCTGAAAAGGAGCGAAGAACGGTTGAACCTGGCCCTGCAGGCCACGGAGCTGGGCTTGTGGGACTGGAACGTGGTGACCAATGAGGTCTATTACTCCCCCATATGGATGTCCATGCTGGGTTACGGACCGGATGAGCTGCCCCAGGAACTGGACACCTGGACCTCCCTGCAGCATCCCGATGATGCAGAGGAATCCATGAAGAAGGTTCAGCAGGCGATCAGGAACAGGGAAGATTCATTCGAGATTGAATTCCGCCTGAAATACAAGAACGGGAATTATGTCTGGATCCGGGCCATGGGAAAGGCCGTTGGCTTTGATGAACAGGGGAATACCACCCGTCTGACCGGGATCCATGAAAACATTGACGAGCGGAAAAAGGATGAGCTGGTCAGGCAGGTTCTGTTCGATATTTCCAACGCGGTGAGCACCACACAGAGCCTGGATGAACTCTATGTGAAGATCAGGGAATCGCTGGGACATTGTGGTGGATACCACCAACTGTTTCCTGGCCCTCTATAACGAAAAATCGGACACGCTGACCCTCCCGTTCATGGAGGATGAGAAGGACTCCTTCACGGAGTTTCCGGCCAGGAAGACCCTCACAAGCTATCGTGATCAGAACCGGTGAAGCACAGCTGGTGGACGTTGAGCGGGAGAGGGAACTGACAAAACTGGGTGAGATCGAGGCGGTTGGTGCACCCTGCATCAGCTGGCTGGGGGTACCCCTGAAACATGAAGGGAACACCATCGGTGTATTTGCCGTCCAGTCCTATTCGGAGGAAGTGATCTATACCCGGTCAGATGCAGGCTTGCTGGAATTCGCCAGTGACCAGATCGCCATGGCCATTGACAGGCGGAGACACCAGGACAATGTCAGGGCCACCCAGGAGAAACAGCGAAAGGTGTTCGAGTCATCCCCCGATCCCATGATCGTTGTGGACAGCAATGCACTGATCATTGACTTCAACAGTGCGTTCATCGAGGTGTTCGAAGTGGATCCGGATGTGGTATACGGTGAGAAGGTTTTCCGTTTTATCCACAAGGACGACTGGAGGCAGGCCATCAAGGACTTCTATGAGACCTGGAAAAAAGGTTACCTGAAAAACCTGGAATACCAGATTGTGCGTCCCGATGGGGTTTCTTTTGACGGAGAGGTCTCCAGCGGTGCCATCTTTACCAGCAACGGGAAGCCCGATTCGATGGTGCTGATCCTCAAAAATATCACTGAGCGGAAGGAGGCAGAAAGAAAGTTGCTGGAGGCCAAATACAAGGCAGAGGAATCGGACAAGCTGAAGACCGCGTTCCTCTCCAACATGTCCCATGAGATCCGGACTCCCATGAATGCCATCGTGGGATTTTCAGACCTGCTCTCGGACGAGGGGCTTAATCCCGAGGAGCGAAGGGATTTCATTGCACAGATCAACCAGGGGGCGGACGACCTGATGCGGCTAATCGACGACATCATCGATATTGCCAAGATCGAAGCGGGACAGGTCAATGTGCACATTGCCGAGTGCTTTATCAGGGACCTTTTCAAGGAACTGCACCTGATGTTCATCCAGAACATCAAGCGCTCAGGCAAGGAGGGTGTGAACATGATGATGCAGTGGGACTGGCCGGTCAATGAACTGGCCATCTATACGGACCCGTTCAGGCTGAAGCAGATCCTTGTGAACCTGTTGGGCAATGCCGTGAAGTTTACAGAAAAGGGGGATATCGTCCTTGGGCTCCAGGAGCATCCTGAAGGAATCCGGTTCTATGTGAAGGACTCGGGGATCGGGATCAGGGAAGAGAAACAGAAGGTGATTTTTGATCGTTTCATGCAGGGCCATGAAACAAAGACCAAACTATATGGTGGAACGGGGCTGGGTCTTGCCATCTCCAAGAACCTCACCGAGATCCTGGGTGGCGAGATCGGGGTTGATTCGAAAACAGGAGAGGGAGCCACTTTCTGGTTTATTCTGCCCCGGAACGAGGTGCCTCTGAAATATGAGGCGGCCCTGCGGGCACCCTCACCGGACATGAAGTCCTGGGAAGGGAAGAAATTGCTGATTGCCGAAGATGACCATTCCAATTACTATTTCCTCTATGAAGCACTGAAGGATACGGGTGTGGAGATCCTCTGGTCGAAGGACGGGGAGGAGACGCTGCAGTTGTTCAGGAATCATCCGGACCTGAACCTGGTGCTGATGGATATTAACATGCCCCTTCTGAATGGGTATGACTGCACCAGGACCATCAAAAAGGAGCGGCCCGACCTGCCGGTGATCGCACAGACAGCCTATGCCATGTCAGGCGAGCGTGAGATAAGCCGGGAGGCCGGGTGCGATGATTACCTCAGCAAACCCATCAAGGTGAAGGAGCTGCTGGAGACGCTGGCCAACCATATTTAGTCGCTTTCCAGGATTTTGTTGATTTGTTCTTCGGTCTTGCGGAGCCTGTCGCGGCAGATCTTCAGCAACGAGGTGACGCGGTTCACCTTTTCTGCCAGTTCATCCACATTCATGTCACCCTCCTCGATCTTCCCGAGTATTTGTTCGATCTCCTGAACGGCATCATCGTAACTAATCTTCTCTTTTGCCATGATTTACATCGGTTTTTTCAACTTTGCTAATGATTTTTCCCCTGTGCAGGCGGGTTTCAAGCAGATCTTCCGGAGCGATCCCTTCAATGCCCGAGATGGGTTTGCCTTTGTACAGGGTCATTGAATATCCCCTTCTGAGGATCATTACAGGATCCACCAGTCCGTTCCTGGTTTCCAGCAGGGAAAGGTGGTCGTTTTTCCGGGCGAGCAGGTTGTCCACTGCCAGCTTCATCCGCTTGGAGGCCTGCTCCAGGTGGTCCTTCCTTCTCAACAGGAATCCACGGGTGCCATGGCCCAGGTCGCCCGACATCTTTTCGAGGAGGATCCGCTGGCGCTGGACAGCCCCGGTCACCAATGATGAGAGTGAATCACTGTAGGCTGAAAGCCTGAAATCGAAGGCGAGCAATTGGTCCACCAGGAACTCGGCTACGGCAGTGGGTGTTTTGAGGCCACGGGCGGCCACCATATCCACCACTGATTCATCCCTGTCATGCCCGATCCCTGTCAGCACAGGCAGTGGAAACTGGGTGATGTAATAGGCAAGGTCATGGTTGTTGAAGCACTCCAGGTCGGCTTTTGAACCTCCTCCCCTGATGATCACCACGCAATCATACGCTTCCCCGGAACTGAAGATGGCATCCAGGGCTTCCATGATGGAAGATGGAGCCTCATCTCCCTGCATGACAGCAGGATACAAGAATGCATGCAGTAAGTAGCCATGGCTGTTTTCAGTGACTGATTCCATGAAGTCCCCGTATCCGGCCGCCGTTCCGGAGGAGATCACAGCGATACGCTGAGGTACAAGAGGGAAAGGGAGTTCCTTATTCATCTCCATGACACCTTCGCTGCGGAGTTTTGCGATGACCTCCTGCTTCTTCCTCGCGAGGTCCCCCAGGGTATAAGCGGGATCGATATCGGTAATATTGATGCTTAAACCGTAGAGCGGGTGCAATTCAATGTTACCCTGGCAAAGGAGTTTGATGCCGCTTTTCAGGGGAATGCCGGTGGTTGATTCAAAATAGGGGCGCAGCATGCTGTATTTTGAGGCCCAGATGGTGGCCCTTGCCTTTGCCACCAGCGAATCGTTGTCCGGATTCTTTTCAATAAGTTCCAGGTAACAATGCCCCCTTGTATTCACATGCAGTTCAAGGATCTCTGCCATGATCCATTGTGGACCGGGAAACGCTTTATTCAGGGCCTTCCCGGCCCTTCCAAGGAGTTCGGAAAGTGACAGGGATCCTTCCATCACTGGATGATTAGGGGATTCCTGTACAGTTGCCGGGGTGTACTGATCTCCAGGATATACATGCCGGGCTTCATTCCGCCAGGCAGGGTGGTCTCACACGGCAGCTGAACCGGCCTGGAGAGGATCTTTCTTCCGGACATGTCGTAAAGACTGACCACGGATTCAACTGTCCCCTCCCCGGGAATCCTGATCATGACCCTGTCCCTTGCCGGGTTGGGCCAGAGCACCATCCCCCGGTCGCGGACCGTATTCCGGGTGCCACTGATGGTCCAGAAGGCCCTTGCAAAACTGGGGGTTCCGAATCCATATTCATCGCCGGGATGGTCCGCCCGGTTCCCGTTTTGCCTGATCACCTGCATGATCTCACTGGCTGGAAGCTCCGGGTAGGCCTGCCACAGTGCAGCCACCGATCCTGCCATCAGAGGGGAGGAGAAGGAGGTCCCGTCACCCCTGCCAACGCCACCGTTCCAGTACTGGACTCCGGCAGATTTTCCCATGGCCACCACATCGGGTTTAATCCTTCCGTCGAAGGAGGGCCCGCGCGAACTGAAATTGCTGATCTGGTGGGTGCTGTCCACCGCCCCCACGCCAAGGATATCCAGGGCATCGGAGGGAGCTGTAATGTAGTGCCAGTTGCTGTTTCCTTCATTGCCGGCACTGACGCAGGCAATGATCCCTTTAGAGGCGGTCATGGATGCGGCCCTGGATATGAAAGTGGTTTGCCCGTCCATGTCTTCGTACCGGTAGTTATACTGGATGCTGTCAAATTCTGAATACCCAAGGGAGGTGTTGAATACATCATACCCCAGGCTGTCCAGGTATTCAGCTGCCTCGATCCAGGCGATCTCCTCAATCCTGGTCTCACGGGCGGGGTCCTCGGTCATGCATAGATAGAAACTGGCATGCGGAGCAGTTCCCATCATATTCCCGTCCCAGAGTGCACCTATAATTGAGAGGACATACATGCCGTGCTGGTTGATCTCCCGGTAGACGGAACCGTCGCTCACAAAATTCCTTGTGCCTCTCAACCGGCCTTCACTGATCATGGATTTGAAGGAGGGCAGGCTGTCCACATTCCTGAATCCGGCATCCAGCACCCCGATCCAGACGCCACCCCCCGTATATCCCTCCCGGTGCAGTACCTCCATGTCCACCAGCCCGACCTGTTCACTGGCGATCCCGTAGTCAAATCCGGGGGGCGCAGCCAGGGGCGGATCAAATCTTTCGCCGGCAGGGGCAGGAGGGAAATAGACCTCATCGGTTTCAGGTTCCCAGGGAAGGTTGTCCACAAATGGTTTTTTCATCACCTGGTCATACAATTCACGGGAGGTGTTGACCATGACCAGCCCGTTGAGCCACCTGGAGACATGGCGTACCTCGGCACCCATGTTCCTGATCTCATCAACATAGGCCCGGGTGACCGGTTCATCGGTCTGGTCGATACCCAGGCCCTGCCAGGCCCTCCTGTGGACAGAGCGCTCAGACAGGAATTGTCCCGGCTGACTGATCTCGTAGCCATTCTCCTGCTTATCGGTGAAATAGATCCAGTAGGTGTTGTGGCTGAGCTTCTGTGCGGAGAGGAACGATGACAGAAACAGTACCGGTACAAGGAAGAATCCCTTCAGGTGCAATTTGTTTGTTCCCATCTGCTACTTTTGAAAGGGTTGAGGTTCCTCCACGGGGTCCTTGCTCAGCAGCGTGTCCTGCATCAGCCTCATGAATTCCTCATTGTCAACCGGGTTCCCGCCCTTGTATTCCAGGCTGTACAGCAGGGCACCGGTATCATCATAATAGTCCCAGGTCCCTTCCGATTTGTTGTCCATGTACACCCCGCTCATCATCAGAACCGTATCTGCGTAATAGACCCTGTAGGGACCATTGAGCATGTTATGCTTATATTGCCCGGTAAGCCTGGGATTCCCGTCTTCATAATATTGATTCCAGTTTCCTTCCCTGCTGTTGTTTTCCCATTCCACCTCTTCGGAAATATTTCCCTCGGGATAGTAGCGGATCACGTTGCCATGCAGCGCCCCGTCGTTGTAATCCTCCCTGATCCTGACCGAACCGTCATACCCCGAATAATAGGTCCATACCGAGTCCTTCTTTTTTTCCATGTACCAGCCCTCTGCAGCTTTCTTCCCGTTTTCATGGAACATCGTGGTAAAACAGTGGTTTTTGCTTGAATCGAACATCATCCGCGCGGTGACACGGCCCTTGTCATCATACCGGACCATCAGCCCCACAGGCCTGCCTTCCCTGAAAGTGGCTTCATACATGGTTTCCCCGTTGGGGTGCTCCACCTTCCACGGACCGGTCTTGCGCCCCTTTTCATCCAGCAGGTTCTGCGCGTAAAGAGCTGTGCATAACCATCCGGAGAGGATAAGTAACACCATCCTTTTCATAAGGATCAAATATAGTGAAAAAGAAAAAGCTGTCGACCCGTGGCAGACAGCTTTTCATCATCATCAGGGGTTTTGGCAACCCTATTTTACTTCTTCGAAATCCACATCGGTCACCTCCCCGTCATCTCCTTTTCCCCCGGGGGCATCCTGGGCAGGTTCACCGCTTGCTCCCTCTGCCGGGCCTCCGGCATCACCGGTTGCTCCGTCTGCCTGTTGTGCATTATAGATGTCCTGGGATGCAGCCTGCCAGGCTGTATTCAGGGCTTCCATGGCCTGGTCGATGGCAGCCAGGTCCTCAGCCTTGTGGGCCTCTTTAAGCTGGTTCAGCGCCTCTTCAATGGGCGCTTTCTTTTCGGCGGGAATTTTTTCGCCGAATTCTTTCAGTTGCTTCTCTGACTGGAATACCAGGCTGTCGGCATTGTTCAGCTTTTCGATCCTTTCCTTGGCAGTTTTGTCGGCCTCTTCATTCTCCTGGGCCTCTTTCTTCATCCTTTCAATTTCATCATCGGAAAGTCCCGATGAGGCCTCAATACGGATGCTCTGTTCTTTGCCTGTTCCTTTGTCCCTTGCAGAGACATTCAGGATCCCGTTGGCATCAATATCAAAGGTAACCTCGATCTGTGGCAAGCCACGGGGTGAAGGCGGAATCCCGTCCAGGTGGAACCTGCCAATGGTCTTGTTGTCCTTTGCCATGGCACGCTCTCCCTGCAACACATGGATCTCCACCGATGGCTGGTTGTCAGCCGCCGTGGTGAAGGTTTGTGTCTTCTTGGTGGGGATGGTGGTATTGGATTCAATGAGTTTGGTGTTCACGCTTCCCATGGTCTCGATGCCCAGTGAAAGCGGGGTTACATCCAGAAGGAGGACGTCTTTTACCTCTCCTGTGAGCACACCACCCTGGATGGCAGCACCCACCGCTACGACTTCATCGGGATTAACACCTTTGGAGGGGGTTTTACCGAAGAAATCTTCAACCACTTTCTGGATGGCCGGGATGCGGGTGGAACCTCCCACCAGGATCACCTCATTGATTTCATTGGCGCTGAGTCCCGAATCCTTCAGAGCCTTTTTGCAAGGTCCGATGGTGGCCTGGATCAGCTTGTCGGCAAGACTTTCAAATTTGGCACGGGTCAGGCTCTTCACAAGGTGTTTGGGCACCCCGTCTACCGGCATGATGTATGGCAGGTTGATCTCGGTCTGCGTGGCGCTGGAAAGCTCGATCTTGGCTTTTTCTGCTGCCTCCTTCAGGCGCTGGAGTGCCATGGGATCCTTTTTCAGGTCAAGCCCTGTATCTGCCTTGAATTCTTCGGCAAGCCAGTCGATGATCACCTGGTCGAAATCATCCCCTCCAAGGTGGGTGTCACCGTTGGTGGACTTCACCTCAAATACACCATCACCCAGTTCCAGGATGGAGATATCAAAGGTTCCACCTCCCAGGTCAAATACGGCAATCTTCAGGTCCGATGTCTTCTTGTCAAGCCCGTATGCCAGTGAGGCAGCTGTTGGCTCGTTGATGATCCTTTTGACCTTCAGGCCTGCGATCTCCCCGGCCTCTTTGGTGGCCTGGCGCTGTGAATCACTGAAATAGGCGGGAACGGTAATTACCGCATCCGTAACCTCATGCCCCAGGTAGTCCTCGGCAGTTTTCTTCATTTTCTGAAGCACCATGGCTGATATCTCCTGGGGAGAATATTTCCGGTCATCGATCTGAACACGCGGGGTGTTGTTTTCCCCCTTCACCACTTTGTACGGAACCCTCGCGATCTCCTTGGTCATCCTGTCAAAGGTTTCACCCATGAAACGCTTGATGGAAGACACGGTCTTGGTGGGATTGGTAATGGCCTGCCTTTTGGCCGGATCACCCACTTTTCTTTCACCATTCTCAACAAATGCTACCATAGAGGGGGTGGTGCGTTTTCCTTCACTGTTGGGGATCACAACCGGTTCATTTCCTTCCATGACAGCAACACATGAATTGGTGGTTCCCAGGTCTATTCCGATAATCTTACTCATAACTTCTATTTATGTTTTGACTTTACGACTCTATGACTTTATGTCTTTACGACTTCATGACTATACGACTAACTAAGATTATGCCAACCTGCAATTGCCATTTCTAATGGAAAAAATGGCATTAAAATCGTGGTTCTTCACCCAATTCCCTGTCAGGTTTACTGACAATTTGACTGCCAATAGGAAATTTATTTTAAACTTTGTGGGAAATGGGGAATAGATATTGGTTACTTAACTGATAAATATCATAACATCGTTTACATAACGATCGATTACGTTCTTTGAAATATTGTTTTTTCGTCAGCATCACCAAAGCAAGCGCGCAACCCGACTCCTCCAAAAGAGGACGAGTTTGTTTTCAATGTCAGAAAGGCTCTGGCCGGCCATAACGCCAGGAGTGTAAAATGAAGACATTTTTATGGGGGGTATTCCGCTCAAGGTTGGTAGTATTACCGATTCGGTAATACATTTTCGTAGTACTACCAAGTGATACCGAGAACTGGGTGTAACCCCCGGATTTTACCACCACTTCGTATTTGCAATGCCTGTAGATTGAAAAACAATATGTCAATGAATTGCTGATATTTTGCCTTCCTTAGAAGGCGCGTCCCCCTAGGGGGGCATAACGACATTTAATGAACTGCATCACGTTATAAGATTTGATATGCGTAAACGATCTGCTGATATTTTGCTTAATTAAAATCATGTAAACGGGCTGATATTACAATAACCAATACCCAATAACCAATACCCACTAACCCATATACCCATGTCCCTTCACAGCAATGTTAAACGTGTTACCACCCATGTGCTTCATGCCATGAAGCTTAAAGGCGAAAAGATTGCCATGCTGACCGGCTACGATTATTCCTTCGCCCGGTTGCTGGACCAGGCCGGGATCGATGTGATCCTGGTGGGGGATTCTGCTTCCAATGTGATGGCAGGATTTGAAACCACCCTGCCTATTACCCTGGATAACATGATCTATCATGCAGCTTCTGTAGTCAGGGCCACCAGCCGTGCACTGGTGGTGGTTGACCTGCCTTTCGGAACCTACCAGGGGAACTCCATGGGGGCGCTCGCCTCTGCCATACGGATCATGAAGGAGACCGGGGCCAGCGCCATCAAGCTGGAGGGGGGCGTGGAAATCGTTGAATCCGTGGAAAGGATACTCTCTGCCGGAATCCCTGTCATGGGACACCTGGGCCTGACCCCGCAGGCCATCCATAAATTCGGCACCTACGTGGTACGGGCCACGGATAAAGAGGAGGCAGACAAACTGAAATCCGATGCGGAGATACTGGCAAAGACCGGTTGTTTTGCCATCGTACTTGAAAAGATACCGGCAAAACTGGCCGGCGAAGTCACCCGTGATATCAGTATCCCGACCATTGGTATCGGGGCTGGTCCCGAGGTGGATGGCCAGGTACTGGTACTGCATGATATGCTGGGGATCACCCAGGAGTTCTCCCCCAGGTTCTTGAGGAGGTACCACAACCTCCAGATGGAGATTAAAGGGGCTGTACAGAACTACATTGAGGATGTACGGAGCAAGAGCTTTCCCAACGAAAAGGAACAGTATTAGTTGTAAAGTTTGTAAAGTTTGTAAAGTTTGTAAAGTTTGTAAAGTTTGTAAAGTCGAAAGCCATCAAACCACCAGTTCCCATTCTCTATGAAGACAACCATCTGATGATCGTCAACAAGCGGGTATCGGATATTGTGCAGGGGGACCAGACCGGTGATCCGTCACTGGACTTGCTGCTGAAAGCGTTCATCAAGGCGAGGGATCACAAACCTGGTGATGTTTTCCTGGGGATTCCCCACCGGCTTGACAGGCCGGTCAGCGGGGTGGTGGTTTATGCAAAGACCAGCAAGGCATTGAGCCGCATGGCCCAGTTGTTCAAGGAGAAGGAGGTGGAGAAGATCTACCATGCCATTGTGGTCCAGGATCCCCCGCAGCAGGAGGGAGTCCTGGAGCATTACCTCACAAGGAACACGAAGCAGAACAAGTCCTATGTCCACAACCGGGAGGTCCCCGACTCCAAATGGGCCAGGCTCCGCTACAGCAAACTGGCCTCCTCGGACCACTACCACCTGCTTGAAGTACTCCTGGAGACCGGCAGGCATCACCAGATCCGTGCCCAGCTGGCAGCCATGGGCTGTGTGATCAAAGGGGACCGGAAATACGGGGCCAGGCGAACCAACAAGAACGGGGGGATCAGCCTGCATGCCAGGAGGATCTCTTTTATCCATCCGGTGAAAAAAGAGACGGTGGATGTAACTGCGCCCTATCCGAAAATGGATATTTTCCCGGTTTTCAAGGTCCGGTAGCACCGGGCCGGCTGCTTTTGAAGGTAAAAGGCAATGGAAGCAGGTCCACCGCACTGCGGAGCACCTGGATTCTTCTGGTGCCGTAAAGGATTACCTCGAGCGGTTGTTTTCCCCGTGCCTCCGTTTCAAACAACACCTGCCTGCAACCTCCACACGGGGTCACGGGCTGTTCCTGGAATATGCCTTCCTGCATGGCTGCAATGGCTATTGCTGTAACCGGGACACCGGGATACCTGGATCCGGCATAGAAAATAGCCACGCGTTCGGCGCACAAACCTGACGGATAGGCTGCATTCTCCTGGTTATTACCGGTAATGATTTCGCCATTATCCAGTAGCACGGCGGCTCCCACATGGTATGATGAATAGGGGGCATACGCATTCCCGGCAGCTTCCATGGCCTTTTTCACCAGCATGACCTCTTGATCCGTTAATTCTTCCATCCGGTCATATTCGGCCACCCGGATGGTAAAGGCCCTTTGTTTCATTGCCTGCTCAGATTTGTTATAAAGGTACAGATATTAAGGCAAATGAGGGAAATTGTTATGAACCGCAATTTCATGGTGTTGCTTTGTTAACAACTCAGAAAGGGAGATGAATTCCTTCATGCTATTTTTACCAGGACTGAATTTTAAAGCAGAAAGCAATGGCCGGAAAGAGATATTTGGCAAGCCTGGTGCTTATCCTGGTATTGCTGCCGTGGGTAATCGGGCAGCAAAAGAAGAGATGACAAGGGAGGCGTATATCAGGGCCTATTCTGAACTGGCTATGAAGGAGATGTTCAGGGTGGGCATCCCTGCAAGCATTACCCTGGCCCAGGGCTGTCTCGAATCCAATAACGGGAACAGCACCCTGGCCAGAAAGGGCAACAATCATTTCGGGATCAAATGCCATGAGTGGACCGGGAAAAAGATCTACCATGATGATGATGCCAGGAATGAATGTTTCAGGTCCTACGTTTCGGCCTATGAGTCCTATATGGACCATTCCCAGTTCCTGACTACCAAGCAGAGGTATGCATTCCTGTTTGAGCTCAAACCCCATGATTACAGGGGATGGGCCAAAGGGCTGAAAAAGGCAGGTTATGCCACTGCGTCCAACTATGCCAAACTGCTTATCCAGATCATTGAGCAGAATGAATTGTTCCGTTATGACCTGCTGGTGCTGGAGGGAGGTATGGCCACGGGGACGGACACCACCACACAGCTGGCTCATCACGGGTACCATACTGCACGGAAAGTCATGCTGAACAACAAGATTGAGTATGTCCTGGTGGAACCTGGCGATACCCCTGAATCACTGAGGGAGGAGATGGACCTCTACCAGAATGAGATCTACAGGTACAACAACCTGTATAAAGGAGAGAGGCTGGTACCCGGCCAGGTGATCTACCTGCAGCCAAAACGGAGGAAAGCGGCCAGCGGGAATGAGGTCCACATGGTGAAAGAGGGCGAAACCATGTATGATATCTCGCAGATCTATGGCGTGAAGCTCAAGCACCTCTACCGCATGAACCTGATGCCCGAGGGTGCCCAGCCGCTTGAAGGTACGGAGATCAACCTTCGCAGGAAAAAACGCCAGGCTATTCTCAAACCGGAGCCCATTCCCGAGGTTTTCGAGGAGGATGAGATGCAGTTCAGGTTTGAGGAATAAACCTAGGGTTCTTCAATGGCACTTACCTGCCCGTAATAGGAGATGGCCTGTTTATTCCGGCAATTGATGTGCAGGTTGCCATAGCCACTGTAGCCGGTTGTCAGGCTGACCTTGTAATGGTCATTGTTTCCGTCTATTTGGAAACTGACCGTGATGGTCCTCTTTTTCTCATTCCTGGTGATATCCAGTTCCCCGGGTTCCCCGTCAAATTCAATGCCCCCATCCCCGCCAAAACTGGCCTGGTATGCCCTCCCAAAGTAGGGCAGGTCGGCTTTGTATACCCCGTCCGTGGCAGTCAAGGTGTAGATGGACGTGGGATGGATGGTCTTTCCCCCGGTTGGGTTGACTCATTGCACCTGGAATTGGAAATGCTGGCTTTCAACCAGGGTGGCCATGTTCCGGAACTCTGCTTCTTTTTTCTCATTCTTCTGGGCCTGTACCGGGGTAATTCCGGTGAACAGCAGGAGACAGGCGAAAAGGTTGATCATGGATGGATTCATAGGATCTGGTATTTTATGACTCCAAGTTAAAAAATTCCTGCTATTTAATAATCCGGGTTGTTCAAAACGTGTTAATGTTTTTGACTGTCAAAACTTTACAATGGCCTGTAAGAATCTTAAATTTATATAAAATGAGGATCATGGCCGAAACCAACAGCATTTCCCTGAAGATGATCCTTCCCCCCGACGGAAGGCAGACCAGGATCGATTTTTTCGGAGAAAAGCCTGTAAGGAAAAGTACTTCCGAATGGTGGCATGCTTTCTCTTCATGGTTCAAACACGAGATCCGAAACTGTCAGGGGCCAATCTGGAGTTTTATGCCCAGCAACTGGAAAAAGAGGGGTATTCCGAGAAATCCAGGAAAAGCTACCTCTTCATGATGAAGCGGTTCTTCCATCATTATGAACACCTGGAGCCCAAGGATATTACCATGGGGGAGATTGAGGATTATAATTTTGAGTTTTTTGTATCGGGAAGGTATTCCAGGTCATACCAGCTGCAGTTCATCAATGCCATCAAGCTCTATTACCAGCTCACCGAAGGGGTTGAGCTTAACCTGAAACAACTCAGGAAAACCGGGATCGGAAGGAAGTCAAGTTGATGCCTGCCAGAAAATCCCCGGATCTCCATCCTGCTTTTCCCCTCCATGTTGAACCGATTGGAAGTGTCAGATATCCCTCATTCACTGCGACTTTCAGGAATCTTTTTTCCGTCGGTAGATGATGGTGCCGTACAGGCTGGTATGGGATGCCGGTTCAAATGTGGAATGAGTAGATCTTGCAGATGATCGCACCATTCCCCTCTTTTTCCAGGGTGGTGTAATGCGCCGGGATATGGGCTGAGTCCCCGGATCAGGTTAAACAGCTCCTTTCCGGGTCTGCTTCCAGTCAATCCGGCAATCTTCTTTTGATCTTAGGTGCTTTGTTAACGATTATGCCAGGTTTGATCCATAATCCTGGGATCTGGCTTTCCAGTTGCCCTGGATGCCAACCGTTGTACGGTTTTCAGCACCAGTCCCGCCCCCATGACCATCAGCCTGTCATGCAGTTCGCCCGCATTTTCCCCTTCCCCGATCGCTGGTCTCTTCCTGCAGGAGGATATTGCCGGTATCGATCTGTGCATCGATCAGAAATGTGGTGACACCTGTCCTGGTTCCGCCGTTGATGATGACATGGTTGATGGGGGCAGCTCCCCGGTAATCGGGAAGCAGGGAAGCATGCAGGTTAAAGGTTCCCAGTGAGGGGAATGCGCCAGACCACCTCAGGGAGCATGCGGAAGGCAACCACCACCTGGAGGTGGGGGGCCAGTTTCCTTAACCGGTGCAATGAAATTCCGGATCTTTCAGATTACCGGGCTGCAGACAGGCAGGTTCCTGGTCCAGGGCAAATTGTTTGACTGCGGAAAAGCGGATCTTTTTCCCCCGGCCTGCCGGTCTGTCAGGCGCTGTGATCACCGCCACCACATTGCATCCCGCATCCAGCAGCTTTGACAGTGGAGCCACTGCGAAGTCCGGCGTGCCCATGTAAACGATCCGAAGGTGCTCAATGTCCATGCTTGATGGGGATTCTCGTACTTTGCAATGTTGAGGAAATGTCCCATCTTATCCCGCTTGGTCTCCAGGTAGAACTGGTTGTGCTTGTTTGGTGGGAACTTCCAGGTGGATGGTTTCAACGATCTTCATACCATACCCTTCCAGCCCTGCTTTCTTTACAGGATTGTTGGTGATCAGCCTGAGGTTCCTGATGCCCAGGGCATGCAGCATTCCGGCTCCCACCCCATAATCCCGTTCATCATCCTTGAATCCCAGTTCCACATTGGCTTCCACCGTATCCCGGCCCTGCTCCTGGAGCTTATAGGCTTTCATTTTGTTGTAGAGCCCGATTCCCCGTCCTTCCTGGTTCAGGTAAATGATCACACCTTTGCCCTCTTTCTGAACCATGCGCATGGCTTCATGCAGCTGGTCCCCGCAATCGCAGCGGTAGACTCCGAAAATATCACCGGTCACACAGGAGGAATGTACCCTCACCAATACAGGTTCTGTTTCATCCAGTTCCATTGATCAGTGCCACATGTTCCAGTCCGTTGGATTTTTGAATAAAGGGGATCAGGTTGAAATCTCCGTACTCTGTGGGAAGGTGTACCTTCGGTCCCTTTGAGGATGATGCTGTCGGTATTCAGCCTGTAATGCAATCAGGTCTTTGATGGAGATGATCTTCAGGTTGAATGGTCTGGCGATTTTCATCAGCTCGGGAAGGCGTGCCATGGTGCCATCCTCATTCATGATCTCCACCAGGACACCCCCGGGTTTCAGGTCGGCCAGCCTGGTCAGGTCCACTGCAGCTTCTGTATGTCCGGCCCTTCTTAATACCCCCTGCCTTTTGGCTTTCAAGGGGAAAATATGCCCGGGTCTGGCCAGGTCATCGGGCCGGGTTACCGGATCCACCAGGGCCCTCAGCGTTTTTGCCCTGTCGGAAGCTGAAATGCCTGTGGTTGTTCCGTGACCCAGCAGATCGACAGATACTGTAAAGGCTGTTGTGTGACTGCTGGTGTTTGAGGTGACCATCATGGGCAGGTCCAGCTCGGTGCAACGCTCTTCGGTAAGGGCTGCACAGATCAGCCCCTTGCCATGGGTGGCCATGAAATTGACGGTTTCGGGGGTGATCAATTCAGCTGCTGCCACAAAATCGCCTTCATTCTCCCGGTCCTCATCATCCACGACGATGATGATCTTCCCGTTCCTGATCTCCTCCAGGGCCTCCTCAATGCTATTCAGCTTAATCCTGGTTTCTTCTTGTTGGTTGCCAGACATTGCTTTTAATACCTCCAATATATCTTATAAAACCGGCCAGCAGGGCCAGGTTCATCAATACAAAATGTGAAATGAACCGCAAAGGTATACTATGGATCTTAATTTTCCGCAAAAAATGGTCAATAACAGGGATCAGAAGGATCACAATATGCAAGCAGGGCAAGTGCCAGATAAACCGGTTGTTCGATTCCCAGGGCAACGGATGTTCCCAGGGTAATGATAACCAGGAAGGGAACAAACCAGCGAATGACCTTGTGTGAAAGGAAACAGAATGCCAACCCCGGGTCGTCGTGAAAACAGCAGGGAGCCAAAAGCAGCACAGGTTCTGGAAATTGCCGGCCGAGATCCGTTTTTTTCGGCGGAATTCTTCCTTCAGATCGTTGGATACATCTTCATATACCATTGCATTGATGTTGCTGATGCAACGGAATCCCTGTTTCAGGACGGCCATATTGATATAGAAATCATCCACCAGGAAATGACCGGGAACAGGCTGGTAGTTGGTTTCCTAACTGCATAACAGCCCCCGAAAGGTCCCATCATGGTCCCCCAGATCAGGCTTTCATTATGTTTGATTTTCACCTCCCTGCTGATGTAGAATTTCTCCTGGTGGGAAATTCCATCTTTTTTCAGCCTGGTATTGATCATGTATGTATCCACCAGTCCTGTCTCCGGGCAATTGAATGAACCTGCCAGCTCATTCAGGGTATTTTTGTCCAGCATCACATTGGCATCGGTGATCACCAGGATTTCTCCATTGGCTTCTTCAGCCAGCTGGTTGACCACCCCGGGTTTTCCTGTACGTTTGTCGAAATCAGAAACCTTCAGAGCAGGGATGTTCCTTCTTCGAGTTCGACGAAGGATTTCATTGGTCGGTCGGTGGAAGCGTCCGAACCCACAAGGATCTCCAGCCGGTCTGGCAGGATAATCAGCAGTCCAGGACCGATCTGATCTTTGTCCTCGATGACCTCCTCTTCGTTAAATGCAGCAATGAGCACGGAGAGAAACGGCAGTTCCTGGTTGTTGTTACATCCGGGATGTTGGCTACTATTTTCTTGATGGCCAGCAGGTGAAGAATGGAAGGAAAAAGCAGATAGGAATAAATAATCAGGAAAATACTGATCCAGAATATAACCTGAAGAAAAATCATACCTGTTCTTTGAAAAACCGGCTTAGCCGGGTTGAAAGCCCAAAGGTATCAAAATTCTCCTGAATGAGACGTCCTGCCTGCTGGCTGCCATCTCCCGGGTTTCCATGGTTATTTCAGATAAGTTTAATAATCTGATTTTTAAATAATCAGGATTGTCAGCCACCAGAACCTGCCGGTTGTTTTCAGCAGGAATTCCTTCGATTCCTACAGGAGGTGGTTACCACCGGCCGGCCCAGGGCCATGGCCTCAAGGATCTTGATCCTGATCCCGCTTCCTGTGAGCAGGGGAGCGACCATGACCCGGTATGATTGCATGAATTCCCTGGCATCGTCCACCTCTCCATGGTAGATGATCTGTTTCCTTCTAAGGATTCTTTCAAAAGTTCCGGGGCATTTCTTCCGGCCACATGAAACCGAAGCTCGGGATTTCTTTGCACAAGGGTTCAAATACATGGTCCAGGAACCATTCAGGCCCTCCTGGTTGGGAAGCCAGTCCAGTGCCCCGATGAAAAAGAGGGTGGGTTGGTCCGGAAGGGGTGTTGAGGATAGGCTTCCAAGGACAGACCGGCGGGAATGGTGATGCGGGTTGCCTTGCACCCTTCTCCCTGAAATAGGCTTCATCCAGCGGACTGATGGTGACCAGGCAATCCGATTGACGGACCACTTCCATTTCAAATCGTTTCGAGCCTGGATGCCATATTGCTCAGGTACCACCTTTTCAGAATGGAGACTTTCATTGGCAGCTTTTCTTTTCCAGATCAGATGTTCCACATTGTGTGCCCTGAAGGAGACAGCGGCATTGCTCTTCTTCCTGATAGCATCCAGGTAGTGACCCGGATAGGGTCCTTCCAGCTGGACCAGGTCAAAGGATTCCTTGTGCAGAATCTCTGCCAGTTTATCCCTGAAATCACTGTTGTTGAATCGTTCAGCGATATAGGGTTCTTTGAGAAGAGCAGGTTGATCAGCATCCTGAACGGCCTGATGGTACTGTCACAATCGATGCCCATGAAACCTGATTGTGATCGGATAGCTCCCGGGAATCTTCTCCACCGGGAAGTTATGTTTGATTGTATTCAGGGCCAGGCAGGTGACCTCATTCCCTGCATCGCGTGAGGCCGGTGATCATATTCAGGGTGGCAATGGAACCACCGTCCCTGGGAGGATAGGGAAGTTTGTTGGTCAAGAATCAGAATCTTCATATGACCTTGAACCTTTTTTCGCACCCAGTCTCAGTTTCTTAAACCAGGTGAAATAGGTTTCAATATTCAGAATCACCGAATCGTTGGCAGCTTTATAGGTAAGCCAGATGCTTACGGGACAAGGATGAATAGTGGAGATCCACATACCGTGCAAAGGGGGAATGATGCTTTCCCGGGCAAATTTCTCTCCCATCATGGAGATGATGTAATAGACAAGGAAGAGCAAACACTGACAATCACAGGCATACCCAGACCTCCTTTCCGGATAATGGCACCCAGCGGGGCTCCAATGAAAAAGAAGATCAGGCAGAGCAATGAATAGGTGAATTTGCGATGGATCTCAATCTGGTAACGTCTCAACCTGCCAATTTTCCACTCGGCAGTACCCACGTTGGAGGTGGTTACCGATTTGTTGCTCCTGGCAAAATTGATGGCCTGGCTGATGGCCCTTCTTTTTTCCAGCTTGTTCAGTTCTGCATAAGGCAGAGTCCACATGAATCGGCTGGATCCGTATCTCCTCCAGTCTCCTGCTTTCTTGCAGCATGAGAATCGGGACATGAGTGTGGCTTTGACTGATCAGAATCCCTTTGGGTTTTCCTGTCAGGGTCCTGTCGATGGTGCTGTGAAATTTGTCAAGGATTGACATATCAGATCCACGGAAAGGGAATCGTCAAAATGATGTAAGCTGCGACAGGTTCAGCATGGAATATGAATTCCGGAACAGCTTTTCATCGGTCCTGTTCAGACCAAACCCGGTCATTTCGATGATCATCTCCTGTTATTCGAAATGATCCCTCCGATGGGGATAGCTTTTAACATGCCTGTTTTCCTTCTTCTGTTTCTGAAGTTCGATGTAGGATTTGCCGTTATAGAGGGTAAGCAGCAGGTGTTTTTCATCGGCGGACATTTTCATATATCCCGAATCGGCAATGGTTACACTGCACATTTCCCTGCTTGTCGGTATGGTCGAAAATCAGGATATCTTTCAGAAGACTGGTTTTGCTGTCCCTGTCCCCGATCCGGATGGAATATCCCTCCAGGGTATTATCAAATACTCCCGGTTTGATGGTCAGTTCGGGCCGTTGCTGCTGAATATCATAGAGCAAGGACCTCATTTTCAGGTTGGAAAAGGGCAGAACATGGTTGGAAAAGAAAAATGCCCCTACGGAAATAAGCGTGGAGAGGACCATGACCGGGGCCATGATCCGTACCAGGGAGATCCCGGAGGATTTGAATGCCAGAAGTTCCAGGTTTTCAGCCAGGTTTCCAAAGGTCATCAGGCTGGCCAGCAGGACAGCCAGGGGCAGGGCAAGGGGAACCAGTGAGGCACTTGTATAAAGCAGGAATTCTGAAATGATGTTAAACTCAAGTCCTTTCCCGATCAGGTCATCAATATACTTCCACAGAAATTGCATCAGAAGTATAAAAATCACGAAGAAGAATGTGAGGACCAGCGGACCAATAAAAGACTTTATGACCAGAAGATGCAGCTTTTTCACACCACTCCCAATTCGTATCTACAATTTCAACGAAGACAAAGTTAACTTATTTTGGAAAGAAACGGAGTGCCAGTAATGATGGTACGGGTAGCGGGTACCGGGCAATGAGAAATATCTAAAGTCCGATGGCGTGTTTCAGTTCAGAGATCTGGGAGTCCCAGAGATCGATGGCATCGTCTTTTTCATCCTCCTCAGCAAAATCGGTGATCAGAAGGGCCACATCACCGGTGAGTTCATCTGTATGGATCCTGAATTCGAAGAAGGCGTCTCATCTTCATCATCTTACCCAGTGAAACCGGATGAATTTGTTGGTTTTTTTCTGCACCACCGAGGCTTCCTGTTCGGTCCCTTCCCAGATGAAATGTATATTTCCCTTTTCTCAGATTCACATCATCGGCAAACCATTCCGAAAGTCCTTCCGGAGTGCTGAGCCTGTTGAATAAGATTGCCGGGAGATGTGTTGAGCGTATACTCAAGCTCATATTTCGTCTTCATGCGGTGAGGGAATTAGTCAATAATTCTGCCGTACATGCAATATAATAAAATTCTGCGGATTTCAAAATTCAGTGATTCAGAGCAATGCTCAGTGATTCAAATAACTAGAATGAGTATAAAAAAGGATGATCGTCCGCAGAATCAAAGTAGAAAGTAATTATATTTAGGGCTTTCTAAAACTAAAAAACCACAAACTACCATGAGTGCTAAGAATGAAGTACAACAAGACGTGTCGTCATTGTGATTGCCAGTATCGCGGCCACAGGCGGACTTCTTTTTGGGTTTGATACGGGGGTGATCTCCGGTGCAATCCCATTTCTACAGGACTATTTTGAATTAACAGATTCACAGGTTGAGAATCTAACAGCCCTGGGCCTGATTGGTGCTGTTGTGGGCGCGTTGGTCACAGGAAGAATTACAGATTACCTGGGAAGGAAGAAGGTGATCCTGGCATCTGCGTTTATATTTGCAACAGGGGCCGTCTGGACTGGCCTTGCACCCACTGTAACCCAATTGATGATTTCCCGTTTCTACCTGGGACTGGCCATCGGTGTTTCATCTTTTGCTGTTCCATTGTATATATCCGAGATCTCACCCACAAAAATCAGGGGAACCCTGGTATCCATGTTCCAGTTACTGATCACGGTGGGTATTCTTACTGCCTACCTCAGCGACAATGCATTTGCTGATAATAACAACCTGGAGTGCTGGCGTCCCATGTTGTATGTAGGGGTGATTCCTGCACTGATCCTGTTCACTGGGATGTTCTTCCTGCCTGAAACTCCTCGCTGGCTGATGAGTAAAGGACGTGAGGAGGAGAGCCGGAAAGTTCTGCGCAGGATTGAAGATCCGGAGTTCATCGAGACTTCCATTGCTGACATGAAAAGAGACATCGCCATCGATGCAAGCCAGGCAGGCTTCCGGGAGATCTTCAAACCCTGGCTGAGAAATGCACTGATCATTGCCATGGGAATCATGTTCTTCCAGCAGTTTGTCGGGATCAATACGGTGATCTATTACAGTCCGAAGATCTTCCTGGCAGCAGGATTTGAAGGTGCTGAAGCGGCCATTGCAGCATCTGTGATCGTGGGAGTGGTCAATGTGTTCTTTACCATTGTTTCCCTGTTTGTGATAGACAGACTGGGAAGAAGGAAACTCTATTTCATTGGCTTTCCGGAATATTGCGGTTGCACTGGTTTGCATGGGCCTTGGTTTCATGCTTCCGGGAGCAGGCAAATGGTTCCTGGTGATCTCCATGCTGGTGTACATTGCTTTCTTTGCCATCAGTCTTGGGCCGCTTGGCTGGTTGATCATCACCGAAGTATTCCCCACCAGGGTTCGTGGACTGGGTTCTTCCATCGGGTCGCTTTCAAACTGGGGATTCAATACACTGGTGGTATGGACATTCTTATAAGATGGCAAGCGCCATTGGCAATGCAAAAGATGTGGTTGTTCCTGAAGGAAGGACCTGTCCGATATTTGTCCCGGCTGCGTGGGCAGTGTATTCTGGATTTTTGCAGCTGTTGCACTGATCGGACTTGTGTGGGGTTATTTCTATATCCCGGAGACCAAGGGTATAACACTTGAGAAGATCGAGGAACACTGGAGGCAGGGCAAGAAGCCAAGGCAACTCGGGAAGTAAAAACCAGAACAGATGACACGATTCCTGGAACTTGCAAAGAGCCGCTATTCATGCCGGAATTATGACAGCAGGGTAGTGGAGGCAGAGAAGCTGGAACTGGTCCTGGAGGCAGGACGTGTAGCCCCTTCTGCTGTAAACTTCCAACCCTGGCATTTTTATGTGATCCGGGGCAGTGATCTTAAGATGATCCACCCGGTCTACCACAGGGAGTGGTTCCGTACCGCTCCGTGTGTGATCATCATCTGCGGCGACCACAGCCAGTCATGGAAGAGGAAGTCGGACGGAAAGGACCATGGTGATGTGGATGTGGCCATCACAGTGGATCATATGACCCTCCAGGCTGCGGAACTGGGACTGGCCACCTGCTGGATCTGCAATTTTGATCCGGTGGCAACCGGAGAGGTGCTGAATCTCCCGGATCATCTTGAACCCGTGGTGATCCTTCCCCTGGGTTACCCGCTGGACAAAGCCGATCCCGGCCGTCATGATGAGAAGCGGAAACCTCTTTCGGAGTTCGTCACCTACGGTTTATAGCCCACCTTTGGTTTATAGCCCACCTTTGGTTTATAGCCCATCTACGGTTTATAGCCCATCTACGGTTTATAGCCCACCTTTGGTTTATAGTTCTCTATGGGGTTATTGCCCTCCGTTCGTTTATTGCCTTATGGACGCTGTGGGCCGACTGTTTCAATCCAGTGGCTGAAAACAGGATCAATGATGATTGTCTCATCTCCATATCATGAATTCACGATGTCACTAATATGTGACATCTATGGATGTGTTTACAGCTGGTTTATCGTCGTGCGATGGAGAAAAAAATCCTAAATATCAGGTAAACAAGAAAATACAGTCTGTTCTGTCCGGGATTCAGAATCGTTTTTTTGAAGGGTAATTCCGGTATGTTACAAAAGTGTGACATTGTGAAATGCCCAACAGGGCTTATGCAGCCCTGGCAATGTTCAGTGGTGGTTAGGTCAGAACTCATTTGTGAAACAATCTCCCTCCAAAACTTGATGAATAAATCATAATAAATTAACTTTGGTTCAAAGAATGACTAATAGTCAATAATTATATTTGAGTCAATTCACAACATTATGGGAATAGCTGAAAGAAAGGAGCGGGAAAAACAGCAGCGCAAGGAAGAGATTGTCCAGGCGGCTGAAAAGGTCTTCTTCTCCAAAGGATTTGAGCAATCCACCATGGATGATATTGCCGGGGAGGCGGAACTGAGCAAAGGAACCCTTTACCTCTATTTCAAAAGCAAGGACGACATCCACCTGGCGGTGGCCAGGAATGCCATTAAATTGCTGCGGATACAAACCTCAATTGCGGCAGAAGGGGATGGGAACGCCCTGGAAAAACTGCGAAGGATGGGTTTGGCCTGCATTGATTTCTCCATGAAACATCCCGACCAGATGAAAGCCATCATGACCCTGGAGGAGGTGGAGGCGCAGGATATCAGTCTCTCCACAAGTGATGTTCAGGACATGATCTTCAATGAATCCACCGTGGGAACCGTCATGCAGGTGGTGGAACAGGGGGTCGGGGAAAAACTGATCAGGTCGGACCTTCCGGTGGCCCTCATAGCACACACACTCTGGATGTCGGTGCTCAGTGTGATCAGGTTCGCCACCAGGAAGGTGGGGTTGTTCGAGATGCTTGATCTTACCCCCGCCAAGATATATGAAAGCCATTTTGAACTGGTAATAAACGGAATAAGGTCATGAAAAGGAAAAGGAGAACACGGACAAACATAAGTGGGAAACCTGCCGTTCTCGCCGGCCTTTTAATCCTCCAATGCATGGCAGGTCTGGACGCCGGCGCTCAGAACCCGGTACTCCAGGCGTACATCAGCGAGGGGCTCCGGTCCAACCAGGGGCTGAAACAGAAACAGCTGGATTATTCCTCCAACCTGGCGGCACTGAAGGAGGCAAAAGGTTTGTTCCTGCCCGATCTGAGCTTCAATGCGCGTTACACAGTAGCTGACGGGGGAAGGACCATCGAATTCCCGGTGGGTGACCTGATGAACCCGGTCTACTCCACCCTGAACACGCTCACAGGCACACAGGCTTTTCCCCAGATCGAGAATGAGACATTTCCTTTCTACCGGCCCCATGAGCAGGAGACCAAACTTACCCTTGTACAACCTATATTCAGTACCGATATCATCCACAACTACAGGATCCAGAAGCAGTACTCGGAGATTGCCCGGATCGATGTGGACCGCTACAAGCGGGAACTGATCAAGGAGATCACAAAAGCATACTACGGTTACCAGAAAGCCCACAACCTGGTATTTCTGGCCGATACCACCATCTCCCTGGTCAGGGAGAACCTGAGGGTCAGCCAGCGGCTTTTTGAGAATGACAAGGTGACCATTGATGCGGTTTACAGGTCAGAATCAGAACTCAGCAAGGTGGAGGTGCAGCGTGCACAGGCTTACAATATGCTGGAAGCCTCCAGGGCCTATTTCAATTTCCTGTTGAACAGGTCCCTGGATGCAACCATCGAACTGGTGGCCGGTCAGCCGGTCCCGGTGGATGTTTCCCTGGAGGAAGCCAGCCTGCTGGCTATGCAGAACAGGGATGAGCTGAACCAGATCGAACAGTACCGGTTATTGAACCAGCGCGTTACCTCCCTGCACCGGGGAAAGAATGTCCCTGGCCTGTTCGGGGTGGTGGATTACGGATTCCAGGGGGAGGATTACAGTTTCACAGGGGAGGATGATTTTGTGATGGCGTCCATCGTGATGAAGTGGAACCTGTTCCAGGGGACTGCCAACCACCGGAAGGTACAGCAATCGAAGATTGAAGGGGAAAAGCTTAAAACACTCTATGCTGAGACCCAGCAACAGATCAGGCTGGAGGTCATCAACCATTACTATGCATTGCGGGCTGCCTATGAGTCGGTGCAATCGGCACGGAAACAGACCCGGTCAGCACTCAGGGCCTACGACCTGATCAACCGGAAATACAGAGAGGGTCAGTCTTCCCTCCTGGAACTGATTGATGCCAGAACCAGCCTGACCAGTGCAGCAGCCAACTCCATCATTGCACAAAGCGAATACTTCAGCAGGCAGGCTGACTTCGAATATGCCATGGGGGCCAACGGACTTGAAAATTTTTAATCATAGCCAATGAAACGCATTACCTTCTTCACAACCACGTTCCTGCTGATCCTGGCAGGGTGCCAGCCGGCAGTACAGAAAACACCATTGGATCCGCAACCCCTCAGGGTGAAGGTGCTGCCCGCAGGGATGCTGGACTACAAGGTTCCGGCAAAAGCCACCGGGATGCTGAGTACTGCAACAGAGATGAAACTGAGTTTCAAAACGGGGGGGATCATCAAACAGGTTCATGTGAAGGAGGGCCGTTCGGTTTCGCGTGGGGATGTGCTTGCCGAACTG
Organism: uncultured Bacteroidota bacterium; assembly: GCA_963793455.1. Lineage (GTDB taxonomy): Bacteria > Bacteroidota > Bacteroidia > Bacteroidales. Next base: position 273,358 of record CAWCAK010000002.1, read on the forward strand.
GACCTTTCCGAGATCAAGGCGCAGGCGAGCCAGGCCCGCATAGGCCTTGAGAAGGCCGGACGGGACCTGGACCGGACCAGGAATCTTTACCGGGACAGTGTGGGCACCCTGGAGCAGTACCAGAACGCCAGGTCAGCTTACGAGCTGGCCAGGGCACAGAAGCAGATTACTGACTTCAACCTGTTGCATTCAAGGATCATTGCGCCTTCCGACGGGAAGATCCAGAAGATCCTTGTGGAGACCAACGAGGTGACAGGGCCTGGACATCCCGCCATCCTTTTTGCTTCCACGGAAAATGACTGGGTGGTGAGGGCATCCCTCACGGACAAGGATGTGGTGAGGTTCTCCATCGGGGATTCGGCCAGAATCTTCATGGATGCATTCCCGGGGACAGAGTTTAAAGCCGAAGTCACCGGTCTTGGAACAATAGCTGATCCGTTGACCGGTTCCTATGAGGTCGAATTAATGGTCCTGAAGGCACACCCACAGTTCAGGACCGGATTTTTCTCCAGGGTTACGATCTTTCCCAAAGATGTAACCCGCTCCATTGTTGTACCTGTGGAGGCACTGCTTGATGCCGGTGATCACAGGGCACATGTTTTTGTTCTCCAACAGGGTGAAAACGGAAAGCCATCGACAGTCCTGAAGAGAAACCTGCGGACCGGGCAGATCCTCGGTTCCCAAGTGGTGGTGCTTGAAGGCCTGGATGAGGGTGAACTGGTCATTACCGATGGAGCCAGGTATCTGAAGGCCGGCATGGAGGTGAATCCTGTGAATCATCCTGAAACCGACCAGCCATGAGACTGCCCAGGTATGCCATTGACAACAGCTCTTTTGTCTGGATGGCCGTCATTTTCATGACCATCATTGGGATACGTGCGTTCATGACCATGCCCAGGACAGAGAATCCGGAGGTGACCGTACCGGGCTCTTCCATCATTGTCCTGATGCCAGGTGCAAGCTCCATGGACCTGGAAAAAATGGTGGCGCTGCCTGTGGAAGAGGCCCTCAACGAACTGGAAGATATTCACATGATCTCATCAGAGGTCAGGGACGGGCTGGCAGTGGTGGCCGTCGAGTTTGAATACAACACTGATGCGGATGAGAAGTATGACGAGGTTGTGCAGAAGGTGAACAGCATCCGCAATTCATTGCCTGAAGAGATCCATCAGCTGGATATGTGGCAGTGGTCCATTACCGATATGAACATGATGCAGCTGGCACTTATTTCACCCACTGCATCCTACGCCGCCATGGAAGAGACTGCGGAAGTGCTTCGTGAACGGATTGAGAAGATCAGGAGTGTCAGGAAGGTCACCTACTACGGTCTTCCTGACCAGGAGATCTATATTCACCTGGATTTTGAAAAAATGGCCATGGCCAGTACCTCCATGGACCATATTATAAGGGCCATTGAGTCCAACAATGTGAACATCCCCGGAGGCGAGATCAAGCTTGGACCCACCAGCCTGAGCGTGAAGTCTTCCGGATCATTTCAGGACCTTGATGAGATCCGCAACTGTGTGGTGAACTCAAACAGCGGCAGGCTCATTTACCTGAGGGACCTGGCGCGGGTGGAATATGGGTATGAAAAGCAGAACCACCTTACCCGTTACGGGTCCGGGAAAATGGCCGGTGACCGGGTCAGCGCCCTGGATGGCGCCCGGAGGGCAATTTTCATCGGGATCAGCCAGAAGGAGGGCCTCAATGTGCTGGCCACCGCAGAGGAAGTGACACCGGTTGTAGAGGCATTCAAAGATGAATTGCCTGCAGATATGGAACTGGAGGTCGTGTTTAACCAGCCTACAACCGTACGCAACCGGATCAACGGATTTGTCAACAACCTGTTGCAGGGCATGCTGCTGGTATTCCTGGTGATCTTCATCTCCCTCGGTTTCAGGTCCTCCCTGCTGGTGGCCATAGCCATACCGCTATCCCTCTCCATCGGCCTCGGATTCCTGGATTTTGCAGGTTTCGGGTTACAACAGATCTCCATCGCCGGACTGGTTGTGGTGCTGGGGATGCTGGTGGATAACTCCATCGTTATGGTGGAGAACATAAACCGGTTCATCCAGCAGGGACATAACAGGCGGGATGCTTCCATCAAGGCGGCCTCGGAAATCGGGTGGCCGGTGATCTCAGCCACGCTGACCACCATACTGGCCTTTGTTCCCATTGCTGCCATGCCTGACCAGGCCGGTGAGTTCATCAAGTCGCTCCCGGTAACGATCATGATCACCCTGACCGTATCACTGGTTATCGCACTTACCTTCACACCGGTGATTACCAGTAGCATGTTCAGGGAAAGGGGAGAAGTCCCCTCCAGGGCCAGGGGGGTAGGACGGCTGTTGAAATGGATCATCGAGAAGCCCTTTCGTGCTACCCTGAACCTGGCGCTCAAAAGGCCGTTGGTCACGTTGCTTCTGGCATTGATCTACCTGGCCGTATCCTCCTGGATGTTCCGGAGTGTGGGGATCAGCTTTTTCCCGAAAGCGCAACAGCCCAACCTGATGATCCAGGCTACAATGCCTGAAGGAACAAACCTTGACAGGACCGACCAGGTGGCAAGGTACATGGAATCGGTGCTGGACACCATGCCCGAAGTGAGGTATTATGCTACCAACGTGGGGCATGGAAATCCCCGCATATACTACAACGTTTTCCCAAGGCGGTACGACAGCAGGTTTGCTGAGATCTATGTGGAGCTGGACAGTTATGATCCGGAGTTATTTCCGGGGATCCTGGACCGGTTAAGGTCTGAGTTTGACACCGATCCAGGTGTGCGGATCAGGGTAAAGGAGTTTGAACAGGGACCGCCTTTCGAAGCTCCGGTTCAGATCTACCTGAACGGGGAGGATCTGGAAGTGCTGCGCCAGATCTCCGGAGAAGTGGAAGGGATTATCCGGGAGCAACCCGGGGCGTTTAACATCGAGAATCAGTTTGTAAAAACAAACACTGAACTGCATTTCGAGATCAACAAGGAGAAAGCAAACATGCTGGGTGTGCCGGTGATTGAGATCGACCGGACCATCCGTACAGCAGTTACCGGGATCGGGATTTCCAAATTCCGGGATAAATCAGGGGAAGAGTACAACATTGTAATGAAGATGGACCATGGGGGTGAGTTCTCCGTGGAGGACCTGGATGAGATCTATGTCTCCTCTCTCTCAGGTAAACAGATCCAGATGAAGCATTTTGTGGACTTGTCCCTCAGACAGGTCCCCAGTTCAATCAGCAGGTTTGATATGGAACGTACGGCAGAGATCCTTGCAGATGTCCGGGCAGGTTTTACCCTTGATGAGGTGATGGACCCAATCATGGAAAAACTGGAACAGTACCCCATGCCGACAGGGTACAGGTATCATATCGGGGGCGAACTGGAGAGCCGGTCTGATTCATTTGAAGGCATGACCAATGCGATCCTGATCGCCATTGTTTCGATCTTCTCCGTGCTGGTGTTACAATTCAGGTCATTCAAGCAGCCCATTATTGTCTTCCTGGCCATCCCTTTCGCTTTTACAGGAATGATCTGGGCGTTGCTGATCACCGGGAATACCTTCTCCTTCCTGGCATTTGTGGGATTGACCAGCCTGGTGGGGATCGTGGTCAACAATTCCATCATCCTGGTGGATTATATCAATGTGCTCAGGAAGCGGGGTGAGCCTTTTGAGAAGGCCTTGAAAGTGGCTGCCGAAACCCGCCTGACACCCATTGTGCTGACGGCATTGACTACGATTGGTGGATTACTTCCATTAACGGTAAGGGGGGGATCCATGTGGGCGCCCATGGGTTGGACCATTATCGGGGGACTGACGGTCTCCACCCTGCTGATCCTGATCATTGTTCCGGTCACCTACAAGCTCCTTGAACGTAGAAAAGCTAATCAGGCAGGTTCCAGTGGAGCTCAGACTTGAGCATGAAGTGATCGTCGGTACGCTGCCTGAGCATCCCGCGGGTAACACCCTCTCCTTCAATGCCCTCCCATTTGCCTGTTCCACCGATGAACCGGTAAATGCCGGGGCCCCTGTTGTACCACCAGATATGGTAAAGCCATGCCACATCGCCATCAGCATCGGTATCCTCCAGCAGCATGATGTCGCCCTGGGTTTTTCCATGCTGCTTCACGGTGGTGCCCCGGTCGAAACAGGTGGCCCCGTTCCGCGGACTGACTGTTTCCGTGCCCAGCATGCTCAAAAGTACACCTGACTGGCTGCTGAATTCCAGGGAGATCCCGTTGTCCAGCTCACGGGATCGCAGGAACACATGCGGACCATGAAAGCTCAGGCAGTGGTCGGTGAAGGCATACTGTTCCTTCCCCTTGATGGAATCTGAAAACGGGGCATTTACAGGATCGATCTGCCAGTTGATGGAGTAACCTGGCACCTGGTGGCTGTCGGCACGTGTTGCCAGGGGCTTCAGGGTGTGCCCTGAACCACCGATCCCTGCCCATTTCCCGATACCCTGTATCAATTCAAAGGAGCCGGAACCGTTTCCGGCCTCCGGATACCAGAGCACGCTCCATGTCATATCCCCGTGGGCATCCGTTGTCTCACAGATCACCACCTCCCTGAGGATGGTCCCCTCCATGTCCAGGATCAGCGAACCATGCGCAAAACAGGTGGCATTGTACCAGGGGCTCGAAGGATTGTCGGTAATGATCACCCCATCCCTTGTAAAAGCCTGGATGACAAGGTCCTTTCCGATCTTTTTGGATTTGATCTCCTGCCTTGGCCCGAGGAAGAGGGTTCCTTCATCTGAACCGGATCTATCTGTTGCGGTATTCTCCTGGGCCTGGGTTCCTGCAGCTGCAATGAGCAGGAGCAACAGGGAGGCCATGGCACGTGTAAGTTGAAACGGAAATATGTTCATGGGCGTTTAAGAATGGATCAATGTGTATCGAGGATCAATGTGTATCGAGGACAATATCGAGGATTGTGTATCTGAGGATCAATGTGTATCGAGGATCAATGTGTATTGTGGCTCAAAATGTCTTATGGATTCATATGCCCTATAAGGCCATGTTATTCGGCCTTGTATTTCAATCCCTCCAGGGGCCTGTGGTCCGGATCGGTGATCACCAGGGATGCTTCCCATCCGCCAACGCTCTGGGTAATTTTCATCAGGATGGTGTTGGGGCCCTCCATTCAGGTTCGCTTCAACCACATCTTCCCCCTGGTTGTGGCCCCGGTCCACCTTGTTCTGGTGAACGAGTCCGCCGTTGACCCATACTTTCACACCATCATCAGATCCAATCTCCAGGAAGACAGGCTGTTTCTTCTCGCTCAGGACCGTTGTCTTCATATAAGCAACACGCTGTTCTCCCTCAAACAGTTTTCCCAGGTTCACAAACTTGCTGTCAAATCCCCCTTTTCCCATGGGCATCTCTTTCCACACAGTACCCTCAGGATCTTTCTCCGGGCCGAACGCCACATCGAACAGGTCCATCCCTGATGCTCCCTCCTTTGAATAGGGGCCCGTCACCTGCCACACAGTCACGAACTCTTCCGGTTTGCGGACCTTCATGGTGATCTGATCCAACTCTTCGGGGGTGAAATGCACATCTCCCGTGATCTCCCCGGGTTCCCAGCACTGTTCCAGGGGAGCAACCACAGGCTCCCGGACCGGTATTACAAAAACCTCCGCGCCATCCGCATTCTTTTCAATACTTCCCCCGGCCCTCAGCACCGCTTGCCTTGACAATTCCTCACACACGGCGATCAGTGAAGGAAAATCATAGGCTGTATAGGAAAATTTGGTGGTGTTATCAATGTTTGTCCTGTACTTCTCAGGCAGGTTTTCCATCCCCAGGGATGTGGCCAGGATCCCCCCCGCGTTGGAAGGATTGCAATCGGAATCCTGTCCGCACCTCATGGAAATCCTGATGGTCTTGTCCATATCCCCTTCCCCATAGAGAAGGCCCATGACAATGTAGGCTCCATTGATTTTGGCGTCGATGTTGAATTCGGACGATGTTCCGCTGCAACTGAATCTCCGGTAGTCATGGTCCAGGTTGTACTTGTTCTCAATGAGCTGCCAGGTCTTCTGCCAGCCATCCGGGTTTTCACTGTGCCACTTCATCACATCCCTGACCGCTTCAGCATACTGGCTTCCGGCAGGAATACAGGCAAGACCGGCCTCAATGATCCTGGTCATGTCTGTCTCAAAGAATGCCTCGGCATACATGGCCCCCACGAACTGGCCACCATAGAGCCCGTCCCCGTAATTCATCAACCGTCCGAATTTTTCACCCAGGTCGATCACCGTCTGGGGCATGCCAGGGGCAATCAGCCCGGAATAATCGGCTTCAATCTGGTAGTCTATATCATCCGCATGGGAATTGTATGCCGGGTGTCCCGAGTAGGGGGGTGCAATACCCGACCTCAGGTTCTCCCGGCCATACAGGTTGGCATGCCATAGCATATACCGGCTGTTGGCAAAATCGATCCCAGCCTGGCGGATGGAAACATCAAACCCATGGTCTTCCAGGGTTTTCAGGAAGGTCATCTCCACGTAAATGTCATCCTGGTACTGCTGGTTGATCATGCCAGGATCCCACGCAGGCACATCCTCCTCGGGGATGATCACAGCGTTGAATTTGAATTCTGTCGGGGCTCCCCAGCCGACACCGGCCATCTGCCCGAGCCATCCGGCCTTCATCTTACTCTGGTACTCCGCCAGGGTAATCTTCCTGACATCTGTTGTTGAGGTGCAGCTGGCCAGGCAAAGGACCAGAAGCATGGCCGCTGCGCACTGAATTCCGTGAATTGTTTTCATCATTGTTGTTTATTTGGGTGATGCCAATGGCTAAATTTAAAGGATTTATTCTGACCAACGGGACTTGACCTCTCATTTTTCGGGCAGTAGCATATTGAATCTTTCATAAGATCGTGGTAACTTGATGCCATTATGAAACCTATATTCAAGAATTTGCCAACCAGGATGATTGCCGCCGGTGCAGTGATCCTCTTATTACACAATCCCATGAGTGCTCAATTTCAGAGTGATGTGGTGAAACTCCCGATGGGGGACCTGGAGATGTTCTTTATCGGGCATGGAACCCTGATGTTCAAATTCAACGGGCAGGTGATCCACATTGATCCGGTTATGCGGGAGGCGGATTACAAGGAGCTGCCCGATGCAGACATCATCCTGGTGACCCACCAGCATGGCGACCACCTGGACATGACGGCCATCGACCATATCATGAAGGAGGGGACCCAGGTGGTGATGACCGAAACCTGCATGGAGCAGCTGGAGGATTTCGACGCCATTGTGATGAAAAATGGGGACCAGGAGGATATCCGGGGTATTGCCATTGAGGCCTATCCGGCCTATAACGTCAAGCATGTGCGTTCCAATGGAAAGCCCTACCATCCCAGGGGGGAAGGCAATGCCTATGTGCTGACCTTCGGGAGTACCCGGGTGCTCATCGGCGGCGATACCGAGAATGTCCCGGAACTGAAGGCCCTGAAGAAGATCAAGGTGGCTTTTCTTCCCATGAACCTTCCCTACACCATGACCCCTGAAATGGTGGCCGACCTGGCCCTGTCCATCCGGCCGCAGATCCTCTACCCTTATCACTACGGGCAAACTGACCCGCAGGAACTGGTGGAACTGTTGAAGGATGAGAAGGATATTGAAGTCAGGATCCGGGATCTGAGGTAGTTTATCAAAGTACTGGGTAGTTTCATCAACGTCAAGGAGGATTCCGTCTGCGAAAGTCCGTATTGAATGAACTGTGGATAAATGGTTTATGAATCAACGGGGTTATGGTATATATTTATCCTGACTGTTGAACATAAACATATTGCATATGAGATCCAGATGGTTCGTCCTGTTGATTTTCCTGGGAATGTCCCTGGTTGCTTCAGGGCAATACACCAAGGAGTTCAAGCGGATATTCTTCGACGCAAGTTACATGTACCAGACCGCCTTTTATGAAGAGGCCTTCAACCGGTACAAGAACCTGCTCACCCTCGACCCGGGCAACTCTAACATCCTCTTTCATTGCGGGGCGTGCTGCCTGAACATCCCGGGAAACGAGCAGCAGGCTGTCACCTACCTGAAGGAGGCTGCCCAAGGGGTGACCCAGGCGTATAAGGAGAATTCCCACAAAGAGCCGGGGGCACCGGTGCTCACCTATTTCAAGCTTGGAAGGGCATACCACCTGAACAACGATTTTGACAGGGCCATTGAGAATTATCTGATGTACCAGGATGCCGGTGTGGACGAGGATCCCCTCCAGCTGGAATTTGCCCGGCTTCAGATCGAGGCATGCAAACGGGCGGACAAAGTGGTTGATAAGTCGCCCTCCTTTGAGTTCCAGAGCGTGCTGGACCAATTTGATGACGACCTGCCTTCCTGCAGCAACCCTGTGATCTCAGGCGACGGAAATATCCTGATCTTCCTGGTGGATTATCCGAATGATAGAAAGATCATGATGACCACCCGTACCGGCAAGGTGTGGTCAAGGCCCAGGGTGATCAACAGCGAGATCGGGATGGTGGGTGAGACCTACCCGGTATGCCTCTCCTATGATGGGAAAAACCTCTACCTGATGCACCAGTTCTATTCGCATTCAGATATATTTGTCTCCGAATTTCAAAACGGGCGCTGGTCGGCAGCCGAGCCCCTGGGACACAATGTGAACGGAAGGACCTCCGAGACCCATGCCAGCATTTCCAGGGATGGGAACAGGCTCTATTTTACCAGTGATGCCAGGGGCAGCCTGGGCAGTTTTGATATTTTCGTCTCCACACGGGATGCAAAAGGTGAGTGGGGCGTTCCCTCCAACCTGGGACCAATGATCAATACACCCTATGAGGAGCATACCCCCTTCATTTCAAGCAACGACTCTATCCTGTTCTTCAGCTCGCAGGGGCATAGCACCATCGGGGGGATCGATGTGTTCTATTCCGAACTGGGGCCTGACGGGACCTGGGGAGAGCCGGTGAACCTGGGATACCCTGTCAATACCACGGGAGATAATATATTCTTTAACCCGGGCTGGGACGAACTGGACGGGTATTATGCCGTCAGGCGGGAAGACGATCCCACCTCCAATACCATCAACATTGCCATCGAACTGGAACCGGTTGAAGTGGTGGCGGAGACAGCCCGGCCGGAGGAAAGTCCACAATCCGTACAGACCACCGAACCAGCCCAGACCGGGACCACATACCAGACCAGTACCCCTGCTACTGTGACAATACCTGCAGAGCAGCAACAGGTGGCTACGGTGGATGAGGCCATTGAACCTGAGGAGACCGATGAGATCCATGAAGTGCTGAACAAGGTTCCTGAAGAGGAGGCGGTGTCCGCCCCCGTTGCTGTCACCGCGGGTGCTACCCGTTTGCAGACCAGTGTTCCCTTTGATCACAATGGTTACGAACTGAGCATGGCAGCCATGCTGGAAGTGGAGAAGATCGCCGACGTGATGCAATCCCACCCGGAAACCAGTGTCCGGCTCACCGGACATGCAGATGCTACAGGGTCTTCCGATTACAACCTGCTGCTTTCACACCAGCGGGCCGACAGGGTTGCCCGTTACCTGGAGAAGCGCGGGATCGATCCAGGCAGGGTGACACTGGAAGGAAAGGGGGAGGCGGCACCAGTGGCTGTGAACCGGTTTCCGGACGGCACCGATGCACCACTCGGTAGGTACCTGAACCGCCAGGTGACCGTCCTGATCCTCAGCCCTGAACCCATCCAGGCAGAACTTGCCGGATTCTATGTTCCCGCCAGCCTGAAGCCAGCCCCGGGCAGTGAGCGGCCGGAACCAACCGATTACAGTTTCACCATCCAGGTGCTTGCCAGTTTAAGCCCGGTGGACCTTTCCTACTTCAACAGACTTCCGGATGTGAGGGAGTATGCTTGCAAAGACAGCCATTACAGGTATGCAGCCGGTTCCTACAGGACCTATACAGAGGCGATGAAGGCCCTTGAACGGCTCCATAAATCCGGGTATCCCGATGCCTTCGTTCAGACCCTCAACTTTTACAGGAAGGCCACAGAATAGGAGCAGATTCCTCCCATGCTATATTGTGAAGTTTTAAGCCCTGATTCATCCTGCCGGTTTTCCGGACGCAACCATTGCACCGGTTCTTTCATCCTGAGGTAAACTCTTTTCCCCGTTGCTATCATGAGAAATGTTGTCCTTTCAGGAATCCTGGTCTTTCACATGATACTTCTGCTATACTCCTGTGACAAACAGGGGAATGATGCAACCGGGATTGTGGAATTCTTTCTGCTGGAAGCCTATGAGACGGTGGGGGAGGGCTGTGAGATTGAACAGGGGTCAGCGAAGCTTGAGACAGCCCCTTTGATCAGGTATGCAGATCTCCTTCAATACGATGCAGGGGAAACCACCTTTACCATTTCTCCGGATGCAAAAGAGACCATCGATTCGATGGAACACTCCGTTTTTGGTGTTCCCTTTGGAGTAACTGCCGGAGGTGAATTGATCTACACAGGTTACTTCTGGCCTGCCTATTCCTCCCTGGGTTGCCAGTGGATCATCATCGATCCCCTCTTCTTCCGGGGTGAAAACAAGCTGGTGGTGGAGCTCGGATATCCCGGACAGATCGATGGAGTGGCGATCCCTGACCACCGCAACGATCCCCGGATTCTGGAGATCTTCCGCAGGGACGGAAAGCTGGTGGAATAGGTCCCCCTGTTAGCGGGTGGATTAATCCCCGTGGGTGTAGATCCCGTGCAGGTAACCATAAAGAGCCATCTTCCCACGCATGGTCTGACGCGGTGTGAACTCCCCGTTGGCCCAGCAGTACCTGGAATTGAAGAATGCTTCCTGGTGGGGCCATCCTCCCTCTTCCCAGTCCGGGTAACATCTTTCCGTGAACCATTCAGGGTGGGATCCAATGTTGGTTCCCCCCCAGTGATCCAGGTTGTTATAGGGTGTATGTCCGGGATGCAATCCGGGCACCCCGTCATTGCGCCCGGCAGTATAACAGTTGATAATGTGCCGTTCTCCCAGCCCGGTCATCTCCACCGTGTTTGTGGGATTCCTTCCAAGGCCCCAGTCCACCTCCAGGAGCATGGCCTTTTCGAACAATTCCCTGTCTGCCGGGGAATCGGAAATGGCATGGGCCAGCATGACCATATGAAGGTTATGTGCGGTCTGCCAGTAGTTCTCCTCGGATGACTTCCGGGAGGGGCGCTTTTCCATAAGCGGGATGTGGTGCTCCATGGCCTGCTTTCTTACCGAGGCCTTCATGTTCCCGTAGAGTTCCGGGTAATGCCGCTCCCTGGGTGTGAACAGGTAGGCTGTGGTCCCCCAGGTCTGGATCCCTCCCCTGCGGTTCTCCACCAGGGCACCAGGATCCTTCATTACACTCTCTTTTGCCATGATATCCTCCCATTTCTTCTCCCCGGTAACATTGTAGAGGAAGGCTGCAGCCATCATCATGAAATCCCGTCCCCGCATGCGCCCGTCACCGATATCCTGCCGGTCATCCAGCTGGGTATCTTCCTGTTTTCCGGCAAACTCAAAGGCTTTGATAGCCTCTTTGGTATAATATGCCACCAGGTCATCGTGCCCGGAGATCCGGAAACCCTCGGCCATCATAGCACAGTTGGCCGCATTGGCCCAGGCGGCCATGGTGGTGGCACCCGCCTGGAACATAAAGGTCCGCTCACTGGATGGATTGGTGAGCCCTTGTCCGTAGGCATCCCCGTGACGGACACTCAGAAAAAAGTCCACCTCGTTCCTGGCTTCATCCAGGATATCGGGGATCCCATTGCCGCTCTCGGCGATCTGCAGGAGATCCTCGTCGATGGCTCCCCCGGTAAGGATGTATGGATAGAGCATGTCATAGATGTTGGAGACATGGGCCAGGTGCCGGTCCCAGTCCAGCGCATCGGAATGCCCTCCCACCGCATTGGGATTGGTGGGATTGCCGGGAGGCCTGTGTTCCCAGAACATGGATTCGGCAGCCGGCTTGAAATGAGGCTCATCCCAGGTATCTCCCCGGTGCTTTCTCCAGTCCGGATGGAATGGATGCAGGTCGGTGATATAGATGGTGAAACCTTCCGGGTCTTCCCCCGGGACAAATGTGGGGCGCCTGGGAACCGGCACCATCTCCATATGGTCTTCGCCGATACGCATGTAATAATACCCCCTGACAGAGAATTTGTAGGGTTCGAAGAATGCATCTTCCCGGATCTCAAACTCCCGGCTGCATCCCACCCCTTCGATGGCCAGCCTGTAGGTCCCGGGTCTTGAAAAACCGGAAAAATCGGCATTCCATACATCCGATCCTGTCAGGTTGCGCCCCCTGGCTTCGGCATCGGTATCTTTGCTCTTCCAGAAATTCACTGTCCCGGCCTGGTGTTTCTCACCGCTTTCAACGTTATACAGCCATACCCTGTTCCCTTCGAAATCACTGTAATCGCGCTGGCCCCCGTCACCCATCCACAGGTAGAGGTCTGCCGATTTCACCGGCCCCCTGGGTACATACCCGATCATGTTCACATGCACCGCCTCCGAAAGGTTTGAGAAAATGTCAAAAGTGAAGGCTTTTTCAGCCACATCACTGTTGGTTACCGGATTGATCTTCAGGGTATATTCCATCCCCTGTTTCAGGGCATGGGGAAGCTTCAGGAAGACCGAGTGCTCCAATGCATATTCCCAGTTGATGGTGGTATGGAATACCTTTGATTTGCGGTGGACTGCCACCGGTATTTGGCCTTTTGTCCCGTAATGATCATCCTCCGCAGAAGCAATGGCCCATGAACGTGTCCAGGAAACCGCTGTGAAATCGAGCCCCTGCCCGTAAACAACCAGGGTGTCATCCCCCTCTGCATAGTCATGACCTGTATAACCGCTCTCCCCTGTACCGTCATCCTTGAAAAGGACCTCGCCATCGGTGAAACTGACCATCAGGTATTCCCGGTCCACGATCCGGACCCCTGTCAGTTTGGTGGCAAATGTTACGGAAAAGATGGAGGAAATTAAGATACAGCAAGTTAAAAGTTTGTTTTTCATGTTAAAAGGCTTGTATTTTTACCTAAAAGTAGTTCATTTGTCACGAATTTCAATCTGTGCCTGTTGGGGATCACGGACATTTTGTTACGCATCATATATTATGTAAATTAAATAATTCGAAAAATGATTATGAAAACACCATTCAGAATTTTGATTTCGGCACTCTTTGCTGTTGCCGTTTTGACCGGTTGCGAGGAAGACCCTGTTTTTCCGCTCGCTGCCTTTACCTATGAACCTTCCGAGGTTACCGTGTATGACCAGGTGACCTTTACCAATGAGTCCGCCGATGCAACCAGTTATGCATGGGATTTTGGAGACGGGAACACCTCCACGGAGGAGAATCCGACCCATGTATACATGAGTGCCGGGACCTATGCCGTGAAGCTGGTGGCCACCAACGCTGATGGTGATGCCGATGTGGAGATCACTATCGTGGTAAACGAACCAGACAATAACTATACCCTTGACGGGGTGGTGTACAGTATTGATTCAGAGATGTTCTGGTACTCAGTTTCAATGGGCGGGCCAACAGTTACATACATCAGGCTCATTACTGCTGTCCCTGGACAGGAGAATCCCGACTTGCTGAAATTGTATCCCAACATGGGCATCAACGAATTGCCCGGAACCTATACATTTGACAATGACGAAGCACCTGTAGGCACCTATGATGTAGGGTACACATCAGGTTATGCAGGATTTAATTATGACTGGACTGCCATCGGGAAGACCGGATCGGGAGACCTGGTCATTACTGAACTGGAAACAGGTGTATACAAGTTCGAGGGCACCATGGTCCTCTCGGTTGGATCATATGATTATGAAACCGGAGAATTCACCGAAACCAGCACCAAGAACCTTACCCTTGATTATATTGGCGGGGTAACACCGCTGTAGCAACAGGTTTTACTGAATTTTAAGAGACCGCCCTGTGTTTTGCATGGGACGGTCTTTTTTTAGCTGACCGCACAGGATTATTCTGGCTGGTCGGCCCAGTCGGCTCAGTCGATCTGACTATTCAAACAAAGGCAGACCGGCTATTCCGATCCCAGGTATTTGAATTCCACAGTGGGGTGGTGGTCCACCCCGTTCAGCCGGTAATCAACCACCTGAAGCTTGAAATACATGATCTCCCCGGTTTCGTCATCGAATTTCTTCAACAGGTATTTTTTATTGGGGTCCATGGAGAAAATGTTACCGGAGGTCTGGTCACCCAGCACCTTCCAATCGGCCCCGATAATCCCCTTCATATCGGTGAACTCAAAGGCGTCCACTGAAGAGAAGTCAAGCTCCTCGAAGGTGACCTCAGCAGAATCGATCTTGGCAGCCATCACTCCCGCTTCGTTATTGATCATGATGCCGCTCATGTTAAATGGGGCATAGATTCCGGGGGTACTTGTTTCCCACCAGCCCCGGTAAGGCGTAAACAGGATATCCCACTCCCTGGAAAGCGGTTCAACAGGAACCGTTGCATGGGCAGCATAGGAGTAATAGACATAATTGAATCCTGTACTCCGGAAAACGGTTGCTTCATGTACCTGGTCCAGGGACCGGGCAGAAGCATACCTGAAGGTATAGGATTCCGCGTCCCGGGAACCATACTGGATGACATAGTAGTTATCGTCGGACAAACCCCTGTTCTGAAGGTAGATCTCCCCGTCCTCCCAGTGGTTGGTCAGGGCCAGCGAGTCCATGGTATTTACAAAAGTGGGGTCATCGAACACCCATTCATCGGAGTTTTCGACCAGGTCAATGACCAGGTCCTGCGTCAGTGCCGGATCACTGAAGTCATAAATACCCGTTCCCACAGCAGTGGAAAAACTGGACCAGCCCAGCAATACCCTGGTTCCCTCGCCAGCCGATTCGAAGGCCAGGTCCCACTTGGTATTGTATGAGGTGTCCACCTCCAGGACGGTATTCTCGTAAAACTTGTGAAAGGACTGGATCTTTTTGATGGAATGCTGGACCGTGAAGGTCTCCTCCACAGTGCGCGGAATGGGCTCCGTGTCTATCTCCTTGAAGCATGAAGAGAGCAGCATTGATGCCGCTGCCATCCCGGATATAATGACGAGGTTCTTCATGGATCTACTTGATGAATTTCAGGTTCATTTTCACAAAGTATGTCCGGCCGTAATTCAGTGGACCAAAATACTCGGACTGGTAGTCCTCCTGCCCGAAGTCCCTGTACCCGGAAGTCCTTCGCTCATAATTATTGAATAGGTTCTTGCCGCCCACCACGATGTTCAGCCTGTTTTTCCAGAGGGTCTTGGAGAATGTGACCTCCAGGTCCCCGTACGGATCGGTATAGACCCTGTAGTATCCTCCGCGGTCCTCCTCCGGGATACCCGGGCTGTCCGGAATTACAGCAAGTGATGGGGTCTTCCCGTAATATTTCAGGTTGGCCATGACCACTGCCTTGATCTTTCTGAAGGAGTATTTTGCATTCACAGTATAGTTATTGTAATAGACCATGGGCAGGTAACTCTCCAGCGAATCGTAACTGAAAGTCTCCCCGATCCTGCTGAACCCGGCACCCAGCGAGAGTCCGGCCGGGTGCATGTAAGAGGCGTTCAGTTCACCACCCACCGTCCGCCTTCCGCCCAGGTTCACATTGGTGGCAGAGTTGGATCCCACATCGGTGACGATCAGGGTAATGGCATCTTTCCCGTTGTTGTAGAAGAGGCTTGGTTCGACCTTCAGCCTGGATTGCCCCAGCGGTTGCACATAATCGAAGGAGGCATTGTAGCTGTTGGTGGTTTCGGCTTTCAGGTCTTTGTTGCCCGACAGGTCATGGTTGCTGTCCTTGAAATCCAGGTACAACTCCTTCAGCGAGGGTGCCCTGAATCCCCTGGCATAGGAGATCCTGAATCCCAGCCGTTTGACGATCTTCCACTGCAGGTTGAAGGAGGGAATAACCGGGGCACCGTAAATGCTGTTGTAGATGAACCTGATCCCTGGCTGGATGGAGAGTTTATCAAGAGGGGCATACTGGCTGCTCACAAAAACCGCATAATCCCCGATTTCGGCATCTTCCTCCAGTTTGTCGCCGTGTCCGTTGTCGAAATTCACATCCCATCCGGCCATGAAGGAGAATTTATTCATGGTGGGCTTTTTGGTACCGGGGGGTGCCCAGGTGAAGTTCCCCCGGGTCATGTAGTTGTTGAATACCGTACTGGTGGTGCCGGTGATCTCGTGGGTCAACAGGAAAAGGTCCGAGGTAATATTGTCGGTCGTTCTTCCGAAGTATGTATAGGCCCCTATAATGTTATAGGAGAGGTTCTCCGTGATCTGGTCGCTGATCACCACGCTGTTGGTGGAACGGGTGGTGTGGAAATCGTTGTCATAGGCCACCACTACCTTTTCAACGTAGTTGGCGTAGTTCTTCAGCAGGGAATTCATGTACTGGGACTTGATGCCCAGCCGGAAGTTGTTCTTTTTAAAGGTATACTCGGCATCCGCGTTGTACACACGTTTGGGCTTGAACTCCATGTACCGGTTGTGCCCGTCAGCATCGGCCGTGTCCACATTCAGGTCGATGTCCACCCCCTGGAACAGGTTCCGGTTCCCTGACAGGGCCAGGGTATGCTTCCCGCGGATCATCGATCCGTAGAGCCCGAAGTTGTAGGTTCCCTTGCTGTCCACATAGGCATTGCCCCTGACAAGATTCTTGAAATAGCTGTTTTTCTTGGTGATGATATTGATCACCCCGGCAATGGCGCTGGTGCCATACTGTACCGACATGGGTCCCTGGACGATCTCGATGTGGTCGATGTTCTCCATGTTGATCTGTTCCAGGTCAATGTTTCCCCTCACCCGGCCAACCAGCGGAACCCCGTCTACGAGGTACTTGATGTTTTCCCCGCCCATCCCCTGCATCTCGATGGAGGTCCCCGTGGAGGGATCCACAGAAAGGCGGATGTTGGTCTCGTTGGAGAGGGCCTCCGCCAGGTTGTTAACCCCCCGTTCCTGGAGGGTCCTTGCATCCACCACATCGATCTTGTAGATGGATTCGTCCACCGGCCTGGGCTCATACTGACCGGTGACCACCACCGCCTCCATGCTGATCATATCGGTCTCCATGTTGATGGTTACCGATTCACCGGGAGTGATGGTATCCCTGTATGTCTGGTACCCCACGTAGGTGACGCAGATTCTGGCTGTCCGGGAAAGGTCAAACTCAATGACACCCTGGTCATCCGTCGCTCCCGCATCGATGTAGTGTCCTTCAAAATCGGACAGCACCACATTGGTGTAGATGCAGGGTTCACTGGTCTGGCTGTCAATGACCCTGATCACCGTTTTCTGTGCCAGGACCTGGACAGAGAGGATCAGCAGCAGCGCAAGAACCGGGTAACGGTATGTGGGTGAATGTCGCCCCATTGATCACTTATCTTTTTGTTCTGGTCATATTTTCCGGTACGCAGAGGATAAAACTGGCCACATTGAGGTTCTCCTCCTCAAGCGTGCCAATGTCCTTCTGCAGGACTGATCCGATGGTTATGATCTTCAGGTTTTCCCGCTGTTGACGGAGGTGCCATACAATGCCCTCGAAATTGTCGGAATGGTAGGATCCGTTGAAATGGAACATGGTCTTGCCCTCTGACCAGTTCTGAAGGATGAAGTGCGCCATGGTGGCATCCTTGGCAGCCTGGGCCTTGGGAAGGTTTTCCATGGAAGGCATGGATTTACCCATACCCCCGGGAGGCATACCGTGTGGCGCATCACCACCCGCAGGCATCTTCTCTCCTGCGGGCATTGTCTTCTCCCCGCCAGGCATCTTCTCTCCTGCGGGCATTGTCTTCTCCCCGCCAGGCATCTTCTCTCCTGCGGGCATTGTCTTCTCCCCGCCAGGCATCTTTCCCCCGGGCATTTCCCCTTCTCCGGGCTTCTCCTTTCCCATCTCCATCATGTTCAGCATATCCTTGTAGCACTTCACTTCAGGATCATACCGCATGGGCAGGGGCGCCATGTAAGATTTGGCTTCATCGGTGAGGCCCTCCAGGCTTTCAAAGCCTTTCTTGTGGACCATGGATGCATAGCGTCGGGGGATGTTGGTGGCGATAAAGGGGATCTGGTGTTCTTTGGCGAATTCCACCAGGGGTTTGTAGTCGGTGTGGTAATTGCCCCATAACCGCATCTCCGCTTCAAATTTATCGGTCGGGTATTTACCTTCCAGGTATTCATTCAGGATCAGCTGGTTATCAGCTTCGAACATCTCCGCACCAAGGACCAGGGCCTCCTTCTTGCTTTTATACAGCTCTTTTGTGAGTTCGATCTGGAGCCAGTGTGCAATGGGATCGGTATGAAGTTCACCAAAGAAGATCATATCCGCCTCTTCCAGCGCTTTGATCATTTTGGAATACTTCACCTCTTTGCCATCCTGGTCATACAGCACATAGGCCGGTTTATCGGAAGTGAAACCCATGAATATCACGGTCAATATGAGGATTAAATAATGGTGCTTCTTCATAGCTTTCAACTTTTTTGCCCAATGTAGCAATTTGTCTTTAATCTGTAGCAATTGGATGCAGCGCCTCACGGTTTTGAAGCTTTTGAGTTACGGCTGGTTGGTCTGCATAAGGGATCACATGGTCCATGGCGGAATTCAGTACGGGGAATACCCCTTTTAACACATTGTCGGGTGCATCCCCCTCGAATCCAAGGTAGCCGTAGCTTCCGTAGTGAAACAGTTTCCTTGACAGCCCTTCCAGTGCCTCAGGATGGCGGCTGCCGATAAAACCGATGGTCTGTTCGGGATGGTCCCTTTCAGGTATGGCGTAGACCAGAGAGTTCTCAAGTGCCAGTGAATTGATCTTCCCCAGCTCATCCCCGGGAATAAGGTCATGATACTCTTCCCCGATCTTTACCTGGTCGTAGAACCGGTTTTCAAATCCCATCACCCAGACCGGAGATCCCGCAGGGAGCTTATCCAGGTCAGAGTCCGTCAGGATCTCCACCTCTTTTCCCTGAGCCTCCTGTGTTCCTTTCCAGAATTGGGCCAGCACCCGGTAATCCCCCGTATTTCCCTTTTCCGGCAGGATGATGACCGATTTTTTCGCCCCGAAAAGCTGCGACAGGGTGGAGGGCACTTCGCTGCGGTCGAGGGTTCTCATCATGTTGAATTGCGGGTCGATGCTGATCTTTAAGGGCCTGTTGATGAATGGGTATGAACAGCGGATCTTTCGTTCCTTCAGTGTTTCCCTGGTAAGATATACCTCCTTCTCATTCTCAAGCCAGATAGCCACCGGGACATTCAGGCTGAACAGATCAGCAGGCTGCACCTGCTCCAGGTCAAAGGTGAGTTCATACCCACCGGCGGACTGGTGGACCTGTACTTCGGAGATTTCGAGGGTGGGGGCACCCTTCCTGTTGATCCACTGTTCAAACATGGGTTCCAGGTCTTTCCCGGTAACCTCCTCAAAGCTGCTCCTGATGTCGTCATAAGACGCATGCCGGAACCTGTTTTTGAGGTAGAACTCAGCATAGGACCTGATGAATGCTTCATCCCCCAGTTCATCACGCAGCATATTATTGAACATCAACACCTTTCCGTATCCAATGGCCTCCCCTGCCGGATTCTCCCTGGAGGTGAATTCCGATGGCGGGAAGTCATTCTCCTCATTCACGTAATCGGTGAATTTCTGCAATGTATTCCTGCGGTAATCCCTTGCCAGACCCTGTTGTTCTTTGATCAGGTGGTCGGCCATGTAGGCTGTGATCCCTTCACACCAGTTCCCTTTGCTGTAGTCCACATATACACTGTTTCCCCAGTAGTTGTGCAGGAGCTCGTGTGGATAGGATGAATGCAGGATCCAGGGGAAGCGGATCACTTTTGGCCCCAGCAGGGTGAATGAAGGCATTCCGTAACCGGTCTCCCAGAAGTTCTCCACCAGGGCAAATTTTGTGTAGGGGTAGGGCCCGATCAATCCTTCGTACAGGTTCAGGTAGTGGCTTGTGACACCCAGGTACCGGTTGGCCAGTGATTCATCGGGTGAACGCAGGAAGGCCTGTACCAGTACACTTCCCGACTGGCGGGAGTATTCGGTCCACTGGCCTGCAATCAGGAACACCTCATCTGCCGGATCGGGAGAGCTGTATTGCACGGAACGCCTGCTGCCCCTCTCTTCGTTCAACGACCTGGTTCCCTGGGATACCACATTCCATGATCCGTCCAGCTCCACCGTCAGGTTGAAAGTGAACAGGCCGCTGTTTTCAAACGAAGGGATCCATCCGGTGGATCCTGCCAGGTAGATCCCCTCCGGGCTGATGACCCCGTCTGTCTCACTGAATCCGCGGGCATATTCGGCTGCACCGGTGACGATCTCCTCCTCAATCTTTCCCCGGTAACGGATGGGAATCTTCAGGGCGCCCCTGCCCCCTGTTTTCACCACCACTTCATAGCGCTCCTGTGTGGATCCCTCGGCGCTTTTCAGCTTCTTAATCGGGTATTCACCCCCATCCAGGTCCACCGACAGTTTACGGTTGAGGGCAAATAGCAGAGGCAGCTCCCCGGTTGTTGCCGGAGGAATCACCACCGTATCGGTAACCTCGATACTGTTTTCGGAGTGGTTGATGTCTGCGTGGATCTCATGATGCAGAAGCTGGGCATGAATGGCACCGGATAGTGCGGTAAACAGGCATAGAAGCAGCAATTTTCTCATCTCTCTGTTTTTATTTTTTATGCAGGGTGGTCCCTGAAATAGTCCGCCGTCCTTTTAAAGGCCTCCTCTTCACTGTATTTGGGGGTGAATCCGAAATCCCTTTCCGCCTTCTCCGAGGAGAAGGTATAATCCGTGCAGGTATAGGTGACCGCAAAGCGGCTCATTTTGGGTGAATATTTTTTGACCGGTCTCCAAAGGAAGGCAATAAATTCTGAAATGGTCCCCAGGGAAAAGGCAAACCACCTGGGCAGCCAAAGGTTCCCGGGCCAGATGCGGAACCCTGCCCCTTTTACAATCCGGTCAAAGAATGTAAAGAAATTGGTGCCCTTACCATCTGTGATAAAATAGGATTGTCCAGCCACCCTACCGGAACCGTTCAGCAGCGCCTTTGCCGCCAGCAGGTGTGCATATGCCACGTTTCCCACATAGGCATGCTGGCACAGGGCCCTGCCATTGCCCAGGCGTACATAGAAACCGTTCCTGGCCATCTGGATCAGCGATCCCATATGGTAAGGATCACCTTCACCGTAAATGTCTGCCGGCCTGAGGGAACAGGTTCGGAGTTTATCGCTGTTGGCGCTTAGTACCTCTTTTTCAGCCTGGTATTTGCTTACACAGTAGGAGGTGGAGTGTTTCTCAGGGTAGGGGAGCTGCTCATCCACATCCACCAGCGGACTGCCGTCGTGCAGCACATCCAGTGAACTGGTAAACACCATGGCTTTCACACCGGCAGAGATGCAGGCATCGATGACATTCCTGGTCCCTTCCACGTTAACCGAGAGGACCTCCTCCTCGGGACGGGTACCCCAGTCCACAATGGCTGCCGAATGGATCACCAGGTCCTTTCCTTTACAACATTTCATGACAAGGTCTCTGTCCAGGATGTCGCCCTGGATGAAACTGATCCTTGGGTCAGTTGTTTCCTTAAGAGGCTCCTGGTCAAGTACAAGAACCTCCCTGATGGGGAGGGGTGAGGATCCATCCAGCATTTCTGTGAGCATGGTCCTGCCCAGGAATCCCGATCCGCCTGTAAGCAGGAGTTTGATATCTGTTTCTGAAGGAGTGGTAGTTTCCATTGGATATTGGTAAACAAATTCTAATTTTAAAGCTCCGAAATTTAGGAATTCCGGAGAGAAGGTGCTAAAAGATATCTACATTTTAACAGAAGTGGAGCGGGAGTGGTATGCCGATTTCCGCACCCGGATGCTTGAATCCGCTGAAGAGCTGGACAGGGATTGCCATCCCTATTCCCTGAAGATCACCCTGACCACCAGGAAACCTCCCGTTTTATCCATCATTCCGTTTAGCCGGAAAAAGGTCGCGGTGATCTCTGTTACGGGAGCAGGAGCAGCGTTGCGCGGGAAGGTCTCTGCCACAGAAGGATTCCTGGGGGGATACCAGGTGGAGGAGGCTGTTCCGGTTGCCTATGAGAAGAACTGGGATGACCGGGTACCCACCCCCGGGGTGTGCCTGCTGACTTTCTTTCACAGGAAGCCGGGAATAGACCAGGATCAGTTTATCACCAGGTGGCATGAGGGGCATACTCCCCTCTCCCTGAGGCTGCATCCGTTGTGGAATTACAACCGGAACGTGGTCACCGGAACCCTGACGGATGATTCGCCCTGGTATGACGGGATCGTGGAGGAGCAGGTGAGGTCTGCCCGTGACCTGCTGAATCCATTCCGCTTTTTCGGTCCCCCTTTGAAACTCCCCCGCCACATGATGGAGGTCTGGAAAGACACCCGGTCGTTCATCCATATGAAGCGCATCGAGACTTACCTGGCCACCGAATACCATATCAGGTCATGAGAAAGCTCCTGTTCATATTCCTTCGGATGATGGGTGCCTGGCAGAAACTCTGGCGCAGGATCAGGGGTAAGACCCTGGAGGATCTCAGTGACCAGCGTATGGTTTCAGGAAGGGCCTGGGAAGAGTTTTGTGACGGGTTGAAAGCAGCCGGCAGCATCCTGCTGACGGAAGGGACACCCAGGGATCCCATGCAGCAGGCAGAGGGTATCCGGTACCTGTCACGGCTGACCAGGGCCGGGCTGGAGGCTTACGTGGAGTACAATGATCCCATGTTCCCGGTGCTGCGCAGGATGGTACATGAAACCGTAAAGATGGGGGCGGACAACCCCGATAATCACTACATGAACGCCCAGATTTCGGGCCATCTGGAGTACAGGATCCGGGGGAAAAGGAATACGGTTGACAATATCAGTTTCCACACCCAGAACGGGAACTACGGAACCACCGGGGGACTGGCCCCGTGTGGGAAGATCGATAACCAGGAACTGGTGGTTGAGGAGGACGGATCCTTTGAGATCATCCTCAGCCGGGAGCCGGGGGGCAGGAACTGGCTGAAGGTGGAGGAGGAGACCTCCCTGGTGATGGTGCGGCAGACCTTTTCCGACCGGGAGAAGGAGGCACCGGCCGATGTGGAGATCACCTGCCTGTCGGCCGGGGAGAGACCAGGACCCCTGACCCCGGAAAGGCTGGATGAGGGTCTGAAGACAGCCTCCATGTTCGTGGGAGGGGCACCACTCCTTTTTACCAGGTGGGCAAAGGGATTCAAAAAGCATGTGAACACCCTTCCACAGTTTGATCCGGGTACTTCAAATGCTGTAGGCGGGGATGAGACCATCATTTACTACCACAGCTACTGGAAACTGGAGGAGGATGAGGCCCTTGTGATCGAGGTGACCCCACCGGAGTGTGATGCCTGGAATTTCCAGCTAAACAACTACTGGATGGAATCACTGGATTACCGGTACCACCATATATGCATCAACAAAGCTGGTGCATTGTATGAACCGGACGGAAAGGTGCGGATCGTTGTGTCCCACGCTGATCCGGGGGTGCCCAACTGGATTGAAACGGCGCACCATCACGAGGGGACCATGTGCTGGAGGTGGTACCGCATCCATGAGGGATCGGTACCGGCGGAGCCACAATGCCGGGTAGTAAGAACAGGAATTGATGAATTGATGAATCTATGAAACAGGGAAAGGTCATATCTTCAACCGACTTCTAGAAACACCCGGGGTGGTTCAATACCCTGAATGCCGTCTGGAGGAAGGGGTATTCGAAAGGGTCTGCTCCTTTTCTGAACAAGGATGAACTGCTGTTTGCAGCAAAACGTGCAACCGGGCTGAATGATTTTGGTAAGGATTTCTGGGATGAACCCCTGGAGAGGATGATCCTTTCGCTGAACCACGAAGCTATGCTACACCCCATCGGGGCGTTTGTCTCACGCAAACGGATTATCAACCTGCTGAGTGTCAGGTTAAGGGCCGAGTACTGGTTCAGAAAAAATCCGGAGATCCTGGAGCAGGAGCTCTACCCTCCGCTTGTGATCGTTGGGTTGCAGCGGACAGGGACCACCAAGCTCCACCGGCTACTGTCGGCGGATCCCGATAACCGGGTGCTGAAAAGCTGGGAGGCCATCAACCCGGCACCCATAAACAGGGAGCTGAACGGTAAGGACAGGAGAAAGAAAGCGGCGAAAGCCAGCGAGACAGCCCTGAGGAAAATGGCCCCGGGATTCTTCGCCATACACCCGGTTGAATATACAGCCCCCGAAGAGGATATCCTGCTGCTGGATGTGACCTTCCTGAGTACCACTCCTGAAGCCATCACCCTGGTCCCTTCATATTCCAAATGGCTTGAGACCATCGACCAGTCCTATGCCTATGATTATGGCAGCCGGCTCCTGAAATTCCTGCAGTGGCAGCAGCCCGGGAAAAGGTGGATCCTGAAATCCCCCCACCACCTGGAGTTCCTGCCCCTGATCGAAAAATATTACGGCGCTCCCCGTTTTTTGTGGACCCACCGGGACCCGGGTGAATGCATCCCATCCTTCCTCAGCATGGTCTGTCACAGCCGGGCCATTTTCAGTGATGCTGTACAGGTGGAGGAGGTGGCTGCCCACTGGGTAAGGAAAACCAGTTATATGCTGGAGCAGGGACTGGCTTACCGGAAGCAGGGCAATGGGGATAAGTTTACGGATATCCTGTATGAGCACCTGGTATCGGACTCCATGGGGGAACTGGAACGGGTATACAAAGAGGAGGGCGGGATTCCGGATTACCTGGCTGAAGCATTCAGGAAGGCTGAGATTGAAAATCCCAAGGGAAAATACGGGGTGCATGAATATGGTCTTGAGGAGTTCGGCCTCACCCGGGAAGAGTTGACCGGAATGAATGAGGAGTATTGCCGTTTATTCGCTGAACTGACCAGGCAACAAAAAGTATGATGGCAGGGAGTGATTCCAGGGAAGCAAGTTATAAGAGCCCGGTAAAAGCTATGTTGACCGGGATCGGCGACCTTTTCCGCAAGCCGGCTGATCAGCTTGTACTGAAAGATTCGGATCGCCTGGACGGGAAAAAGGTCATGATCACCGGAGCCAGCTCCGGTCTTGGTTTTGCCACTGCGGTGGAACTTGCCAGGCGCGGGGCCCATGTGATCATGGCCGTCAGGAGCGGGATCCCCGGGAAAGGGGAGGAGGTACAGAAACAAAGCGGATCGGACCTGGTGGAGATGATCCGGCTCGACCTGGCAGACCTGGACTCGCTCAGGGGCTTTGTGGATGAGGTGAAGGAGCGGTTTGGGAAGCTGGACCTGGTGATCTGCAATGCAGCCGTGGTAACCAACCACAGCAGGAAAGTGGCCCATGGACTGGATGAAATGTTCACGGTCAACTATTTCGCCAAATTCCTGCTGGTAAACCTTTGCGTGGAGGCCGGGTGCCTGAATACCGGTGGTCCCCAGAAGCCCAGGATCGTTTTCGTGGCCTCCGAGAGCCACCGCAATGCAGAGAAGTTCGACTGGAAGGGATTCGGGAAATACACCCCATACGGGATCAAGGAATCGGTGGCCATGTACGGGTACAACAAGCTGCTGCTGCTGACCATGGCCAGTGAATTGTCCCGGAGGATTAATGGAGGGATCCAGGCCAAAGAGGGCATCCAGGCTTCTGTCTTTGCACTCTGCCCCGGACCGGTGAACTCAAATATTGCCCGGGAGGCCCCCGGGGTATTCCAGCCCCTGCTCAGGTTGGTATTCTGGATCTTTTTCCGTTCTCCCCGAAAAGCCTGCCGCCCGGTTGTCTACCTGGCCGCCTCTCCAGAAATGGAGGGGAAGACCGGGGAGTATATGTTCCTGATGCAGCGCAAGGAGATGGATCCGAAAGCCACCGATCCGGAGAACGGGAAGCGGCTCTGGGAGCTGTCGGAGCAGCTCAGGGAACGTCATTAATGGCCATTTCTCATTGTGAAAATGCGCTGAAGAAGGATCTCCTCCTCTTGGGTGGAATGTAGTTAATGCATCCCCATCGTGAAACGGACGGTGGCCATAAACATTTTCATCGTTCCATTCCCTGTTCAATTCCTGGAAAAGGCTCCATCCTGTATCACCAAGCCAGTACCAGTCGGTACCATCTGCTTTTTGGACGCGCAATCCGTCATTTGATATTACAAGCTTCCAGTTGTCAGGAGTAACCGGTTTGTGGAAGGTGCTGCCCTGGAATTCAGTCACAGGATCCCGTGCGTTTCCTGTCAGAGAAAAAATAAGGCTCATTAAAAGCAGGATAGCCACAAAAAAAAGCGATTTTTTCAACAGAATTGTTGTTTCCATTTCCATTTCCCTATTTATCTTGTAAAACGTTGGTTGATAAAGTGTTGAATTAATCATGCGTGCTATTCACTGCTGTCAGTGGCATGCCATACAGCCCCCGGCTCATTTACCCTTTATTGTACCTTGTCAATATAAAATCTAGTTTTACTGTATGGATCCACCTTATGAGTAGATCAACACACCATATTGCGTATATCCCTTTTTTGGCAAACATACAAAGAGAGAAAAATCGATCGTAATCAGGTGACAGGGCTCATTATTGAACTATAAAAAAACAAATTTATGCCTAACGCTCAGAACATAAAACAATTATTAACCGGAATATTTGTCTGGAAAAAGCTTTGGCGTTGTGTGTTAGTTGCCATTATCCCCGCGCTTGTATTCTATGGCCTTTCCATTATTGTATTGCGATCCAGTGGATTTGAAATTATGGAAATACTCAGGGATACGGCTCAACAAACCGAAGTATCCAGTTTTCTTGGCTTTGTGTCAAACATTGGAATTTGGTTATGGGTTTGTTCGGCTGCCATCTGTTTTTTCGTTTTGACCCGTAACATTTCCGGAATGAAGCATTTCAAAGAGCTCATCTTCTTAACAGGGTTGCTTTCACTTTTGCTTGCTGTGGATGATTTTTTTCTGATTCATGATCGCTACGTAAATCAGAATATCTGTTATCTGACGTATGCAATTTTCTTAGGAATCCTGTTTATTCGTCATTTTAAAAGGATCATTGCCATCGAAGGTTTTGCCTTTTTGTTGACAGGTATTTTACTGGCATCCTCCATATTGACAGACCTGGTTCAGGCAAAAATGCCGCTGGGCTATCAACATATGCAAATCATTGAAGAAGGATTCAAGTTCCTTGGAGGAGCTACCTGGTTGTATTTTTGTGGTCGGGCAGCATCATCCTTTTTAACGCAATCAACGGAAAGATTGAGTGAATAGGTGCACCACTCCTTCATCCCAGGTTTCCTGCAGATGAAATCCCGGATTCGTTTCGCTCACATAGTCAGAAGCCTTAAGTCACATCATCAATCACCAGGAGAACCGTCTATAGGATTCCGCATGGTCAAACAATCCACATCTGAGGGTCAGCCGCAGTCCAGAACACTGAAAGATCTGGTGAATACCCCTTTTAAGAAGGCCATGTTCATCGTCCAGATGATCAGCTATGTTTTAATACCCGGTTCTCCACTGATAGGTGGAGCCGTAGGAGGAATACTGGGATTTAGTGCAGCTAAGATTGGTGGGCTCATCCTGGGTGTTTTTATTGCAGGAGAGGTACTCTTTTACGGGTCCCTCATATTCCTGGGTAAAGAGGTAGTACTGCTTATCAGGGATAAGGTGAAATGGTGGTTCATGAAGCGACGCCTGAAGAAATGAATTCATCAGCATTCGTCAGATGAATATGAAGAAATACGATCAGGAAATTCTGAACCTTATTGAAGTTATCAATAGCTGTCTGACTGAAAACTGGGCTTACCCGCCTGCAACTGAAACCGAAGGGATGGCTATGGCCCGGGATATGAAATAAATCATGCAGCCAAAGGGTGTACTTTTTGCAGAAGACAAAACAGGACGGTATATGGATGTTTTACAATCCTTGTATTAAGAATATTTCATGCCTGTCGAAATCCCTCCAATATTTAATCGCCAGTTTTTCGATGTAGAGCCAGTAAGCATCAGAGAGCATACCATATTCCTGAACTCCATACCTGATATCATTGCCCATTTGTTCTGCAATTTCAGGCTTTAATGAAATGTTTACTTTTCGATTGTTGAATTTAAATATGGCAGAAGGAATAATGGAAACACTATCTGACACGGTTATCAATCCCTGCCCGATGGTGGCTCCAGAACTGATTTGAACTCCATCATTAAAACAACTTAACGGAGGTTGTTTCCCGGCAAAAGTGGTAACAATCAGATTATTGATCCCGACATTAAAAAACTCCATTGCCCTGATTCCCATTTTTGCACCTATGATAGAATAGATCCCGGTATGGCCATGTATCTCATTGGTCATAGAAATGGCTTTCCATTCTATCAATCCGAAGTTTTCAATGGTTGAATTCAACATTTTTGCATATGCGGGTTTGTAAAGGCTCGAATCGACCGGGAAACCTGTAAATACGCGGTTATTTGTAGCTGTTGCTGATTCTAACAGCTGGGTGATTATTTCATAAACATACGTATCGGGTATGCTTTTATTCATTGATATATATTTTATTTTCTCTTTTGTTTCAGTTTGAAACAGAATGGGAACAGTAAGATAAATGGGGATCAAATCATCCCATAATTGTAAATGTTTCTGGTTTATTCTTTCCACGATAGCTGACTGGGTATGAACAAGCCTGATTTGACCGGCGTAAATAGATTGGGCATCTTTAATGCTTTCCAAATAATTCTCATTCACAAGTAATCTATCGGATTGGCTGGAAACAACCTCCAGCTGAATCCCCGCTTGTATGATATACCCGTAGCTCTCTTTTGAAACAATATAATTAAAACCCTCTTCAATACTGTGATTATTATACCAGATGATCCTTTCAATCTTCTCAGAAATACGAGGATTTTCCATTATCCAATCGGCATAGGTTTTTAGCGAGCCCAAAGCGACCAAGGTTAATTTATCGCGATAATTTTCAATGGTTCTGTCAAGCAGATTTGTTGCATTTTCAGTAAGATATGAATCCTTATCATTTACGAAATTTCCCCAGGTGATATTTTGAGCAAAGGTTGACCAATGAGGGAGTTCAATAGGCAGCTTTTCGCTAGTACCAACCGGAATACCCTCATGATGAAACGCCGAAAGCAATGATTTTACTTTCACATATACCGAATCGGGTAAAAGCGTGCCCTGCGAGCAGGTAATCGCCAAAACCCGGATATCGTTCTGGGAAAGAAACATGCTTATTGAGCGCATGTCATCCAGTGCCCCATCCGTATCAATAACAACATGAAATTTTGGCTTTCCGGAATGAGCCGATAACTGACCGATAAGTATTCCGGTCAATAGGATGGTTCCAACCATTTTTCTTATCATATGCCCTGATTTTCGTGTAATGGATGAACTGCTAAATAAGTGCTTTTTTATTACGTTTCACTCTTTTATAGAACTCAAACCATGTAATGCTGAACAAACCGGCCAGCGCGGCCAGTACAACCTGGCCAAAGCCCACCCTTTCGAATTGGAAAAGCTCCAGTAGAAAGGGTATGTTCAGGATAAGAACAAGGAAGAAGGCTGCACCTCCCACAACCCATTTCGCAGACTTGTTTGGTGTAATCAGGATCCTGAAAATATGGTTGGTCCAGGACCGGTTTGAGAGGATCACTGCAATGTTTGAAGCGATCAGTGTCACGAATGTCAACGTTCTTATGGCCTCTTCACTGTGACCCGTTTTAAGGGCAGTCAGATAAACCAGCATGCTTATCATTAGGATCCCGACCCCCTGCATGCAGCTTAAAAATATCTTCCTTGCACCAAAAAAGGGTTCATCAATGGCCTTTGGGGGCCTGGTCATCACATTTTTTTCCTCTTTCTCAGCCTCGAAAATGATGGAACATGCGGGGTCAATGATCAGTTCAAGAAAAACAATGTGAACAGGCCAGAGGATCAGGGGAAGATCTGCAAAAAAGACCGGGATCAGGGATAATCCTGCGATTGGGACATGAATGGCAAAGATGTAGCCCAGGGCTTTCTGAAGATTGTCAAATATTTTTCGCCCCATTTTCACCGCCCCCACAATGGAAGAGAAGTTATCATCCATGAGCACAAGTGAAGAGGCCTCCCTGGCCACATCGGTCCCTTTTTCTCCCATGGCGACTCCGATATTTGAGGCCTTCAGCGCTGGTGCATCATTCACTCCGTCACCGGTCATCGCCACAATCTCACCGTTACGCTTGAGGGCATCGACAATTTTCAGCTTCTGCTCCGGTACCACACGGGCAAAAATATTCACCTCCCTGATGCGCTCAGCAAGCTCCTCTTCGCTCATTTCCTGCAATTCGGGGCCTGCAATGAACAGTTCAGGGTTTTTCAGGCCGATCTGTTTACCAATATTGATCGCAGTTACAGGATAATCCCCTGTGATCATAATTACGCGGATTCCAGCCCTGTAACATTCCCTGATCGCCTCCGGGACACTCTCCCTGATCGGATCAGACAATCCGATCAATCCAACAAATTCAAAATCAAAATCATGCTGCTCAGGAGGTAAACTCCTGGGCACCAGGTTTGCCCTTGCTACACCCAGCACCCTTAATCCTGACGAAGCCATCTCTTCCACTGCCTCCAGGTAGCCAGTTGTTTTGGAATGATTAAGATGGCAAAGGTCAAAAATGGCCTCAGGCGCACCTTTCGCTGCGATAACACGTTTATCCGAGCCGGCTGCTGAAAAGACCCTTGACATGGCCAGGAGGTTCCTTGACAAGGGGTACTCCTTTTCCATGGTCCAGTCTGTATGTATGTGCTCTGTATTTTTCAGCTGCTGCTCACCCATGCCGGTAATCGCTTTTTCCATTGGGTCGAATGGATTCACCTGACTTGACAGTATTCCGTACTCAATGATTTCATGGAATGGTTCCGGGAAATGACTTGATGCGCTCACCTCATGAAAGCCCGATCCGTTAAACAATCGGGTAACTGTCATCCTGTTCCATGTGAGCGTTCCTGTCTTATCGGTGCAAAGGACCGTCGAAGATCCCAGGGTCTCTATGGCAGCCGGTTTACGGGTCAGTACATTCCTTTTTGACATCCTCCATGCCCCAACGGCCAGAAAGATGGTTAATACGACCGGGAACTCCTCCGGAAGCATTGCCATGGCAAGTGTAATCCCGGCCAGGAATCCCTTCAGCAGGTCCCCCCTGGTAATTGTGTACACGGCAATGACGACCAGGCATAAAACCACTCCTATGATGGCAAGTCGCCTGACCAGAACACCTATTTCCTTTTTCAGCCTGGTAGGTTCCTCCTTCACGTATTCAAGCGCTTTCCCGATCTTTCCGATCTCCGTATTCATGCCTGTGGCGGTTACCCTGATGATCCCGTTTCCCTGCACAATCATCGACCCGGAGAACACACCAGGAATATCGTCTCCACCCGGGATAAAGGATCCCTCTCCCTCTTCCCATTCCCTTTTGCGCACCGGGACCGATTCCCCCGTGAGCAAAGACTCATCTGCCATCAGGTTCACCCCATTCAGGACAATCCCGTCGGCCGGAACCCTGTCACCCTCCTGCAATACAATAAGATCATCGGTGACCACCTCCCGTCCCGCAATCCTTCTGCTCTTCCCCTCACGGATAACGAGCGCTCTCGGACTGGCCAGGTCTTTCAGTGCATCCAGCGCCTTCTCAGTTTTGCGCTCCTGATAGAACTCGATCCCCATCACTACAAATACAAAACCCATCAGCATCAGACCTTCCTGGATATCACCAAGCACAAGGTACAACGTGCCGCAGGCCACAAGAAGCAGAAACATGGGCTCCCTGATTACACCGAGCGCTATGTGCCATATATTCTTGGATTTGGAAGAGGGAAGTTCATTGTATCCTTCGGTCTGCAACTTCACAGCCACCTCTTTCTCTGTCAGGCCCTCATAATCTTCTAATTTATAGGATGTTTCCATTCTAATGCTATGTCGTTAGTATATTCTAACTATATAATTAAAAAAACTATGCTAATTGAGTACCTTTTCAAGCACACGGATCAGGCACTCCTCTTCCTCAATGTTTACCCTGGATCTGATGGACTCGGTAATTCTTTTGTGGGCGTAATCGTGCATCTGGTTTATAAGTTTACCCTTCTCTGTGAGGTGAATATGAGCACTCCGACGATCCTCATCAGACTGCACCTTAAAAATATAATCACGTTCAATCAGCTTATCAACCGCTACCTTGACCGTTGGTTTAGAGAGGTTCATGATGGCGGCAAGTTCGGTGATATTGGGATTGCCCAGTGCGCTGATCGTCTCCAGATAGTACATCTGGGTTAAGCTAAGAGATGAAAGATTAAACTGTTCTTTGGCAGCCTCTTCCATTTGGCCCATCATCCTTGAAAGCTTTGCAATGATCTCTGTTAAATCGTTCATACCTCAAATATAGTTAGTATATACTAATTAATCAAGAAAATTTTCAATATTTGTTTTTATGGTACCCGGGGGTAGTGTTACCCGGCCTGTCGGCCTCGAGATCAAGTATCTTGAAAGGGATATTGCATACAGTGAGTTTTCGGATCTCATATCTTCCATGCAGCCACCTTTTCTGCATTTTATGTCACTAAAATCTGACACCAGACCCTGGGGATTATTTTGAATGCTATGAACTGAGGCTCATGGCGCACTTCACTCCATCTGCAGCACTTGAGATGATCCCTCCGGCAAATCCACTACCCTCACCAACGAAATGGAGATTTTCGAAGCCGGTGCACTTTCCTTCTCTGTCGCGCGAGACCTGAATGGGGGAAGAGGTTTTGCTTTCCAATCCCATCAGAAGACCCTGGTCAAAGCCATGGAGTTTCCGGCTAAAATCTTTTAAACCAGCTCTGAGAGCCTGGCTAATTATCTCAGGAATCATGTTAAAAAGAGGTGCAGATTGCAGTCCGAGGGGGTAGCTGCTTTTGGATATCTTCTTCGATTCGCGTTTTTGTATATAATCAGCTGCCATATTTGCAGGAATTGTATAGCCGCTCGAAAAAGCAAAGAAGCTTCCCTCGAGCTCGTCCATCCAATCCAATATTTCACCAGGAGAACACGAATGTCCCACTAAGATATCGGGATGAACCCCTGCCACACAACCTGCGTTGGCAAAATGACCATCACGCTGATAATAGCTCATTCCATTAACCACACTTTTTTCTTTGAATGCAGCTGCCGGGACCACCGTGCCGCCGGGACACATGCAAAAGGTATAGACTCCCAATCCTGATTTTGACTTGGTACTCAAGCGGTATTCTGCAGCTTTTACTCCCGGCAGAATCTCTTTGCCCCACTGAGCCTTGTTAATGAGATTCTGAGGATGTTCGATCCGATGACCAATGGCGAAATTCTTGGTGCCAAACTGAACTCCTTTTTTCATGAGCATGCGGTAAGTGTCGTAGGCAGAATGACCTGTGGCGAGGATTACATGATCTGCTTCCAAATCGCCTTTGTCGGTAATAACGCCACTTGCCTTATTTCCTTTGAGAAGGATATCTTTCAGCTGGGTCTCAAATAAGAAGGTTCCTCCCTTATCAAGAAACTGCTGACGAAGATGGGCTACAATCACCTTGAGGTTGTCGGTTCCCACATGGGGGTAGGCCATGTATAATATTTCCTCAGGGGCACCGGCTTTCACATATTCTGAAAGGATGAAATTACGTTCCCTGGAAATGTGCTTTGATCGCGATGTGAGCTTCCCGTCCGAAAAGGTTCCTGCCCCTCCCTCCCCAAATGCGTAATTATTATTTCCGTTAAATTCTCCCTTGCTTTCCAATAAGCCAATGGCCCTGGAACGCTGCTCTACTTTAGATCCGCGTTCAATAATGGTTACGTGAAAACCAGCCAGCTGCAAAACATATGCAGCAAAAAAACCGGCCGGTCCGCTCCCGATAACCACTGCCTTTTCTGTTCGTCTTTTAAATGGAATTTCCAGTGGCTCCGGTGCTTCAAATTCACCACCTTCTATTTTTCCAGAAGAAACAATAAGTCCCAATAACCAATGTGTATCATTTTTCTTTCTGGCATCCAGGCTTTTTCTTTCTATTTGAAAGGAAAAATCCTTTAATCCAAGTTGCTTTCCAATGGCATTTCTGAGGTGTTCTTCGGAATAATCTGTTGGCACCTTTAATTGTATGGTTTTGTAGCCCATTGGTTAAATTTATAGGTTTCAATTATTTAGCCGTTTAAGGACATCTTTTGGCAGAAATACATTTGGGGAAATCGTATTATCGGAGGTTTCTCTGACGAACAGTACAGGGATAATCTTTTTTCCTTTTGCCAGGGGGAATAATTTTGCTTTTTGTTCTAGTTTTTCAAACAATGATGATAAATTTTCATTTTTTGACCATTTACATTCAGCAATCAGTAAATAGTGCTTATCGAGCGATTCAGCCACGACATCCAATTCCATGGGCTTGTTTTCCAGATTTGTTCCCCACCAGCTGTGAGCAATATCAAACTCAATACCGCTAATGGTCTTCATGGGAACGCTTCTTCGGCAAAGATTTTCCCATTCAAATGAAACATAATTCGGCAGTCGCGATTCAATTCCCTTATAAACATGATCTGTTAAACCAAGTTCGAGTCGGGAAAGATTTGGCATCAAAAAAGTGAAGTAAAAACTCATAAAGGGATCCGCGATCCGGTAGATTCCTTTCTTGCTATTCTTTTCAAGTTCCCCGAAAGGTATTTCTCTTTTTAAATAACCAAGCTGAATAAGATTGTTTAGGGGTCTGGAAAGATGAGTTGACGGTTTATTTAACTTTCCTGCAATTTCAGATAGCCTGTTACTGCCATTTCCTACGAGTGAGAGAATTGAAAATGCCTGAACAGATTCCCTCATGTCATCCAGGAATAATCTTCCTGGTTCTTCATGAAGTACCCCAAACCGGTCCAATATTAGATTTATAATTGCCTCTTTAAATGTGCTTTCTTCAGCTCTTAGTTCCCAATAACGAGGAACCCCACCCCAAACCGAATATTCCAGGATAGCCTGTTCGGGTTTAACATTTAACGCTTCACTTATCCATCCTGCTCCGAGAGGAGTGATTTTCATGATCACATCGGCGCGGCCATATAAAGGTGCTGCACTATCCAGGATCAGACCTTGCATCATTTGTTGAGATGAACCACAAAGGATCAGATGATAATTTCTGTCATTGTTTTTGTCAACCGTTTTTTGAATTACGCTTGGCAGACCCGGTGAAGCTTTTACTAAATAAGGAAACTCGTCAATACATAGGCTTATTGGTTCTTTAAGAACGTTATTCAGATTTATGAACAAGGATTCCCAATCGGGGTAAACAACAGAATTAAAACCCCCTATTCTTTCTGCAATGGTATTTGCCAGCTGTTCACGTTGTAGTGTCTCGTCTGATTGTATAGCCAGAAAATAAATATCATTTGGCCCCAATGTATTATTAATCAGGGTTGATTTACCACACCGACGACGACCATAGATTATTAGCAGTTTAGCTTTTTTACTTGCTATGGCCAGGTTTAAGCGCTGCTTTTCTTTTTCCCTGTTGAAAAATTCCACGGTAATATAATTATGTATGACAAAAATAATGTTTATCAAACATAATAACAAGGATATTCAGTTCAAATTTTAGATCAGAGCGTATATGAAGCAGAGCTTCATTCAAATTCGGTACCAACTGAGCTAGCCTTAAATTGTAAAGACTTCTCCTGTAGCGAGAGGGAGAGTTACCCGGCCTGGCGGCCTCGTGAATCTTGAAAGGTCTGCTGCAAACACTGAGTTTCCGAATGTTTCATCTTACATTTAGCCACATTTCCTGCATTTTCCGACACTGAAATCTGACACCGGCATTGTGTAGAACAGCGTGCATTTTATCAGGATATATAATAGTACATCCTTAAGTATAATACATATTTGTGTATTAGTATTAAAATACATATATTAGTACCATACTATAATGAGTATTATGAACCAAGCAGGAAAACCAGTAACAGGACAAGATTTTGTTGGGAGAGAAAAAGAGTTAAAACTATTAGTAGAGTACCTTAAAATGGGACAAAGTGTTGCGATCATCGCTCCCAGACGATTCGGTAAAACATCACTTGTATTAGAAGTTCTTCAACAAATAAAGGGAAAAGAATTCTACACAGCCTATATTGATGTCTTTACTAATCCAACATTGGAGTTACTAGCAACGTCCCTGACTGAAGAAGTTTTAAGGAATCATAAGCTGCATAATCAATTCAAGACAGCAAAGAATAGTGCTTCTGCTTTGATTAAAAATATTAAGCTAAAGGCAGTATTGGATGATTTTCAATTTATAATAGGATTTGCGGAGAATACAAAAGATGAATGGGAGCTGATTTCTGAAAGTATAGAGTTTGTTGATGCTTTTAGTAAAAAACATAAGAAACAGATGATTTGTGCATATGATGAATTTGGTGATATTGGTAAATATCCTAATGGCAACGAACTGGTTAAGCTATTTAGATCTAAAATTCAACAGCACCAAAACAGCACTTATATTTTCTCAGGAAGTTATGAATCTGTAATGAACCAAATGTTTGTAGATAGTAAATCGCCATTTCATAGAATGACCAGGATTATTAAAATAGGTTATATCGAGCAAGGTGTATTAGTAAAATCATTAGAGCAAAAATTTGACAAAATTAAGATTAAAGTCTCAAATTCATTTGTGAAAAATATAGTCAGTCTAACGAAGGGGCATCCCTATTATTCGCAACTAGCCTTCCAACAAGCAGTGTTAATCAATGCACTTGAGGGCAATCCACCATCAGAAATTGAGTTGCTACACAGACTTCTGATGGTAGAAAAGGACTATCTGGAAAAGGTTTGGGAAGACTTATCGAGAAATAAAGAATATATCTATACGCTTCTTTCTCTTACTGAAGGCAGTAAGAACATCTATTCTAAGCTTAAACCAGCAAGAATTAATGTTGCCCGTGCATTAAAAAAACTTGAGGGAATGGGGATTATTTTTTATGAAGAAGATATTGGATACTATATTGCTGATCCGCTGTTTCATCAATGGATAATCCAACGTATATAAATCCAAATCAAATCTCTACATACGTTGCACTCATCCAAAATGGTAAAAGCCCCTCAAATTTCGTTTAAAGGGCTTCCGAGGTTTCGAATATGCAAATTGAAGCATTTTGCAGCAAAATCTGGCTCCAAAATCAGACTCTTTTAATTCCATGCTTAGCAAAAGAGCCTGCAAAATATAAGGGTAAAAATATGATGTTTTCAGCTTTTAACTTGCCCGTTGTCCCTGCATGAAATACAACTGCAAGGTTTGAATTATAAGTATTCCTATAAAGATGTAAGCTTCTTAATTTTCCTGACGGTCCATCTTTTACTTCCACAGGGATAAGCGTTCCTTCTTGCTGTATCAGATAATCGATCTCAGCATTGCTGTTTTTCGCATCCCTTGCCCAATAATAAAGTTGCTTACTGTTTGCAGTTACAAACTCTTGTCCTACGAATTGCTCTGCAAGTTGGCCACGATATATTGCCAATAAATTTTTGTGCCTCAATGCTTCATTGTAATCGATTTTCATTGCACGATTCATTAAACCGATATCCAGAAATATGTTTTTAAATTTTTTATCTGATGCATTTACTTCCAAAGGTATTCCAGGAGTACTCACCGATTTAACTTTCTTCGCTATCCGAGCCATTACAAGACTTTCATATGCCTTTTTAATGGTAGGAATAGAATAATCTTTAGCAAGTCCGGTATACTTTATTTGTTGTCCCACACTTGCGGCAATTCCTAAAAAAACTGTTATTAAGCAATTAGCATCTGTTTTAGGTTTATATTTTCCAAAATCCATTTGATAAGTTTCACATATTTCATCCTGAACTTCGGCTGATTGCTTTATTGATTTACTTCGAACATACTCTTTTATACATTCCGGCATTCCTCCAACCAGCCAATAAATACGAAGCTGCTCTAATAAGAAATTCATGAGTCGATTTGGAAACTTCTGTAATTGGATTGTTGCAAATTTCCGCAGCCTTATTATAACCCAATGCCAGCAAGAATTCCGAAAAATTCATTGGATGAATTTCCAAAGATTGGATCCTGCCAACTGGAAATGAGATTTCACTTAATGAAAATTCTAAAAGTGAGCCGGCAGCAATGACATGTAATGAAGGCATCTTTTCATAAAAGTAACGAAGTGCAATAATTGCCCTTGGACATATTTGGATTTCATCAAAAAACAAAAGGGTTTCCCCGGGTTTAATATCAATTCCGGTTCTTAATTCCAGTTCTGTGCATATTTTTTGTGGGTTTAAATCTCCTTCAAAAATTGAGGCCAGCTCCTTGTTTTCTTCAAAATCAACTTTCAGGTAATTCTTAAATTTCAATTGTGCCAGGGTTTCTACTAACCAGGTTTTACCAACTTGTCTGGCTCCTCTTAGTAACAAAGGTTTTCTTCTTTCTTTATGAATCCATTTATTTAAGTCTGAAAAGATATATCTATCCATTTTGATTTAGTTTTACAGCCCAAATATATAATTTGTAATTTAGATATCCAATCCAAATATATGCTTTATGATTTAGTTATCCAATCCAAATAGCTTCCTATGGATGTAGATTTTCGGAAACGTCGCCAATGTTATACTGGGTATGTGGAAAAAATGGAGGGCTTGACCACTTCAAGCCATTTTTATTGACCAATTTAAGATATTGGTTTTCTGTATCTTATATGACATATTCCGGCGAAGGATGGTCAATAGCACCGTTTTCTCCACCTTATCACCAAAAATCAAAACAATAATGGCAGCCTGCGAAGATCCAATCCTGGCAATAAACAACAAAGCGATTATTATTGGAAGTGCTTTCTTCATCATAATTAAAGATTAGTCTAGCAAATAATTAGAGTAAAATTAGGGTTACTATTCAGGGCATTCAATACCCCTTTGGTGGTGAAAAAGTAGAAGATTTCAATTTGGATTTGGTGATTTGGAGCTTAACTAGCTATTTTAGAAATATGAATGCGGGGAAATATATATTACTTCTATTGGTATTGGGGTCTCGTGTAGCACTATCCGCTCAGGATCTTGAGCCAAGGTACCTGTCGATGATGCCCGTGAAAGGTAATTTCATCGTTGCTTCATATGCTTATTCCGCCGGAAATATACTACTGGATAATACATTACCCATCGAAGATTTGGATGCCTCTATTCATTCACTGGTAGCGGGCTATGCCAGGAGTTTCAAACTATTTGGCCAGCTGGCCAAATTGGATGCTGTAGTCCCCTATTCTTTTGGCTCTTGGGAGGGCATAGTTAATCAGGTGGATTCTTCCACGCAGCGCAATGGTTTCGGGGATCCCATGTTCCGGATGTCTGTAATGCTTATTGGCGGGCCAGCACTTGGACCTGCAGAGTATGTATCTCATGAATTTAAGAAGTTCAAACTGGGGGTTCAGTTCAGGGTACGTCCTCCAATGGGGAAATATGATCCGGATAAATTTATCAATCTCGGTTTAAACAGGTGGGCTTTCAAGGTAGGTGTAGGTGCCAGCTACCAGCTTAATAAACTAATCTTCGAAGGCTCCCTTAATTGCTGGCTTTTTACTCCTAATGCTAACTTTTATGGAGGAAATAGTCTAAAACAACATCCCCTGGGAAGTATGCAAATTCACGGGACCTATGTTTTTAAAAGGGGCCTTTGGCTTGCAGCCTCGTTTGGTGGCAGCCTGTTTGGGGAAGTAAGCCTTAACGATGAGCAATACAAAAACAGACAGAAAAACACCCGTTTCGGATTGGCATTTGCAATTCCAATAGCCAAAGGGAATGGAATTAAAATTGCCTACACAAGTGGAGTATCAACAAGGTATGGAGCAAATTTTTCTTCCATAATACTGGCCTATCAGAGGATGTGGTTTTCAAAGCAGAAGGCACTATAAATACAGAAGTCTGGAGATACACCTGAAAAGGAATTTACTGTCTCCAAACCAAGAAAGGGCAGCAGATAAGCAGTATATTGGAGAAAACAGTTCCCTTGATCACGTCCGGCCGATTCTGGATGATCAACTAAACACCCTGGTAAAATTTCAATTTATTCATCCCTTTTTACAATCAGGTTGGGATAGGGAATTACAATTCCCGCCTTGTTAAAACGATCTTTCACCTCTTCATTAAAAGTCCAATGAACCTTTAAAGCATCTACAGGGTTCTCGACCCAAACCAGTGCCCCCAAATTGATGGAATAGGTCCCGAATTCCAGGAGCCTGACCTCAACTTTAGGTTTCTTGTCCTGTTTTTGGGCATCGGTGCGTATGTCGATGGAGAGCGGACTCTTCTCACAGACCTCCCTGATAATTTTCTTTGCCACTTCAATATCACTCTCAAAGCTGATTTGAAATTTCACAATCTCGCGCACATGGTCTTCACGGTAGGAGGAATTGACCACATCACTTGACACTATTTTTGAATTGGGAATGATCAACCTGCGATTGCTTGTATCCCTGATTACGGTATAAAGCATTTTAATCTCTTCCACCTTGCCTTCATGTAGATTGCCCACCTTAATCCAATGGGTAAGGGTAAAGGGCCTGAAAATGATAATTACCGCACCCGACACAAAATTTGCAAGAACATCTTTGGCTGCAAAACCAATGATGGCAGTTGCGATGCCTGCACTGGCCAATAATGAAGTTGTAAGGGATTTAACATGAGGCTCCAGGGAGATGGCATAGCTTACCCCAATCAGCAGAATCGCCAAACGCAAAAAGGAGGTTATTAGAAGAAACCTACCGGGATCAGTTTTATGCCTGGCACTGGATTTTTGATACGCAAAGAACATTCCCTTTTTGATGATCCAACCCACTCCGACCGAAAGGAGCAGGATGATAATCATTGCTGCTATGCGGGCAAATTCACTATCTGGTATATTCATATCCCGTCAAAGAGGTGAGATTTTCTAATCTGTAAACTTCAATTTGGCTGACAATTGAATGCGTTGTGCAAAGCCTGTTGTTCCATCAACAATTCGCTGTTTCCCCGCCATATATTCTGCCCCAATGGCGAATCTTTTATAAATACCCCAGCGGATATTTGCATGCACCGTTGTGCCTAATTCCTGTGCATCGGAGGTCCGGTTATCAGGGCTATTCAATGCAGCCCAATCGATTGACAATGTGGAAGCCAGGTTGGATGCCCAGTAGTGCTCAACTCCTGCTATGAAATTTAGTACGGGGATCGTTGTAAGTGATCCGTCAGCATTAAGAACAGCATCTGCTCCGGAGCCGGCAACGGCACCAACATCCTGTCCCCAACCTTTACCATAAGCCAGTCCCCACATAAATTTGTCGTATTTGGCATATTTCAGTGCACCCGTGAAATGAAATCCAAGTCCCAATGCTGAGGACTTTCCCATGGTATTGCTTGCCCATCTGGGCTGTTTTACAATGGCCGCAAATTGCATGTGACCCATGCGATGTGTCCAGTTTATCCTGCCTGTCAGATTGGGCATATATTGCCGTGACTCTCCGTCCAGGTTATATGGATTACCAATGGAAGTGCTTGGACTTTCAATGGCAGCTGCCCACCTGAAATGTTTGCCGGCAGCATC